>CAVYKK010000001.1:0-41742 GCA_963769045.1 uncultured Methanocellaceae archaeon
CTACACCTGCAGCCCTGCTGAAATAAAACAATAATATTAGCATTTACCACACGATGGATCGATATACCGGCTGTGTCATTTTAAATCGTATAGATTTCTACATATCGAGAAGAGCCTGTCGGACTTCATCAATAGTCTGTCCCTCATTCTTTGCATAGTACTCGATGATATTATCGAGAGTGTCAGGCTTGATCTCGTCTTTACCGTGGACAGCTATAGTGATCAGGAAACCTTGTCCGTCACGGCGTTTGAAGTGAAAGTGACTGCCCTTGCTTCTCACGAGAACATAACCGTTCCTCTGGAGAAACTTGATCATCTTTTTGCCGTAGATGATCGGGCGTTTGACATGAGACAAACAATATCTCGACCAGATATTGCCGAATTATAGCTCTATCAATAACTTATCCGTATGTCTACTTCATCATAGGAGGGCACGTCGAAATGGCATTCCACGGCTTCGTGTATGTTTTTCATCAGCTCTTCCTTTGTCATGCCATCGGTAAAAATGCCCTGTTCCATATCCGCAGCGCAGAGAATACCATCCTCATCTACCTTGACGATAAAATTCGCATGGTATTTCTTCATAACAGGCCTATCGGTCTGCGCAGGTTTAAAATAAGTCTCCGGATACAGTGGAATGGTATTTGCATCGGCCGCTGATTTATCGCTCACTTTTCCAGTCCTCCGGGATAGTCAATGATCGGTAGATATCGTACCGTTATTTCTTTTTGAATTTCTCCATACATATACTCTTGGGATATGTCGATCCTGATACATGCCATATTACACCACTGCCGATCATCGATAGATATAGGTTCGAGAATTACAGAAATATTAATGTGATCAGCCGTTTTAAGGTTATGCGACTCCTGTCACGCTCGCCAAGGGCGACAGGTAGCCAAGAGCGCCAAGACTATTATTTTAAATGGCAATGCGTCGCTGCCTTGTTTATACTACCCCTGCAGCCCCGCTGAAATAAAACAAGTTAAAAACAATGATTACTTTATATATTCCAGCCCTCGAATGAACTCGTAGCCTTCTTTACCATGGTACTCATGTAGCAACCTTTCAAAATAGCTTTTCAGGTGCTTGGGTGCACATATATCGTCCCTGCCTTGCTTTTTCATGCTCTGGATCAACTTTTTACTGATCAGGGAGTCAATAGCTTCGGCGGCAGCTTCATATCGTCGACCAGGTATACCTTTGATAGCGTCGCGTCTGTCGAGATGTTTATCGCACCACCAGCGATGTGATACTAATTTCCAGATTATATACATTTCAAATCGATCAAATCCTGTTTCATCTGTCACTATAACAACCACTGGCTTCCATATGTGCTAAATAACTTAAATACATAATTGCATGTAAATGTATAATACATCTTATGCATATTTAAATGTACATAGTGTACAGTTAGGTTTATAATTGAAAAGAGCGTATAAAAAAATATGGCCCTGAGTCAATTCCTTGGAGATACGTCTAAGATACGGCTAATCGACTTCTTCATCAGCGACGGAGGAAACTCTTATAATATTTCCGAATTAAACGAGCATACAGGACTTTCAAGAGTCACCCTCACAAAGAAGATACCAGAGCTTATACAAAATAAGATTCTCGAGGTTGATCAACAGGCAGGAGGTATCCGGACCTTCAGGCTGGCCCGGTCGAAAATCGTCGATCTGCTGGCTGCCGCGATCCTGGCGAATAGCTTTGATTATGCAGACGAGCCATTAGGCGAAGAAGAGACATTACAGAACATAAAGGATTCTACAGGCATGGAAAAAATGCCCGGAGAGCCAATATCAGTATCAGGCTATAAGATCGATGGAAAGACTGTCATTATAATAAATGATTAGCAAATGCCCTGTTACCATTCTAAAATTTAAAGAAAAAGTTAAAAATGTAAGGATATGACCTTACATTCCCATATCGCCCATGCCGGGTGGCATGCCGCCCGGTGCGCCATGCCCGCCGGATAACTTGCTGGCGGCAATGACGTCGTCGATCCGCAGGATCATGACGGCAACCTCGGCGGCGCCGCTGATGGCCTGGGTCTTGACGCGTAACGGCTCGATAACCCCGGCCTTCTTCATGTCCACGGGCTCGCCCGTAAAGACATTGATGCCAAAGTTCTTGCCATCGCCCTTCTTGCCCTCGTGCTTGCTCCTCAGGTCGACGATAACGTCGATCGGGTCCAGGCCCGCGTTCTCGGCGAGCGTCCTCGGGATGACCTCCATGGCCTCCGCGAACGCCTCGATGGCGAGCTGTTCTCTGCCGCCGACGGTGGACGCGTAGTCTTTCATGCGCATTGCCAGCTCGATTTCGGTCGAACCGCCGCCTACGACGTATTTCTTGTCCTCGACCACAATGCCGACGACGCGGAGCGCATCATGGACTGCTCTGTCAAGCTCGTCGACGACGTGCTCGGTTCCGCCACGCAGTATGAGAGAGACTGCCTTGGGGTCTTTGCACTGTTCGACGAAGATCATGTTCTCGTCGCCGATCTTGCGCTCTTCTACGAGGCCTGCGATGCCCAGGTCTGCTTTTGACAGCTGATCGAGGCTGGTGCTGACCCTGGCGCCGGTCGCCTTGGCGAGCATCTTGAGATCGGATTCCTTGACCCGGCGGGCGGTCATGATGCCTGCCTTGGCAAGGAAGTGCTGCACGAGGTCGTCCACGCCCTTCTGGCAGAACACGACGTTGGCGCCAGTCTTCTCGACCTTGTCAACCATGTTCTTCAGCATCCGCTCTTCCTCGTCCATGAACAGCTGGAGCTGGTCGGGGCTGGTGATCTGGATCTTGGCGTCGATCTCGGTCTTTTTGATCTCCAGCGCAACGTCGAGCAGCGCAATCTTCGCGTTCTTTACCGTCTTGGGCATGTTCGAGCTTATCCGTTCCTTGTCGATGACAAGGCCCTGGATCAGTTTGGAATCGCCGATTGTACCGCCGACTTTCTTTTCGACCTTGATGTCATCGACATTGACCTTGCCGTTCTCGTCGACAACGGCTTTGACGGACTTGACCACGAGGTCAGCCAGCATCTCGCCGATAGACTCCGGGCCCTTGCCGGTCATGGCGGTGATCGCGAACCTCTTGAGCAGGTCCTCGTCCTTGATGGTCACGGGGTATGCCAGCGAATTGAGTATCTCTCTCGCCTTGGTAGCTGCCAGCCTGTAACCCGTCGCAATGACTGTCGGGTGGATGTCCAGGTCTAAAAGTTCCTCGGACTTCTTGAGCAGCTCCCCTGCGAGTACTACTGCGGTGGTGGTGCCGTCGCCGACCTCGTCGTCCTGGGTCTTGGCGATCTCCACGATCATCTTCGCAGCGGGGTGCTCGATGTCCATTTCCTTGAGAATGGTAACGCCATCGTTCGTGATGACGACGTCGCCAAGCGAGTCGACGAGCATCTTATCCATGCCCTTCGGCCCGAGCGTCGTCCTGACTGCTCCGGCGACTGCCCTCGCGGCCATGAGATTCATTCCCTGCGCGTCACGGCCCCTTGTCCTGCTGGAGCCTTCTTTTAAAATGATATATTGCTGGCCTGCTTCTTGTGCCAAATATAAAACCTCCTTTAATTAATGATAGTACGAAAAGTACAAATTAAAAAATTTAGATTATAATTCTCCAGGCTGTTATAGGCTTAAGCTTCTATATATAGTTTGTTATTTTTCCTGCGGCCGAGTCAGCGGTACACGGTTCCTTTTACCGGCATATATCCGATAATCTTGGAATGAACTAGAACAGGAAGATGGAGGAATCGTTAAAGGACTGGAGGAAGATCGTGAGATATTTCGGTCCGGGAATACCTGTACCTGTGCCTGTTTCTGTTAATATAACCATTTTTGGATTATTAATGGGACATGGACATTTCCAGGCAATGTGACTCCTGCCACATGCAATTACTAAGCCTGCTCAGGATATGTCTTTGAGAAAGTCTTGGCACGCCTATGAAAAACTTTTAAGAATCGACGACTGCAAAGCCCGCAATCTTACGTGTGCGCGCGCGGGCGCTCGGGCAGTCTGCGACGAATTGCCAGGCTTGTTTTTCATCATCTTATACCCGACCAGTGCCCGGGTCATCAGTCGACTCCTGGCCACCTGGCGCCCCTGGCGAGCGTGACCGGGGGCGTATAGACTATACAAGGCCATTCTTCAGGTGCCCGTTTAATAATAAATCCCCATAGCTTCGGCCATCATCCGGTGATACAAATTATACTATTATTTTAACTCATGATTAATAATGACAAAGCGCCATCTATATTAGCGATAAATAATGATGACATTTGGGTTATTATTTTGACAGTCGAACAAAAGGTTGTTAGTGTGGTAAAAGAAGCCCCCGCAAAGGCCCCTGCCGGACTCGGAAACCCGGCCCCTCTTGGCCTGATGGGCTTCGGCATGACGACGATTCTCCTGTGCATGAAACTGGCGGGCCTCATCCCTGCAGAGAGCCTCGGGATGATCGTGGCTATGGGCATCTTCTACGGTGGCATTGCACAAATTTTCGCCGGGTGGATGGAGTTCCATAAAGGAAATACCTTCGCCGGGACGGCGTTCACGTCCTTCGGCCTGTTCTGGATCCTCTTCATCGCCATCCAGCTCCTCCCGAAACTGGGCCTGACCGCGGCAGTAGACGGCCATTCGATGGGCGCGTTGATCGGCGTGTGGGGCCTGTTTGTGGCTTATATGTTCATCGGCACCCTGAACAAGCCCAGGGCATTCCAGGTGGTCTTCGGCTCCGCAGCTCTGCTCTTCTTTATCATTGCAGCAGGCGACTATACCGGCGACGCGACCATCAAGACCGTCGGCGGATACGTGGGCATCTTCTGCGGCTTCAGCGCCTTCTACCTGGCCATGGCTGATATCCTGAACGAGGCGTATGGAAAGAAGATCCTGCCGATTGGGTAACCTAAGCCATAGAAGAAAATGGAGTACAGAGAGTATCTAAGAAATCATACTCTCTTTCCATCTTTACCTCCGGTCTTCCTTTAAAAAATAAAATTTTTTAAATTAAAAAAGCACATCGACAGTCTTCTGCTAACTATTCGTCATATCCCTGACTCTGAATTACCCCGTGAAAAAATATCTTTAACAGAGTATAACATCGTCTTCATGCTTGTTGCCAGATACAAAAGAGCTTATCTTAAAATATATTACTATAGGTTATATTGTTATAGTATTTTTATATATTACTAAACATAGGTATATATACTCGAGACCCCTTTATAAACCTAATATAATTTATAAAACTCATTTTTTAGATTATATTATTAAAATATATGGAGAGATAATTATGGAGTTCAAAGTTCAAAAACTATCCACCAGTCAGTTAAAAGATCGCTTAAAGAGAGACAGGCCGTACATGCTCGTCGACGTGCGAGAGATGGAAGCCTTTATTAAAGGCCACATACCCGGCGCATCCAACATGTTCGATGACGAGACCATGTCCATGGCTAAGAAGATCAGTAAGGGCACGGACATCATCGTCTACGGCCCGGGCACCCACGGCCATACCAGGCTCAATGACGATGCCGCAGAGAAGTTCATGAACCTGGGTTCCAGGTACGTCTATGCCTACGAGGACGGCCTCAAAGGCTGGTCCGACGGCGGCAACAGGGTCGACCGCAGCGACATCAGCGACCGGAAGATGACGTAATCGTCATCCTTTTTTCATTGCTTCTCATTGTAAACTAAAAATAAAACCATAACAGGAACAAGTCGGTAAGTGACAGAATCACCCTCATGATCTAATAGCTTGCCGATATCAGCTTATCTGGCCTGAACAGCGATATCCGATATGTTCAGGCTATTGCTGAAGTTAAAACGGTTAAAAATGGAGGAAAGTACATGAAAGATCATAAGACGAGTGCTTACGCACAGAGCGAATTAAAAGAGACGATAGAGGATATCCATACGCTATCAGAGATGTTTAACTTCCATGCGGATCAGGTAGCGGAGCTAACGATGTTCTATGCTAAAAAGTTCAGGTCAGATAGCGGAAATTTCGAGAATGAAAGGTTTTATGAGTCGGTGGCCGCGAAATTCGAAAAAACACCCTTGAATTTCCATACTACGAATGGCGACTCTGTAAGAAATGCGATAAAAAATAAAGCCTGACACTTAAAAAAATTCGAATAATTATGGCCATTGTGGCCCTTAATATGACTGAAAGACGAATGGGTGAATCTTTGATGGATAGTATTAATGAAGAATCGATAAACCAGATTAAAAAAATAAAAGCGAGGGCGGAAATTACCAGAAGCGCTCATGCCAGCCTCGGAAAAAAGTATGGTTTTATATCAAAGTTCATCAAGATCGTCTTATTAATCGGATCGACTATGTCGACCACTCTTATTTTCACGAGAAATTTTGATGAAAATATATATCTGCTCTTAGCCGGTGTTTTTTCGTTGATCTTATTTATCTTATCGCTTGTTGAGCTGGTATTAAACTTCGAGAAAAACGCTGAGACTCATAACCAGGCAGTAATATTATTCACTTCACTCATAAGGGATCTGAATAGAGCCCAGGAAATAAAAATGATTGATGAAAAAACCCTGGAAGCGCTTCAGGATAAATATGACTGGATACATGAATCTTCACCCTGGATCCCCGATAAAGAGTTTTTAAGAGCAAAGATGCGGTTTAAAATTAAAAAGGATATTAACAAAGCCCTCGATGATGAGTTAAACCTTGGTAAATCGATTAGACAGCTCGAAAAAGAGATCGTATCTAAAGTTGACTAAAACGGATTTAATTTCCATGCCGTCGGGATAGCGTTCGAGTGTTAAGAAATTAAAAGATTCGTCAGGGTTTCTTGTTATTTAAAAACGCGAGCACTTCAACCGTCTTCTGCTCTCCGGAGGTCATATCCTTGACCGTGACCTTCCCCTCGGCCATCTCTCTGTCACCAAGGATCAATACAGTCTTCGACCCGATAGCGTTGGCATATTTCATCTGGTTCGAAAAGTTCCTCCCCTGCAGGTCGAACTCCACGACGAAACCCCTCTCCCGCAGCGACTGGGCGATGAACATCTCCGTCTCTTTGAACTCCGGCTTTGTCTTCAGGATATAGTAATCCGTGCAAATGGACTCCTGCGGCCAAACTCCGGCCCGCCGCATCAGGATCTCCAGCACCGCATCTCCCATCCCGAACCCTACAGCAGGCATATCCTCGCCGCCGAACAGCCCGACGATCTTATCGTACCGCCCGCCGCCAAAAATGGCCCTTAGCTCACCCTTCGTATCAAAGCACTCGAACACAGTAGCCGTGTAATACGCCAACCCGCGAATGATCGACGGGTCGAATTCGCAGAACTGGACCATATTATACAAAGCCATCAGCCCGGACAGCTTCTCCAGGTTCTCCAGCCCTTCCTTCGCTCCCGGCGACTCGACGTACTTCGCCGCCACCTGTCTTAACAATGGCAGTGCCTCGGCCATTGGCCCCCTCGTATCCAGTATGGCCTCGAGCTCCCCGACCTGGAAGTCGTCCATGCCGGCGTCGTAAAGCATCTTCTTGAACTCCTCGCCCGTGATCTTGCCGCGCTTATCGATCGCAGCAAAGATCGGCCCCGGGTTGGTGAAGCCCATGCCCTCTAAAATGCCCTGCATGAGCCTGCGGTCGCTGATCTTGAAGATGAACTCGCCCTGCAGGTTGAGACTCAGCATCAGGTCGATGCCGACGGCTAAGACCTCGGCGTCGGCCTCCGGCCCTTTCACGCCATAAATGTCGACGTTCAGCTGGTAGAACTCTCGAAGACGGCCTGACTGAGGCTCCTCGTACCGCCACATCTTGGGCATGGAGAACCACTTGATCGGCAGGCGCAGCGTCTTGGCCCGCTCGACGACCATCCGTGCGACCGTAGGCGTCAGCTCAGGTATAAGCGTGATGTCCCGTTCGGCTTTGTCCTTGAAGGAGAAGGTCTGCTGGACGATCTCCTCGCCGCTCTTCACCCTGAACAGTTCCAGCGACTCCACGCTCGGCGTGTCCACTTCCCGGAAGCCGTAATGCCGTACCACTTCGAAGATCTTGTCCATTACGTCCCGGCGGGCGGCCATTTCCTCCGGGTAAAAGTCCCGGAAACCTTTGAGCGACTGGAATC
Organism: uncultured Methanocellaceae archaeon; assembly: GCA_963769045.1. Classification (GTDB taxonomy): domain Archaea; phylum Halobacteriota; class Methanocellia; order Methanocellales; family Methanocellaceae; genus Methanocella_A. The sequence continues at coordinate 8,106 of CAVYKK010000001.1, forward strand.
TTGCCATAATTATCACATTACGATATACGCGAGTCTATTAATCGAAATACACTAAGTACACAAACGAACGAATATTTAAATTTTTATACCATTTCTCCATTTTCAGATTTTTATGCAATGCTATACTGTATAAAATATGCTATCGTAAGGCTTAAGTTCAATACGTTGAATATAAGTTACTATTCAATAGAGAAATTAGAACTTGTCAGGTGAAAATATGGTTTCAGTTACTCTTCGCGTACGTAAAGGTGAAAAAATGCTCGTAGCAAGCAATCGGGACTTCGGTATCGTAACACAGGGTAAGAACTGGGATGACCTGATGAAAAATATTCGCGATGCTGTAGAGACATATTTTGAAATCTCATCGGCAGATCCTGCCAGAATCATACTAGAAATTGAGCCCGGGTCAAGGGCAATATTATAAGTTTTAAAGGTATTACCATGCGTAATAGATATATACTCAATCTACATTCAATAAACATGGAGACACGCATGGCGCTTAATGTGAATCTCGGCACACCGTACGAAGCTATCATCGAAAAAATCATTAAAAAGGGTTACGCCGGGAACCAGACAGAAGTAATACGGCAGGCATTAACGCTCTATGAGAGGGAAATTGACGAGGAAGAAGCCCGACTCGTAGACAGAGGCGTTGAAGCTATGATGGCTGACATCGAGACGGGGAAGGTTAAAACCTATACATTAGAAGAAGTAAAGAAAAAACAAGCCAGGAAACGCGGTCTGTGATTAGATGGATGTACAATTGTCGGAGCAGGCTGCGAATGATCTTGACGAGATGGATAAACCCACTTATCTCCTTTTTTTAAAGCACCTGGAAAAGGTCTCCCAGATGCCGCCACGAAGACACCTGAGGTTTGGTATCCCGGTACATGTTGAGGATGTCGGACAGGGAAGAATAATTTACCAGGTTAGTGGCGAAATTTTGTTTATCATACGTTGCTTTACTGCGCATAAGGGCTATGAAAAGTGGTTTAAGTCATTTAAGTGATTATATTATTTTGATCAGGCATGCGACCCCTGTCAAGCTCGTCAGGTACGTCAAACTATTGTTAAAAACCGGCAACATGACGAGCCAGAGAATGCTGCGCATGAATAGAAACGGCATGTTACGATTGCATTATTCTAAAAAAAGAAATAATCGGCGAGCCAGAAAATACAACTCTCGCCTATGTTGTATACGATGCGTTAATGTCAACGTACTTGTGCGTAAGGTCGCAGCCCCAGGCCGTCGCGCTCGCATTACCAAGAGCCAGGTCGACGATCACGTACAACGTATCGTTGCCCATGATCTTCTTGGCCTTCGCAAGTACCGCCTCGTCGCTCTTCGGCCACCCGGCGTCCACGAGATTAACCGACTCTTTCCCGTCCGAGAAAGTCAGCGTAACCTTCGCAGGCTCCATCTCTGCCGACGAGTACCCGACCGCACAAACAGCCCTGCCCCAGTTGGGGTCGGTGCCGTAGACCGCGCTCTTGAACAGCGGCGACCTGATGACGGCCTTGGCAGCCTTCCGTGCGTCCTCGACGCTCTTAGCGCCCTTCACGGTGCACTCAATAAGCTTAGTCGCACCTTCACCATCGCGGGCTACTTTCTTCGCCAGCTCCATGCAGACCTTTTCCAGCCCTTCCTGGAACTTGCCCATGTCTTTGGGCTTGCCCGCCTTTCCTGTGGCGATGATGAACACATTGTCGTTCGTGCTGGTGTCGCCATCCACAACGACCATGTTATATGACTTATCGACAGCCTCACGCAGGCACTTTTCCAGCTCCGGCTGGCTGATCTCGGCATCGGTAAACAGGAACGACAGCATGGTGCCCATGTTGGGCTCGATCATGCCGGAGCCTTTGGCGATGCCGCCGAAACGGATGCCGCCGTCGATCTCGACCGCGTAGCTTTTCGGCACCAGGTCCGTGGTCATGATCGCCCTGTTGGCCTTTTCGCTGCCGACGGGCTGATCCGTGAGCTGCGAGAAGACTTCCTCGAAGTGGTCTTTGTACCAGGCCATGTTCATCGGCCTGCCGATGACGCCGGTCGACGATACCCCGATAGAGTGCGGGTCCACGCCCAGCTTGCTGGCCAGCAGCCCTGCCATAGCGATGGCGTCATTGATGCCCTGCTCATGGGTGAAAGCGTTGGCGCAGCCGCTGTTGGCGATAATGCCGTTGAACTCTTTGCCGTGCTTCTTCAGGTGCTCCTGTGAGACGAGCACGGGTGCGGCCTTCACCTTGTTCCTCGTGAAGACTGCGGCACAGGGGCCTTTCGCCACCATGAGGGCGAGGCCCAGCTTGCCTTCCTTGATGCCGAAGGCCCTGACGCCTTTTACGGCGCAGATGCCCCCGTCGATTGTTTTCACTTCTTACCACCTAAGCCTTGGATAATGTCCTCTCGGGTGATGATGCCTATCAGCTTGCCACCCCTGACGACGGGTAAACGATTGATCTTGTACCGGACCATAAGGCCCGAGGCGTCCTCGATGTCGTTTTGCGGCTCGATGGTGACCGGTTTCTTGCTCATTACGTCCCTGACGGGCTTCTCGCTCACGTCTTTAAAGGACTCCTGGATGCGCCTGAGCTGCATGATGTCCCGGAAGGGGATTTCCAGCAGTACCTCAAAGGGGCTGGGCAGCCACAGCGTATTGGAAACGCTGGGGCCGGCAAGGACCTTCATGATGTCGCCCTCGGTGATGACGCCCACGAGCTTTTCCCCGTCCATCACGGGCAGTCCGCTGATGTCCTTCTCGCTCATCAGCTTCACGATCTTCCCGATCGGGTCCGCTGGCGTGCACGTTATTACGTCTCTGGTCATGACCTCTTCGACTTTCATAGTGACACCTCTCGTGATTATGGGGGCAGGCCGCTCGTCCACAGGCCTGTGCGCTCGTCGAACCCGTACATCAGGTTCATGTTCTGTATCGCCTGGCCGGACGCGCCCTTGACCATGTTGTCGATGGCCGAGACGACCACTACCCGGTCCGAGCCCTGCTCGACCTCGAAGGCGATGTCGCAGAAGTTAGACCCGCGGACATTGGCGAACGAGGGCATCTGGAGCCGCACGAATGGCTTGTCCTTGTAGAACTCCTCGTAGATCGACTGTACCTGCTCCTGGGTGATCGGTTCTTTGACGAACAGGTGCGCTGTCGTCATAATGCCCCGGGTCGACGGGATGACGTGGGGCGTGAAATGTACCTTCACGTTGGGGTCCAGCCGGTACTGCTCCTGCTGGATCTCCGAGAAGTGCCGATGGGTCGTGATGGCGTAGGGCCTGACGTTCTGTGCGACGAAGGGGTAATGTGTCACAGCAGAAGGCTCCTGGCCTGCGCCAGAGATGCCGGACTTCGAGTCGACGACGGCGCGGCTCACGATGCCCTTCGCGACGAGCGGGGCGCAGGCTAAGTTAGCGCCGGTAGGGTAGCAGCCGGGGTTGCCGACAAGCGTTGCGTCCTTGACTTCCGGGTGCAGCTCAGGCAGGCCGTAGACGGCTTCTCTGGGGTCGGCGTGCTTCTTTTTGTAGACTTCTTCGAACCGGGCCACGGGCAGCCGGTAGTCGGCGCTGAGGTCGATGACGCGGAGGCCTTCCTTGAGCAGGCCCGGGACAACAGTCATGGCGGCGCCGTGCGGGACGGCGGTGAAGGCGACATCGCACTTTTTAGCGATCTCCGCCGGGTCGACGTCCTCGAAGTTCAGGTCGATCAGGTTTTTGAGGTTCGGGTGAACCGAGTCCACCGGCTTCCCTTTCTGGCCCCGGGAGGTGACGACGGTTATCTCGGCCATGGGGTGCATGGTGAGCAGCCGCAGTAATTCGCCACCGGTGTACCCGGTGCCGCCAATTATCCCTACTCTTAACATTTACTTCACCTGAGGATCGCCCTCATTTACTTTCTTTGATCTGTTGCCTGATGTACCGGCTGGAGGCATAGGTTGACGGGTCTGAGTCTGTCAGCCGTACCACGCGTGCGTGAATATTGCGTTCGGCCAGCTTTTTCGTCAGCTCGGCTTCGTCCCAGTGCTGGTCAAAGCCCAGCACGACGATGTCGGGCCTGATCTTTTGTATCGGCTCGAACATGTCTGTCTCGCTGCCGAGGACGGCGTGGTCGACGCACTTGAGCGCCTGGACCATGAAGAGCCGCTGTTTCTCCGGTATCAGCGGCTTGCGCTTATGCTTGATAGTGCTTTCCCGCGCCACGATCACCCAGAGTTCGTCGCCCATTTCCCGTGCTTTGCACAGGTACAGGACGTGGCCCGGGTGCAGGATGTCGAACGTGCCCGTGGCGACAACGCGCGTCATTCTCCCTCCGTCATGACGATGGGCAGGTCAACCCTCTCGCCCTTCGGGTTGTAGCATATCCAGTCGTTCTCACGATATGGGTAGGCGACGATGATGTTATAGATGCCCTTAGCCCCGAACATGTGCAGGTCCTCGTCCGAATACCGCAGGTCGGGCACCGGGTGGCTGTGGACCGAGCCGACCACGGACAGGTCGAGCGGCATCATGTCGAGCAGCATCCTGGCCGAAGTGTCGTTGGACGTCGTGCCCGGGACGAGCAGCATCTCGCTGATCACGCCATCGGTCTCCCGGAGCAGCGCGGCGAACTCGTGGGGGTGCGAGGACTTGCTCGCCTCGAAGACCGTGTCCAGCAGCTCTTTTGCAATGCCCTTTACCTGTCTTTTTCCCCGCATGCCGTCATCGTCTCCAGAGTTTTTCACCACTATGCATTTTACGTACTTAAGATTAATCATTGCTATGAGGGCCGGCCGGTCAGGATGAAATTGCCCTGCTTCTCGCAGAGAGCGCCAGGATGAGACAGTGAAAAATGTCAAACTCGCATGCTGTATATATCCTGTTTTAAACCGTTGAAATCGGCAACAATAGTGACAGGGGGGCCATATTTGACCGCGTATGTGCCTGACGATCCGTCCTCCGGTGTAAGTCGGCCCGATACGGGGCGTATCTCGGTCCCGTTTACCATCACCTGAAGGCCGGTGAGAGAAGCGTCGCCGCCGCCCAGGTTCGTAATTTTAATGGTGTTTAGATCTATCCTGCTCATGGTGACGGACGGTGGTACGTGGTAATCATCCGGCATGCTACTGCCCATCTGGAACACGAACGCGGCTATGACTGCCGCCAGTAGCAGGGTCATAGCAAACATGATCACTAACACGAACGGCGCGATGAACAAGATCATAAGCATATTAGGCTTCCGGTTTGGAAGTAAGCCTTCGTTGATCTTTTTGGCCGTCTTATAAGCTTCGTAGCTACTGTAAAACCTGACTATAAGGCCCGGGATTATTAATATGTTGCCAATGATGCAGCCGAAAATGTGCAGCAACGCTTTGACGAGCGATTCCCCGTTGTACAGTTGCCCCACCCCCGGAATGATCAAAGAAGCTATCCCGGCGAGCATCGGATTTTTCGGCGGGAGTTCTTCGGCTTCGCCGTCGCTGACCATCCCTGGCTCCGCTACCGGCTTCCCGGCAGTTGAAGTGCTGACATCAGGGGGCGGTGTAACGGTTTTTTTAACCGGCAGCTCTACAGGCTTCGGCGAATAAGCATGCCCTCCATCGGGAGCTACAGGCCGCAGCGGCGAAATGATAACCGGGCGGCCGCCGGCAACATTATTTTTAAACAGGGACTCTTTCTTGTTTTTGCTTTCGATCTGCAACAGCGAATATTCTGCGGCCCGCTTTACCCTGTAGTGATCCGGCGATACGTTTTCCAGCGGGCCTGTGGCCCGCCCATCGCCGATAATACCCAGGGCAATGGCTGCTTTTTCCTGTACGCTGACTGAAGGGTCCGTTAATGCCTTGATCAGCGGCTCGACGGCCGGTCCCATGCCCAGCTTGCCCAGCGCGGTGGCCGAACTGCCGCGGACACGCTCGTCGTGAAATCCCAGAAGGACGAGAAGCGGCTCGAGGGCCAGGGCATTTTTAGCGTCTCCGATCTGCTCGATCAGCCCGACTGACCCTGCAATATCATCTTTTTCGAGCGCCTCGAACAGGTCGTTTAACTGTTTATGGGATAACTGATCGTTATTCATATAGCCGCCAGCTGAAGTAAAGTCTGGGGGCCATTGTAAATATTCGTTGTGGTAACAGTAAAAGCTGTAAATAAATAAGCACGTCTGGCATCGGCAGTGTCGTTCCCGGTACTTTTCCGCCTATCATTTTTACGTAGAAAAAACATATAGTCCGCATGCAGTCAAGTCTATACAGGGAACCGTCGGCCTGCCGGAGCATGGATCATTCCTCCGGTACCGGTTTTCATGTTGCCCTTTGTCGACTCATTTCTTTATCAGGGGTGCGGCTTCCAGGCTTTTTTCGGCTACGGGCTCGTGCATGCTCTTCCCGCAGTGAGGACAAATGTCATCCTTGATCGTTTTCTCCGCGGCCTTTTCCCGGGACTTCTGCCGTTCCTCGATGAAGCTGGAGCCAATGATGCCTGCTGGCAACGCAAACAAGGCGATGCCCGCAAGCGCGATGATGGTGCTGAAAAATCGCCCGAGGGCGGTGATCGGGTAGATGTCCCCGTAGCCGACTGTAGCCAGCGTAATGATGCCCCAGTACATGGTGTCAGGGATGTTGTCGAACTTCTCGGGCTGGGCGTCGTGCTCTGCGTAATACATCATTGCGGAGGAAAGGACCAGGACGATCACGACGATAAATACGGTAATCACCAGGTCTTCTTTCCGGTCCCGGGCGATGCGCCCGAACATGGCCATCGATTCGCTGTACCGGGAGAGCTTGAACAGCCGGAACAGCCGGAACAGCCGCATGGCACGCAGGAACCGCATGTCCAGGGGGATCAGCAACGGCAGGTAGAATGGCACGATCGCAAAGAGATCGATCAGGGCCATCGGCGATAGAATATATCGCAGGCGGCCTTTCACGGCGCCCGGGTACCGTTTGTCGAGATTACACACCCATAGCCGGGCCGCGTATTCCAGGGTAAATATCTCGACTGAAAAGACCTCGAATGCCGACAGGATAGCCCAGTACTGGTTATAAAAGCTCTCGACGGTCTCGAAGATCACCGACAACACGTTGAGGACGATTAGCGCGACCAGGAAATAGTTTATGACTTTGTTGGCGCTATTGCCTTTTTCCGAATCATCTAAGAGATTGAAGACAGTAAGCTTGATCTTCCGGTACATCCGCGACCCCCGATACCCACAAGTTAACCTGTACCCATTGCCGGATAATAGATATAGCCCGAAGGGGATATTTAGTGTTTTCTCTGCCAGGGGTAGCCTGCCGGCCATGATGGTCAGGATGGAAAACAGAAATTTATAGCGGAGACATGCGTGATTCTTACCGGCTCTGTTACAGGTATTTTTATCGGCAAATTCTGTTTCACAGGACAGACTTCATAAAGGGTAAAATATATATTGGACTACACATAGCATATTTGGGTCTTCAACATGTTAGAGCTGAAGTTTATAAGGAATAACCCGGAGGTCGTCCGGGACTCGTTGATCAAGCGCAACATGAGCACCGAGCCAATCGACCGCCTCCTGCAGTTAGATAAGGAGTGGCGGGAGTGCCTCGTCGAGGGCGACCGTCTCAAGCAGCAGCGGAATAAAGTCACCCACGAGGTGGCCAGCCTCAAGAAGGAGAAGAAAGACGCTTCCGCCCAGATCGAGGAGATGCGCAAGATCGCTGAGCAGATCAAGCAGATCGACGACCGCATCCGCGAGATCGAGGCGAAAATCCAGGAGATTCAGCTCAACATCCCCAACATCCCGAGCCCCACGACGCCTGTCGGCAAGGACGAGAACGATAATGTGGTCGTCCGTGTCGTCGGCGAGCCGAGGAAGTTCACCTTCACCCCGAAGCCCCACTGGGAGATCGGCGAGAGCCTGGACATCATAGATTTCCAGCGTGCAGCGAAGATATCCGGCCAGGGCTTCGCCGTCTATAAGGGCATGGGCGCGAAGCTCGAGCGTGCGCTCATCAGCTTCATGCTGGACGTGCATGACCGGCAGGGGTACACGGAAGTCTTCCCGCCGGTGCTCATGACGGAAAAGGCGATGATAGGTACGGGCCAGCTGCCGAAGTTCAAGGAGGATATGTATGCCTGCACCGATAACTTCTACCTCGCCCCGACGGCCGAGGTACCGGTAACTAACCTGTACATGGACGAGTACATGGAGAAGCTCCCCCTGTATCTCACGGCATACACGGCATGCTTCCGCCGGGAAGCGGGCAAGCACGGCCAGGACACGCGGGGCATCATCCGACAGCACCAGTTCAACAAGGTCGAGCTGGTCAAGTTCGTAAAGCCTGAGACGTCCTACGACGAGCACGAAAAGCTGACGCACGATGCGGAAGAAATCCTGCAGCTGCTCAAAATCCCTTACCGTGTGATCAACCTGTGCACCGGGGACATCGGGTTCTCGGCCGCGAAGACCTATGACATCGAGGCATGGGTGCCGGCACAGGGCAAGTACCGCGAGATCTCGTCGTGCTCCAACTTCGAGAGCTTCCAGGCGCGGCGCGCTAACATCCGCTTCCGGACGCCCGAAGGGCCCCAGTTCGTCCACACGCTCAACGGCTCGGGCCTCGCCGTAGGCCGGACCGTGGTGGCCGTCCTCGAGAACTACCAGCGCGAGGACGGCAGCGTAGAGATACCGGAAGTGCTGCGGCCTTACCTGCATGGCGCTACTGAGATAAAGTAATCAATGGGGGCACAGAAAGGCTGTGCCCTTAATAACACGATTTTTTTGCGATTTACCGGCCAAAGAGTATGCCGTCGGCCGACCCATCGCGCGTGCACGCGAAGGCCGCCAGAGCAACGGGTGATACCCCGGGCCTTGCTGCATCGTATTGCCTGAAAATATCACGACAGTCGAAAGTAAAAGAGCTGCAAGTTCAGTATCATCTGTTGTCTTCGCGGCATCAATGGAAGATAAAGACGTAGGAACTCCAGAGGATGATGAAGAAGAACATAATGCCTGATGCGAAGCCAAGGACAACGCTGTAGGTATCAGGTATATGGAAGATGAAGAAAGCTGTCAGCCCTACCAGTATGCCTATTATCAGTGCAACAGCGGCTAATGTCTTTAGTTCTGACAGGTAAATAACCCCCCGGCTTACCTGTGTAATATACAGTTATTCAACCTTAAATAATTTTGGATTTAGCGCCCGGTCAGTCTTCCTGCCCTTCGATGACGCCATGGCCATTCAGGATTTCCCCCGCGACCTTCAGGTTCACCAGCAAATCATCCAGGGTAGCCAGCATCGATCCGACCGAGTCGGCCTCAATGAACGCAACCATGCGACCATCCTCGGCGAAAGCCCGGACATAGCCCGTGTTATCGGCTGCTGTCGACCTGGTCAGCAGATCGGCGTTCTCTGCCTCGATAACCAGGCGCGCCTTACACTTTGCCACTGAGCTGCCTCCCGACGATGGCGTTGACTGTCGCCAGGAACTCCTTCTGACACCCTGCCGGGATAGATGCCCCGGATGCGATCTTGTGGCCGCCGCCGTTGCCACCGACGGCTAAGGCGCCTTCTCTTACCGCAGCCGACAGGTCCAGGCCCTGCCGGATGAGCAGAGCCGTGCCCCTTGCAGAGACCTTTATCCGGTCACCGTCGGCGTTGAGGACAATGATGGGCTTGTCCGGCATAACGTACCGGATGATAGTCGACGCAATCGCGCCGGTAACGTCGCTACAGCAAATATCCAGGTACCTGATCGCGCTCATCTCCTGTACCTGGCTGATCGCATGGTGAAGTGCCTGCAAAATCTGCCCGGAGTACTCGAACCGCTTCTCCTCCGCGTCCTTGAGCGCCGGCCCGTAGCGGAGACACACGGACAGGCCCAGGCCAGGCTGTCCCGTCTTGCCACAGGAGTTGACCGTGTTGGTGAAGTCGTATACGTCCTTGATCAGCTCTTTCTCCAGGATGTAGACGTCGCCGAATAAAGAATCAATCGTATCCGGGGGCGACTTCTTCAGCAGCAGGAGCGACAGCGCGCTGCCAAGCCGCTTCAAGTCCTCGTGGGACAGGCGTTCGATGTTGCCATTCAGGCCCAGCTCGCGGACGAACTTTTCAGTTTCCTCGTGCCTGCCGGAAAAGTCGAAGTAAGGGTCGATCGAGTATTCAAGCACCTTTTCCACGGGGCCCATGCCCAGCTTCAGGCCTTTCTGTACCTTGATGATGCCATTTTTCACGCCCTCGTCCAGGATATCCCGGTTCGGGCCTATCATCTGCTGCTTATCGCCGATAGCGCCCGAGATGGCCAGCCCGGCCAGGTCTACGTTGTCACCCATGGCACGTGCAAAGGCATAAGCCACGCCTGACGCAGACATCTGGCTGCCGCCGTCCATGCCGGCCAGGTGCGGGTTGACCTGAATGTTCTTGTGTCCTTCCTGGGGCATGTGATGATCAAGAATGACCGCGTCATACTTGTTGACAATGTCCGGCTGGCCGGAGCCCATATCGCAGAAGATAACGGGCACTGCGGGGTCTAAAACTGCCTCGATAGAAGAGTCCAGATTGCTGACGATAGTTGCTTGAAAAGAAATGTGCTGGCGCTGTAGCGCCAGACAGATAATGCCGCAGGCCGTTATCCCGTCCGCATCATGGTGGGATACGACCCGCACGAACTGCTGCTTCCTGATCTTTTCCGCCGCGGGTCGGGCCATCTGCGAGATTGCCTCTAACATACTGCTCACCCGCGCAGGGCGGAATTTAACGGGATATGAGAATCTCCGCAGTTGCAGGCGAATATACCCAGTCCATCGGCAGTACCTTGGTGTTATGGTAGTACTTGACCAGGCGCCTGATCTTAGACTCGGTAAGCTGCAGTGCCCTCTTGTTATGGAGGTCCTTGTGGTTATCGACCATGTGCTTGTGCAGGCCGATAGCCTTCCGGACAAGGTTGGTCAGGTCCTCCGGCAGCTTGGGGCCGGTGCCGCTGTCGCGGAGTATTTCGGTGACCTTCTTGCCGGTCACCTGCGTGACGTCAGGGACGCCATACTTGTCCCTGAGGATGATACCTACCTGGCTGGTGGACACGCTCTGTCCGTAGGTCTTGGTCACCAGCTTCTCTACTTCTTCCTTACTCATGGTGAACCATGCTGGCGGCGTGTTGCGGACAGGCCTGGTCGACCTTGATCTTCCCTTTCTCCGGGTATGCATTTTAGCCATTAAAAACCCTCTGTGATTTTGATTCGACTGATGTTGTCGGTCTAAAGACCGCAATATGATTTACTGTCTGGCGAAGACGTGTAGTCTAAATATGTTACCTTGTTTATATAGATTTTGCCTGCGCCCGTAAGGCAATACGACAGCCCCTGCCGAAAAGCCCCGCCATCCGCCCGCGCCGCAACGTAAGATGTAAGTGCTGGCCATGCGGGCAGGCAGTTACCGGGTAACTGCTGCCGGTAGCGTGCCATGCGCACGTTGATCCTGGGAAAAATCCTGATTGCGCATAACACGACTTACCCACTATTGTGCAGTATTTTCCGTAAGTTAGTTCTATACATATAGGTAAAGAGTTTTTACCCGGTGATTTGATGGCGGAGAAGGAGAAAAAGGGTGACATGACCGTCAAGGAAGCCGGGCATAAGGGCGGCGAGAAGACGTCCGAGACCCATGGCAAGGAATTTTACGAGGAGATCGGCCACAAGGGCGGCGAGAGCACCTCGAAGTCGCACGGCAAGGAATTCTACGAGGAGATCGGCCACAAGGGCGGCGAAAAGGGCGGCCAGCGCGTCAAAGAGCTGATCGAGAAGGGCAAGGGGAACGAGTAGAAACAAGCCCGTTAAAGCGGCCGTTGCGGGCCGCGCGATTTATTAATAATCTGCTGATAGCAGCGCTTTTTAAACGGATGCTCTTACGGTAGCCGGTTACATCGACTTCCACTTCGCGGCGATAAAGTCACGAATGAGTTTGGCGCCAAGGACGGATGTAATCTCACCGTGGTCGTACTCCGGCGATATTTCCACGACGTCGAACCCGACGGCTTTCGGCGCCATGTGACGTATGACAGCTCTCGTGTCCCGGGGCGTGATGCCGAATGGCTCCGGCGTCCCCAGGCCGGGGGCGTAGGCCGGATCGACGGCGTCCATGTCCAGCGACAGGTAAATCCGGTCGCAGCCTGCCAGGTATTCGTCGACCTCCTGCAGGATGGATTCAATACCTTTGCCGCAGACGTCGTCAGCCGTGTAGAACTTATACTCCGGGTGGTCCCGGACGAATTTCCACTCTTCCGCGGGGCCGCTGCGCACGCCGATGGAGACATACTTATCGGCCAGGTCCTCGATGACGTGGCGGGAGACGCAGGCATGGTTGTACTTGACGCCTCTGTACTCCGGCCGTAAATCGAGATGTGCATCAAGGACTACAAAACCGATTTTCCCGCCGCAGGCTTTCACGCACGGGTAGGTCAGCGAGTGCTCGCCGCCCATCATGATAGGTATCTTCCCGGCGTTGACAATGCCTTTAGTCAGGCAGTAGACCTCTTCCAGTGTCTCGTCCACGCCGACATAGGTATCGCTGTTCCCCATATCATGCACCGGGACATCTTCCAGGTCCACGTCGAACTCGGGGATGTAGGTCTCGAAATTATAGGATACCTTTCTCATCACTTCGGGTGCCCAGCGAGAGCCGGCCCGGAACGAGGAAGTACCGTCAAAAGGGACGCCATAGATGACGAACTGCGCCTCGTCATAAGACGCGTTCGCATCGGCAAAAGCGTTGTGGCTCATATTGGCGATCCGGCAATTACTGCCTGATCGTGAACTTGGTCTTGCCCATGGCTTGCAGGTATGGGACCTCAACGCCCGGGGTGACCTTGCCTGCCAGCTCTTCGGGGATGGCGAGTTCGAAGGTCGAGTAGTCCGAGGTATCCATGAGCTGGGCGACGTTGCCCGCGACCGAGAGCACCTGGGCGGTCTTCCGCTCGACGATGGGCACGTAAATCTTGGCGTCCACCGGGTTCACGATGGAACGCTTGGAGCCGTCGAATAGGCCGATCGCGTCGATACGTGCCTTTGCGGCCCCGTGCTTGCCGGGCTTCGAGTGCTGCACGGCCACGATGGTGCAGGGCTCGTCATCGATGATCACGAATTTTCCTTCCTTCAGCGATTTTATTTCCGTTTGCTGCTTCAAGATTGATTTCCTCCGTAAAATCCAAAGCTGGAGATTTTTTTATTGAGCTTAGATATTGAGTATAATATAATATCCAGAGCCGGATATAGGCTATAATAGTCATAATCCCGTATAAATACTTAGCGTCAGTACTGTGGACAGAACTGGCAGGTTGGACAGCAGGGGAACGTTTTTTGGCCGGGGACCGGTTCCATGGTATACGTCATATACATAGCGTCCGGGGTAAGAATACTTATACCCCAACAGCGCCAATTAATCATCGGTAGTGACCATGCCCATGCAGGCCAAGTCAGTCGGCATTATCTCGCGCATCGACGTCAAGGACCCGAAGGGGTACATTCCGGCGTTCGTCAAGCATCTCTCATTTAAGGTCAAGCTGTACCTGGACCCCGTGACCGCGGGCCTGTGCGGCAGCAGCGAGGCCACGGAAGTGGACGAGATGTACGCCGATCTCATCCTGATCTTCGGCGGAGACGGCACCATCCTGCGCTCGCTGCAGCTCCTGCCCAAGCCCACGCCGATCCTCGGCATCAACATGGGCGAGGTGGGCTTTTTAACGGTCGTCGACCCGGAAAGTGCGCTGTACATGATCGACGGGATCGTCGACAGCTTCGAGGTAACAGAGCGAGCCCGGATGGGAGTGCAGCGGAACCATGAGGAACTGCCATGCGCCATGAACGAGGCGGTAGTGCTGACCTCCCGGCCGTCGAAGATTTCTCACTTCCGTATCAAAGTGGATGGCAAGCTGATGGAAGAGTTCCGCGCCGACGGCGTGGTGCTGGCGACGCCGACAGGCTCGACCGCCTATGCGATGAGCGCCGGCGGCCCGATCGTCGACCCGAGAGTGGACGCGATCATCATCGTGCCGCTCGCGCCGTATAAGCTGTCGTCCCGGCCGTGGGTGATACCCGGGAAGAGCGTCGTCGAGCTGCAGCTGCTTCGCGAAGACAAAGAGTCTATGGTCGTCGTGGACGGCCAGTATATGGTCAACGTGTCCACGAAGGACGTCCTGACGTTCACGCGGTGCGACAGCCCGGCGCTGTTCGTACAGTTCGGCGACAAGTTCTACGACTTAGTTCGAGAAAAATTAACATGAAATATAGATTCCGGTAATCGGATACTCTTGAGAGAATAACTTTTATTTCTACATCATCTAATCGCGGTGCGACGCCCATGCGTTCTTGCGATACTAAAGATTTTTTAAACAGCATGATATGGTCAATCCAATATTAATCGCGGTGCGACGCCCATGCCTTCGTGCATTACTACAGAGTTACAGAACAGCATAATGTTGTCAATCTAATATTAATCGCGGTGCGACGCCCATGCTTGCTTCGCACGCATGGGCTACTCCGGGTTTTTCCGGTGCTGCGCCGTCCGGGCCGCGCTCGCACCCCCGGAGACACGACCCGGCGGCGCCTTCGGCTGCGCCAGGTCGAGTCCCTTCGCAAGCGCTAAGCAACGCGCCTGTCGGCAGCGTTCATTGCCCGGCCGCCTCCACACCCCTCGCACAGCTTCGCGTGCGAGGGGCCTTCGGCCAGAAAAACCCTCCGCCGACCGCGGAGAAGAAAAGGCTACTCTTACCCAGACTATTATAGGGTTGTTGCCTTTACTGGTGTTGGTATGGGTAGCCTGTACTTCTCCGCGGAAGGCGGAGGGTTTTTTCGGCTTGCCCCTTCGCACGCATCAGCTGTGCGAGGGGTGTGTAGGTGGCGGGTGTGAAAAACGCTGCCGATAGGCGCGTTTTTCAGGGCTTGCAAAGGAGACTCAACGAGCAACAGCGAGTTGTGTCGACGAAGGTGCGAGCCCGTCGCCCGACACCGTAACACCGGAAAAACCCGGAGTAGCACGTGCGGCGAAGCAAGCACGGGCGTCGCACCGCGATTAGAAAGGGAAGTATTTGCTATTGGCCTATATGTCTATATTAATAGAAGTAAGCACGGGCGTCGCACCGCGATTAGTAAGGGGAGTTCTAATTATGGGCAATTAAAAAGCTAACATTATATACAAAGATTGTTTACATATTTCTCGATCGCCTATGTGCAATCAGTTCTTATAGTCTTCTTGTAGACCGGGCATACCGGCAACAGCGATGCGTGAGAGGCATCGCAGCACAGGCAGTCGAACGATTTTAGATTATCTAAGGGGAGAATCATAATGGAATTCACAGTACAGGACACGTTGTCCGTCTACAGGAAGATCATCGCAGAAAAGAACACGGAGAAGAAGCAGGCAATATTCAGAGACGAGCTCATGAAGCCCTATGAAAGCATGTTCAATGCCTTCGGGAGCTCGCTGCACCCCGGCGCAGGCATGATGGACGCTATGATGATGCTGCAGGGCTGGTCGTTTATCCTTCCGCAGCAGATCGACGAGCGGGCTCTGCCACGGCTGGAGACAATGGAAAAGTACCATGCCTGGGGCCTGATGGCAGAGACGCTGAAGAAAGCGATCGACGCTTTCAGGAAATACGAAGATCGGATACCGCTGGAGCATATCCAGGCCGGCATCTTCCTCCTCGACCCGGCGAAAATGGACCCGGCCGACCATAGCTACACCGGCTTCGGGGGCGTCCCTGGCTACGTTATGATGACGTACGGCGAGCCGGACGCTTACAACATGTCGAAGTTCCAGTCGGCCCTGGCCCATGAAATCCACCACACGATCAAGTTCTCGACCGCCCCGTTCAACCCGATGAACATCTCGGTCGGCGAGTACATGGTCCTGGAAGGCATGGCCGAGTCCTTCGGCACGGCGTTATATGGTAAGGGCCGTGTGGGCTATTACGTGGAAGAGTTCGACATGAGCCAGATGCCCCGGGTGAAGGAGGCCATGAAGAAAGCCCTCGACCTCACGAGCTTCAACGAGGTGAGATCGTACCTCTACGGCGACCGCAAGGTGACGCAGTTCGGTGGCAATGGCGTCGGCATGCCAGACTATGCAGGCTATGCCTGCGGGTACTTCATCGTCCAGGACTACATGAAAAATACTGGCAGCGACATCATAGAGACGACCTTTACACCTGTGGACGAGATCATCGAAGAATCAGGGTTCTTCGATTAAAAAGCCGTCATACGCCGGCTCCTTTTTACTGACAGTCAGGAAAAAATTAATGATTAACAGGCCGGGCTATTCATCGTTCACCGGGCGGGCGCTCGCGCGGGCGCGCATTCCTCCCGGAGAGGACACGTGATACTCACCCGCGGGCGGACCTCGCAAGCTTTTAATGCATAAGCATTAGTGATCTGGCCTTGATAAGGCTATGCGACTCCTGTCAGGCCCGCCAAGGGCGCCAAGGGCCAAGTTCGCCAAGACTAATTAGATACATATGGAGCTGGCCCTTGTTAACAATCTTGGCGCCCTTGGCTCTGGCGCCCTGGCTCTGGCGCCCTTGGCTCTTGGCGCCCTTGGCTCTTGGCGCCCTTGGCGAGCCTGACAGGAGTCGCATTGTCCGAATAGTGTGGTACGGGTTTAATAAGCAGTATCAAGCAATACACGATCTATGCTTGCTTTTTTACTTTATAGATCATAGCGTTATCCGGGTCCAGCCCGCCCCACTTAACCGCATAGCCAAGTAGCTGAATGACCGTATCCGCCGCTATAATGCCTTTGTTCTTTACGGCAGCCACAGCTTCCGCGTATGGCATCGCCTCAGGCAAGGTCTTTTCAATCTCGTGCAGCAGACCCTCGCTGATCAGCTCATCGCCCGCCTCTACATAGCCAGATGGCGGGTGGCGTTCGAGGTACACCTTTAACGATTCGATGCTCACGCCAGCATCAGCCGCAAGATCGGGAAGCTTGATCAGATCGCCTTCGAGCTTCAGCCCGGATTGCTCCAGCCGTGACGCCCCTGCCGCTGAATGCGTCCGCTCGACCCGTTCCAGCCGTTCCAGCACCGCCTTCAGCGGAACTTTGCGGTCGTAGAAGATGACGCCGGGCACATCGCGGAACGCCTCGCAGGACGTCTTCTCATCGGCCAGAACAATCAGCTCCCTGTCCTTGATCTCCTTGAGCTTCGCGACCTTGCGGCGCAGGTACTCGGGCGTCCAGAAGCCGGCGATCTCCATGTAGACGCGCATGCCGTCCTTTTCCAGCAGGAAGTCAGGGATGTACAGCCATTTGCCGGCGATCAGCGGCTCCGGCTCGCGGCTGATCGTCCAGCCGGTCTTCAGTCCCGCGAACGCGCCGTAGAACGACTCTTCGAGGGAGCTGTCGAACTGTTCGGGCCCCTCGGGCCACGTCCGGAAGAGGTCGCCCTGCTTCTGCTCGGACAGCCTGAACTGGTAGACACGGGGCGCGCCGGAGAAGTCTTTGCGAACGATGGATGCTTCAAGACTCCAGCCGGTCGAAGAGACAATGGACGGCAACAGCTTAGCGAACGCCGTGCCATAGCGCTCCGTGAGCTTCATGGCCGAGGCAGGTCCGTCCACAGTAATGTCCACCCTGCCGCCGCTGTACTCCGCATCGTACATCAGCCCCAGGCGTTTCACCTGGCGCAGGACTTCCTTGTGGCCGCCGCTGGCCCGGAACTTGAGCTGCGTCGCCTTGAACAGTAACGTCTGTGCAAGCGACGCGTTATAATGGTATACCAGGTCCTCGGGCCCCGGGGGCCGGAAGGACCGCAGGACGAGCTCGCGTTCCAGGTCAGCATACATGGCTTTTTCCAGGCACTCCGGGCTGACGCCCATGGCGCCTGCCGCCTCGCTGATCGCAGCATCTCTGGCTTCAGGAGTAACGACAGGGTACATCTGCGACGCGACAGAGAACACTGCGCTTCGTGCCACCGGAGGCGATAGCTCGCTGTCGACCAGGAGGTCGCAGCGCCGCTCCAGCAGCGACACCAGGCCCCGGACCAGCCGGTAGTCGAAGCCCTGGTCTTCCATCTCTTCCAGGATATCATGCAGCTCTCCCAACTTTTTCCCGGTATGGTCGCTGAATATGCTGATTAAATCTCGGGCCAGCTCAAGGTGATCGCCTTCGGGCGTTATCAGCTGGGGAGAAATCTCGTCGCCCCGGATGCGGGTGAGCAGCAGGTCACTGGATAGCATTATGTCGCCTCATGCCTCCTGCGGGTAGAAGACCCCTCTTCCATCGTCCCCTGTGAGACGATCTCGTAGAGCACCGCCTTCTTGTCGCCTTTCTTGCGCAGAATGCGCCCGAGCCGCTGGACGAACTCCCGGCGGCTGCCGCTGCCGCTCAGGATAACGCCGATGTTGGCATCGGGCACGTCCACGCCCTCGTCGAGCACCTTGGACGTGACAATGGCCCGGTATTCGCCGGACCGGAACTTTGCCAGGTTCTCCTGACGCTCCTCTTTAGGAGTCGTATAAGTGATGAATGGGACTAAGAACTCGCGGGAGATAGTATAGACAAGGTCGTTATATTCTGTGAAAATGATCGCTTTATCTTCCGGCCCGCTGTGCTCGCGGAGTACGTCCGCAAGCGCCGCCAGCTTGGCCTTCGAGTTCAGCGCGATA
This sequence comes from uncultured Methanocellaceae archaeon, assembly GCA_963769045.1. Taxonomy (GTDB): domain Archaea; phylum Halobacteriota; class Methanocellia; order Methanocellales; family Methanocellaceae; genus Methanocella_A. Next base: position 26,714 of record CAVYKK010000001.1, read on the forward strand.
GTGCGGGCACGGTGCCTGGCGAGAATGGCCTCGCGTGCCGCCCGGTCGCGGCCGCTGCGCATCACCAGCCGCTCGAAGTCCTGGGGTTTCCGTAAAACGATGTTATGATCGCTGAGGTACTGCCTGTACGCGTCATAGTCCTTCCGGTAAGCCGCCTCTTCTTCCGGGAGCATCTGCACCTTGATGCGCTTCAGGTCATATGTGGCAAGATGGACTCCTTCGAGGCTGTCCACGCCCATCTCGAAAATCTTGCCCCCGGTCAGCCGGGGCAGGTCTTTCTCCTTGCCGTCCTCCCGCTCATACGTGGCCGTCAGGCCGAGCCGGTACGGGCAGGCGAACATTTCGGCGATGGTAGAGTATCCCGGCGAAGGCAGGTGGTGCACTTCGTCGAAGACGATCAGCTTGAAACGGTTGCCCAGCTCTGCGGCGCGGATATAAGCAGTATCATAGGTCGCGATAGTCACCGGGCCCAGCTTGTGATCATCGCCACAATAGACGCCGGCCTCGATGCCAAACTCCTCTTCCACGCGCGCTTTCCACTGTTCGAGCAGGTCGAGTGTCGGCACGATGACGATGGCGGGATAGGCTAATGCTATAGCCTTGAGTGCGACCAGCGTCTTCCCGGAGCCGGTCGGCAGCACCACCACGCCCCGCTGCCCGGCACGCACCCATGCCGCGATCGCCTTCTCCTGGTAATCACGGAGCACGGTCCTTATCGTCAGTTCCGGGCTGGGGACCAGGTCAAGCACTTCGTCCTTATAGGCGAACCCCGACGCGTCGAGGTATCCTTTGATATTCCGGTAATGGATGGCCAGAGCCCTGTAAGCGCCAGCTCTTGCGTCCCACCGGGCATCAGGTACTCCTACATTGCCCCTGACGAGAATCGTACCTTTGTCGTACGCGACGTGGATCATCGGGAATAGAACGTGTGTCGCACTAATAATCTTTCCGTCGCACTGCTGAAAGTAATGCTATAGTACGCCGATACTGGCCCCGTTCGACCGGGTTCAGGCCTTATGCTTTTTCAGGAATTTGTCGGCAGCCTTACGCGCCTTGGGGCTGCTGCTCGTCCGCAGGTCAGTCGCGAAGTTAATAATTGCCGTCTTCTGGCCACTAGACTCGTACATGGTGTCCAGCGACTCGATAGCATAGGCCTTGACAAGGTCTCTGCGCCCGGGCTCGAGCCCCCGTGCCTCGATCGACAGCAGCCGGCCGACGATGCTTTCCCGCAGCTCCGGCTTCGCCATGGCGATCTTCACGGCGTTCAGCGCCACATGGGCCGCGACCGATACCGGGCCGATGTCCAGCAGTCTGAAGTAATCTTCCGCCAGAGCCTCGAATTTATTCTCCCGGTCGACTGCCGCCAGGTTCGCCAGGAGGTAGACGGCAGGGAACTGCGAAAACGCATTGTCGCATTTCAGCATGGCCGCAAACCTGTCCCATTGGTCGTAGATGGCTTCGGGATGATTTTCGCTGATCATGCGAAGGACTTTATTGCATTTTTCTTTCTCAGCCGTGCTTTTTTGCTCCGAGGATATCCCGGCCAGGAGCGCCTGGAGCAAACTATCATCGACAATGGCCTTTTCTGCCAGATCGAATATTTCTTCATCAGATGCGCTAATTCGGGACATGGTAACTGCATAGTTTATCACTGGTATATTAATAGCCTTTTCAGGGGGGACATCGCTAATGATCCTCTGATCGAGTAGCCCTTAATGCCCGAGGCAAAGGGCGGTCACATAACTGTAATATATATAACAAGATTTATATATTAATGAGAAGCATGATGACCGGCGAGCAGTTGATAACAGGGGAGACACCCGGGAAGATTACGCTGGGCATGATCGCCCCGGACTTCGAGGCGAAGACTACCCACGGTAAAGTGAGGCTGTCAGACTATAAGGGTAAATGGGTAATCCTCTTTTCCCACCCTGGCGACTTCACGCCCGTATGCACTACAGAGTTCATAGCATTCGCTAAAAAATTTCCGGAATTCCAGAAGCGGGGCGTGGAACTGCTGGGCCTCAGCGTCGACAGCCTGCCCTCGCACATCGCCTGGGTACGTGACATCGAGGCCAACTTCGGCGTCCGCATACCATTCCCGATCATAGCCGACCTCGACACGACCGTCTCCCGCCTGTATGGCATGATCCACCCGCATATCAACCACATTTCACCCGTCAGGTCGCTGTTTGTCATTGACCCGAACCGGGTGGTGAAAATGATCTTCTTCTACCCGACCGGCGTAGGCCGTAACATGGACGAAGTCCTGCGCATCGTGGACGGGCTGCAGCTCGTCGCGAAGGATAAGATCGATACGCCTGCGGACTGGAAGCCAGGCGATCCGGTGTTGATCAATCCGCCCCACACACAGGCGTCGGCGGAAGATCGCTTGAAAGAAGGATACGACTGCAAGACGTGGTATGTCTGCTATAAAAAAGGTCTCTGAGGTTCCGAGAGGTCACAGAGCTCAGCACAGAGGTCACAGAGGGCACAGAGGACGACACAGAGGTTTGTTTAATAAAAAGGCCACCGGGAGCCAGCTTCTAAAAACATCCTCTGTGCATACCTCTGTGGCCTCTGCGACCTCTGTGCTGAGCTCTGTGGCCTATTGAAGCCTTCGTGACCTCAAAAACATCACAACGTTGATTAATACCCGCAACCATCGTACCATGGATTATCTTGAAACAGAGCGACCGGGACAGGATCTCCGAATACTACGGGGAAAAGCTGAAGACATATGGATATGACACGCGGAGCCTGGGCTGGACACCCGGCGGCCGTAAGGTGAGGTTCGACGTTCAGGCAGGAGTCGGGGATGTCAACGGGTGCTCTGTGCTGGACGTGGGCTGCGGCTTCGGCGACTTCTACGGGTACCTCCGGGAAAGAGGCATCCAGACCGATTACACAGGCATTGATATCAACGCCGACTTTATCGCCATCGCCAGGGAAAAATACCCCGAGGCACAGTTCGAGATCGCCGATTTTGAAGAGCGGGGCATCGGCAGGACGTTCGACTGGGCTTTCGCGACGGGCATCTTCACTATCCGGCTGTCGGACAACGAGACATTCGTAAAAAAGACACTTGGCCTAATGTTCGACTGTTGCAGGAAGGGCTTTGCGGCAGACTTCTTGAGACCAATGTACGGGGAAGGCGCGAACGATGAGTACTGGCGGCCGCAGCCGGAGGAGATCGCTAAAATTTGCCGGTCGTTTTCGAGGCGTTATGTATTGAGATGCGACTACATGGCCGACGAGTTCTGTGTTTACGTGTATAAGAACGCTATGGCCGACGAGTGCAATGTGTTCGAAGAGTATCAAGGCCGATTATAATTCTACCAGGGCTTTGTGTTCCAGAATAGCCTGGGCATCCGGTATGGGGGCCCCGAGCGCTCGCGCGCGCTTTCAGGCGTGCAATCATAAAAGCAATGTCCCATTTTTCATGATGGGCTCGTTGTCTACCCACACCGAGGGATTCATCACAAGCATGTCCCTGTGGATGATCGCGGGAGCGTCGAAGTCATAGTTGCTCCCTAAAGCGAAGTGGCAGGTCTTCAGCGCCTTCTCGTCTTCGAGGATTACACCGGTCATTTTTGCTTTATCATTGATGCCGATCCCGAACTCCCCGAGATGGCGGCAGTTCCTGCACTCTTCTTCGTTGCCGACTGCCCGGGCCATGGCCTCGCCATCCGCTATGGTCCGTTCTACCAGGTCTGCCATTGGCCCGGTGATGCTATCGACAAAGCCGTCTTCGAACGTGAGCACCACAGGCGCCGCAGGAATCTGTGGGCCGTCGATCGTGCTGATGGTGCCGTCGAAGGAGATCGTCCCGGTGCCGCTGCCGAGGGCGGGCGAAATGTATACTTCGCCGGCGGGCAGGTTGCCGAAGTGGCCGGGCAGCCGGTAGTCGCCGGTGTTGGCAAACGTACGGCGGCCGGCGACCGAGAAGCTGATATCCGTGCCCCCGGGCGAGGTCACGCGAACCGTGTTGCCGCTGTCCATCAGGTCTTTCAGCGTCGATGCACGCAGCCGCAAAGCGTCGTAATCCACCGGCACGCAACGCGCGAACATATCGGGGTTAGCATTAGGCGACGAGAAGCCGCGTACCCGGCGGTCGCCTTTTGTCACTTTGTCGACGATGTTGTCGAACCGGCGGCCGTCCCTGCTCACGTAGCCGATCTGCAGGCCATACGGGTCTTTACCGAAACGGGCTTTAGTCAGGGTGATCAGGATATCGGGCTCTGCCCGGACGGCTTCGAGCACCAGACGTTCCGCGTACGTGGCGGTCGCCTTCTTTTCCTGCATCATGATAACAGGTTTCCCGCCGAGGGCCCTTGTCTCTTCGAACAGTGCCTTCGCAATGGTAAAAACAGCCTCCGCGGGGTTCGTGAGAATGAGGACTTCCTCTCCTTCCCGGAGCCCGAGTACTTCCTGCAGCGCGATCGTCGACGCTTTTTTAAGCCCTTGCATAGTCTCCGCCTGTCATGTAGCCACTGCAATACGCCTTATTTGATGCTGAGGTTAACGCGATCGCCTACGTCGATCCCTATTGCGTCACACATGCCGCCGTTCACTTCCAGCACAAACCGGCATGGCCCGGAAGACATGATACCATCCCGGCTCAGGGGTGTCGCATTATCGTGGATGTCGATGATCGTCAGGTCTTTCGAGATGAAGATCATGTCGAGCGGTATCAGTGTATTGTCCATCCAGAAATAACGTGTCTGGTCGTTGTCAAAAACGAAGAGCATGCCCGCGTCTCTGGCCAGAGAAGAGCGGTTCATCAGACCTGTCCTATGTTCCTCAGGCGTGTCAGCGATCTCCAGGCTCAGCCGTGTCACGTTGCCATCGCTGGCGATCAGCTCTGCCGTCTCTGCAATGTCCGCCCGATGCTGCGGCAAAAAGACCAGCATGGCCAGGGCTACTACAACGATGGCGACAGCCCCGACGGATACAATGAGCAGCTTGTTCACTATCAGGAGAATGCTGACTGCGGATTTATATTTCGCGCTTATTTTCCGGCTCTGGTCTTATGCGCCGCCCAGGAGACATAGGCCTGCCGGAGCTGGCTCTCGTCAAGTACCGGCAGGACGCCTTTCCACCGCTCCTGCAGGAACGCTTCCGGGGAGCGGGCGGACTTCGCGCATCGCATGCCCTGACATGTGCCGAAGCCCAGGCGGTTGTACTTGCTGACGTCCACGCCTTTCAGGAAGCCCAACTCGATGATGCGCTGTCCGGCACTCTCGCATTTACATTCCGTCGTCACAGGCCCGTCCCGCCGGATGTCGGGGAGCATGGCCGATTTCGTGTGGCAGGCGCCCCGTTCTCCCAATAGTTTCATGACAGCATCGGAGGCCTGCTCAGCGATCAGCCGGTAGGTAGTCAGCTTGCCCCCGGCAATCGTCACCACCCCGTTCCCTTCGCATATTTTGAAGTCCCGGGACAGGTCGCGGCCGTCGCCGGCACCCGCCAGAGGGCGAACGCCGGAGAAAGCCCGGATGATTCGCACGCCTTTCAGCGATGGCAGAAGAGTGACGGCTTCTTTCATCAGGCGCCGGTACTCGTCTCTCGCGGGGATGGTGCTGTCGGAGCGTGATGAGGTCGTGCCTATGAGCGATGTCGTATGGCCAGGGACGATGATGTCGCCGTCGGAAGGCATCCGCATGCGGCTGACCACCAAATCCAGCATCCTGCGCTCGGTGACCAGTATCGTGCCCTTGTCCGGCTGTATGGCCGGGGCATCGAGGCCGGACTGCAGCAACAGGCGGCCGCACTCGAAGCCGGTCGCGTTGACGATCGCGTCAGCCTTCAGCGTGGTACCGTCTTCCAGCACTACGGTGCCGTTATCGATCCTTTTTACGCCCCTGCCGACCATAATGTCCGCGCCGCTACGGTATGCGTCATAAAGATTTGACAGTGTCAACAGAAACGGGTCGACCGCCGCGTCGAGGGTCCTTATGCATCTGAGCGCATTGGCGTTCGGCGATTCGGTGACAGGCATTTCATCCGCAGATACACCAGCAGCCCGACATGCAGGCAACAACAAATCCCCATAGTCTGTATCTGCCTCGCTGATCGCCACCAGCAGGCCGCCCGTGTCCTCGACGCAATGCGGCGCGGTCCGCTTTATCACAGGCCCCTCTGAGGCGCATTCGGCCGCCGCCTTCGGGTCCTTCACCACATACCGCGCGCCGGAATGCAATAGCCCGTGGCACCGCCCTGTCGCTCCGGCCGCCGGGATGTCCCGTTCGATCAGGGAGACTTCGATGCCCCGCAGCGCGAGGTCCCTTGCGACCCCCGCTCCTGCGATGCCACCCCCGATCACGATCACCCGGCCCATGGGTAGAAGGTAGATCGGCCACTACAGATAAACTTTTTGAACGGGCGCCGGAGTTTCGCATTTAATTCGAGTGCATGCCCGTTTACCATATGATTACGTGGCCAAAGCGCGCTTATTCGATGCAATGTCGGGGATTATTATAAATATTGCAGTATAATATGTGACTTTGTATAACATTCCTTACCCAGACCCCCCATGGCAAGGACCATACATGACACAGAGGTATGAGGGTAGCTGTTCCTGACGGCGATGGCTGTCGATGCCCTCATCGCCTCCGTTTTTTGTTTTAGCGGTCACAGAGGTTTCGAGAGGTCACAGAGTTTCACCACAGAGGGCACAGAGGCCACAGAGGTCGACACAGAGGATTTTTAAGAAAAAGGCTGCCAGAGAAGGAGCCATCTTTTAAAAAACGTCCTCTGTGCAAACCTCTGTGGCCTCTGTGGCCTCTGTGGTGAAGCTCTGCGACCTCCAGAAACCTCAGCGTTCCTTAAATTCTCGCATCTCGCTCAGCAGGAGGTGGAACTGCCGGGTCTCAAGTGCCAGCGGGTCTATGCAGAACAGCACGGTGCAGTTGCTGACCATGACGCGGTCGTTCAGCAGGTGGAGGAACTTGAGCACGGACTCGAAGCTGTTCCTGGCGACCAGGTACTCGGCGCCGTCCAGCAGCACGATGCCGTCTTTGGCCTCTGACAGGAACTTGTAGATGGTGGCCCCGAGGCCGGTGAGGTTGTCGGGCTTGATGCAGCTCTCGCCCGTGGGCAGGTCGCTGCCGTTCAGCCACACGATGGGCGTCTTCTCCAGGCCATACTTCTCCCGGATCTTCTTCGGATTGCCCCGGGTGATACAGAGGCCCTGGATGTTGTGCTTCACCTGGTCAGCGAAGACCTCCATGCAGTCCCGGTCACTGCCTTTGTCCATCAGGTACAGGCACCCTTTGTCGAAGTGGTACTTCCTCGCTCCCGCTATGGCGTTCTCTACGATAGGCACGATCTTCAGCCCGGCGATCTCCGACAGGTCCTTCAGCGCGATGATGAAGCCGCCCGCTACGTCGCCGGACTCGAAGTGCGAGGTGGAGATGTTCAGAGTGATTTTCGTGCTGTCCTTGCGCATGAATTCACGGACATAGCTGCGATCGCCTGCCATGACCAGCACATCTGCGCCCGGCGGGAGGAGCTGCTTCACGTTCATGCCGGACAGCTCGACCATGTCGTACTGGAGCAGGCGTGCAGCTCGCTTGTTCGCCGAAATTATATAGCCCCGGGCATCCGCGGTGAGGAGGGCGTCGGGCGATTCGTTGATGATCTCCGCCATGTAGTTGCTGGTCGCGCGCAGCGTCCGCATCAGCGTGTGGTTGTCGATGGCGATGCCGAGCTGGGACCCGATGCTCAGCAAATCCGCCGTCTCGGCAGGCATGATGCTCACGGGACGCTCTGAGCAGAATGCCATCAGCCCGATGGCGAACCCTTTCAGCAGGACGGGGACGATGATCGACGCAGTCTTGCCATCAAAGATCTCCCCGAACATGCTGGTGCCCCCGTCGGCGTGGTAGAACACTTTCTCGGTATTCAGGGACGGGTCGGCCCGGATGGTCTTCCGGGGGTCAATGCCAAAGCCTGCTTCCGTCCAGGGTACGAAAGCCCGCAGCGTCAGCTTCGACCGGTCTGAAGGGTCAGACATGTATATCGCCCCGGCATCCATGTCCAGCAGCTCCAGCGAGCCGCTGAGCGTGCCTTCAAGAGTCTCTTCGATGCTGTGAGACCGGTTGATGACCGCCGAGATGCCGCTGATGATGCTCAGCTCTTTGTTCTTGTAGCTCAGCGCCTCTTCGCTGTTCTTGCGCTCAGTGAAGTCCTCCACCAGGGCGATGCAATATTGTGGCTTCCCCGTCGGGCCCCGCACCATCGACTTGAAAAGACGGCCCCACATGATGCCGCCGTCCTTCCGCACATACCGCTTCTCGATCTGGTAGCTGTCGATCATGCCATCCAGCATCTCTTTGTACCGCTGGTCTTCCGCATCATAGTCAGCGGGACAGGTATAGTCTTTGACCGTGAGTGCCCGCAGCTCATCCCCACTGTAGCCCAGCATTTGCTGGAAAGCCTCGTTGCTCTCCAGGAGCCTGCCCTCGACATCCACCAGGTAAATGCCGACGGCTGAGTCCTCGAAGATGCTCCTGAACCGGGCTTCGCTGGCCTGCAGCGCCTCCTCGGCCTTCCTGCGCTCCGTGATGTCCCTGACGACAGCTGAAAACATTGTCCGGCCGTTCTGTGTCCAGCTCGAATGGGACATCTCGATGGGAAAACGCGTGCCGTCCCTGCGGACCGCGGTGTACCGGACCACCTGGTTCAGGATGCCGATGGTCTCGTCCGACGTGTATGACTCTTTTGCCTTCATGAACCCGGTCAGCCCTTCGGGGGGGATAAGCATGGTCATCGGCTTCCCGATGACCTCGCCCGCGCGGTAGCCGAAGATGCGCTCGGCCGCCCGGTTCCAGAAGACGATACACAGGTTCTCGTCAGTCGAGATGATAGCCTCCAGCGTCGAATCGGCCACGTTGCGGAAGCGTTCCTCGCTCTCTCGCTGCAGTTCCTCGATACGCTTGCGGTCGGAAATGTCCCGCACGATGCTGAGCAGAACCCGCTCGCCGCCCATATTGACGCCCCTGGAACTGATCTCTACCGGGATCAGCCGGCCATCCCGGCACCGGTGGACAGCTTCGAAGAGTGTTCCACCTTTTTCCGCCTGCTCAATCTGCTTTTTGATCAGCTCAGGCGGAGCTCCCGCCCGGAGGTCATGGATGCGCATATTCAACAGCTCGTCTCGCCGGTACCCGTAGGTCAGCAGTGCGGCATCGTTCGCCTCGATGATCCGGCCGTCAGGCCCGATGAAAATAATAATGTCATTAGCGTACCGGGACAGAAGTTGATAGCGTTTAAGCAAGGTCTCGGCGTCCCTGCGTAAAGTGATGTCGCGGAAGGCGACGATGACCCCGACCGGCTTGCCGGCGCTGTCATGCAGCGGGCTCGCATTGACCTCGACAGGGACTCTCCGCTCGTCCTTCCTTGTAATGACGATTTCAAACGCCGGCAGGGTGATTCCCTTGCCGATCTGCCCATACGCTTCGTCAAACCGTGTGCGATGCACCTCACCCAGCATCGAATACACGTTTTTACCCATGACGTCATCCTTTTTGAAGCCGGTGATCTCCTCGGCCCGGCGGTTGAAAAAGGTCACGTTATATTGCAGGTCCATGGCTACGATGCCGTCGTCGATGGACTCGGCGATGATCCGGTACTGCTCCTCCGACACCTTCAGCCGGTTGAACACCCGCAGCAGCTCCTCGTTCTGCTTTTCGAGCTCCTCGTCCTGCTGGGCCATCTCGTCATGCTGGAATTCAAGCTCCTTGAGCTTTTTGCCGAGATCGATCTCCATCTGCTTTTGGGCGGTAACGTCACGCACCGACTCGATCGCACCGATAGCCTGGCCTCCGGCATCATACAGCCTGCTGGCACAGCAGAGGAGCACCGGGACGTCGTTACCTTTAATCCTCGCGCCCGTCGCCATTGCCTCAATACGGCCGCCGGCGACGGTAACCTCGGAGTACTTTTTCTTTATCTCGGCCTCCGGCACATCGATCAGGTCGATGAGAAGGGGCACTCTCAGGCCGTAAAAAGGCACGGAATATTCCAGGTTACCTTTGCCGATCATATCCCCCGATCTGACGCCGGTCATCGTTTCCATGGCATGGTTCCATGCCATGACTTTTCCTCCGTTGTCGATGATGAGCGTCGCATCCGGGTAGAACTCGATGATGTTCGAAAGCTCGACGTTGGACTGTTTCAGCCGTTCGTTCAGCGCATCTTTCTGCCCGGCCAGCCATCCGGCCATGAGTGCCACGAACAGGAACGTGATAGCGCGCAACAGTGTAGAGGGGTCGATGTAGCCGGCGTCAGCAAAGTTAGCCGCTATATGGAGTACGCCCAGAAAAGCCGCCAGTATCCATGCCTTCTCGTGGTACCAGATCGCCGCCAGCAGGATTGGCACATAAAAGAACTGAGTATAGACGGTCTGGTTGTGAGCGAACAGGTTGACGACTATCGTCAGGACGATGCATGCCAGGACCAGCGCCAGGAGTATCGGGCCTTTATATCGCTGATCTTTTTCCTGCTGGCTCATGATTGCGGCGACACTCCGTGTTTGTTCAAATGTGCTAGACGTTCGGCTGACATGTCCAAATAGTTGTTGTTCCGGGGCGGACATGGCATGGACGGACTGCGTTTTTATCCCGGCATCAGAGAGCGATCATCGGCCTGCCACAGGCCAGCCTGAACCAGACAAGGGCGTTAGTGCTTTCGCCGGTACCTGTACTATCGCATGACTACAATTGGGTTTAATCGTAATTAAATATAATCTACATGAATAGTAATTGCATTCCTGTCACAATCGCCGAAACGCTGCCCGTGCGGGAGGATAGCTACAAGTCTGCCCGTTGCTTAAAAAAAATATTTATGATAACGGGCCTTACTATGGATCGCAAAGGTCAGAAAGACGCTGCAACAGTGACAGGTGACTTACATGAAAGGAAAAACTATCGGTTATATCGTCCTGGCGGCGCTGCTCGTGATTGTCATTGCCACGATCGGGTATGTGTCGTATTCAGGCAGCCATAAAGATGCCAGAGCGGCCATCGAAAAGACGCTCGTCGGGTCGAACCTTACCTATTATAGTATCGCAGGCAAGCCTTTAAACTATACCATCACGCAGGACGACATCGGGAGTGTCGAGCCGGCAACGTACAAGGGGAATGACGCGTGGAAGGTACGGGTCGGGCAAATCCTCGCCTGGAACCTGACGATGAGCGCGGATGGCACGCAGGTGCTGGATTCCGAGCAGCTGTTCAGGACATGACTAGCGACCCTTTTTTATTATTGATGTAGAATCCCACGCTGGCTTGCAGCCACAAAGACATAGTCATTCGCGTAATTTTTTGTAAATGCTGGCCGGCACCTGACACAACGTACACTACGTACACTACGTACACGACGTTTAATAATAAGGCTACGCTGGCCATTTCCCGTTAAAACGTAGTGTACGTAGTGTCAGGTGCCGGTGCCTAAAAAGATGCGAATGACTATGTCTTAATCGTCTTTATGTCTTCCGTTTAGTTTCTTTGTTCCCTTCGTCATCTTTGCGTTAGTCATTCCTGAAATGTGTATACAATGAGAAGGCACCTGACACGAAGGCCACAAAGGCCACAAAGGCCACAAAGGCCTTTTTATTAAGGGGCTTCCTGAACCTTTTTAAACGTTGTGGCCATTGTGGCCTTCGTGGCCTTTGTGTCAGGTGCCGGCCAGCATGTACAAAAAGATATGCAAATAACTATGTCTTTGTGGTGCAAGCGTAGCGTAGTGCGTTGGCAATAACATCTTTCAAGTGCCGATAGCTGACCATTTATCGTTATCCTGTCGTGGTTTGGGCATCAGCGCATTAGAACGGGTATGAAAACCGTTTATCTGCCATTATTCGTGGGACTGCCGGTATTTGCTGCGCCTTAAGTGGATAATATTTATATTATTGGCTACGTGAAATAAACATTGACATAGAGGGGGGATGTTTATTCGATTGTTCAAACTATTTGTCACGCTGGCAGCATGTGCTGTCATGATGATAATGCCCGCAGCAGCGCAATTCTTCGGACCGGCCCTGTCGACGCCTACAGGTGGATATGCACCAGGATTCTCAGAAACTGTGACATGGTCGGGCGGCACCGGTGCCGCCACGAACACCGACTCGTTCGCCAGTAACGTCCTGAGCCCGTTCGGGGGACCGTTCTTCGACGGAGGTTTCGCACCCTGCGGGTTCGGCGGATTCGGCGGGTTCGGCGGGCCGATAGGCGGTATTGCACAGGATGGTATTGGCGCTAACTTCGGAGCGCAGAACTCGGCGATGGGCACGTTCTCCCGGACAACTTCGTTTGGCCTGGGCCAGCCGCCCGAGCTCGTGTTCGGCGTGCCAGTGCCAGGGCCTGCCGGGCTGCTTTACTGCTAAGCGTGAGAACGAGCGCGGGAGCGGGGGCCTAAACCCCCCTTCCGGGCGCTGCATTGGATTTTTTATTACTTTATTTGGCAAATTATCAATAACGGAGAAAGACACAATCTTTTTTTACTATTAATAGTATAGCAGTCAGTATTCTATGCCTTGAGTCTGGTGGGGCGTGTAGGTTCTGAAGCTGAAGATCGATTTTAGCAGCATATCTATCCAGCTGCTTGTACTGGTACTCATTATTACGATCGTCCCGATCGTCATTCTCACCTACAGCAACGACCGGACCCTTACCGAATTCAAAGACGAACAGCTACAGGCTAAAATTCACGATGCCTCGATCATGGTCACCCAGGCCTATCATTCCAAGATGATGGTTGACCAGACCGCGGCGATCATGTTGAGCCGGGACCCCGGAATCGAATACGCGATGAGGGAGGGAAACCGTACGGCCGTGAAGGCCATCGTGGACGAATACGGCCGCAATGCCACCGTTAACTACATCATTACGGTGGTCGACGTCAACGGCACGGTGATGGCCAGGTCAGCCACAAACCAGAGCGGCGACAACACCATGAATACCCGGCTCCTGCTGGCCCTGGAAGGAAACGGGTCCACGGTGACGGATATCCTTCCGGCGCAGGTGATCGTTTCTAACGGGCTCTGGGATACGGTGAATGCCACAGGCATGACGGAAGGGCTCGCCCTGATCAGCACTGAGCCGGTCCGGGACGACGCCCGGCGCATCATCGGCGCGGTGAGCATCTCCGAGGTGCTGAACAGCAACTTCGAGATGGTGGACATGATCACCAAACAGACGGGCGTATATTGCACGATCTTCCAGGGCGATACCCGTATCGCGACCACCCTCATCGACAGTGATGGCAACCGTATCCTGGGCACAAAGGCGCTCCCCGAGATCTCGAAAGCAGTGATCTCCGAGCAGAGGACCATCGAGGGCGTGTACGGCATCAACAACATGAACCTGTCCACACACTACGAGCCCATTATCAACGATCGCATGGAGACCGTCGGCATGCTGTTCGTCGGCTACGATGCCGGGCCAGGGCTGGAGAAGCTTAACGAGACCAGGGAGCAGGCGATCATCACAGGCGTCATTGCCTCGATCATCTTCGTGATCATCGGTTACCTCCTGGTGCGTACGATTACCCGGCCGATCAAGCGCATCGTGGCCGTCGCCAACAGCATCGCTGCCGGCAACCTCGACACCCCCGTCGAAGCAGAGGGCGGAGGGGGAGAGATCATGGAGCTGTCGAATGCCATACGGCAGATGGTCAGTTACATGGTCACCAACATCAAGGAGCGCATCAACTACAACGAGTCGATCCTCAAAGGCATCTCCGACCCGATGCTAGTCGTGGACAACAACGGCCGCATTACCTTCTTCAACGGGCCGGCATCGGCGCTGACGGGATATGCGCCGGAGGAAGCGATCGGAAAGAGCTACAGCGACGTGCTAAAGGCAGGGAGCAGCGACGGGGGCTTTCCGGTAGACATCCGGAAAAGCGAGGTGGTCAGAGGCTTCGAAGACACGATCACATCCCGGAATGGCAGGGAGGTCATCGTCAAGGGCAGCAGCGCGCTGCTCAAGGACGCGGGCGGCAACGCCATCGGTGCGATCATTCTCCTCCACGACATTACTAAAGAAAGAGAGGTCGACGAGCGGATCAAGGCGTCGCTCAAGGAAAAAGAAGTCCTGCTCAAGGAAATCCACCACCGTGTCAAGAACAACCTCCAGATCATTTCAAGCCTGCTGAACCTCCAGTCCACATACATCAAGGACCCGCAGGCCCTCGGCATGTTCAAGGAGAGTCAGAACCGTGTCCGGTCCATGGCACTCATCCACGAGAAGCTGTACCAGTCCAAAGACATCTCCCGCATCGACTTTACCGAGTACATCCGGAACCTCGCCGGCAACCTGATACGCTCCTACGGCGCCAGCCCGGCCATGGTGAAGCTCGTCATCGACGCCGACCAGATATCGCTGGGCGTGGATACCGCCATTCCCTGCGGGCTGATCATCAACGAGCTGGTGACTAACTCGCTCAAGTATGCCTTCACGGACGGCCGCAAGGGCGAGATCCGGGTTTCACTGCGAAACGAGACCGGCGGTAAAGGCCAGTACAGGCTGACCGTCGCAGATAACGGCGTCGGCTTCCCCGAGTCGATCGACATCCGCAAGACCCCGACACTGGGGCTGCAGCTCGTCTCCACGCTCACGGACCAGCTCAACGGCACCATCGAGGTCAAAAGAGAGAACGGCACCGAGTTTATTATTACTTTTTCCGAGGTCAGGGCCCGGGATGACCCGCAGTGACAGGTAATTTTATTAAAAGCCGGAAAATCGTCCTCGCGTGCGCGAGCGGACGAGCGTTCGAAGCGTTACAAAACGGGCTTACTGGATTACCGTGAAGCGATAGAACATATCGTAGTCGGAAAGCGTGTCCTTGATCCACCGGACGTCCGACGGGGGAGTCGACTTGTTCACGTGCACCACTACTTCCGGCAGGTCGCCGCTGCCTTCCTTCATCTCGAAAGAATCGACCATCGACGAGAGCCGGAGGCTGTCGTTGGGATTCCCGAGCAGGTTAAAAATCTCTTCGGCGAAATCGGTCATGGTATCTCA
>CAVYKK010000002.1:0-59693 GCA_963769045.1 uncultured Methanocellaceae archaeon
GGTCGGACGAAGAAGTAGTCGGCTGGGTGCAGAGAATCTTCACCCTGAGGACGAAGTTCGGCTTCAGCCCGAAGGTATAAGGAGAGGTGAACAATATGGCAGTTAAGGAAACCCAGAAGAGATTCTTAAAGGCAATGAAGAAGAAGTTCGCCGAGGACCCGACCTCCCAGGTAACCAAGTACAAGTACGAGGGTTACACCCAGTCCAAGAGAAAGGTCGAGTTCAAGAAGGCCGGCGACGCAATCGCGAAGAAGAGGGGCATCTCCGCATACAACCCCATGGTCCACATGGGCGGTATCCCCCTTGGCCAGAGGCAGCTGATGAACTATGTAGTCAGCGGCACAGACATTGCGGTTGAGGGCGACGACCTCCACTTCGTCAACAACGCTGCTATGCAGCAGTTCTGGGACGACATACGCAGGACCGTCATCGTCGGTCTCGATGTCGCTCACCAGACCCTGGAGAAGCGTCTCGGCAAGGCCGTGACTCCGGAAACGATCAGCAACTACCTGGCCGTGCTCAACCACGCCATGCCCGGTGCAGCGGTCGTTCAGGAACACATGGTCGAGACCAACCCGAACCTGACCGATGACTGTTACGTCAAGGTATTCACCGGCGACGACGAGCTCGCCGACTCCATTGACAAGCAGTATGTCATCGACATCAACAAGGCGTTCCCCAAGGACCAGGCCGCAGCCCTCAAGAAGGCAGTCGGCAAGTCCCTGTGGCAGGCCGTCCACATCCCGACCACCGTGGTCAGGACTTGCGACGGCGGCACGTCCTCCAGATGGTCCGCCATGCAGATCGGCATGTCGTTCATCGACGCGTACAAGATGTGCGCCGGTGAAGCGGCCGTCGCAGACCTCGCATTCGCCGCAAAGCACGCGGCCCTGGTCGAGATGGCCAACCTGCTGCCCGCAAGGCGTGCCCGTGGCCCCAACGAGCCCGGTGGACTGTCCTTCGGCTTCCTGGCAGACATTGTCCAGACCCACAGAAAGTACCCGGACGACCCGTGCAAGTCTACCCTCGAGGTAGTCGGTGCGGGCTGCATGCTGTACGACCAGATCTGGCTCGGCAGCTACATGTCCGGCGGTGTCGGTTTCACCCAGTACGCAACTGCGGCATACACCGACGACATTCTGGATGACTTCGTCTACTACGGCTACGACTACATCAAGGGCAAGTACGGCGTCGCAAAGGCGAAGTGCACCATGGACGTAGTCAACGACATCGGCACTGAAGTCACCCTGTACGGTATTGAACAGTACGAGAAGTACCCGACCACCCTCGAGGACCACTTCGGTGGCTCGCAGAGGGCAACGGTGCTGTCTGCAGCTGCGGGCTCGTGCACCGCCATGGCAACCGGCAACGCAAACGCGGGCCTGTCTGCCTGGTACCTGTCCATGTACCTGCACAAGGAAGCATGGGGCAGACTCGGATTCTTCGGATACGACCTGCAGGACCAGTGCGGCGCGACCAACGTATTCTCGTGCCGGTCCGATGAGGGTGCAATCGACGAGCTGAGAGGCCCGAACTACCCGAACTACGCAATGAACGTGGGCCACCAGGGTGGCTACACCGGTATCGCCGGTGCAGCTCACTTCGCCCGCGGCGATGCGTGGGTAGCGAGCCCGCTTATCAAGATTTGCTTCGCAGACAAGAACCTGGCCTTCGACTTCACGGAGCCCAGGAAAGAGTTTGCTCGCGGCGCAATCCGCGAGTTCATGCCTGCAGGCGAGCGCAGCCTCGTTATCCCAGCAAAGTAAACGCACAAATCCGATTGGAGCTTTGCCGCTCCAATCTTTTTTCCTTTTTTTCTCGAAGTTTTTAAAAAGTCTTTTATGAAACCTGGCACGCTCGGGCTCACCCCGCTCCCTCATTAGTATATATTATAGCGGCAACTCAGTGATCGCACAGGTTCTCTCTGGAAACGAGCTTTCCATCTATGAGCGCCTGAATCGTGTCGTAAATGTTCCCTGTGACGCCGCAGATAACGATGATGTTTTTCTCCTCAAACATATCCCGCGCCTTTCTTCCTATGCCACCGGCAATAACGAGGGTGACGTTGAGTTCTGACATGATCTTCGGCAGAAGCCCGGGCTCATGGCCGGGGCTGTTGAATATTTGCCGGGAAACGATCTTTCCGTTCTCTAATGAGACGATCAGGAACCTGGGCGTGTGCTCGAAATGCTGTGATACTGACTCGCCTTCTATCGGTATACAAATTTTCATTGTTTCTCTCTTTTTATCTATGACCAGGCTTAAACTGTCAAACATTTGTTTATAGCTGCTTTTTACACTGTTTCCCGCGCATGACACGGGTATCATGCTCCGGCGCACGCTGTCGAACACTTCCCTGTCATAGGGAATCCGTCCTATGATTGGCACGTTGGAATCAGCACAATAATCCGCTATGGACTTCACACAGGCCTCGTTCAGGTCAATTTTATTGATACAGACGCATGACGCTGTCTTAATGCGACCCTGAGTGCGCCGAACCTGCAGTGTGCTTCACAGGTACCGCAGCACTGGCGTCAGGCATATCGTCTCACCTGTCAAAGCATCCGATACATGGATCGAATGTTATGGTAATCAGTCCGACGTCGGCAAGACGAGATCCCTTGATCAGGGGCACGATTCCTGCGCCGTTGGCATACGTCGACGTTCGGACCTTGACGCGGTCCAGGTCTTTAGACTTTTTGCCTCTGACGTAATAGAACAGCTCGCCCCTGGGCGCTTCGACCCGGGCGAAGTTCTCGCCTTCCGGCAGCTTCCCGGGCTTTGCGAAAATCTTCAGCGGGTGCTCCGTCCAGCAGCGGGAGGCACAGCCGGATGATATCGATCGACTGGTACAGTTCCCGGACACGGACGACACTACGTGCCCAGCAGTCTCCGTCCTTTTCGACGACCGGTTTGAAGCCGATCTCTTTGTATAGCAGGTACGGGGCTACAGATCTGACATCGTAAGGCACGTTGCTGCCCCGGGCAACCGGGCCGACCATGCCCAGTTCTTTCGCGAGCTGCTCGCTCATTACGCCCGCGTACCGGCAAGCCGCTGGCGGATGGTGTAGCTCTTCGTGATCATATCCTCAAGGTCACGGCATTTTTTCTCGATCTCGTCGCAGAAGCGATCGATCTCGCCGGCCATTTCCGGCCCTATGTCCCGGAGGACGCCGCCCACGACGTTAATGCCATGCAGGACGCGATTACCCGTGGACCGCTCGAACACATCGAGCACCATTTCCCTGTTCCTGAAGCAGAGCATGAACAGGTTCTCGAAGCCGATCGATTCCAGCGTGAGCCCGATGGCCAGCAGGTGGGAATGGAGACGTTCCAGCTCGAGCATGATCATGCGGACAACGGCGCCCGCGGGGCAGCTCCAGGCCCGGGATCGTGCCTTCGACCGCGGTGCAGAAACAGGTCGAGTGGTGCTGGGTGCAGATGCCGCATATCCGCTCGGACAGGTATGCGCCCTTGTTGTAGTCCCATTCGAACTTCTTCTCGATGCCCCTGTGGCAATATCCTGCCTCGAGGTCGGCATCGACTACGATCTCCCCGTCCAGGCTGAGCTTAAGCCGGAGCGGCTCAATCCAGACCGGGTGCTGTGGGCCAAACTGTATAGTGGTTCTCATTTTGCGCTCGTTTTTATGGCCGGGAGAACCTCTTCAGGCTTACCCATGGCAATAATTTTTCCGCCTTTCATGTAGGCCACGCGATCGCAGACCTTGTCCACGAACTCCATGTCATGTGACACGATGACGAACGTTTCGCCCGCTTCTTCCCTGGCCGTAAAGATAGAGCTGATCACGTACTGCTTGGTGATCGGGTCCATCGTGCCGGTAGGCTCGTCGAGCACGATCAGGTGCGGCTCTTTGATAAGCGCACGTGCGAAGGAGACCCGGTGTCTTTCGCCTTCCGATAGCTCTCCGGGGTACCTGTCCATGATCTCCCGGCTCCTCGCCTCGGTGAACCCGGCGATCTGCAAGGTGCCGATCGCCTTTTTCTCGGCCAGCTCTGCGGGGAAGTCGAGCCCGATCGATTCCGTCAGGTTCTCGATTACCGTGTGGTGCGGGTAGAGATCATATTCCTGGTACAACAGCCCGATATATGGCTTGGCGCGGCCCCGTGCATAGTATCCGGGCTCCGCCATGTCCACCCAGTCCTCGCCGACGCGCATCTCGACGATGCCCGAGGTCGGCTCCAGGTTACCCGTCATGATGCTCATAAGGGAAGTCTTGCCGGCGCCGCTGACGCCCACGATGCCGAAGATCTCCCCTTCTTTCACGTCGAAGGACACGCCGTTGACCGCGTTGATGACTCCCCGGTCGACAGAGAAGTACTTCTTGGTCAGGTCCTGTCACGCGGATAACGGGCTCTCCTGCGGCAACCTGCCGCTTCTCGACCGACTTCGCTGCCCTTCAAGAGCTCTGCGATGACCTCTGATGGCGAGCCATTCTTCACGATCCTGCCGTCTTCCAGCAGGATAGCCCTGGTGGCCAACTCCTGGATGACCTCCGGGAAGTGAGAAGTAATGAGAATTGTAATGCCGAGTTCCTTAGACATCGATTTGATGCAGTCGTGGACAACTACGGCTGTTTTGGGATCGAGGGTGCCGGTAGGCTCGTCGGCTAACAACAACATAGGCTCTTTTGCCAGCTGCCGGGCGAGCACGACACGCTGTTTCTCGCCGCCCGAGAGGTCCCGCGCTATATGCATCATCCGGTGAGACAGCCGGACGCGATCGATTAGATCAGCCGCTCTCATCAATTCGGTTCCCGTTAAATTCTACGCTGTCCAGCGCCTTGAATACGTTCTCGATCACGCTGTCGTCGCCGTATATGCCGAACGTGCGCTGGATCATGATCGCGTCGCGCCCGGCGACATCACGGATAGTCCGGTCGTCTGACCGGTCGTTCATTCGTAAGAAAAGGGCCGCAGGCTGCCGCCGCACTTCGGGCATGTTTTACCGCTCATCGAGGGTGGCTCAATGCGGCCGCATTCGTCACAGCGGGCTGTGTGGTAGATGACCTGGCCCGTGGCCGGAATTTCGTCGTCCAGCCCACGGAGCACGTTCAACAGCACGGTCTTGCCGGCCCCGCTGCGCCCGATGATGCCGATCGTCTCGCCTTCTTCGATGTCGAGGTTTACCCCGTCCAGCACTTTCTTCCCGTTGTAGCGGACAGTCAGGTCTTTGACTTCTACCAGCACACTCATTCAAATCACCGCGAAAAGTATCCAGAATTTTATCCGTCACTTTGACCGTCACCGGGAGGATGGCGATTCGCCTGAAGTGATGACATCGCTGCCGCTGTTGAGCGGGTCCAGGGGCAGCTGCCCGATCAGCGGCAGCCCGTATCTCTTCGCCAGCACTTCCACGGTGCCCTTCCCGAAGGGGTACACTTTATCGTGGCAACCGGGGCACTCGAAATACGCCATGTTCTCCACGATGCCCATCACCCTGACGTTCAGGGCTTTTGCCATGTTGATGATCTTGCTGACGTCGAGGATGGAGAGCTTCGAAGGCGTGCTCACGATGATGAGGCCGGTCAGCGGTATCATCTGCATGACGCTCAGGGGCTCATCCCCGGTGCCCGGCGGAAGATCGACGAGCAGGAAGTCCAGCTCGCCCCACTGCACGTCTGCGAGGAACTGGTTGATCAGCGAGCTGCGCATCGGGCCTCTCCATACGACCGGTGAATCGCAGGCGTCTATCAGGGATTCCACCGAGGCAATCTTGATCCCGCCTGCCGCTATGACCGGGATAAGGCCGTCTTTCGAGCCGGTCATCTTCTTGTACTCCACGTCCATCAGGTGGGGTATATTGGGGCCGCTGACGTCCGCGTCCAGGATGCCTACCCTGTAGCCTTTCCTGGCCAGGTTGTACGCGATGCCTGCCGTGACCGTGCTCTTGCCCACGCCGCCTTTGCCGCTGACGATGGCAATACGGTTCTTGATTTTACTCAGGTTCCTGTCGATCCTTGCCTGCTGCTCGGTCGGACCCGCTCCGGCCTTCGAGCCGCAGGTATCGCATGTGCTTGAGCCTTTATCCTGGCACGAGTTGCACTGTTCCGTTCCGGTATCGCTCATCTGTATCCCTCTAATGATAATGGTGCGAGCAGTTGCAGGTGCCTTTCGTGGAGAGCTCCTGCAGCAGCCCTTCGTTATAGTCCTGGACGGCGTCGGATACTTTGCCCACGGCGCCGGCGAACACTTTAATCTTCTTCTCAGTCAGGGACATCAGCGGCCGCCCGCCGATGCCTGAAACCAGGACGGCGTCGACGCCCTCTGACTTCAGCAAGACTGCCGGGGCGGCGCAGTTGTGTTCGCCATCGTGTGTGCCATTACTGACTGCACTGACCTCCGGGACCGTCCGGTCTTTCAGGTCTACTATCGTGAAGAATCCGCATGAGCCAAAGTGCGCGCACACGTCCGATTCCATTCCCTCATCACTCATTGATGGTATCGCTATTTTCGTCATTTTTTAAGCTCCCTTTTGTATTGTCGGCTTCTGCCTCTTTCCTGTGCCTGGGGCAGCAGTAGCCTTGCTTCATGATCCTTTTTCCCATCCCGTCGCCTCCCACCCTGAAAATGCTTACTGAGCCGCATTTCGGGCAGCGGTCGGGACGCCCTGTATTACACTGGGACTCCCATGTGTATTCGCATCCCCTGCAAAGGAATTCGACCTTGCACTCGCCGCTGTTGACGTAGTTGCCCCCGGAGATCTCGATCGCCTTGCCGTTGACGAGGGCATCTGCCACCTTTTGCCGGGCCTGTTGCAGGTCGTTCCAGAAGGTCTTACGGGAGATGCCCATCCTGTCAGCGGCTTCGTTCTGCTCTACCTGAAGGAGGTCGCAGAGCCGGATCGACTCCAGCTCCTCAATGGATAAGTTGATAATCTCGAGATCGCAGAGCGGAACCTCTCTGGGCTTAAAATAAGTTGCCTTTGGGAGGCACGACACCCTGCGCTTGACTTTTCTTACCATCAAATTACTCATATGCGACGTAGTATATATATATTTCACATTGAACGATGGCCTTTCATCGTCGGTGAAAGCTTTATACATCCTTCAGTCGCCGGACCTCTGCCTCGGAATCCGGGCATCATGCTGAGACAATACTGACGGCAGGCAAAAAAATGGCTTCAGAGGCAACCATCTATAAATACTACCTTTCGTGGCAGCAGGCGCTTTGAGGCATCGGAGTCAATTTATCATGATATTTTTATATTAATAAAAGGGCTTACATTATGCCTTTTTTCTAATTATGCTCTCGAAAGTTTTATTATTCTCCAAGCCCTCTTTTTAATGATACTTATAGCCTGATTATGGATTATTGCCCCAATGCTTGTCCATAATTATGAACTAAAAGGAGGATAACACATGGAAGAATTGGCAGTTAGCCTTGGAACACTGGCACTTATGGGTGCGTGCGCCACAATTGCGGGCGCGGCCGAGGACCTGGAGTCAGACTTCGGTTCTCAGTCTAACGCGAACTCACAAGTCCAGCTGGCTCCACAGGTAGGCTATCTTCACCGCGTATACAACAAAGCGATTTGCGGTGAGCCTGTAGCCTATGGACTATTAGCTGCTACTGGAGCAGCCATTGCTTTAGCGCTGAGCGTTGCGTTCAGTCTAAATATCGTTATTGCTTTAGCATTAGGTGCTGCGACAGCGGCATTAATGTATGGCGTTTACGCCACTACAGCCTATACGGGCAGGCTTACCGGTCAAAAGAGGTTCGGTCAGCCGATATATCTCGATATATTATTGACAACCACACCACCGATTATTGCACACGCTTTTATTGCAACGATGGGTATCGCAACTTTCTCGTATCTTTTGAATGTCATTATCGGACAGCCATTCCCGTTCCCAATCCTGGCTCTTCTCTGGGGCGTCATGACGGGCGGCATGGGCTCTGCTGTCGGCGATGTTCACTATGGTGCCGAGAGGCAGTACCAGTACAAGCAGTTCGGCATGGGTCTCCCGGCCGCACAGTCTGGTAAGATCGTCCAGAAGGGCGAGGTCGGCCTCAGGAACAGCATCGACATCGCAGGCTACTGTGTGAAGCACGGCGGCCCGCTCACCGGACTCGGCCTTGGCCTGACGGTCTTTGTCGACCTGTGGAGGCACATCATCTTCATCAACTACCTGAACGGGTGGGGCGCAATGGTCGCCGGCCTGCTGATCGTCGTCATATGGGTGATCGGCAACAGGATCATGGAGATATGGGCTCGCAAGACCTATGGCCCGTACAAGAAGGAGGCGGCTTAAGAATGGACCCGATAACATTAGTATTCATTGTGGCACTTATTGCCCTCGGCGGTCTGCTCGTCGGCCTCGGCGTTCACTTCGTGCCCGTGGGCGGTGCCCCGGCTGCGATGGCGCAGGCGACCGGTATCGGAACCGGCACCACCATGCTGGCGGCATCGTCGGGCTTCCTTGGCCTGATCAGCGCCGGACTGGTGACGGCAGAGATCGTGTCAGGAAAAATCTCCTACCCGGGCTTCGCCCAGGCAGTCAGCGACGGCAGCATCTTTACCGTTGCCAAGCTTAGCGACACGAACATCCTTCTGGGAATCGCTATTATCGTCGTGGCAGGCATCGTCGGCGCAATGCTGATGATGGTCATCCTGGCAGTAATGGCAAACATCCTGTACGCATTCGGTATCGGCGTGCCCCTGGTTTCGGCCAAGGTCAAGGTCGACCCGATCACGGGCGACAGGCAGGACCTGTATGTGACCAGGGGTACAGAGGGACACGGCACCCCGACCGTCGCTGTAATCAGCTCGCTGTTCGGCGGACTGTTCGGCGGCGCAGGCGGCGCACTGATCTACCTGGCTCTGCTGGGCGGGCAGTTGTCGATTGCCACCGCTGCGTTCGGCGCAGTCGGCATCTTCTTCGTGAACTCCGTGCTTGCCTCGTACAACATCACCGGTACGATCGAAGGCTTCCACGACCCCAAGTTCAAGAGGTGGCCACGGGCGTTCATTGCCTGTCTGCTTGCTTCGTTGGTACTCGGCATCTGGGCAGCTGGAATCATTGCCCTGCAGGCGGGGGTATTCTAAATGAGCGAAGTTAAAGACATTGACTGGTACACGCTCGCCGGTGTAGGCATCATCGGCGGCCTCATATGCATCTATGCCGCAGTCTTACTGAATACAGCCCTGGGGGTCAGCTATTTCGTCTTCCTGGGCGCTGTGGGCGCAATCCTCGCCACCGTATGGGGCGCGGACGCTGTCAGGAAGATCTGTAAATATGGTATCGGCACGGGTGTCCCGTCCATCGGCATGCTCGCGTTCGGTATGGGCCTGCTGTGCACGCTGCTCGGCCTTAAGGTCGGCGACTGGCTGGCGGCAAAATACCTGACCACAACCGTTATAGAAAATATCAAGCTCGGTATCCTCGTCGGCCCGATAGCCGCACTGGTACTGGCTCTGGTCCAGGGCTACATCATCGGCTTCATCGCCCAGAACATCCTGAAGATGAAGATCCCGACCATGCAGATCGGCATGACCATGATCTCCGGCGCAGCAAGCCTGATTTACATGGGCTACACGGTTACTATCACGGGTGCATTTGCATTCACCCCGATGGTCGACTTAGTCATCAACACTGGCTTCATCGCGCCATTGTTCATCGTAGGAGCGCTCCCGATGCTGCACCCGTTCAACGCGTGCCTCGGCCCGGATGAGAATCAGAGGAGGACTCTGGTGCTCGCCGTCGAATCGGCCCTGATGAGCACTGTAGTCTTTGGATTCCTGTCGCTATATGTATTCAAGGCCGACGTCGCAGTATCTGCGATTACTATCGTACTCGGCATGGTTGCATGGGCACTCGCATACAACGCGTACTGGCAGAAGGTCAAGGAGAGCGGCGTGACGATCATGGCCACTGGTCTCTTACCGAAGAAGGAGGAGGGACAGTAAATGACCAACATAAAGCTATTACCGGAATTCGGCCTGTCCTACAACATTGACAACGGCAAGGTCGAGCCAGAGGCCGGCGCCGCCGGCGGCGTCATGAAGTACAACTTCAAGCCGATCAACGAGAACCTCGACAAGCTGGACAAGTATGCAGACGACCTGATGAACTCGCTGGCACCGACCGGCGCCTTCCTGGACTCATGGCCCGGAAGGACCAAGTCGATCTACTATGCCAGCATATGGACCAACATATTCTACGGATTCATCGTCGGCGGCATCGCTGCTTGCGTATTCGTCCTGATATGGTTCGCCAAGGTACAGGGGTTGATGTAAAATGGTTACTAAGAAGGAGCCAGCAGCGGGTTGGCCAGTGATTAAGGGCGAGTTTGATGTGGGTGACGCTAAGAGCTGCGTTGCAGTAGCGACGGCGGGGTCTCACTTCAACCTGTTCCCTATCAAGGCTGGTGCCGCTATCTCGGGCCCGTTCAAGACTGAGAACCTGGGTATCGAGAAGATCGTGGCTAACGTCATCTCTAACCCGAACATCAGGTTCGTGATTATCTGCGGTTCGGAGGTCAAGGGCCACATTGCGGGCGATGCGCTCGAGTGTCTGCACAAGTATGGTCTGAAGGAAGGCAGGATCATTAATGCTAAGGGCGCTATTCCCTTTATCGAGAACCTTGATGACAAGGCTGTCAAGAGGTTCCAGGAGCAGGTCCAGACTGTCTACATGATTGATGTAGAGGATGAGGCCAAGATCACTGCGGCTATTAAGGACTGTATTGCGAAGGACCCGGGAGCGTTCGCGGGCGAGCCGATGCTGCTTACCATCAAGGAAAAGCAGATTGGCAGCGAAGAGGAGATCGCAGCCGCTGAAGGCGGAGCCGAAGGCGGAGCCGTTCCTATGACCGGCGGTGTCGTGAGTGGCATGGCCTCTGAGATCATGATGATCCAGACCAGGCTCAGGCTCATTAAGGGCGACATCAAGAGTATCGGCTACATGAACAAGTTCACCATGGGATGGTATGCAGGTAAGATGGAAGGTATCATGATCGGTATCGTCATATCGGTCATACTGCTTGCGCTGCTCTTCCCGGGCGGTCTCGACTTGTCCGCCCTGAGGATTAAGTGAGGTGATTTGATATGGTTACTAAGAAGGAGCCAGCAGCGGGTTGGCCAGTGATTAAGGGCGAGTTTGATGTGGGTGACGCTAAGAGCTGCGTTGCAGTAGCGACGGCGGGGTCTCACTTCAACCTGTTCCCTATCAAGGCTGGTGCCGCTATCTCGGGCCCGTTCAAGACTGAGAACCTGGGTATCGAGAAGATCGTGGCTAACGTCATCTCTAACCCGAACATCAGGTTCGTGATTATCTGCGGTTCGGAGGTCAAGGGCCACATTGCGGGCGATGCGCTCGAGTGTCTGCACAAGTATGGTCTGAAGGAAGGCAGGATCATTAATGCTAAGGGCGCTATTCCCTTTATCGAGAACCTTGATGACAAGGCTGTCAAGAGGTTCCAGGAGCAGGTCCAGACTGTCTACATGATTGATGTAGAGGATGAGGCCAAGATCACTGCGGCTATTAAGGACTGTATTGCGAAGGACCCGGGAGCGTTCGCGGGCGAGCCGATGCTGCTTACCATCAAGGAAAAGCAGATTGGCAGCGAAGAGGAGATCGCAGCCGCTGAAGGCGGAGCCGAAGGCGGAGCAACCTTTACCATGGCAGCCGCGAAGCCGGACCGTGAAATAGCCCCTCTGACCGAAGACATGTGCTACCGTGCGCAACTGATCTCAAGGAACCAGAAGCTTACGACCGCAGTAGGTGCGACCAAGGTCCTCGGATTCATCATCGGCCTGGCATTCATCTTCCTGCTGGTAGTAATACCGGTGTTCCTCCAAATGCAGGGGATCATTTAAATGGTAGTTGTTGACCCCAAGGACTATTCGGCAGCGATCAAGAGAGTCGACGCCATCGATGAGAAGGTGGAGTTCGTCGGATCTGAGATCCAGCAGTCGGAGGGAAAACATCTAGGCAGAGAAGTTGGAATCATGTACGGCATGCTCTTCGGAGTGTTAGTTTATGTCGCATATAGCATCTTCATCCAGTTAGGCTTAGTGTAATGGAGGAGGATAGGAGGGATTGTAAATGGTTAACTACGTCAAACTGTTACCAGAATTCAAGCTGTCCTACGGCATCGAGACCGGCAAGGTCGAGCCAGAGGCGGGCGGCCCGGCGGGCGGCCAGGCGAAGCCCAACTTAGGACCGATCGGGCCTGTCATTGACCCCAAGGACTATTCGGCAGCGATCAAGCGTATCGATTCCATCGAAGAAAAGGTGGAGTTCGTCGCGTCAGAGATCCAGCAGTCGGAAGGAAAGCATCTAGGCAGAGAAATCGGAATACTGTACGGCATCCTCTTCGGAGTGTTAGTTTACGTCGCGTACAGCATCTTCATCCAGTTAAAGTTAGTGTAAGGAGGAGAATCTAATGTTTAAGTATACAAATGCACAGAAAGTCTACGAGTTCCCAAAGTGTAAGGTAGGCGGACAGCCGGGCGAGTACCCCACGGTACTGGCTGGCTCGATTTTCTACAACAAGGAAAAAATCCTTATTGACGGCAAGAAGGGCGAGTTCAACAAGGAAGGCGCAGAGCAGCTTATCAGGCAGCAGGAAGAGATGTCGGACACCACCGGCAACCCGATCTGGGTCCAGAT
Organism: uncultured Methanocellaceae archaeon; assembly: GCA_963769045.1. Taxonomy (GTDB): domain Archaea; phylum Halobacteriota; class Methanocellia; order Methanocellales; family Methanocellaceae; genus Methanocella_A. Next base: position 12,636 of record CAVYKK010000002.1, read on the forward strand.
TGTCGCCGACACCAGCGAAGCAATCCAGAAGTATATCACCTGGTATGCAGACGCAGGCAAGAGCGCGTTCCTCATCGACTCCACCGTCGCCCAGTCCAGGATCGACGGTGCCAAGAAGGCCGACGAGATCGGCGTCTCGGACCGTGTGATCTACAACTCGATCAACATGGCCGCACAGCAGGCGGAAATTGACGCCATCAAGCCCCTCAAGTTCACGTCGTGCATCGTGCTGGGCTTCAACGCTCAGGACATGTCGGTCAAGGGCCGCATGAACATGTTCACCAAGGGCGGAGGAGGACAGGCAAAGGGCATGCTGACGCTCGCTACAGAGAAGGGCATTACAAGGCCTCTCCTCGATGTAGCGGCAACCCCGCTGGGCAGCGGTTCCGGTGCAACCTACCGGTCCATCTTTGCTGTCAAGTCCCAGCTCGGAGAGCCCGTGGGCGGCGGCTACCACAACATCCCGTCCGCATGGGCGTGGCTGAAGAAGTTCAAGAAGCAGCCCGGCAAGGAAGGCGCATACATGCCGTCGGATATCGGCAGCAACCTGGTGGCCATCACCCTCGGCTGCAACTTCTGCCTGTACGGCCCCATCGAGCACTCGATCGAGGTCTTCCCCGCAGTCGCCATGAACGACATCATCATGGCCGAGGCTGCAAGGGACCTGGGCACCACCACCGTGGATGTCCACCCGCTCAAGAAGCTCGTATAAATCGAAACAACTGGCAGGCAACTGCCAGTTCTTCCTTTTCTTTTTTTAGCAAAACTTTCTACAACGTTATTGCATGCTCCATAGCCGTACTATTTAAGCCATATAGCGGCGTATAGTAGAGATATTGTACGATATCGTAGATATTATCGATATTGTCGATATCGTCACCCTGTCGACCGGTCCCATGGCATGTCCACAACGTCTGCCGAGCCCGTTGTTAAAGCACAAAATATATCGTATCAGGGTAAAAAAGTTCGATAATTACACCCCGGTGATTCTGGATGCAAATAAAGCCTTTACTTCGTATAATTGGCCCGAAGCCTCACATAGCGGAGAGCCCTTACCTGTCGCTTCTCCCGACGACGAGCTCCCCGGGCATGCATGTCAAGGTCGACATCAACAGAACTAATTATTACATCGTCGCGTCGGCCGAAATGGGTAACACCACGACCAAGTGCATCCTCACGGCCACCAACCTGGAGACAGGCAAGACGTACCTGCTCAACAAGACTGTCAAGATGTCCCGTGACGTCAGGCCGCCCAGGCCCGGTGAAGACGTGTTCGGGAAGACGCTTGACGGTGCCAGGCTCACCCGGAATTCCGTCGCCGAGATGGTGGAGCGATGCCTGCTCGAGGCACACGAGGCTGTGGGCCTGACTGTGAAGGAGGACCTCAACTTCGTGGTGCGCTCCACGGGCGTAGTGGCGGGCTTCGACAGCCCCGACGACATAGGCCAGTTCATCCTGGCGCTTGCTGACGGCTGCATTAACGCCGGCGTACCGCCAAAGAACATGTGCCCCGCCATGACGAAAGAAAATATCCCGGAGCGCATTCGGCCATACTCGTATCTGGACAAGGTCATCTTCGACGGCGCCGTCGCCAGCACACTGCCGCCCATCGGCAGCACGGGCGTGGAAATCGTGGCAAACGAAATGGAAGCCGAGCTGGCCACGGCCGGCATCAAGGAAGCTGCCAAGTGGGCAGACGTCGACTTCCGGAACCCGTGCCTGAGTATCGATTTCGGCACCACGCTTAAGGGGCGTATCACCAATGACCAGCTTCCGTATGCCAGGACCGTGGGCAGCTTCTGCGGCCTCGCCGGGGCTGTGTCTGACGCGATCGTGCGCGGCTCGCCGCTCGTGGACCCCAGATATGGCAATGTACTCGACGTCACCGCTAAGATCAAGCCGGGTATGCTGACCGAAGCCCTGAAGGACAAGGCCATTGATCAATACGCGAAGTGGGCGCACGAGATGGTCCAGATCGAGGTAGTGCCGGACGGCCGCAAGTGGTATGGCAGCGTGCCGGTCAACCCTGCCGCGGCGAAGAACAACGGCGTCATGCTCGTCGGCTGTGAGGTCGGCGAGAACGGCAAGGACCTGCCGAATCTCCACGAGGTCGGCAAAGAAGTATATGACAAGCATGGCGTCAAGACTATGCTGGCCACACTGGACGAGGTGAGCGCAAGGATCGCCGAGCGTCTCATCAAGTGTGCCCTGGACCATAAGATCATCTCCGACCAGACGGCCATGGGCATAACCGGCCGTGCCGGGATCACGGGAAACAAGCCGTACCTGATCATCGAGAAGATCGACAAGATGGGCATATACAAGAATGGTGCGGTAAACAACGTGATGTTCTGCGACGACGGCCTCGCCAGGGGAGCGGCGGTCATGGCCCGCTGTATGAACTCCTTCGGCACTCCGAAGGTCCCGCTGGGCGGCAGGCGCGGCGGCAAGTGCATTATGGGCCAGCGCATTAAGCTACAGAACAAGTGAGGACAATAAAAAATGCCCTGCCTTAACGACTACGACTACGAAGTGCTACTGCAGCATATCACCTACGCCCAGGCTGAAGACTTCATCCGCGAGAAGTACTGGGAGGTCTACTATTTCGAGCCCGGCTACCGGGTGCTGGGGCTGCGCCTCCTCGGCGACACGGCCGTGCCGGTCGCCGTCGAAGCCGAGTCCGACGACACGCTGGTCTTTCCTTATACGAAGCCCTGCATGGGCACGTTCGTGCTGCGGTTCGGAGGCGTGGCCGACGAGGTCAAGCGCATCCGGTCAAGCTACTCGAAGTCTCTCACCCTGGGGCGTTACGCAGATGCTTCGGGAAAAAAGCGCGAAGCTGTCGCAATTACCTGCCCGATGGACGTTTCCCTCCGTAACTTCAACTACGATATCATGTCGCATTTCCGGACTTTCAAGGAGTGCGAGGCATATATCCGGGAAAAGTTCAAGGATATCTACTACTGCGAGCCAGACTTCAAAGTGCTGGGCCTGAAGCCGCTGGGCAAAGACTACATAACCGTTGCCATCGAAGATAATAACGAAAACATCGTCTTTCCCTTCTACGATTCCGGCATGGGCGCCCTGATCATACGCATCAAAGGCGTGCCGGACGAAGTGGTAAGGGTCAAGGAAAATTATTCCAGGGCGCTGACCGAGAAGAAACTGCGCGAGCCCCCGGGCAGTCCGGACGCCGAAGATGCTGCAGCTGCCAGGGGCAAGCGGAAAGGCCGCAGTACCCTGAGCAAAATTCTCGGCCGGAACGGCTGATCGGCTTCCCCGAAAGACGACCCTGCATCTCATAAAATGACTATATGATGTTAACCAACGACAGGATGTGTTACGATACCAGCCACTAAGAAATCACCGACTACCCGGAAGGTAACAGCCATCAAAGCAGTGTCAAAGCCCGCGGCCAAGCCCGCGGCAAAGACCGCAGCCAGGACCGCGGCCGCAACGAAGAAGACGACGAAGAAGCCTGTCGCGAAGAAGGCTTCCGTGAAAGTGACGGCCGTGAAGAAGCCGGTAAAGAAAGCCGCGCCGAAAGCGAAAGATGGCGAGTCAATCGAGAGCCTCATCGCCCGGCGGGACATCGACCTGAAGTCCGTCGAGGAAGCCCTCGGCATTAAGAATGTCGACACGAAGCACAACCCGCTCATCCCGGGCAAGTTCGACATGATCATCCCGCCAGGCACGCCCCGGAAGCTCATTCTCGAGATGGCGAAAGAGTACAATATAGAGATCGCCATGAGAAACGACTACTACGTGCCCATCGGCGTCAGCGATATCCAGCGTGAGCTACTCTGCTTCAGAGGCGACGAGAAGACGGTTAAAAAGATGGAAAAGATACTGTACAAGCGGCTGAAGGAATGGGCGAGCTAAAGCCCTTTCCTTTCTAATTCTTTATGGTCAATCAATAATTAAACAGGCCGGGTTGCCGCACATCTCCTGTATGCATTTCGCGCGCGCGAGCGCCCGGAGGCCGGCCTATCCGCCGCCTTCGCAGCTGCTGTCATTCTTGACGTCAGTAATTTTGAGCGCGTCTTCCATGTCCTTGATCTTCTTCTCAAGGTCCGCAACGTCGATCTTCACACTCTCATCGTCTTCCTCGGACGAGGCCCGCTCATCTGTGACCGTGAGATAGTGTGTATCGTAGTAGAGCTGCGTGCTGTCGACAAGGGCCCACGTCTTGCCGTCCTCGACCTTCAGGTCTGTGACCTTGCCCAGTGTGCGGGTGGTGATGTACCGGACCATGGTACCCACTTTGATCGGATGCCCGTAGAGATCGTTCGCGACGATTGGTTGGCTTGCCTCCATATTTGTCTCCGATCAAAATGACGGTTTATGTCATAATAAACTTGATGTTTTCTTGGTTTCTGTCTCCCGTGACTTCCACGGGTCATTTCCCGGGCCGCGACAACGATTTAAATAAGATATCGCCTATTAATTGTTAGCACAGCACGACGAGAATGACCGTACGCTGGAGTTGTGTGCCCGGACCAGGTGATTCAATGAAGATAACGCTCAAAGAGACCCCCAAGCTCTACACGAAAGACACGCACCGCGTCGTCCCGCCGGAGGAGACGCTGAAACGCGTGGAGAAGCTGCTGCCGGATATCGGTGTCACGCGGGTGGCGGAGATATCGGGCCTGGACAGGATAGGCATACCCGTCTATTCGGCCATCCGGCCCGGCTCGCAGCAGGGCGCCATCTCGGTCTACGCTGGCAAGGGCGCCACGCCTGTAGAGGCTAAGGTCTCGGTGATCATGGAGTCCATCGAGCGGTACTCGTCCGAGATGCAGAAAGGCGACAAAAAGAAGGTCGTCGTGGGCACCTGTGAGGAGATCGCCGCAGGGTCCGGTGTAGTATCGCCGCAGAGCCTGATCCTGCCGGGGATGCTGTTGCCTGACGTCAAGCTCGACTGGTATGACGGCTACGACCTGATGGGCAAAGAAGAAGTGAAGCTGCCCTGTAACGCGGTGTTCCACCCTTATTCATCCGCCGCAGGGCGACTCTTCCGGAGTAACACTAACGGCCTCGCGTCGGGTAACACGATGGAAGAGGCCATCTTCCACGGGCTCATGGAGGTCGTGGAGCGGGATGCGCTGTCGCTGGCCGAGGTCACCAGAGATCCAGGCCAGGCGATCGTAGTAAGCGAGGACGACGGCCTCGTCTTTGAAATGTTCCGCCGGTTCGGCGATGCGAATGTCGACGTGAAGCTCTGGTACCTGCCCACGGACACGGGCATTCCCACGGTCCTGGCGGCGGCGGACGACCGGGAGTTGCAGGACCCTGCGCTGCTGGTCATCGGCGTGGGCACGCACCTCGACGCCCGGATCGCCGTGCTCCGCGCGCTTACCGAAGTGGCGCAGAGCCGGGCCACCCAGATACACGGCGGCCGCGAGGACACCGACCGTGAGCGCGTCACCCGGACGATCGGCTACGAACGCATGAAGCGGCTTAACCGCCACTGGTATGCTGAAACGGATGACACCGTGGCTGTGAAGGGGCTGCCTGATCTCTCGACTAAATCGCACAAGGGCGACATCGAAAAGTCGATCAAACAGCTCAAGTCGAAGAAGATCACCGAACGCGTCATCGTCACCGATCTGACGCGAAAGATCGGCGTCCCGGTGGTACGGGTTACCGTCCCGGGCCTCGAAATGTACGCTATCGACCGCGAGCGCATCGGCCCCCGGTGCAAGGGCGCGTCCGCCCGCCGTGTGGCCGCGGCGCCATCGCCGTTGCCGCGCAGGACCGGGAAATGATCGTCATCTATACCGGCCCCAGCTTTTCGATCGAAAAGGCGAAGGCCATTCTGCCTGACGCCGATTACAGGGGGCCCATCGTCCGGGGCGACCTTGCGAAGCTCCCGAAGAAGACTGAAGCCGTGGGCATCATCGACGGCGTGTTCTTCACTGAGACAGCCGTGGCCCACAAGGAAATCATCGCCGTCATGAAGAAAGGCATCAAAGTCTACGGCAGCTCCAGCATGGGCGCATTACGCGCAGCCGAACTGGCAGAGTTCGGCATGATAGGGGTGGGCCGTGTATATGAGTGCTACCGTTCCGGCCGCATCACGAAGGACGACGAGGTCGCGGTCACCTTCAACCCCGTGACAGGCGAACAGATCGCCGAGCCGCTGGTCAACGTGCGGTATCAGCTCAAAGCCGCCGAGACCGATGGCATACTGACGGCGAACGAGCGGCATGCGATCATCGAGATGGCCGGGCGGTTCTATTATCCCGACCGTACTTACCCGTACATCGTCGGGCGGGCGGTAAAGGCGGATATCATTTCTCACGAAAAGGCTGCGGGACTGCTGGAGTACATCCGAGACCGGCCGGTCAACCTAAAAGCGGAAGACGCAATTTTTCTTCTAAATAAAATTAAAGAGCTGGCCTGATGATATGCGGTTTCAATCCCGTTGATGTACGCACGCGCGCGTAGGCGGCCGTATTCGCAGGACACGTTCTACTGTTACTTTTAATATCATCCTGGCGCCCTTGGCCACTGGCGCCCTTGGCAGGGTGACAGGGGGCGCATAGCTTAGGCAGAGATAACTGCAAGTACCAATCAAATATAGTCGCAATGCTAAACGATAAAAAAACGTTATCCCATGGTCTCGAGGAAATCAATGAACTTCTGCAGCTTCTTCGCACGCTCGGGCGAGACACGCTTTCCTACCATGTCGATGAACTCGTCCTTATGCTCCGGGCGGATGCACGTCAGACTTTCCTCGCCATTCTCCGCAAGGCAGAGGAGGTAGTCGATCTCCTCGTCGGACAGCTTATCTATCCGCTGGCGGAAATCTTCTTTCGACTTCGCGTAGTGCATGGAGATGGGCGGCAGTATGGACCGGTATTTTCGGCCGGATGATATGCAGGTGCCGTCTTCGCACAGCTCCGGGGCCAGCTTTTTCAGGATCTCCCAGTCGTAATCGGAAAGCTCTCGTGACATACAATTTCACCTGCTATTTGCTCAGTTCCTTCAAAGCTTTTACCGTCACGGCAGTGACGCTCTCGCGGCGGGCCAGCTCGGCCAGCGCGACATCCCTCTGTTCCGGGTCCTTAAAGTAGCCCTTCGCGTTCTCGGCCTGGGCCCGGAAATAGGTCTCTAGCTTTTCCAGCCTGGAGATGACGTAAGGGAGCTTACCTTTGATCGCATCTGATCTGCCCGATCGTTCGAGCTCTTCCATGTCGCGGGTCAGGTCTCCGCTCATCGCTACCCAGTCCTTGATGCTCATGCCGGCCTTGCGGTTGAAGTCATTCTTCACCCAGGTCTTCTTGAAGAGGTCAAGCTCTTCAGTTTCCCTGCTCACCGCTTCGATTACCTTTTGCAGTTCCTTCGATGCGCTGGCTACGCCCGCCTGTGTCGGTGTGCCCGTCTGCACGGCGGACGGTTTTTTGCCGTTCGCGATCTCCGCAGATGCGCTCATTCGAATAGCCCCTGAAGCTATCAAGGGTTTGAATGCGTCAGCGGTCTGGCCATGATTCTCCTTCGCGTGGACGATCGCGTAGGCAAGGCCTGCCGCACAATCTTCGGCTGGCATGAGGCCTTCGTAGCCCGGGTTCACACCAAGGTGCTTGAACTGCTCCGGCGTCAGGCCCATACGCGGGGCCACCTGCTCCGCCGCCGCGTTAAAGGTCGGCGTGTCGATCATGCCCGGCGCGAAGTTGAACACCGAGACTCCGGTGCTTTCTCCCAACTCGGCCACCAGGGAGGAGGTCAGAGACTGCAAGGCCCCTTTCGAGGCTGCGTAAGGCGCCAGATATGCGAGGCCTTCGCTTGACAGCACGTTGACAATGCTGCCGTCTTTACGGCCCAGCATTTGCGGTAAAAACGCTTTGATCAGCAATACCGGACCTTTCAGGTTCACCGAAAAGGCTCGGTCCCACGCAGCGGGAGGCAGCTCCAGCACCGAACCGATCGATATCGTGACGGCATTGTTCACAAGAATATCGACTTTGCCAAAAGTCCCCCTGGCCTGCTCCGCCAGGGCATTGACGCTGCTCTCGTCAGATATGTCCGATTTAACGAACAGCGCCCGGCCGCCTTCCGCGCGTATCAGCGACTCGACTTCTGCGCCGGTATCCTTGATCTCAGCGATCACAACGGCAGCCCCGAGCCTCGATAACGCTATCGCCAGCTCCCTGCCTATACCCTGCCCCGCGCCTGTCACGACGGCTGTCTTCTCGGCCAGATCGTCCGATCGCAAGCCCAGCCTGACCAGCAAATCCGCTTTCATCAAATGCCTCGAGAGTTATACGCATCTACAAGTAATAACCTTTTTACAACCATTTTGTCTGCAGCCACTCCTGAAACTCTATGTACGCTCAGCCGGCACCAGACACTACGTACACAACGTACACGACGTACACGACGTTTTTTCGGTAACGGCAAGCGTAGCCTTATTATTGAACGTAGTGTACGTCGTGTACGTTGTGTACGTAGTGTTTAGTGCCGGCAAGCCTTTACAAGGAGTGACTTCGATAACTATGCTTTATGCCTCTTCATGCGTTAGCGCCATAAAAAAGGGCCGTTTTTACTTGAAGAGGGTAGCGTTTTTCTCTGGAGTGATGGTTTGTCGAGGGTAGTACTCTGTTGAGGGTAGTACTTTGTCGATCGTGATTTTTTTATTGAGGGTAGTGCGGCGGCGCGGGTAAGACGCCGCCGCAATAGTAGCCACCACCACGCGGGTGATGGGGAGGGTAATGGATAAGGTGAGGGTCAGGTCAGAGCATTGAAGGTGAGGCCGGCGGCCCTGAAAGGGCTCACGCGCAGCATCACGCTCCACTGCACAACCAATCCCATCCCTGCAAGAAGTACATTAGCGCAGACATTTTTATATTTTACCTATATATTTTATTGCTGCAGAGGCATCTTTGCCGCTGATCGTCCAACAGGCTTTCGCAGTCTGCCTGTGAACGTTCTTTCCCCTTTATGAGCCGGCAGGATATATTTTATCGAAACGTGTGCCTGCGGAATATGAATTTTCGAGATATGTATAGCTGGAATATGATTTTTTGGCACATGTATTGGCAAAACACCGGAAAAGGAAAATCCGTAAGAAAAGCCGATGGCGGCGCCTAAGGCTAACGCTCAGCAGTTAAAAAACCCTGGTATGGGAGGTCTCGGAGGTTTGCGGGAGGTCGCAGAGCTCAGCACGGAGGTCGCAGAGGTCACAGAGGTATGCACAGAGGTTTGTTTTAATAACAGGGCTTCTGATAGCAGTCTTTTTCTTAAAAACCTCTGTGCATACCTTTGTGCCCTCTGTGACTTCTGTGGTGAAACTCTGTGACCTCTTGATACTTCCGTGACCTAAATGTTTGTCACGGTGGTGGTGCGTTCTCCCGTGAGACCGTCGTATGCCTGGTTCGTGATCTGTGTGCGCGGCCCGTCGGGTGTCAAGACAGTCTGTTTGTAAGACCTTTCCGACGTGACCGGCGACCGGAACATGCTGAACCCTCCGGACGGCATCTCTATGCCCGACAGCAGGGACAGATCGCTGAACGGCATATAGGCCTTCTGCACCGTCGTCGTCGTGTCAGGCCGGTATGCCGGTGACATGCTGCCAAAGGAAAACCGGTCCGACAGGTCCGGAAATGCGAAGCCTGCAGATGCCGTCAACGTAGACAACAGGATCGCCGCTACTGCCGCAAGCGTAACAAATGGTAAAAGCTCAAGTACCCTCACCTTGCTCATCGAATTACCCTCCTATATACTGCTACCCGTTATCAGGGTTCGATGCGCCGGCTTAAAACCGTTTACCGCAAAAAGCCCGGGCTTCGACAAATGCCAGGCAGGCGTGGTTTAAGGCCGCAGAGGCTGCAGGGGGTCGCAGAAAGCGATGTTACTCTGTTAATGATGGCCAGGCGTATTTCTAAAAGAAACTGCGTACTCTGCGTCCCTCTGCGTCCCTCTGCGGCCTAAAACTGTTCCTGGCGTTCAGGATCGCAAGCGCAGGTATGGTAATGTACTTGGCCCGGGGCATCACCCGTTAACATTGACAGGCCACGCTTGCGCGCGCGAGCGGCCGGGCTTCCGGAAACGAGCTTACAGCCCTTCGACCTTGATGTTGCCGCGGCTGCCTATCACGTCAAAAGTAGTCTTCTCCCCAACGCGACGGAACTCCAGGTTGATGCTCTGGCTGCCGATCCTGAGGTTCTTTACAGTCACGTACTTCAGCATGTCCGGAAGTGTCGGGTTGACGTATAGAGTATTATTCATGGCGTCGGGATAGAGTCCGAGCATCGTCTGGATGAAGAGGATGATGCTCCCCGAAGCCCAGGCCTGCGGGCTGCAGGTCGAATGGTAAATGACCGGCGGCTTCTTCTCTTCCCGCGGGTACCCGCAGAACAGCTCGGGCAGCCGGTAGTCGAAATGTTTGCTCGCTTCGATCAGCGACGTGATGATCTTGTTCGCTTCCTCCGCGAACCCGCTGTTCTTCAGGCCCCATGCGATGATCGAGTTATCGTGCGGCCAGATCGAGCCGTCGTGATAGCTCTGGGGGTCATACGCCTTCTCACTCGACGACAGGGTGCGGATGCCCCAGCCGGAGAACATGTCCGGCTCCATGATGCGCTTTGCGACCTTTGCGACCTTGCCCTTGTCGATAAGCCCCGACCACAGGCAATGGCCCGGGTTCGTGGTGATCGAGTCGACGATGCGCTTGTCGCGGTCGAGTGCTTCTCCGAAGAAGCCTTTATTATCCATCCAGAAGTCGTTGTTGAACTTCGGTTTCATCGCGCCAGCCTTTTCCTTCATGCGTCCCGTCAGGTCACTGTCAGGGTAAAGCTCGGCGAAGCGCAGCCGGGCGTCGTAGGTATAGCCCTGTACCTCGGAGAGCGCGATCGGTGGCTGGGCAAGGCTGCCGTCGCCGAATACGATGGAGTCGTGGGAGTCCTTCCAGCCCTGGTTGACCAGGCCCAGCTTTTCCGAGAGGCGGATGTATTCGATGAACCCGTCTTTATCGAGGTCGCCGTAGTCGTCTATCCACCGGGCCGATGCCTCTGCGCCTGTCCGCATGTCCGACAGGAACTTTGAGTCGCCTAACCACCGGTTCGACTCTGACATGAGAATGAGATATAGCAGCGTGGCGTCGATGGTCCCGTAGTACGGGGTGTGAGGGATGTGGTGCAGGTTAGCCAGCTCACCTTCCCGTATCTCGTGCAATATCTTCCCGGGCTGCTCGTCAGTCCAGGTGTCTACCTTGTTGCCCTGGTAGATCGTCAGAAACCGCAGCGTCGACTGCGACAGCACCGGGTTCAACATCAGCGTCTGCAGGCTGGTGATCAGGCTGTCCCGCCCGAAGATCGTGTCGTACCAGGGTATGCCCGCAGCCGGCACCAGCAGCCCTTTTTTCGTGTTGATGATGAGCGATCGCAGGTCGAGGATACATGTCTCGATCACGCTGTTCATGACATCGCTGTCTGTCGATATCTGGGTCAGCCCCTTCATCCACTGGTCATAGGACTGCTCGATTTCCTTTTTGGCGACGCCGTACTCCTGCCGCATCACCGGGACGCCGCCCAGCGTCATGACCACTTCGATGTCGATTTCCCTGGTCTCGTAGGGCGCCACCTCTACGTTGAAGACCGCCGTGTCCCAGTAGATCTCCGGCAGCGGCTTGAAGTAGAACTCGGTCCTCCGGATCACGTTGTCGAGGCCTTCGTAGCGGAGGATGATGTTCTTGCCCTCCTCGCCTTCGATGATCGCCCGGAGGCCCCGCCGTGTGGTGGGCGAGCCTTTAACCTCGAAGATGTCCCTGAAGTCGGTGTCGTATGATAACGCCAGCTTGAGATGCACAGGGAAACTGTTGGTATTCTTCACGAACAGTTTCTCGTAAAAATTGGTACTGATGAACATTGTCCGGAGAATATGCAGCGTGCCCTCCGGTATCCCTTTGTCATCCTGCCCCCGCAGCTCCGGGTTGGTCAGCGAGATGTTGGCGATGTACCCGCGTCTCGTGAAGCTCAGCGGGATCATCTCCTGGCTGTTGATACGGAGCACATACTTGTTCAGGTAGCGGGTATCGGATCTGAACAGGCCCAGCGGAGACCCTCGGGGCACGTTACCCATACTGTCCGTGACCATGAAGGTCGTGCCTTCGTTAATGACGATCGTCTCATTCATAGACTATGGTCTCCGGAGGCGGCATGGGCTCGTGCTGCCCTATGTCCTGGAATGGTCCGCACTATTTGCCCTGATGGTCCCGCCGGACTTCGGCTTAATTACCGAGTCCATCCTGTCGACCCGCTCCACAATACTAGCGTTGGCCAGCCTATTATACAGGTCCTCCATTTTCAGCGCCATTTTCTTCGAATCAAACCGCTCCAGCGCCAGCTCCCTGCCATTGCTGCCGAAATATGTTGCGAGGTCCGTATTGAACAGCAGCCTTTCGATATTCTCCGCAAGCTCATCAGTGAGACGCTCAGTGTCAGGTTCCAGTACGATGCCGTTGATGCCGTGCTGGGTGCTTTCTACCAGGCCGCCGCTGCGGGTCACGATGACCGGCTTGCCACAGGCCATGCCCTCCACCGGGGCGATGCCGAACGCTTCGCCGGACGGCTGGATGGTCGGGTACAGGATGACATCCGAAGCCTGCATGTACTGGGCCATCTCGTCGTTGCTCGCGGCGATAAACAGGATATTGTCGCTGACCTTCAGGTCCTGGATCATCGACTTGATACAGGCCCGGAAGGCAGGGCGCTCGTTCTCGAAGTCCACCGAGTCCCCGTTGCCGCTGACGATCAGGCATGCCTCGGGGTACTTTACCATGAGCTTTGCGACCGCCTCGATACTGTGTAGCGTGCCCTTGGACTTGCAGGCCCTGGCCGGATGGAAGATGACCTTCTTGCCTGTCAGGCCGAACTTCTTCCTGATCGCGTCGATATCCCCCGGCGGGTGGTATTTGCTAAGGTCGATGCCGTGATAGTGTACCTCGACGCATTCGGGCGAAAGCCTTGAGTCAAAGATACACGGGTTCTTCATATGGTAGCTGACCGCTACGATCTTGTCCCATTTGATGTCGCGCATCAGGTGCCTGCACAGGTCCTCCTCCCAGTAGTTGTGGATGGTCAGCACGATCGGTATGTTGTACTTCCTGGACAGCTCGTCCAGGCATTCCGCGTGATCAGGTATGAAATAGTGGAAGTTATGCGCATGGATGATCTCAGGGTTCTCCTGCTGGATGAACCGCTCCATCATGTCATAGACCCTTTCGTACCGTCCCGATACCGGGGCATTCCTCTGCAGGTACTCGAGGCTCATGTAATCGTCCGTAGTGATCTTGATCCAGTTATAATCGTCATCGTTACGCGCCGGGTGCGGGGCGGTTAAAAGCGAGATCTCATGGCCTCTCCTTGCCAGCTCTTCGTACAGATAGACAAGGTGTGACTCGACACCTCCGACTACCGGGGGAAACGCCCAGTGCATAACAGCTATTTTCATGATATCGACCAAAACTCATTAGTCCCGGGCTTTTTTAAACCTGATCAACGTTAAAAACGTCAATGGTTACAGGCATCCACCTTTTTAACAACGCCTCGCCGCCGGGCGAAAGCACAGCCGCCGGCCATTGGGGGCATAATAGTGATCACGTCGCCGGCCTTCAGCGCCGTGTCCAGGCCCTGCAGTGATCGCGCTTCTCTGGCGTTTACGAAGACCGCGAGATATTCGTTCATTTTACCCGTATCCCGGTCGTAGACTTTTTCTTTGAAGCCCGGCCCGGCGCTTTCCGAGAGCCCGGCCAGCAGGTCCCGGAGCTTCATGCCAGGCCGGGCTTCGACCTCGCAGGATTTACGATTGAAGACAGTTGCGGCTGCGCCGATGATGTTGACCTTGATTTTTTCCTCCATTCATACCTCTTGAGGTCGCAGAGGTTTCGGGAGGTCACAGAGCTCGGCACAGAGGTCACAGAGGCCACAGAGGACGACACAGAGGTTTATTCTTAGAAAAAGGCTATTGTGTAAGCCCTGTTATTAAAACGTCCTCTGTGAATACCTCTGTGGCCTCTGTGACCTCTGTGCTGAGCTCTGCGACCTCTCGCAAACCTCCGAGACCTCTAAGCTGCCCTGGCCGCTTCCCGGGCGCCGCCCTCTCCGTATAGTATATCCACGACGAAGTCGAGGCCCAGCGATCGGAGCTTATCCGGCGTAGGCCTGCCGTCCTCGTCCCAGCCGCACATCTCGTAATACCGGCCGATCATCTCATCGATACGGGCTATGCCGCCCTTCGCCATTCCTGACGGCAGCGGCACGGTGTTGAACCGTGCCGGCAGCCGGTCGTCCTTTCTGCCGAACCCTTCTCGCGCGGTGAACGCCCTGGCCAGGTTGACGGCTCGCTCCCCGATCTCCAGGAACTCGGGTAGCGAATAGTTGAATCCGGTCGCCGCATTGGCCAGCAGCAGGAAATCGTCGTCAGGTTTCAGCTCGTTGCCCACGAACCGGCATACGCAGATGCAGTCGAGAATGGCCGATCCCTCGTTGTACGCCTTGACGAGCCCGGGCTTGTCCTCCGTGGAGGACGGGTCGGTTCGGCTGTGAGCCGACAGCCACTCGACATCGAAGACCCATGGCTTCAGGTGATCGGCGCCCCGCTCGCATCTCGCATAGGAGAGTGCCGTGCCCTGGCCGCTCCGCGGGTCGTAGCCCGGTATCTCCTGCCCTTTGACGTTTGCCGCAAAATCCGCGCTGCCCTGGCCGATCTCTTCCGCCGCTCGCATAGTGCCGTTAGCCACCAGCCTGCCAAGCTCGCCGGCGCCTTCTCCTGCGGCACGTATGGCCGCCATCCATGCCTCCTGGCTGCCGAAGCGCAGGTCGATGCCATTGGTCTTATCCTTCCCGATGAGCCCTTTCTCGTAACATTCCATCAGGAACGCTATGGTGTCGCCGATGCTCATCGTGTCCAGCCCGTAGCCGTCGAGCATGTAATCGGCGAGCGAAATGGCCTTCGGGTCGCTGATGCCGCAGTTCGCGCCCAGCAGGGCCACTGTCTCGTACTCAGGGCCGTCGTCGATCTTGCCCTCGTAGCCTGGCTGCTCGAGCACGTGGAAGTGCGTGCACTTGATGATACAGTTCCAGCAGGGATGCCAGTTCTTTCCGTCGTTCCACAACGCTGTCCGGAGGTTCTCGCCGCTGATGTGCTCCGCGCCCTCGAACTGTCCCTCCTGGAAGTTGCGCGTGGGCAGCGCACCGGCCGCGTTGACGCCGAGCACGATGTTAGGCGTGCCACGGTAGCGTAGCGCGTCGCTGGTGACCGGGTTCTTGTTGAGGCGCTTGTTCTGTTCCCGGACCAGTGTCATGAAGCTCACCTTATCGGCGAGGTCCGGCCTTCCGCTGCCGTAGACAGAGATCGCCTTCAGGTTTTTAGAGCCCATGACGGCGCCTACGCCTCCCCGGCCGGCCGCCCGGGCATCTGCGAAAATCCCGGCCAGCCGGTCCATTCTGGACCCCGCCTGGCCGATGCTCAGCACCTTGATGGGGTGAGGAGTTTTCCCTTGCATTTCCTTGATGCGGGCTTCGGTCTCCCATGTATCTTTCATCCACAGGTCCGCGGCGTCCAGGAAATCGATCTTGTCGTCGCTGATATGGATACGCAGCGGGTCGTCCGATCGGCCTTCGAGGATGATGCCGTCGTAGCCGGCGAACTTTAGCTCAGGGCCCCAGTAGCCGCCCATGTAGGAGTCTGTAAACGTGCCGGTCAGCGGCGACTTCGTCGCTGCCACCGTGCGGTTGCCGGTCGGCGCCGGCGTTCCTGTGAGCGCGCCGGTGAACAGATACAGGACGTTCTCCGGTGACAGGGGGTCTGTCCCTTTCTTGATCTCCTGGATTGCATAGTGTGCGGCCAGCGCCTTGCCGCCCAGGCATTTTCGGGCGACATCCTCAGGGATTTGCTCGACCTCATAGCTGTGATCGGCCAGGTTTACCCTCAACAGTCTTCCACAGAGTCCCTTCATAGCAATTGCTCCTTCATGATACGGATATTCATCAGGTGCATCTCCACCTCGCGTCGCTGTGCCTCGTCCAGTTCTTCCAGCGGTGCCCTGACATAGCCGGCAGGATGGCCAAAATATGACATGGCGTACTTGATCGAGGCCGGAAAAGTGCCGATCTGCATGGCCCGGATCGCATGGTCCAGCGATCGCTGAAGCTCAAAAGCCCGGCAATGGTTGCCGTTTTTCATAGCCCGGTACATCTCCGCGCATAGTTCCGGGGCAATGGCTGCGCTGCCTACGGCCATGCCTTTTGCTCCCAGGGCCATGCCCGCGCTCACCAGGCTGTCCATGCCTACCAGAACAGAAAAACCGTCCGGCGCCCGGAAGATGAAATCTGAAAGCGCTGCAGCATCGCCGCCGCTGTCCTTCAGGCCGACGACGCGGTCATCCGCGGCGAAATCGTCCATGATGTCGGGCGTCAGCCGGTTGCCGGCAAACGACGGTATGTTGTAGGCGATGACCGGAAAATCCGTGGCCTCTGCGATATCCAGGTAGTGGCGGGCTATCCCCTCCTGTGTAGGGTGGAAAAAGTACGGCTCGACGGCGATAACTGCGGTGGCGCCGGCGTCTTTCGCGTACTTTGCCAGCGCGATCGTCTCCCGCGTGGACGCCCACCCCACATTGAAGATCATTTCGAGCTTCCCGGCCGAGCTCATCGCCACGTCGACGACCATTCGTCGCTCGGCATCGCTCATCATGGCAAACTCGCCTGCTGTGCCCATGACCAGCAGGCCGTTCGCATCCGTGCCATCGAAATAGGTGACAAGCTCCCTCAACAGGCCCGTGTCCAGATCGCCGTTACGCCTGAACGGCGTCGGCATCGCCGGGTAAACGCCTTCGGGGTGATATATGATGAAAACCCCTCCCTGTATTCGCGATACAGGTTTCTCCCGGCAGATGTTATACGTTAGTCGGGGACACAACGGTCACAAAGGTCACTAAGGACACAAAGGACTGGGCGCGTCGATTCACATCATGCATAAAACGCCTTTGTGTTAGTCATTTGTGTAAGTTTTTGTATATGCTGAGCCGGCACCAAACGCAACGTACGCTACGGCCGCGACGTACGCAACGTCTGATAATCCGGATACGCTTGCCATTACCTGATAAAACGTTGCGTACGTCGCGGCCGTAGCGTACGTTGCGTTAAATGCCGGCTCAGCGTTCAAAACATTTCACCAATGACTATTCACAGAGTTCGTTTAAAGAACCGGCAACCGCAGCCTCTTCCGATCAAGACTTCGTGTACCCAGTGAACTCTGTGAACTCTGTGTTTGATACCTTATCAGCATGTACAAAAAGATTCAGGAATGACTATGTCCTTAGTGACCTTTGTGAAAAGCAGATTGGCACGGAAGCGCCAGCGGGACGTTTTTGGGGGTTATGTCTGTAATGATTGGCGCTTCCGTGCCAATGGCATATTGGATAATATTGAGCCGTGATTCAGCGCTGTCTCGCTTTCCTGGCCGCAGCGAGCATGCGCTCGTACTCGACCAGCGGAAAGGACAGGTCTTCGGGAAGGCTTTTAAAGTAGGCCGATGCAGCGATCTCTCTCTTGTCCGGCTGCATAGCCAGTTTCCGGCCGACATCCCCTATGTACACCAGTCCGCCCGGCTCGCGTTCGATGATGCGGAGCCCGGTCACGTCGCAGCCGGTCTCTTCCCGGAATTCCCGGACAGCGGCTGCTTCCGGGTCTTCGCCTGGGTTGACTTTTCCGCCTGGCATTTCCCAGGCCCGGCGTGCATGGCGTACCATCAGGAATTCGTCGCCCCTGAACGCGATGACGTAGACGTAGCTAATCGTCATATGCGTATGGCCAGAATGTTCATACTGTCGGTTCAGAAGTCCAGCCTTGTGTTAGACAGCGACCACTGGACCATGTCAGCGTATTTTTCCTTGATGCTGTACTCGTACTTGGAGTCGTACGAATTTTTATGCGCATGCAGGATACCCAGTTTGGAATGTATCACGCCCAGCATCGCCGTCACCTGTTTCAGCGTGATAGCGAAGTTGCGCTCGACTAAGATACGGTGCAGGGTGTCCGCGGTCAGCTTCCTGATCTTAACGAAGGCATGAAGCACAACCCTTCGGATGCCCTTAGAATCTGTCTTCAGATACTCTTCCAGACGCTTGGTAATCTCACTCACTACAAAATCCATATTATACATCCCTACCTTACCTATTTACCCAAAGTAGAATATGGCATGGTAGTATTTAACCTTTTCTTTTCAAGGGTTAAATTAATCCCCATATATATTAACTGCACTTTCAAAATAATAAGCAGCAACTGCCTCGATCTCCGGGCGAAATCGTGTGAGCTATACTATTGCCGGCGCATAAAAATAATAATTAGATATTATTTCACATTCGTTTTACGACAGGCATTTTGCGACAAAAAGAAGATGCGGCTACCGGGAATTGAACCCGGACTTCGAGCTTGGGAAGCTCATGTCATAGCCACTAGACCATAGCCGCGATCGAGTAAAGCCGATCAAGAGATACCGTTTTACCTATATGTATTTTTCTAAAATCAGGCTGCCCGCTAAGCAGGACATCGCAAAGCGGGAAGCCGTTAAGCGGGACACATACCGAACGTGACTATCCGAGGAACCGCATGGCCTCGTCACAGAACCGCAGCGGGTCGATGCCGCCGGGCGGGCTGCCCGACCTGCGGAACAGGGCCGTATAGCCGTTATTGCCCGCCAGCCGGCCCGTGGCAAACCGGCGTAGTGAAGCGCCGCTACCGACAAGCCGCCAGGGTCGCCCTCCGGTCACTTCATCTACGGAAGGGATGCCGAGCCTGTGCTGTACCGTTTCCCGTGAAATCGTGCCGTGCGTCCGTATCTTCACCGTGCCGTCCGGGTACGCCAGCATGACTTTATCGACGAACCGCGGGGCATCGAACGCCGCCATCAGCACGAATGGCGCCTCGACGGGGCTCGATATGATCGACGCTCTTTTTCCCACGACCTTCCGCAAGAACGACTCGATCATCGACGCGTAGCGTGATCGCCCGAACTCAAGGCGATCGCCCGGTCCGGTGACATCCAGCGCATAGACAAGGAACGTGCCTGCGAGGCAGTCGAAGATATACCGCCATGCGTACGAGCCCCGTGCGGCAGACAGCCCCCGGGTTATTACCACAGGACTTCCATCGCCTTCCACGTTATAGGCGATCGTCGAGCCCCTGAAGGAAAATTCGCCAATGCTGCCGCCCAGCATGTCTTCCCGGAGCATGATTTAATCATTACGGCTATACCGATAAAAAGCTACAGCACTGTCCCCGCGGCAGCGCTCAATATCTGCGCTTAATAACGCGTCGCTCCATGAGCAGCGCTTTCGTCCGGAGGTGGAACACGGGTGACGAGAGCTGGCCGAACGGCCTGGTGCGGCGCCCGAGTATGGCTTCCCGGATGTTGTCGCCATCCTCGATCAGCGTACAGGCGTTGCCGATCTCGCCGCCGAAATGCGCGTCGCTGCCGCCTGTCCTGGCCCGGTCGAACCGGCCGGCATACAGGTCGGCCGCGGCATTGGACCGCCGGAAGACGCACCGCGCGTTCACTACCTCGACGCCGTCGATCAGCGGGGCGTCTCTGTCGGTAAGCCAGAACGCAGACCCCCTGATGCTGTCGAAGGGATGCGGCACCACTGCAACGCCGCCCTGCGCGTGTATCTCCTCGATGACCGACACATGCTCTTTCGAGCGAATCTCCTCTGTCAGGAAGAGCCCGATCACATCGCCCCTGTCAGTGTTCACCTCGCAGCCACAGATTACGTCGAGCCCTTCCGGCTTCAGTTTCAGCGCCTCGAGACCGCCCCTGACAGTGTCATGATCAGTGATTGCTATGCCATCCAGGCCCCGTTTTTTCGCGATGCGGAAGATGTCCCGGACGTCCAGCGTGCCGTCGGGCGAATAGCGCGAGTGGAGGTGGAGGTCGTATTTCAGCATGGGCTTACCTTTTTAACCGTGATAGAACACCTATCCGCTGATGGCCTAAATATTTTGGGGCAGGAAACCCTGGCGACCCATTATCCCTTTCGGCATGCAGGCAGGTTACATATTTTGGGCATCATAGCTATTACACAAGGTTCATCGGGCTAAGGTATAGTCATTCATATAACTTTTTGTTCGGGAGCCTGACCCTTTGAAAGGGTCACCGGCCTGCACAAAAAGATTCAGGAATGACTATATTTCCTGGCCTCTGTGGCCTTCATGTCGAATGGGTCAATAGCCTGTTTACAAAGAAACATAAATTGCTGAAAAGAAAAAGAAGAGGGAGGGCCGGGTTTAGAACCCGCCCATGCCGCCCATGCCGCCCATGCCGCCCATAGCACCGGGGCCGCCGCGGCCCATGTGGGCCAGCGACTGCCTGGCCTGTGCCTGTGCTGCCGCGACTTCCTGTTCGCTGGGGCCGCCCGACGCGATGACGTCGTCGATGCGCAGGATCATGACCGCGGCCTCGGCCGCCGAGCCGATCGCCTGCGTCTTGACGCGCAGCGGCTCGATGACGCCCTGCTTGAGCATTTCCTCGGGCTTGCCCTCGAAGACGTTCAGGCCGTAGTTCTTGCCGTCCTTCTTCTCATGCCTGCTGCGTAATGCGACCAGCATGTCGATGGGGTCCAGGCCGGCGTTCTCGGCCAGCGTCCTCGGGATGATGTCCAGCGCGCTGGCGAATGCCTCAACGGCCATCTGCTCCCTGCCGCCTACCGTGGCAGCGAAGGCACGCAGCCTGAGGCCGACCTCGACCTCCGGGGCGCCGCCGCCCGGCACGATTTTACCGTCTTCCACGGCCACACCGACGACTCGCAGCGCGTCATGCAGAGCGCGCTCAAGCTCGTCGATCACAGTGTAGGTGCCGCCGCGAAGCAGGACAGTGATCGCCTTCGGGTTCTTGCAATTCTCGATGAACATGAGGGATTCCTCACCCGAGATCTTGCGTTCCTCTACCAGGCCCGCGTAGCCGAGGTCCTTCGGGTCGATCTCCTCGATCTTGGTCACGACGTGGCCTCCCGTCGCCTTGGCGATCTTGTTCATGTCCGACTCGGAGACGCTCTTGATCGCGAGGATGCCGTCCTTCCCGAGGTAGCTGGCCTCGAGGTCGTCGATGCCCTTCTGGCAGATGACTACGTTGGCGCCGCTCTTCCGGATGGCGTCGGCCTTCTTCCGCAGCTGCTCGTCTTCCTGGTCCAGGAAGGACTTGATTTGTTCGGGGCGCCGGATCTTGATTGACGTGTCCGTGCCGATTTTCCTGACCTCCAGGGGCACGTTCAGCAGCAGGATCTTAGCCTTGCTGACGGATTTCGGCATGCTCTCGTTAGCCCGGGACTTGCTGATGGCGATGCCCTTGATCATTTCCGAGGCCATGAAGCCGGGGCCGACCTTCTTTTCGACCTTGATGTTGTCGGTGTCCACCTTGCCGTTCTCCTCGACAGCGAGTACCGCATCGACGGCGAGCTCTGACAGCTTCTCGCCAATGCCCTCGGCCGCCTTGCCGGTCATCGCGGTGTAGGCGATCTTTTTCAGCAGAGGCTTGTCTGTCTTAGCCACCGGCACTGCGATGGTATTCAGAATCTCTTTCGCTTTGGCTGCGGCAAGCCTGTAGCCCGAGGCGATCACCGTCGGGTGGATGTCCATGTCGATGAGCTCCGATGCTTTCTTGAGCAGCTCACCGGCGAACACGACTGCGGTCGTGGTGCCGTCGCCTACTTCATCATCCTGAGTCTTCGCTACCTCGACGACCATCTTGGCCGCCGGGTGCTCGATGTCGACCTCACGGAGGATGGTCGCGCCGTCGTTGGTGACTGTCACGTTGCCCGTCGGGTCGACAAGCATCTTGTCCATGCCTTTCGGCCCGAGCGTGGACCGGACTGCCTCGGCGACTGCCATCGCGGCCATGATATTGTAAGACTGAGCTTCTCTGCCCCGGGACCGCTGGGTCCCTTCCCTGAGAATGTATACTGGCTGGTTTCCAGCCTGTTGGTTGGCCAAATCTATCCCTCCAAAACATTACGTGTTATGCAGCATAATAGAAATGTACTTCTATAAATAATTAACCGGGAATGTTTTTAAAAAATCGGTATATGGCGGCACATAACACGATGGGCCTAAGGGGTTCTCAGGCAGCATGGGACTGTCATTCGGGCAATTGCCGGGACGCCATGGTGCCTTCCATGTTGAAAAATTTAAATAATACCTCGCTCCATGATCAGTTCCGTTATGGACGCCGAGACGATCATCTACATGGCGCTTATCACCGGTTCACTGCTTGCGGGCCTGGTCTTCGGGCTGCTCAGGAAGAAGCTCACTGCCCGCGAGAAGAAGGGCGTGTCACTGGCGATAACGGGGCTGGTTTTTGTCCTGATCTTCCTCATGGGCCTGAAGACAGGCCTGAACAAGGGTGTCATGGACAACCTGGGCACCTATGGCCTGAACGCACTGCTTCTGGCGCTCGGAGCCATCGCAGGCAGCCTGGTCTTCGTCGTCATCTTTGATCGCCTGTTTCTAGGGGCGTGCCGAAGTGATCTGGCAAATCCTCCTTGCGCTAGCTATCGGCGTCATCGTCGGCGTTTCGGGATTTGCTCCTGACGTGCTGTCGGCAAACCTGGATACGCTGCTCACCGCCGTCCTGTGTCTGCTGCTGTTCGTCATCGGCGTCGACCTCAGCCAGAACGGAAACATAATCGCCGAAATAAAGCGTATGGGCGTCCGGCTGCTGCTCGTCCCTCTGCTGATCGCCGCAGGCAGTATCGCCGGAGCGCTCGTGATCAGCCTGCTCATCGGGCTGACGCCGCAATACGGCATGGCCATTGGCGCCGGCTTCGGCTGGTACAGCCTGTCAAGCGTGCTGCTGGCCCCGATTCACCTGGGCGAGATCGGCATCATGGCACTGCTGGCTAACGTGTTGCGCGAGATGCTGTCGATCGTCATGCTCCCGTTCGTGGTCAAATATCTGGGAAAGACGGCCGCCGTGGCGCCGGGCGGTGCGACCACCATGGACACGACGCTGCCGTTCGTGGTCAAGTACGCGGGCAGTGAAATGAGCATACTGTCGCTGGTGAGCGGCGTGATACTGTCGCTGCTCGTCGTGTTCCTCGTGCCGCTGATCGCAGGGCTGTGACGCCCCTGTCGTGTGTTATAGCAATAGTACGGCCAGACTGTTTACGCGCACGCGCGCTGGCGGTCGCCTGCAATGAGATTTGACTGCCAGTGCTTTTGTCGTCTTATGCCAGACCGGGGCACCAGTCATCGCCCGCCTGCTGGTTGCCTCGGGTAATCTTTTAGCTGCATAACATCGACTGATACTAATTTGCAACTATTTGAATATAATACTTTCACTCTGGTATCGTAAGAGCCTTAAAGGACAAGGGTCATGTAGCTATCGATGGAACGATTCGACAGGGCGGCGGAGAAGTGCGCGGACCGGATACGGCATAACGGCGAGTGCCTGGTGGTCTCGCACATCGACGCGGACGGTCTGACTGCGGCAGGGATCATCTGTCTTACCCTCAAGCGGATGGGGAAGTCCTATGACGTGCGCTTCCTGAAGAAGCTGGATGACACGGCGCTCGTCGACATCGCGAACAAGGCCGGCAGGCGGCTGGTCATCTTCACCGACCTGGGGAGCGGTGCCATCGACAGGATCAAAGAGCTGGGCATCAATGCCATCGTTACCGACCACCACCAGCCTAAGCCAGGCGATTACGAGTATCATATGAACCCGCACCTCGTCGGCCTCAACGGCGCCACGGATATCAGCGGCGCAGGCGTCGCGTTCCTGCTGGCGATGAAGCTGGGCCCGAACGAGGACCTTTCGGCACTGGCCATCGTGGGCGCGGTCGGAGACCTGCAGGACATGCGCACCAACGCGCTGGTCGGCGTCAACCGCAAGATCCTCGAGCTCGGCGTAGCAAAGGGCTTCCTGTCATACGAGAAAGACCTCCGGCTGTTCGGCAGGCAGACCCGGCCGATCTTCAAGCTGCTGCAATACAGCTCGGACCCGTACATCCCGGGGCTTAGCGGCAGCGAGAGCGCATGTATCGCCTTCCTGGAGAACGCGGGCATACAGGCCAAGGGCGAGAACTGGCGCCGCTGGGTAGACCTCAGCCGCGAGGAGAAAACAATGATCGTATCCCGGCTGTTCCAGTACTGCCTGTCCCGGGGCATGCCTGCAAAAAAGGTGCAGCGGCTCATCGGGGAGACTTATACGCTCATCGCAGAGCAGCCAGGCACTGAGCTGCGGGACGCCTCGGAGTTTTCGACGATACTCAACGCCACTGCCCGATACGAATATTCAGATATAGGCCTTGCCGTCTGTATGGGCGACCGGGACGAGGCTTACCACACGGCGAGAGACCTGCTCGACGTACACCGGCGCAACCTGGTCAGCGGCCTGAACTACGTGAGCGACCGGGGCGTCACCCGGATGGCCAACATCCAGTACTTCGACGCGGGGAGCGAGATCAGGGAGACCATCGTCGGTATCATCGCCGGCATGAGCACCAGCCTCGACTGCGTGACACGAGAAGTGCCGATCATCGGGCTGGCCACCTCGGAACAGGGCATTAAGGTCTCCGCCCGGGGCAACCATGACCTGATCGTGCGAGGGCTGAATCTCGCGAGGGCCATTTCTGAAGCGGCTTCTGCTGTCGGGGGCACCGGGGGCGGCCACGACATCGCCGCAGGCGCCACCATACCGGCAGGCCGCGAACAGGAGTTCCTTTCGCTGCTCGACATGAAGATAGGCGAGCAGATCAACGGAAAAGCATAAATACGCCTGTGCCGCAGATGTCAGGGAGCGAAAATCTTTTGATAGAGACGGTTCATGTAGTGATTATAGGAGACGACGGATGATCACATTCTACACGCAAGAGCGATGGAATAACTGGATAAACCAGGTCAAGGAAAGCAAGTTCAAGATCGACCCGACCGCCGAAGGGCTGGGCCGGGAAGGCATTGTATTCCTGGACATGGAAGAGGACGTCATCCTGGCGGTCTGCAAGATCACCGGAAAGCTGCAGAAAGCCATGATACCGAAGGAAGACGCGGCGGCAAACCTGGAGGACATGAAGGCGATCGTCCTGGCCCAGGTGGAGCCCATCGAGGACGACAAAGACGAGATGATCGAGTCGGTGCAGCGGGCCCTCGTGGCCGTATTCGGTGCTGCGGAGTGCTTCATCCAGGGTGACTTCGACCAGAAGGGCGACGTCGCGAAGACTGTCATCGAGGCCTCGAAAGCCGAGGCGAGCGAGGATATGGACAAGGCGTTCGAGCTCATGGGCAAAGCGGGCGCGCTGGTGCTGGCCGGCAAGAAGTTCGACAGCGAAAAGGTGTTCGAACAGATCCCGCCGGAAAGCTTCGTGGCCGAAGGCGTAGACGGGCTGGACTCGATTATCGCCGTACTCGCGGGCGGCATCGACCTCTCGGAAGAGACTGACGACGAGGAAGATTAAGTAGAGCGCCGATCATCCGCTCCTTTTTTCATCTTTTGTTTTCGCTGTCCAAATTAAAAAAATTGGCGACAAGGCGATAGTAATACATTACACTTATCACCGGAATTATTTACCTTGGGGCTGTTGCATAATTAGTTCATGATGGTTGTCCGGGGGTGGCGTAGCAGCTATGCCGGGCGAAGATTTGGGCCGCGAGGATGGATAGGGGCTGTCACCTAGTTTCTGACGATGTCTTTCGTCGTGTTCATTAGCAGGCCGAGATGTTCTTTTAAAAGGCTGTTTGTCACCTCGCAGTCATTCCTGTTTTTATACAAATGATTCAGCCTGTTCCCGTGGACCTTGCAGTAATCCTGTAAACGGTATTTGCCCTTTACCTTTTTTGCGTTTCGTTTATTCTTCCGGTCGATCACTGTTACGCCGGCATGGGCGAAATCCTCGACGTTCGCAATGCTATCGTATGCTCGATCAGGGGAGCAGTCTCGGCAGCTTTCGAATATGCCTGGTCCGAGCCGTCCTGGCCAGTCTTCGAAGCACTGTGGCGGTCGTGTACGCTGGCACTGGATTACCGTGTAACTAACGGGCACCAGCAGCCTCAGTAGCATACAACAAGTGAACCTTGTAGCCCTTGTAGAATCGTCTATCGAGTATGATCGTAGCCCCAGCCTGACTGCCCGTCCTTTTTCCAGGCTTCGAGCTTCGTGCTGTCAGCTCCCAGTTTCACGAACATGTTAGAGTCCAGTTCATGGAGCTTGCCGGTTAGCAATGATACCAGCCGGTCTATGCTCTTTCCCAGTTCCGTTTGAATCTGCTAAACACGCTATCATGGGGCAAACTGTCAAGGCCAAGAATCTTCATTTTATATTGATCACGCGCCAATACCCGGAGAAGCTCATGGACGCTGGGAACCCTTCAACTCCATGTACAAAAGCGCCCGAAGCAAACCGATCCGGCCGTGAGCACAATGCCCGCCCTTGTAACGCTCCAAGAACAGCAAGGACCAGTCCACCGTTTCCAGCACCTTGAGGACAGGGTCAGAAAGTATTTTACTGGCAATCAAAACAAGAAACCGGCATCTGCCAGCCCGAACAACCGTTTTTACTAGTCATAAAAACGAAGACGGCTCAGATGCCCATATACTGGCTATCTAATTTTGCAACAGCCCCTACCTTTAATAACCGTGCCTGCTGTCTTTTCCCCCTTGATCGCGCTCAGCACACGGGGGATACACCGCCCGTTGACCACGAAGGCGTCCATGTGGTGTTCCATCAGGAACCCGGGCAAGGCCTTATCGACGCACGTCTCGCCCATCGAATTTAGTGCGCTGGCACTGACCGACGTTAACAGCCTGCCGTCCCTGAATATGCCGTCCACGTCGGTCGCCTTAATCAGCCGTGCCCCGACCTTCGAAGCCATCCATGCCGCGATAGTATCCGAGGTAACGTCCCATGAATGCGGCAGTGTGTCGTCCTGACGGAGAATCTCATAAGCCAGTGCGATTCTGGTACCTTTCCCGCTGATCTTATTCGTCATGGGGACACCGGTGCCATCTGACAGGTAGTAGCCATACTGGTCCATGGCCAGAAGCGCCATCCAGTGTGCGGCATCGTCGGATATGCCGCCTCTGCCATAGACATCCCTGACGACATTCGCAAAAGCGCCGCCTCCGGGCACGACCAGGACGTCCGTGTTCTCCGCCGCTACCCTCTTTAGCAGCTCCTTAGAGCAATCGAACAGGCTTCCCCCAATCTTCAGCACGATCAACGTTACCAGCCCAGGCCGCTTTTAATCATGTTATATGCTATGTAGAGTATCACGGCGTAGAAAATAAACCTTATGTGACGCTCGTGCAGATACTTCTCGGCGACAGTCGAAGCCTTCGCCCCCACGATTGCTCCCGGGACCACAGCTGCGGCCGTAATGAGCGCCTCCCGGGCCGAGAACAGGTGTCCTGCTCCCAGGATGAAATACAATACCGCGCCCAGGCTTGCGGACACAATGATGGTGGCCAGCGAGTTGGCGATGGCGTTCTTCAGCGGTAGTCGGAAGATCGAATGCTGTATAGGGGTGGCCACTGTACCACCGCCGATTCCCAGGATGGCACCCAGCAGGCCCATGACGAAGCCCAGCGCCGAAAGTCCGGGCACATTGAGCTTTTCCGGCTCGTTGATTGGCAGGCCGCCGTCTTTCCGGCGCACACGCAGAATGCCTTCCATGATGATGACCAGGAGGAAAATGCCGAACAGCAGCTTGATCAGGTCGTCCGGGCTCTTCGTGGCGATGGCCGTGCCGATGACCACGCCGAGAATCGACCCCAGGGTCATGATGACCACGGTCCGCTTATGGATGAGGCCCCGGCGGTTGTACCCGATGGCCGCGGTGATCGAGACGAAGACGTTAGAAATGAGGGACACAGCGATGACCATGTGTACGGGCAGGCCGAAGCCGAGCGTCAGCGCCGGTACCAGGATAGTCGCCCCGCCGAGGCCGAGCAGGCCGCCAAAAGCGCCTGCTACGAAGCCGGTAATGAGAAACAGGATAATATCAATGAGTTCAAGCATAGAGTTACAATTATTATATATTTACAATCGGCCATAATAGTTCTTATTAATTTTTCTCATTATAGGTACATGGTACGATATCCATGCTTACTTCTTGCGAATATGCATATGGAAGGATATCCGTTACTTCACTAACCAGTCGCGGTGCGATGTCTGTGTTTGCTTCTTGTTAATAAGGCCCATTGACCAATATCCATTACTTCCAATATTAATCGCGGTGCGACGCCCGTGCTTGCTTCTTGTAAAAAGACCTATTGACCAATAGCTAATACTTCCCATTCTAATCGCGGTGCGACGCCCGTGCTTGCTTCGTCGTACGAATGCATATGGATTGATTTCCGTTACTTCCGGTGTCAATGCGCGGGCACGCCCATGTCTGCTTCGCTGCATGGGCTACTCGGGCTCCTTTGCAGGCGCTGAAACACCGCCCGGGCCGCGTTCGCACCCCGCGCGGCCACCTCCACACCCCTCGCACAGCTACGCGTGCGAGGGGCCAAGCCAGAAAAACCCTCCGCCGACCGCGGAGAAGCAAAGGCTCACCCTACCAGGACTAGTATCGGCATCGTTCCTATTCTAGTGCTGGTACGGGTTGCCTGTGCTTCTCCGCGGAAGGCGGAGGGTTTTTTCGGCCGAAGCCCGCTCGCACGCGTAGCGGTGCGAGGGGTGTGGAGGTGGCGGGCAGTGAAAAACGCTGCCGAAGGCGCGTTTTTCAGCGCTTGCGAAGGAGGCTCAACGCCGCCGAAGGCGCGTTGAGTCGACGAAGGTGCGAGCCCGTCGCCCGACATCGGAGCACCGGAAAAACCCGTAGTAGCACGTGCGGCGAAGCAAGCACGGGCGTCGCACCGCGATTAATAATGGGAGTATTGGATATTGGCCAATAGGTTTCTATGCAAGAAGCAAGCACGGGCGTCGCACCGCGATTAATAATGGGAGTATTGGATATTGGCCAATAGGTTTCGATGCAAGAAGCAAACACGGGCGTCGCACCGCGATGATTTGATGCCGACATAGGGGTTGACGTTCGTCGAATACCTGCTATTGTAAGCACGCATGGGCGTCGCACCGCGATTGGTTTTAAGAAATTTTATAGGCGATTCCGGGAATTTGACAAAACGTCGCACCATGAAGAGTAAGAATAATAAAATTATGCAGGTATAAGTTAGCGCAAAAAAATGTTAATGACACAAAGACAGATAGCTATCTTTGTGCCTTTTTCCATCCTGTGTTTTAGATTTACAGGATAATTTCTATGTCGAGTTCCTCTGCGAGCTCCTTGTACCTGTTACGGATGGTGACTTCTGTCACGCCCGCGACGTTGGCGACCTCGCGCTGTGTCCTGCGCTCGCCGCACAGGATAGACGAGATATAGATCGCAGCCGCGGCCACGCCTGTCGGGCCTCTGCCGCTGGTCAGCTCTTTCTCGGCCGCCTGCCGCAGGATTTCTACGGCCTTGCTCTGCACCTCTCCCTTCAGCGACAGGCCCGAGCAGAACCTCGGGACGTAGTCGATGGGCGACGTGGGCATGAGCTTGAGGCCGAGCTCACGGGATATGAACCGGTATGTCCGGCCGATCTCCTTGCGGCTGACTCTCGACACTTCGGCGATCTCGTCCAGCGTCCTGGGCACGCCGTTCTGGCGGCATGCCGCGTACAGTGCCGCTGCGGCGACACCTTCGATACTCCGGCCGCGGATCAGGTTCTTGGATACTGCCTTACGGTACACGACTGCGGACGTCTCCCTGATGTTCCTCGGGAGACCCAGTGCAGACGCCATCCTGTCCAGTTCCGACAGCGCGAATGCCAGGTTGCGTTCCGTCGCGTTCGATACCCTGATGCGCCGCTGCCATTTCCTCAGCCGGTATAGCTGGGCCCTGTTCTTGGAGGAGATTGACTTGCCGTAGGAGTCCCGGTTCCTCCAGTCGATCATAGTCGATAAACCCTTGTCGTGAATGGTGAATGTCATCGGGGCGCCGACACGCGACCGCTTCATGCGCTGGTCGTGGTCGAAAGCCCGCCATTCGGGGCCCATGTCGATGAAGTCCTCATCGACGACCAGGCCGCACTCGTTACAGACGAGTTCGGCTCTTTCGTAGTCGTGGACAAGCTGGCGCGAGCCGCACTCGGGACATTCGACGACCCGCTCCTCACCCTCTGGCTTCTCAGTCTCCTTTTTCGTTCGCTCGAGGGCCTTCTCCCTGGTGACTTCTTTTCTCTCTATCTCTCTTACTTTTTCTATCTCTGCCACGATTACACCTTCTATGCTACGTATACTCTTTCGTTTACCAGGGCCTGGGCGCTTGCCCTGGGCATCTTCCTATCCAGCTTGACCGAGACATACGGGGCTGCCTCCGGTCCGAAGATGTCATAAACAGTACCGATCTTATCCATTTTTTTCGTTACAACCTTCGCGTTCATTTTCGGGAGCGGCGGTTCTTCCATTCTGACAATAACGTGCCCATGCGGCGATAAATGCAAAACCGTGCCAAGTCGCTTCAAAAAACGTCACTTCCAAAACTATATATAGACTTGCGTATTAGTATATAAACTTTACGCAATACTTAATAAGCTATGCTAATAGCCGACAACACGAGCGCTATAGGCGCATTTCAGGGAATATATCCTGAAATGTTATTTCGCCCGTGAAGGTAATAAAACTTTCGAAATCCGCTACCAGCTACACCATCATCTTCGGTATCCCTTATCCGGCCCGCAGGCTGGAACAACAGAGATCATATTATCGGAGAACGCCGCAGTTGCTCAGGTTTTTTCGGAGACGGCAACGCCTTACCGTCTGGCTTTAAGTACTCTTTGCACGAATGCGCGGGAGTTCTCCAGCGTCGCATCGGCCTCTGACTCGGCCAGTCCGGCGCCGAGGGCCACTTCTCTTGCGCGCCGCCCAGTAATCAGGTTTTCCGGGGCATGGGCGTCTGTATCGACGATCATCCTGGCGCCTGCCTCCCGGGCAATCCTGGCCACATGCCCGTTAGTCATATTGTGGCCATTACGGGCGGTGATCTCCAGCAGAATACCATTGGATGCCGCAGTCCGGGCTTCTTCAAGAGTGATGAACCCGGGGTGAGCCAGCACGTCCACGTCCTTGCATGCCACTGCCGCCGCGTTGGTGCCGGGGGCGACCGGCTCGGCAGGCGTCTCGCCATGGATTACCACGATCTCGGCGCCGAGCTGCTTCGCGACTTTCGCCAGTTGCCCGATATGCTCCGGCGGTATGTGGGTTAGTTCCACGCCGGGGATGACAGTGATACCGCATGGCTGTTCCAGATAGCGGGCCAGCTTCGACGCCGCTACCAGCGCCTCCAGGTTGGTGTAGTCGGCGTGATCGGTGATTGCGATAGCCTCGTAGCCGAGCACCTTCGCCCGCCGCACCAGCTCACTGGGTAGCAGTTCGCCGTCACTGAAAATCGTATGCGTGTGGAGGTCGATCATCAAAGAGAGTAAGCCACTGTGGTATTAATTTTTTTCGTGTATTGGACACGGGGGCGTAGTGATTTTGAGGTCCGAAAGGGTTCGCTTTCAGAAATGAAATTAAGTTAAAATAACCTTCTTTGGTGAAAATTGCATGTGGTTTAGGTACGTTTAAATTAATATGAGAAACTAACGGTTGCACTACATTTCCGGCGATAGTTTAAACCCCCCTATCTAAAACGGGCCTTTTTCGCCGCTTTAAAATATAAAAAATCCCCGTTAACCGCTTTTTTTCAATATTTTGCGACGTCGTCTACGTAAATACGAAAAACATAGTGACCTTTCATGGATTATCTGCTCGCTATGTAAATACCTGATTATCCGTTGAAAAAAGGTAGTAAAATCACCCTGGGAGGCCTTGCCGCCGCCCGCGCGCGTGCGCAAGACCCGGCCCGGCTGCCGACGACAGCCTCGGCCCATACAGAACGTAATAGTATTATTGCTTGCCGCCGCGCTGCCTGATAATCTCGGTGCCGATCTTCCTGATGATCTCTGACTTCGGGCCCCTGTTATCCATGACGACCATGCCGCTTTTATCTGCCCAAGTGGCAGGGTGGGCCTTGTCCTTGACGATCTCCGGGTTCAGCCCCAGCTTCTCGGCGGCCCGGAAAATCTCAGAGACCTTCGGCGCTTTCACCGAACACCCCTCGGGCGCGAGCCGGCCTTCGCTCCTGGCCTTTCCGGCATCGATGTAGACGGGCCATATGATTATCTGCTTATTCTCCCGCATCTCTTCTTTCTGCATCGGCTAATAGTTCGCCTCATGGACTATTTACTTTTTGTGCCAGAAACGCGGTCAAAGCACGCTGCGCATGCATTGCTATGGCAATCTGTGTAAAAGCAGGATTGAAGATGTGGCTGGCCCGACGACGGTGGCTCGCACGCGCGGAAGGCACTCCGGAAATATTACCCTTTTTTCTCCGGCTCTGCCGCGATGGCCGGCAGCCGTACTTTCTCGAAGTCCGCCATCTCGCTCATGAGGATATGCATCTGGCGGTCATCGATGGTCTGTGTGTCTATGCAGAAGACGACACGGCTGTTGCTCTGCATGATCCGGTCGTTCAGGAAATGTACGAACTTCAGCAGCGTCTCATAGCTGCTCCGCATCATCAGGTACTCCATGCCGTCCAGCAGTATCAGGCCGTCCTTGGCTTCGGACATGAACTTATAGATCGTCGCTGCCAGGCCGGTCATGTTATCAGGCTTGATGACGCTCTCCCCCGGGGCGCCTTCGCCGCTGTTAAGCCAGATAATAGGCGTCTTCTCCAGGCCGTAAAGCTCGCGGATTTTCCTGGGGTTCTGCCTCGTGACGCATAAGCCCTGGATGTTATGCTTTACCTGGTCGGCGAAGATCTCCATGCAGTCCTGCCGCTTGCGCTTGTCGAACAGGTAGATCAGCCCTGGCTCAAAGTGGTAGGCGGACTTGGTCTCGATGGGGTTATTCTCGGTGACCGGTACCACCCGCAGGCCGCTGATCTCCGACAGGTCCTTCAGCGTGATGATGAACCCGCTGCGGACGCCATCCCGGTACATTTTCGATGTCGAGATGTTCAGCGTGATGAGAGAGCCATCCTTACACTTGAACTCGCGCACATAGCTCTTGCTTTCGCCGAGCCCCAGAGTGCTCCCCGCAGGCAGCAGCGTGTTTATGGGCTTACCGGCGACTTCCTCGGCCGTGTAGGCCAACAGCCGCGACGCGCTCCGGTTGAAGGAGACGATCAGGCCGTCCGGGTCGGTGGTCAGCATTGCGTCCGGCGATTCGTTGATGATGCTGGCCAGGTAGCTGCTCGTGTCCTGGATCTTCTTGAACAGGCGGTGGTTCTCGATCGCGATGCCGAGCTGGGAGCCGATGCCCAGCAGTTCCCTCGAGTCGTCCCGCTCTAAGCCGTCGTCCGAGGAGAGCGCGATGACGCCGATGACCCTGTCCTTCACGTTCACCGGCACCGTCATGATCGTGCCCGTGCCGACGCCGTCGTATAAGAACCGGGCGTTGTCGTTGTAGTAGATCTTGCCCGGGTCCAGGGTGGTGATCGCCGGCATGGACTGCCGGTACCTGATGATCTTGCCCTTCTCGAACCTGGTCACTGCCGCGCGGAGCCTCATCTCCGACGTGTCCTCCGCGTCGAACAGGTAAATCGCGCCCGAGTCGACTTCCAGCAGGTCGAGGATGTTCCTCAGCACATGGTCCAGCATGTCCCGGGTATTGTCCGAACGGTTGATCGTGGAAGTGATAGAGCTGATGATCTCGAGGTGGCGGTTGTTTGCCTTCAGCGCCATTTCGGCCGCTTTACGTTCGGTGATGTCACGGGCGAAGGCGCAGTGATATTCCTTGTTGTTATACCGCACATAGTTCCCGACGACCTCCACGGGGTAGAGCCGCCCTGCCTTCGTGCGGTGCACGGACTCGAAGGTCAGCGCGCCTGCGTCCTTGATCCTCGTCCAGTGCCCCGGCCAGACCTGGGTAGTGAGTTCTGGATTGATCTCGGATACCTTCATCCGGAGCAGCTCTTCCCGGCTATAGCCGAGCGCGTGGCATGCCGCTTCGTTCACGTAATGGATGCGCCCGTCCAGGGCGACCCAGTATGCCTCGTCGCTCGCCTTGTCGACTGTAGAACTGGGTAAACCGCAACGCCTCTTCGGTCCGGCGGCGCTCGGTGATGTCCCGGAACACGAGCACGGCACCGGCCACGTTGTTCTTGTCATCCCTGATGGGCGCCGCACTGCACTCGACCACCAGTCTGACGCCGTTCTTTGCGACCAGCGTGGCATGGCTCTGCTGTCCCGGGGGGCCGGACAGCGGGATGCCTGACTTTTCGTCGACAATGCAGAATACGCCCGAGATGTCCTTCCCCAGGGAATCGGCCTCCTTCCACCCGGTGAGCACTTCCGCGACCGGGTTCATGAGCATGATTTTCCCTGCCGTATCTGTGGCGATGATCGCGTCGTCGATACTCTTCAGGGTGGTAGACAGCCAGCGTTCGCTGTCCTTGAGCTTCTTCTCCATCCCGTGCTTGTAGAGCGCCATCTCGATGGCCGTGAGCAGTTCCCGCTCCTCGAACGGCTTCAGGATATAGCCGAACGGCTCGGTGACCTTGGCGCGCTGCAGCGTCTTCGGGTCGGCGAACGCAGTGAGGAAGATAACCGGGATATCATACCGCGTCCGTATCTGCTCCGCGGCCTGGATTCCGTCCATGTCGCCCTTGAGAAAAATGTCCATAAGCACCAGGTCGGGGTGCAGCTCGGCGACCTTTTCTATCGCCTTGTCGCCATAGGCGACCACGGCCGGCACGTCGTAGCCGAGATTCCTTAGCCTGTTCTGGATGTCCTTGGCGACGATGCTCTCGTCCTCAACGACAAGTAAACGTGCGTTGGCCATTGGTGCTCACTCTGTTATTTCTTGTCCATAAACTTGATCGTAAACCAGGTCCCGCCGGTCCGGCTCATGCTGATACTGCCTTCCAGCTGCCCGTTCAGCGTGTCCACGAGCTGCAGGCCGAGCGACCCCGTCTTACGGTAGTCAAGGTCCAGGGGCATCCCCACCCCGTCGTCGCCTACTACCATCGTGTATTCCCCGCCTTCCCTGCGCATGGATACTGTGATAGTGCCCGCCCTGTCTCCGGGGAACGCGTACTTGAGCGAGTTCGAGACCAGCTCATTGATGATCAGGCCGCAGGGGATTGCTGTGTCAATTCCAAGCTGAATGTTGTCGACACCATTTGTGTCGACGACATCTGTGTTAAGCTTTATGGTATTGTTGCCAGAGCTATAAGACCGCAGCAGGTAAGCCGTCAGGTTCTGCACGTACTCGCCGAAGTCGATGCGGGACAGGTCGCCGGACTGGTAGAGCTTCTCGTGGATCAACGCCATGGACCGGATACGGTCCTGGCTTTCCCGGAATATCCCGTTCAGCTGCGGGTCGATGTTCATTGACTGCAGGCTCAGCATGCTGGAGACTACCTGCAGGTTGTTCTTGACCCGGTGGTGGATTTCCTTCAGGAGCATCTCCTTCTCGTGCAGCGACGCGTACAGCTTCTCATCTGCCATCTTACGATCGGTGATATCGAAGCCTGTCACCAGGATGGCATTGTCATCCCGGAACTGCAGCAGGCCTGCTGCCAGGTCTAGCCAGCGCTCTTCCCCCGACCGGGTTTTCACTTTCATCTCGTATCGTACAGCCTCGCCGGCGCATAACCGATCCATTATGCGTTTCCGGTCGCCGTCGGAGTGGTACCCGTCGGAGATCACGACAGTAGACTCTGCCATGCCCATGTCCATGAGCTCTTCCCTGGGATATCCCAGGGCTTTTTCGGCAGCCGGATTGGCGTAGACGACTTTACCCCCTTGCATGATCATTATGATAGAAGGCGTCGTCTCGGTCAGCACGCGGAACTTGGCCTCGCTTTCGCGGAGCGCTGCCAGGTCGCGCTTGCGCTGGATCAGGCGCCACATGCCCTGCATGAGCAGAGTCAGCTGGCGTACATCCGATTCGTCATAGTCTCCGTCCTTGTTGCCGACTCCGGCGACGGCTACGATTCTGCTGCCATCGAATACCGGGACGTTCATGTGACGGCGGATTTGCACGTGCCCCGGCGGGCAACCTTTCTTCAGCCGGTCGGGCGATTCGTAGTCGTTTGTAATGACCGGACGGCGCTGCCGCACGGCCTCGCCCCAGAGTCCGGTCGACGCAACCGGATAATGTCTGGTCACGTCGCGCACGGCACACTTATCCATGGCAGACTTCGACCACGAGTGCATGGTCAGCACAGACTCGTCCTCGCTCATGAACGCCAGGTAGCCGATCCGGCTCGTGGTCAGGCGGACGCCTTCCTCCAGGGCGAAATCCGTAATCTCCTGCAGATCGGCCTCCGTCATCTGGTTCAGATTAAGCAAAGCCTCAAGGCGCTGCTCCTCCAGCCGCAACGTAGCATCTGCCTTCTTGCGCTCGCTGATGTCGCGGACGATAGCCATGACCCTTACATCGCTGGCAAGCGTGACCTTCTTCAGGTTCACTTCTACCCAGGTGCTGCCGCTGTCCTTGCGTAAGATCTGCCATTCGAAGAGCTGCGGGCCTTCATCGATAGCTTTCCTGATGTGTTCCCGGGCGTCCGTTTCAGTGTACCCCGGCTCTCCTGAGCCCATCTGTGACAGCGACAGTGACCGGGACTCCTCGCGGCCGTAGCCGGACAGCCTTGCCCAGGCCTCGTTGGCATCGAGCACCTTTCCCGTGATCGCGTCCTGCACGACTATGGCGTCGCTTGCCCTATCGAAGATCGCCTGGTATCCGGCCAGCGAGTCAGACAGGCGATCATTCAGCTGGTCCTTATACTCGGACAGGATGCCCACGATGGCAGCGACCACGATAAGCATGAAGCCGTCGAGGAAGGCCGACGGGGTCAGTTGCCCGGCACTGAGATAGTTCAGCAGAATTTCGATGACGCCCAGCGGCATCACCGCCACAAGCGACCTTCGGCCATACCAGAGGCCCGCTACAATGGCCGGTACATAAAAGATGTGCACATAGCTAATGATACTGAGGCTGAACACCTCTATGAAGGCTGCGACAGTGACAGATGCCACTATTAGCAGAAATAATGCGGGCGCCCTGTATTTCCCGTACTTACTAAAATCGATGTTATCCAGCATCCGACCATCTGTGCAACGGCTCTGCGAACGGAATATGCCGCCTGTGATATTACCTTATGACCGGTTATCTAATAAACAAAATCTCACAGAAAGCTAATTATACATTGGTAAGTCGGAGACGGATTCCGATATTGGTCCTAATTATCGTAAAACCTGATCGAAAAGACGGTACCGTTATCCCCACTCAAGGCCAGGTCCCCGTCCAGCTGGTTAACCAGGAGGTTCACGAGCTGCAGGCCGAGCGAGCTGGTGTTACGGTAGTCCACATGCGGTGGCAGCCCGATACCGTTATCTCCCACTGCCAGCGTATATTCCCCGCCTTCCCTGTGCATGGACACCGTAATATTACCTGTCCGGCCGCCCGGAAAAGCGTACTTGAGCGCGTTAGAGACCAGCTCGTTGACGATCAGGCCGCAGGGGATGGCCCTGTCGATACTCAGGAGAATGTCGCCCGAGTCGATATCGAGCCGGATAGTCTCGGGGTTGACGCCGTAGGACTGCACGAGGTATGTGGTCAGGTTACGCACGTACTCGCCGAAACTGATACGGGACAGATCGTCTGACTTGTACAGCTTTTCATGGATCAGCGCCATGGACCGGACCCGATCCTGGCTCTCCTTGAACATGTCCAGC
Source organism: uncultured Methanocellaceae archaeon (assembly GCA_963769045.1). Classification (GTDB taxonomy): domain Archaea; phylum Halobacteriota; class Methanocellia; order Methanocellales; family Methanocellaceae; genus Methanocella_A. The sequence continues at coordinate 50,399 of CAVYKK010000002.1, forward strand.
ACCGCAGGATCGGTGATCTTCATTGACTGGAGGCTCAGCATGCTGGTGACGACCTGCAGGTTGTTCTTGACCCTGTGATGCACCTCCTTCAGGAGCACGTCCTTCTCGTGCAGCGATGCCCGGAGACGCTTCTCGGCCAGCTTGCGCTCGGTGATCTCGAAGCCCGTGGCCAGGAAGGCCGGCCGCCCGCCATAGTCTATCATGCCCGTGGTGACATCCACCCATTTTTTCTCGCCGTTCCTCGCTCGCAGCCTGATCTCATAGCGGAGGTTTATGTCCGACCCTTTCCGCCGGAACCGGGCAAGGTTCAACATCAGGAAGGATGCCGGGTCTATGACAGATGCAGCCTCGATCGCATTCATGGCGAAAAGCTCTTCACATGTGTAGCCGACTATCTTCTCCACAGCGGGGTTAGCGTATTTCACTTTGTTGTCCTGCAAGATCACGATAGCTGACGCGGTGGTTTCAGTGAGCACACGGAACTTCGCCTCGCTTTCCTGCAACGCCTCCTCAGCGCATATGCGCTCCCCGATGTCCCGGATTACGGCCAGTAGCAGGTTGCGGTCCGCTATGGTGACATTTTTAAGGTTGATCTCGATCGAGGCTTTACTCCCGTCCCTCCGCCTGATCTTCCACCTGAACAGCTGCCCGCTGTCGCGGGACACGTTGCTTATTTGCCGGATCAGGTCTTCATTGCGATAGCCTTCTTCCTCGGTGCTCAGCTGCGAAAGACGCATTGTCTTCGACTCTTCGACGCTGTAGCCAGTCATCTTCACCCAGGCTTCATTCGCGTCCACCAGCCTGTCCGTAGCCGGATCATAGAGCATGATGCCATCGCTGGCGGCGTTGAAGATGACCTGGTAGCCGGCCTCAGACGAGTGCAGCTGCCTGTCTGAGTCAGCCAGCCTCGTGTTGAGACGGCTCATGTGCTCGGACAGCAGGCATACCGTGATTGCGACCGCGACCAGCAACGCGCCGTCGGCGAACAATACCGGAGTAATGGTGCCGATATTCAGGTAGTTCATTATCATTTCGGCCAGCGCAAGAGCCACCGCCGGAAGCAGCGCCTTTCGTCCGAACCATAAGGCCGCAATGATCGCAGGCAGGTAGAAAACGTGGATGTAGCCTGCGTCAGCCACCCCGATGTCCTCCCGGTAGATCGCCGCAATGATGCAGGCAATGACCAGTAAAAGCAGGGCTGGCACCTTGTACCTGTACAGCCACTTAAGGTCGATCTCTCCGGGCATGACTCGTCACCACAGCAATACGATCGGCAGTGACACGAAATGCTGTGGCCGCCGGTCGCTAGGGTACGTATCGATTGCCGGCAATATAAATAAAATCTATAAAAAGGGTAATTGCAGTACTATAACGAAGAACCCTCTTTTTTTAGATCGGTCGGTATGACTGGTTCTATGATAGCAAGCACAGTCGCATGCCGTTTCCTGGCTATACATGACGGAACACAGGACAGTTTTAGGCCGCAGAGACCGCGGCCTAAAACTGTTCTCGGTGTGCGAAGTCACATGCATTGATATAGCCTGAGTACGTGCCGGGGGCGCGTGCGGCGACAAATATTTTACCCATCAGGCTTTCATTAATGTGATTCTCAAGGTGATATTTTGCACAAGATAGAGGTAAACGTTGGCGCGAGCGTGACCGAGGCGAACCGCAGACAGGCGGACGAGAACCGCGAGCACCTCGACGAGCACGGCATCCGGGCGATCGATATCCTCGGCGCCGTAGGCTCCGGCAAGACCATGCTCATCGAAAAGCTGACACCCGTGCTGAAGGCGCGCGGCTACAGGGTCGGCGCGATCGTGGGCGACTGCTTCGGCGACGACGACTACCAGCGGATACACGCGCTGGACATCCCGACGGAAAACCTCAACACCGGCACCGAATGCCATCTCGACGCACACATGGTGCACCACGCGCTGCACCACCTGCCGCTGGACAAAATCAACATCCTGCTGGTGGAGAATGTCGGCAACATGGTCTGCCCGACGGATTTCCCGGTCGGCAGCCATAAGCGCGTCGTTATCGTTTCTGTCACTGAAGGCGACGACGTGGTCAACAAGCACCCGGCCATGTTCCGCGCGTGCGAGATCGGCATAATCAACAAGGTCGACCTCGCCGAAGCGGTCGGCGCAAGCGTGGAGCGCATGGAAAAAGACATGAGGCGGCACAACTCGAACATCAAAATCCTCAAGACGAACCTTCGCAAAGGTTCGGGGGTAAATGAGCTTGCTGACCTGCTTCTACAGTAGAAAGTTTAAGTACGAGAAGCTGTAATTATATTTAAAAGCTATAAGTGAGGTGAGATGGATGGCAGGTTGTGGATGTGGCTGCGGTGGCGCGGCAACGAAGCCTAAGAAGGCAGCGGCAAAGCCCGTAGCGAAGGCTGCGGCAAAGCCCGTTGTAAAGGCAGCGGCAAAGCCCGCGGTAAAGGCAGCGGCGAAGGCACCGGCAAAGAAGACGGTGACTAAGCCCGTAGCGAAGAAGGCACCGGTGAAGACGGTAGCCAAGCCCGCGGTAAAGGCAGCGGCAAAGGCTCCGGCTAAGAAGACCGTAGCCAAGAAGGCTCCGGCAAAGAAGGCGGCGCCCAAGAAGAAATAATTTCTTCGCGAACTTACAATATACGGCCGCAAGGCCTCGATTTTCTCTTTTATTATCTATCCTTTTCCGCTCATGATTTTCAAGTGATTTAATAAGCAACATTGCCGCATCCATCGCAACAGCTTTTGGCTGGTATTGCATATGATAAACCATCTGTGCCAGGGGTAGTCTCTATTCGATCGTATAGCGTCGTCCTGTGTATGCTCTCTGCCATCTGTGCTGTCGTTCTGGCAGCACAGGCCGCCAGCGCGGCGGGTTATGCCGATGGCAACCACGTATTTATCAGCAGTGTCGGCGAATCGGCGGTTGTCGTATACAGCCTGGACAATAGCAGCATTGCCGGCAGGATCAATGGCACATGGCTGCCGGGCATCATAACGGCAAGCCCCGATGGCCGGTTTGTCTGCTTCGATGATACTTTTAACATCAGTGTCATCGATACGGCAAACCTCAAACTTCTCGGATCTGTCGCGCGCCCGGCTGGCAAGCATCCGTTTGACCTGGCTGTGGGTCCGGACAAAAAGCTGTACCTTTTGTATCTGGATAAAGGGGAACTCCTTGTCTATGACGCGGTCACCGGTAGTGAATCAGTGAAGATCATGCCTGATCCTGGCGATCTGCCGGTAGGTATCGAGATTAGCCCCGATGGTAAGACCCTTTACGTGGCGTGCGCATATCGGAATGTGACAGGTCGCACCAACAATGTGACAGGTCGCACCAACATTTCGTCATTTGATACGCTGACCGGTAAAATGCTGTCCAAGGTACCGATCAACGTGTCTGTCCTGCAAATGAAGCTAAGTTCCGATGGCTCGATGCTGGTATTGGGAGCGTATTCATATTCCTCGTCAGCATACTATCTCATTCCGGTCGCCACACGAGGCCTTGTTATCGGGACACCAATCACAGTGGATTCGGAAATCCGTTCGCTCGTCTTCAGCCCGGACAGCCGAATGGTATACCTGATCACCAGGCCCATCCGCACCCTCGATGTCGTCGATCTCGCTAATCGAAGTATTATCCATTCTGTCCCGTTCCCCCACCAGGTGATAACGATGGACGTTACTGGCGACGGGAAGACATTACTCCTGGCGTGTAACGGCGATGGCCTGATCGGCGTCGACACGTCCAGCTATGCAACATTTGAGATCTTACCTGATGTCATCATAGCTCACATCGTTGTTCCCCGTGACTATAGCACTTCGGCGGCGGCGGCGTCGGGCCCTACGGATATATTGTTGTTGCCATTTGCCTTTGCGGGTTCCGCCCTGATCGCGGTGTCGCTGCGGCGCAAAACCGGCAAATAGCATGGCCGTTCGTCCCGTTTCGGCGACGGGTCATTGCTTCCGAGCAGGTTCGGGCAGCACAATTTCTACGAAATATTTATATGATTGAACCTGTTTATTGTACCCACGGTTTCGTTCGCGGGATCCGTCCCGCCGGGATGTGGCCGCTCCTGACAGGGCGGTTGAACCACGAAACATATGCACGAAGGAGACACGAAACTAATGGTAAAATCGATGTACAGCCACATCGGCGACGCCTGGAAAAATCCAAGCAAGTCCTATGTCGGCGACTTATTCTGGGAGAGGCTTCAGGTCTGGAGACGTGAGCCTACCGTAGTGAAGATCGACAGGCCCACCCGGCTCGACAGGGCACGGGCGCTCGGCTACAAGGCCAAGCAGGGCATCATCGTCGCCCGCACGCACGTGCGCAGGGGCGGCAGCCGCAAGTCCCGGTACGTCAGGGGCCGCAAGTCCAAGCACATGGGCCTCAGGACGCTGACCAGGCGCAAGTCCATCCAGCGCATCGCAGAGGAGAGGACCAGCAAGCGGTTCCCCAACATGGAAGTGCTGAACTCCTACTGGGTCGGAGAGGACGGCAAGCACAAGTGGTATGAGATCATCTTAGTGGACCCCCACCACCCGGCGATCGCCGCCGACAAGAACCTGAAGTGGATTACCAAGGGTACACACCGTGGCAGGGCCGAGAGAGGCCTGACCAGCGCGGGCCGCAAGGGCCGCGGCATGGGCAAGAGAGGAATGGGCACCGAGAAATGCCGGCCGTCCATCGAGAGCCACGGACGCAGGGGTAAATGATCCATTACATCCTGTTCAGGACGCAGTCACACGCAACCGAGGACGTTGCGAGGGTCCGCGAGGCCCTCGCACATGTTCTCCCGGACGAAACACCCGTCGACGCCCTCGAGACCGAGGGATATTTCGGCAACCCGATCACCATTCTCACCGCCCGCCTGGAAAAGAAGGCGGCGCGACAGTACCTCGGCTTCCTGCGGCAGAAGCTGCCGGAGCCCGACCTGAAGGCGATGGTCTCCGAATTGCCGGAGCGCGTCGACGAAGACTGTTTCTTTTATCTGCGCCTCTCGAAACAGGATGCATATCTCGGCGACACAAGAGTGACGTACGCCGAAGACGCGATCAGCCTCCGCGCCAAGCTGGAGGCTTATCCCGCGAAGCAGGAGACCTGCATCAGGCAAATCACGGAATACTTCCTATGAAGCTTGCTTCTCCGAAGGATGACGCCCTTTTCTACGACTTGAGCACCCATCCCTACCCGGAGGGCTCGAGCTCGCCGTCGCGCATGCTGCTCGCCGCAAAACGGCTGGGCTATGCAGGCATCTGCGCCTCCTTTCACCAGGAATATTTCCGGGGGCAGGAGAAGCTGCCGGAAGGCACCATCAGTGGCGTCGAGATCATGGCGGCAAACGCGAATGAGCTGCGCCGCGGCATCGACCGTTTCCGTAACCGCGTGGCAGTGCTCGCGGTGCACGGCGGCGACGAGACGATCAACCGCGCCGCCTGCGAGGACGGGCGGGTCGACGTGCTGTCCCACCCGCAGGAAGGGAGCAAGACCGGGGGCATCAACCACATCATTGCCAGGCTGGCTGCCGATCACCGGGTGGCCATCGAGTTCAGCCTGTCCCCGATCATACACAACCGCGGCGGCTCCCGGGTAAAGGCGCTCTCCGCTTACCGGGCGACGTTCGCGCTGGTCCGAAAGTACGGCGCGCCTTACGTCATCACGTCCGGCGCCATGTCGTCGTACGACCTGAGGGACGCGAGGGGCACGGTCGCGGTGACACAGCTGTTCGGCATGAACGAGACAGACGCGCTAACGGGACTCTCGGAGCATCCCGCGGCCATCCTCCGGCGCAGCTCGCCCGGCTACGTCGCGGAGGGCGTTGAAGTGCTGGAAGATACGAGATCAGGTTGACGCACATTGATATATTTACGGGGTTGATGCTGTTCGTATGAAAATACTTCCCTCTTCGCTGCGAGAGAAAAAGCGCTATCTGGCCTTTTCGGTCACCATCGAGGGCGGCGAGACCGTCGACAGAAAGGCATTGCTCGACGAGGTCTATTATGCCACTCAGTCGTTGCTGGGAGACGCCGGCAGCAGCGAGATCGGCTACAGGCTCATGGACTTCGACGGCAGGCGGGGTGTCCTCAGGGTCACCCAGGGCACCGTCGAGCTGGCGCGGGCCGCACTGGCGACCGTGTACACGGTAAAAGGCCAGCGTGCCGTGATTACAGTAACCGGCGTATCGGGGACGATAAGGGCGGCAACAGAAAAATATATTGCGTCAGAGGATATACCTCCCACTAATATCCTTTCTATGCAAATTAGCAGCGGAATCGCATCCGGAATCGCAGTGAGGGAGAAGGGAGATGAAATTGACATTGTTCCGGATGACAGAGAGGCGCTCAGGCGCGGCAACACGCGTTTTCTCGGGTTGACCTCTTCTGACACACACAGTAATTAATCTACAACAGGAGTGAAAAGCAAGATGCAGCAGATGACACCACAGATGATGGGCTACGACCGGGCGATCACCGTCTTCAGCCCTGACGGCCGGCTTTTCCAGGTTCACTATGCGCAGGAGGCGGTACGCCGTGGCGCGACGGTCATGGGGCTCAAGTCGAAAGACGGCATTGCCCTGATCGTCGACAAGCGGATATCGACCAAACTGCTGGAGTCCGAGTCCATCGAGAAGATCTTCAAAATTGACGATCACATCGGCGCGGTAGCGTCCGGCCTGGTGGCCGACGGCCGTGCGCTCGTAGACCGGGCACGCGTGGAGGCGCAAATCAACCATGTAACCTATGGCGAGCCCATTGCGATCGAGGTCCTGGCAAAGAAGATTTCCGATCACATCCAGCAGCTTACCCAGTACGGCGGCTTGCGGCCTTACGGCAGCGCGCTGCTCATCGCAGGCGTCGACGAAACGGGCCAGCGTCTTTTCGAGACCGACCCGTCGGGGGCGCTTTACGAGTACAAGGCCGTGTCCATCGGTGCAAACCGCAACACGGTCATGGAAATGCTGGAGAACCAGTACCGGCCGGACATGAGTCTCGAGGAGGCCACTGTCCTGGGCATCCGTGCGCTTTACAAGTCCATGGAAGCCAAGGGCGAGATACCGACCATCGAGATCAGCTTCATCGACGCGGTAACCCGAAAGTTCCGCAAGCTGGGCGAGGCTGAGGTCAAAGAGTATATAGCGAAGGCCGACATTAAGAAGCCGGAGCCAGAGCAGGCTAAGAGGCCCGAGCGAGAAGAGTGATAAATATGGTAACGCTCGACACTGCCGTCGTCGCCAGGCTAAAGACCCACGGGGAACACTTCGAAGTCTTAGTGGATCCTGACGGGGCCTACGACCTCAAGCACGGCGCGGGCGTGAAGATCGAGGATATTCTTGCGGTCGAGGACGTGTTCGAGAACGCGTCACGCGGCGACCGGGTGCCGGAAGAGGACCTGGTCAAGGCGTTCGGGACGACTAACGTCATCGACATCGCCCGCAAGATCATCATGGAAGGCGAGATCAACCTCACTGCCGAGCAGCGCCACCGTCTCCTGGAGGAGAAGCGCCGCCAGGTGGTCAGCTTCATCTCGCGGAATGCGATCAATCCCCAGACCATGACGCCCCATCCGCCTGCGCGCATCGAGCGCGCCATGGAGGAGGCCGGCGTCCACATCGACCTGACCAAGACGGTCGAGGAGAACGTCAACATAGCGATGAAGGCAATCAGGCCTCTCATCCCCATACGGTTCGAGGAAGTCAAGATCGCGGTCAAGGTGCCGTCGAACTATGCGCCGAAGGCTTTCGGCGAGATAGCGGCGTTCGGCAGGCTGATCCGGGACGAATGGCAGAACAACGGGTCCTGGATTGGCGTCATACAGATTCCGGCGGGCATGCAGCCCGAGTTCTACGACCTCGTCAATAAAGTAACGAAGGGCGAGGCCGAGACCAAGCTGCTCCGCTAGGGTGGTTACGATGGTAGAGAGAGAAGTGGTAGTACCCGGCGATTTACTGGGCGAGGACCCGAAGCTTGCCAGCCATGGCACGTATGTGCAGGACGGCAAGGTCTATTCGGCCAATTACGGGCTCGTCGACCGCCGGAGCAATATCAAAGTCATCCCGTTATCGGGCAGATACATACCCGCAAGAGGCGATCTCGTCATAGGGAAGGTCAACGATGTGACCCGCTCCAACTGGATCGTCGACATTAACTCGCCATACGAGGGCCTGCTGCACGTCTCCGAATTCCCGGAGCGCGTGGACCAGGACAACATGGGTAAATACCTCCACGTGGGCGAGCTGATCATTGCCAAGGTCGCGGATGTGGACCCGTCGATGAAAGTGGAGCTGACGCTGCGCGAGGAGCACCTCCGCATACTGCGGCAGGGCCGTGTCGTCGACATCTCGCACGTGAAGATTCCGCGAGTCATCGGGCGCAACGGCTCGATGATCTCGATGCTAAAGAAGGAGCTGGACTGCAGCATATTCGTGGGGCAGAACGGCCGCATATGGCTCAGGGGAGACGAGAAGATGATGGATCTGGCCATACGGACGATCTTCAAGATCGAGCGCGAGGCGCACACGTCGGGACTGACCGATAAGATCAAGGAGTACCTTAAAAACGAGCTGGAAACGATGAGGAATCAGAAATGAGTAAGCCAGAGAAGTTAATCGTTGATGGGAAGAGGCTGGACGGAAGAGGATTCAACGATATGCGTCCCATCATGTTCAAGGCCGGCGTGCTCAAGAGAGCGGACGGCTCATGCTACCTGGAATTCGGGGGCAACAAAGTCATGGCCGCTGTCTATGGCCCGCGCGAAGTTCATCCAAGACACATGCAAAACGCGTCGAGAGCGATCGTACGCTACAGGTACAACATGGCGTCGTTCTCGGTAGAAGAACGCAAGCGCCCCGGACCGGACAGGCGCAGCATCGAGATATCCAAGGTCAGCCGCGAAGCGCTGGAAGGCGTGGTCATGGAGGAGCTCTACCCGCGGTCGGCCATCGACGTATTCGTTGAGATCCTGCAGGCGGACGCCGGCAGCAGAGTGGCGGGCATCAACGCCGCATCAGTGGCGCTCGCCGACGCAGGCATACCAATGAAATGTCTGGTCTCGGCAGTCGCGGTCGGCAAGATCGACGGCCAGGTTGTGCTCGACCTGAACAAGGACGAGGACAACTACGGCTCGGCGGACCTGCCCATCGCCATGAATCAGTTCGGCGAAGTAACGCTGTGCCAGATGGACGGCCACCTCACGGAAGAGGAGTTCGGCCGCGCGCTGGACATGGCGGTCGAAGGCTGCAAGAAGATCCATGAGCTGCAGAAGCAGGCGCTCATCGAGAAGTACGGCCAGGACA
>CAVYKK010000003.1:0-37849 GCA_963769045.1 uncultured Methanocellaceae archaeon
TTCCTGTCGGGAAATCAGCATGGGCAGATTACTCGGTTAGAATCGTCAGGTAAAGAAACCGCCGAAGGCCTGACAATGGTTTTTAAACAAAAAGAGAAGGGGCTTGAAATGCGCCGGGGTAAAAAATTAGCCCGGGACCGCTTTCTTAGTCCTGCCTTACAATTCCGTCAGCGACTTCACCCACTCCGGCTTCTTCCAGAGCGCGCACCCGCCGTTCGACTCCATGAGCTGGTCGCGGTTCTCGCGGAGCTTTGCGAACAGCCGGGAATTGAGGGCCTCCTTCAGCGGCATGTTCCGCAGGCTGCTGTCCGAGAACGGGGCGAACGGGCAGGCCTCGACGTCCCCGGAGGCACTGACGTGGAGGAAGCCTCTCCCTGAGGACAGGCAGCCGCCGAACTTCTGCTCGTCGCCCGGGAACCCGATGTAGACGCCCGGCTGACTGTTTCTGTAAGCAGCCATCTTGGCCAGGATCTCGGCCCGCTGTTCATCTGTGACCACCCAGTCGGCCGTGTCCGGCCTGACCGGGTTGTACTCGACGTAGATGAACGCCTTGCAGCCGTGCTCCCGCATGCGCCGGACGAAGCTTTCGCCTGTGACCGTGTCGTAGTTCGACCGGGTGACGGTAAGCGACGTGCCGAAGAAGATGCCTCTTTCGTTAAGCTTAGCCATGTCTTTCATCAGCCGGTCGTAGACGCCGGCGCCCCTGCGCAGGTCCGTCATGTTCTCGTGGCCTTCCATGCTGAGGATCGGTATGACGTGCTTCTGCTCCTTGAATTTCTGTAAGACAGCCTCGTCGATGAGGGTGCCGTTCGTGAATAAGGTGAAGATCATGTCGGGGAAATTTTTGGTGACCTCGAAGATATCCGGCCTGGTCAGCGGCTCTCCGCCCACCAGTAATACGATAGAGATGCCCAGCTCGTTCGCCTGCCGCAGGACGCCCGTCAGGCAGGCTGTGTCCATCTCGGGCTTCGGCTCGCGGGGGACGAGCCGCGAGTAGCAGCCCGCACAGCGCAAATTGCAGCTGTTGGTGACGCTGAGGATCATCACAGGAGGCACGTGGAGCCCCTGCACCTCGTTCTTCTGCCGGACCGAGGCCGCCTTTTTCTGCGCCATTGCAGCCCTGACGAAAAAGGCTCCCATGGCAGGATCTTTCAGAGAGACGCCCAGCGCGTCGCTGAATATGTTCTTGATGAGCTCGTTGACCATCCGATTGAGATCTTTATTGTTTTCCATTTGTAACCCCCGACCTTCAGTTGTCTATAGTCTTCAGGCGGTCTACGTTTCGCGCATACGATCGCTTTCTGGAATCATTTACCTGTTTTTTTACTTTGTCGTCTGTCACGTTTCTACTTACTTATTAGATGTACATAGATACGATATGTACATATTATAGATAGGTATGAGTGATCGCTGACATAATAAATGTTTTGATAATAAGCCGCGAAATTAATTGCCTGGCGTTTGCCGCCACCTAAGCCTTTCTTCTTATCGCACAATTCGCACAGGCTTTTTTATTGCAGTAATGTTTGCCGTGCTCGACGAACAACGCATGAAAGTGCCTGTACACGTCGGCGTCGGCGGGCAGGCTTTCGTGAAACAGCCTCTGCAGGTGCCGGTAGTTCCCCTCGATGCCCAGACACTTTAGCGTCCTCCGGGCATAGGCATCTACCACGAACGACGACTGGCCGGAGACGTACAACACAAGCACGTCAGCCGTCTCTTCCCCGACACCGTAGAGCCCGAGCAGCGCTTCTCGCAGGGCCCCGGCAGGCATGGAGAAAGCGTCCGGGGTTTCGGCCAGGAAGCCGGCGATGCACTGCAGGCTCCGCGCCTTGTTCCGGTAAAAGCCGGCAGGCCGGACGATCTGCTCCAGTGCGTCAACGGGCAGAGAAGCTATCGCCTCCGGGCTCATCAGGTTCCTGCGCCGCAGCTCCCGCAGCACCCGGTCCACGTTCTCCCACCGGGTCTGCTGGACCAGGATAGCGCCGGCAACGCGCTCGAAGTCCGACGAGGCCGGCCACCAGTCGTCCAGCGGGCCGAACTCGGCAGACAGCTCGTCGTATAACGTTTTTAACATCATTTGCCCTGTGCGTCTCTATTATACAAATTTGATGGACAGCGGCTTCGTCTTATTCTTTATGGCCAGGTTGATCAGTAGCGGCGTAAGGCTCTCGATCAGGGGCGCCTCGTCGAGGCTGCCGCCGTCCAGCGCCCGGATGTCGCCCAGCTGCTCCGCGAGACCCATGACCGTCTTCTTTGCCGCCTCGTCGTCTGCGCATACGATCACGTCGAAGCCCAGCTTATCGTCGAGGTTGGCCAGCCGGGGCGCCGGCAGCGTCTGGAAGGTAGAGACCATCCGCACGCCAGGGGTGATTACCGCACAGCATTCCTTTGTGGCGCTGCCGCAGGGCGGCGGCGTGAAGGCGCAGAGCTTCGGCTTGGTCATGGGCACGATAGGCGTGATCACGATCTGGTCCTTCAGCGCGCCCGCCTTGTTCAGTGCATCGAGCGTAGGCACTGCGACCTGATATTTCACCGCGAGGACGACCGCTTCGGCATTCTTTGCCGCCTCCTCGTTGGACATCCCGCTGATGCCGTCTCTCATGCCCCGTTCCCTGAGCACCTTGTTATAGTTGTTCGCGGCCTCGGCGGCCTTAGCCGCGTCCCGCGAGCCGATGATGACCTCGTTGTGCTTTGCCAGCCGCAGCGCAAGGCCTTCGCCGATGTCGCCGGTCCCTCCGATAATTGCGATCTTCATGATATCACCTTTGGGCTTCACGCCCGGTATTACTTTGATTTTTACCGGGCTATTTATAAAACGCTATCCTACACCGGGGCAGCTCGCGCCGCAACAAATTTATATATATTGCTTAAATATAACTACTCGGGCGGGGTCAGCCTGCCGGCTTACACAAACAATAAATATAATGCGCTGATATCAGCAAGCAGGATTATCAGAACCGCTGGCATATCATTTTGCAGCATTTCTATTATCGGAGGACATAGCGTGGAGATCAAGACACCGACAAAGGACGAGCGAATCGCGTTCCACATACGGGGCGTCAAGATGGTGCTCATACCAGCGCTCATCGGCGCGGTCGCCGGGTTCCTTTCCAGCCCGTTCTTCCTGAGCTCGCACAACTCGAACTTTTCGTTCCTTGTACTAGCCGTTGCGATATATGCCCAGAAATATGTCTTCCCGCCACTGGGGATCGACTCCTCCAAGTTCGGGTTCAAGGACTGGTTCTTCCTGTCGTTCATGACCTTCTGCTACTGGTTCATCACGTGGACGATCATCCTGAACGGGCCCAAGCCGCTCTTCGGGCCGTTCTTCTAACGCCCCTTTTAACATCTCTTACGGAAGCCTGTGACCATGAGAATCGCCATCCTCGAAAAAGACCGTTGTCAGCCCCGAAAGTGCGCTACGGAATGTATCAAGTACTGTCCCAAGGTGAGGAGCGGCGACGAGACCATCGTCCAGGGCGAGGACGGCAAGGCTGTCATTTCCGAAGAGCTGTGCGTCGGCTGCGGCATCTGTATTAAAAAGTGCCCCAACCAGGCCATCATGATCATCGGCCTGCCGGACAAGCTGGCGGATCAGCTTACCCACCGGTATGGCGAAAACGGCTTTGCGCTCTACGGCCTCCCGGAGCCATCGCAAGGAAGGGTAAGCGGCCTCCTGGGCCAGAACGGCATCGGCAAGACCACGGCGGTCAGGATACTGTCGGGGCAGATGATGCCGAATCTCGGAAACAAGAAGACCACCTGGGAGGACGTGTTAAAGTATTACTCCGGCTCGGAGCTGCAGGAATACCTGCGGAACGTGACCGAGAAGAAGGTTAAGGTGGCCCAGAAGCCGCAGTACGTCGACCAGCTGCCGAAGGCCGTCAAAGGCAAGGTCCGCGACCTCCTGAAAAAGGCAGACGAGCGCGGCGTCATGGACGAGATGTCCGCCGAGCTTGGCCTGACCGGGCTCCTCGACCGAGAGCTGTCGGAGTTGTCGGGCGGAGAACTGCAGCGTGTCGCCATCGCCGCGTGCGCCATGCGCGACGCAGGCTTCTACTTCTTCGACGAGGTGACGCCGTATCTTGACATTTACCAGCGCATCCGGTGCGCGAAGCTGATCAAGCGCATGGGTGAGACCAGGAACGTCATGGTAGTCGAGCACGACCTCGCCATCCTCGACCTGCTCGCCGACGTCGTCCACATCGGCTACGGCGAGCCGGGCGGCTACGGCGTGATCACCCACCCGAAGGGCGTACGCGTCGGCATCAACGAGTACCTGAAAGGCTACCTGCCCGCGGAGAACATCCGCATCAGGCCGCACGCCATCGAGTTCGAGGTCAAGGCCCCACGGGAACAGAAGGACGTGGTGCAGCTGCTGGAGTTCGGCTCGTTCAGCAAGACGCTGGGCAGCTTCCGGCTCGACGTCAGGGGCGGCGAGCTGCGGAAGCGGGAAGTCGTGGGCATCGTCGGCCAGAACGGCATCGGGAAGACTACGTTCGCGAGGCTGCTGTCCGGCGAGCTGACGCCCGACCAGGGCAAGCTCGACTTCAACGTAAAGATCTCTTACAAGCCGCAGTACATCAAGGCCGACGTGGACATGAGCGTCCGCCAGTACCTGCGCAGCATCTCGTTACAGTTCGAGGGCAGCTACTACCGCTCGGAAATCCTGGCGCCGATGCAGATCGAGCGTCTCATGGACTGCAGCCTGAACGACCTGTCGGGCGGCGAGCTGCAGCGCGTGGCCATCGCCGCATGCCTCGGCCGGGACGCCCAGATGTTCATCCTCGACGAGCCGTCCGCCCACCTCGACGTGGAACAGCGGACGATGACGACCAAGGTGATCAAGCGGTTTGCCGAGAACAACGACGTCACGGTCTGCGTCATCGACCACGACATCTACATGATCGACCTCTTATCGGACCGGCTGCTCGTCTTCGAAGGCGAGCCCGGCGTCCACGGCGAGGTGCACGGGCCGTTCAACATGCGCGAAGGCATGAACCGGTTCCTGGCCAGCCTGGACATTACTTTCAGAAGGGACGAGGAGACGAAGCGCCCCCGCGTCAACAAGGCCGACTCCAACCTGGACCGGGAGCAGAAGAAGATCGGCGAGTACTACTACCTGCCGCAGGCGGAGTAACCCTGCAATCTCAGAGGACAGTTAGCCCCAGCCTGCCAGCTCAAAGGCCCAAACTTCGGGAATGTCCGTCCTTGTAGCATTGGAATATGCAATGATTTTTACCGGCACCGGCATCGAAGCGTTGCGCCATGCCCTGAAGACCGGGTCTCCATAAGACGCAAAAACAGAGCAGTAGATAGTGCTGTTATTATAGCTTAAGAAATCGAAGCCCGACACGTGTATGTCCTGGTGCTTTTCTACGTCGAACCGGTCGGCGAGATCGTAAGACCGGGCGGTGATGAGCCAGGTATTATTCGCAGCAGAGGCCCCCGAATCATAGGGGCCTAGAGGAGCGATAGAATGTGGTGCACGTGTTTCTCCCATGTAGATGATGAGGTTTACGGGTCTTCCGTCTGACTTATTATCCTGGATATCGGCGCCATATATCCTATCCATGTCCAGCCACGTCATGCGGACACTCGTCTTCACCGTCGGCCCGCCTCCCTTTGTGCCATTGGCAAACGTATACATGTACTCACTGTCGCTATAGCTGACCGTGAGCTGCCGTTCCATTCTGCCGCTCGTCATGTTGGTCAAATTATACTCGTACCACGACACCCTGCCCTTATCGAACAGCTTTGGCCATGATTGGTCACCGGTATTATTGAGCCCGCCGCCGTTCTCAACGCGCCCCGAGCAGCCTGATGCTATTACCGATAGAACGATGCATACGAGTAAAGCCATGTATATAAGTCTCATTGCGATCATCCCGGGTAATTGCTCTATGAGTAAAATTTGGCAATTGCTTGTGACTCAGAATGATATTCAAATTTAAGCCATTTCTGTCGCAATCGTTAAATTGCGAGTGCTATTATCAGCCCTGGCCGATCAGTTGATAGGTCACCGTGTCTATCCCGGATACAGGTTGCAGAAGCCGCAAGTCAATAAAGGCGACTACAACCTGTACCGGGAGCAGAAGAAGATCGGCGGGTACTACTACCTGCCGCAGGCGGAATAAAATGGGCGGGTGGCGAGTTCAGCCCCAGCCTTTCAGCGACACCGTCACGGACACCGGCTTTTCTTCGGCGATCGTCCATGACACTGTCAGGGGCGCCGGGGCCTCCGTGGTATACCATGCCGCCCGAACGATCCCGTCGACGGTATAGTTGTATTTCATGCAGGTATACTGCTTTCCGTTCAGGTCGATCGTATAGGGCCCACCTGCCGTCAGCCTGGCGTCACGGTCCAGCAAAGCGATGTACGCGTAGCCCTTGTTCATGAGGCCGGATAGCTGGCTGCCGGTCATATTCTGGTCTATGGTGACCTGGCCGTCGGCCGCGTACATCTTTGCATGGCCGCCCAGGATGCTGCCATCCGCCTTGCTGGCATAGACGTCGATGATCGAATCGGGGTAATCCGTTTTATTGCGCATCCGGTCCGTGTAGATCTGCCGTGTATGCTTTGCCGCCGTGCCTTTATACGTCGTGTCGTCGAACTCGAACCGGTAATCGCCCGACGACCAGGTGATAGCCGACGTGCTTTCGAACCGGAACTCGTACCAGTTCAGGCCGCTAAGGTCGTACAGCTGGCCGGCT
The DNA here is from genome assembly GCA_963769045.1 of uncultured Methanocellaceae archaeon. GTDB lineage: Archaea > Halobacteriota > Methanocellia > Methanocellales > Methanocellaceae > Methanocella_A. The sequence goes on from CAVYKK010000003.1 coordinate 6,718, forward strand.
GTCGTCGGCGAGTCCACCGTGTTCCAGGTCGGAACAGGGGTCGGGTTGCCACTGGCCTGCGGTGCCGGCGTCGGCGTCGGCGTTGCGTTGCCGCCGGTGCCCGAGCAGCCCGAAACGAACAGCGCCGTGATCACAACTGCAATCAATACAATTATTTTCCATCCGATCTTCAAAATCAAACACCCGTCCTGCCTTATCGTCCGCCGTACCGGCCGCTGTCGCAATTGCGGCGGCCTGACACAAGTCTATTGTTCGCTTGCCCGGCAATAAAAATTATGCTGTTTTAGCAAGGTTTCTGGACAAAATACGGGAATTCCGACAAAAAGGATAATGGATGGAGCCTTTCAGCCCCCGAATGACGACAAAGTGAAAAAGGCACAAAGGGATTATTCACATCTCTGTGCCTTCATTCTCTCTGTACCTTAATGGCTTCAGTTCCAGTTCAGCAATTCCATTGTCCAGGAGTTGCCCTTGTTGTCTGTCCACTGGTATTTCATCGGCATGGGCGCCTGTGCGGTATACCATACCGAGTAGTCATTGCCTTCGGACGTCCACGTGTATTTCGTGCAGGTATACTGCTTGCCATTCGCCGTGAGCGTGTCCGTGCCGGCGTTAGCGAGCGATGTGTCGCCGATAGATGATTCCGTGGTTGCTGCCCAGTCGTTCTGGGAATAAGTGCTGCCCTGGTCGGCGGGAATCGGCATCTCCATCGTCTGGCCGCCAGCCGTTATCGTGTATGTGCCGCCCAGCAGGTGGTCATCAGTCTTGGAATGGTACAGGCTCACTAACATCTCCCCGCTGCCGGGCATGTTGTAGGTCATCTTTGTCATCTTCGCCGGCGAGCCCTGGTATGTGCTATCGCTATACTCGATCTTGTAGGTCATCGTCGTCTTCTGACCGCCAGTGTCCGTCGTCAGCCTGTACTCGTACATGTTCAGGTTGTTCATGTTGAACATCTGGTTTGCACTGGTCACGCCTCCGGCCGCCGGGGTGGGCGTGGCGCTGCCGCCCATGGTCCCCGGGCTTGCCGTGGGCGTCGGGTTCGTCGTCGGGCTGCCGCCGCTGCAGCCGGATACGGCCAGCGCGACAATCACCAAAAATATTATCAATATACCACTATACCTCAATTTCAAAATAATACCTCCAGATAGCAGGCGCCGTCTTGTTTTCAAAGCAAGCCGGCACCATATAAATAGTATACTTCGAGGCGATAGTACTAAATATTTCCCATTCAACGGCTTGTCCAAAAAAGATAGTTAAAAATTCTAGCCCCTGCCGATCAGTTCCCATGTGGAACTATCGCCATCCGCTGATTTTTGCTCGATCTTTACAGGCACCGGCACCTCCCCTGAAACCCAGACGGTACCGTGCTCGCCGGCCTCGCCCACGGAATATTTGATGCACTGATAGGTCCTGCCGCCGACGGTGACGGCGTCCGTGCCCGGGCTTTTCATGGGCCAGTTGCCGGTTGTATAGGCTTCTGCGACATTATTGTCCCGGTACAGGTCGCTCGCCTGCAAGCCCAGGTCAGATAGCGAAGTGCTGGCGGATATCGTTTTCACTTGGCTTCCCACCTGCGCGTTGCTGACCGGAGTCGTAATACTTGTCCATGACGACCTCCATGTCCGGGGTCGGTCATCTTCATGGTAATGCGGTCGTCCCTGACAGAAATGCCGTTGATGGCGGTCGTCGTATAATCGAACCTGACATCGGACACCGCTGGCTTATCGCTGCCTGTCATGGTCAGCCTGTATTCGAACCATTGCAGCTTGCCGGTGTCGAACAGCGAACCTGATCTCGGAGTGACCGGCACAGGCGTGGGGTTCACAGCCTTCGGCGCGTCTGTCACTACGGTCGGCGACGCGGGGCTGCTGGTGCACCCGGAAAGCACAGCTGCCGCGACGACAATCAGGGCCAGCAACAGGCCGATACCGGCATTCCTCAAACTACATACCTCCCGCACTGGTGGCTGTCGCCGCTAAAAGTGCCATAGCCAGTGCTCTAACAGATATTTATATATACATATCTATAAAAATGTGCGGTGGCGGAAACGCCTGTCAGACGTCCAGCTTTATCCCGATTGGGCAGTGGTCGGAGCCCAGGACTTCCGGCATGATAAAGGCGTCCTTTACATCCATCTTCAGGTCCTCCGAGACGTAGAAGTAGTCTATGCGCCAGCCCACGTTGCGGGCACGGGCACCGGTTACCATATCCCAGAACGTGTAGTGGCCACCGTCCTGACTGAACATCCTGAACGTGTCCACGTACCCGTGGGACTCGAACCTGTCCATCCACGCCCTTTCGACAGGCAGGAACCCCGAATTCTTCGAGTTCTCCTTTGGCCGGGCGATGTCCCGCTCCTCGTGGGCGGTGTTCACGTCGCCGCATACTATAATCTTCCGGCCCTGTGCCCTGAGGCGATCTGCGTAGTCCAGGAAAGCGTCGTAGAACCCCATCTTGTAGTCGAGCCGTTGCTGCGAGGCTTTGCCGTTCGGGAAGTATATGTTCATGAGCACGAACTTCCCGTAGTCGGCGACCAGCGTACGGCCCTCGCCGTCGTAGCGAGGGTCGCCGAAGCCCTTTTCCACGGAAAGCGGCTTTTCCTTCGTCAGGATGGCCACGCCGCTATACCCTTTCTTCTCCCCGGAGGCTAAATACGTGTGATAGCCTTCGGCCTGATATAGCTCGATTGGCGTCTCGGAGGTCTTTGTCTCCTGCAGGCAGATGACGTCCGGGCTTTCAGCGGACAGAAAATCAATGAAACCTTTCTTTAGCACAGCGCGGAGGCCGTTCACGTTCCACGACAGGATTTCCAGCATCGCTAAAATAAAGTCCGACAATGGCAAATATTTTTTCTGGTGCAGGCTGAGCCTGTACAAAAAGGACGGGAACTATTGCCCTCGCTACATCCTGTAGTCGAGCAGGCTCATGGTGATCTTGAAGTCCCTGCCCGTCATCTCGATCTTCGGCGGCAGCGGCATTGCCGGGTGCGCCCAGTAGGTCAGGGTGAAGCCACTGGTGTCCGATGCGCTGAACACGGCGAGTTTGGCGGCCTTTCCGGTGGCATCTTTAACGGTCACGTTGCCCATAAACTGCATGGGCACGAAATAGTACAGCAGCCCGGTGTCGGGCAGCGTCTGGATCTGCAGCGGCGACACGTCGCGGTCCTGGTAGTAGTCGCCGATGTACCCTTTCGCGTGCATGCGGTCTACCTTGTAGGTCGAGGCGTTCCACCGGACGTTATAGAGGATGTCCATGCCGTTCCCGACGGTGCCCACGATCATCTGCATCTCCCCGTCCGGGTCCTGTGTGTTATTGACGGTCATGTTCCATGTGGAGTTCGCGCCGCCGGCGGACATGACGACGCCATACTTCCAGTACGTCACGTTGCCCGTGTCGTAGATATCTTTTCCCGTGACAGCGCCGGTGTACGGCGAAGCCTGCATGCCCGAAACGCAACCTGCCACGGCTATCGCCAGCATCAGTAAAAAAGCCAGTGCTATTTTATGCCTCAAGGACAGACCTCAAGAACAATATAAAAAGCCAAATATAAAATATTAACAGGTGATAAGAGCGGCTATTGCCCTGCTTTTTCCAGCTTCAGCAACGCGCGCTTCACGTCCAGGCCGCTGGAAAAGCCGCCCAGCCCCTGCGTCGCTACTACCCGGTGGCAGGGCACGAACAGCGGCACGGGATTCGTGGCCATGACGTTGCCCACGGCACGCGCAGCCCCCGGGCTGCCCGCAGCCGCTGCTAGTTCGCCGTAGGTGACCGTAGTCCCGGCCGGGACCTTGCACAACTCCTGCATGACCTTCTTACGGAACGGCGTCATTCCCGATAAGTCCGGGCTGAACCCCCGGAAATCATCCTTTCCGCTCTTGAAATACCTCTCCATCGCCTTTACAAAGCCTGTGCCCGCAGGCCGGAAACCTGGTTTCTTACGTGTCATCTCAACGGAGCGGACGGTCTTGCCGTCCAGGTCCGCGATGACGTACAGTCCGACGGGCTCCGCGTACATCCAGTCCTTAGCCATGTACGTTAATGTTAATACGAAAGACGTATACTTTGTCATTTCGGAGAAGCTGCATGCTGGTCAGGAACGTATTCGAGAACGACTTCCTCGCGATTGTCGACAAGTCCCGGGAATGGGGCGACATCGTCATCGAACGCGAGACTATCTATCATCTGATGACGAAACATTTCCGCGGCACCTGCTTCGTCGCCGAAGACCGCCAGAAGGTCATCGGTTACCTGCTGGGCTTCCGGTCCCAGACGTACCCGGAAGAGGCGTACATGCACCTGATCCAGGTCGAGCCGTCCATGAGAGGCCACGGCGTCGGCATGCGCCTGTATACCCAGTTCCAGGACGCGGCCAGGGTGATGGGCTGCAAGAAGATCGTCACTACCTCTCGGCCCCAGAATAAGCTGGCGATCGCCTTCTATGAGCGCATGGGCTTCAAGCCGGTGCAGACCGGCAATACGATCGAGGTCGACGGCGTAAAGGCGATCAAGGACTACAACGGACCGGGCAAGCACGTCGTGGTCTGGTCCAAAGACCTATAATTTTTTAGAGCTTGCTTACCGTTACTAAACTCTGTTTTAACAGGTAATATGTTACCTGATGCAAAGGTATAAATATTAACAGGTAACATGTTACCCATCACAAAGGTAAGATATTACCTGTTACGGAGAAATTGAAATGAACGGAAAGCTCATACTCATCGCATCGGCCCTCATCGCCATCCTTGCCATCATGGCAGCTGGCTCAGGGCTGCTGACTGACCTGTACAAGAACGATACTATATCCGGGGCCGCCCAGCAAAGGGGCAACGACCTGATCGTGCTCGTCCTCTGCGTGCCGCTGCTGCTCGTCTCGGCCTTCTTTGCCGCAAAGGGCTCGCTGCGCGGCCGGCTCGTCTGGACTGGCACGGTGTTCTTCTTCCTGTACACCTACGCGTCCCAGTCGTTCCTGACCGCATACAACCATATGTTCCTCGTATACGTGGCCGCGTTCTCGCTTTCGCTGTACACGTTCGCCGCCAGCATGCTGACACTCGACGTCAGCCAGGTAAAAGAGAGCCTGTCGGGTGCGCCGGTCAGGGCAGCCGCCGGGTTCGTGTTCTTCATCGGCATCGTCGTACTGCTGATGTGGCTGGCCCTGATCGTCCCGTCGCTGATTGCAGGCGAGCGGCCGGCTGCGCTGGAGACCTACACCACGCTGGTCATCCAGGCGCTGGACTTGGGCGTCATCGCGCCGATGGCCCTGATCACCGGCTACCTGCTGCTGAAGAAGGACGCCTGGGGCTACACGCTGGCTTCGCTGATCTTCATCAAGGGGATTACGCTGGGCACGGGAGTGCTCTCGATGGCAGCATTCATGGCCATGGACGGCGTAGAGATCGTTATCCCGCAGGTCGTCGCATTCATTATCCTGACACTGGGTGCCCTGGTGCTGGCCATGGCCTTCTACGGAAAGATGAATGCCAGGGCAGCTGTCCGAAAAACGGCAACAGCATAAAAAGGAGTGACACGAATGAACCATGTACTATACTATTCCATGACCGGGAGCACAAAAAAGATGGCCATGGCCATTGCCGAAGAGCTGGGCGTCGAGGCTAAGAACGTCAAAACGGAAGTCACGCTGCCGCAGGACGGGCTCCTGTTCATCGGCTCTGGCTGCTACGGGGACAAGCCCGGCGAGGACATGGCGAAGTTTATCGCGAAGAACGATTTCGCAGGCAAGAAAGTCGCGCTATTCGGCACATCCGGGGCCGGCGCGGGAAAAGAAGTGGACAGCATGGCAGCGGCCCTGAAAAGCAAAGGCGCGGTCGTCGTCGGCAGCTATTACACGAAAGGGAAGGCCTTCTTCGTCGTTAACATAGGCCACCCCAACAAAGATGAGCTCGACGGCGCCAGGAAGTTCGCCCGCGAGATGGTGATGTCGATGGACATCAGGAAGAAGAATGACTGACCCGGCCGAGGTGCAGGCAGATTTCGCCTCCAGCCGCATGGACATGGCGCGGTTCATTCTCGTCATGTTGTTCATGGTCGAGCAGCGGTGGCATTACTTCATCGACAAGGACCTGGAGCCCGACAATATCACCATGAAGCAGTGGCTCATGCTTATCGTCATCAGCGCCGGCTTCCGGTCGCCGCCATCCATCCAGGAGGTGGCGGAGGCCATGAGCACGACACACCAGAACGTCAAGCAGGTCGCCGCCAGCATGGAGCGGCGGGGCTTCATGGTGCTTGAACGCGACCCGGACAACAAGCGGATCATCCGGCTGAAGATCACAGACAAATGCCATGCCCTGTTCCAGCGGCGAAATGATGACGACAAAAAGACTATCGCCAGCATGTTCGATAACCTGACCGACGACGAGATGAAGGCACTGTTCGGCATCATAGCCAAAATGGAGAGCCGGGCGGACCAGCTGTACCTGGAAGCTAAAAAACAGCGGACATCTGCCCCTAAATGAGATACCAGTCAACGTCATTGACCGACTGCTCCGTGATTCCCACGGTCCGCCGCGGCACGCCTTTCATGTCGCACAAAGCATCGGAAAAGTCCTGCAGGTAAGGCCGCCGTGACAGGCTGCCATACCTGAAATGTTTGCCTTCCTGGACATTAGCCTCAAGCGTCTCGTCCAGCGGCGCGATGGTCACCGGGATATCGGTCAGCGTCATGGCCTTCAGCATAGCCTTGCGAAAATCACCGATACAGTAGGCGATCCTGTGCTTATAATTGTCCCTGGTCTTTTCGAGGTAGGCGGCGAGCTTCCTGCTCTCGTTGCGGACGAACTCATCCTTCACCGAGACCACGTCGCACCGGCCCAGCATGAACTCGTAGTCCATGAACGGGTATTCGGTGTCGAGGTCCCGGGGGGTGACGCCGCAGGTGCCGAACACGACGACATGCGTCTCTTCGGGCTTGAGAATTGAAAAGATGACCCGGTCATACATCTTATGAGACGGGCTCAGGTGGTACGGCTTTGCCTTGGCGCAGGGCACGAACACGCAATAGTCCCGTACAGGGGCCTGATACTCATGTAGTATCCACTCGTTGGCCCGCTGCATGTCCGGGTGGGTCAGCACCCGCTCGCCCTTCATGGGCTCCTTAGACCGCTCCTCCTCCGGGATGATCATCGTGGGTAATACCGGGCCCGGTGGATAAAATATTTTCCTCACAGACCACCTGCAAATGTCATTATCTCCGGGGCAAACAGTCCGGTACAGCGGTCAGCGATTCGCGTTTTATGACAGAAACAATATATCAGGCCCGGCCATGGCATTTCGCGCGCGCGAGCGGCCGCCCGACCAGCGATATACTCCGCTCGCGGCCAGGCAATAATTAAATTAAAAAATAGATGTCAGGCCGACCTTAAATTAAGGCCAGGCCTTCCAGCTCACGGACGATCCGTTCCACAGCCTCTTCGGCGTCCTTCGGCTTCTTGCCGCCGGTAACGACCAGCTTGCCGCTGCCGAATAACAGCACCACGACTTTCGGGACGTCGATCCTGTACACGAGGCCCGGGAACTGTTCCGGCTCGTACTCGATGTTCTCCAGCCCCAGCCCGATGGCGATGGCGTTCAGGTTCAGGACACTGCCCAGGTCCGCAGATGCGACGATGTTCTGTACCTTTATGTCCGGGTTGTTGTCTACCCTGATGCCCACGCTGTCCATCTTTTTGAACACCTTTTTCAGGCCGCGGTCCACGTCCTCGATGCTCTTGGCGCCGGTGCAGACGATCTTGCCGCTCCTGAAGATGAGCGCCGCGGTCTTCGGGTCCTTCGTCCTGTAGACAAGGCCGGGGAACTGCTCGGGATCGTAGTCCGCGCCTTCCAGTGCAAGCGTGACGGACTTGAGATCGATCTCCTGCCCGATGGCCGTCGATGCCACGACGTTTTCGATCGTGATAGTCTTCTTCGCTTCCTCAGCTTTGCTCATATTTTATCCTCTTGTAGTTCAATTATGCCATACATCGCCGGTATTCCCGCGCAGGTGAACCGGATAGACAAATGATAGTCACGGTCTATTTAAATATAAATTAAGAACGCATGGGGTATATATAGTTTATATACTACCTGACCCTGTCCGGTATGAAAAAGTAGCAAACCTGCATGTCATGGCTTATGTACTACATTTCCCGATGCTTCGTCCACAACATAGGCAACCGGGCCTGACATGGCAGTAGCACCGGCGCCGGGGCTGAAGGCGATAATCCAGGCCGGCCGCCCTTCATATTCCGCATGGATTGCCAGGCAGGGCAGCGCAGCAGTGCCTGCCGCATCGATGGCTTTTCGCAGGCTCGCCGGATCGAGGCCCAGCGCCCGCGCTTTGAACTGCATTATGCTGACGATGTCTTCCCTTGTATCCGCGGACGGGGACGGGTATGCTTTCGCGAAGGCCTGCGGTATGACGCTCGTGTCGACTACCGACATGACGCCGGCCCGGTCGTAGTCTGCATTAGATCGCTCCACCGCTGGCGTATCGGACGCCAGGCGGAACGATGCCGCATATTTGCCCGCAATTAAGACCTGATAGTCCCCGGCGGGTGCCGCAGAGTCATCGTCGAGGCGCTGGTCCCATTGCCACTCCTTCGCGGTGCCGTTCTGCATCGGCGTGATCACCTGTGCCGCCATCGGGGCGAAGACAGAATGCCATGTGCCGCCTTCTTTGCGCTGTATCTCGAACGGCGCGGCGTTCATCAGCTCGAGGCTGCTGCCGCCGTTGTTGACCACACCGAACCTGACACTCTCGTTGGCGTTGAATGCGCCATAGAGCACGTATGCGTACACAGGCGGCGCGTCCGAAAGCGAGTACGCATTATAGCTGTCGCCATCCCGCAGATAAATGAGGCCAGGCATGCCCGGCGGGCTATAGCCGGCTGCCGATACGTAGACGCGTCTGCCGCCTGAATGCTCGCCGGTATAAAAGAGGTTGCCGGCAGGCGCCGGCGTGCCGGAGCGGACATAGGTGAAGCCAAGGTATTCCGCTTTGTTTCCCGGCGCGCCAGACGAGCCGCCTGCCAGCCACGTCCCCGGGAACATGCTGCTCAGATGGCCGGTGCCCGACAGGTCGCGGATTTTGCCGAGGTAGTCCACGCTCGTCAGGCCTTTGAAGAGCTGTTCGTCGCTGTTGACCTCTGGAGCGTTCACGCTATTGTGGTCGTGGAACATCTGCCCGATAATCCCCGGCGACAAATGGCATCTTCTGCGGGAGGGCGAATGCCTGGACGGTTACCGTCGATGCGAGCAGGGCGGCGACTATAGTCACGACGACTATAATCGCGACAACGATAGCTGCGGCAACGATCTTTAGTCTCATGAGAACGCCAGTATATTATTACGTTGCCATATTTATATTATTTTCATAAAATAAAATGGAATTAATGCCATTTTCCGCCCCGGTACCTGGCCCCGAGGTCAGTGGATAAGGCCTCGTCAGTGGACGAGGGCGGGGAAGGCGTGCTGCAGGCCGTTGAGCACCATCCCGGTGGCGATGGCCGCGAGCACGATGCCCATGATCTTGGTCAGCACCCGGGTGCCGTCCCGCCGGAGCACGCTGAAGAGCAGATCGCTGTTTACCACGATGATCCACGAGCCGAGCATGGCGATCAGGATGGCCACGAGAATGAAGAGCTGGTCCATCAGGCTCCCGGCCTTGTTCATGAACACCACGGTCGCCGTCATCACCCCCGGCCCGACGATCAGCGGCGTCGCCATGGGCGTGATGGCCACGGAGTCGGGGTCTTCCTCGACGGTTTCCGCCCCGCTGCCGCCGTCGGTCCGCTTGGCGTGCATGCCCGTGCTCATGAGCATGTCGAAAGCTATCAGCAACAGCAGTATGCCGCCCGCGATGCCGAGCGCGTCCAGCGATATGCCGAGCAGGCCCATGATCGGCTGCCCGATCAGGGCGAAGACGATCAGGATGATCGTGGCGACTACCGACGCCTTGGTGATCACGTACCGGCGCTCCGTGCCGCTCAGGCCGCCTGTCAGCCCGAGGAACAGGGGAATATTGCCGAACGGGTCGGCCATGACGAAGATCGTGGTGACGGCGCTGAGGAATAACGCTATGTCCATAATGGCCCTTCAAACGGATAGTAGTAGCAATCCTGCATATAATCCTATTCACGGAGGATGGCGGCAACAGATGTGCCGGCCCATGCCATGACCATAGCAGGCATAGAATCCTGTCCATCGTGCCTCTTCGCCGTCGCGCGGAGGCGACCGCATGGCGGGGAACGTATTTATCGCCATGCCGCGTCATAGGCAATAAGCGAATGGTGAGCTCATGAAGACACTGATTGTTTACAAGTCCGTCCATCACATGAACACGGAGAAAGTCGCGAAGGCCATGGCTAAGGTACTGGGCGCTAAGCTGGCGCAGCCCGAAGAGGTCGACCCGGCCTCGCTGGCGGAGTACGACCTGATCGGTTTCGGCTCGGGCATCTACTTCGGCAAACATCACAAGACAATTCTCGCGCTGGCCGACCGACTTCCGGCTATCGGCAAAGACGTGTTCGTCTTTTCGACCGGCGGTAACGCCAGGGACCAGAACGGGGCTCTCGTTGCGAAGCTCAAGGAAAAAGGGCTGAACGTGAAAGGCTCGTTCAATTGTACAGGCTTCGACACTTTCGGCCCGTTCAAGCTCATCGGCGGTCTCCAGAAAGGCCATCCCGACGAGAAGGACATCGAGGCCGCCCGGGCGTTCGCCAGGGGCCTGAAGAAATAGGGATATACGTCAATGCGGCACAAGGATTATTTAGGTTCAGTGCCGTGAATTTTTATTATCCGTTAACGTCGCCGCGGCATTCAGCGGTCGCCCTTCGCTTTGCTCGCTGCGACTCACGGGTGGGATGACTATGGTTATTACCACCAATTATAAATATTACCAAGGATTATTACTAATATTGCTGAGGTAATACAATGGTAGAGAGAACTATCGAAGAGATCAACCAGAAAATAAGGGACGGCTCCGTTAACGTTGTTACGGCAGAGGAGATGACGTCCCTGGTGCAGGAGCTGGGCGTGGAGGAAGCGGCCCGGCAGGTCGACGTCGTGACGACGGGGACCTTCGGCGCCATGTGCTCTACCGGCGTATTTCTCAACTTCGGCCACGCCGACCCGCCCATCAAGATGCAGAAGGTCTGGCTCAACGATGTGGAAGCCTACACCGGCCTGGCGGCCGTCGACGCCTACATCGGCGCGACGCAGCTGTCCGACACCCGGGGCATGGAGTACGGCGGCTCCTACGTGATCGAGGACCTGCTGGCCGGAAAGGACGTGACGCTAAAGGCCACGGCTTACGGCACTGACTGTTACCCGCGCAAGCAGATCGAGACGCAAATCACGCTGGACGACGTCAACACGGCGACCATGGTGAACCCGCGGAACGCCTACCAGAAGTACAACGCCGCCGCCAACGGCTCCGGCAAATCGATATACACGTACATGGGCACGCTGTTGCCCAACTGCGGCAACGTAGCCTACTCCGGGGCCGGGGTATTGTCGCCGCTGTCCAACGACCCGGAATACCGCACGATAGGCGTAGGTACCAGGATTTTCCTGGGCGGGGCGCAGGGCTATGTCATCTCCGAGGGCACCCAGCACAGCCCGGCCGGAGGATTCGGCACGCTGTCAGTCACGGGCGACCTCAAGAAGATGAAGCGCGAGTTCCTCCGGGCCGCGACCTTCTACAAGTACGGCACTACGATGTACATCGGCCTCGGGATACCCATCCCTATACTGAACGACGACCTGGCCCGGTTTACCGCAGTGAGCGACGCGGACATCACGACGGAGATACTCGACTACTCGGTGCCCCGCCGGTCGAAGCCGGCCTTCCGGGAAGTAAACTATGCCGAGCTTAAATCGGGATACGTCGACCTGAAGGGCAAGGAAGTGAAGACTTCCTCGCTGTCCAGCTTCTACAACGCCCGCAAGGTGGCGTTCGAGCTGAAGTCGTGGATCAAGGACGGCAAGTTCTTCCTTACCGCGCCCGCCGAGCAGCTGTCGCGCACGAAGTCCGCCAGGCCAATGAAGCAGACGCTGGGCCTGCCGCTGGCGAAGGACGTCATGAACCGCAACGTGGCGACCATCCAGACCGGCTTCAGCGTGGACGAGGCGGCCAGGAAGATCATCCAGGACAAGTTCAACCACCTGCCCGTCGTGGACAGTGGCGGCCGGCTCGTGGGCATCGTCACCGCATGGGACGTGTCCAAGGCCGTCGCGCTCTCGCAGCGGGACCGGCTCGACCCTATTATGACGAAGAACGTAATCACCGTGGGCCCGGACGACCCCGTCGACGTGGCCGCGCGACTGCTGGAGAAGCACAACATCTCCGCGCTGCCTGTGATCGACCGGGAGAAAAAAGTCATCGGCATCGTCACCGGCGAAGGCTTGAGCAAGCTGCTCGCAAGGGGGGCGTCGCAATGAAGCTCCTCTGCCGCTTCAGCCCGGGGAACATCAAACAGCCCATCCTCGCGGACGCAATCCTTGACACGGGCACCCGGATTGACATCGAGCGCGCCAGCGTGGATGGCTCCTCGGGCGAAATAGTGATCAACGTGCCCGATGACCGGTGTCGCTCTGTCGTGGACTACCTGCGGCGCCATGGCGTGGACGTCACCCGGCTGGGCGAGGCTATCGTAAAGGACGAGGAGAGCTGCATCAACTGCGGCGCCTGCGTATCCGTCTGCCCGGTGGACGCGCACAAGTACGAGCACGACTGGAGCGTCCGCCTGGACAAGTCGGCCTGCGTACAATGCCGCGCCTGTATCACCGCATGCCCGGTCAACGCCCTGAAACTCTCCAGTCCATGAGCCTGCACAAGATCGCTAAGTACCAGGTCAAAGAGACCATCGTGACCGTGATCGCCGACGAGGCATACCACGAGGCGTGCCTCGAGTCGATCTACCGGTCACGGGCCTACCTGGAGCTTTTTATCTCGAAAGACCCTTATTTCCAGCGCACGCTGGAGCCGTATGCCTGTCCGCCCGGGGCCCCGGAGATCGTCCGGCGCATGTGCGAAGCCACTGTGAAGGCGGGCGTCGGCCCCATGGCCGCGGTTGCCGGCACCATCGCGGAGTATGCCGTCGAGGCGATGATGGAGGCGGGCGCGACGTATGCGCTGGTAGACAACGGCGGCGACATCGCACTCGTCAACGACGAGCCGGTCCTTATTGGCATCTACGCTGGCGAGTCCCCCATAAAAGGACTGGCGCTGGAGGTCCTGCCCCGTGAAAAAGTCCTGGGTGTCTGTACCTCATCGGGCACCGTCGGGCCCTCGATCAGCTTCGGCAACGCCGACGCAGCCCTGATTATTTCAGACGACGTGGCGCTGGCCGACGCGGCTGCGACCGCGCTGGGAAACCGGATTACAGACGAGGCGTCGCTAAAGACCGCGTTCGACTTTTTGAAAGACATCCCGAAAGTGACAGGGGCCATCGGCATCATCGGAGATAAGATGGCTACTTACGGGCGACTACCGAAAATCGTTAAGGCCCGGGTAGACTACGACAAGATCACGAAAGGATAAAATGACCTGTTGGCCGTCCCGGCATTATGCGCACGCGCGCGCGAGCGGCCGGGCTTCGTCTTCCTATCGGACCGGCTCGTATTCCATATCAGCCTTACCGAGGGCCAGTATTTTGATCGAGTTGGTAACATGGAACGATAAGACCTTGGCGTAGCCCCACTTGCGTATCCGCCTCGTGGAGACATAGACCAGCGCATTGGGGTTGAAGAAGAAGCGGCCGAGCGTCTTGACGCGTTTGCACAACTCGACGTCCTCGGCGGTGATCAGTTTCGTGTTGAAGCCGCCGACCTTCTGGAAGGCCTCTTTCGTGACCGCGAAGTTGGCTCCCGGGACCGACGGCTGGTTGATGCGTACCATGAAGCTGGAATAGGGTGGCAGGACATAGCGGCAGAAATTGTTCTCTACAGAGTTGCCATCCAGAGGCATCAGCTGGCCATGGACGCCGACGGCGTCCTTTTGCTCCAGGCTGGAAGACAGCTCAGACAGCCAGTTGGGGGCAATGTATGTGTCTGAGTCGGAAAAAGCGATGGCAGGATAACGCGCCGCCTCGGCGCCCTTCTGCCGGCCGTATGAGATCGAACCTCGCTGGTGCACGACGACCTTATCGGCGTACTTCTCAGCGATCTTCACGGTGTTGTCTTCGCTGCTGTCGTCGGCGACGATGATCTCGAAGTTGCCGTCGAACTTCTGGTTGCGAAGGGACTTCAGGCAGGTCTCTATGTATTTTTCCTCGTTAAATGCAGGAATGACGACCGAGATATCCATAGCCCCACCCTAAAGCACATACCAGACCGTGGTCAGCCGACCCGGAATTGTAATTCGGATAATGCCTCTCATGGTTAATAAGTCTGCCGATAACCGGGAAATGCCATGCACACGATGGTCTGTCATCACATACTTTTATATCAGCACGATGCGAAATACCTGCACGATGGAGAGGTCCAAACAGTTCCTGATCATCGCGGCGGCCGTCGCCATTGTCGTGCTGCTGGGAGCGCTGGCTGTGAGCTACATGTCACTGCAGGCGGCCCAGGAAGAGCTGAAGCAATATAAGGAACAACAGAGGCAGACGGCGCTGGCCGTCATGGCCGAGCACATGCAGGACATGCAGGCGGCCCGCTCCTGGTGGACATCGACGCATCAGGCCGAGTACCGGCAGCTCCAGCAGGAAGGAATCACTGTAGAGGCCGATTACATCGACTCGCCGTACTACACCGCGGTGCTCAACCCGGCGGACCCCTACTATGTCAGCATCGGCCCGGCCGGTAACGCAGAGCCCGGCGAGCTGATCGTCAAGCTCAGCAAATATTTCGTCGACAACATGACCCTGGCATCCGGAGAGATCGCCAGTTACAGGCTCAACGCCACCACGCACGAGGTCACGGGCTTCACCGCATCACTCGCCCAGACCATCGCTTACGATAACTACGTCAACAACCTGGCCGCGGGCATATACAGCAATCTCGGCGTCTCTCAGTCCGCGATACTGGGCTTCTCCGAGGTGACGCTCGACACCAGCTACCTGCCGGAAACAGGCACCTGGCTGAACGTGGCCGAGTACCGGTATAACCTGAGAAACACAGACGTCCCGGAGTACCTGGAGATCAAGACGTACGTCAATGCCAGTACCGCGGGAGTCAACAGCGTGGAAATATCGCAGCCCTACTTCACGACCCGGTCTACGACTATCATCCACTAGCGTTATGATTTTGTAGAGTTACGGTACTCGCGCCGCCGCTCGGACTTGTAGTCGTCGACGATGCCCTGGAACCACTCGACGTTCTTCTGCTTTTCCGTGATCACCATATTGTCCTTCCAGCGGGCGATGGCCGCGTCCAGCTTACGCTGGTCGATGACTGCGAAGTCGTCGACGACCTTCAGTCCCACGTCTTCCTTCGAGACGACCGGCACCCTCGCTTCCTGGAACTTGTCTTCGGCGAGGTGGGACATGTACGTGCCCCGGACGACCACCCGGACGCCTCGCTCGATCAGCATGGAGGCTGCCTGTGTGCCGCCGCCCGCGTCGCGGACGAACACGATATCGCCAGGCTTCAGGCCCAGCTTCTTGTCACAGGCCACGATGGCGTCCTTGCTCAGGTTCTCGACGATCTTGACCGGCGACTTATCGCCCCGGAACTCCAGCACACGGATCTGCTTGAGCCGGTCGATGTTCGAGCGCAGCTCTGAGTTCCGCTTCCGCTCGTCGTAGACCTCTTTCTTCAGGCGGCTGATCTCCCGGTCCCGGATGGCGACCTCCTTGCCTTTCCGCACGTCGTCGATGCCGTGCTGCTGGAGGTCGCTGATCGTCTTGCCCTGCCATTCCATGCGCCGTTCCATCTTGCGCATGTCACGCCGCAGGTCGGCCACGTAGGACTGCAGGTTCCGTATCTGTTCGTCCTTCCGGCGCATCAGCTCCCGCATATCCGCGACCCGGGCCTCCGTTTCGGCTTCCTGGGGCTTCGGCGCCGAAGCCGCAGGCTTCGCCTTCTCCGGCCTGGGCCTGAGCATCTCTATGGCCGCGTCGATCGCCTTGCCGCCCACGGCCATGGCCTTGACGTCGTCGGTCATATGGGCCGGCGCCTTGCGCTCGATCTGCGCGAACTTGTTCTTGTAGGCGTTGTATGCCTTCACCGCGGCCGCCAGCGCGTCCCGCTCGTGGTCGTTGCCGTAGCCGTAAGGCTTCGCGAGCTTTACCTTCTCGTCCACGGCGATGCGCTCGTTGGGTGCGAACAGCGTCGCCTTGAACGACCGCTTGATCTTCTCTACGGTGGCAGGCGGCGGCACCACGTCGGTGGCGACGATCACGGGTTTGCCCTTCTCGCGGATGTAGTTGACGATCTCCGGCACGGCCATCACCCGCGAGCTGACCAGGCCTTTCAGCTCCCCGTCCAGGTTCAGCACCGCCACGCCAATGGTGGTGCCCGGGTCGACGCCGACGATGATGTGTTCCCTGCTCTTCCTTTCCAGGGGTATGAACTCGATCTTGTTCTTCTCGACGCTGGTCACCGAGACCTGTACGTCCTCTTCCCGCGAGTTGTGGATGCCGAGCTCGGATCGCCGGCTGTTGACCACGAAGGTGCCGTTCACCAGCCCTCCGAAGCCTTCGGTCACCCGCGCCTCGTAGTCGGTATCCCTCAGCTTCTGCTCGATCTCTCTCACTTTCTCCCGGACCTTGCCCTGCACCTTCCGGCGGTACCGGTTCTGGCTCCAGCCTCCCCGGCCCGGGGAACGGGCCCGGCTGACTTTGATTACGGTCCGGTCCTCGAACACCGAGACGATATAGCCGACGCCCATGGCCGCGAGACAGGCGCACGCGAACGCCTCCTCGTCCGGGATGAGCGGATTGAAGGCGATGCCCTTCTCTTTTCCCAGCCTGGTCAGCGGCTCCTGGTGCTCGTTGCCAGTGACCTGGATGAGCTTGACCTCAGGCGGAAGCCTCTTTAGAAACGAGATCAGCTCTTTGCGGTTGGGCGCGAGCTCCTGGATGCTGTCGACGGCGAGCATATCCGGACGGTATTGCCGGATCATCCTTAAAAGCTTAAAACGGCTGACCGACGGGAACCGCTCGGTGTCTCCGTTGAGGCCGTTCAGGCTGACCACCGCGTAGCGGGGCGCCTCCCGGGACCTGCTGGAACCCTTGACAATGTCCACGCCGAATATGATGTTCTGTGCCTGGGGCTGCATTGTAGTCCTGTATATTACGCATCACTGCGTTACGTCGTCACTGCGTGTGCACGGCTCAAAAAGTTTTTCCTGACCTGCATGTGGCGAGCCGGTCAATGCCTGCGGCGAAACCCGTCGCCATTGCGACTAACAGTCGCCGCGCTCCCGATTACATCTAATAGATAATAAGGCCGGAATGATATTAAAACTAACCCGCTGACGTGATGACTGATCCCCGTGCGAGGCCCGCACGCAGGCCGATCGAGACTTGGGGTCTTGCGGCCTGCGAAGTCGATGCATCTCAGGGTGCTAAGCGTGCATTTTTGGCATAGACCAGGTGTCGCGAGTCAAGGATTTTTATAATATATATTGTAGTATAGGCAGGTGTACAGTGATGTAATGTGTGCAAAGTGTACAGGGGAACCTTTTGTAAAAGGTTCCCCCTGCCCCCTTCGAAAACTATAGCATTTGTGCCTTCGGCACATGTGTTTAGCGTCGCGAGTCAGGGGGGCTTTTTTGGCAAAGCCAGCGACAGCCCCGCAAAAACCAGCTCCCGCAAAACCAGCTATCGCAAAGATAATATGGAATTGCGCTAATGTCTACTAGAATCCTATGGACGGCAAAGCAATGGATCACACGGAGATCGAGAGCTTTTTCAGTGTTAACTCGGGTCTCTATGCCATGGCCAGCGACGAGGACATCGAGCAGCTAAAGAAAATAAGCATGCTGTTCCCGGATAGCGTGCGGCTGCTGCGCGAGACGGACGCCGTGCCGGCGGAAGGATTTGTCTGCACGCGGTGTGGGGCATGTTGCTCGGAAGTGAAGTTCATACCCGTCGCACACAGTGACGTGCTGCGCTGGGTGGCGCAGGCCCGGTGGGACGTGTTCGAGCGTATCGTGGTCGACCGCCGCCGGACGCCGATGATGGCCATCTGGGGCCGGGAAGCCATCGCCGCTACAAAGGAAAAGGCCCGGGCGGCGCTGGAGGGCATCGAGCTCGACGACGATCGCCGCAGTCGGATCACGGAAATCCTCTACGTGACTGACCTTGTGGAGTGCGCCGTCTACGTGGACCGGGACTGGGGCCACTGCGCCTTCTTCTCCGGCGAGGACAACGCCTGCATGATACACGACACCAAGCCTCGTGTCTGTGAAAAATTCCCCTTCTACATTGGCACATTCACCGACGCCCGGCTGCTCAAGATCGCCTTCTGCCCTGGGCTCCGGGACCTCTCATTGAAACAATAGGCGTACGTAAGAGGTCTCGGAGGTTTCTAGAGGTCACAGAGCTCAGCACAGAGGTCACAGAGGTCACAGAGGTATGCACAGAGGACTATATTAGAAAAAGGCTGTATTGTGGAGCCATGTTATAAAA
The DNA here is from genome assembly GCA_963769045.1 of uncultured Methanocellaceae archaeon. GTDB lineage: Archaea > Halobacteriota > Methanocellia > Methanocellales > Methanocellaceae > Methanocella_A. The sequence continues at coordinate 25,299 of CAVYKK010000003.1, forward strand.
ACAAACCTCTGTGAATACCTCTGTGGCCTCTGTGGCCTCTGTGACCTCTGTGGTGAAACTCGGTGACCTCTTGAGACCTCCGTGACCTCTAAAAAAAGTCACTCGAAATGGTAGTAATAGGCGATCAGCATGCTCTCTGTCTCGTTCGCCCTGGCCGCTATGTCACTAATCCGGTCTTCACCAAGGCGGCCGCAGGCGATCTTCACCAGCCGTTCGGAGACATCCAGCTCTTCGTCTGTCCGGTGGAGCAGCGAGGCAAAAGCCAGGCACGCGTCTTCGCGGGTCGGGTCGAGGGAAACGGCCAGCGTATATTGCCCCATGGCTTCGTCGAGCCTGCCCAGCCGTTCGAGGACAAGGCCGTAGCGGTACCGGGCGGTGACGTTATACGGCTCTACAGCGACCAGCCCGTGCAGGCGTCGCTCGATGTGGTCGTATATACCCATGCGATCAAGGGCCATGCCATAGCTGTAAGTGGCGGCCATGTCCCGGGGGTCCAGGGACAGCGCTTCGAGCAGCTCCAGCTCTGCGGCCTCGAGCTCGTCCCTGCGGAGAAACAGGACGCCCAGCTCATAATGTGACCGCTGGTTGTCGCCGTTAAGGACGATCGACTCCTCATAGCAGGCTATTGCCCGGGCATCCTCGCCGTTGGCTTCGAGCATGCGGCCCATGGTGCAGAGCAGCTCTGAGCTGGCAGGCTCGACGCGCAGGCACTCGACGACCTGTGCGACAGCATCGCCGTACGCGCCTTTCTTCTCAAGCGCGAGCGCGTAGTTCAGCCGGGCGAATGCATTGCCGGGCTCGGCGTCAAGGATATCCCGCAGCTCGGACAGCGCCGCCTCGATGCGGCCGGTGTGAGCCAGGAATGCGCTGTACCGGACCCGGATGTGCGAGTTCCAGGGGTCCATGGAGACGGCTTTCATGTAGGACTCTTCCGCGCGGTCGGAATAGCCGAGCTCGCGCAGCACTTCCGCCACCACGACATGATACATGGCCTCGGCCTCTTCGAGCTGGTCCTCCTCTTCCCCCGTCATGATATAACGGTACGACACGCGGATATTTAGCCATACTCGCAATAATCGGGGATATTTCAAGTAAATAAGCAATAATATGGCAACGTGATAACAAATAAGCTTGATAACGTCTCTATTTATCATTTAACTAGCGATTCCCGACATCACAAGAGAAACTAAAAAGAGCGCCAGGTCGAGCAGGCCTAAATGATCATTACCTGAATGTTGTATACACTAAGAGGCATTAAACACGAAGGCCACAATGGCCACAATGGCCACAAAGTCTTTTTTGGAAAAGGCTACTATTGCCCTCTCTCAAACATACGTTGTGGCCTTTGTGGCCATTGTGGCCTTCGTGTTAGGTACCTTCTCAGCCTGTACAAAAAATGTGAGTGATAAAAGGACAGCGCAGGCCGTTGTGGCGGCCCGCGCATATGTTTTACTCGGTCCGCAGCGCGTCGATCGGGTCCAGGGTCGCCGCCTGGCTCGCGGGATAAACGCCCGCGATGGTGGTCGTCAGCGCCCCAAAGGCCAGGCCGATGATCGCGTTCTGCAGCGACACACCCATGGGCATGCCGGCGGCGCCGCCGATGATGGTCGTGATGACCATGGCGACGACCAGCCCTATCAGGCCGCTGATTACGCCCAGCAGGGTCGACTCCACAAGGAACAGGTTTCGCACGTTAGCGGTCGTCGCACCGACCGCCTTCATCAGGCCGATCTCTTTTGTGCGCTCCTTGACCGTGAGCATCATCACGTTCATGATGCCGATGCCGCCGACGACCAGCGATATCCCGGCGATGCCGCCCAGTATGTACTTGACGTAGTCGAAGATCGCCGTAATCGCCTGGGAGAAGGACTTGACAGTCATGATGCTGAAGGCCTCGTTCCGGTGCACCCGGTTCAGGGCATCAGTGATCGATGTGGCGATCTCGTCTACCTTGTCCGGCGAGTCGCACCTGATAAAGATCTCGCTATACGTGTCCTGGTTCGAGATGCCCTTGACGCCGTCCATGGTCATGTAGACGTTGCTGTTCGGGCTGCCGGAGATGATCGAGCCGTTGCTCTCCTTGAGGATGCCGACGACCGTGTAATCCTGGGCCTGCCCGGTCATCGGATTCGTGAGCGTGAGGATAGAGCCGGTGCGCAGCACGCGATCGAAGGTGCCGTTCGCTACCTTGCTCCCCACCACGATCATATTACGGTCCGAGGGCGTCAGGAACCGGCCCTTGTCGAGGGTCGCCGCCAGCTCCTTCTCGGTCTCGGGCATGATGCCCTGGCCGGAGACGCTCACGTTCTGCTTATTGTACGTCGCGGTGACCGTTCCGAGAATTTTAGGATTGACCTCGATGACGCCCGGCACACTCTGGATGATCCGGATGTCACGCTCCGTGAACTGGGCCGGGGCCTTCTCGGTCTGCCGGATGCCGAAGCTGATGCCGGCGCCGCCGCTCTGGTCCTGCACGCCGGCCGGCAACAGGATCATCTGGTTGACGTCGAGGTTGCCGAACTGCTGCGATACCCCCTGGTAGACGCCGTCGCTCAGGCTCATCATGACCACGATGGCCATGACGCCGATGATGATGCCCAGGCTGGACATCGTGGTCTTGAACTTGTTGCTGTTGAAGTCCGACAGCGAATAGCCCAGCACGTCTGATGGTCTCATGTATTACTCCGTCCTTAGCGCGTCGATCGGGTCCAGCCGTGAGGCCTGGTTTGCCGGGTATACGCTCGCCACGATGGTCGTCACGAGGCCGAACGTGATGCCGAGCGCCGCGTTTTGCCACGATACGCCCAGCGACAGCCCGGCATAGTAGCTCACTATGGCTGCCGCGATCATGGAAAGCAGCACGCCCACGATGCCGCTGAACAGGCCGAGAAGCAGGGCTTCCGAGAGGAAGATCACCCGTACGTCGCCCGTCGTGGCGCCGATGGCCTTCATCAGGCCGATCTCCTTGACCCGTTCCCGTACCGTCAGCATCATCACATTCGCGATGCCGATGGCGCCGACCACCAGCGACACGGCGCCGATGCCGGCCAGTGTCGCCTTGATCAGGCCGAAGATCTGGTCAATGGCGTCGACGAACATCTTCTGCGTGAGCACCATGTAGTCCTCGTTGCGGTGTACGTTCTTGAGCGCACGGTCCACGTTGTCCGCCACCGTGGGGGCATTCTCGACACTGTCGGCCCTTACGGCGATGTATGAGTATGTGTCCTGGCTGCTCAGCGGCTTGAGGCCTGCCTTCGTCATGTAAATGGCGGTATTCGGGTTGCCCGCCAGGATAGAGCCGTTACGCTCCTGCATAATGCCTACCACCACATAGTCCTGCGACTTGCCGGTGTACGTATTGGTTAGCGTAATGTAAGAGCCCGTGCGGATCTCCCGGCCGAAGGTGCCATTGGCTATCTTACTGCCAAGCACTACGGCGCTCACGTCGGATGGCGACAGGTAGCGGCCCTTGTCCACCTTCAGCTTCGAGGTGGTATCGTACTGTGGCATGACGCCGCTCACGGTCACGCTGCGGTTCTCGCCCTTGTAGTTGGCCATGGCTCCGATGGTGATCTCCGGGTAGACCTCTTTTACGCCGGGCGTGCTCAGGATCAGGTTTACGTCCCGGTCCGTGAGCTTGGCCGGCGGGTGGGCCACGCCCTGGCCCGTCATGGCGTTCATGCTCATGGGCACCACCGCCATTGTGTCGAGCTCGAGGTTGCCGAACTGCCCGCTGATGCCGTTGTACAGGCCGTCACCCAGCGTCAGCATGGCCACGATGGCGAGCACGCCGATGATGATGCCCAGGCTGGACATCATCGTCTTGAACTTGTTGCTGGTGAAGTCGGTGAATGCGTACTCGAGCACGTCTGTTATTTTCACTTCTTAGCCCTCTGGCTCCTCATGAACAGGAATAGTCCGCCGATGATGACTGCCAGGACTACGATGCCGCCGAGCAGCCAGATGAGCCCGGAGTCATTCGTCGACGCCGCTGCTGCGTTCGACTTTGCGGTCAGGGGGAGCGTCATCGCTGCCGACTGGTGCCAGTTGTCGCCGTTCTTGTACTTGACGACGAAGGACGGGCTGCCGGTGTACGAGCTGTTCTTGCTGGAGACATCGAAGTTCACCGTGTACATTTCGCCCGCGCCGATGTTGCCGACTACGTACTCCTGCCTGGGCTTGAAGGTAAACTCGTCACCCGTCGGGACCACGCTGACGGAGTTGACGCCGCCTTGCATGTAGTTGACCACGTCGAGGATGATGCTGCTCCTTGCCGTGCTCAGCGCCGAGGGAGCGTCGTTGAGGAACATACGGACGCCGCTACTGTCGATAACCACGGGCACGACCTGGTTAATGAATACTGCGTCGTCATCAGTCTTCACTGAGATTCGCAGGTAGTACTTGCCATCCGCGGCATTGTCATCCACCTTGATGGTGAACTCGAACCGGGCGCTGTCGCCCATTCCGAGACTCCCCGGGTTCGAGTGGGACTGGCTGACGACCTTGATCGGGCCGTCGTCCTGAAGGCTGACGGACTTGATCGCGATGGTGGCGGACGTCGCGTCGCTGCTCTGGGTGGTGGTGGTCGTTTGCTTGCCTGGCGTATTGACCCGGGGATGTTACTCATCAGGGGACGACCGAGTGGTAGGTAAGCGTATCTGCCACTGTCGTGGTCGTGCCTGTTCCCGACTTAAGCGAGTTGGTGATCGTCACCAGGACCGTGCCCGTGTCGCCGGGCATCAGCGTTCCGGGGGCCGTGACGGACGAGCCAGGCGCCACCTTGTAATCGGTCATCACCAGCACCGGCTTAGTCGTAGCGGCCAGCGCGGGTGTCATTAGCAGTATCGTCAGCACCGCAAGGATGCAGAACGTTTTCGTCATTAACTTCATGCTTGCTTCTCCTGAAATATTTTGAACATTCTAATGATAGTGATCTACTTTTCATCCTCGCCCACGATGAGCCCGTCCCTGATGCGGATGATGCGGCGGCTGTATGCGGCCACGTCGGGGTCGTGGGTGACCATGACGATCGTCCGCCCTTTCTTGTTCAGGTCGGTGAACAGGCTCATGATCTCTTCCCCTGTCTTCGTGTCCAGGTTGCCGGTCGGCTCGTCCGCCAGCAGGATGGCCGGGTCGTTGACGAGCGAGCGCGCGATTGCGACGCGCTGGCGCTGGCCGCCCGACAGCTCGTTGGGCTTGTGGGTCATGCGGTCTCCCAGCCCGACTTCCTCGAGGAACTTTTTCGCGGTCGCAGTGCGAAGCTGCTTCGGGGACTCCTGGAAGATCATGGGCATCTCGACGTTCTTCATCGCGCTCAGCCTCGACACGAGGTTGAACGACTGGAAGATGAAGCCGATCTCCTTGCCCCGCAGCGTCGACAGCTCGACGTCGTTCAGCAGGCTGATCCTCTTGCCGTTGATCTCGATCTCGCCGCTCGTCGGGCGGTCCAGCAGGCCGATCAGGTTCATCATCGTGGACTTCCCTGAGCCAGACGGGCCCATGATGCTCACGAACTCGCCCCGCTGGATGTCGATATCGACGCCCTTCAGCACCTGCAGCGGGCTCTTGCCCATCATGTAGGACTTGCGGACGTCGGTCATTTTTACGACCGATGGCAGACTTATGCCTCCTTCTTGTTCTTGTGTACGACAATGGTCCGGGCGATCTTGTCGAAGCCGCGCTGCTTCTCCTTGTTGAACAGGAGCAGCATCAGCAGGGCGTCGATCACGATGAACACGGAGTTGCCCACGACCTTGGGGATGTTACGGATGATCGCCTCTACGTAGCCTATCCTGGTGCCGTCTTCCCGAAGCACCCGCAGGCCCATGCAGCCACTTGCCCGGCGTGGTGCCGAACCGGCCCTCGATCACGATGAAGTACACCAGCAGCCCGATCAGGACAGTGGTGCCCATGAGGAAGGAAAACAGTACTGCAACCGGCCCGTTGGGCTGGACGAAGATGCCGTGTCCGTCCTCGATGAACCGGGTATCGAACTGGTCATGGAACAGGATGAAGAACGGCGCGCCGATCATGAGCACGACGAGGCCGATGATCAGGCCGAAGATGATCAAATCGATGACGTACGCGATCGTCCTCGAGACGATGCCTGCCCGGCGCAGCGAGTTCACGTATGACTGCATGTACCCGGCCGCGATCTCCCGCGGGTCCTCCGACTCGGCAAAGACCGCGTCGACGTCCTGCTTTTCTATGATCTTCGAGCCCCGCTCCGTGGCGTGGGTCATCGAGTGGTCGAAGAAATTCGAGGTGAGCTCCCGGGTGATCTCCTGCTTCTCCGCCTCGTACACGTCGATATCGGCGACGATCCGGTTCACCCGGTTCGTCAGCCTCGCCTTCGCGTCATCGCTGATTTCCATTTCCGTCCCCCCATACGCCGTCCATGGCGTTCACGTACCGCTTCCACTCCCGGATCATCTCTTCGAGAAAGCCCTGCCCTCTCGCGGTGATGCGGTAGTATTTCCGGGGCGGGATGCCCTCGCCCGTCTCCTTCCAGTAGCTCTCGACGAGCCCGTCGTCCTCCATGGAATGGAGCGCGGGATATGCATTGCTCTCCTTGATCACGATGACGCCTCCGGTACGCACCTCCAGCTCGTGGATGAGCTCGTATCCGTATTTGTCGCCGGATCGCAGGAGCGACAGAATAGACAGCTTAGTGCTGCCCTTTTTCAACTCCTTGAGCCACTTGTCGATGTCTTCCTGCATGATGCTCCTGATTATCATAAATCTACGGTTTTTCAATTGTTTTGTATAGAGATGTTATGTACATAGCTGATAGATGTACATATTAAGCATAGGTACAAATCAGCGCTAAGGATATATAGGTTTTGGTGATTCTGGCGTCGTGAGGCATCATCGAAGCTTCGATCGGCGGGTTCGGCCTATGCCGTGCTACGGTTCGTCGTGGCTATACGGGCCGCTTACTGTTGTCTGCCCTACGCTAATATTTATACTTATTATATTTATATACTCATATGGTAGCCCGCCTGCCGGAAGCACTTCCATGGGACCTGTAGAAAAATCGAAAGAAGAGCTGTACGCAGAGATCGCCGACCTCAGGAAGCAACTGTCAGAGCTCGGCAAGGTCACGTCCCGGCTGCGGGATTCCGAGGAAGCGTTGAGACTGGACGAGGCGAGGCTGGAGGCGCTGCTGGAGCTGACGCGCATGACGGGGGCCACCGAGCAGGAGATCGCCGACTATGCGCTGGAGGCCGCGGTGCGCCTGACCGGCAGCGAAGTCGGCTGGATGGGCGCGCTGGAGAACGAAGAGGTCGTCAACCTCTACAATTTTTCGAGCCGGGCGCGGAAGGAGTGCGAGGTCGTGGGCCGGCCCCACTCGTTCTACATCAGGGGAGGCGGCATATGGCGACTGCCTATCACCGAGCGCGGACCTGTCATTCTCAACGACTATAATGCCCCGAACCCGGCGAGGAAAGGCTTCCCGGAAGGGCATATGCAGCTGAGGAACTTTCTTGCCGTGCCGGTCTTCGACGGCCCGGCCGTCGTGGCGATCGCCGAGGTCGGCAACAAGAAGACCGACTACGACCGGACGGACGTGCGCCAGCTCACGCTGCTGATGAACGACGTGTGGCGGGCCATCCTGCGGAAGCGGACCGAGAAAGCGCTGCTCGAGTCCAAGCAGCAGGCCGAGCTGTACGTTGACTTGATGGCGCACGACATCAACAACATGAACCAGATCGCGCTGGGCTTCCTTGAGCTCGCCCTGCAGCGCCTCGACGAGAATAAAAAGCTGGGCGAAGAGGACCGGTTCACCATCGAGAAGCCCATCGACACCCTGCATAGCAGCGCGAGGCTGATCCATAACGTTAAAAAGCTCCAGCAGGCAAAGGCCGGCGGTCTCGAGACCCGGGCTGTCGACCTCGACGAGATACTGGCCAGGGTGGTAAACGAATACGCCATCGTGCCCGGCCGGAACATAACCATCGACTACATGCCCGAGAAGGGACGATTCGTAGCTGCCAACGACCTCCTTAAGGACGTTTTTTCCAATATCGTAGGCAACGCGATCAAGCATTCCACGCCGGAGAAACCGCTGGACATCGGCATCCGGCTGATAGACGTGAAGGAGGGCGGTATCAGCTACTATGTGGTCATGATCGAGGACAACGGCCCCGGAATTCCCGACAAGATAAAAGTCGCACTGTTCTCCCGGGTGGCGACCGAAAGAAAGGCCAGTGGCATGGCGGGCCTGGGACTGGGGCTGGTCCGGACGCTCACCGAGGACTTCGGAGGGCGGGTCTGGGCTGAGGATCGTGTGCCGGGAGACCATACAAAGGGCGTCCGGTTCGTCGTGATGCTGCCCGCTGCGGGAGAGCGGAGGCCGCTGCGGTGACGGGCAGGAAAGCACGTATGCCCATGAGCGGTGTCTTGTTTTAGCACGATGCAGCTGCCGTTACCGGCGGGAAATATTAAAACCGGCCCGCTCTGATCTGTTTATGGCGTTTGCATGAGACAGGAAGTAGCGGAATCGATGGATGACCTGGAGCGGATAGACCTGCGCATGGGCATTATCAACCGGCGCAGAGACGAGCTGGGATGGGCTTATGACATGGCGCTGGAGCTGCCGGAAGTCAGGCGGCGGCTGAGAGATGCGGCCGATGACCTCGAGTACTTTTGCCAGACAGTCCGGGATATCAGGGACCGCGCCGGAAAACCCACCATAAAATAAATGGCCTATCATCTGCTTACTCAGCTGCGATGAGTAAATCAGCGGCGAAGAATAAGCGCACCAGAGAGAAAGCGGCAAAGGATAACCCGTTACGGTTGCCGCCCCGTAACTGGCAGCTGGACATAGCGCTCATCGTGGTCGTTCTCTCGCTGGCGTTCGGCGCGAGATGCGTGGGCCTCGCGGATTCTGGCATCACATACGATGAGCCGATCTACATCCTGACAGGCCACGAGTTCGTGTCGAACTGGGCGTCCCTCAACTTTTCCGAGAGCGCCTGGAATTTTAACACAGAGCACCCGCCTGTGAGCAAATACATCTACGGCACTGCCATGACGTTGCTGGGCAACAAAGTGTACGACTTCGGTGCTTTCTATGATGCCAGGCTGGCCAGCGCCCTCATGGGTGCCCTCACCTGTGTGATCGTATACCTGATCGGGCGTGACTTCTTCGGCCGGAAAGTCGGCATCGCCTCTGCGCTGATACTCTCGTTCATCCCGGTCTTCATGGCCCACACCCAGATCGCAGCGCTGGAATCGCCGCTGACGCTGTTCTTCACGCTGACCGTCTATCTCTTCATGGCTGCGCTGCAGCGGGACAGCCGTAACTATTTCCTCGCGTCTGCCGTGGCGTTCGGCCTGACGATGGGCACCAAGTACAATGGCATCCTGCTCCTGCCATTGCTCGCCCTGATCTTCGCGTTATTCACACTGCATAAGGCAGAGGGTAGCGGGTTGAAGGCAAAGGCCGATAACATCGTCAAAAATTTTGGCAGGTACGTGCCCGTCGGCCCGCTCGTATTATTTATCGCCATCATCATCGCAGTCTTTTACCTGATCTGGCCGTGGGTATGGATGAACCCGATCGGCCACCTGCAATACTCGCTCGACCACTGGGCTGCGGCCCCGGCGGAATATTTCCTCGGGACGCTGCAGACCGCCCCGCTATACTATTACCCTGTCTACTTCGCGGTCACCACTCCGCTGCTGCTGTTCATCCCCCTGATCATCGGCGTCATCGCCATCGCCCGGTCAAAAGACGCATTCAAGATCGGCATCCTGGCCTGGCTCGCAGTGCCGTTTCTCTACGGGTTCAGCTCGTTCGTCCAGGACGGCATGCGGTACCTGATCATGATATATCCCGCGATCGCGCTCATCTGCGGCTACGGGCTCTGGAGCGCCGCCGGCTGGATCGGCGATCGCCTCAAGAACGTGGGCCGGGACCGGGCATTCGCGATCGGCTCTGCACTGACTGTCATTTACCTGGCAGTCAGCCTTATCTCCGTGTATCCGTACTACCTCGACTATTACAATGCCCTCGCCGGCGGGCCCCGGGGTGCCTATGATCACAACTCCTTCGAGTTCGGCTGGTGGGGCGAAGGCGTCAGGGCCGCGATGGGCTACGTGGAAAGCACGGCGCCGCAGGGCTCGTCTGTCCTGATGGTCACACTGCCGGATGACCCGACTAACACTGAGACGCTGGAGCGTAACATGGACTATTACTACTTGTTCGCAGAGCACGCAGGCTACCACGATATCGCGCTCAACTTCAGGCAGCCGATCATTGCCGCGCACTACCTTGTTGCGACCCCCGTCGTACCACAGTATGTTATAACCAATACCGCCATGCAGCGGGACCTTAACGTCACCATCGGCGACAGTAACTACACCATAGTGTATGAGGCCACGGTACAGGGCACGCCGCTGGCCAGGGTGTACCAGCGGGCTGCCGCACCCGGAAACGCGAGCGGTATAACCGGAGGGATTGTTATAACGGTAGCCGTGAGACTCGCCCGGGCGGATGAGCTGGATAAGCTGCTGGAGCTGTACCGGGAACTCCACCCGGACGACCCGGAGGCCGACCGCACAGAGACCGGACGGCTCTGGGACGAAATATGCGGCGATCGTAGCCTTTTTTACGTGGTGGCCGAAGAGCAGGGCAGATTTATCTCGTCGTGCACGCTGGCGATCGTGAAGAACCTGACAAGGGGCCTGCGGCCATACGGGATCGTCGAGAACGTCGTCACCCGCCGGGACAGTCGCCGCAAAGGCTATGGTACTATGGTCCTGCACAGGGCGATCGAGATCGCGAGGGAAAAGGGCTGCTACAAGGTCATGCTCCTCAGCGGCGCGAAGGACGAGGGGACGCTGCGGTTCTATGAACAGGCAGGATTCGCACGCGGGGTCAAGACGGGTTTTATTGTTAAAATACCATAGATTGGCTTTTTCATAGGCTACAGGTATTCGACCTTGTTTATGCAATGCGACTCCTGTCAGGCCCGCCAGGTGCGCCAAGAGCCAAGGGCGCCAAGGTTTTTAAAAGGATGGAGATTAAGCATATTTCTAATCCGTTCCTGGCGAGCCTGGCCCTTGGCGCCCTTGGCGGGCCTGACAGGAGTCGCACAGCCTGTGCCAGAAATGAACATTAAGTACGACCAAGGGCAGCGGTCGTGTATCCCGCATGTAAACGTTCACGCGCGCGAGCGGCCGCCCGGCCGATTACGTATCATAACAAGTACCAGGAGCGCCAGTGGGCGACGATCTTATCCCGCTGTTCCTGATCGAGATGCCCGTGCCGGTAGATGGCGTACAGCGTGTAGGCTGCCTTCTTGCGGACATAGAAGTCGTCGTCCCGGTCCTGAAGCTTTTCGATCAGCGGGTCGATGGCCCGGGGGTCCCCGATGTGCCCGAGGGCATCGCAGACATGTATCTTGATTGTCAGATCGCGGCTGCGCTTCAGCAGGTCGATCAGCGGCTCCACGGCCCGGGGGTCGCCCGACTCGCCCAGCGCATCGATAGCGGGGACTGCTTCGGCGGGCCGGAGAGGCGTCGCTCTCAGGACGTCGATGGCGTGGTCGATGCTATCCTTTTTCGTCTCCGCCGGGGCAGGCATAAGAAACAGTATCGGCGGGGACGGCTTAAAGCTAACCGCAGTCAGTCGATGCCGACACGTTCGCTTCTGTACTCCAGTAACAGCCTGTACCTCCAGGCACCGTTCATGCAGCCGGCAGGATCAATAAGCTTTATTTCTTTGCATTTTTGGACCGGTTCATATCGATCACAGCTCCGACGATCAGGCCCAGCGCAGCACCGACACCTGCAAAAGTGAAAAGCGTACTGTTCGCAGTCAGGCCATAGAGCGTCACGGCGGCAATTCCGCCGATCGCAGCCCCGAATACTAAACCGACACCTGCATAATAGTATAACTGTTTGCTCATTGTTATTCGTCCGCCTTACAGGTCACGATAGTAGTATTTAAAAGCTTCCAGGGAATGGCCGCGATCCAGGAACTATCGCTGGTGAAGTGCAGATTTATATCTTCAGACGTCGACCTGCTTTCGGTGGAAGCATGACAGGTAGTAAAGCAAAGCGTAAGTCGTGGCGCGAGAAGCTTATGGACAGTAAAAACCTTCCCCTTATCGAGCCTGTGCCGGAGAAAATGGTCCGGACGTGCGGCGAGGGCACGCTGGTCGTCCCTGCGCCCGTGGAGGTGGACGAAATGATGCGGAAGGTCCCGGAAGGCCGGCTGGTCACTGTCAACCAGATTCGTGAGGCGCTGGCACGGAAGCACGAGACGACGATCGCCTGTCCCATGTGCACCGGCATCTTCGCCAGTATCGCGGCACGTGCAGCAGCGGAAGCCGCCGAGGAAGGCGAGACCGACATCACGCCCTATTGGCGGACGCTGAAGGAAGGCGGCGTGATCAACGAGAAGTACCCCGGCGGCCTGGAAGGACAGCGGAAAAAGCTCGAGGCCGAGGGACACGTGGTCGTACAGAAGGGTAAGAAGCTCATGGTACAGGACTTCGGGAAGAAGACAATCGAGCCCTGATGCCGATACATGAACCTGT
>CAVYKK010000004.1:0-34802 GCA_963769045.1 uncultured Methanocellaceae archaeon
ACTCGAGAAGGGCATGGACTCCGTACTCAGGACCCCGCACGCCGCAGACGGCAAGATCCTGATGAAGACCACGCTCGTATCCAAGCCCGAGTAAATTTTCTAACATGTGCGTGGGGCTAACCAACGCATTATTTGCGTTGGCATTCCCACGCATAATCCTTTTTTATCTTACCATCATTCTTACAGTTACTTCTATGGCACTAAGAATGCCGCGCAGCCGGCTACGAAGCATATACAAATCGCCGTACCTCGTCTATCCCGCGGGCATCCTCGCCATCGTGCTGGTGTACACGCTCGTTTTCATGTTCCTCCAGGGGCACGGAGACTTCAACGTGCGCAATGTCGATTACGTCACAGCGCTATACTGGGTGGTCATCTCCATGACGACGACCGGCTACGGTGACATCTACCCCGTTACGCTGGCTGGCAAACTGTTCTCCATGCTCGTGGTCGTCACCGGCCTGCTTATCTTATTCGCCATCGTCCTGCCGCTGATGGTCACGCCCATCATGGAACGGCTGATCACCAGCCCGCGCAGCCGCGTCCGGGAGTGGATGAGCGACCACGTGATCATCTGCGGCTACAACGCGATCGTGGAGACGCTGGTCGTCGAGCTGGCCGGGCGCGAAATACCCTTCGTAGTCATCGACTCTTCGGAAGAAAATGTCAGAGTGCTGCAGCGCCACGGACACGAGGCTATCCAGGGGGACCCATCGGATGAGGAGACGCTGAAGAACGCCCGCATTGCAAAGGCCTCCTTCGTAATCGCCAAGCCCGGCGACGACCTGAACGCCGCCATCGTGCTCACCGCCTCGCAGATCTCCGACTGCAAGATCATCGCGCTGGTCGAGCGCCTGGACATGGCCCATTACCTGTAGTACGCAGGTGCCGATTTCGTGGTCTCGCCGAAACAGATCCTGGGAATGAACATCGGCCTGACGGCCATCTCCTCCGTCAACTTCGAGCTGACGAACGCGGTCGACCTGGGCGGCAACATGAAAATCTGCCCGGCTGCCGGTCTACCCTGACAGTCCCATGGTGGGTAAAAAGCTGAAGGACGCGGGCATCAGGGAGAGCACGGGCGCGAACGTGGTGGCTGTATTCAAGAACGGCGAGTTCATCGTCAGCCCGTCTGCCGGTACTGTCATCGACGAGGCCACGGTGCTGGTCCTCATGGGCAATGGCGATCAGCTGACGCGCGCCGGGGCCATTGCCAGCGAAAAAGCTCCGGCCTGCGGCATGCAGCACTCAATCATCGCCGGGTTCGGGGACGTAGGCAAAGAGGTGGCCAAAAGGTTAGACGAACATGGTATCGAGTATACGGTCATCGATCTAAAGCCCTATGAGGTGAAGGACCAGGTGATCGGCGACTCGGCGGACAAAGACGCGCTGATCCGGGCAGGCATCGAACATGCGTCCACCATCGTGGTCACGCTGAACGACGATGCGAAGAACATGCTGACCATCCTGCTGGCCCGGAACCTGAATCCCCACGTGAACATCCTCGCCCGCGCCAATGCCGACAGCAGCGTGGGCAAGATGTACCGGGCAGGCGCGGACTACGTCATGTCGCTGTCTGCCGTCGGCGGGCAGATGCTGGCCCGCATCGTCGAGCGCGGCACCTTTGAGGATACCGTGCTGCTTTCCGAGAACGTGCTGCTCGCCCGATATGCCGTAAAAGGCTCGAAGCTCGAAGGCCGCACGATCCGGGAGTCGGGCATGCGGAGCCACACCGGTTGCACTATCGTCGGCATCCGGGAGGGCGACCGGTTCATCCCTAACCCCGACCCGGCCGAGGTGCTGTGGCCCGATGCCACAATCATTGCCGTGGGCACCGCCCGGCAGCTGGAAGCATGCGCATCAGTGTTCGGGCTGGAGAAGATAAACAAGTGATTGTCATTGAGGATACCTCTTGTACGGGCTGGCCGGCACCAGACACAACGTATACGACGTCAGATAATATGGCTACGCTTGCCCTTTTCCGATATAACGTCGTGTACGTCGTGGCCGTCGTGTACGTTGTGTTTGGTGCCGGCTCAGCGTACATAACATTTCCGGAATGACTATTACCTGTCCGGGCGAGCGTGCTCTTACCGTTGAAGACAAGAATAAAAATATAAATACTCAGTACAGGCAAAGTGTTACACAATATGCCGAACGATGAACAGCTTCCCGATCGTCCCGTCCGCCCTGGCTACGGCAGCGTCATTGGCAACATTCTCGACATGACGCAGGCGACCATTTACCTGCTCGCCGCCATCTTTCTCGTGCTGCTCACGGTCGCGGCCTTCTTCGTGGTCGCCCGGGACATGTCCGGTTTCGTGACAGGGTCACTTAACATCGGGCAGGTGGACATGGCGCTGGGTGACATCATGATCATCTTCATTATCACCGGGCTGATCCAGACCCTGATCGCGTTCATCAAGAGCCACTCCATCGACCCGTGGCTGGTGCTGAGCGTAGGCCTCACCGCCGTGGTCCGGCGTGTCCTGATCTTAGGGGCGAAGCCCGTGTCGGCCGAAGAGACCCTGACGACCTCTGCGCTCCTGTTTGTAATTATCCTCGGGCTGTACCTCGTCGCACGACGCACTACCGCCGAAAAGCAGGGAGGCCTGTGAGCATGGCCGATAAAGATACAGGCTATAGCGGTACCATCGCGCGGTTCATCGGCAGCGCCGAGTCCGTGCTCTACCTGATCGCCGCCCTGTTCCTGGTTCTTATGGCTATCGCGGCCTTCTTCGTGGTCACCCGGGACCTGTACGGGCTGATCTTCGACGGCATGGCCATCAACGTGATCTATACGGCGCTCAACGACCTGCTGATCGTGCTCATCATCGCGGAACTGCTCCAGATCATCGTGGTCTTCATCCAGAAGCACCAGCTCGACCTGCGGCTGATCCTGGCCGCCGGCCTCACCGCAATGATCCGGCGGGTGCTGGTGTTCGGCGTGGAGAACATCGCCTGGGAGGATATGGCAGTGACAGCGGCGCTGATCGCTATCCTGGCCGCCGCGATCTACGTGATCGGCCGGGAAAAGATCGAGTTTTCCTGATAAGGCATCTGACGTGTTCGGCTTTTCGTTGCGGAACGCCCGGAACAGTTTTGGAACGCCAGGAAGCCAAGGGACGCCAAGGCGCCAAATTTTTTTTAGATTCAAGACGCCAGGGATCCAAGTCCATGAATATTCCAAATGCTGAAAACTTAACGCTCCATGGCCCCCTGGCGCCTTGAATCTAAAAAAAATACTTGGCTTCTTGGCGCCCCTTGGCTTCCTGGCGTTCCAAAACTGTTCCGGGCGTTCCGTCACACATTCGAATACCGCCTGCATGCGAGCACTACCGCCTGCGCATGGGTATTCGATCGCTATTCTTCTGACACGAGAACCTATTTTTCATCTGACGACGTATTTGCGAGTGGTACCATGGCTAAAGTCGCGCTCAAGGTCGCCTACATCGGCACGGATTTCTACGGCTCCCAGACGCAGCCCGGCCTGCGCACTGTCGAGGGCGAGTTACGGCGATGCCTGACCGAGATCGGTGCGATAGGGCCGAAGACTAAGCTTGCGATGGCAGGCCGCACCGATGCCGGCGTGCATGCGCTCGGGCAGGTGGTCGCCTTCGAGGCCGCCGATCCGAAGCTTACTGCGCCGCGCATCGTCAATTCGAAGTCAGGGCCCGACCTCTGGGCTTACGCCCGCGCAGAGGTGCCCGACGACTTCGACCCGCGCAGGCAGGCGTTGAGCCGCGAGTACCGGTACATCCTGTACGCGCCGGACGTCATCGAGCGGCGGATGATGGAGTTTGCTCCGCAGTTCCTTGGTACTCACGATTTCTCTAACTTTTCGAGCGTCGAGCCTGGCAAGTACCCGGTGCGGACGGTCAAGAAGCTGGAGATCGCGAAGCACGGCGATCTCTACCTGATCGACATCGAGGCCGACGCGTTTCTCTGGAACATGGTGCGCAAGATCGTGACAGCGCTGCGGCTCGTCGGCGAGAACAAGCGGCCCAACGAATGGATCGGGCAGATGTTCGATCCAGGGCACAAAGAAGGCATCCCTCCGGCCCCGGCGGCGGGCCTGTACCTGAAAAAGGTGAGCTACGAGGGCATCGCGTGGGAAGAGGACGCATATGCCCGGCAGCGGGCGTACCAGCGGATGCTGCACTCTTACGAATGGCAGTATACTATGGCCGCTGTGTACCGGGAATTCAGGGACTCCATGCAGTAGGCTTCGATCGCATATGCCGGGCTAAACAACGCCATGCTTATTATGATGCCAGCCAATTCATGCCTGATGGAAGAGATGTTCGACGTAGTGGACGATGACGACAATGTAATCGGGCAGGTCAGCCGAAAGAAGGCTCACACGGAGGGACATATCCACCGCAGCGTCCTGTTTTTCATTTTCGACCGGGAAGGCCGGGTCTTCGTCAACCAGCGGACGTACAGTAAAGAGTTCTATCCCGGGCACTGGAGCATCGTGTTCGGCGGCCACGTGCACGCCGGCGAGACGTACGAGGACACCGTCGGGCGGGAGGCAGAAGAAGAGGCTGGCGTCGCCGGAAAACCTTTCTACATGGCCTCTTTTCGCAAGCGGTTTGACGCGGCAGACCGGGAAAACGTCAGAGTCTACGGGTTCGTGTCAAATGGCGACCTGCATCTCGACCCGGGAGAGATACTCCGGGGTGCGTTCCTGACTATCGACGAGCTGGAGCAAAAGCTGATGCGAGAGCAGTTTCTCCCTGAAACGCCGCGGCTCCTTGAGTTACTTAAGGACTACCTCCGGCACAGGCCGCAGGGCCCCGGTAAATAGGAGCTATGTGCCTGCCGCCGTGGCGTCATCGTCTTTCTCTACCACAGGCAGCTCTACCACGAACCGGGCCCCCTTCGAATAGTCGCCCGGTATGCGGTCTTCTACCCGGACCCTCCCTTTGTAGCTTTCGACCAGCGACTTGACCAGGTACAGGCCCAGGCCTCTGCCGCTGGCCTTTGTCGTTCCCCGCTGGAAACGAGCGAACAGCCGTCCCTTCAAGTCATCGGGTATGCCCGGGCCGGTGTCGTCGATGGTCACGCGGCAATAGCTCTTGCCGTCGTCTTCCACGTGTTCCAGTCCTACGTCGATAGTCAGATGTCCCTGCGAGTGCTTGATCGCGTTGCCGATGATATTGGAGAAGACGTCCTTCAGCAGATCGTTCGCCATGACTATGCACCTGGCGGAAGCGTGGTAGTTAATGGTCACTTCCCGGCCGGTTACATGAGAGAACTCTGCTATCACGTCCTCGAGCGTCAGGCCTGCATCGACCGGCTTGAGCGGTATGATGTTCTCCTGCACCGCCTGGAGCTTCCGGACGTTGTCGATCAGCCGGGAGCTGTTGTATAACGCCTCCAGCGGCTTGGTGATGAAAAACTTTTCATCATCGCTGATCTTGATGGTCTCCAGCGCCTGCTCCAGGTAACCGATGCCGATCTGGTTCATGTTGTTGATGTCGTGACCCATGAGATCGACGTACAGCTCTGCCTGCCTGCGCGCATCCTGTATCTCCTGCTCCGCCCGGATGCGTTCGGTAATGTCGGTAAAGGTGACCACGGAGCCTTTGATGATCCCTTCTTCCACGATGGGATAGGACGAGTACTCGACCGGTAAGCAGGTGCCGTCCTTTCGCCAGAACACGTCGTTGCTCACCCGGCAGCCTTCGCCGGTCTTGACGGACTGGTAGACGCAGCAGTCCTCTTTTAGACACGGGGTGCCGTCCTTCTTGCGGTAGTGGATCAATTTGTGCATGTCCTTGCCTATGACCTCGTCCGTCGTATACCCGAGCATCTGCAGCGCGGATCGGTTGATCACCGTACAGCCGTCTCTGGTGTCCACGCCGACGATGCCCTCGTCGGTGGACTCGAGCAGCAGGCGGATGTAACGCGCCAGCTTCAGGCGTTCTTCCTCGGCCTGCTTACGCATGCTGATGTCCCTGATAGTGGCCATGATGAACGGACGTCCGTCCAGGTCGATCTTGCTGAGGTACACCTCGGCCGGGAATATGGAGCCGTCGGACGGCCTGCGGCCTTTCCATTCGAAGAGCTGGTCTTTCCCGGCCATAGCCTTATCCCATGTGGCCGGCAGATCGGCGATCGGATTGTCCGGGGCCGACAGATCGCCCGCTATAGACATGATTTTAGCTTCGTCCCGGGTCACTCCATACATCTCGAGCATCCTGTCGTTGACGTCCACGATCTTCCCTGTGGCGTCATGGATGATGATCGCATCGTAGACGCTGTTGAAGATGGCCATGAGGTTGCTCTCAGAGCTCTTGATCTTGTTAAACAGCCTGTCCCTGGTCTCCGACAGGTACGTCACGACAACCGCGATAACGAGGAACATGAAGGCCCGCACGAGCGTGCTGGGGACGATACCGCCGGTGAGCAGGAAGCCGATCAATATGTGGGAAGCTCCGAGGAACATCGCTAAGTAGATGGCTTTCCGGTAATACCAGACGCCGGCGAGAATAATGGGCACATAGTAAAAATGCGTGTAGACCGCATCGGTACCGAGGATTACGTTCACGTACAGCGTAAGCACGATGATGGCAAAGATGATCACTAAGAGTACGAACCGGTTGTAATCGGCCTTCTTTTGCTTCTTTTTGTCATCTTGCATATGATCATCAAATAATATCACCGGTAGTTTCTTTTTGTATTCCATCGGATTTGGCGCTAAAACCACCGATATATGGAAAAAAAGCAGAAATACTGCGTCTGGCCAGCTGCAATGGTCAGCACTGCCAGCGACTTTGCCCCGGGCAGGACGCTGCTTATTTGCCAAACGCTTTATGAAGTATGTCATCTAGCCGGCTGCCGTCAGCTTTAGCTGTCATATCCAGCGTCAGCGGCGTCACGGATATGTGGCCCTTTTGCATCATGACGTGCAGGTCGGTGCCCTCCGAAGCGTTCTCGACCACTGTGCCGTCTATCCAGTAATATGACCTTCCCCTCGGGTCCATGCGGTGATGCACCCGGGTATCATACATCCGGCGCGCCAGGTTCGTGGCGACCACCGGCGTCTCCGGCGTCGCGCCGGACGGGACGTTCACGTTCAGCACGTCCACTCCTGCGGGCATCCCGTCGGTCAGCACCCGCTCCGCAAGGCGACGGATGACCCGCTGGGCCGCGGCATAATCACGGATGCGGTTCGTGTCCACGAACTTATCGCCTTCGTCCGCGACCCGCATAGAGACGGCAATGGACGGCACGCCCTGGTTCGAGGCCTCCAGCGCCGCACCGATGGTGCCCGACGTGGTCGCGGCCTCGGCGCTGAGGTTCTCGCCGATATTGATGCCCGAGATGACTAAGTCCGGTTTGCGGTCCATGACCACGAACATGCCGATGATCACCGAATCCGTCGGTGTCCCGTTAACGCTGTAGGCCAGGGTGTCGCCAAAAGTCTGCCGCGCGATGCGCAGCGGCTCGAACAGCGTCATCGACCGCCCCACGGCGCTCTGCTGGGTAGCCGGGGCTACAACAGTAACATCTCCCAAATCCCTGACCGCTTCGTAAGCTGCAAGTAACCCGGAGGAACCCACACCGTCATCATTAGTGATCAGGATTTTGAATGGCATTGGTAGCACTATGAGTGGGGTTCGGATATAGATTTTACTTATTCATCCTGAAAGTGAGATATCCCGGCTGTTTTCGCATATTTCACAACACGTTGCTACGCTCATGCAATAATATTCTCAGCGCCTCAACATACTGTTTGGTTTGGTATAAATCGCGGTGCGACGCCCATGCGTTCTTGCAATACTAAAGATTTATAGAACAGCATGATATGGTCAATCCAATATTAATCGCGGTGCGACGCCCATGCCTGCTTCGCTGCATGGGCTACTCCGGGTTTTTCCGGTACTGCGCCGTCCGGGCCGCGTGCTTACATTATCAGAGATCAAAAGAGCTGGTTATGGTCTTTCCAATATTAATCGCGGTGCGACGCCCATGCTTACTTCGTCGCATGGGCTACTCCGGGTTTTTCCGGTGCTGCGCCGTCCGGGCCGCGCTCGCACCCCCGGAGACACGCCCCGGCGGCGCCTCGCTTCGCTCGGCTGCGCCAGGTCGAGTCCCTTCGCAAGCGCTAAGCAACGCGCCTGTCGGCAGCGTTCATTGCCCGGCCGCCTCCGCACCCCTCGCACAGCTGATCGCGTGCGAGGGGCCTTCGGCCAGAAAAACCCTCCGCCGACCGCGGAGAAGCAAAGGCAACTCTTACCCAGGCTATTATAGGGTTGTTGCCTTTACTGGTGTTGGTATGGATAGCCTGTGCTTCTCCGCGGAAGGCGGAGGGTTTTTTCGGCTTGCCCCTCTCGCACGCGATAGCTGTGCGAGGGGTGTGGAGGTGGCGGGTGTGAAAAACGCTGCCCATGGGCGCGTTTTTCAGGGCTTGCAAAGGAGGCTCAACGCCGCCGAAGGCGCGTTGGGCCGACGAAGGTGCGAGCCCGTCGCACGACACCGGAACACCGGAAAAACCCGCAGTAGCACGTGCGGCGAAGCAAGCACGGGCGTCGCACCGCGATTGATATTGGGGGTATTGGTTATCTGCCATGATGCTTTTGCAAGAACAAGCACGGGCGTCGCACCGCGATTATTATGGGCAGTATTTGCTAGTGACCCGTATGTATTATTAACAAGAAGCAAGCACGGGTGTCGCACCGCGATTATTATGGGAAGTATGGGATGTCCGGTAATTGTTCTTTTTAATAAGAAGCAAGCACGGGCGTCGCACCGCGATTAATATTGGAAGTAACGGATATTGGCCAGTAGGTTTTATTAACAAGAAGCAAGCACGGACTCACACCGCGACTGGTTTAAAGAAGATATATTTCTGCTATACCCTCTTCCTTGCCAGCTTTTTGTCCAGTACGCCCGATAGCTTTTCAGCCGCATCCCGGGTAAGGACTATCGAGCCATCTAATGGCATCCGGACGACGACATCGTCGGTCTTCTCCAGGTCGGCTTCCGATACAGGATACCCGCCAATCTGTCTCTTTATCCGTTCCCGGAGCTCTTCATCGCTTAACGGATTGTCTGCCTCCATGAAACTCTGGACCAGCGAGGACGCAATTAGCCATTTCACGATGTCGTTATCGGCTAGCCTGAAGGTCTTAAACTTCCCGATCTCCCGGTCGATGGTTACGATATTCTTCTGGATCAGCTCAGGTATCTTCTGGTAGACCGTGGTCCGGGATAGCCCGGTATTAGCGCTGATTTCCGACTGGTTGTAGGACTGGTCCATATTATCGGCCAAAAAGTCGATGATCTTAATCTCGGAGGTTTCGCCCAGGAAATCTTCTAAAGCCATAAGACGTCAATAAGTGGTAATACCTGCCTTTTATATAAATCTATTGTACGTTACGTATAATATACTTAACATTTAAATTTCCACAAATTGAACAAAAGTTTTATCCTGAATATATGAGTATTTGCCAGTATGGCCTGTGGCTTCACCGAGTACGAGCTTTTCATTATCTGGAGAATCTGTCGACGCAATCGTTGGTGCAACAAGCATATCGGCCGTCAGGACCTGGTAGGGGGACGGCCGGGCGATCGGATCGGCGAGTATAAACGTGCTATCGATAGCCTTGTCACAAAAGGGTTTTTACTTACATATCATGCGCAGGGAAGAGATGATGTCTGCATGCCTAAACCGCATCGTGCAAGGGCCTTAGAAGTCCTTAAAGCCCATGAAAAAGAATGCCCTTTTATCAAATATCTTGAATTTATCCGGTAGTTTAAACACGACATATCTTCCGACGGAGCGCATCCCCTATAGCACTGGACAAGATGTGTTTCTCCTCCCTGTCCGCTCACGCGCGCACGTAACTGCCAGCCCCGGCTTAGCAAAATCCATAGGCGAAAATCTATTATAGGATGCCATTCCCTATTTCATCGGGTCCCTATGAAGGTCATGCTGGCCGAATATTCGGTCTGTACCGGGATGGGTGCCGGCATCCGCAAGGATGTCGCTGACATCCGCGTCGAAGGCGCCGCGATGTTGCATTCGCTGAAGAAATCGTTCGAGCGAGCGGACTGCAGCGTATCCATTCCCCGCGACTTCGGGGACGACTTTTCGAACGTCGCAAAAGCCTGCGACTGCGGCCTTGTCATCGCGCCGGATGACATACTGGCTGACTGCACCGCACGGCTGGAGTCGGCCTGCATCAACCTCGGGAGCACCCCGGCAGCTATCCGGCTCTGCGCAGACAAGCTGGAGACGACCGAGCTTTTATTGCACAACGGCCTTCCCACCCCCCGGATCGTCCGGGAGGGCACGACGAAATGCGTGGTCAAGCCCCGGACAGGCTGCGGCTCAGAGGGCGTGTTTGTCTCGGAGGGGCCGGTGGAAAGGGACGGCTTCATCTCGACTGAGTATATAGACGGCGAGCACCTCAGCGTTTCTCTCATTTCCGGCAGCGGCTTCGTGCTGCCGCTTACACTGAACCGCCAGCACATCCACATGAACGGGGCGGTGACCTATGACGGGAACGACGTGAACATCGATCACCCGGCACAGGACGAGATCTTCAGCGTCGCCCGCAAGGCGGGAATCATGCTCGGCTGTAAAGGGCTGTTCGGTGTGGACATTGTCTATGCGGATCGGCCATACATTGTCGACGTCAACCCTCGTCCCACCACGGCGATGGTGGGCGTCGCCCGGGTGATCGACCGCAACCTGGCCGACCTGGTCCTGATGGCCCGGTTCGGAGAGCTGCCGGACCGCGTGGGCTACCGGGGGAGATGCTCGTTCACTAAAAAAGACCTGGGGGCGTTCCTCTGAGCCTGGGCATCGACATCGGCGGCGCCAACACCAAGGCGGCGACCTCTGACGGCCGGTACGTCGAGACGATCTACCTCCCGCTATGGCGGGGCGCGGACCTCAAGGGCACGCTGGAGCAGATCAAGAGAAATGCCCCGGATGCCGGGACGGTCGGGGTCACGATCACCGGCGAGCTAGCCGACTGCTATCAGACCAAAAAGGACGGCGTCGACCAGATCGCCTGCACTGTCAAAAGCGTCTTCCCGGATGCGGTATTTTACGGCAGCGACGGCCGTTTCTACGATAATACTGACGACTACCGGCTGTTCTCAGCGGCCAACTGGTCGGCATCGGCGCGGTACATCGGACGGGTACATGGCGACGTCCTGTTCGTGGACATCGGCAGCACTACCACTGACATAATTCCTGTCCTCGGCGGCATTCCGGCCGCGGGCGCTACCGACTTCGAGCGACTGGCCCGCAGCGAGCTGATCTATGCCGGCGCGCTGCGGACAAACCTCGCCGCGCTACTGCATACGGTGGAAGCGAAAGGCTTTACGGTCCGGACGGCCTCGGAGCTTTTCGCCATCACGGCCGACGTGTACCTGATCCTGGGCCGGATAACGCCTGAGGACTACTCGTGCGACACGCCGGATGGCGGCGGCAAAGACCCTGAGAGCGCGGCCCGGAGGATTGCCCGCCTGGTGTGCTGTGACCTGTCGGAACTCGACACGGACGACATCCGCAGCATTGCCATGCAGGCATACAAGCGCCAGCTAGTATGACCTGTCTGATGCCATCCGCATGGTCTCCGGAAGGCACGGGCTGAAGCGCGCGGCGATCTGCGGGCTGGGCGCATTCCTGGCCCGGGACGCGCTGTTCGGGCTGGAGATGCCCTGCGCCCAGGTCTCCGACGAACGGATATCAAAAGTGTTTCCCGCCTATGCGGTGGCCAACTTACTGGAGGATTCTGAAAATGTCCCCTAAAACCCTGTTATTGACAGCATTTGTGACGATAGCCCTGGTGGCGATGGCAATTGCCGGCTGTACCGGGCCATCGCAGTCCGGCAGCACGATTAGCGGCGGAGATATCTTCGACCCGCAGCGGTTCAGCATGGCCGTCTATAACGTCACGATGGACGACGGCGCCAGCGTCACGTGGCAGGATCTCCAGGTAATCACGAACGCGGGGGAGCCTGAAGGCAACCGGCTGACGTCAGTATCATTCCAGAAAAACGGCTCGACCAGGGCGGACTCGATGATCAGCACCGATCGCCGGAAGACTGTAAGCGTGCTGATCACCGACATCAATGGCACCGACGTGCGGATCAACGGCGGGGAGCTTGCCTTCAACATGACAGTCTTCGACGAAGCCTGGAACTCCCTCGATGATGTCTATAGCCTGACCGGGACGGCTGATGTGACGACGCCGGCCGGCAAGTTCGACGGCTGCAGCGTCTATGGCATTAAAAAGACACTGTACTTCGGCAGCGTCCCGAGCGATATACGGATTTCGTACTACCTGCACAAGTCGTCGCCCGTCCCGGTCATGTACACCGTGGAGGGCTCGTCGGGCAAGTACACCTACCTGCTACAGAGCGTCTATCTGCCTGCCGACATGGACAGCACAGCAGAGCGCGTCATCCAGGCGTTCTTCGACGACCTCGACAACAGCCGGCCGGACAGCGCATTCAATTACCTGGTCACATACGACGCCGTCAACGGCAGTTTCGTATCGCCGGACGATGCGACCTATCGTGAGTACATCGAGAATATGAACCGGACATATGGGCTGGGCGACGAGAGCTTCCGGGTACAGTACGTGCATGCGGGCGCCCCGGCGCCAGGCGTTACAGTGGCAGGCCATGATACGCCTCTCGTCCCATGGACCAGCGTTCATTACCAGGTCGGCAACCTTTACGCTTACCGCCTGGAAGGGAGCTTCTATATGGTCGACCTCGACGAGCACTGGAGGATCATAGTCTGAGCGGCTATCTCCTCTAAAACAGCTTAAAAAGCTTTTCTTTCTAATATCTATTTCCAAAAGTGTAACTAAAGCTTCTTTTTATCACTATTTTGGCTTAATAAGCTCAAAGAGTGCAAGAATTGACACCAAGTTTATATATTCTAAGGTTCTAGTAGGTACGTATACAACGTCTATCAGGACAACCGGTAATACGGGCCCGTTGCGCAATACTACCCATCTGCTGGGGGAGTCTGGTGGTATCAGATTAGCGCCACGCCATAGCAGCATGCCCGAAAAGATTGAGGGAGTGGAAAAAGTGACGGGAAGCGGTAATTCAGGTCTGGACTTAAATGACCACGATGCCGACAGGAAAAACTTTTACGGACTGTTGAAAAAGAAGCAGGGAACGACTTCGGAGGAGAAGAAGGCGACCCCTGAAGCAGCGCCATCGGCGCCCCCGGCTGCCGGGACGGCACCGGATAAGGCGTCTTATCCGGTACCTGATAAGGCGTCGGAGCTCAGGGCACTGGAGTCTGTGATCAGCCAGACGGCGCCCGTGCATGAGCCAGTGGCCGAGTCAGCGCCCAAAGCGGCGCACGATTTTTCCGCATGGACCGCCCTCGCGAAGACGAAGGCAGACAAGAATGCCGGAGCTCCGCTGGCGGACGAAGGGCAGGAGCCCGAGGAGCTGAAGAGGATCCTGGAGAAGTCGGCCACGTTCAGCCCCCGGGAAGCGGCATCCGCAACGGCCCCCGTAATCCCCGATGCCCCCTCACACCACCCGGCGCCTGCGGCCCCGGCCTCCAGGCCGGCGGCGAACTTCCTGTCGACCTACGAGGAACGCACAGACGACCGGATGGTCAGCTCTACCGAGATTAACGCCGTCCGTGACAACCGGTCGGAGGAGGATATCCTCGAGGAGTTCAACGCCATCATTTCCAAGAGCCAGGGCGCTGATCTTGCAGCGACAAAGAAAGAGGAAGAGGATAATAAGAAGAAGAAGCCGGCAAAAGCCAAAAAGAAGCCCAAGGTGAAAGTAGAGTTCGAGCCGTACGACCTGGAAAAGCACGGTGCTATGGCGACCTTCACGAGCATGCCGGGGTACGAGGAGATCGAGCGCTACTGGGTGGTCGAGCCCTACGCGTTCGTGGTCGTCCTGTACAACGAGCTTGGCAATGCATACCTGTACTACGTCTGCGAGCCGTCGCTGACCGTGTTCGAGAAAGAGCTTCTCGAGGACGTGTACCAGCGGCTGCAGGACCTGCTCATCCTTGACAATATCGACGCCAAGATGGACCGGAAAGAAGTACTGGTCCGGAAGGCTACGGAGATCATCGTCGACTATATCGGCAAGGTCGAAACCAAATCCTACCACAAGATCATCTATTATATCGTCCGCGACTACCTCGAGTACGGCAAGATCACTCCCATCATGCACGACAACTTCATCGAGGATATTTCCAATAACGGATTCGATACGCCGATTTTCCTGTACCACAAGAACTACGAGAACATCATGACCAACATCATGTTCAACGAGAAGCAGCTCGACTCGTTCGTGATCCGGCTGGCGCAGCGCTGCGGCAAGCACATCTCCATCGCGGAGCCTATGATTGATGCTACTATGCCTGAAGGTTCGCGTATCCAGATGACGCTGGGCAAGGAGATCACCACCCGCGGCAGCACGTTCACCATCCGTAAGTTCAAGGAAATCCCGATCACTCCCATCGACCTGATCGCATGGAATACGTTCTCTTCTGAAACCATGTCGTACCTGTGGATGTGCATCGAGAACAACAAGAGCCTGATCTTCTCGGGCGGCACGGCGTCGGGCAAGACGTCGTCGCTGAACGCGGTATCGCTGTTCATCCCGCCCAAGGCCAAGATCATCTCGCTGGAAGATACCCGTGAGCTGAAGCTGCCGCACCAGAACTGGATCCCGGGCCTGACCCGCGACTCGTTCACCGCGGACGGCAAGGGCTCGATCGAGATGTTCGCCCTGCTGAAGGCAGCGCTTCGTCAGCGGCCCGAATACCTGCTGGTAGGCGAAGTCCGAGGCAAGGAAGCGCTCACGCTGTTCCAGGCTATGTCGACAGGGCATACGACGTTCTCGACCATGCATGCGGATTCAGTAGAATCTGCCATCCACCGTCTGGAGAACCCGCCCATCAGCGTGCCGCGTACCATGATCACGGCGCTGGACATCATCAGTATCCAGTCGCAGACTTACCTGAAGAACAAGCGTGTCAGGCGTAACATGAAGCTCGTGGAGATCAACGACCTCGACCCCAACACGAGGAACATCCGCACCAACGACGTCTACACCTGGAACTCGGGGACCGATCGCTTCGACAAGGTGGGCGAGTCCCGTATCCTGGCTGAGATCGCACAGCGCAGGGCATGGAGCCGCAAGGAGATCCAGACCGAGATCATGCACAGGCAACAGGTCCTGGAGTACATGGTCAAGAACAACATCCGCGATTTCCATCAGGTAGCCGCAATCATCCAGGCGTACTCGGTGAAGCCGGACCGTGTCCTGGATAAGCTGCAAATCAGGGACTGAGGTCATAGCATATGGACGAATATAGCACAATAGCCCACGTCATCTTCGGCGGCGAGGTCAAAAAGCGGAAGGACCGCTATTTCATGCTGCAGAAGCAGCTGCGCCAGGCCCACATGGCACAGACCTACGAAGTGTACGTCTCCGTAGCCTACATGACATCGATCATCATCGGCGTCATCGGGGCGCTGCTGGGATTGCTGCTCGGTTTCCTGCTGGGCGGCACCATCCTGCACAGCACCAACCTCAGTAACTGGCATCTCGGCATCAGCATCCCGATCCTGAGCGGGATGGCGCAGGTCATCATCCTCTTCATATCGATGGTCATCCTGGGCGCGATCGGGTATATTGTCACTTTCACCACGTTCCTGCTCATCCCGTCGTTCAATGCCAGCGAGCGCAAGTCGCGCATCAACAAGGCGCTGCCATCGGCCGTTACCTTCATGTATGCCATGTCCAAGGGCGGCACAGATATCATCACGATCATCCGCTCCCTGCACGAGGCGGAGAGCACTTATGGCGAAGTGTCCAAGGAAGTCGGCTTCGTCTTGCGTGACATGGACTATTTCGGCAACGACCTGCGAGTCGCAATCCTCAACTGTGTCAACCAGACGCCATCGGACCTGCTGCAGGATTTGCTATCCAACCTGCTGTCGGTCATCGACTCGGGCGGCGACGTCACGACGTACCTGAATAACAAGGTCGAGCAGTACCGGATGCGCATCATGCAGGACCAGAAGTCATTCCTGGAAATCCTGGGCCTGATCGCCGAGTCCTATGTCACGATGTTCGTGGCCGGACCGCTGTTCATCATCATCATGGTCTCGGTCATGACCATCATGAACGGCGGCAGCCCCATGATCCTGTACATACTGATCTATGCAGTGTTGCCTATCGGCTCAGTCATGTTCATCATCCTGATCAGCATGCTGACCCCGGAAGAGGAAGAGCGGACAAACCTGTTCGACGTGCAGACGCTGGACCAGTACGATACCGTGCCGATGGAATCAAAAGAGGCCACGGCCAGCGACAAGAAGCGGCTGGGCGAGCTCCAGAAGGCGCGCGAGAACAAGAAGATGAAGGAGTTCCTCGCCAATCCGATCGCCGGCATCAAGAAGGACCCGATCAAGTCGCTATACCTCAGCGTGCCTTTTGCTATCCTGTTCATTCTTTTCCTGGCGTTAGTCGTCTGGCCGGTCATCGGCTTCGGCAGCTTTTCGGCGGCATCGACCAATGTCACCGAGTTCCAGCGGGCAATGATGACCGGGAAGATCAAGCCGACGGGCGACTTCATGGTCATCTACGGGCCGATCCTTGGTTTCATCGACGATTTCATCGTGTACTTCCTCATCATAGCACTGGCACCACTTGCCTTCTTCCACGAGGCGAAGAACCGCCGGGAGCGTAAGATCGCGTCGGAAATGCCCGACTTCCTGAAGAAGCTGTCGTCGACAAACGAGACCGGCATGACGCTGACCCAGTCGATCAACCTGATCTCGAACAGTAACTTCGGCATGCTCAGCACGGAAGTACAAAAGGTGCACAAGGACATGTCGTGGGGCACCGACGTCAATACTGCGCTCAAGAAGTTCGCCAACCAGCTGCGCACCAACGCGTCGACGAAAGTGATCACCCTGATCACGAAGGCGGCCTCATCCAGCGGCGACATCAAAGACGTGCTGAACATCGCAGCCAACGACGCCCGGATCAACGAGCAGATACGCAGAGAACGCTTTGACGGCATGCTTATATACGTAGTGATCATCTTCATCTCGTTCGTGGTGTTCATCTATTGTGTGTATACACTGACCTCAAGCTTTATCCCCGTCATGGCGACGGCCGCTACTGCATCGAGCGGCGGCGGCGCCGCATCGTCGGCGGCGGCGAAGCAGGGAGGTACGTTTATCCAGGCGTTCAACCCGGACGACTACGTGCGGCTGTTCTTCCATGCCGCGCTCATCCAGGGACTGTGCGCAGGTATCCTCGCCGGCCAGATGGGTGAGGGCAACTGGATGTCAGGGCTGAAATACGCGCTGATCATGATGGTAATCGCGTATTTCCTGTTCACACTGCTCATATAGCGACTGATCGAAGACTGAAAATAAATGCTGATAAAGAATGACAGAAGATAAAGTAGAGACTGAAGAACAGGGCGCCGTGCCGGAGGCAGTAGATAAGCCCGAGGCACCGATCCCGAACCGTCTGCCGACCGGCCTGAGCATTCTGGACCGGACGCTGAACGGCGGCATCCCCAAGGGATCAATGGTCTACTTCTCGGCAGAGCCGGTCACTCAGCCGGAAGTCTTCCTGTTCGAGTTTACCACGCCACGCAAGACATTCTACTTCACCACGGACAAGTCGTTCATTAACCTCGAACGACACATGTCCGAGCTCAACATCAGCTACGAGCAGATCGAGTTCTTCGACGTCCGCGAGGAGTTTTACGGCAACATCCTGAACACCTCGACCGAGCCCGGAGAGGCCGAGCGCCGCCTGATCGAGTTCATTGACTCGAAGGTCGACTACATCTACACCAGCGGCGAATCGGACTTCACCATCATCTTCGATAACTTCAGCTTTTTAATAGATTTAGGCATCGATTTGCACACGCTCAAGAGCCTGCTGCACAAAATCTACGAGATGGACAAGGAACGGGACAGCATCTGCTACCTGTTTATCCTCAATGGCGTACATGACCGGCGCACCGAGATCATCTTCCAGAACGTCTGCGACGTGATCTTCGAGATAGAGGTGGAAAAGAAAGGCGACAAGATGGGCAGCAAGCTCTCCATCCCCAAGATACGCGGCACCCCGCCCATCCTGGAATATATCCGCTTCAAGGTCTCAGACCGCATCTACATCGATACGTCCCGGGATATCGCGTAGTACGCTTGCCGCATGTCCGCTCGCGCGTGAGTGAAAGCCCGTCGGCCATGCGACGATGATCCTGCCAGTGACTCATCCCCGGGCTGCTACCGTAAAAAGATATCATTTATCGTTTTTTTGCGTATCCCGCCTGGCTTTCTCTCTGGCCTCGGCTTCGACGGTCAGGACAGCCGCGACCATCCCTGCCAGCAGCAGTGCCTGTGACAGGCCGGATGCCTCGGTCAGGCTGATGCCCAGCCGTACCGTTTCCGGCGCTACGAAAATGCTGCCCACGATGAGCGAGAGGCATGTCATCAGGAGGTATCGGGTATCCATGCACACTGCATATATGAAGCAGACCTAAAGCCGTTCCCCGCGTATATCGCGGCGTTACGCGCCATCTGATAGATGGCGGCCGTGATCGGCTATGACGAAACGGCAGTGATCATGGCCCATCGCATAGCACTCGGTCTCCTCTATCGCCCGCTCTTCACTCGAAATGGGCAAAGAAAATCGCCCGCAGCATGCCGAGATCGAAGGCGCATGCGGGCCGGCCCAGCAGAGGCAGGTCCTGGCACTCGAAACAGTCGTAGACGTGGATAGTCAGCGGCGACCTGGAGACGACCTCGATGCGCCCCAGCTTGTGTCCCGACCAGAAACCCGAGAGTCTGCCCAGCAGTTCGTCGAGGTCCGGGCTGCCGATCTGCTCGTACAGCGCTCCGCCCACCTTGTATCCTGCGTCCGAGAGTACCGGGTCCACGTTGATGCCCTGCACGTAGAGCTCGACGCGGATCATCCTGAACATGATCTTGAAAAAATCGGGCACGTCCGGCACGCCTTTCCGGGAAAACAGGTCGTGGATGTCGTCCACCAGTATCCGTTCACGCAGCAGGCCGCCGATGTAACCGGAATTGATGAAAAATACCTTCTTTCGCCGGTCGTTCGGGTCCAGACGGGAACTTATGATGCCTTCCTGGGCCATGTCGTTAAGATGCACCGAAACTGTCGACTTTGCCCGGCCTGTCCCTGCCACGATCTCATCGAAGGGCATCTCCCGCTCCTTCAGCATCGTGATAATTTTCACCCGGACAGGGCTGTCGACAGCCCGTATCCCGTCGGCCGTAGAAAAGAGCTCGATCGGCTTATGCTCCTCTGTTTTTTTCATCATGTGCGCATCACTTGTCCCGTTCGTGCTGACAAGTCAAATAATTAAACCGCAAGATACATATACCTATTGTTCGCATATAATAGAATGTTCGTGAAAGCAACGAACATTAAAACGACTTTCAACCAGCGGTGCCGCGTCCGGACGAGCGGGACGCCCGGGCAAGGCACCCATATCGATTATCCTGTCCATGTGTGGGTATTTAGAAGCCATAATGAGGGGGAGCAACCCCTGACACCTCCCTCCTCCCCCTCATACCTCTAATATTTCAAAATCCCGGAGGGCCCTAAATGTACAGTCATATCATATCTTTTTGTACATCCTAGCCGGTACCAACCACAACGTACACGACGGCCACGACGTACACAACGTTTTTCGGGAAATGGCCAGCGTAGCCTCATTATTTAACGTCGTGTACGTCGTGTACGTCGTGTACGTAGTGTACGTTGTGTTATATGCAGGCTTAGCGTAGAAAAGGGGTTCAGGAATGATTATACAAAACGGAAAAAGATAAGAATGCCCTATCAGACCAGGGCTTCCCAGCCGAAGAGCGCTTTGACCGGCTCGTCGATGGAGCCGATGAACATGATTGCGATCATGAACCAGAGCCATATGAGCGCCAGCACCAGCAACGGCGCCAGCTTCAGGCACAGGCGACTGTACCTGCTGACAAACCCCGATATTTCCATGTATCTATACCCGCAGCGCTTGCTGCGATTGTACAATTCGCATTTTAAACCTTAAAGCTGACGATAATGTGTCTAATAAAATTTATATAATAACACAATAGGGATAACCAATTACCCATTAGTGACATCAACGGTTACTCTGTCCGTATGAAGCCGGGTGATACGCTTCTGTTTATCTTGCCTTCATGCCTTCGCGCTGGCGCTTTGTGCCTTCGTGCTGGTAAAAGTTTAATACGGATAACATGTCCACAGCTATTAGTATGGACTCCATCATAGCCGACCCCGCCTGTATTATCGACCGCGACGGCCTTATCGTGTGGGCCAGTCCTCACTTTATCGACCTGTTTTCTCATCGTGCTTCCCCTGTCGGCATGATGTTTAACCAGCTCTTCCCGGGGCTCGCCGGGGGGTGCCGGCACGGCGCCCGGCTCGAGGATCGCGATCGCGTCGGCCGCAAGCGGTACTTCAGCGTCGAGTGCGTGCGGATGAGCGGCCCGCGCGGCGACCGGGTCAGCGACGTGGTCGTCCTGCGCAACATCACCCTGGGGAAGACGCTCTCCGATATCGCCCGGCTCTCCACGCAGACGAAGACGCCCAAGGAGCTGCTGGAAAAAATCCTCTGGCTGATGAAAGATACGTACGGCTACCTGGGCCTGGCCGGCTTTGTGTCCCGGGGCAGTGACCTGGAGCTGATCGCAAGCAAAGGCTGGACAGAGAAGCTGAAGTCCATGATACGCATCATTCCCATTGCCCCGGACGCCCCGGCGATGGCCGGGCGATGCGCGTACCACCGGGAACAGATGGTCACTACCATCGCCGAGTACGGGCTGATGCCGACGGTCAAGGATGCCATCGGGCGCATCGGGGGCGAGTTCGTGGTCGTCACGCCGCTGATCGACCACGACCGGCTGACTGGCGTGCTCACTGTTATTCACAGCCGGGCACTGTCACCCGAGGAGCTGGAGACATTGCAGACGGTGTGCGGTGCGGTGGCCGTCTCGCTGAACGTCCGGATGCAGGAGGACGAGCTGTACATGCGCGCCGAAGACGCCACGCTCTTCGTGGACTTGCTGACGCACGAGATCGCCGTGCATGAGGCCATTGTCAGAGCATGGGCGGAGAAGCCGGAGAATCCGGCCGCCCGGGAAAACGCGATGAGGGCGCTGCAGATGGACGACGAGGCCATGGGAGACATCCGGGCCATCAGCGCTTCAGGCGTGGAAGCACATACCGTAAGGCTGCCTGATGCCATCGCCCGGGCACTGGAGGACACCGAGCTGATTGCCCGGCTCGCCGGTAAAAAGATCAACGCGAGCCAGCGACTGGCAGAAAAGGAGGTTCTCGTCGGGCCACTGATGCGCTATGCGCTGCGCAACATCCTCGTCAACAGCATGAAGTACGTCACGTCGCGTACCGTAGACGTGGATATCCGTGTCACCGTGGACCGGGCAGGCGCCTGCAAGATAGAGCTGACAGACAACGGGCCCGGTATCCCGGACGAGCTGAAGTCCGGGGTCTTCCGCCACGATAACCCCGGCGACAGGGCCATCGGCCTCTACCTGGTAAAGCGGATCGTCAATCGCTATGGCGGACGGGTCTGGATCGAAGACCGCGTTCCGGGCAACCGCGCAAAGGGTGCCCGGGTGGTCATCATCCTGCCGCCTGCAAGCGCCTGAAATATATTAAGCCGCCAGGACACCAGGCTTATTTTTGTCTTAGTCATTCCTGAAATGTTGTATACAATGAGAAGGCATCAGACACGAAGGCCACAAAGGCCACGAAGTCCTTTTTATAAAGGGGCTTCCATGAACCTTTTTAAACGTACGTTGTGGCCATTGTGGCCTTCGTGGCCTTTGTGTCAGGTGCCTTCTCAGCCTGTACAAAAAGATATGCAAATAACTACTCATGTCCGCCCGGCCGCTCGCGCGCGCACGCGTGCCATGGCATCGGCCCGGTTACCCGTATTCATCGTTAATTACTGACTAAATCCCGGTCTTATCGTGGTCGACGGAAAATGCGATCTGGAAGCAAGTCCCGCTCGTCCGGCCCACTGTCATCCTGCCGCCCAGCTGCTCTGCGAGTATGTCCACGAGCTGCAGTCCCATGGAAGAGACGTTGTGCACGTCCAGGTCGCCGGGAAGGCCCACTCCATTGTCGCTCACCTCAAGGACATATCGGTCGTTTTCCTGCCACAGCCTTATGTTTATGATCCCATGCCTGTTTTCGGGGAAAGCGTACTTGAGCGAGTTGGAGACCAGCTCGTTGATGATCAGTCCGCAGGGGATGGCCGTGTCGATGTCGAACTTTGCGTTATCGACGTTTGTCGCCATGGTGATCCTGCTACTGTCCGCTCCGTATGATCGGTACAGGTTGTCCGCGAGGCTCTGTACGTATTGGGCGAAGTCGATCATGGCGATATCGGGAGTCTGGTAAAGTTTCTCGTGGATCATGGCGATGGAACGGATGCGGTCCTGGCTCTCTCTCAGGACATTCCGGCAAATCTCGTCCCTGACGGTGTAAGCCTGGATGCCGAACAGGCTGGAGATGATCTGCAGGTTGTTCTTCACCCTGTGGTGTACCTCCTTAAGCAGCACCTCTTTCTCGAGCAGCGATGCGCGGATCTTTCCCTCGGCTGCCCTGCGCTCTGCAATTTCAGCATGCAGTTTCTCGTTGGCCACAGCCAGCTCCAGCGTGCGCTCCATGACGCGGGTCTCGAGGTCGTCCCTGGCGTGTTTCAGGGCTTCCTCGGCGGCCTTTAGCTCGGTGATGTCTTCCACGATGACTACATACCTCACCGTGTCGCCTACGGATGCGAAGGCCGGGAACATCTTTACGACATACGACTTGCCTGTTACGCCTTCATTTCCCGGGAAACGTACTCCCCTTGCTATCGCAGGCCTGCCCTGTCGCAGCTCGTTCACCAGGCCGCAGGCCGCGTCACCCAGCAGGCTGCAGTCTTCGAAGATGTTGAACCTGCGGCCGCCCTTCCGACCATCCCGGCCGATCAGGTCTTCGAATTGCCCGTTGGCCGAGATCATGTTGCCGTCCGGACCGGCAATGCACATGGCGTCGGGGGTATACAGCAGGATGTCGCCGACAAGACGCCGCGTGTCGTACAGCTCCCGGTTGACGCGGTTCAGCAGCGCCACGTTCACGGTGGTCAGGGAATACAGCAGCAGCGCCACCGTGATGAGGATGAGCGTGACCGCGTAGAAGAACTGGGCCAGGTTCGCGCCGTCGTAGAGGCCGACGGCGCTCACGAGGTTCAGGCTGTCGCCCGTGAGGCTGACGATGAAGGTGGCCAGCAGTATGGCGAAGATGGTCCTCCGCGAGTTGCCGATGTTCCGGATGATCAGGATCGAGCACATGGCGACGATCAGCAGGTCGGCGACGATCGAGGCGGCAAAGATCGAAGCGGGGTAGGCGTTGCCGGGATCGGTCAGCACGCGCACGGCCACGAGGGCGGCGAAGGCCATAACGGAAAAGATGCCTGCTGCTACCATCAGATACCTGAAGACAGGCCTCACGTCCAGCCACTGCATACGTATCGTGGCATACAGGGCGGCGAGCAGCGGCACGTAGCCCACGACCATGAGCAGCATGGCCAGGTCGACGATGACCGGGTCCGAGATCGCCATCGATAGCAGGTACCAGGTGACGCCGGAGATCGTCTGGATGACGAAATAGACGATCAGGCCCCGGAAGGTCTTTCGCAGCGCCGCGTCGTCCTCCGACCAGTAGAGCATGACGATCACGGGCAGGCATAGAAGAGACAGGATCACTGCGGCCAACGCCGATGGCAGCGACAGGAAATTGCCCGTGGCGGAAGCGATCAGGA
This sequence comes from uncultured Methanocellaceae archaeon, assembly GCA_963769045.1. GTDB lineage: Archaea > Halobacteriota > Methanocellia > Methanocellales > Methanocellaceae > Methanocella_A. The sequence goes on from CAVYKK010000004.1 coordinate 23,876, forward strand.
ACAGGGCTATGGCGATAGCCATTGCGAACTCGAAACCCATCATTGCGAACGGGGCGGCATCGGGCAGCTGCTTAACCATATTTGCGTTTTCCACCGTTTTTCGCCGCCGTAGCGGCAAATCGACCATCTGTCACCGATCATACATATTCTTATCGGTTTCGCGGCGGCAGGGCAAACGGCAACAGTACAGCGATTATTGCAGGAGCGCGATAAATATGCGGCCATGGATTTTATCCTCGAAAATATGCCATATCAACCCTGCCGGAGTTAGAAATAAAAATATCATGTTTTCGCTATATATTGGGGCCATATTTACTGTCCGGGATTATTCTTTCCCCGTCGACAGCCTGAAGCAAACGTTTATGTAAAGCTTGAGCCAACCTATTGCCAAGGTGGTATAGGTTGTACGAGCAGGATGCCCCGCGTTCTTTACGGGGTTTTCTCGTCTCGCAATAGGAGGTATTATAACTATGGCTTTCGAGCAGGAAACTCCCAAAAGCACTTCAAAACCTGGCTCTTTATTTGCATTTTTGGATAGCTACTTCCACATATCGGAACGAAAATCAACTCTCAAGCTCGAGCTGCTGGCAGGCCTGACGACGTTCATGACGATGGCGTACATCATCATCCTGAACCCGATCATCCTTACGGCTGGCGGGGCGACCGGCCTGGACTTCAAGCTGGTCTTCGTCGGCACATGCTTCGCAGCGGCGATTACAACGATCGCGATGGGCGTATTCGCCAAGTACCCGTTCGCACTGGCGGCGGGCATGGGGCTTAACTCGGTGGTCGCCTATGGCCTGATCCTCGGGATGGGCCTGACCTGGCAGCAGGCGATGGGCATCATCATCCTGGAAGGTATCATCATCACGGTCCTCGTGCTGACGAACCTGCGGGAAATGGTCATGAATGCCATCCCCAAGTCGCTGAAGCTGGCAATTGGCGCTGCCATCGGCATGTTCATCGCCTTCATCGGGTTTTATGATTCCAAGATCATGGTCGGCAACCCGGTGACGCTGATTCAGTTTGGTAACCTCGCCAATCCGTTTGTCATGATTGCGGTGTTAACGCTGTTCATCATTATCGCCTTGATGGCACTGAAGATCAAGGGCAGCATCCTGTACGGCATCATTCTCTCGAGCGTCATTGCGCTCGTAGTCTGCCTGGCCGCGAACCAGATGGGCTATGCGTTCAACGCGTACGGGGTCCAGGGCGTGCCGTCGTCGATCGAGGCGCTGCCTGCCGGCTTAAGCAACATACCGGCTGGCTTGACTGCACAGATCGTCGAGATACCTGACATCGGTGCGTTCATCAATGTGATTATCGACGTCGTGAAGGCAATTCCGTCGGACCTCAAGCTCAGTCTGATACCTGTAATCCTGGCCATCATGATGGTCGACTTCTTCGACACGATGGGCACCGTCGTGGCCGTGGCTGACAAGGGCAACCTGCTGGACAAGAATGGCAAGCTGCCGAAGCTGAACCGCGTGCTGCTGGTCGACTCTCTCGCCGCCGTCACCGGCGGTCTCTTCGGGGCCAGCTCGAACACGACATATGTCGAGAGCGCCTCGGGTGTAGCCGCAGGCGGCCGGACCGGCCTGGCTGCGGTCGTGGTCGGCCTGTTATTCCTCGTGGCGCTGTTCTTCGTGCCGCTGGGCTACCTCGTGCCCACGGCGGCTGCCGCGCCCGCGCTGATCATCGTCGGTTACCTGATGATCACGTCGATCAAGGACATCGCCTGGGACAAGATCGAGGATGCGCTTCCCGCGTTCCTGACGATTGCCGCGATGGTGTTCACCTTCAGCATCTCCAAGGGCGTCGGTGTCGGCTTCATCTCCTACGTCGTCGTCAAGGTGTTCTCGGGCAAGTGGAAAGAGGTCCATCCGCTAATGTGGCTGGCCGCGATCATGTTCGTGCTGTACTTCGTGTACGTCTCGGTAGTCCAGCCGGGCTGGAACCTGTAAATGGGGTGAAGGGATGGGAAATTTCCATCCCGCCCTTTTCTTTTTGCGCTTTTCCTGCAATCTGGTTTTTATAAAATTTTTCCTCTCACTTAATCTCGCTCGGGGAAAATAAAACTAATAAATAATTAATAGATTGAGCAAACTATTATCTAGTAATGGCCGATGGCGTGGAAAACCAGGGATCGATCATTCTCAAGTTTCTCCTGATAGCGAGCGTTGCCACTCTGTTCATCAACTTCATGATCCTGCTGATGCCGACCGGCTACCGGAACCTTTTCTACGATACCATACAGTTCCTTTGGCCGCTGATGGGTATACTGCTATTGCTGCGGATCCGCCAGCTCAACCAGGACCGGAACATACGCTTCTTCACGGGCATCTTTGCCCTGGGCCTGATACCCTGGACGCTGACGATATTGCTATGGGAAGTCCTGCTGCCCCTGTTCTACAATGACAGCCTGGCCTACTATGTGACCGGTTTCGGCTATCTTCTCTGCTATGCTCTCCTGATAACAGGACTGCGCCAGCTCAAGCTTGCCGGAAAAGGGTACCTGAGCCCTTCGACCAACTCCTATATCAACATTCTCGGCATCATCGTGTCGATAGCACTACTGGCGTTCGTTGCCGTGAACATTAAATGGGACAGCTCCCACCTGGCGGATGTACTGATCCTTTTGCTATATCTCGTAAGCGATATCGTGATACTGCTAATCTGCTCCAAGCTCATCAATACCGACCTCAAGGTAGAGCTGAAGTACCTTGCATTCGTCGTCGCCGGGTTCGTGCTCGTCAACTCCGTCGGAGACCTTCTGTTCGAGATGCGGTGGCTGCTGCCGCTGAAATTTATCGACGGCATACCGATCACGGAAATCATCGACCCGGTATACAACATCTCACTCATCTTCATGGTCGCGGCGCTGGCCATATACAGTTCCGGGCTCCGGGATCGGGCACTGACCGAGATGCGTAAGAAGCTCGATGATACACGGCTGTTCGTGGACGACATCCTGGCCAACGCCCCCGACGCCATGTTCGTCTGCGATGCGGACGGCAACATCATGCAGGCAAACGGCCAGATGCTCCGGCTGTTCGGGGTCAGGGGCCCGGATATTTTGCGAAAGGTGAACATCTTCGAGATCAGCCAGCAGCCGGGCAGGCTGGAAGCTATCGACATTTCCTCCGTCAGGGATGGTGAGACGGTCAGCCTCCCCCGGATAAGCTACCGGCGCCCTGCAGACGGCAGTGAGCGGTTCCTTTCATTAAAGCTCTTTCCCGTATATGGCACAGGGCGGGAAATCCAGAACTACATAGGCATCATCGAAGACATCACCGGGCGGCTGCAGACAGAAGAAGCGCTCGTAGACTACCGGAAGCAGATCGAGCTGTATGTGGATTTGATGGGCCACGACATCAACAACATGAACCAGATCGGGATAGGGTTCCTGGAGTTGGCGCGGGATAAGCTCTATGCGGAGGGGGCTATCGGCAAAGACAACATGATGTTCATCGACCGGCCGCTGCAGGCGTTCAGGAACAGTTCCCGGCTGATCAGCAACATCCAGAAGATGAGAAAGGCGATGGGAAAAGAGATAGAGCAGGAGACGTTGGACGTGGCGAAGGTAATCCGGGATGCCATCGAAGAGCACCGGTCTGTCCCCGACCGGCAGATCGCCATCGATTTTACCATGTCACCGGGGCTCACGGTGAAAGCCGACGGGCTGCTCAAAGACGTATTCTCCAACCTGATCGGCAACGCCATAAAGCATTCGCCGCCTGACAAACCTCTCGTTATCAGGATTACTGCTATGCGAGAAATCAATGAAGGCATCGGTTCTGTCGTTATCGGCATCGAGGATAATGGCCCTGGCATTGAAGACTCACGAAAGAGCATCATTTTCGAGCGCTTTACGTCCGGGGCGATGAAGACCCGGGGCCGGGGGCTTGGACTTTACCTGGTGCGTACGCTGGTAGAGAGCTATGGCGGCCGCGTCCGGATCGAAGACCGTATGTCCGGAGACTACCGGCAGGGCAGCCGTTTCGTGGTGCTGTTGCCTGCTTTGCCAGATGCATAGATTCTGTCTTTCTAGTAACTTTGTATACGCTCAGCCGGCACTTAACACAACGTACACGACGGCCACGACGTACACGACGTTTTTCAGGTTATGGCCAGCGTAGCCTTATTATTTAACGTCGTGTACGTCGTGTTCGGTGCCGGATAGTTTATACAACATATTACAAATGATGTGCATCCCATGCGTACGAACATCGTTTTTTCGGCATGCCCTGGGAGCTACGATTGTTCGACGATGCCCCGGGTAATTATTTGTACGCTCCTGTGATATTTCAATGAAATGCCCCTTCCATGCAGGTGTTCATACCTGTCTCATTAAAGCAAGAGGGGGCTCCGGTCGGGCGGCAGGTCTGTCATATCTGATGCAACGGGGAGGTTTCTCTATCGACATCTTCAGGACTAAGAGCATTGAACATTACCGGAAGGGCCACGGCCGGCACGGCCTTAAGAAATCGCTCGGAGCGGTCGACCTCATGTTTCTGGGCATCGGGTGCATCATCGGTACGGGCATCTTCGTCCTGACCGGCGTGGCCGCGGCAAAGTATGCAGGGCCGGGCATCGTTATCTCTTTCGTCATCACCGGCATCGCCTGCATCCTGACCGCCATCGTATACGCCGAACTTGCGGCCATGGTGCCACACTCAGGAAGCACCTATGCCTATTCGTATGCCGCACTGGGCGAGATCGTCGCATGGGCCGTCGGATGGGCACTCATCCTCGAATACCTCGTCGGCGCATGCATGGTCTCAGTGGGCTGGTCCGGTTACATGAACGGCATCCTGCTGTCCCTCGGCGTAAGCCTGCCCGCCACCCTGACGTCCGGCCCTGCCGAGGGGGGAGTCGTCAATCTGCCTGCGATCCTTATCGCGTTGTTCATCGGGCTCATGCTGGTGCGAGGCACGAAAGAGAGCACCCGTCTCAACAAGTGCCTGGTCATCGTCAAGCTCATCGCCATCGGCATTTTTCTCGTGCTTGCCGTGCCCCGGTTCAACGTTGCGAACTGGTCGAGTTTCGCACCGTACGGCTACCAGGGCATACTGGCCGGATCCGCCATTGTGTTCACGGCGTTCATCGGGTTCGATGCCACGGCCACCGCCGCCGAAGAGTGCCACAACCCGAAGCGGGACCTGCCCATCGGCATTATCGGGTCGCTGATAGTCTGCACCATACTATACGTCGTCGTCGCGGCAGCGCTTACCGGGGCGGTTTCCTATGGTACGCTCGACAATTCGGAGCCGGTCGCCTTCGCCCTGCGGTCGCTCGGGTATGGCACCGGGTCCGCTATCGTGGGAATCGGCGCCATCGCTGGCATCACCACTGTCCTGCTGGTGCTGATGTATGGCCTGAGCAGGATCGTCTTCGCCATCTCCCGCGACGGTCTGCTCCCGGCGGGTATCTGCCGGATACACCCGAAGCTGGGTACGCCCTGGCTGGTCACGATCATCTCCGCCCTCGTCATCGCCTTCATCGCAGGCTTCATGCCAATCCAGGCGCTCGCGGAGATCGTGAACATCGGTACCCTGTTCGCGTTCATCGTCTCCTCTGTCGGCGCAATTGCGCTGAGATACCGGATGCCGGATGTCCATCGTCCGTTTCGATGCCCGAAACTATATGTCGTGGCCCCTCTGGCGATCGTCCTCTGTCTGGTGCTCATGTTGAACCTGCCTCTGCATACTTGGGTCATTTTCCTGGCGTGGTCTGCCGCGGGCATCGTCGTTTATGCCCTGTATGGCTACGGGCACAGCACCCTTCGCCGGGAAAAGCTGTCAGCGCCTCATAAAGAAGCCGATCACAACATCCCGCCTGCCGGCGCCCTCCAATAATCGAACCGGGGATGATATTTGCCGGTAAATACTATATATAAACAGGTAATAGTATATGTGCGTGGGATCTATGGGTACGCTATCGACGCTGGCGCTAATATCTTTAATATGCGGGATTGTACTAACCGGTACCGCATTCCTTATCTTTCATCTTGCCCCGATCCTGTGCCTGATTATCGGTGTGGTATCGATAGCCGGCCTTTTCATCATCGGGCTTATCCTATCGACCATGACTTGAGCAGGCAGCCTGCACCATGGCTGGCATTATCCGTGCCTGCAGGTAAAACTTCGGATTATTACTTGTTTCACGCGGGCGCATAAAACTGTATCCTGGCTATGCAGGTCATTTATCGGGTGCCCGGACGTCTTTAAAGCAAACGGTCACGATTTAAAGGATATTCAGGCCACGTGAACCGTGATAAAGCTTGTATGACGTAAATACGATAAGTATCGTTATTTAATAACCGGTGTTATAGCATGGTGTCGGCCCCCGGGGGGTGGAACCGATCACTAATCGGAGGTCACACAATGTTGAGAAAAGTTGTTATTGCTCTTGTCGCTGTGGCACTGATCATAGCGATCATCCCACAGACAATGGCCGCGTCGAAGGATATGTCCCCGGCCGGGGTACAGCCATACAAGGGGCTTGTCGGCGCAGATTCGCCGTTCTACGGATTTAAGCTCTTCGTGCAGCACGCTGACATCTCGCTGACTGGCAACGCCACCGTTCGGCTGCATAAAATGCTCTTATACGGGGACGAGCGTCTGGCGGAGGCATGCGCCATGGCGATAGCGAACAACACTGGCGGACTGGAAGCGGCCCTCAACGAGTACATCAGCCAGATGCAAGCGATTAACGCCACTATGGACGATGAAAGTATCGACGATCTCGCCTATATTAATGCGAGCCAGGAGCTCGACGAACAGGAGAATAACCTGACCGACCTGATCGATAACTCAACGACCGCGCCGGAAGTCCAGGACCTGCTGAACAGCACCCTGAACAGCACGCAGCAGATCAAGAACGGGAGGCCGTTCATCTACTTCAACAACACGTCCTACTTCATACCGCCCGGCCAGATGAAGAAGCTCGACTGGAGCCATGTGCCGCCGGGCCTGGAAAAGAAAGGCTATCAGGCGCCTGCTCCCGTGATCAATAACGGCTCAGTCCTGTGGCCCTGGGATGAGGGGTACGACCTGATCAAGATTAGCACCGGTAACGCTACAACGCCCTTAAATGCCAGCAAATACGCCCTTCCCACGGTCAAACAGCATGGGAACGGCAAAGCAAAGGGCAACGGGAACGGGAACGGCAACGGGAAGAAGTGACCTTGCCTTTCCTTTCTTTTCTCTGTTCCGGTATCTTGTCATGAAAAGCTACGCGCGCCATATTTGAACGAAGTATATAATTGCACGCACCACGCTGCGCTTGCGGCCACAAAGACACAAAGGGACGAAGGGAACAAAGATTGAAACGGAAGACACAAAGACGATTAAGACACAAATGATTTTAATAAATTCTTTGTGTCCTATAAAAGCTTAGAATCTTAACCACCTATTATTGCTCTTTGTTCCCTTCGTTTCTTTGTGTTAGTCATTCGCATATCTTTTTGTACAGGCGCATGACCTTTTCGACACGAAGGCCACGAAGGCCACAATGTACACTATGTTTTAAACGTTAAGCGGCTCCCGTTGCCACTATTAATAATAGTACGTCGTGTACCTCGTGGCCATTGTGGCCTTTGTGTTGAAAAGGTCACGAGCAAATACAACATTTCAAGAATGAATATGTCTTAGTGGTGCAAGCGCAGCGTGGTGCGGGATAGGGGTATCGATATAAAACTCAAAAATGCTAAACAACATGTTTTATAACTAAGGGAAATGTTCCTTATCAAAGATCTTTAGCCTCATCTGGCCGTCTTCAATAATCACATATGTATTGCGCGGCCTGTCGGCGGGCCCTTCGTCCACCCACGACCCCGTGTTGGCGACCGTCTTTTCCTCATTGATGAACGGCCGATGGGTATGGCCATAGACAAGATTATCTCCCGGCTTCATGCCCAGCACCATATAGGCACCCTTAGAGGTGGCCAGATCACGCACTTTATCGATGCCAGTCCGCTCATGAGGGGGCTTGCGCATGAACATGGCCTTGTCGCCGTCCTCATTGCGCTTCTCGACCATGTCCCATATCCTGGTGGCAATCCCGCCTGTGATCCGTTCGCTGAAGCACATGCGTTCGCTCCATCGCTCGTACGTGTCAACTGTCATAGGCTCGAGGTTTGACAGGACCTCCAGCTCATAGCCATGCGCGAAGTTGAACGTCTGTCCTCCGTCAACGAGCCTCAGGCGTTTACTCACCCTGAACGGGTAGAAGTCCTTGTATCGTTCGGCCAGCTTGTGGACGTAATAGTCGTGGTTCCCCGGGATATAATAAACGTTCCTGGCGTTGAGGCGGCCGATTAACCCCAGTATGTCCTGGTTGTCGATGATGGCTCTCGCGTTATTGGCCCGCCAGAAGTCAATGAGATCGCCCAGAATGACGAAATGCTCTATATCGAGTGGCATGCAGCGGTCAAGGAACTCACGGAAGCTTTCCCGGTTGCTCTTCGTGTAGCCGAGGTGTACATCCGATATCACGATAATCATGGCCGCTTACCGCTCCTGATCGCAGGATATTCCCCGGGACATCCCATAGCCGATTATTTTATAAGTATATCTATATAATATTACCACAGTCTGCCATCGGTGATGTGTCGTAGAGGCAATACCCTGTCCTTGTGGTATCGCGGATGATACAATGTCTGGCGGCCAGTCCGCCCGGGCAGTTAATAACGTTTTTATTTAACATAATTTATTATAATGTGCATATAGTCATGCGGGAATCGGTATCATGATCGGCGGATTAACTGCGGGTGTCATAGTATTTTTTGCCGTGGTTGCAATAGCAATCATCTTTTTAGGCTGGATCGTCTCTAGCGTAGCGCTCATCGGCTTGCTGGGCTGGCATCCGCCCGGGTGGATCCTCGGCCCGCCGGCACACTTTGCCAATACGCTGTTTGCGTCTCTGTTGACACTGGCCACGATCCTGGCAACGTTTGTCATCCTGCTGAAAGGGTATAACGTCATCCCGGTTTAATGATTATCTCAGGGCTGACGCTCACGTGCACGTGCGTGTGACCGCCACGCAATTGTACCGTGTTGCGTCAGCCCGCTTGCATTTTCCTGAAAGTCGGTCTGGACAGGATGTGGGCCGTCACGGCCACCGCTATTGCGATCAGCACGACTTTGACCATAAAAGATTGGACGACGAAGCCCGCCGAGTACCCGATGGTGACCCATAGCGACAGTACGGACAGAAGCTTTACTTTCACCGTCAGCCCTCTGCCTTCACGGTAATTCTTTATGTAGTCCCCGAACCACCTGTTGCTGATCAGCCAGTGATAGAACTTCTTAGAGCTGCCTGCATAGCAGGCCGCAGCCAGCAGGAGAAACGGGGTCGTAGGCAGGAGCGGCAGGAAGATGCCCGCGACGCCAAGGCATACACAAGTCGTGCCAGCGGCGATGAGCAGCCATTTCTTTATGCCATGTAGGATGGCCCCGGGACCCTGGGGCGCAATTTCATACGTTTCTCCCATGATACCTCAACACCCATTGTTACCAGTGCCGTTGTCGTACCCACCGCAACGGCGCCGGATATAATAATTTAGTTATTATTATATAATAAATACGGAGTTTGAGGGGAGACCAGTTGTCCGGGATGGGACTTTTTAGAAGACGGTGTTTATAAAATGGCAGAATGCCATTAAGGCTAAACGTACGGGGGAACCTTTTGGGAAAATGTTCCCCTTGCACCCCTTCAAAAACGATCATAAAATGACGCCTTCGGCACATGTGCGAGTGTCGAGACCGGGGAGAACTTTTTAAGAAAAAGTTCTCCGGTAGCCTTTCAAAAATTATGCGGGAAAGACGATTCGAACGTCTGTACTCCTACGAGACAGGGCTTTAGTCCCTGTGCCTTTGACCGCTTGGCAACTCCCGCTTACGACAGTTAATAATAATGTATATATAAATAAATATTTAATCCGAAGTTATAGCGATTGGTACCATGGTGCCCGATGATATAGTGGTAGCATAGCAGTGGCATATGTAGAAGATGCCTGAGTTGTACAAATCAGAACGTTTTTAACCTCCGCTGTACCTATCTAACCTCGTGCCCGGAAAAATGCGGGGGTGACTGTCTTTACATCTTTCAGCTTCGACGTCAGGATGCGGGAACTAAATGATGAGCTCAGTGGACTCGCCGCCTATCCAATGGAGCGATTTCTGGAAATCGTGAAAGAGGTAGGATTCGAATGCAACCTCTGCGGGAAATGCTGTACGAGGGACTTTAACGATCACGCGTTCCTGCTGGATGACGATGCGGAACGCATCGGCTACGTAGACAAAGCGGCACTGATACCCGCCCCCTATTATGAATTCTGCGATCAGGCCGGGACGTTTTATGTCTCGGGCTACGCGACACGGCCGATCATGACGGTACGTGCCACTTCCTGCGAAAAGGACGGTGCAGGATTTATGAGCAGCGTCCTCGTATATGTCGGATATACCCTTACATGCTTCACCGGGAGGAAGACGAGGCCGGCGAAGTCGATTGGAGACAGATCAGCGGCCTGAACCGCCACGGATATTACAATTCGGAGGTCGATGATGCGGAATGCAGGCAGATGTGGGAAGAGGTAAAAGACTACGAGGCAGGCTTCCTGAAGCAGGAGATCGCGTTCATGGAGGCAGTCAAAGCACATTTCGGAAACGAACGGCCTCAAGCACTCTCCGATGGCCTATGATCGCCAGATGAGGATTTTCGGGCGCGGAGGAAAGGTGCACGTTAACGTGTTTTTAAAGGCGGATTCAGACCGCGCGCGGTAACGAAGAAAGATTATTGATATCTCACAGTTGCGACCGCTCTGTATCTCTAAAACTATCCTTTAAACGGTGCCTTCGGCACATGTGTTTTGTGTCGAGACCCGGGGGCTTTTGAAAAAGCCCCCCGGGAGCCCCTCAAAAAT
>CAVYKK010000005.1:0-80186 GCA_963769045.1 uncultured Methanocellaceae archaeon
TTACCCCTGAAGCCGCACAGCCAACCGCACAGGAGATTGAGGGAGGCGAAGCCAATGAGTGACGATGTTATCGCAGAAATTAAGAGAGACTACATATTCAGCCTCGCCGCCCAGGGCGACCGCGCAGACGGCCGCAAGTTCGACGAGTACCGCCCGATCTCGGTCGAGGTCGGCGTCATCGACAAGGCCGAAGGCTCATCCCGCGTCAAGATCGGCAACACCCAGGTCATCGTCGGCGTGAAGATGCAGCCAGGCGAGCCGTTCCCGGACACGCCGGACACCGGCGTCATCATCACCAACCTGGAACTGGTCCCGCTTGCGTCGCCCACGTTCGAGAGCGGCCCGCCGAGGGAGGACGCGATCGAACTGGCGCGCGTGACGGACCGCGGCGTGAGAGAATCAGGCGCAATTGATTTATCTAAGTTATGTATTGAAAGTGGACAGAAAGTCTGGATGGTCTTCATCGACGTCCACGTGCTGGACCACGATGGCAACCTGATGGACGCAGCCTCGCTGGGCGCGATCGCCGCGCTCATGAATACGAAGGTGCCGAACGCCAAGTTCGGCATGGGCGAGGATGCCCCGCTGCCGCTGAACGATGTGCCCGTGGCGATCACCGCCATAGACATCGGCAACGCGATCATGCTCGACCCGAGCCTCGACGAGGGGAGCGTGGCGCCGTGCAAGCTGACCGTCATCACCAACAAGGAAGGTGCACTGTCTGGCATGCAGAAGAGTGGCGTCGGCACGCTGACGCCCGATCAGATTAAATATATTGTGCACATGGCCAAAGAAAAGGCGAACGTGCTTAGAGAAAAATTGGAGGGAATACAGTAATGGCTGTCGGAAGCGCAAAAGGAAGGAAGACCCGCAGCGCGGGCCGGTTCGGCTGCAGGTACGGCCGCAAGGCTCGTATGCTGGTCGCCGACATCGAAGAGAACATGAAACAGGCGCACAAGTGCCCCAAGTGCGGGCGCATGTCCGTCTGGAGAGAGGGCACGGGCATATGGTCCTGTACCAAGTGCAAGTACACATATACCGGCGGGACATATGTACCGCAGACTCCCATGGGCAAGACGATGGTCCGCACCATCCGCAAGGCCGTCGAGGGGAGCGAGTAAATGGTCTATAAGTGTGCACACTGCAAGCAGACCGTAGAGATCGACAAGGACCTTCAGGGTATTCGCTGCCCGTTCTGCGGGCACCGGATACTGGTGAAGGAGCGGCCCACGAACATCAAGCGCGTGCCCGCGCAGTAATACCGTAGATGCATACGCTGTCCGTCGAGCTCGACCTGGGGCCGCTCGCGCGGCCCGTCTACGAGTCGCTGGTGCCCGAGCTGCAGGAGATCCCTTCGGAACGCTCGAAGATAACGCTCGAGCAGTCCGGCGGGACGCTGCATCTGTTCGTCGCCGCCGAGGACCTCGTGTCCATGCGTGCGGCGATCAACACGTGGCTCCGTCTGATCAGGATCTCTGAGGACATGCTTAACACAAAGGTGATATCATGAACGAATTGCCACCGCAGATTCAGAACCAGCTGGCGCAGCTGCAGCAGGTGCAGCAGCAGGCGCAGGCGCTGCTCCAGCAGAAGGGGCAGGTCGAGATGATGCTCCGCGAGACGGAGCGTGCGCTCGAAGAGCTCAAGAAGAGCCCCGAGGACGCCGACGTGTACCGCGCCGCAGGCGAGCTGCTGATCAAGGCAAAGCGCGAGGACGTGCTAAAGGACCTTGACGAGAAGAAGGACAACTTCGATGTCCGGCTCAAGTCGCTCTCCCGCCAGGAAGAACGGGTGCAGCAGCGGTTTAACCAGCTCCAGGACCAGCTCAAGCAGGCTCTGGGCAAGATGCAGGGTGCTGGCGCAGGTGCCGGTGCCGGACCGCGTGCCGAGTAAATTCTAATGAAATACGAAGAAGTCATCACGGCGGTATACGATGCCGCCGTCGACTACATTTATTCTGTCGTGCCCGCCAAGCGGATCGACGACCTGGACGTTTCTGTCGGGCTTGAAAACAAAGAGATTTCTATTGACATCCGTCTCATCACCGATCGCGGCGAAGAGATCGATCAGCGGACCGTCGACGAGGCCATAAAAGTCGCCTCTGAGAAGGCCGATGCGCTAATGAAAACCCGTTGACTGTTTTACAGCTTGCATGGGGCAAAGCGCTTAGCCGGTATTCGGGTTGTCGTAGTAAATCGTATAGTTCTTAAACCGGTAAACGTTATCCACCTTGTACATGGATAACAGATTCGTCTGCTCCTCGTTCAGGTGATCCTCGTTGACGAGAAATGTGATATCCGCGGGCATATCCTGATACCACCTGGCCGCAGACAACAAAGCGTAAGGGTGGAACGTGGCCCCGTCTATTTCTACCTGGCGTATCCTCACGTCTTCATGCGACAGGTAGGTCAATTTGTTGGCCTCGGTGTAATCCGATACCCCTGCGGTGAGATGGTTCGCTTTCAGATAATCGATAACCTCGTAGTCCGCTTTGTTCGGCTGGTAATCCAGGCCCGATATGGTCATGATGCTGGCAGGTATCGTCGACAGGACTAACAGGATTATCCCGGCAACGAACAGCGTATTCACGTCGCGCTTCAGGCCCATATCGCGGTATGCTAACGCGATCACGGCGAAAGCCGAGACCGCCGTAAAGATCAGGAACCTGGAGGAGTCGGCTGCGGCGGCATAATCGGTTATGATAAACGCCATTACCATAACGAGTGCAGAAACGGCAAACATGAAATACAGATAGCCGGCCTTTTTGTTTCTGTTAATGAACGCGTAGGCAAGTAAACCCGACAACAGAAGGGTAACAGCAATACCATACATGTCTAACCGGGCCTGTAACACGTTTGACAAATTTTCATTCAGCAGTACGGCCAGCGATGAGAAAAACCCGGATAATCTCGCAGCGATATCAATATTGGACGTAGCCAGGTTTGTTGGCATTACCCAGAATATTTGCGGTTTATATAGTTCGCCACAATACGTTTTGAAAAACCAGGCAAATCCCGACAGTAGTGCCATCGACAGGACTACAATATTCATCCTGAAAATTTCTTTTTCCTTCAGGCTGTTGGCACGTAGCGTCTCCTTTTTATTTTTACTTGCCAGAGTAACGGGCTTTTTATTGATGTAACGATAAACTTGATAAATGGCATATGGTAAGACAAACAGGGCGATCACCAGCGAGTCCGACAGCACGATGAGCGCAGAAACGATGCCGTAGGCGATGATCCTGGCATAAGACCTGGTTTTTATTTGATCAATCTCGAACAGCAATAACAAAACGCCCGCCCCGATCAACGTTCCCACGTGGTATTCGGGGGCGATGAAGAAAAAATACGCCATATGAGAGAGGTTGGACAGCAACGCTGCAAAAATCAGGGCATTGATAATGCCCGTAAACCTGTAGATAAGATACGAGAATACGCCCACCACGATCAGGAACATTGCAAAGGCGGTCAGCCTCAACACGAGCGGGTTAAAGTCGGACAGAGCCTGGGGTATAAGATGGAAAGTATAGACGTCCGTGAAAAGGTACGGGTCGTTGGAAGGGTAAAAAACTGGAAGTTGTGATGGTTCACGATCTCCATCGCAACCAGTCCCGGGACGACCATGTCGCTGGATAAGTCGAGGTTGATGGAATATAACAGGCCACAAAACAAACCGAACAGGGTGAGGGCAGATAATACGATTATCACTGCCTTTCTGGTTTCCATCCTGAAACCAATAACCGAGTAACTATATAATGATTATGCGTTTCCTAAAAAGGGGACCGTGCAGGCATGTCGTTACCGTCTTATATCCGTCCGGAAGAACTTACCCGAATGTCGCCAGAGCGTTATAATGCCTCATCCTTCAGCTGCATGGCCGGTGTAAAAAAGGCGGACGTCGCATAGTACAGCAGCAGGTTGGATGCGATCATCCCTGCCAGGAAGATGGCGATGAAGATGCTCACCTGTATCGAAGCCGCCTGCACCGGGTCGGAGCCGCTCAGGAGCATACCGGTCATCACACCGGGTATCCACACCAGGCCCAGGTTTTTCATGTTGTCGATCGACGGTATCAACGCTGAGAGTATCCCCTGTTTCATACAGTGCTCCGTCGCCATACGGGGCGTTGTCCCCAGCGCGAGATAGGCTTCGACTTCCATGCGCCGGTTCCGCAACTCTCCCCGGTAGCGGTCGATGGCCAGCGAGCTGACGTTCATTGCGTTGCCGATCAGGATGCTGCCCGTCGGGATCAGGTACCTCGGTTCCAGCGGAAAGATACCTATGATGAAAAACGGCACCAGCAGGGCCAGGGACGTCACGGCGATGGAAGCAGCAGAAGCCCGGAACATCCGGTCCAGCTTTCCGGACCGGGTAAACGTCGTGTACCCTGCGGCTGCAGCCATGGCCAGTATGACGAGGACACTCCAGTACAGCGGCAGGCCGAACATCAGGATGATCACGGACGACAGGATCAGGATCTGTATGATGCCTCTGGCTCCGGAAACCGCCACCTCTTTCCATATGCCGTATCTCGCGGCGAGGATAGCCGCTATCGCGAGCAGGGCGACCGTGAGGGCAAGCGCCAGTACGATGACGTCAGCCATGGTCCTCCCGTAGCTTCCCATCCTCCAGCACATAGTTGTTCCCGGAGATGCGCCGGGCCTGCTCTTTCTCGTGCGTCACCCATAGCATAGTGAGGCCATGCTCTGACTGCAGCCGCAGGAGCAGGCTTTCCACCTTCTCTGCTGCCGCCCGGTCCAGTGCCGACGTCGGCTCGTCGAGCAGCAGGGCCTCCGGCTTGTTCGCCAGCGCCCGTGCAATGCATACTCGTTGTTTCTCGCCTACCGAGAGGTGGTCGGCACCCGCATCCATTAACTTGTCAGGTATCGCGGCTTCCGCTGCCAGCGCGCTAACGTCCGCATCGGTGTGCCACAGCTCTTTCCCGAAGGCGATGTTTTCTCTCACGCTGCCTTTGAAGACGACGGGTATCTGGAAGACCATGCCCACCCTTCGTCGCAGTTCTCTGGGATCAAAGGCTTTTATATCCGCGGAATCGACCAGTATCGTGCCCGAGTCCGCCTCTGTCAGACGGTTGATCAGCCTCAACAGCGTCGACTTGCCTGCACCTGACGGGCCCATTATGGTGATCAGTTCCCCTTTCTTGACAGTTAGATCAATGCCCTTCAAAATCTCAGACCGGGAGCTCTCTCTGCCCTGCTTGCGGGTCACCGTCCGGTATACGTCTCTGAACTCGATGTGGGGTTCTGTCATGCCCATTGATCAAAATCAGGTTGTGCTTGCGGGCTGATTATCCTTATAGATGGAAACATTAATCCTCGTCACATTCCCCCATTTTCGGTCTTGGCGCTCCTGGTGCCAGGCAGCCAGGAGTCGGCGGATGACCGGTGTCCCGGTCAGGCATAAGCGAATGAAAAACGGGCAGGGCTATCGTCGCATGCCTGACCAGGACATTTGCGCACGCGCGCGTGACTGCGGCGGCGGCCGCTCGTATTACCGACCGTCACCATTGCCGGTTCACAATCGTTTTTATGAGAGCGCCAGAGAAATTTTAAAAAATTAACAACATAGAAGAAGTCAAGATAAAAAATAACAGCCCTGCTATATGACAGAGCTTTACTTGATAATAATTTACTGTCCTTCCTTCTTATCCGCCTGCCATGAGTAGGTCAAGCCCAGGCAAACCAGCGGCAGTATCGCGGCGCCGCAGCAGCAACAGCAGCCTGGCGAGCTACTATAGCCATAGTCGTCCCAGCTTTGCGCAAAGGCGATCGGTGCTATCAGGTTTATACCCGCCACCAGGATGATCCCTATCAGCAGCGCGATGGAAACGAGCATCAGTCGCTGCCTGCGCTTTTTACCGGTCACATGTATCAAATCGGCCACGATATCCCTCCGAACATTTGATTTACAGTCGTTGTATTCTAAAAAATACATTACACTTTCTGCATTTATATCCTCTGCTATCGGGATAATGACGCCTGCTCGGACGGGATGCATCGGTAAGAGATCAGAGCGGATGAAGTAAAGAAACAGGAGAAAGTGCGGCGATTTCAGGCCCGCCGCAGGCCCGTGTGCTTAAGCGATTCCGAATTCAACCGGTTGGTTCGTGTTCTACAGCTTGACTGTTCACAGTTGACTGCTTTCCCGAACACCTCAACATTTCACTGCTTTTAGCGTTCTTCTGCTATACCGCATTCGATTGCTATTCACAGTATGTTAGCAATTATCATATAGTCGCTTAAGCCATATAAACATGTTGTTTCAGGAAAATAAGGGCATGACCAGCATCTTTTTATGCTACCGGCGATAAACACTAATGTTTAGAGAAAATACGCGCATGCGAGCGCACGGTCGCCTGCTGATCATGGCCGCCTCGGACCGGGCGTCATCGGTCCTGTACTTCCTTCTTCTAACGTCAATAGTACATGTCCCGTGTCACGTACAGTCCCATCTGCTCCCTTTTCTCGATGGTCTCCTTCGCCATAGCCTTCTTGGCGATCGCCAGCTTCTCCAGTGTCTTCAGGCCCGGCTGCACGGTCTCGATATCTTTCGTCTCGATGCGTCCCTCGGCCTTCGCGCGATTGAACAGGTCTTCGCCCCTGCGGGTCCGCAGGAAGACGGTATTCCAGCCCGGCTCCGAGCCGACCGAGCCTACCGATATGTCCGCATACTCCGCGACGAGGTCCGGGCAGACGTGATCGCCGTCCTGGGCGAAGTGCGAGGCTTTCTTTATCGATACCTGGCGGGTCTCCTCCTGCCCGACGACGTTGAACTTACCGTGGGCCAGGTACATCTTTTTCATGTCCTCGATGGGCGTGCCGGCATAGCCTTCCACGATGTTCCGCAGGCTCTCCGGCGGGAAGTTTTCGCTGCAGAAAATGCCGATGACATACCTCACCTTCTCGCCCACCCCGCGTCCGCCGAAGGGGTAGAGCTGCATCTTACGCACGGCCATGACCTGGCAAGGCAGGCCCACGTAGGCGATCTTATCCAGCGCCATCTCACGGGCTGCTTCCTTGAGCTGGAAGACGCTGGGCGACAGCGCGTAGATGCTGCCCGCCGACTCGCGAATGTCTTGCACGGTAGTGGCAACGCACTGTCCCGGCGTCCACTGCTCGTCCGCCTTGCGGGTGAGCACGGCGCCATCGATGTCTCCGGCCTTCAGCGCGAAGCATAGCAGCGCGGTCACTGTGCCGCCGTCCTGCGCGACGTTCCTGATGCTCTCGTCCGTCGCCCTGGCAGAGACGACGGCCCGGTATTTCCCGAACCCCTGGTAAGCGTCGGTCATAGCTCCTCCATCATCCGGTCCATTACAGGGATCGGCTGGAAACTGCGCGGGCACTGGGCGTAGCAGGCCCCGCACTTGACACAGCGCTCCCAGTTTATGCACGGTCGTCCCGACTCCATCGCGATCGCCCTGGTGGGGCACGCGAACGCACAGGCGCCGCAGCCGATGCAGAGCGCATTCTCGATGATGTCTTTCATCAGGTCGCACCCGCAGGCAAACCCGCTGATGCCGTGGGTCGAGAGGTATTTCAGGTAGTCCGTGTCGCCCTTCACGAACGCCTTGATGATGTTGTAGGCCATCTCCGGCCCCGGCGGAGAGCCGGGAACGGAAGCGTCCACCTTGACGAGCCGTTTTATCGGCGGGAACGACTCGTGCTGTGGCTGCGGCGCCTGGCCCCCCCTGGAAAAATTGGTGACGCACGCCGTCGTCGAGCAGCCACCCCAGGCGACCAGGTAGCCCGAATTCTTTCTCGCCTCGAGCAGGAGTCCGACGCTTTCCTTGTCCTGCAGGCAGGGGGGGCCGTCCACGAAGACGATGTCTGCCTTCGGGAACTCGGTGTTGTCATTGATGAGTGTCATGTACTTGATGTCGACCATATCCATGATCTCGAGCACCTTCTCGAAGTTGTCCAGGAACGATATCTCGCAGCCCGAGCAGGCGGCGAAGTGTACGTAGGCGAACGACGGCTTATCCTTCGGCTTATCCTTCGGCTTATCCATAATACGCCCCCGCAGGCTCGACGGTGCGACGTTCGATTTCCTCTCCTTCATGCATCACTATCACGTGCGTGGCACAGGAGATGCACGGGTCGTAGGACCGCATCACCCACTGGGCCCACTTGTGGTGGAAACCTTCGGTGGCCCTGCCGATCACCGGTATGTTCCACATGGTTGCCGGCATCGCCCTGTACCAGGTGATGTGACCGTCCTTCACCCTGACCATGTGCACGTTCGTGCCCCGCGGCGCCTCATTCACGCCTATGCCGAGCTTGCCTGAACCTCTGGTCACCGGCGCATTAATCGTCCGGGCTTTTGTGTCCAGCTCATCCAGTATCTGCACGGCGCGGTCCAGCCGCAGGGAGATTTCAACTAGCCTGGCCCGGTCCAGTGCCATCGTGCCCATGTCTTTGAGCTTCCCGTACTTCCGAAGCCGGGCAACAGGCCCGACCTCCACCGGGCTCCCGTTGAGCATGGGGATCATGGTGCAAGCTTCGACTCCGACCCCCTCGCCATAGTAGTTCAGCGGCAACATTTCGGAATAGCCGGGCAGGTAGTCGCGTGTAAACACACCGGAGCGTCCGTAGATCAGGTCCGTTGCCATCATGGGGAGGTCATGTGTCCCCAGGCCGGGCGGGACGTCAGCCTGGTCGTACGCGTACTCCATGAACGTGCGCTGTTCCTCCCAGATCTTCCCGAATTCTGCCAGCTCTTCCAGCAGCTTCCTTCGTGCCGCCTCACTGATATTCCGCGCCATGCCGCCGATCCGGATGTACGGCGAATGAATGGCCTCGCCCCCCACCACGTCACAGATGTGTTGCCCGATCCTCCGGAGCTTCTGGATGCGTGTGATTGCGCCGGTCTGCTCGGCCGGGTCTTTGACGAAGTCCGGCAGGACCAGTATCTGCTGGAGCGGGTGATCGTGCAGGTGATTGCCGATATTACACAGCTCGCGCAACTCAAGCCCCGTCTGCGGCGGGGATACGCCGAGCGAGTGTTCGATGGCCTCGGACGAGGCGGTCGCATGGGTCGGCGGGCACAGGCCGCAGAAACGGCTGGTCGCCACCGGGGCAAACTCCATAGCCCTGCCTACAAGGAATTTTTCGAAGCCCCGCACCAGCACGAGACTCATGAAAAACCCTTTAGTCACAATGCCCCCGTCGTCTACCTCTAATACGAATTTCCCGTGGCCCTCGTTTCGCGTAGTTGGCGCTATCGTTATAGTGCCCAAAATGATCACCCATGAGAGTTTTACGCGCGAATTGAAAACAGTGATCAATGGAATTGCAGCAAAATTGCTTTAATCTGCGCGGCAGCGAGTGTAATAAAAGGGTGGCCGGAGGCCACCGCCCGTTATGATACCGTCACGGCTATCACTATCGATCTGCAGGCAACTTGTCTGCACCCTGGCAGGCTCAAGTCACTTTCACTGACTTGCTGAAGCTGCCGATGTTCGTGCTGCCCGTCTTCACGTTCACGTCCAGGTTATAGGTCCCGGCGGTCGAAACCCCCTTGTACTCCGATGGGATGTCTACCGTGAACTCGACGCGCTTGGTCTCGCCCGGCTGGATGTTCAGGTTGTTGAACGTGTAGTCTTTGCTTCCCACGGCAGTCGAGCCGATGACCGGGAGCTGGGCTTTGGCCGATACGCTGGCCGTGATGTCGTTGATGGGCGCGTTGCCGGTGTTCTGGATGGTAATGAAGCCGGTCGCCCGTTCGCCGCGCTTGAACGTATCCTTGTCCGTGCCGTAGTTAACTATTTTCGCTGACGTCGCAGTAGCGCCTGGCGTCGGCGTCGACACATTCCTTGTCTCCACCGATATTCCCGGCGCAGCGGTCGGCGATGCACCGGGCACGTACGCGGTCGGGCCGACTGTTACCGACGGGACCGGCTGGGCCAGCGCTGCAGACGCCCACAAGCAGGCCGCTATGGCGAGGATCGCCATGGCTCCAATCGTAATAAGACTAAAGTTCTTCAGTTTCACAACTCTCACCGTATCAAGGTTTTATCCTGCAGTGATTATTTTAATCCGCATTTACAGCATATCAGGCATAACAAGGCAATAATCAGGGCTTAAATAGAAAAATGACAGCTATACTACCTTGATATCTTTAGAATAGCTACCGACGGGTTTCCCTGCGAGAAAAGCGGTCACGTCGAACCTGTAGTCGCCTGCCGTGGAAATCCCGCTGTACTCGGCCGGTATATTCTGGACGAACTGCACTTTTTCAGTCTTGCCGGGCCTGATATTAAGGCCGGTCATGTTATAATTGTAGGCGATGCTATAGTCGCCGATTATGGGGACATGACGGTGGATAACGAGAGTGAAGTCCATCCGGTCGATTGTCGGTTCTCCAGTGTTATGGACATAGACCCATCCGGTCGCATTTTCGTTCCTCGCATAAGTGCCTTTGTCCGTGCCCCAATCGGACAGTTCTGCGCTATAGGCCGGAACCGGGGTTGGCGAGGGTGTCACCACGGGCGTGGCTGTCCCGGAGGGCAGGCCCGTCGGCGTGGCAACGGGGGTGGGCGTCGGAGATACTCCGGTGTTGCAGCAAATACACCCCGAGGCGAACATCGTTATCGCAATCAGCATGCAGGCTGCTGCTGGCAGCAATACTTTTCTTACATTCACGATCAGTCTCTCCTGGTGACCCTGACTCCTTTGCCGATGCCGGTGATGAACGACTCCGCGTCCACACCAGCGGCGCCGAAACTACCCCGCATGGCCGCTGCGATGTCGAAAGACTTCTCTTCAGGGCACAGCGCTATCATCGTCGGCCCGGAGCCGCTGATCGCAACGCCGTAGGCGCCTGCATTCATCGCCGCATCCCTTACCGCGTCATAGCCCTTGATAAGGGGCGACCGGTAGCGCTCGTTGAACGTGTCCGTGAGCGAGCGCCCGATGAGGGCCGGGTCTTTCTTGATCACGCCGGCCATGAGCATCGACGCCTTGCCGACGTTCTGCACCATCTCGCGGACGGGCACCTGCTGCGGGAGAATAGCGCGAGCGTCCCGGGTGCTGACCACGATCTCCGGCAATATGGCGACCACGCTCATCGTCGGCATCTGCACGTGCTCTACGTGCTTATCGCATACTACTGCAAGGTCGCCCATGATGCAGGGAGCGACATTGTCGGCATGCATGATTCCGGCGGCCGCCACCTCTCCCTTCGCGGCGATCCAGACCAGCTCCTCTTTCGAGTATCCCAGCGAGAACAGCTCGTTGATTGCCACCGCGGTGCCGGCCGCAGGCGCGGCGCTGCTGCCCAGGCCGCTGCCGGGACGGATGCCGCTGCGGATGGTGATCCTGACCTTGCGGTCCATCGCCAGTGCGACCAGTCCTGCGGTATTTTTCTCCGGCTCGACGGGAATGTCTTCTGAGCCGCGCCCGCGGACGATGATCGATATCTCGTCGGCCTTCTCCACCTCGATGATATCCGAGGGGCTGTCGAGCGAGAGTCCGAGGACGTCGAATCCCGCGCCCAGGTTGGCCGATGACGCCGACGCCTTCACCGTGATGGAATCCATGTCGATGCACCTGTACGGTTCAGCCTTTGATGAACGTGGTCATCAGATCGTGTCCGTGCCGGACAAACTGCCCGTCGGCCATAGACGCCTCATCGTACCGCTTATTGTTCTTATTATTATATCTGGAATCATATATAATATACGGTACCGCATCATACGCATGCGTCTTAGTCGACAGCGGCGTCGGGTGGTCGGGCAGGACCATCAGCCGGAAGTCCCCGAGTTTCGTCAGCCCGTCAAACAGGGGCTTTATGAGCTTCGAATCCAGGTCCTCGATGGCCTGCATCTTTTCCTGCAGCTTGCCCCCGTGGCCCGCCTCGTCAGGCGCCTCCACGTGGACAAAGACGAAGTCGCTGCGTTCCAGCGCTTTAAGCGCGTAGCGGGCTTTGGCGCCATAGTCCGTGTCCAGGTAGCCGGTGGCGCCGGGCACGTCGATAACCTCGAGGCCCGCGAAGACCCCGAGCCCTTTGATCAGGTCCACGGCAGATATGACTGCTCCGCTGATCCCGTACTTTTCCCTGAACGTGGGCATGGACGGAGTGCGCCCCTGGCCCCATGGCCAGATCGAGTTGGCCGGCCGTTTGCCGGCAGCCATGCGCTTCCTGTTCACCGGGTGATCCGGCAGCAGCTCACGCGAAGCTTTTATCAGATCGATGATCAGGTCGCTTCCCTCTCCCTTCGGAAGGTGGTCCTTCACCGGCTGGCCGACGACATCGTGGGGCGGGGTGCAAGCGATGTTTTCGGGACAGCGGTTGATCACAAGCAGGTGGCGGTAGCTGATGCCGGGATAGAACCGTAACCCTTCCCGGCTGAGACGGGCGTCCAGGAAGCGGATTAGCTCTCCTGCCTCTTCAGAGGTAATATGGCCTGCGCTGTAATCCACGATCGCGTCATCGGTCGTGATCAGGTTGCAGCGGAACGCCACGTCATCCGGCCTGAGCTTTACGCCCATGCTGGCGGCTTCCAGCGGGCCCCTGCCCGTATAATACAGCTCCGGGTCGTAACCCATGACCGACAGGTTTGCCACATCGCTTCCCGCGGGAAGGTGCCGCACCGTGGTCTGCGCAAGACCGTAACGCACAGCCCTGTCTGCAAGGAAATCCATACAGGGCTTTTTTGCGGCAGCCAGCGGCGTCCGGCCGGAAAGCGCTTCGATGGGATAGTCGGCCATCCCGTCGCCAAGAACAACAACGTACTTCATAATTTACAGGTCCGTCTACACTCTTAGCAGGCTGTATAGAAATATATTTAGTGGTAACGGACGATTGTCCGTCAGGCAATTTTCTGTCTGTCATCCATCGCAGAACAAGATAGTATGTCATGGAGGAAACGCGAGGCAGGTATGAGGGCTATCTACGTGGTTTTGTTTATCATTTAATTCTGCTGGCAATGGCTGTCCCGGACGTTTCGGCGCGTGTGTGGCCACATATACAGATCTACCCGCCGCAGTTGCGTCTCCAGTCCCGGGGTTCATAGCAGCGTTATCGTTTGTGGGCCTGGGGGTGCATGTCTTATCATTGCTATAAAAACGGCATTCCGGCGATAATTTCGCAATATTTATGATAAACCGGTCCTCTGGCGCCTGACGTACGATAAACCTTTTTAACGGGATTATACATATTATAAATTGTATAGCAAGCCGTAGCCGGGAATAAATTAGTCAATTGTCGTATTTCCGGATAATACGCCACTCACGGCCGCCGGTATGCATACCGGCCCCGAAGCAAGGGATAACAAGACTGCCGGATTTCGGCTTATGGTATGGTAGGATAATACAAAACCATGCTTTACATGCGCAATTTAAGTAGGTGTTAGACCAAAAAACTTTTATTAAGGTAATGACTAATGTAAGTCCAATAATCCACAAGATATGGATTAATTATCTTGCGATGTCAAGTACGTCATATGTCGAAGATACGGCATATGGGCTGATAAAACAAGAACGTTTTATCAAGGCGTGATATCTGCAGCGATATGATACACAACCATGGGAGGTTGAAGAATGAAGAACACTACTAAGGCAGTGCTTATGGCATTGGTAATATTGTGTATATTAGCAATCGCCACGGCTACTGCAATAAGGCCCATTTATTTAGTAAAGTACCCGGCCATGGCAGAAAACTATGAGTACACTGGCGGTGTATCGGGCAGGGTAACTACTTCAAACCAGACTGTTGGCCTTTCCGACGCGTTTGTCGCGATCGTTAACGCAAGCAATCTGACTGAGATGTACGACCATGTCCAGACGGACTCGCAGGGTAACTACCAGTTCACGGCCGTCAACAACACCTGGAACGGAAGTGCCTATGAGCTTAGGTACCAGATCTACGTAAACCACTCGTTGTTCGGTGAAGGCTACTCTAACTCGTTACTGGTGCAGCCGAACGCAACTGCGACCAACAACGTCATCATCAACCCGTTGCCCGCTCACATCAAGATCTATGTCGAGAGGAACAACGTCATCGCTGATGGATCCGACACCGTGAAGGTCTATGCATACGTCACGGACGCCCTGAACAACCCGGTTTCGAACGGCTACAAGATCAACTTCAGCATCAACTCGGTTGCAGGCTACAACGCATACAACACGTCCATGTACGCCCCGCTGAGCGCTAACGGTTCGCTCGATACGTATGGCGCGCACCAGAATATTGTGGTCAACACGCTGGGCGGCTATGCTAACACCACCTTCGGCTGGGTGCCTGAGGGCAATGCTGGCAACAACTCGACCATCCGCGCAGCATTCGAGAGCAACTGGAACATCAACGACACGACAAAGATCTTCTTCCAGCCGACCGTCGTCTCATGGTTCGGCAGTGTCATGGACTCCTATGGTAAGCCATACGGCGGAGTAAAGGTCACACTGCACGTCATGAGCGGTAACACGGAAGTCTACAATATGAGCGTAACTGCTCTGCCGGATCAGCCGTACCCGGGCTCCTATGTGTTCGACAACATCATCCTGTGGGAGAACGTAACCCACGCATATGCAACCGCACAGGCGACAATCCAGGATGGCGTTATCATCATCGGCGCCTCTAACAACTACTCGCTGAACAAGTCGAGGACCTCCTCGGGTTTCATCGTGCTGCATGTACCACTGCCGGACGCGATCAAGGTAACCCCGAACCCGGACACAATCCTGGTCGGCGGCGACACCTCGATCATTACCGCACAGCTGTACCTGAACGGCGCTCCATACAAGAGGTCTGGAGTGACGATCAACTTCTTCGGCGACAATGACACCCTTGCCTATCTGCCTGCAGTCAAGACCAACCTGTCTGACGCAAACGGTGCGGCAACGATCCTGCTGACCTCCAACATGACTAAGGGCGACGTACATGTTACGGCGTTTGCCCAGGTCACTGTAGTCAGCAACCTGAGCGACACCTGCACTGTGCATGTTGTCGGCTGGGGTACGATCTCGGGCATGGTTACCGACAAGAACAAGAACGGTATTCCAAGCGCGACCGTCAAACTCTGGAAGACAATAGCTAACGACTCTGGCGTATACAACACTGAGCTGTACTCGTCGCCAGAGAACCCGCAGCAGACGGTAAGCAGGCCTGAAGTCGCGGCCATCGGTACCTACACGTACTACAGAATACCCTCGGCAATCTACAACGTAACTGCCGAGAAGGCTGACGCCGCTGGCACCAACCACCTGTGGTTCGCCATCGTCAACCTGACCGTCGGTACCGCAACCAACAACGTCGCTATCCCGGACTTAGTCATATCGGCACCGCCGACGGCTACGCCCACGGTGACTGCGACCGCAACCCCGACCACGGCTCCAACCCAGGCTCCATCGCCAACTCCAACCCCGGCTCCGGGCTTTGAGATGGTGTTCGCACTGGCAGGGCTGCTCGGTGTAGCTTACCTCATCGCGAGGAAAGACAACTAAATATAAAGAACGTTAAGGGGATTCAACAATCCCCTTAATCTTTTATTTTTAGTGATAAAAATGTTAAAAACTATATTGAGACCTGTTTTAATCTTAATTATCATTCTCTTCATCATAGCGCTATTACCCGTATCGATTGCTGAGCAGTACGGTACCATTCATGGCCGTGCGCTGGACAAAAACGGGAACGGGATTGCAGGCGTCAGCCTGAAACTCCAGAATGGCGACTATAAAACTATCGATAGTACTACAACCGATTCTGACGGTTCTTACTCTTTCGACCAGGTGCCTGTACCTAATGGCAACGACATCTTCCGGATCCTTGCCTCCTTCGACGCCGATGGCCAAAACTTGCAAAGCGGAACTGCGTTTTTCAACGTCATGGCATTACGCATCACCAGCCAGGACGTTCTCTACAATAGCTATCCTTCTTCTGGCATCGGCTGCCTGTACGGCGTCGTGACCAACGACATGAACTATATACTCCCCGTGCCGGCGACCGTCTACCTTGATAACGGTATGTTTCTCCAGTATGCCGGAGGCCGTTATGATACGTGGTCATTCGAAAAGCTCCCTCAGGGGAAGTACGTTGTCTGGGCCGAGACTAACGTCGGTAACGAGACCTACACGTCCAATCGGTTAAATGTGACTGTGGTGGCTGACGATCGGGGATACACACTACTCTATTTGCCTACCTATTCCGCGGGCTCCAATAAGATCGCCTATCATAACCAGCCCGGGCAGATGAAAAACGTCGTCCACGGGGCTGTCCTGCAGAAGAACGGGCTTCCGTATGCCGGTGCAAAGGTCGACCTGTACCAGGTATCCGGCAGTTCGCAGCAATACATCGCTTCAGCCACGGCTAACCAGACCGGGCAATTTGTTTTCGATAACGTCGACGTCAGCACAGTCTCGGAAAAGTACCTGGTCCGGGTTACCTATGAAATGTATGGGGCTTCCCACACACAGGACTCCGAACTGTTCACGGTATACTATGCGAACACTCTCGGCGTGCCCCATGACATCAACGTACCCGTCGGCCTGGATTTCCTTAACAGTGGCAGCGTAACGGTCCAGTCGGTGCCGTCTGGCGCCGCGATTAGAATCGATGGCACGGACATAAGCCAGACGACGCCCTATGACGTGACCGGCCTGCTGGCAGGGTCGCATAACATCGGCCTGTCATTGGACGGCTACTACAACGACAACTTCACGGTCCGGGTCCAGACGGATTCGGTCACGACTGTTAACCGGACGCTGAAAGTCAGCACCGGCAGTACGTACCTGAATGTCGTGCCCGGAGGCGCTCTTGTTTATATCGACGGCGAATACGCGGGCACCAGCCCGGTGAGCCTGTCGAAATTCCCGGCAGGCCAGCATTCATATATCGTAGCCTGTGACGGATACCGGAACGAGAGCGGCATATTCGAGATCGTCCCCGGCGAAGCGATCACTAAAGAGATCGATATGGTGGCCACACCGGGCTTAAGCCTGGCCTTTATAGGCTACCTGATTAGCAGTTTCATACACCAGATATTCAGCCTGTTCTGAGGCTGCCGTTTTCAAAAGCTGTCGCTTTAGAAAGCTGCCGTTTTCAAAAGCTGTCGCTTTAGAAAGCGTGCGCTAATTATTAAATATTTACAATTCTATTATCTGCTAATGGACCTGATCGAGATCGACGGCTCTTATGGCGAAGGCGGCGGGCAGATTCTCCGCTCGGCCATTGCAGTTTCGGCGATCACCGGCCGGGGCGTCAGGATACGGGATATACGCAAGAACCGGCCGCGTCCGGGGCTCGGCATCCAGCACATCAAGTCCATCGAACTGGCTGGCCGTATGACCGATGCCAGCATCGAAGGGCTCTCCCAGGGGTCCACGTCGATCACGTTTATCCCGGGGGAAATCCGCGGAGGAGAATATTCGCTTGACCTGGGGACCGCCGGCAGCATTTCGCTGGTCCTCCAGAGCGTTACGCCCATCGCTGCTTACGCGCCTTCGACGATCACGTTCCACATCACTGGCGGCACGGACGTCCGGTGGTCGCCTACGGTCGACTATTTCCAGAACGTCACCCTGCCTGCACTCCGCTCATTTGGTTTCAAGGGGGAGCTCCGTATCGAGAACCGTGGCTTTTTTCCTGTCGGGGGCGGCAGGGTCACTGCTGTGATCGAGCCTGCCCGGCTGCATGGTGTTACTGCGGAATCGCCGGCGCCGCCATCGGTCCGGGGCATATCCGCATCGTCCCGTCTGCCTCCCCATGTGGCTCGAAGACAGGCGGAATCAGCGCAAAAATATCTCGAGGGCATGGGCATAGAGGTTTCCGGCATCAGCCTTGAGGCACGGAACGACCGTTCGACCGGCTCGAGCATAACTCTGTTCAGCGGCTTCCTGGGGGGCAGTGCGCTGGGCGAGCGGGGGTTGCCGGCCGAAAAGGTCGGCGCGGAAGCGGCGGCGATCATTGCCAACGAGATTGAATCGGGGGCGGCTGTCGATCCGTTCCTGTGCGACCAGCTCATCACCTTTATGGCACTGTCGGAAGGGCCTTCTGTCATCACGACGGGCAGTGTCACCTCTCATGCGGTGACGAACATGTGGATCATGGAAAAGATGACCGGCAGGCGTTTTACCGTAGAAAAAAGCAGGGTCGTCTGCATCAGATCTGTATGAAGGCCGGCGGCACCTGCAGCGCGAGGCAGACAGGCCCGGCGTCCAGTATACGGATGCCGTTTTCCTGCGCTTTCCTGGCGTTGACCGAGATGATCACCGGGTGCTCGGTGCGGATGCACGCGACTTTAACGGCTTCCTCGATGCTCTTGCTCAAGTGCACATAATGCTGGTTTACAGGCTTCAGGCCGATCTCCAGTATGCGGTCGGCTTCCTCTTCGCTGGTGCCGTAATAAAGCTCGTCGTAGTCGGCGTCAGGGAAGTCCAGGGCTATCTCGACCGAGTGGCCGTACCTTGCCCGTACCATGTCACCGTCGCGCTCGTAGCGGCCTTTATCGTCCGTGTCGAACATGGCCTCCACATGGTATGGCCGGGCCCAGGGATACTTACGCTCGATGACCTTGATGAGGTCTTCCAGCCGTACCCATCCCTGCTCGTCCATCTCGATGCCGAGGTCGCCGGGGAAATGCCGCAGCGCGCCGGAAATGATCTTGCCGAGTTTCTCAGCCTTGTAGCTCGAGAGGACAAACCTGCCCGGATTACCGCAACTGCACTCGGCACCCCTGAAATATCCGTGGACGGGGCACTGCTTGATTTCGCTGGGCTGTTCGATCTTTTCCATGTTGACACCCGGTTGGCCTGTAAGTTATTGGGTAATGATTATCGAAACCATTGCGTTGATTTGAAATATACTTTATGTCTCGGGACATGCGCCTGCCTGCCGCGAAGCCGATGGCGCCACATGCCTTAACATATGGCGATAGCCGTGCCATGTGTCAACATGGCAACATATTGCCTTAAATACCTGAAGTATACCTATTATACCGGATAGAGCCAGTGATCGGCTGGCTACCGGAGAAAAAATCATATGTTTCTGGACGATATCGGCAAAGCCTTAAAGTTCCTCGCCGAGTGCTTCAAGATGATAGTGGAAGAGCCGAAACTGCTCCTGCCTTCCCTGTTATCGGTCGTATTCGGCTTCTTCATGAGCCTGATTGTCATCGTGCCCTTCATCTTCATGGGCCTGTTAGGTAAGGTCGGGTTCTTCGTGTTCGGCGGGTTCGCGCTGGTCGCGCTGTTCGTCAGCTTCGCGTTCAGCTACTTCTTCATGGGCGCCTCTGCACATGCAGTGTACCAGCATGTGAAGTTCGGCAAGTCCTCGCTCGGGGAGGCGTTCAACCGGGCGCTGGGCAGCATCGCGACTCTGCTGCTGCTTGCGGCTACAGCCGCCGTCATCCAGATGGTCGTCAACATGTTGAAGAACCAGGGCGGCCGGAGCCGCGGTGGCCTGATCGTCGGCCTCATCGCTTCGCTGGCCGGAGACGTCATCCGCGAGGGCTGGGACATCGCTGTCCGGCTGCTCGTCCCGGTGGCCGTCATCGCGGGGCTCGGCTACATGGACACCATGAAGAAGTCCTTCGATATCGTGCGGAACAACTTTGTGATCATAGGCGCAGGCGAGGTCGCCATCAGGATACTGAACGGCGTCATCGGCTTCTTCGGCACCATGTTCTCGATACTAATCGCCCTCGGCATATTCTTCATAGCCGAACAGACTATCGGCTGGACCTGGGCGCTCGGGATGGCGCTGCCTGTAGCCTTCGTGCTGATCTCGCTGGTGTCGACTCTCAACCTGTTCATCCGGACATCGTACTACACGCTGGTCTACATCTGGGCTGAAGAGAGCACAATGCACGGCCAACAGGGTCCTGTCGTCGCGCCAGCGCCCATACAACACGCGTTCAACCTGTAAACATATAAGTAAGTACCAGTCAAATGTAAAAAGAGCTCTCCTGTCGGTCATGCGCACGCGCGCAGACGCCTGCACGGCCTGTAACGGAGAGCCATTCCTTTTTATTATCCACCGGCTATTAAGAGAATGATTTCGCGATCTGCGCGACGGCGCTAACCAGCAAGTCGACCTCTTCCTTCGTACTGTAGCATGCGAAGGATGCCCGGGCCGAGCCGGTGATGCACAGTCTCGCCAGCGCCGTCTGGGCGCAGTGCTGGCCGCTTCGGACGCATATTTTCTTTGTCTCGTCAAGGATCATGGCTACGTCATGCGGGTTGACGTTCTCGACGTTGAACGAGACAAGCGAAGCCCGTTCCTTCGGCCCGTAGATCTCGACTTGCGGGATTTCGGACAGACGGCGTGCGCACTCGCGTGCGAGGGCGTTCACATGGGCTTCGATGTCTCTCACCCCGAGGGCTTTGACGTATTCCACGCCCCGTCCCAGCCCGATCACGCCCGGTATGTTGGGCGTCCCGTACTCGAACCGTGAGGGAATGTCGTCAAAGGTAAACGAGCCTGTGGTGACTGTATGCACCGTGCCCCCGCCGACGAAAACCGGCTGGAGCTGCTCCGGTTCCTTCATGTAAAGAATGCCCGTACCCTGGGGCCCCAGCAGGCCTTTGTGGCCCGGCATACAGACGTAGTCGCATCCCAGCGCCGTTAAGTCCAGCGGCATCTCCCCGGCTGACTGGGCCGCGTCAACAAGGAACTTAGCATTATGCTTTTTAGCGATCTTCGCTACCGCCCGGATGTCCTGTACTGACCCGAAAAAGTTCGAGATGTGATTGATCGCGATCAGCTTCGTCCGGTCCGTCATCGCTTTCTCGATAGCGTCCGGCGGGACAATGCCCCTGTCATCCGAATCGACCACGGTCACCTCCACACCCTTTTCACGCAGCCTGATCCATGGCAGCAGGTTGCTGTGATGCTCTACCACCGTGGTGATCACGTGATCACCCTTACGCCATTCCGTCCCGCAAGCGACCATGTTGATGCTCTCGGTAGTATTTCGCGTAAAGACGACATCACGCGAGGGCACGTTGAAGAATCCCGCCACCGCCTCTCGCGCATCCTCGTATTTCTCCGTGGTCTTCCGGGACAGACGATGTGCTCCTCTGCCATAGCTGCCGCCATATTTAGTGAAGTACTCTTCCATCGCTGCGACCACCGGCAGTGGCTTCTGCGAAGTGGCGGCACTGTCCAGGTAAATGACCTCTTTGAGGACGGGGAAGTCCTCGCGAACCTTATAGACGTCGTACATCTTATACTGCCTCAAAACAGGACGCCCGGACGCGTCAGCCCCCGGACACCACCCTCATCACTTCAATGGCGCCGTCGCCCGCTACCTTCGAGTCAAAGGGCACCGGCACGCCTTCCCGGAAGACTACCACTGTCTCCGGGTTGATATTTAATGTCGCCAGCAGGTCATAATAGTTGCTGTCGCCTGGCAGGTCGACCTCCCGGTCCTCCATCCGGCCGGAGTACACCCTGACCCGCAGCCGCAGCTTATATCCCCTCTCTCTTTTTCAGCTTCGAGGTCACGCCCGGCTCCCCGGGCGCCGTCTCCTTCTCGTAGTCCTGGTTTAGCCTCTCTGGATGCGCGAGGTCTTCCGCGTTCTCGTCGAGGATCTTCATGTCTTTTTCATATTCCTTCTCCGAGCCCTTCCTCTCGATGTCGCGTTTCTTAAACTTTCCAGACATGCTAAATCACTGATAGATAATATCGCGTGGAATGAATAAAACACTTATGGAATGTCGGCCGCGGCCTGCGGCGAGAATGAAGACAGCTATCAAGGGAGTTGAGACTGCCATAAATTTTAAATACCTCCCCGCATGTAAAGGGATGAGAGGACTTCTCGCGTTGCCGGGGTACTCTAACGGTAAGGGACTGGTCTCGAAAACCAGCGGTCGCAAGGCCTTAGGAGTTCAAGTCTCCTCTCCGGCGCTAAAGACTTTTGAAGGCTCCCGGGAACTTTCTAAAAAAGTTCCCTGGGTCTCGACACCCGCACATGTGCCGAAGGCACCGTTTTAAGGATCGTTTTTGAAGGGGTGCAAGGGGGGACTTTTTCCCAAAAAGTTCCCCCTGTACACCTGCCCGAACAATAATTGTCACATTGGTTATTCCATAAGTACAGCCCATCTGCTCGCCTGCCCTCACGCACGTGCGCACCCCACAGCCGGGCAATATAGTCCTCCGGCGGCCTGCATGGATGCTATTTCCCGCCCGTGTTAAAACCCATGGCAGGGCCTAGATGTTTTGATTTCGCATTCTTTAGCACTTGATTATTTGTATACACCATCCGATCATCATACCTATGGATTGCTACGAGGGCTTTGCCGGCAGGTTCGACAGGCTGATGGAATGGGATAAACGACGGTCCCGCGAAGAGCCCTTTTTTAAGCGCTTAGTCGATCAAGGCATGCGCACCTTTCTCGACTGCCATTGCGGCACGGGCTTTCACTGTGCCCTGCTCACCGAAATGGGCTGCAGCGTGGAGGGCGTAGACGTATCGCCGCACATGCTGAAGGTTGCGTCAAAGAACCTGCAGGCCAGGGGCCTGGAAGTCCCGATGCGACTGTGCGACGTGAAGGAAATGCAGCCGGACCGTCAGTTCGACTGTGTCCTATCCATGGGCAACTCGCTGCCCCACGAGTTCGGCGATGAGAACCTGCTCCGGTCCCTGCAGCGCATGTACGAGGCACTCAAGCCCTGCGGCCGGTGCGTGGTGCACATCGAGAACTTCGACCGCCTCTATGCGGACGGCGACCGGTTTATCCCTTCTCGTTTCTCCCGTAAAAAGAAAGGCGCCGAGGCATTCATCTTCGCCATCGACTACTTCGAGGACCTGGTAGTGTTCAACATCCTGTCGATCATCGAGGAGAACGGCTTACCCAGGTTCAACGTCGACGTGATCGAATATAACCCTGTGTCCTGCGAAAAGATGAGGGCATTGCTGCAACAGGCGGGATTCAGGGACCTGGCGATTTATGGGGACTTCCACATGACGCCGCTTGAAGAGAGCGAAAGCTACGATGCCATTTTCGTCGCTCGAAAGTAGAGGACACGGAGGTTTGCGAGAGGGCACAGAGCTCAGCACAGAGGTCACAGAGGCCACAGAGGTATTCACAGAGGCTTGTTTTTAAAATAGGGCTCACATTATAGCCGTTTTCTTTAAATAACCTCTGTGTCGTCCTCTGTGACCTCTGTGACCTCTGTGCTGAGCTCTGTGCCCTCTAAGAAAACCTCTGTGACCTCATGGAGCAACGAGGCGCATGATGCCTGAAAACACTTTGATCTTCTCTTCCATGTCTGGCAGGCCGTCGATATGCAGCTCGATGTCCTGCGGCCCTTCGGCGCCGAGGCCGAGCTCGCAGGCGCGCCTGATCTGAGGCTGGTCCCACGGGCTTTTCTCCTGGATATCCGCCTTCGTCCCGAGAGCCTTCATGATTGACAGCCCGATGATGTCGTTGGCGACAACGTCACGTGAGCCGACGACCAGCCCGGGCTGGAATGTCTCGCCCATGAACGGTCCGCCCCTTACCATGACACTGGTGCCGTCCATGACCACGAAATCGGGCCGGAGCGCGAGATTAGCCTCCGCAATCATGCTCCCGAACGCCGGTTCCTCATAGTTCTTTTCGTGGAGCTTGTCCAGTCTGTCCACGGGCCTGACCATGCCCAGCGTGTTCTTCAGCCCCATGGAATAGACGGCGATCTTGTGCGCTTTGATCACGGGCACGCTCACGATGTAGTCCGCTTCTTTCGCGAGTTTCGACACGCTGAACCCGCCGGCCCAGCCGGTAGCGCCGCGGGGCCGCACTTTTGTCCAGCCGGCCGCTTCGAGGTCGACTGCCTCAGCGCCGGCATGCCTGGCTGTATCGTAGATGCCTGTCGCCTTCATGTACTCGATGGTGTCGCCCCAGTACACGCTCCTGTCGCCGACGATGACTCTGCCTGCGCCCTGCTCCCGCAGCAGGGAAACCACTGCCGACACCACGGCCGGATTGGTGGTCGCAGGGCACGGGTCGTCAGAGTTCACGTTCGGCTTGACAAGGACGGTGGAGCCCCGCCTGATAAAGCCCAGCCCGCCTGCCATGGCGACCGCCGCCCGCACGCTGTCCTCGACGCTCTTCCCTTTCGATACTCCTGTTTTTGCCCTGTCCGCCATGCCATCACCGATTCAGCCGAGGTAATCGACCTCGAAATGCGAACAATAGTATAAAAATATGTCACTTTATATTTAATCCATAGAATATAAAGTTGCTACCGCTAGAGCAAACTATTATATCCTGATGGGATTCTTATTCAGATAGTACTATGACCACTACCTCCGGTGAAATCGAGAAATTGCTGGAGAGCCGGGGCGCATTGATAGAGCGGGAGTTAAGCCTGCTGTCCGTCAGGATCGAGCCTCCGGAGCTCGCAGAAGTTGTCCGGTATGCGCTGTCACAACGCGGCAAAAAGGTGCGGGCATCGATGCTGACGATAGCATGCGAGGCAGTCGGCGGTTCGCTTACCCGGGCCTTGATTCCGGCGCTTATGGTGGAGATGGTCCACAACACGTCCCTCATCCTTGACGACGTCATCGACGCATCTGACATGCGGCGGGGTCGGAAGACGATCAACTCCCGCTGGGGGAACAATATGGCGCTCCTCGCCTGCGATGCGATGCTCGCGCTGGCCATCCGGCAGGCCGCGAAGACGGACGTGAAGCTTTCTACAGCAATCATCACGTGTGCCTCCGACTCGCTGCTCAACCTCGCCGAGGGCGAGGCGATGGAGCTGATCCGGAAGGATTTCACCAGTGCAGACTACTTCAGGATCGCCGATAACAAGACAGCGGCGCTGTTCCGTGCCTCAGCGGAGGTAGGCGCGCTCGTCGGCGGCGGCAGCGACGCGGAAGTGGCCGCGCTGCGTGAATATGGCCGCAACATCGGTATGGCCTTCCAGATCCGGGACGACGTGCTCGACTTCAGGCAGGACGGCGAGGACACCGGCAAGCCCGCGCTCATCGACCTGAAAATGGACCGTCCTACACTGGTACTGCTGCTGGCCAGGGATAACGGGCTGCCCCGCGAGAGGATGCTGTCAATGAGCCGCGAAGAGCTCCTCCGGGAACTGGCGCCGTACCTGGACAGTGCCGATGCCGTCGCTCGCGAGTACGTGGAGGCCGCAAAAGCAAGCCTCAGGCCTGTCAAAGATAGCCATTCAAAGCAAATGCTCATGGCGCTGGCCGATTTCGTGATCGACCGCAATAAATAAGCATTGGACACAAAGGGCCCTTTGTGCCCTTAGTGCCCTTTGTGTCCAATGCTTAAATCTGCATAATGTACAGGTCCCATCCCGGATTATCCGGGCCGTAGTTCCTGTTGTCCAGGAAAATCACGTTACTGCCATAGATCTGCGGCATCATCTGGTCATGGGGCTCGTTGGTGATCGGTCGTTCCTGTTCCGTGGACCGGTCGTAAATATAGATATTCCAGTTATATTCCCTGTCGTCGTCATAGACTATCCTGTTCCCGTACACATCGGCATAGTACTGCTTTCCGACATTCGTGACCTTCTTCGTGAAGTCACCGGCGATATCGTAGATGTATATGTGATCCGTCCCGCCGATGGTGTTGTGGTATACGACGGTATTGCCGTTGATTCTCGGGTGATCGCTGCTCGTCCCTGGCTGGCTGATGACCTTTGACGTGCACGGCAGGCTGTCATGCCTGAACAGTATGAGGTCCCTGCCGTTGCCGTTGATCTGCCACCAGACCACGTAGCTGCCGTAGCCACGGGGCTCATGAGGCTCAAGTGCAGGGTTACCCCACATGTTATAGAAGCCGACCGATATCTCGTACTCATAGAGGCTGAAGATGTCCAGCCAGCCGGTCGTCGGATTATACGCCCCGTCGTTTGCCGTATAGATGAGCTTGCCTTCGAAGATGCTCGGGTACATGCGCGGGATATTCTTATCCGGCGTCGCCTGCGTGGATTTGCGACTCTCTACGTCATATAGCATGATCCGGTTGTCGTCTCCATAGAGCAGCCCTACCTTACCACTGCCAATACAGCCATTGGAGCGCACATTGCCTGTCGCTATCACGTCGTCGATACGGGAAACCGTGTTATACAGGTGGACTTTATAGTTATTCATCCCGACGACCTCGTCATAGACGACAAAAGTGCCCCATATGCCCGGATTGTCGACCTTTATGCCACTGGTTATCTGGACGTCATCCTGATATACGGGCGTCGGCGTCGGACTCGGTGTCGGCGTGATCGTAGCCTGTTGCACGGGCATCAGTATGTCGGTTGGTGCCACAGTCGGCATGGGGCTCGGTGTAGTCGTAGCAGCAACGGCCGCCGGGTCCTGGTCCCCCGGAGCGCTAATGAAGCCATAGATCACGTACCCGCAGGCGCAAATAATGGCCAGTAATAAGGCCAGAGCTCCTACGACAATGATCTTCGAGAACAGGCTCTCTTCAGGCGGCTCCATCGGACTCATACGGCTACCCTTTTAATTAGAATGAACCAACACATACCATATATACGTATTGGCATTATCTGTAAACACTAAGGTCACTAAGGGCACAAAGGACACAAAGGCTCGGCTGCTGTAACCGGGCCCTTTGTGCCCTTTGTGCCCTTTGTGCCCTTTGTGATTAAATATTTCAATGAGTACCGCGGACTGTCTATAAAGGCGCGGGACGGTCGTTCGATGCTTAAGCTGATGGAGAAGCGCAAGGAGCTCATAAGCCTTATCGAGGAGATAACGCACGAGAAGGGCTATTTCGACGTGCAGGACCTGGTGGGGCGTACCGGCCTGCCGCGCAGCACCCTGCAGGACTGGATTAACCGGTTCGTCGACGAGGGCTGTGTCGAGGTCCTCGAGGAACGTGCGGGGCGTCGCCGGGCACGTTACGCGAGGCGCAGGACCCGGAGCCTCCCGACGTCGGCCTGCAAGCGCATTTTTACGACAGCGGACAGCGATACGGTCGAGATTTTTCATGAGTGCCGGAGCGAGGGGTGCATATCGTTCTGCGAGTACATGTACGCGAGAGGGAACCCGCGCGTCCGCAAGAACGGGCTCATCCTGCGGCAGCGAGTGAAGGCCGGCGTCCCGCTGCGCTGCGTAGACGCCAGGGCCTCGCTCTGCCTGGAAAAGGTCGAGAACCGGGACGGCGTGGTCTACCAGTATATCAGGACGTTCGGCGGGCCCGCATACTCGCTGACGGAAATGATGGAGAATGCGGATGGCGTGCTTGACATCAAGTACTCG
The DNA here is from genome assembly GCA_963769045.1 of uncultured Methanocellaceae archaeon. Lineage (GTDB taxonomy): Archaea > Halobacteriota > Methanocellia > Methanocellales > Methanocellaceae > Methanocella_A. The sequence continues at coordinate 27,188 of CAVYKK010000005.1, forward strand.
CCCAAAGACAGCTATACAGAGGGCGTGATCGCCACTGAGGCGTTGACCCACCTGGTCATCAGCGTGGACGACACTGACACTCCCGAGCATGGGGCTACCTTCGCGCTGGCTTTATCACTGCTGGACCTGCTCTCGTCCATCGAGGGCGTGCACCGGATATCCCACAACGTAGGCTTCCTGTATCCCGGCGTGCCGGGCATTACGGCGGGGAATGCCATCAGCTATATCGAGATGGGGGTGAAGCGCGAGCTGGCCAATTCCATCGTCGATACGGCCATCGAGTACCTGCGTTCCCAGACGCATTCCGATAACACCGGCATGGCCGTAAAGAGAGGCCTCCGCCAGTGCCCGGAACTCGTAAGGTTCACGCAGCGGGCACGCTCGGGCATCGTGACACTGGACGAAGCGCTGGCCGCCGCGAAAAAATCGCGGGTCGACGTGTACGAGATCACCGGCCGCCGGGGCATCATAGGCGCGGTCGCCGCGCTGGGGATGGTCGACTGCCCGCCGGGCACACTCATGGACGTCCGCAAAGAAATCGGTTAGTTGGCAGACCGCCTGGCACCTCTTCTGTCCCGACATTTTGTTCAGGAAAATAGATCAGGCACGGGTATGAAATCCGTGACTGGAGATATTCATGCAAGTCGACGGCGTCACCCATCAGCGGGCCATCGTGAACGGCATTAAAATCCACTATGTCGAAGCCGGCCACGGGTCGCCGGTATTCCTTCTACACGGCTTTCCCGAGACCTGGTTTGCATGGCGGAAGCAGATACCGGTACTGTCCACGAACTATCGGGTCATCGCGCCTGACCTGCGGGGCTACGGCGATACAGACAAGCCACAGGACGGGTATGACAAACGCACCATGGCCCGTGACATTTACGAGCTGATGCTGTCGCTCGGCTATACAAAAATTGTGCTCGTGGGCCATGACCGGGGTGCCAGGGTGGCCACTCGTTTTGCAAAGGACTATCCTGAAGCCGTGGACCGGCTGGTCGTGCTGGACAACATCCCGACACGAGTCATTTACAATTCTATGAATGCCCGGATTGCATACGGGCACTGGTTCTTCATCTTCAATGCGGTGTCAGACCTGCCCGAAACGCTAATCTCGGGCAGGGAAGACATCTGGCTGCGATTTATCTTCCATCGCTGGTGTTATAACCCGGAGGCATTGGACGACGAGGCCCTCGCGAGTTTACACCAGTGCATACCGCCAGCCCGGGGCGGTACGCGGCTCCATGGACGATTACCGTGCCATGCCCGTCGACGTGGCCCAGGACGAGGCTGATGCCGATCAGCTGATCGATTGCCCGGTGCTTGTCCTCTGGGGTGAGGACTTCGAGCTGGTCGGGAAAATGTGGGATGTATGTGGTATATGGCATGGGATGGCAAAGGACGTGCAATGCGTAGCGCTGCCGCAGTGCGGGCACATGCCCCACGAAGAGCGGCCTGATGCGGTGAATATCGCACTGCTCGACTTCCTGAAAGGGTGGAACGGATCTGAAACCGACCGTAGCCAGATCACGGCCTATGCGGGGCAGACGTGAGATAATTAAAGTATTAAAAAACGTGGTTATACGAGCCACTCACGCATACGCGCGCGAGCGGCCGCCCGGTCGTTTCGTCGCTGACCGGTTTATAAAAAATTATACGGCCGGGGGCTTTTCCTCGGCCTTTTTCTTCTTCGGCGGGGCCCGTGGCTTCCTGGCAGGCGTCGTCGCCGTTCCGGCCGTGCCGGCCTCGGCGGCTTTAGCCTCTTTCTTCTTCTGCCACTCCTCGAAGTTGCACTGCGGGCAGCCCAGTTCCCAGGGCTTCTTGCCGCCGGTGATGATCTTGATGTGGTTGAGCCCGTGCCGCTCGCAGATCTTGTTGGTCGCCACGATGTTGCCCGTCGGGGGCAGCGGCAGCGCGAACTTGCACTCGGGGTAGCCGCTGCAGCCGATGAACCGGCCGCCCTTCTTGCTCTTCCGTACCATCAGGTCGGAGCCGCAGGTCTGGCATTTGCCGATGATCTTGTCCTCGCGCAGGCCTTCGTACAGCACGCCGCGAATCTCGTCGTGTTTTCTGTCCATCTCATCGAAGATAGTCTCCAGCATGGCCTGGGACTCGTCGACTACGGTCTCTTCCTTGATCTTGCCCTCGGCGATCTCGTCCATGTCGTATTCGAGCTTGCTGGTCATGTCCGGCTTGGTGATCAGGTCGGCGTACTTCTCCAGCGCCTCGACCACACGGACCGCGAGGTTGGTCGGCTGTGGCGGGTTGCCATGGACGTAGTTGCGCGCATACAGCTTCTGAATGGTCTCATGCCGGGTCGACTTGGTGCCCAGCCCGAGGTCTTCCATCATCTTGACGAGACGGCCCTGGCCGTATCTCGTAGGAGGCGTGGTCACCTTCTCCAGGAAGTCGATCTTCTTCACCTTAAGGACTTCGCCCTCATGCAGCTCGGGGAGCGGCTCCTCCTTCGGCATGCCGTAATGGTAATAGTGCCTCCATCCGGACGAGGTGAGCTTCGAACCGCTGGCCTTGAACATTTCGCCGGCAATATCCACGGTCGTGTTGCGTGTCTCCCAGATCGCGGCAGGCGCCAGGGTGGCGAAGAACCGCCGTACGACGAGCTCGTAGACCCGCCAGTCGTCGTCCCGCATGTCTGACCGCTTCGCGACGGACACCGGATAGATGGGCGGGTGGTCTGTCGTCTCTTTCTTGCCCCTGGTGGGCGTGATCGGGCCCTCGAGAAGCTTCCGGGCGTACTCCCCGAATTCGCCGGATGAGAATGTCGTCAGTATGTCCCGCAGGTTCAGGCTGGGCGGATAGACCGTGTTGTCCGTCCTCGGGTAGGATATCCACCCGTTCACGTACAGGTTTTCGGCAATTCGCATGGCGTTGGCCGCGCTGAAGCCGATACTGGCTGCCGCGCGGATGAACTCAGTGGTCGAGAACGGTATGGGCGGGGTATCCGGGCGCGAGCCTTTACGGTACTCGGCAACAGTGCCCGAACTGCCCAGCTTCGCCCTGATCTTCTCGGCGACTTTCTTGTCCTCAAACCGGTTGCACTCGTGCTTCGCGGTGAACTCGTTATCGGCCTTCAGGCCGTCCCCATCGTTCAGCGTGGCATACAATTCCCAGTAGGGGGTCGGCGTGAACGCGCGTATCTCCAGCTCGCGATCAACCAGCAGTGCCAGCAGTGGCGTCTGTACCCGGCCCACTGATAAAAAGCTCTTGCCAAGCCGGCCACATGTAAGCGATATATATCTGGTCAGCGCAGCGCCCCAGACGAGGTCGATCTTCTGCCGTGCCTCCCCGGCCGCCGCCAGGTTGAAGTCCAGCGGAACCGGATTGCCGAAGGCCCGTTCGATCTCCTGCTTCGTGATCGCGCTGAAACGGACGCGATCGAAGGGCACTTCCTTGTTATATTCGTGAATGATATGATAGGCCTCGACGCCGATCAGTTCGCCTTCCCGGTCAAAGTCAGTGGCTATGGTGACCAGGGTCGCGTCCTTTGAAAGCTTTTTGAGCGCGGTGCCGATTTTCTTGTGGGTGTACTTGACCTCTGTCTCGGCACGGATGAGTTCCCTAGGCTGAGTGACCGACCAGTTGTTGTATTGCTCCGGGAAGTCGATGTTCACTATATGGCCGGACAGACCGACGATCTGCGTATTATCGCTGGCGTAGACCGGGATGCCCTCGACCTTGCTTTCCTTGTAGTTCTTCCCGAACAGGATCTGGGCGATCTTCTTTGCCGTGATGTTTTTTTCCGTGACTATTAAGTGCATTCGAGCAGCTCCCTCAACAGCAGGTTGACCTCTGTCGGATCAGCCCTGCCCCGGGTCTTTTTCATGACCATACCCACCAGATAGTTTAACGCCTGTGCCTTGCCGGCCCGGAAGTCCTGGATGGCGGCGGCGTTCTCTTTCAACACGTCCGCACAGGCCGTGCGGGTGATGTCTGATTCGACTTTTGCCAGGTTCTTTTCCCTGATGACGTCCTGCGGCTCGCCGCCCTGGTCCAGCAGCGTCCGTATGACCTCGACGGCGCCTTTATCTGTGATCGCGCCGCTGCGGAATTGCTGCAGGATGTATATCATCTTGTCGGGGCCGAACGCGTCCCGGATATCCCGGTCGCGGTAGTTCAGCTCGCCTTTCAGGTAGTCCGCTATCCAGGTCGCCGCCAGGACGGGCTCGATCTTTGCCGCCACGTACTCGTAGTAGTTGGCGACGCGTATCTCCGACGTCAGCACTTTCGCGTGGTTGTCCGAGATGCCGTACTGCTGCCTGAACCGCTCCCGCCTGGCATCGGGCAGTTCCGGCAGCTTCTCCTTCAGCGCATACTGCCAGCCGCTGACCGACAGCGGCACGAGGTCCGCCTCGGGGAAGTACCTGTACTCCTCGGCCTGTTCCTTGGAACGGAGCGTGATCGTGCAATTCCTCTCGTCGTCGTAGTGCCGGGTCTCCTGCGTGACTTTCACGCCTCGCCTCTTCATGTTCTGCTGCCGGGATATCTCGAACAGCAGCGCCCGCTCTACACCCTTGTACGAGGAGATGTTCTTGACCTCCGCACGGGCCCCGCCACGGAGCGAAATGTTCGCGTCCACCCTCAATGCTCCGGGAAGCGAGCCATCGAACACGTCGAGGTACTCAAGGATATTGCGCAGTTTATTGATAAAACGTCGTGCCTCTTTCGGCGAGCGCAGATCGGGCTCCGTCACGACCTCGATGAGCGGCATGCCGGAACGGTTGTAGTCGACCAGCACGAACTTGCTCGTCTCGATGGAGCCCTGGTGCACCAGGCGGCCGGGGTCCTCTTCCATGTGGACCCGGCGGATGCGGATGGTCCGCTCGTGGCCGTCGGTGTCGACCGTGATGGTGCCGTTGGCTGCGATGGGGTAGTCATATTGAGTGATCTGGAAGCCCCTGGGCAGGTCGGGATAGTAATAGTTCTTCCGATAGAACTGGGTGTGCTGCGCGATCTCGCAGCCCAGCGAGAGCCCGACCATGATCGTGTACTCGACGGCTTTCTTGTTGATCACCGGCAGCGCGCCGGGCAGGCCCAGGCAGACCGGGCAGGTGTGCGTATTGGGCTCCGACTCGTGGTGCTGCGTGGAGCAGCCGCAGAACAGCTTGCTGTTCAGCTTGTTAAGCTGGCAGTGGATCTCGAGACCTATGATGACTTCGCCGCCGTCGTTACGAATGTCTTCGCCACTCATTCAGAACCCCTCCGGCAGCTTCTGGAAGTCGGTATTCGACTCGAAGGTGTAGGCCGTCTGTATCAGGCGCGGCTCATCGAAGAACCTGCCCATCAGCTGCATCCCGATGGGTAGTCGTCCCGCGAAGCCGCACGGCACCGATATGGACGGGATGCCCGCCAGGTTGACCGGCAGCGTATAGACGTCTGCCAGGTACATGGACAGCGGGTCGTCGGCCTTCTCGCCGATCTTGAACGCCGGCGTGGGCATCGTGGGCGCAGCCATGACGTCCACCTCTTTGAACGCGCGCTCGAAGTCGTTCTTGATCAGTGTCCTTACCTGCAGGGCCTTGAGGTAATACTGGCCATAATAGCCCTCGGATAATGCGTATGTCCCCAGCATGATGCGGCGCTTGACCTCGGGGCCGAAGCCCTCTGCACGAATCCGGGAGAACGTGGTGTGCCAGTTCTCGTCCTTACCCGTGCGCAGGCCATAACGGAGCCCGTCGAACCGCGCGAGGTTCGAGGAGGCTTCGCACATGGCGATGATGTAGTAAGCGGAAAGTGAATATTTCGTGTGGGGCAGCGAGACCTTCTTATAGTCTGCGCCCAGCGAATTGAGCTTCATGATGCCGTCCCAGACGGCCTTTTCGACGCGCTTGTCCAGGCCCTCGCCGAAGAACTCCTCCGGCACGCCGATGGTCAGGCCCTTCACGTCGTCTACGAGATGATCGGTATAGGTGACCTTATCCGCTTCTGCCACCGAGGTCGTGTCCTTCGGGTCGCCGCCGGCGATCACGTCGAGCAGCAGCGCCGCGTCCGGCACGTTCCGGGCGATCGGGCCCACCTGCTCCAGCGAGTTTGCGTATTCGACCACGCCATACCGCGAGACCAGGCCATAGGTCGGCTTGATGCCTACAACGCCGCAGAAAGCAGCGGGGCATCGTACCGAGCCGCCGGTATCCGTGCCCAGTGCCATGCGGCTCTCAAGGCCTGCCACGGCCGCTGCGCTGCCTCCCGACGAGCCTCCGGGCACCCGGGTGAGGTCCCACGGGTTCTTCGTGGGGCCGTAGTAGCTGGACTCGGTGGACGTGCCCATGGCAAACTCGTCCATGTTGGTCTTGCCGGTGATGACGGCGCCTTCCTTGCGGAGGCGGGCCACGACCTCGGCGTCAAAGGGCGGCACGTAGCCGGTCAGTATTTTCGAGGCACAGGTAGTCTGAAGCCCCTTTGTGGTAATGCAGTCTTTCACAGCGACAGTCATGCCGGCCAGCCTGCCGGTCACTTTGCCCTCGTCGACATCCTTTGCTGTCTGCAGTGCCTGCTCCTTGTTAAGTGTGATAAAAGCGTTGAGCCTGCTCTTCTCGATGCGCTCGAATGTCCGCTGTGCAGATTCTGCGTATGATACGGTCACTGACATGGTCACACGATCCTGGGCCCTTTGATGAAGCCCTTTTCCTTCTTCGCCGTGTTGGCCAGCGCATCTTCCTGCGGCAGCGACTCTGTCGCGACGTCCTCCCGGAACACGTTGGTCAGGCCGATGACGTGATAGGTCGGCTCGACGTTCTCCGTATTGACCCCGTCAAGCTCTTTGAAGTACTCCAGTATCGAGTTGAACTGCTTTGCGAACAGCTCAGTCTCCTGGTCGGTCAGATCGACACAGGCGAGAGAGCTAATATGCTCTACGTCTTTTTCGGTGATCATCGGAACACGTTCCTGTACAGCGATTCTAGGTAGCCTGCCGTGGCCTGGCGTCGCGATTTCGCCAGCCGTTCGAGCGTCTTCTGCACGCCGGTCCCATACTGTATGGCTTTCTTCGGCGCGTGCGCGACTTCTCGCGGGAGGTATTTCTCCGCTACTTTTCTTAGAACATATTTGCGTATATAATCCTTGCCGTTCCGCCGGACCTTCAGGGACGGGCCCATGCGACGCGAGGCTGCGACGACGCGCATGTCCAGAAAAGGCACCCGCAGCTCGACGCCATGGGCCATCGTCGCCGCATCGTCCCGCTCCAGGTTGACTTCCGCTATGTGCCTGAGGTCGTGGTCGAGCGCTTCTGGCAGCCTGCCCTCATCATAAGGCCTTCTCATAGCGCGCGTAGCCGGCGAACAGCTCGTCAGCCCCCTGCCCGGACAATAACACCCGGTAGCCGTCGTTCCGCGCCTTCTGCGCCAGGATGTAGAGCGGCAGCGCAATCGATACCTTCACCGGGTCGGCGCTCTCTACCGCGTACACCGTGCCGGCTATCGCATCTTCCACGTCCTTCTCCGTTATCTCGTAGACGGTCAGGCGGCTCTCCGCACCCATGAGCTTTGCGGCCTGTCTTGCGGCCTTCACGTCGTACGAGCCTTCCAGCCCTATGGTCACCAGCGGTACGCCCGGGGCGAGCGCACCCACCAGCGCGCTGTCGACGCCCCCGGAAAAATTGACGGCGGCTTCCTTATGTATGCGCGCGCGGACCGCCGCAGAGAGTGCCTCGTCCAGCGCCCGGACCGCCTCTTCCTCGCCCATCACCGGATCGTATGGCGGCAGGTCGACGACTCTGTGTTCCTCGCCGTCGACGAGCATGGCGCCCGGTGACAGTGCCTTTACATCCCGGATGCCAGCGCGCCATAGCGCTTTTCGTTCCGAGGCAAAGCCGAGGCCGTCTGCAGAACGGCCGTAATACAACGGCTTCACGCCTACCGGGTCACGCAGGAGCGAGAGCTTTGTGCCGTCCCACAGGCCGAGCGAGTAGTCGCCGTCGATAGAAGGCGCCGTGTCGACGAGGCATTTCATGCCACCTGAGAGGATGCAGGCCAGTGCCTCGGTATCAGACGTGACATCGGCGAAATCCCGGAAATTGTAGACCTCGCCGTTGAAGACAAATGCCTTGCCGTCGGTCACGGCGGGCTGCGGGTAGTCGCCGGTCACCTTCAGGTGCGTATGGCCGAGACAGGCTTCCCGGCCGTCGTAAATGGCAGACCCGTCCGGGCCGCGATGGTGCAACAGCTCGGTCATCTCGCACGTACGCTGCCACGCGCCCTTACCGGCGAACCCCGCTATGCCGCACATTGTAGAATGGAAATTAACAGCAGGGTGCTATATATCTTTCTTTAAAGTGCATCGTAAAAGTAACTCACAGGAGCAGTCAGAATAAAAAAACATGGATGTGTCCCGTGATGAACCAATCCATGCGTGATCAAATTATATGCCGAGCAAGCGTCCGATCGCGTTGCCTGCCTGTGCCATAAAGCTAAACAAGCTGGACAATATGTCGCCGGACGCTCCGGAATTGCTGTCGATGGTAGCAGGCGATGATATGGCGTCAGCATCTGGCGTCAGATTATATGCCTCTGCCGTCGTTCCGTTATCCACGGGCTGGATAACTGGCGGAGCACCGATGCTGTCAGCGGTTATGCCTGTCGCTTTCGGCGTCGCCGTCGCTTCTGGCGCAGCCGCAGAAGGCCCCGAAGACGGCGTTGCTGCTGCCGCGACTTCCAGTGTCGGGATCGTGCCGGGCACCCCGGGCAGCGGTGTAGCTCCCGGCTCCGTCAATACGCGAGTCGGCACATTCACATTCTGGATATATAAGGTGTCCGGGTCATCCGTTTCCCGATAGTTGGAAAAAGTCCCGATGCCCAGCTCGCCGAACCCGTTCATTCCCCAGGCCCAGAGCGAGCCGTCGTTCTTGAGCACGAAGTATTCGGAGCCGCAATAGACCGCAACCGCATCCGATATGTTGACCTTTCCGGGCGTATTGAACGACAGGTAGTCGTAACTTTCTCCTCCGTTTCCGTACACTGCGGTGCCGCGGCCCCACGACCACACAGTGCCATCCGACTTTAACGCCAGGACGTTCCTGCCGGCAGATATTGCGATCACGTCTGTCAGTCCGACGACCCGGGTCGGCGTGCTCCTGTATTCGACGTTAGTTCCGTCACCGAGATAACCCAGCGTGTTATCGCCCCAGGTCCATACCGTCCCGTCGTCTTTCAGTGCGACCGAGCTCAGTCTATACGCCTGTATTGACACGACGTGATCGATGGGTACCTGCTTGGGCACGTAGCTGTCGTTCGTCGTGCCATCTCCGAGCTCGCCCTCCCGGTTGCATCCCCAGGCCCAGACATGACCACTGCTGTCCAGTGCCAGTGTGTGGACTGAGCTTGCCGATATCTCGACGATGTCACCCGGCAGTCCCTGCACCTGCACTGGAGCCAGCCTTGTTACGTTCGTCCCGTCGCCGAGACATCCTCTGTAGTTGGAACCCCAGGCCCAGACCGTCCCGTCCTCATTTATGGCGAAACAATTGTCGGACGAGGCCGTGATATCCATGACTTCTGTCATACCAGGAACAGGCGCCGGCGTGAAGTTATCGGCTGTCTCGTATCCTCTGATCCCCGCCCGATTGCCGCCCCACGTCCAGACGGTCCCGTCGTTTCTCAAGGCCATGCCCCCGTCTCCGGCAACGACCTTCCTGCAGTCGTCGAGGAGCGTCGGTCCTGGCACGCATCGCATTTCGATGATATTCACGTTCACTAAGCGCTGTCCGGACGCGCCCTCGGGATGGACGCCGTCGCCCAGCCTTCCCTGGTAATTATCGCCACAGGACCACACCGTGCCGTCGTCCTTGAGGATGAACGTCGACCGGGTGCCCTGCGATACGTCCGCGATCCCTGCGTCCGCCCGACACGGAGGAGCCATTACTGCCGCCAGGATCGTAATCAGCAGCATCGCCCCGCAAAAACGGGCGATTCCCTTTCCTGTTCTGCCATGTAATTTCATCGTATCATCTCGCATCGCTTACCGATGCATCCGATCGAATGATAGCCGGACCGGTTATAAATCGCTTGTCTAACCAGGTGTTGAATCGTCGTACGTAACCGGTATGTACGGAAATGCGACCATTTAACACTTGGTGAGAGAACCTATATTTACGCTGCCTCCGTATCAGGTTGCGAGAGCCATGGAACGGCAGAACTTTTTCGAAGCCATGCTCGTGCTGACGCTGATCGGACTGACGGGCTTGCTGGCCTTCGCGATCGTCTCCACACCCCCGGCCAGCGAGAGCTGGGAGATGCAGGCGAACGGCACGATCGATTACATGTTCGTGGGCAGCGACGATACACTTTACGCGTTCAGCGGCAACACGATCATGGCCGTATCAGGGGATGGCCGTCAACTCTGGAACCTGACGATATCGCCAGAGTGGAAGGTGCTGAACGACTGGAAGATACCTGTCTACACATCCGCAATCCCGCTCGACCAGGGTACCCGGATCGTGATGAAATACAGGACATTCACAAATTATCCTGTGGCACGCGATAGCGACGGGCACCTGTACGTCTATGTCGTTGGCCGCCCTGCGGAAGACGACACGCAAAAACCCGTGTTCTTCTCCGGCATACAACATGTCAGCTGTCCGGTCGCTCTCCTCGCCATCTCTCCCGGCGGAGATATCGAGTGGCAATATGAGCTGCCGGTCTACGTTACGGCTGTTTCTCTTCTTGACGCAGCCGACCCTTACTACGAGGAGATGACGGGCCCGCCGGTGATAATGGCACAGGGCGGTCGTGTTTACCTGTTCCACGACGGTACCGAAGACGTACTGGGCCGGGATGGCAGGTTCCTCTTCGATTTGCATAACGTATCCAGCCCGGCGGCCGTGGACGAGGCCGGGCGGATGTATATGGTCCGGGGCATGACGTCTCCGCCGGTCTGGCCCGCAGACGACAGTGTCTTCATGGGCGAGTTGAGGGGGGAGCCCGGATATAATGCCCTGATACCTTCGGATACGATCGACGCCTACAACCCTGACGGCAGCCTGGCATGGAGCACGAGCATCGGTGTAAACACCACCGGCATATACGTTGATCAGAGTCTCATGCCCGTCTTCAGCTGCGTCCCGATCTATGCCAACCATACGCTGTATGTGCCCGTGCAGCAGGGCTTTGCCGCGCTGGACACAAACGGCGGGCTGAAGTGGGTGCGGCAGATAGGGGGCGGTGTCAAACCGATCGACGGGGCGAAGCCGGAAGGCATTATCTACGTCCCGCTGCCCATCATGCCAGTGGACAGCCTTGGCAACGCATATCTTTCCCCGCTGGACTGCCTGAGAATGACCGCCTATACATGCATGATATCGGCGGAAGGGGATATCACTATGCGGGGCCTGGGTGACGACGGGGGGAGCAATTCAGGCATATTCATGCCATATGACGGACTCGACTCCATTGCCGGTAAGGACGGGATCATCTATGCGTTCGACAATAATTTTCCCATAAGCCCTACGGTCGTTAACGAATCGCTCGCATCGGGACAGATCGATCACGGATTCATCGTCGCATATGACGTAAAGCGCGGGGCGAGGCTATGGAACTTCACGGTACCGGCCGGGGACAGTCATGTCCTCACTTTGAACCTGGGCAACTACCGGGATGTGCTGCTGAGGGCACAGTACATCGTTCCCATAGCGGAGGATTATCGCTATCTCGACACTAACGGCCAGCCACACGAAATATATCCTCAGTCGACCAACGCGCAAAAGGACGTGAAGATATACCCCGGCAGGGACGTAATTTACGTCAGCTATTACTATGACATCTACGAATACCCGCTCGTGATCAACCGTTCGCGATGTGTCTATGCCGGAGGCCTGTACGCGCTCGACCGGGACGGCAACCTGCTCTGGGAGCGGCAGCCGGATGGCCTGGTCATGAAGTCGGCTGCAGGTAATGGCGCTTTCTATTATCTCACGAACCATGGGAAGATGGGCGGCGGCACCGCGGGGATTGCCGCGGGCGCCGCCCTCGTTTCCGTCGCCTACCTGTTCCTCCGGTTCTTTTTGGTCGGCGCAGTAGCGCGGGCGAGGAGCCGCATCGATAAGAATGAAAACCGCAACCGCGTACTCCGCTACGTCGTCGGGCATCCCGGCGCAACGGCAGTCGACCTTTCGCGGGACATCGGCATGAACATAGGGACAATACGCTATCACCTGTTCGTGCTATCGATCAACCACCGGGTCATATACCACCGGGAAGACGGGAAATACCTGCGGTACTTCACGAACTCCGGGACCTACACGCCTGAGGAACGGATCGCGCTGTCGCTGCTGCGGCGGGAGCCCTTGCGCCGGATGCTGGCCATGCTTGCGGAAAGCCCCGGGCTGACCAGCCTGGAACTGTCGCAGCGGCTCGGCGTCTCGACCACCGCCGCCCACCGGCACATCAACGAGCTGATGGACAGAGATATCATCGTGAAAGTCCGTGGCCCGGAAAAGGGTAACGTGTTTTTCATTGACGACAGGTATAAAGACTTCATCATTAAAACGCTCGGACAGGCAGAGCTATAATATGCCGGAATCCTGGATGGTCAGGGCTTTAAGGTTCAGCGCCCGGCACGAGAAGGCTCCAGAGCTCTCGTAAATATTCCCGGTTGAAGGCTAAAGCCATAGCCAGATACGCGATGGCACTGACAAGCACCATGATGGCCAGCAATGTGATATTGCCCAGCTCCAGTGACCTTCCGGCCAGATATGCCCCGTAGGCAAGAACGCCCGCTATGACGCTCTTCACTGTATTCAGTGCCATGGCGCCAAGGTACCTGCTCCACTTCAGCTCAATCATCATGCCGGTGATCGTCTGCATGACGACGAACTGCAGCAGGCTGATGGCCGCGAAGGCCAGCGTCAGCACGATGATGCCGTACCCGGCCAGAAGGTAGAATACGACGGCGTTCACGATGGCGACGATCAGGTTCCAGACAAATCCGAGATCGGCGCGCCCTCTGGCCAGGTACGTTGGTACGGTCGTGCTCCCCAGCACTTTGAAAAGCGCTACCACGCACAGTATCTGGAAGATAGGCGTCACGCCTTCCCAGCCCCGCCCCATCAGCATCGGCACGAAGACCGGGGCGGCGACGAAGACCACGACGAGAACCGGGAACATTGAAAATGAGATGAGGCGCGACATATGCAGGTAGCCTCGCCCGAGCAGGTCGTTCGAATCCTGAAATTTGGCCAGTATGGGGAAAGATACGGTCATAATGACCGTGCTGATCCTCAGGACCGGATATACGATGATCTGATAGGCAACGTAGTAGAGCCCGAGAATTTCCGCCCCGAGATATCGGCCGATGATGAACTTGATCGCGTTAATGGCCATGTACGTAACAGTCCGCTCGCCCATCTGGTACAGCCCGAACCCGATATACCCGCCCAGGTCCGACATCCGAAAGTGCAGGTGTGGTTGCCAGTGCGGCAGCCCGGCGGCGACGAGCTGTATGCTGCGGATGCCATAATAGACGATCTGCCCGATGACCAGCGCCATCACCCCGAGCCCGTACCATGCGCCAGCGAACATCGCGATAGTGCTGACGATAGTGGCCGATATCTCGATGACGGCCAGGTCCCGGAACTTCAGGTCACGCTGCAGCAGGACCAGATAAAGCTGCCCCGGCGGCGTGATCAGGAAGATGGTGCTGATCCAGAGCATTACGGAGAACAGCGCAGGCTCGTTGTAAAAGCTCACTGTCAAAGGCGTGATGGCAATCGTGATCACGAAAAGGCCCAGCCCGGCCGCGATCTCCAGCCAGAACAGGCTGGAAAGCCTCTCTCGAGTCGTGTCCTGGCGCTGGATGATCGCGTTGGAGATGCCCATGTCGTTGAACGCCTGCACGACGCCGATGACGACCATGGCCATGGCCATGAGGCCGAAGTCCGTAGGGCTGAGGAACCGGGTCAGCACCGCCACCTGGACGTACTGGAAGGCCGACGTGACCAGCGTCGACAGGCCGGTCCACTGTACGCCCGAGACGGCGTGCCGTTTCATGCGCGCGTGCTCTGACATGGTGCAATAAAACGGTCAAGCTGGCAAGCATTAAAAATGAGACAACGAAAGTGCGAAATGACCGGCCGCAGCCAGGTGCCCGGCCGTTAACGCAATTTACGGCCGCCGTTGAGCCATTGCCCTATCATCAGCGTCAGGCTCCCGTAGACATAGGTCAGCCCGAAGTAGACCTGCTTCATCCGCAGGTAATACGTGAACTTCGACTCGCCCACCCGGCGCCTGAACGCCACGGGCTTGTAGCCGATGCGCAGGCCCTCTCGCCACGAGTTATAGACGACGTCATACTCTATCTCGAAGCCGCTTGCCTTCAGCATCGGGTACAGCGTTTCGACGGCTTTGCGGCTGAACGCCCAGTAGCCCGTCTGGATGTCCGGCAGGTCAAGGCCATAGGCCAGGCTGGTCAGGGCTGATGTCGACAGGTTGACGAACAGCGAAAACCGGCCAAGATGCTCGATCTGCATCCGCTTGTCCCTGCTGCCCAGCGCGATGTCGCTTCCCCTGTCCAGCACACCGATCATGCCGGTCGTCTCCCGGGGGTCGTTCGTGTAGTCGGCGTCGATCATGGCGAGATAGTTGTAACCGGACGCAAGGAACCACTCCATGCCTGTGCGGACGCCGCAGCCCTTGCCTTTACCGAACTTTTGAGATATAAACGTATAGCCGAGCGACTCCGCCACCTGCCTGGTGCCGTCCGTCGAGCCGCCGTCGACGACCAGGACATCGAAATCCTGCGGTATCTCCGGGGCCAGCGCCTGCAACGCCGCTTCCTCGTTCAGCGTTGGTAATAATAATAAACGATCTTTAGCCATGTACTTCGCCAATATCTACAAACGAATTTACGACTGTATTCACAACTGTAAATACATACAATATCATTTAATACTAACCGGTTGCTTCTTTATATCCCGGGAAGTTTGTTCCTCTTAATCCTATCATCAGGAACACAACAAGCAGTTTCTCTCAATTCCCATCGCAGTGCGACGCCCGTGCTTGCTTCTTGTTAATAAAACCTGTTAGCCATTATCCATTACTTCCAATATTAATCGCGGTGCGACGCCCGTGCTTGCTTCTTGTTGAAAAGGCATATCGGCCAATAGCTAATATGTCCCATATTAATCGCGGTGCGACGCCCGTGCTTGCTTCGCCGCACGTGCTACTCCGGGTTTTTACGGTGTTCCGGTGTCGGGCGACGGGCTCGCACCTTCGTCGGCACAACGCGCCTTCGGCAGCGTTGAGCCTCCTTTGCAAGCCCTGAAAAACGCGCCTATCGGCAGCGTTTTTCACACCCGCCACCTCCACACCCCTCGCACAGCTGATGCGTGCGAGCGGGCAAGCCGAAAAAACCCTCCGCCTTCCGCGGAGAAGCACCGGCTACCCTTACCAACAATAGTACAGGCATCGATCCAACACTAGTCCAGACGCGTGAGCCTTTGCTTCTCCGCGGAAGGCGGAGGGTTTTTCTGGCCGAAGGCCCCTCGCACGCGCAGCTGTGCGAGGGGTGCGGAGGCGGCCGGGCAATGAACGCTGCCGACAGGCGCGTTGCTTAGCGCTTGCGAAGGGACTCGACCGGGCGCAGCCGAGCGAAGCGAGGCGCCGCCGGGTCGTGTCTCCGGGGGTGCGAGCGCGGCCCGGACGGCGCAGCACCGGAAAAACCCGGAGTAGCACATGCGACGAAGTAAGCATGGGCGTCGCACCGCGATTAATATTGGACAGACCAAAATCTGATCAATTAGTTACTGCTCTACTGGTATCAGATATTGTAAGAACGCGGCCCGGACGGCGCAGCACCTGAAAAACCCGGAGTAGCCCATGCATGCGAAGCAAGCATGGGCGTCGCACCGCGATTAATATTGGATAGACCATATCCTGATTCTCTTTCTGCACAGGGAATTGTAAGAGCGCGGCCCGGACGGCGGAGCACTCGACGGATGAAAAAGGGTATTTTCAAGTAGGGGTGATGAAAAATAGCTATGTCTAAACTCCATTCATATGGTTTATTACATTTATCGTTAGATCGGCATGCGTCGGCTTCATTTTATTAAATTTTTCATAAGACCGGAAAAACCCGGAGTATGCCCGGCAAAGCAAGATTGGACGTCGACCCGAGAAAAAGTAAAAAGTCCTGATCGATTTATTACTATGTTACCGCTTTGGTATGTAACCTTCTTTCTGTAATACCAAGTCCACTTGCTCCACCGCAGTACCGATGTAGTTCTCCGGATCCGTGATCCTGTCAACCTCGGCAGGTTTCAGCTTCGCGGCAATCTCGAGGTTCTCCAGAAGGGCTTCCTTGAGCGACTTCTTCTGCTCGAACGCCCGCATCGACGCATCCCTGACGATCTCATGGGCCTTCTGTCTGCCAAACCCGCGTTTTGCCAGCTCGATCATCACGGCCTCGCTCATCTGCACGCCACGTAAGATATTGAGGTTGCGCTTGATGTTCTCGGGATAGAAGGTCAGGCCAGTGATCACTTTAATCGTCTTGTTCAGGATGTGGTCCAGGAGAATCGAGGACTCCGGGATGATCACCCGCTCACAGGACGAGTTGGTCAGGTCGCGCTCGTCCCAGAGCACGTTGTTCTCCAGCGCGGGCTCGACGTACGCCCGGACTACCCGGGCCAGGCCGCAGACCTGTTCGGCGTTGATCGGGTTCCGCTTGTGCGGCATCGTGGAGGAGCCGACCTGCTTCTTGCCGAAGCCCTCGGCCAGCTCGCCGATCTCGCTGCGCTGCATCAGGCGGATTTCCAGGCAAATCTTATCGAGGGTGCTCGCTACCCCGGCCAGGAACATCATGTACTCCGCATGGCGGTCCCGCTGGATGACCTGGCTGGATACCGTCACAGCCGGGATGCCGAGGTATTCCATGGTCAGCTCTTTAATCTTGATGCCCTGTTTGCCGAACGCCGCCTGTGTCCCCACGGCGCCGCTCATCTGTCCTACGGCTACGCGGGTCCGCATCTGCGTAAGGCGTTCCTCGTGGCGCGAGATTTCCATGGCCCAGATCGCAAAACGCAGACCGTATGTGGTCGGCACCGCAAGCTGGCCGTGCGTGCGGCCGGCGGTGACCAGGTGCTTTGTCGTATCTGCCTTCTCCAGCAGCACGAACTTGAGCCTGTGCAGCTTGTCCGCGAGAAGGTCCATGGCATCCTTCAGCTGCAGGGCAAGCCCGGTGTCCAGGATGTCGTTCGACGTAGCACCGTAGTGTACCCACTTGCCCGGCTCGCCGCACTGCTCTGCATAGGCGAGCACCACGGCCATCATGTCGTGGCTGATCTCGTCCTCGATCTGCCGGACGCGTTCGACGTCGACTTTGCCTATACAGGCCGCGATGGTCTCCGCGTCATTCTTCGGGATCAGGCCGACCGCAGCTTCCGCCCGGGCCAGCGCCGCCTCGACCTGCAGGAGCTTCTTCAGCTTGGCTTCCTCGGTCCATACCGCTTTCATTTCCGGGGTGCCATACCTGAACTCAATTGGGTGTATCGCCATGGGACATCAATCCTGTAAACAGGTTCTACTTAGTCAAATGGTCAATAAATAGTTACGCAAAACATCGTTCAATGGCAACCGGACAATGGACGTTGGCGGACGACCACAGCGATGGTCATGCTGGAGACGATGAAAAGCGATCAGGCCTGTCAACGCTTGCCTGTGCGGAAGTGCCCTCGCGCGTGGAAGATTGCCCCATTCGTCAGGCAGCAGGTGCGGATGCAAGCATTTTCAGCCGGTCCGGATAGTTGCTGCTCATATAGTCAGGCCCCATCGCCGCGTACTTCCTGATCTCCTCGGGCGTGTCCTCGTTCCACACGTTGACTGTGAACCCGTTCTTATGCGCTTCGTCGATAATGGCCTGCGACACGATGTCCTTGCGCATGAAAATACAGTCTGCCATCACGTCGAGGGCGAGGGCTTTGAAGTCGACGGGCAGACGACTGACGATAGCCGCAGTAGGGCTTTGCGGGCTGAACCCTTTAATGCGCCTGATGGAGTATGTATCGAAAGAAGCGACCATGCAGGCGTTGACAATGTCGTTCCTGTCGATCAGGTCCAGCAGTTCCAGCTCGGTCCCCTGCTGCTTGATCTCGGTAACGATCTTGACCCTGCCCTTCGTGATATCGATGGCTTCCTGCAGGGTGGGTATCTTCTGTCCCTTGCCCGCGTCGAGCGCTTTCAGCTCCGCCAGCGTCATCTCGCTTACCTTCCCGTGCCCGTTGGTCGTCCGGTCCACCGTGTCGTCATGAATGATCACGAGGTGGCCATCGGCCGACCGGCGCACGTCCATCTCGATCCAGTCCACGCCGATCTCGATGGCCTTCTGGAAGGAGAGCAGCGTGTTTTCGGGCTCGTACCCCGCGGCCCCCCGGTGCCCTACGATCATGAACATATGCATAATTAAAGGAAATGCGGCTGTGTTTATATAACACAAAGGCACAAAGTCAGGCCAAACGGCGGCACGTATCGAAAAAATTGTGGGGTCGCTGACGTCAATGATGCGGCAATAAACGCTTGTTTTTTATGGCTTACCCTGTACAGACATCAGGCGCCCGCTTATCGGGTCTTTGTGTTAGTCATTTGTGATATGTTTTATATACTCATGACCTTTTCAACACGAAGGCCACGAAGGCCACGAGGTACACGACGTTCATTTTAAAAAAGGGGCAATGGCAGCCTCTTTCTACCTGAGACTTCGTGTACATTGTGGCCATTGTGGCCTTTGTGTCGAAAGGGTCACAAGCCTGAACAAAGAGATTCAGGAAAGACTATGTCTTTGAAGTCCTTCGAGTCGTCGTGTCTAAGCAAGACCTGCCCAGACGTCTTCGATGATTGTATTGTTACTGAACTCCCAGCTATACGCGCGCTTATCCATTGACATAACCGAAGGGAACGTCTGTTCCTGCACGCTCGTCGTATTGCCCGTTTTCACGGTGCATGTCATCTTGATGCCATCGACGTCCGTCTTGCCCAGGTTATAGGCAGTGACTGTGACAACCTGGTTCGTCTTATTGTCCGCTAGGAGCTTCGAAGCAATCACATAAGTGTACGCGATGGTCGGCGTGTCCTCGAGGAATGTGTTCATCCTGGTGATGTCGGTATCGCTCTTATTCTGGAGCGCGTGGTACCTGGACGAGACGTCCTCGTAGTTTGCCTTTACGGTAGCGAGCTGTCCGCTGAGAGACGAGTAGTTTGCCCTGAGCATCGCAAGGTCCTGCGTCGCCTGGCTCATATTGCCTTCGATGGCTTCCAGTTCCGCCACTCTGTCTTTTAGCGACTTGTCCTGCGACTGATTGGCCGCGAACAGCGCGAAGGCCACGGCGGCGAGTATGACGCAGACGATCACGAGCGCGATGAATAGTTTACCCTCTCCGGATCCGCCGAGCGGCGAGCCACGGCCAAGTGTTTTACTGCTCAAGTTACCATCCCAACGTTTTTATTGTCGTTTTCCTATTTAACCATTACACTAAAGCATTGGACACGAAGGGCACTAAGGCCACAGGCCACAAAGGGCACTATAGGCTTTACCTAAAAATTCCTGGTAATGGCTGCCCCTTTGTGCCCTTTGTGCCCTTAGTGCCCTTCGTGTCCAATGCTTATGGGAAATATTTTATAGGCAATGTGATATCTATTACGCAGAGTGGTGAGTTAATGGATAAGCTTGAATTGGTCACCCGTAACGTGGAAGAAGTGGTGACGATGGATGAACTGAAAAACCTGCTCGCAACGAACCCGCACCCGAAAGTCTACGTGGGTTATGAGCCGAGCGGGAACATCCACCTGGGCCACATGATCACGGCCAACAAGCTCATCGACCTCCAGCAGGCGGGTTTCGAGGTGACCGTGCTGTTAGCGGACTTGCACGCGTACCTGAACCGCAAGGGCACTATGGAGGAGATCGCGAAGATCGCCGACTACAACAAGCGGTGCTTCATCGCGCTGGGCCTGAGCCCGGATAAGACTCGCTTCGTGCTGGGCTCGAGCTACCAGCTCTCGCCAGCCTATGAGACCGACGTACTGCGGATGGCGTGCGATACGACGCTGAACCGGGCCCGCCGGAGCATGGACGAGGTGTCCCGCGACGCTGAGGACCCGAGGGTATCGCAAATGATCTACCCGCTCATGCAGGCCCTGGACATCGCTTACCTCGACGTCGATGTGGCCATGGGCGGCATCGACCAGCGGAAGATACACATGCTCGCCCGGGAGGAGCTGCCGTCCATGGGCTATAAGAGCCCGATCTGCCTGCACACGCCCATCCTGCTCGGCCTCGACGGAACCAAGATGTCGTCGAGCAAGGGCAACAACATCAGTGTGGACGAGCCGGCAGAGTCGGTAACGAAAAAGATCGAGAAGGCGTTCTGCCCCATGGGCCAGGTCGCCGACAACCCTGTGCTGGACCTGTTCCGGTACCACATCTTCATGAAGTACCCGACGATCACCATCGAGCGGCCGGAGAAGCACGGCGGTAACATGGAGTTTTCGAGCTTCGAGGCGCTCCGGGACGACTTCGCGGCTAAGAAGGTCCACCCCATGGACCTGAAAAAGGCGGCCGCGAAATACATGAACCTGATACTGGAGTCGGTCAGGCAGCGCATGTAGGCCGGCGATCAACCGTACGTTGACCACAAACCAACATACACTTTCATATATTACGTCAGCATTAAAAATATGTGGTGATACACTGGAGCGACAGCGTAACAGACCCGGAGAGACCCCCGGTGAGCCCATCACCAGGGTGCGGACGCCTAACAAGCGAGAGGGTGAAATTTTAGGCCACGTGGTCAGCATGGTCGGCGCCAACCGCGTCGTGGTGCAATGCGCGGACGGCGTGACTCGCATGTGCCGGATACCGGGCAAGATCAAGAAGCGGATCTGGATTCGCGAAGGCGACACGGTCATCGTCGTGCCATGGGAGTTCCAGAACGAGAAGGCCGACGTCGTCTGGCGCTATACCCAGCCGCAGGTCGACTGGCTGCAGAAGAAAGGGTTTTTGTGATCGACTAAAACCAGTTTATCACCCTAAACATTTTTTATTATTACTATCGGTAGCACGGGTAGCGGATGCTGTCACGCTCGCATAGAGCGCCAGGTAGCCAGGAGTCAGCTTATGACCGGAGCCCTGGTCCGGCATAAGAGTTTGAAAAACTGGCCGGGTAATTCGTCGCGTACCGTCCGGGCGCTCGCGCGCACACGCGTGACCGACTTCTGCAAAGGCGACGTTTTTTCATCGTTTGCAGCTTCAAGCCTGTACCTGCTTTCTCTTAATAAACACGTTATAGACCCCTAACGCCACGAAAAAGCTCCATGCGAGGGCCAGCAGGAACGTGATAAGCCTGATGATCGGGTTCTCGACATAAGCGGCGATCAGCAGTACCATCACAAGAAGTAAAAATGCCGATAAGATCGAGAGCCGCTGATCATACTGTTTCTTCCACTGCATGATCAAAGCACTGATGCATATGGCCACAAGGCAAAGTGAGCCCAGCCCTATGAGCATATGGCCATTGATCATCTCGAGAATAGCTATGGCCGTTAGAAAGACCAGGAAGACCCCGCTAATCACAGTCGTCAGTATGCGTGGGTATGGTAATTTCAACGGCTTTATCCAGCCGATTTTAGTGCCCAGGAACGTCCTGCCCCTGATAGCTGTGGTCAGGATATCAGCGATCAAGTAAGTGATTGCCATAACAGATGCCTGACTCGTAAAGCCCAGCGCATAACCTGTCAGGATGGCCCCGACAGGCAAGACGAGGAACTCCAATATGAAAAAATAGACGCGGTACGGTTTCATGTATTTATCATGGCGTTCCAGTACCTCGTTTGTATCCATCGACGTACAACTCCAACCCTGTTAGTCATGTATAAATGGCATTTTCAAAAGAAAAACATTATCTCACAATCATTGAATCGAAGAAATAAAAAAGAGACAACCGGCTAACGGTTGAACTTGTTGACCATCCCGACACCGTACTCCGCGAGCTTCTTCGCGCCGTCATCGGTGCGGGACTCGGCGAAGACCCTGATGATCGGCTCGGTGCCCGACGCCCGGATCAGCACCCAGCCCTCTGGACGGAAGACCTTGATGCCGTCGGTAAGGTCGGCTTTCGCCTTTTCCTTCCTTATCTCGTTCTCGATGCTTTTCAGTATGGCATCCTTATCCTTACACTTGATCTTCTCTTTCACGCTGCTGTAAGACGGCAGCGCATCCACGATGTCGCTGAGCTTCTTGCCGGTCTTCGCGAGCATCTCCAGCATGCTGGCCGCGGACATGCCGCCGTCCCGGCAGTACTGGAACTCGGGAAAGATGAGGCCGCCGTTGCCCTCGCCGCCAAAGACGGCGTCAACTTCCATCATCTTCCGGGCCACATGGATGCTGCCAACCATGGTCCAGATGACCTTAGAGTCGTATTGCTTCGCGATGTCCTCGATCAGGGAAGACGAGCTGACCGGGGTGACCACGATGCTGCCTGGTTTCTGCTGCAGCTTGTATTGTGTCATCAGCGCGAGGAGCACGTCCTCGTTGACGAACCTACCTTTGTCGTCGATGAATACCGCCCGGTCGGCGTCGGCATCGTGGGCGACGCCAAGGTTGGCGCCTGCCGCTTTGACGGCTGCCTTCAGGTCGTTGATCTCGTTGCCCGTAGGCTCGGGGTTCCGGCCCGGGAAGGTGCCGTCCACCTGTGCGTTGAGCGTGATCACTTTACAGCCCAGCTTGCGCAGCAGGAACGGAGTCGTCACGCTTGCCGCGCCGCAGCCGGTATCCGATACGACGGTGAAGTGCTTATCCCGGATGGCCGCAGCATCGACGGCGTTAATGATCCCGTCGATGTACTCCGGCTTCGGGTCGGCACAGGAGATGTTGCCCGTATCGCTCCAGTTCGCGTTCTTGTAGGTGCAGGAGAAGTAGATTTTTTCAACGGCGGCCTCGTCCTGCCGCGACATCTCGGTGCCGTCGCCGGCAATGCCCTTGATGCCGTTGTACTCGGGCGGGTTGTGGGATGCAGTGATAATCATTCCTGCGTCCGCATGACGCTTCACATAGTACTGGACGCAGGGCGTGGGCGCGATGCCCAGGTCGACCACCGAGCATCCGGTCGATAGCAGGCCTGCGATCACCGCGTTTTTCAACATGTCGCCAGACTGCCTCGTATCCATTCCCACCGCGAACCTCCCGCTCCTGAACGTCCCGATGCTCTTCGCCAGGCTCATCGCCATCTCAGGGGTCATCTCTACGTTGGCGACCCCCCTTACTCCGTTCGTGCCGAACAGCGCCATGTTATTTCTCCTCGTCATGTACCCAGTATTCGCCGGAAACCGTCAGCTCCTTCTTCCAGATGGGCACTTCTTCTTTTATCCTCTCGATCGCATCCCGCAGCACAGGGAACAGCTCCTGCCGGTGGCCGGCCGCGACTACGATATAAACGATGTCCTCTCCGGCGGCAATGCGTCCGGTCTTGTGATGAATGAGCACATCCACGATACCGGGCTTCGCCTTCAGTTCCCGCTCGATCTTCGCGATGCGCTCTTTCGCGACCTCGTCGTAGCTCTCGAACTCGAGCGCTTTCGTCGTCTCGCCTTTGGCGATCTCTCTGACGATGCCGGTGAACGTGCCAATGGCGCCCGCCTTCTTGATTTCCGGGTTCCTGTGCACTTTCGCCAGCAGATCGAACAGCGTCACCCGGTCGGGCTGCGCCATGGCGATGGCGGCAAGCTGCTCGCCCGTCGCGTTAATATCCACGCGGGCGACCACGTTGGCCGCCTCCACGTCGCCGATGGCGATCTTCGGCAGGCTGCTCTGCTTGAAGCCTTCGACTACAGCGAAATCCACGCCTTCGAAGGACAGCTCGCGGAGCGCATCCTTCACGTCTGTACTCCTCAATATCTTGATGCTCCGCGTCGGCGTGACGCCGATCGTTACCGTCGCGCCGCTGTCCAGGTGACGGTCGGTATCCCCGCCGTAGGGCAGTATCTCATCTCTCGAATGCTTCACAGTCCCGACGGTGCCTTGCTTCTTCAGCTCGGACACGAGACGCTCGACGAGCGTGGTCTTGCCCGTTTTCTTGTAGCCGACGACGGAAATGACCTTCATGCACTCATATAATGTCTTGTATATGCTTTAAAGCTTATCCGCCCTCGCTTTCAGAAGCCCTTGCAGGATACATTTATATTCCTTCAGGTTGCCATTCAAGGTAGAATCATTGAGTATTAACGGCGTGTTGAACATGGGCATGAAGATCGTGGCAGGGCCGTCATCCCAGCTCCTGGCGACCCGGACGGCATCGTTGCTGGGCGTCGAGGTCGACCTGACCGACTACAAGGAGTTCCCCGACGGCGAGGTATTCACCCGCGTCACGGGCGACATCAAAGGGCAGGACATTGTGATCGTCCAGAGCACTCCGACAGCCGCCGATTATGTCTATCTTCTGGAGCTGATCGATGCCTGCGATGAGGCGAAGAGCCTGACCGTCGTCATCCCTTACATGGGCTACGCCCGTCAGGACAAGCGATTCCACACCGGCGAGCCCATCAGCGCCCGCGCGATCGCGAAGACGATCAACGCTGATCGCGTCTTCACCGTCAACATCCATGACCCGTCAGTCCTCCCGTACTTCCCGTGCCCGGCGACTGACCTGAACGCCTCCGGCGTCATTGGCAATTACATTGTGAACATGAGCCTCTATGAGCCTGTCCTGCTGGCGCCGGACGACGGGGCGCTGAAGATCGTGAAGCCCGCGGCCGAACAGTACAACCTGCCGTACGACTACCTGGAAAAGACCCGCATCTCGGGCGACGAGGTGAAGATCGCACCCAAAAACCTCGACATCAAGGGCCGGGATGTGGTGCTGATGGATGATATCGTCAGCACCGGCGGCACTATCGCCGAGGCGATCAAACTGCTGAAGGCCGAAGGGGCCCGCGAGGTCCACGTAGCCTGCGTCCATGCGGTGCTGGTGAGAAACGCGGTCCTGCGGCTAAACAACGGCGGCATGCGGTCCATCCTGTCCACGGACACACTGGAGAAGGCGACGAGCAAGGTGTCGGTGGCGCCGATCATCGCGGAAGCAGTTAAAAAATAGCCTGGCCGGCGATCTCGCGCGCGCGAGCGGCTGCCCGTCTCCGCGAATGCTCAACTATTTTCTTGTGAACCGTACGCCCATGTCGAACGCTTTCTGGCAGTCCTGCGGGAAGACCTCTTTGCGTCGCTTCGCTTTGCCTTCCGCGTCGTGCGCGTTGACGTATTTTGTATAATCGCCGAACTGGTAAGTGTCTGTGACTATTAGCGATTCCGCCGGGCCGAAAATCATGTTCATGATCCACTGGTTGACCATGATGTGCCGGTCGATTTGCAGGTCGGCCACGTGACTCTCGCTGGTGCCCATAGTATAAATAAACCCGGCTGGCATCCTCTTCGGAAATAGCGATGCCTGCGGCGATTCGTAGGTGAGATAGGGATATGTGGCCCGCTCGAAGAAGGATTTCATCTCGCCTGTTATCATACCCATGTATATTGGTGACCCCAGGACCAGGGCGTCGGCATCCTCTATCCTCTCGAGAACCGGGGTAATCCCATCCAGTTGAGCGCATTTGCCGTACGATTTACCGCCCTTCAGCCGGCAGGCAAAACAGCTCTTGCAGCCTTTGAAGTCGAGGTCGTAGAGGTGGACCATTTCCGTTTCCGCTCCCTGAGAGGCGGCACCTTCCAGGGCCTTTTTTAAAAGCGTGGCTGTGTTCCATTCCTTGCGCGGGCTTCCATTAATCGCCATTAACCTCATCATTATGCCTCAATAGATTTTTTACCATGATTTTCCGTCATGGCTCTCACGATAAGTTAATATCTTATAATTACTTAAATACATCAGGAGTAGTTAAGTAACATAGTAACCAAAAAGTAAGTAATGGAAAAATTGCCATGAAAAGCGAAAATGACGGTAAATGTGATATGAGCGATCTGTTCCAGATCCTCGGTAGCCGGTGGAACCTTCTCATCATCTGGTACCTCGGCGAGCGATCGCTACGGTTCACCGAGCTCCAACGGGAGATGTGCGACGTGAACTCGAAGACGATAACAAAACATCTGCGAGACCTGGAAAATTTCCACATCGTCGACAGGAGAATCTACCCCGAAGTACCTCCCAGAGTAGAGTATTCGTTGACCGGGCATGGGAAGGCTTTCCTTCCCGTGCTCAAGGCAGTCGCCGAATGGGGCGTATCGCTGCCCCCGCCCCGGGAACGATAGCGTCAGAAGCCCAGCGCAGGCCTGATCACGCCGTACAGCAATAGCAGTCCGAAGAAGAGCATCATCAGCCCGCTTCCGATAATTACGATCGGGTAGACGATGTCGACCTTTTTCCCTGCGTAGTGGACGAATACCGAAAAGCTGGTGATCCATGCCAGGAGCCCGAGCATGAACCCGGCGACGCCGAGCACGTTGAACATAGCGACGAACGCCGCGCCTGCGGTGACCCACCAGAGGATGCCCAGCGGGTTAGTCAGGCCCATGACCAGGCCCGTGAGATAATGGTTGCCTGTCCCGCCGCTCCCCGGGTCTTCACGGGACTGCCTGTAACTCTTCAACGTGGCATAAGCGAAATACAGCAGGATGAGGCCGCCGATCACAGAGATTGCATTGCGGGCGAGGCTGCCGGTCAGCAGTACGGCGACGCCGATCACCGTCAGCACGAGATATGTGGCGTCCGCGGTCATCGCGCCGAGGCCGATCTTGATGCCATCGACGTACGACCGGCGGGCGGCAGCAGCCGCTATGGCGGCGTTGACGGGCCCCGGAGGCACTCCCAGGGACAGCCCAAGGACAATTCCTGCGATGATGCTGGACAGATCGGACACGGCATCAGAAACGACCTGCAAATAAAAAAAGGTTATGGGCTACTGCACGTTTTTCTCTACCTTCCGGCCCGTCGCGCACGACCGGCAATAGTCGAACTCGATGCACTGCCCGCAGGCGATCCGGCCGCACGTCTTACAATGGTAAAGCTTCTTCGACGGCTTGCCGCACATTGTACACATACCCGCAGATTCCATGAAAAAGTATTGGCGGGACACGATAAAAAAAGTGAGGGCCGGATTTACCAGCAGAGTCCCTCGTAGATGATGTCTTTGCCGTGCGGGTCGATCATCCGTCGGCCGTCGATCACGACGCGCGTCTTCATCCGCCCGAACTCGCCGTTAAGCTTTCCGAACTCCGCCCACTCGGTCGCGATCATGCAGGCATCCGCTCCTTCCAGCGCGTCACCGGCGGTCTTTGCATAGGCGATGTTCGGGTACACTTTTTTCATGTGCTCTGCAGCCATGCGGTCATAGGCCGTGACCATTGCGCCTTCCGACAGCAGCATGCCGATCAGCGGGATGGCGCGCGACTCGCGGATGTCGTCCGTGTCATCTTTAAAGGCTAAGCCCAGCACGGCGATCTTTTTGCCCTTCAGGTCAGGCACGTGCTTCTTGAGCAGCCGGATTGCGATCTCCGGCTGGCGGTCGTTGACCTTCAGCACGGTCTTCAACAGCAGAGGCTCATAGTCTGCCTCTGTCGCCTTACTGACCAGGGCCTTTACGTCCTTGGGGAAACAGCTGCCGCCAAAGCCGAGGCCTGACCGCAGGAAGTGCGGAGAAATACGCGTATCGAGGCCGACGCCCTCCATGACTTTGTACGTGTCGATCCCGAGGCACTTGCAGATGTTGCCCACTTCGTTAGAAAAGGAAATCTTGGTAGCCAGGAACGCGTTAGACACATACTTGATCATCTCTGCTGTCTTTGTGTCAGCATCGAGTTTGGGGCAGGAATAGCTGGCGTAAAGCCCTTTGATGATACTGGATGCCTTCGGGTCATCCGCCCCTATGACAATGCGGTCCGGGTGCTGGAAATCGTACACGGCCTTGCCTTCCCGCAGGAACTCGGGGTTCATGCCCACGCCGAAGCCTTTGCCGGCCTTTTTACCAGACTCCGCTTCCAGGATAGGCGTGACCACCTGCTTCGTCGTCCCCGGTACCACTGTGCTCTTGACCACGACGACATGGTACGATTTTTTATCCTTCAGCCGCCTGCCGATACTCCGGCTGGCCTCCCGGATGAAGCGCAGGTCGATCTTGCCGTCGTCGTCAGACGGCGTGGGGACGCAGATAAAGGAGATGTCCGTGTTCGCAATGGCCTCGTCGTAGTCAAGCGTGGCCCTGAGATTCTTACCGGCGTGCTCGTGGAGAAGCTGTTCCAGCCCTTCCTCGTAGATGGGCGGTACGCCTGCGTTAATCCTCTCCACACGAGAAGAGTCGACGTCCACGCAAAGGACGTCATTGCCCATATGTGCGAAACACGTGCCTGTGACCGTACCCACATACCCGGTGCCGATAATGCTGATTCTCATGAACATCACTTATCAATTTTTTCTTCTTCGAAGGCGCCCGCGAACATGCGCTCGAGCTCGGCCATCGCCGCCCTGGCGTCAGCCTCGTCCCGCACCTTCCTCAGGTCTACTCTGCCGCTCCGGTATAAGATGATCGTCCAGTCCCGGTAGTCGAACCTGGCCACGCCGAGACTTTCGGAGCACTTCGAGCCTGAAATGCTTTTAGCCAGGGTGCAGGCGGCTTCCATATCGAGCCCCCGGCCGAACGACGACTCCGCTATGTACCGGTTAGGGGCGTCCGTGCAGGGGCGCGTGATCACGATCGAGTATCCGGAGGGCATGTTCCTAATTCCATAATGCTATGTGCGCTATATATCTTTTCCCGGCTATACATCAGAGATATAAACTATCAGGGGAATAGCAGAGTTGATTAGCATGAAGGTAGCGATCCCATCGGCGGGCAATACCGGCCTGAACGCCGCCGTATGCCCCGGCTTTTACGGCTGCACGTTCTTTACGATCGTGGACATAGGCGG
The DNA here is from genome assembly GCA_963769045.1 of uncultured Methanocellaceae archaeon. GTDB lineage: Archaea > Halobacteriota > Methanocellia > Methanocellales > Methanocellaceae > Methanocella_A. Next base: position 56,081 of record CAVYKK010000005.1, read on the forward strand.
CAGCAGCGGCATTGAGATCATGCTCTCCCCCGGCGGCGGGACGAACGCGTTCGTCCTGGCGGGCAAGGGCGTACAGGCCGTGCTGGTCCGGGAGATCGCCGAGATGGAGCGGCTGACCATTACCGGCATGGGCATGCGCGTGTACACGGGCGCAGAGGGGACGGTAAAGGATGTCGTAACGGCGTTCATGAGCCAGAAGCTGACTGAACGCTCGGACAGCAACCCGTGCTGTCATTAACGGTGGTAATAACATGGTCAAAATTGCAGTCCCTGTGGCAGACCCGGAAGGCATGCGTTCCGAGCTAAGCGATCACTTCGGCATGGCAAAGGACTTCGCCGTGTTCGAGTATGACAACGGTGAGATCAGCGACCTGAAGTTCATCACCAATGACCCGATGAAAAAGGGCGCGACGAATAACGGGCAGTATCTGGCAGACAACGACGTCAAAATGGTGCTGGCCGGTTCCATAGGGCCGCATATGCTGACGGTGCTGCTCGACAAAGGTGTGCGAGTGTTCAAAGGCGCCGCGGGTACCTTGCAGGACGTCATCGAAGACCTCAAGGCGGGAATGCTGACCGAAGTCCACAGCGCCGGCGACATGGACTAATCATACTTTTTGTTCTTAAGCTTCCCGATGAGGTCGGAGACTCTTTTTTGAGCTTCTTCGGTCCCCGAGACGTCCCGGGAAATATCGATATCCAGGATGTCGCCTTCCTTGCACCCTTCGGGCAGGTACTCCTCCGGGAAGTCGATTTGCACCTGCTCCTCGCCCCTGATCAGGAGCACGGCGTAGCCGTCCTCGAACCTGTCGATGGTCACTTTTATGCTGGCCGATTTTTTCTGTTGCGTCATATTATACCCATGTTCACTAAGCCGGCGCGGTGCGCTGTGGGCTTACAATAATGCCTTTACCGTCCGATACCATAACGATATTGCCGTCCCGGTCAGTGCGATACACCTTCGAGCCGATCTCATCAAGTCGCGCCAGCGTGGCAGGCGCCGGGTGTCCGTAGGGATTATCCGCGCCGACCTCGATCACGCTGTACCCGGGGTCCACGGCTTTCAGGAATGCCCGGCTTGAGGAATATTTACTCCCATGATGTCCCACCTTCAACGCCTGGCTTTTCAGGTCGTGGCCGGATGCGAGCATGGCATCCTCGGCTTTGAACCCGGCATCGCTGGCGAGCAGGAAGCCGACGCTGCCTTGAGTGATCTTGAGCACGATGGAGTTCTCGTTCAGGTCGCCGCCTTCGATGCCGCCGGGCGGCGGCGATAAGACCTGCACCGTTACCCCTGGTCCCAGGTCGATGGTGTTGCCACGTTCGGGCACGATATAGCGGATATTCTTCCGGTCGATCAGCGTCAGGTATTCCTCATATGTCTGCGTCGTGTGGGGAATGCCGCTGTCGTACACCACTTTCACAGGAAAATCCCGGAGCACGGTCAGCAGGCCGCCTATGTGGTCGGCGTGCGGGTGCGTGGAGACCAGCACGTCAATCGTGCCGATGCCCTGGCCTTTCAGGTATGACCCCACCGTTTGCCCGGCGTCGATCGGCCCGCCATCGACGAGCATGGTCTTATTCCCATATTTCACCAGGATAGAGTCGCCCTGGCCCACATCCAGGAAATGCACCTGGAGCGTGCCATTCGCTAATCCGGTGCCTGCCGCGGCCGGAGTTGCTGTCATGCTCGGCGCAGGTGTGCCATGCCCCTGTGGCGGCAGCGAGACGCAGCCGACAATCAGCGAACACGAAATTATCAGAAGCAGTAGCGCGATGGACGCTGTCCGGTACTTTCTCTGGTGATATTCAGACATCAGCGGCTACCTTTGATTTTTTTCACAATACACCGTTTACATGGTATTAATGTTTAACCTGTTGGTGCGTTTTCAGCGAACGCCACCGCACTCGCAATCGCAAAGTAGTTAATGGGGCATTGCGATGTAAGATAGACTCCAGACATGACCGGCAAGCCTTACCTGAACTTTTTCCCGAAGCCATCTTTTTACCCGAACCAGGAGAGCGCCATGGAGACCATCTACCAGGCCCTGGCTACTGGCAAGCTGGTGCTGTTCGAAGGTGCCTGCGGCACGGGGAAGACACTGTCGGCGCTGGCACCGGCATTGGCCGTCGGCCGGGAGCAGCGGAAAAAGGTCATCATTGCGACGCCGGTGCATCAGCAGATGGTGCAGTTCGTAGAAGAGGCCCGGGAAGTCCGGGCGAAGGCAGGTATTAAGGCTGTCACGTTTATCGGCAAGGAGAAGATGTGCCCGGCGGGGAAGAGTGTCCACGCTTGCAGATCTCTCACGCTGGCTACGGAGGCCAGGATTGAAGCAGAGAAAGAAGTCACTCAGATCCGGAACATAATGAAGTCCGACGAGTGGAAGCGCATGCGGCCTGACGAGCGGCACGACCTCACCAGCAGCCTGGTCCTGCAGGAGGACGCGCTCCGCCGGCTGAAAGGCCAGTCATGCGAATACCTGTACGAGACCCTGCGCGGCATCAACGATAAGTTCCGGCAGTGGCTGTTCGACGGCGTACGCTCTTCTGAGGACGTAAAGGAACGGTCGGAGGACGAGGGCAAGTGCGGCTACGAGCTGCTAAAGGAGAACCTGAAAGACGCCGACCTGATCATCTGTAATTATCACCACCTGATCAAGCCGGAGTTCCGGGAACGTTTCCTTACCGTCCTCGGATGTAAGATATCCGACCTGATCATCATTTTCGACGAAGCCCATAACCTGGAGGAGCAGGCCCGCTCCAGCGGGATGCCGCCGCTTGACGAGGTAGCTCTGGAAGCCGCTGAAAAGGAAGTCACACGGCTCAGGGCAGCCAACGACAGCTATGACGAGGCCAGCCTCAGGATTGCCCGGGAAAACGCATTGCGGCTGCTCGGCAGCCTGCGGGACACGTTGCGGAAGACGTATGCGGAAAAGCTTAAGTTCGGGCAGGCAGAGCGCATGTCCCCGAGAGGGATCGACATCAGAGTCCGTGACCCTGCGGGAAGCGACGATTACTTCTGCATCGCCCTGCGGGACAAGCTCTCGTCCGCCGGCCTCCGGCTGGAGGATGCGGTAGATATAGTTAAGCAGATGGGCTCTGTCATTTTCAGCAGCGGCGAAGAGGATTTCAAGAGCGGCCGAGCGCCCGCCTTCGACGGCTCCCGGCTGCTCGACGTGGCCCTCTTCATGGACGCCTACGTACAGCATTCGTCCGATAATGCCCACTACCCCATCGTGACAGTGCATAAGAGCCAGGACGGCAGGCTGTACGCGACGCTGGAGCTGTGTAACTGCATCCCCGGCGAGGTCTCCGGGCCCATGCTCGACGGCCCGGGCAGTGCGGTTCTCATGTCTGCGACGCTGCAGCCCTTCGACACCCTGAAAGAAGTGCTGCAGATAAAGCGGGATACCATCGAGATCGCCTTCGGGAGCCCGTTCCCCCCGGAGCGCAGGAAGACCTTTGCGGTCGATGTAGGGCCCCTCATGTACAGCAACCGGGGCGACCTGCAGATGGAGAAGACGCTGGCCACCCTGTTCGAGGACATTATTAAGGCGTCCGCAGGCAACGTGCTCTTCTTTTTCCCGACAGCGGAGGAGGCGAAGAAGTATTCGCGGCTCGTCGATGTAGACGTGCCCGTCCTCGTGCCCGAGAAAGGCCTGTCACCGGAGAAGCTGAAAAACCAGTTCTTCGGCTACGGGGACTCGGGGAATAAAGCGGTCATGATGGCTTACCTGTGGGGCACCCTCACCGAAGGCGTCGACTACCGATATGATCGCTGCCGCACGGTGGTCGTCGTGGGCGTGGGACTGCAGAACTACCGGGACGACCGTTCCCAGGCGGTCATCAACGCCTATGAGAGCCTCTACCCGGGAAAAGGCATGGAATATGTGGTCTCGCAGCCGGCCGTGAAGAAGATACGGCAGGCATGCGGGCGGGTGATCAGGTCTCCTACGGACTACGGAGTCATGATCCTTGTAGACCGGAGGTATACGCGGCCGTTTTCCGATCGCTATGGCAAGCTCGGGTATTACCACCGGTTCCCTGCGGAGGAGACAAGCGAATTTACCGAGGTAAAGCCCGGCGATATCAGAGGTGCCATGGAACAGTTCTTCAGGAGCATCCCGTCAGTGATTGCTGCCGATGTCAGGCCATCCCATCCGGTACTGCAGACAGATGGCGCAGGCAAACTTCCTGCCATCGAAAAAAGCAGGCCGACAGTTCCGCAGGCCAGGCCAAAGACGCCTGCCACACCGGCAGATTCCGACCCGATCGGCAGCATGATCGCCCGGCTGAAAAGCTCTAACGTCTCGCAACGCTGGAAAGCTGCCATGGACCTCGGCGCTACTGGAAATGCCCGGGCAGTGGAGCCCTTGATTCGTGCCCTGGACGATAACAATCAGAAAGTGGTGCTGAACGCGATCTGGTCGCTGGCCGAGATCGGCGATCTCCGCGCCATTGACCCGCTACAGCAACTCACGAGGCACCGCATCGTATCCGTGCGGGAAGCGGCCAAAAAGGCGGTCAAGCGCATATACAAACGCGGCTGACAGTTTGAGGCTGCAGAGGTTCCAAGAGCTCTGTGACCTCTCGTAAACCTCTGCGGCGTCAAAGTAATCCGTTTTCGTACCGGTCACGCGCGCGCGAGCGTTCGCCAGGCCATGAGACGATAGCCCTGCCATGTACCAATGGAAATAGAAGCAATTTCTGGAAAAAATAGAATTGTTGCGAGCCTTGCGGCCCGCAAACGAATGTTTGTTCAGTATACGATGCCCGGGGTGGTGTACAGGCCCAGTGCGGTCCTGTCTGCGACCGTCTTCTTGGCCTTGTCCTTCTTGCCGGTCTCGAGCTTCTCGAGCATGGCAAGGCCCATGGGTGCCGCGAACTCGGCCATCTCCTTCTTCTCGAACAGGCCAGCGGCGAGCGCCTTCTTCATGAGGTCGCTGCCCTTGGTCGTCCGGGTGAAGGTGGTGGACCAGCCGTCGGGGGTGCCGATGCTGCCGGTCGAGATGTCTGCGAATTCGGCGGTCAGGTCACTGCACACGTGGCAGCCGTCCTGCTCGTACTTGTGGGTCTCCTTAATGGGGATCGCCACGTCCTTCGCGCCCTTGACTGCGAACTTGCCCTTGCCGATCTCCATCTTGGTGACGGAGTCGATGGGCACCTTGCAGTGGTCCTCGATGACGGTCTTCAGGCCGGCGTAGGAGAAGTTCTCCGTGCAGAAGATGCCGACGGTCAGCGCGATCTTGTCCGCGATGTGGCGGGCGCCGAACGGGTAGAGCTGCATCTTGCGTGCCGCGTAGATCTGACATGGGGTGCCCACGATAGCGATCTTGTCGAGCGCCTGTTCACGGGCAGCGTGCTTGATCTGCGACATGTTCGGGCTGATGGTGTACTTCGTACCCGCAGCCGCGATGATCTGTTCCTTGGTGGTCGCGACGACCGGCTTTGGCAGCCAGGGGGTGTCGCTCTTTGCGGCCAGCAGGGCACCGTCGATGACGCCCTGTTCAAGCGCGTAGCACAGTATAGAGGTTACTACGCCGCCGTCCTGGGCAACGCCGGTGACCTTCGCATCCTTGGCCTTGAGTGCCATTACTTCCTTGTATTTTCCGAATGCCATTTGTGTCACCTCACACCATCAGTTTCTTCTGTATCTCTGCCACTGGCAGGAACATCCTCGGGCAAGCAGCCGCGCAGGCGCCGCACTTTACGCAGCGGACCTGCTGGAAGCTTGGCCTGCCGAACTCCATGTCGATTGCCCTGGTGGGGCAGGACGAGGCGCAGGTGCCGCAGCCCATGCACAGCGAGTTCTGGACGACCTGGGTCTGCAGGTCGCAGCCGCAGTGGTAGCCGCCGACGTTCTGGGCCATGAAGGGCGCCAGGTACTGGGTGTCGCCGGTGACCGCCGCAATGCAGAAGTTGTAGATGACTTCAGGTGCGGGCGGGCATCCGGGGATGTACGCGTCGACTTTTACAAGCTTGTTGATGGGTACATAGGACTCCATCTGGGGCTGGTTTGCCTGGCCGCCGCGCGAGTAGTTGCATATGCAGCCGGTGCTGGAGCAGCCGCCCAGCGCAATGACGAGGCCGGACTTCTCGCGGGCTTCCTTAATAAGGTGCACGCTCTCCTTGTCCTGGAGACATACAGCTCCTTCTACGATCGAAATGTCAATCTTGCCCTCTGGCAGGGTCCTGGCGTCAGCGAGGGTCAGGTTGTAGACCATGTCCACTGCGCCCAGAATATCAAGCAGCTTCTCGTAGGTGTCCGCAAGCGATACGAGACAACCGGTGCAGCCGCTTAAGTGAACGTATGCGATTTTTGGCTTTGCCACTTTTACTCCCTCCGATTTAGTTGTTGCCGGAGCCGGGGCTTTGATCTCAGTTTGAGATGTCGCCGGCGCTCCGCCAAACATTCCCTTTACTTTGTCTAGAAAGCTCATAGTTAATCCCTAGTTCTTCGAATACCATTTTAATGGCTTCGGGAATCGCTTTCTCCACTTCTTCAGTGAGCGAAATTTCAATGTCAGGATCGGAAACCTTCGCCGGCTGACAGCCGATGACGACAATCTCCACCTTGTCCTTAAGCGCGCGTAGCGGCTCGGACAGGGTCCAGTTGTGCGCATCGATGAACTTGCCCCTGGGCAGCTCGTCCACGGTAAACTTGCGCAGCGTACCGGGCTTCGCCTTCCAGTCAATGGCATCCAGTATGATGAGTTTCTTTACCGTTTCGTCGAGAAGGGTAAAGATGAGGTGGGGTGCGCCCGTGCCCCCATCGATTACCCTCACTTCAGGCGGTAACTCATACTCGGACAGGTCCTGCGCTATCCGCGGACCAAATCCGTCATCCTGGAATAATATGTTTCCACAGCCGACTACAAGGGTTTCCCCTTCGAACATCATACGAATTTCTCGTCTACGACATTGTGCTCTTCGTCTACAACGATCACGTGTGTAGCGCAAGAGACGCAGGGGTCGTATGCCCTGACTACGTATTCAGCCCACTTGTAGTGCTGTCCCTCGGTTGCCTTGCCGACCGTCGGGATGTTCCAGGTCGTCGCGACAAGACAGTTGTAATATGAAATCTTGCCGTTCTTGACCTTCGCAGTGTGCACATTGACGCCTCTCGGGGCTTCCTGTGGTGCGACACCGAGCCTCTCGCCGTCGCCACCCATTTCGGGTGCCTTGGTGATGGTCGGCTTGGTGGTGTCAAGCTGGGTGGCCAGTTCCTTAGCCTTCGCGAGCGCGATGGGTATCTCCATCTGTCTGGCAATGTTGATTGCCATTGCGCCCTTGGGGTCGAACTTGCCGGTGTCCTTGGCGCCGAAGCCCGCGAACCGGGTCATCCTCGCCTTCGGGCCGCCCTCTACAGCCTTGCCGCCGATGAGTGGCACCGTCGTGCAGCACTCCTCGCCTACCTCGGCCTTGGGGTACCAGGACCGCGGGGTGATCTCCGTGAACCTGTAGAAGTACTCTTCCTCGAACAGGTCTGCGTTGCCGTAGTGAAGGTCCGTGGCCATGAGCTCGTTGTTGTGCACGCCGAGCGTGGCGGGAACGTCCGAGTTCTTGATCGTGCTGATCATGAACTCTACCTGTTCCTTCATGATGGGCTCGTAGGCCGTTAAGCTCTCGAGGATCTTCCTCTTTGCGGATTCCGAGATATTGTGCTGCATGCCGCCGATCCTGATGTTCGGGGCGTGGATTGCCTCTCCACCGGTGATGTCTACGATGTTCTGCCCGATCTTCCTCATCTTCTGGATCCTGACCGTGGCTGCGAGAGCCGCGTTCGGGTCCTTGACGAAGTCCGGCAGCAGAAGCAGGTTGTGGAGCGGGTGGCTGTGGAGCAGGTTGCCCTTGTTACACAGGTGCTTCAGCACGAGGCCGTTCTTTGGCGGCTTGATGCCAAGTGCCCTGTCAATCGCGTCGGTCGATGCGCTCGCGTGGGTAATGGGGCAGATGCCGCAGAACCGCGAGGATGCGATCGGAGCGAACTCCATTGGCTTTCCGGTAATAAATTTCTCAAAACCTCTAACGGGCGTAATGCTCAGGTAGTTACCCTGAGTGACTATCCCGTTGTCGTCAACCTCAAGGACGAGCTTTGCGTGTCCTTCATGTCGAGTTGTCGGTGATACTACTACTGTTTGACTCAAATATACCGCCTCTATCTATTCATTTCACTCTACACAGTATATAAGTTTTCTCTTATGGGAATAAAATTAACATACTTATATATTACATTGGTTTATATATTTTTATGCCATGCGGATTTCAGAAACCTAAATTTGTAAACGCTAACCTGGTTGCATAGTAAAAACAGGCATACTGCATAGACCTCTTTGTGTCAGGGCTCTGATATGCGAAGTACGGAACTTTTCAATCAGGCATTCTATAATATGGACAAAAAAATTGATCTTGTTTTCATGTTCCGCAACTAATATATATATATGACACCTGCCAATTTTTGTATGCCTTATTCGCCTCGAGTTTTGGCTATTTTTTTGCAGTTACTTTAATTTTAAGCCCCATCCCCATAGCAACCTTTATATTAAGTAATGCTAACATACATTTTGTTAATGAATTATAGAAATTGTAATCTTTAAAAGGAAAACAGCCTGAAATTACAGTTTCATTATAATTCTGGGTTAAATAATCCCTGTTATTAATTTTAATCCGATTTCCTTGCCTTAATTGGCAAATCGAAAGCGTTATATACTATTTAGAAATAAAAGTATATTCTTTTGTGTATTAGCCGGTAAGATACCCTCCACTGGGATTCCAACAACCCGTGAGGAAAACCGCTGGCTCATTACATAATATCTGTGTTGGAGTAATATAGGAGTATAGGAGGATACATTATGCCTTTTAAAGCACCCGGAGACATCGCGAAAGCTGCGATTAACTCGGGCTGTACCAAGTGTACAACCACATGGGATAAGTTATTGATTTTAGCCTTTTTAGCCGGTGCGTACATCGCATTCGGAGCACTGCTCGCAGAAATAGTGGCCGGCGGCCTTGTCGGCGGCACAATGACGGCTGCAGATGGATCTATAACGAAAGTAGCTTACGGTAGCGGCATCATCAAGTTCGTAACGGGCGCACTGTTCCCCGTGGGCCTGATGCTCGTCGTCATCGCAGGCTCGGAACTGTTCACCGGGAACTGCATGTTCGCCCCGATAGCGTGGCTCGATAAGAAGATTACGCTCAAGGGCTTCGCCATCAACTGGACGCTCGTATACATCGGCAACCTGATTGGTGCTTTGTTTGTCGTGTACTTCCTGGCTTACTGGAGCGGCCTGTTTAGCGCATCGCCATGGGCTGGCTGGGCAATGACCGTAGCAAACGGCAAGCTCGGCCTGACCTGGGATGATGCGTTGCTGCGTGGCATCGGTTGTAACTGGCTCGTGTGCCTGGCTGTCTGGCTGGCGATCTCCTCGGATGAGATCATCGGCAAGATCCTCGGCATCTGGTTCCCGATCATGGCCTTCGTCACGATCGGCTTCGAGCACAGCGTCGCCAACATGTTCTTCATCCCGCTGGGCATCGCCATTGCAAACGACGCTGGCATCCTGACGAGCCTGAAGATCACGGCCCCGGCCAACTTCAGCGGCAGCATAACCACCGACTGGGTTCACTTCATTGTGAACAACCTTATACCGGTCACGGTAGGTAACATCCTCGGCGCAATAATCTTCGTCGCGGGAATTTACTGGTGGGTCTACATAAGGTCCCCGTTGTGCGTCGCAACCCCGGCCAAGCCGGCACCAGCCCCTGCTAAGTAAAACAGTAAAACAATTACTTTTTTGAGGGGGTTTTCCCCCTCCCTTTGTTTACTAAGCAGTATCAGTTAGTATATAATGTCGAATTGCAGATTAAAAAACGAGTGATTTGCAGGTTAAAAAACGAGAGAATTGAAGGTTTATCAATAGGTGAGACTATGACTATACAATTTGTATCAACGATATGCCCGTACTGTGGTTGCGGTTGCGGGCTGAACCTCGTTGTACAGGACGGCAAGACCGTGGGCGTCGAGCCCTGGAAACGCCATCCGGTCAACGAAGGCAAGCTCTGTCCCAAGGGCAACTTTGCGCACGAGTTCATTCACAGGGATGACCGGCTGACTACGCCTCTCATCAAGAAGGACGGGAAATTCGTCCCGGCCACCTGGGATGAGGCCTTGACGCTGATCGCGTCTAAGTTCAAGGAAATCAAGACGAAGTATACCCCTGACGCAATGGCGTGCTTCTCTTCTGCGAGAGTTACCAATGAAGAGAACTATGTCATGCAGAAGTTCGCACGTGTGGCGCTGGAGTCCGCAAACATCGACCACTGCGCGAGGCTGTGCCATGGCACGACCGTCGCGGGCCTGGCGAAGTCGCTCGGCAGCGGCGCGATGACGAACTCGATCAAGGACATAGAAGAGGCTAAGACCATATTCATTCTAGGGTCCAACACCTTTGAGGATCACCCGTTGATCGCCCGCCGTGTCGTGAAGGCAAGAGAGCATGGCGCCATTCTGATCAACATCGACCCGAGGTTTACGATGACCGCCAAGCAGGCGGATATCTACGCGCCCTTCTTTAGCGGCACGGACGTCGCGCTTGTCAACGCGATGATGAATGTCATCATCACGGAAGGCCTTGAGGACAAGGAGTTCATCAAGAACCGGACCAGAGACTACGAGAAGATGAAGGAAGAGGTCATGAAGTGCACCCCCGAGTGGGCTGCACCGATCACCGGCATACCGGCAGAGACCATCCGGAAGGTCGCAAGGATATACGCGACCAACAAGCCGTCTGCCATCATCTACTCGATGGGTATTACCCAGCACGCCTGCGGCACGGACAACGTCCTATCCATGTCAAACCTGGCAATGCTCACGGGCAACATCGGCAAGAGAGGCTCCGGCGTCAACCCGCTCCGTGGCCAGAACAACGTGCAGGGCGCCTGCGACATGGGTGCGCTGCCCAACGTGGTCTCGGGCTACCAGGCAGTCATCAACCCCGAGCTCCGGGCCAAGGTCTGCGCCGTATGGGGCGTCAAGGACATCCCGGGCAAGGTCGGCCTGACCATCGTCGAGGTCATGAACGCCATCGAGGCGGGCAAGGTCAAGTCGCTGTACATCATGGGTGAGAACCCGATGGTGTCCGACCCCGACATAAACCATGTCAAGCACTCGCTCGAGCACCTGGAATTCCTCGTCGTGCAGGACATCTTCATGACCGAGACAGCCCAGCTTGCGTCGGTCGTGCTGCCCGCGGCATCGTTCGCCGAGAAGGACGGCACCTTCACCAACACCGAGAGGCGCGTGCAGCTGCTGAAGCCCGCGGTCAAGCCGCCCGGACAGGCAAAGCCGGACTGGGAGATCATCGGCCTGATCGCCAGGAAGATGGGCGTCAGGGGATTCGATTTCAAGTCACAGGAGGAGATCTTCGAGGAGGTCCGGAAGACCACCCCGCAGTACGCAGGCATGACCTACGCCAGGCTCTCTAAGCCCGAGGCACTCCACTGGCCCTGCCCTGCCACCGATCACCCGGGCACCCCGATCCTGCACACCGTGAAGTTCAGCCACCCGGACGGCATTGGTATATTCTTCCCGGTAACCTTCAGGCCGCCCGCAGAGGTACCCGACGCGGAGTACCCGCTCATCCTGACCACCGGCCGCATGCTCTTCCACTACCACACTGGCAGCATGACCCGGCGTTCGGCCTCGCTTGACGCAGAGGTCAAGACGGGCTTCGTCGAGGTCAACCCCGAGGATGCAAAGGCCCTCGGCATCAAGGATGGCGAAAAGGTCAAGGTCAAGTCCAGGAGAGGCGAGATCGAGATCGGCGCAAAAGTCACCAAGAATATCATGAAGGGCGTCATCTTCGTCCCGTTCCACTTCGCCGAATGCGCGGCCAACATGCTGACCAACCCGGCCCTGGACCCGTTCGCGAAGATGCCCGAGTACAAGGCATGCGCCGCGAAGATCATCGTGATCCCGAAGGAAGAGAAGAAACCGGTTGCTGCAGGCAAAGAGCCTATGAAAGTAGCACCGAAGGCAGGAGGCCACTAACATGGTCAAAGTCAAGGACATGCTCTACGCCTGCGCCGGCAACGAGAACATCTGCAAAGTCGGCGAGTGCGGCGGCGCTGTAACCGCGCTGCTGACGTACGCGCTGGAGAGTAAGATGGTCGACGCCGTAGTCGCAGTCACCAAGGGCGCCGACGTGTATGACGGTGTCCCGACGGTCTTCACCGACCCGAAGGAGATCATCAAGTCGGCGGGTTCGCTCCACTGCGCGCCCCTCGCCGTCGGCAAGTTTGTCGTAAAGTACATGAACGGCGCGAAGGACAAGAAGATCGCGCTGCCGGTCAAGCCGTGTGACGCGCGGGCAATCCTCGTGATGGCCAAGCGCGGCAAGGTCAACAAGGACAACCTGCTGATGATCGGCGTCAACTGCGGCGGCACGGTCCGCCCGATGGTGGGCCGCGAGATGATCGAGAAGTACTATGGTGTCAGCCCGGACGACGTTATCAAGGAAGAGATCGCCAAGGGCAAGTTCATCATCGTGACGAAGAACCACGAGCACAAGGAAGTCTCGATCGACGAGCTTGAAGAGCACGGAGTCGGTCGTCGCCTGAACTGCCAGCGCTGTGACGTCAAGATCCCCACCATGGCGGACCTGGCGTGCGGCAACTGGGGCGTCATCGGGCCGCAGGCCGGCAAGGCCACCTTCGTCGAGGTCTGCAGCGAGAAGGGCGCGAAGCTGATGGACGGCGCCATCAACGCCAAAGCCGTCACCGCCCAGCCCGCCGACCCGAAGGGCGTCGAGGCACGGGCCAAGATCAATGACGTCATGGTCAAGATGGGCCTCAAGAACCAGAAGAAGCAGTTCGCGGCTGCTGCCGGCTACGATTTCTGGGGCGCGCAGTTCAAGAAGTGCATCAAGTGCCAGGGCTGCACGCTCAACTGCCCCGCTACCTTCGACTTGAAACTCAAGGCGAGTGCGTACGAGGGCAAGGGCGACCTGCCGCCTTCCATGAACTACCACATTGCCAGGGCCGCCCAGATCGGCGGCGACTGCTGCAACTGCGGCATGTGCGAAGACGGCTGCCCCGTGGACATCCCCCTGTCGTTGATTTACCACGAGGCTGCAAAGCGCATCGGACAGGAGATCAAGTAAGATCTCCTTTCCCTTTTTTTTATTTTTAATTGAAAAAGCGATTCGGATAACAAGATTACCGGGCGGTTTATCTGATTGGGTATGAAGATGCGAGGCCTGGCCGGGCGTGTCCCGCACGACTGCTTTGAGCGGCTACACCGGGAAAATATAGTGGCGAGGAGACACTGCGACAACCAATAGTCGACAGGCCGATCGAAAAAGTAAACAGGTATGACTGTCCTATATATGCGTAATTTAAAAATATCGCATATCTGCTTGAACATTATATTTCGGGAGGTAAAACATGTCAGGTACGGTTACTACGGGTAAGGGACTGGAAACCCTAACGGACAAGCTAACGTATAACAAACAGTACTCGGCCGAGGCCACAAGCTCCGGCAAGTATAAAGACATTTTAGACGGGCAGCACCCGGACGTCACGCTGGTCACGTGCTCGGACTCCAGGGTATGGGAGCGTTCGCTGGACGACGAGATCGGCAAGATCTTTACGATCAAGAACATCGGCAACCGCGTCGAGCCCAACCTGGGCAGTATAGAATATGGCGTCGGTCATCTTCATACGCCTGTCCTCATGATCATGGGCCACACTGGCTGCGGCGCGGTCCACGCGTCGACGCTGGAGCTGAAAGACGAGCACGCGCGCATCCTCAAGTCGCTCGACTTCATCAAGCCGATCGTTGCCGATGTCCAGAAGCTGCTGATCCGTAAGGGCGGCGTCGCCGGTTACGTGAAAGAGGCAAAGGCGGCGTCGGCCACGAAGATCAGTGATGAGACATTCTTCGAGACGCTGGTCACCGAGGCCAACGTCGACCGGCAGATCGAGAACCTGCTCAACGATGCGTCCATCAGGAACCTTGTCTACACGGGCAAACTGATGATCGTCGGGACGATATACGATTTCAAGGATATCTACTCGAAAAAGAAGGGCGCGATCTTTGTCATCAACGTCAACGGGGAGACGAACGTCGAGAAGCTCAAGAAGCTCGCGGTGGCCGGCGGCGACGGAATGATCGTAGCAGGCAATATCAAGAGAATGCTGGTCTATTAGGCATTGGACACAAAGGCCACGGAGGCCATGGATGCAGTCAATAGCGCAACCGTAAATCTCTGGCCTTCATCTTTTTATAGTCCCAATCCATCCGGTATTCGACGGGCGATGATGCCGCACCGACAGCCATGCGGCATCAGCTTCCGATCAGCCTGGAGAAGAACTGCTGCAGGGCATTACCTAACCCTTTGAGCCTGTCGCCGGTCATATTCCAGGGGCTGCGGTACAGGAACCATATCAGGACCAGCGTCAAAACCTTGGCCGCTATCATCATATAAGCATCGCCGTAGACATGGGAGATCCCCATGAAACCATCTTTCCATGGGATGACATGGAATACACTATAATACATGTCCCAGAACGAATTCAAGGCGATCATGAAGCCGATTGACAAATAGGGCGACCTCGATACCAGGTACAGATACCCGATTATGATCCCCGTCAGCACGTACTGGCCGGAGATCTCCGGAATCCTGAGCGATCCGATATTCGAAGGAAAGATCGTGAGCAGCAAATAGAGCAAGGTAACACCCAGAAGCCCTCCGGCAGCCCCGTAACGGCCGGTAAGTGAGCGCTGAAAATAGCCTTGCAGCAGCGCTAACAGTCCGATGTACATCACCAGCTGCGGGAGCACGGACAGGAGCCCCACAATCAGCATGTCCCAGTACATCGAGACGTATAATTTACCACCGTACAGGAATATATCCATCAAGCTCAGCAGCAGGTTAGTGCCGGCTGACGCGATCAGGCCGATGATCAGGCCATTGACCAGTAGCCGGGCATTCCGTCTGTCCGGGGCCAGCCCGAGCCGATCGAACAGCGCTTCCTTCCAGGTGTTGCCCCCGACGAAAAAGCCGGCAACGATCAGGAGCAAGATGCCCATGGCGATATCAAACAAAGCGTTATAGATCGGATATTCGCCGAACATGTCACGGAACATCCAGCCCTCGTTTTTCATCAGGAAGAAGGCAAATAACATGGATATCCGGAAGATTAGCAGGATGATCAGCACGGCGATAAAGGCCAGTCCCATCCTGATCGCGGGCCTCCAGTATCCGGATTTGCGCCCGCCTGTCCCATTATCAGCCTGCGCTGTAGCCATGACCGATCGTAAGCTGTCGGCATATTTAATTTTTATGTCGCTAACAATTAAACGGATATAAAGCCTAAAAAACCGTACTTTTCATTATAACGGCTTAAATTCATAGTGCCCATATTATTTTCGGTGTTCGGTAATGGGTAATGGTGATAGTAATTTCTCATATCTCGACATGCTTGCAGAGATCGGCTACGCCCGACACATAGGTGGTAAAACGGCGACCGACCGGCTGATCAAGAAAGCCAACATCAAAAAAGGCGCCAGGGTGCTGGACGTAGGGTGCGGCCTTGGCAAGACGGCCTGCCGGCTGGCTTCGGAGTTCGGGTGCAAGGTCACCGGCATCGACATCATGCCGAAGATGGTCGAGCAGTCAAAGGCGACGGCAAAAAAGGCGGGCGTCACGGATAAAGTCACTTTCATGGAAGGAGACGCGCGAAAGCTTCCGTTCGCGGACGCGTCCTTCGATACAGTGCTGGTAGAGTCCGTTACCATCTTCGTTGAGGATGTGGCAAAGGCCATCGCCGAATATAGCCGCGTGCTGAAGCCGGGCGGAGCCCTCTGCGACAACGAGGTTTGCATCACCCGGAAGTCGACAGAAGAGCTAAAGGACGACATCAAGGACCTCGAGGCGATCTTCACGGCTTTCTCATCGAAGACAGACCGGGGCATCCTGACCTTCGAGGACTGGCGCGACATCTACAAGGGACAGTTCAAAAAAGTCGATGCGGACCACTTTGTCGCAGACCCTAAAGTAGAGAGCATGGCGAAGAAAGAGGACGGCTTCGGCGCTGTTTTATCCATGGCGAAAGTGGCATACCTCTATTACACGAACCCCCAGGCAAGGGAGATCGTCAACACCACCCGGAACATGTACAAGTACGTCGGGCACTTCGGGTACGGGCTGTTCGTCTGCCGCAAGTGAGCGGTCACTGAGGTTTCGGGAGGTCTCAAGGTTTCGAGAGGTCACAGAGCTCAGCACAGAGGTCACAAAGGTCACAGAGGTATTCACAGAGGACGTTTTTAAAAGACGGCTTTCCCCATAGCCTTTTCCTTAAACAAACCTCTGTGTCGTCCTCTGTGACCTCTGTGACCTCTGTGCTGAGCTTTGTGACCTCTAGAAACCTCTGCGACCTCCCCGGTACGGAAGGGTTTTATTCTCCGTCATGCATATTCCAGCTTATCATGCCACAGACGGCTATCATCGGAGGCAGCGGGTTCTACAGCGTCCCGGGCTGCACATTGAAGGAAAAGCGCCTGATATCGACGAGATACGGCGATGTTTCTGTCTTCATCTATGCCGATAAGGCCGGGACGGAGTTCGCTTTCCTGCCCCGACACGGCGAGGGCCACACCTGTCCGCCCCACAAGATCAACTACCGGGCCAACATCCTGGCGCTGAAGCAGGCCGGCGTCGAGCGTATTATCGCGGTCTCCAGTGTCGGTAGCCTGCGCGCTTTTCTCCGACCCGGCGATTTCGTGCTGCCCGACCAGTTCATCGATTTCACTAAGAGCAGGCCATCGACCTTCTATGATGAAAACGAAGTCGTCCATGTAGACATGACCGAGCCGTTCTGCCCTGACCTGAGAAAGTGCATCCTTGCGGCCAAACCTGCCGGCGTCAAGGTACACGAGAAGGGCACATACGTCTGTGCCGAAGGCCCGAGGTTCGAGACCCCCGCGGAGATACGCGCATATTCGGCCATGGGCGGCGACATAGTGGGCATGACCCTGGTGCCCGAGATCGTCCTGGCCCGGGAATTGGGCATATGCTACGCAGGCATTGCCGTGGTGACAAATTATGCGGCAGGCATTTCTAAGACTGCACTCTCCCATGAAGAAGTCATCGGGATGATGAAAACGGTCGAGAGCATGCTGTCCGGCTATGTTGTCGACTGCCTGTCACACGTGCGGACAGAACGAAAATGCGCATGCTGTAACGTCACGGACGCGGTAACAAAATAATTATTTATAGAATTCGAAGTCCTGAGGTACTGGCCTGGCAGGCCGCTTCCCGCGATTGTAATAGTTCCAGGCGAGCAATATGATCGCCAGCGGGGCGCATAGCAGGAATAGCAATAGCCAGAAGATGAAATCGTCTTCGAGTATAGAGCCGGCCATATGATAGAACTATCCCGGATTGCATGATAAAGTTTTTGTCGTCATCCGTTAACCGGGCACTCTGGCGACGGCTTCAATGGCCATTACCCGGGGACCGCACGCCTGTCATATCCGTGATCTCGATCTTGAAGATGGTAATCCGCGGCGCAGCTACCTCCTGTCCGCCGCCGTCCTGCCAGACCGCATGGACCGCGGCGAGGTTAGAGCCCGGCGGCCTTCCGGCCCAGCGACTTCATGGCCCGGATGCGCTCGACCGGGTCGGCGACTTCAGAGATCCTGCCACGGACGATCACGCTTCGGAAGTCGGTGACCGTGCCATTGTACCGGTCGACTTCGAAGCATACGTTGGGGTTCAGCCTTGCCAGCCTCGCCTTCATGCCAAGGTTCGGCGTATGGATGTAGATGGCGCCGCCCTCATAGGCGAAGTCCGTCGGCACAACATACGGGTGAGGATCGTCATTCAGCCCGATCCGGCCGACGCGCTCCTCTTCAAGCATCCGCAGCATCTCGTCTCTCGTCAGCTCCGGCAGGATTGTCATATCAAGGCCTCAGTTTTTATAAATTCAATTTATATAATTATAATTGATCGTTAATGAAGGTATCGGAGGTCTGGCGCGCTTGTAGATGATACATGCCGTTTTCAGGGCTGGCTCTTTGATCTTCCGCGGAGCGAAGCGAAGTAGTCATGCCGATGGCGGGTAACGGTTGAATGGCCAGGGCCATCGATTTTGCCTGACCCGTATACGTACGCGCACGCGCGAGCGGCTGCCGCCAGACGTCGATAGCCTCCGCCCATCAATGCGAAGAATAAAAAAGGGTGACAGAGAGGCTTATGCCTCTCCGGCATGTCTTAAATTAAACGAATTGTTTCCAGGTTCATCGGTGATTTGGTCTCCATCTTGTACTTCTTGTAGATAGAGCTGGCTAAGTCGAGACATTTGTTCTCGTCGCCGTGGTTGGTGATGATCCGCTCCGGCCTGGGATCCATGCGCTTCACGTACTCCATGAGCTGCCGCCGGTCCGAGTGTCCCGAGAAGCCGTCTACTGTCGTGACTTCCAGGGCAATCTTCATGATCGCGGTCTTGCCGTTCTCGGTCATGGGGATCTCTCCCCAGCCCTTCTGAATACGTCTGCCGAGGGTGCCTTCTGCCTGGTAGCCGACGAACACTAACGTGTTCCGCTTGTCCGCGCCATAGTTTTTCAGGTACTCCATGACCGGGCCGCCGTTCATCATGCCCGATGTCGCCAGCACGATACATGGGTCCGGGTTCTGCAGGATTTCCTCTCTCTTCTTGGGAGAATCGACCTGTACGAACGAGGGAGACAGGAACGGGTTCTGGCCTTTGTGGAAGATCATGTCCTGCAATTCCACGTTCAGGTACTCGGGGTACGTGGTATGGATGGCTGTGGCTTCCCATATCATGCCGTCGAGATAGACGGGCACGTTGGGAATCCACCCTTTCCTGATGGCTTCCTCGAGCACGATCATGACTTCCTGGCTCCTGCCCACGGCGAACGTGGGTATGAGCACCTTGCCGCCCCGCGACAGGGTCGTCTTACAGATCTGCTGTAGCTCGATCTCGGCTTCCTTGCGCTGGGGCTGCATGTCGTGCATGCCGCCGTACGTGGCTTCCATGATCACCGTCTCGATGCGCGGGAACTGGTTGACCGCCGCGTCGAAGAGCCGGGTCTTCTCGTACTTGAAGTCGCCGGTGAACGCTACGTTGTAGAGGCCTTCGCCGATATGGAAATGAGCGCAGGCCGAGCCGAGGATGTGGCCCGAGTTGTAGAACGTGAGCCGGACGTCCGGCGCTATGTCGGTGACGTCGCCATAATTGAGCGTGATAGTGTGCTTCAGCGTCTCGCGGATCATCGCCGATTCGTATGGCGGCCGCTTGCCTTCGCGGTTGGCCACCTCGATGTAGTCCAGCTGTAGCAGGCCCATGAGATCGCGGGTCGGCGGTGTCATGTAGACCGGGCCCTCGTAGCCGTACTTGAACAGCAGCGGGATGATACCGCAGTGGTCGAGATGCGCGTGTGTCAGCACGACCGCGTCGATGTTGGTCAGCGGGCTGACCTCGGGAACATATAAGTAAGGCGTACCGTTGCTCTCGGCCCCGGTGCTTACGCCACAGTCGATGAGTATCTTGGTCTCAGGCGTGCTGAGGAGGAACGAGCTTCTCCCGACCTCTTTGCAGCCGCCGAGCGTCGTAATCCTTATCCACTGGTCTTTGGTCGAGACAGGCCGGTGTATCTTCCGGCCGATGGTCTTAAGGATCGCCTTCCTGTCATCTTTTACCGAGCGCAGGTACTGCCGGATATCTTTCACAGTCTTGGACTCGATAGGCGGGGTACGCACGACTTTAGGTGTCCAGCCGATATGCTTGGTGATCTCGCGCAGCGTCGAGCCATGCCGGCCGATGACCAGCCCTGGCTTCTCCGCCTCGATGATGACCTCCCCTGTGTCCGTGTCAAAGTAAAAATTCGATAAGCCCGATTCTTGTGGTACGATCTGCTTGATCTTCTCGATGGACTGCTCCGCGTCAAGCAGCATCTTCGGGTCCGGCCGGACCACGATTCGCTTGCGCAGGTCCTTGGCCAGCGAGCGGATAATGTCACCGTTGTCCGCGAATGCCTTGGGCTCGGTCGTGTAGATGACCAGCTCCGGGCCCTCGAACTCGAGGTCGGAAATGGTAATGCCCTTGGGCAGCTTATTGGAGATCTTAATGCGCAGATCGTTTAAAACGTCGTCAATCGTCACTGTTTTTTCCCCTCAATCCTTCTAAAAAAAGCAACAGGGTCAGGAGTTGTAAACCTGTTTGCTTATCTCCCTCTCGAAGACTTCAACTTTCTCCGGGGTAATTACGCAGAACTGCATGCCGTTGCCCGACGCAGAGTCACGCTTCATGGCCGACTCCAGCGCCCTCGTGGCCAGCTCTACGCCTTCCTCAGTGCTCAAGCCCGGCTTGTAGCGGTCTTCCAGCACGCCGTAGGCCATGGGAGAGCCCGAGCCCGTGGACACGAACTTATCCTCTTCGATCCGGCCGCCGAGCGGGTCCAGCGAGTATACTTTCGGACCTTTGGCGTCGACGCCGCCGATGAGGATCTGTACGTAGAATGGCACGTACTTGTTCTCGGCGAGAATGTTGGATAATAACATGGATAGCGCGTTAATGGTCATCAACCCGTGGCGACGGAGCTCGAAAAGCTTGGCCTCGACCTGAAGGACGCGTGCCAGCCTCTGGCCGTCACCCACTGAGCCTGCAATGGTCATCGCGGCATTATCGGTAATACGGTAAATCTTCTGGGCATCACGGCTAGCGATGAAGTTGCCCATGGTGGCCCTACGTTCGGTCGCCAGTACGACTCCGTTGTTACAGATTATCCCGATGGTGGTAGTGCCTTTATAGATTTTGTCTTCCATCAAAATTCCTCTGGTAATAGACACAAAATTAGTCACTCGTAATTATATGTCTTTTATATATAATCCTTTCCCCGTTACGCCGCAGGCATTTTTGAAATGTTTTTATAACGCTGTGCAGTAATAGCGGAGAAAAGACTGCTTGACTAATCTTCTGATCACGTCGCTCATTTATAAATCTTGCGCTGACATGCCATAAGCCCCGGAAAAGCCTGCTCGCAACATTATGAGTTATATTATACAGGACAGCCCGGTATGTGTCGGGCCAAATGGGCCGGAGCACAGCCACATCCCGGGCTATATAGTCCCGGTATCCGTTGGGATATAATATGTCTTTTTACCGTTGATCCCGCCCTCTTCGACGTACCAGAGCTTGCCGTCCTTCGTATACTGTTTACCGGACCAGGGGACGATGTTGTTATCCTTGTATTCGCACTCGTAGTTCTTGTTCCCGTTGTCCCAGTACGAGGTGTACGGTCCCTGTTTCCAGCCGTCTCTGTACGTGACGGTGTTCTTCAGCTGGCCGTTCAGGTGGTATTCCTGGAACAGCCCGTCGGGTACGATCCTCTTGCCGTATACCGGGTCGTCGGCCTCGTAGTACGGGTAGGTCATCTGCAGCTGGCCAGTCGTATAATATCCGGTATAAGTCTTCTTCGTTTTACCCGGCGCAGGTGTCGGTGTCGAAGCTGCGGCCTCGCTTTTGCCCGGGACTGTGTACGTTTCCGAACAGATGACGTAGCCGCCCAGGTCGTACATCAGGCTGACCTTGTCTCCGGGGCTGGCCTGGACGGAGAACCTGACCTGGTTGAAGCTGTCGGTTTCGCTGGCCAGGTACATGCGGTAAGGCTGGCCGTTCAGGACTACGCAGAGGCCATTGCGGATGACCGGAGCCTTCTGCCATTCGTTGGTAGGGATGAAATCGAGGTGCCCGTCGACGATGTACTCGTCGTCGACGTCCGGGCTCTTCTTAATATTGTCGACCGTAGCACGGAACCGCGGAAGAAATGAGTCCAACACTGAAGCGCTGGCCCTCACTGCCGTGGGTATCAGTGTTGACTGCTGGTCGGCGACCACGTACTGGTCGATATTGTCGTACTGGTAGCTGTTCTGATATGTGGTCACGTATTTCATCTTCGACCACCGGCTCAGGAACCAGTTCTGCTTTGCCAGCCTGATCTCGTTGCCGTCCACGGTATATCGCAGGTAGCCGTTCCTCGATGTCGCGCCGTACACGCTCGGCGTCGGGTATTCGGGGAAGCCGTTCGCTGTCACAATGTTGCCGGAGCTGTCCTTTTTCCAGGTGGGAATCGTGTCCTCGGACAGAAACTTGCCGTTTGTGAACGTGGCGACGTCCGTCATCAGGCCGCTGAGCGTCTTACTGCGGTCCCACGTGCGACGATATACGATGCCCGGCGAGGACTGGTAGAGGCCGAAATCGGAATACTTCCGTATCGTGAGAGCATCGGTGGCGTCCTCATAGGGGTCGGCCCTCGGGTGGCCGTCGTTACGCACGTGAGCGGGCACTGTCATATCGGACATCAGGTGCATGGTCTCTCCTACCGATCGCCATGCCATGCCGTAATAGTAATTTCCGCGGCTGACATTTTCAAGGGCAAGCCGGTAGTACTCCTTGCCATTGTTAAACGAGTACCGCTGCTCGTAGATGTCGTCCTTCTTCAGCCCGAAGGCCCAGTCCCGGGCGCTCATCTTCGGGTCCCCGAGCGAGGGGCCGTAATAGGCCTCGCCCATCTCCCGCAGGAACTCGAGGTCGGTGAGCCAGGGCTTGTTCTGGTTCTTCGGGTCATAGAAGTGCCGGAGGGACATGATGTACTCCGGCTCATCGGCGGAGAAGCCGCCGTCGACAATCCAGTCGGCCAGCGTCTTTTGCCGGTAAAGCTCCTTTCGCGCGAAATTCTCAGTGCCATCCGACAGGTCCCATGCGAGCCCGTAGCATGAGGCACCGTCCAGCGAATAGTTGAGCCTGTCGCTCGACGTGGCCGCGCTGACCGGACGATCGTCCGGCATAATCATTGTCCCGTAATAATCGAGGGCTGCACTGTTGATGGCCGGATGGGTCTCCTTGTTCAGGTACGCCGATGCGCACGTCGGCAACAGGGCGAGCGCTATGACGAGCAGGATGATCAGAACCCACTTACGTGCCATGTCCCGTCCGCCTCCCTTACCGTATAGAACGTATATGTTTTACCATCCGCCGTCATCTCGTAGAACACGATGTCCGGCGTCTCCCTGACGACTTTCGCCGCGCGAAGTGCCTTAGCCACCGCCGCTCTTTCTCCTGCGGGGATCTCCAGGCCGTCTGACGCTGCTGTCCTGGCGCTGGCTGTCAGTGTACTCAGGAACGTAGCGTCGTCACCACGCTCCAGCGCATCGGATGCCGTGCTCACTACTTTTGCACTGCTGCCGTAATCGATGGCGGGACCTGTCGACTGGCCGGGGCTGAAGATCGTCACATCCAGGGCTATGCCGTCGGCCGCAGGCGCCCCTCCTGCGGGGCTATCCGAGTTATCGACGATGACATAGTACGTATCCCGGGCAGGGGCAGTCCACTCGTAAGTCTTGACATCCGTGTTGAGTTGCGTGCCCGTCGTATAGGACTCGAAGTCGGTCCGTGCCTGATAGCTCTCAAAGCCGGCCGCATCCAGCAGGAAAACGTCTACCGGCTCCCCGGCCAGGATCGCGACACGTAGCAGGTCGCCGGCCTGGCAGCTGACCGGGTAATATCGGTACATGCCGCCTGACAGGCGCATCGATTCGGCATATAACGGGGATTTCTCCAGAGTATTTTCAGGCGAGGCCTGTCCGGCTGCAAAACGCACGACCGTAGTGTCTACACTGGCGTCTGTACCAAGGTAGGCACCGCCGTCGGGCCATGCCGAGTTGTCGACCACGAGGTAATAGCGTCCCGCATCAGCTATTTCGCCGGTGAAGGTCTTGAAGTCCGTGCCCAGCTCAGTACCATCGGTAAAAGCCTCGAAGGTACTGCCCTCCTTGAAACCGGCGAAGGCCGCAGCGTCCAGGAACATGATATCGATCGGCTGGCTGGCCAGGACGGTGACGGTCACTTCGTCGCCCTTTCCAAGATCGCAGGGATAATACCTGTACGTGCCAGCGGTGACCGTAATAGACTCCTGGTGCAGCATCTCCCCCTCAGTGCCCGAAGGGCCGCCCATCCCGCCATCGGCAGCCTCGACCAGGGCATTCATGCGCTCCTCCGACGGCCCGGTGCAGCCGCCGAG
>CAVYKK010000006.1:0-57938 GCA_963769045.1 uncultured Methanocellaceae archaeon
ATCGTACTACCGCGCTGATCACTGCTTATTGGTTAGAGAAGGGCTGTATAGCGATAGAAGAAGGTGTTTTGTTAAACGCTGATGGAGACGGTACTTACAGAACCCTGAAAATAACAGCAAAGGGTATTGACGAAGTTGAAAAACATTGGTTTAAAAAGTCATTGATCGAAATAAGAACCTAATTACTATTGTTATTGCGGCTGTGAGTTTAGCAATCAGTCTTATAGCCCTTTTTAAACCATAACCATAAATCCAAATATATTGAGTTTTTATCGAGCAATGTAATTTATAATAATGCTTAATGCCGCGATCAGTCTATAAGCAAAAATAATTAACCGTTAATACGATTTTTAAATTGAAAACACAATTGAAAATAATATTATTTATTAAAAACCACTAAAGGCTTATACTAAAAGTTATACATCAATTAGCTAATGACTTCAAATCAAGCTGATGGTTTATTTTACGATGAAAAAATAGATTGTTGGCGTACTTGTGTAAAATGGCATACAAGGCGGAAGCAAGTATATTGAAGTGTATTTTAAAATTTGGGAAAGGGTAAATAAAGATAAACCATTAAAACCTCCTTTAGACATTTTTGATTTATATGCATCTACAGGGCTATGTTATTGTGAAAAACATGATATTAACGAATCCGAATGGGACGGAACTGCTGCATTGGCGACTAAATGTTTAAATAACTATTCAGGCGGAAGATACCTTTTTGTTAATACCTATCATGATAATGAAGAAAACTCGTGTTAAGCAAGTTGAAAGCATTAAGAAGGTTGTTACTAACTACAAAAAAGGATTACCTTATACTGAAATTGTTAGTTATCCTATCGACCAAGCATTTGATGCAGCTTTAAAATTTGGAGAACGAAAAAGGACTATTCAATTATCCTAATTTATGGATTCTTTGATCCTACCGCAGCTTCTGATTTGCCATGGTATATAGTAGAGAAGATGGGGATGTTAAAAGAGAGTATCCTACAAAAAAGGGTACTAAACTACGAAAGCCAGAATTAATTATTACTTTAATGACAGATGGCCTAACAAGAAATTATAAGAATAGTCCTAATAAAGCATGCGATATTGCTTTTGGGATGGAAGAAAGCGAATGGAGACCAATAATTGATGGTTATATTAAAAGTGGTAGTGTTGATAACGTGGCGAAGGCAATTATAAAATTTTATTATAACAGGCTTAGGGCTTTATGAAAAGCCTAGGTTGGTGCTCAATGTAAGGTTTACCGATAGCAGGGCAATTGTTTATAGCATATTTTTATGCACAGATCATGATGCTGGACATTTTATGATGGAGCTTAAAGGTAAGCCCGAATTTGAAAAATGGCAAAAATTAGAGTGGAAACGGGAAGGATTTATCACCAAAAAAGGGAAAATGCCCGAAGGTCAACTTGATTTAAGAGAATTTATTTAAATCGTTTTTTATATAGTATTCTTTTCCATATGAATCCAATTTCTCTTTGACATTTGTTAAAAACTTCTGCCAATCAATATTGTATTGCTGCTTAAGATAATTCAGCTTACCTATTTTGTATATATCAACAAAGTCTTTCGTCAAATCTATTAGTTTTAAAGATTGCTCAGTAAACCATACCGGTTCAAGCAATACATATGTATATATTCCCGCTCCGTGTGCCTTTTTTAAAGATTCTATCCTCTCTGATGTACTTGCTGCAAATGATTCAATCTTCTTTTGCCATTTGTCATCAATAAAAACAAGTGTCGTCCCATATTCACTAAGTTCAGGGTTCTTTATCAATAAATCAAAATCTCTCTCCAATCGCTTTCCTCCCTTTGTGAGAATCGAAACCTTAAGTCCGTTATCATGTAATATCTCAATTGCTTTCCTGGTAATATTCTTAGTATCATTAAGAGGTTGATCAGGATCAGTCGTAAATGACATTAATATCGGTCTTTGTTCGTGTTTCTTCTTAAGCTCAATAGCATCTTTTTCAAATTGCTCAAGCACTTTATGCCTTACTTTCGGTTGACAAAACTCTGACCTATCCATTTTTATTGCTAACGGTGCATAGCAGTAAGTACAGCAATGACCACAACCACGATATAGATTTGCGGCTAATTCACAATATTCCCGCGCCCTTCCACGAGTTTCATATATGATTGATGTAATTATATTCAACCCCAAAAACTACTATTATCATTTGTCTATTCGATATTTCTTCTTGAAATCATATATCGCCGCCATATAAGGCAAAGCAATTTTCTTAGCTACTAATTCGGAAAATCTATCAATAAATTCACATTTCTTATTGTCAATAATTTCCATTCCAATTGAACCGAGAAGGCCCGGCACTCCTCCAATAGAGTAGCCAACAGTACCAATGACAATATCTGTACCATAACTGATTGCCATTGTACTGCGTTTATTTTTTTATCCTCCCAAACATTATCTAAAATATCGCCTATATCTTCTTTATTTTTCAAAACTTTCAGTTCATTTCGATCAACGATTGCTTTTTGTAACGAGGCGTTTACTTTATAAAGATCGTTGTCTTCGATATAATGATATAAGGTTTTTACAGGCTTCCAAACTCTCCGGATAATAAGTACATTTTCTCATTAAATAAGTACCAACCTCATAAAACGAAATGTCATTAATAGACATATCGGATATTAATCCCATATTACTTGCCTTATTCAAAGTATCAATATTAAATATTCTATTTGCTTGTAACGGCTCTCTGATAGGTCCAATTATTAATCTTAATGCCAAATTAATGTAAAGATGAGCAAATTCCGGTTCTAATAAAAAATTGTCAATAAAGTTATCAGCGATATCATTAAACCCATAATAACGTAACCATGTATAAGTCGATAAATCTGATTTAATAGCGTTCTTCCCTTGAGGTTTATTAATAACAGATAGCCATTTTGGTGATATTTCGATTAAAGTTTCAAATTCTTCTTCATGGATTCTACGTAAGTTATCAAATTTATTATGATCAAATTTGGATAAGTCATAATACATCGGTGGTGCGAGTTCTTGAAATATCGGTTCAAGGTAATCAAATTCTATGAACTCGGTGGGATTGTCCATCAAAAGAAACTGAATTTTTTTTGTCTCTCTAGCAAACTCAACCAACCTTGGGATTTCTCTTTCATCAATATTCCATAGCTGTTTAAATTTATCTGAAGAAAATGGAAATAATGGAAAAAGTACAGTCCCTGAAAAGGCAATTTGACTCCAAATTGAATTAGTTTTTTGCTCAAGGTGAAATATGGGATGGCTAAGGTTAGTTAACCTGCTATTTATTGGTATATTCCTAAGCGAATCCTCCCCGCATTCATATTCCTTTAAAAAATTGATATCCATAACTATTCATTCACTTTCATATCTCAGATAATAAGAATATCGTTCTATCTTAAGAATAGGTTTTGTATGACAGTATAAAAAACCTAACAGAAAACCTGTCAGGTTTTTATGGGGGTTTTATACTGTCATTCCATATGCTCCGGTGGAGCTATAGTTTAAGTTCCCTTATCTCTAATCCGCCTACTTTTGCTATTACCTTTCCACCTTCGGGGTACTGTGACTTCTTTCTAGTGTATAGGTACTCCATTTCCTTTACAATAATTATAGAATCAAGTTCCCCGCATTTGTCACAAATGCAATCCTGTTCCTCATCATGATTTAACTCCTTCCGGCATTTTGGACAAATGGTATATTGAGTTGTTTTACTTGCATAGGAATTCAACATGATAACCAACACCTTATTATTATTTAGCAAGGAATAAATAAAAAAGTTGGTGCTACTTGCCTTTCGGAGGGGTTCTTGGCTGGTTGTTATTTCTTCCGCCACCTGAAGGCCTTCCAGGGTTCTTGCTTGGCCATCCGCCTGATCCTTTACTCTTTGCCATTGTATTACCTCTTATAATTGATTATCTTATAATGAGAAATAACTGCGCGTATGATACCACATGAGTAATCACATATCAATGCGACATGTAACTGTAACAAAATTTTCAGAATGAGAAAATGCCCTGTCATGCCGTTTAATTGCATAACAGGACTAATACCTTTTGAGTTATAGCCCCGTCAGGATTCAAACCTGAGTCAAAGGATCCAGAGTCCCCTATGATTGACCACTACACTACGGGGCTATGCCGCCATCCTACTATATCATACAGCAATATAACATTTTCGCTCTCGCCCGCCCCTGAACCAAGAGCCAGCCAGAGCGCGTTATATCCCATATCAGGCACGCAAGCCAATACAACACAACCCCCTCAACCATAATAAATCTTAGTTATAGAAAATGCGGTAAAAGTAATTATATATTAAAAAATAAATATATCACTATGCAGGATTCATTGCCCAAGCCTGTCTGGCTAAAAACCCGTCTCCCGCGTACGGAGACCTACAAGCATGTACGCGACGTCATAAGCGGCCTGGGCCTTCACACTGTCTGTTCCAGCGCCCACTGTCCCAACACCGCCGAATGCTGGGACTCGGGCAGCTGCACGTTCATGATCCTGGGCGACACCTGCACCCGGGCCTGTCGTTTCTGCGCGGTCAGCCACTCGAAGACCTGCCAGCCCATCGATACCACCGAGCCCTGGAAACTCGGGACAGCCGCGAAGATGCTGGATCTCGATTACATCGTCCTCACTTCTGTCGACCGTGACGACCTCGACGACGGCGGCGCGGGTCATTATGCTGACTGCATACGGACGCTGCGTGAGGAGCGGCCTACGGCAAAGGTCGAGGCGATCATTCCTGACTTCTCGGCGCGGCTGGACCGCCTGGGCACTATCATTATGGCGGCGCCTGACGTGATCGCGCACAATGTCGAGGTGGTGAAGCGGCTCACGCCATCGATACGGGACCACAGGGCGAGCTACGAGCAGTCGCTGGGGGTGCTCAGCTATGTGAAGATGATGTCGCCGGGTACGATCACCAAGACCTCGCTGATGCTGGGCCTGGGCGAGAGTCGTGACGAGATCAAAGAGGCGATGTCGACATCCGCGAGGCTGGCGTGGACATCCTGACGCTCGGGCAGTACCTGCGGCCTGGTGAAGGGCAGGCACCGGTGGAGCGGTATGTGTCGCCGCACGAGTTCGAGCGACTGGCGGACTATGCGAAATCGCTGGGCTTTGGCTATGTGGCAGCAGGGCCGTTCGTGCGTAGTTCCTATCACGCGGCGGACTACTTTGCTTTCGTTGCGGATGTTCGCAACGACTTATTACGAACGCAGGGAAGAGGGCTGAAATAAGATGGACGATAAATTCCTTTACAGGCTGGAGAAAGGCGAGACTTTCAGCATCATATCACAGGACGGCACGGCGAACGAGTATGACCCGGGATTGCCGGAGGACCTGTTGCTGAAAATGTACCGGTACCTGGTGCAGGGGCGGCGCTATGACGAAAAAGCGATGAAGCTCCAGAGGGGCGGGCGGATGGGCACGTATCCTCCGATCAGCGGCGAGGAGGCTATTCAGGTCGGCAGCGCGCTGGCGATGGAGGAGCAGGACTGGATGGTGCCGTCGTATCGTGAGCTGGCCGCGATGATGGTCAGGGGCGTCTCCATGAAGCTGCTGAACATGGTCTGGATGGGCAACGACTACGGCAACCGGATACCGGAGGGCGTCAACTGTCTGCCAGTGACCATCCCCGTGGGCAGTCAGGTGCTGCATGCGACCGGCTTTGCCTGGGCGGCGAAAATCCGGGGCGAGAAGACCTGCGTGGTAACTTATTTCGGCGACGGGGCCACGTCGCGCGGCGATTTTCATGAGTCGCTGAACTTCGCAGGCGTGTTCCAGGTGCCGGGAGTTTTCATCTGTAACAACAACGGCTGGGCGATCTCGACGCCGGTCAAGGAGCAGACGCACGCGGAGACGCTGGCGCAGAAAGGCATCGCCTACGGTATCCCGTGCTACCGGCTGGACGGCATGGACGTGCTGGCCTCTTATGTGATTACCCGCGACGCCCTGAAGAACGCCCGGGATGGCAAAGGGCCGACGTTCATCGAGGCGCTGTGCTACCGTTATGGCCCTCACACGACCGCGGACAACCCCGATCTATATCGGAGCCCGGAAGAGATGGAGAAGATCAAGAAGCAGACAGACCCCATTGTGCGATTCCGGAACTACCTGACGAAGAAAGGCCTCTGGGACGACGATAAGGAGAAAAAGCTGGTAGAGGAGATCGACGCAGCCGTTGATGCAGCCGCGAAAGAGGCGGAACAGACGCCGCCTCCGAAGATGGACGAGCTGTTCGAGAATGTCTTTGCGACCATGCCGGAGTACCTGAAAGAAGAGCTTGATTATTACCGCAAGGTCTCGGGAGGCAAATGACATGGCGATGCTGAACAACATCCAGGCGATCAACGACGCGCTCATGTACGAGATGGGCAAGGACGAGTCTGTCATGGTGCTGGGCGAGGACGTCGGCCACGAAGGGGGCGTGTTCCGGGCGACCACCGGCCTGCAGGGGAAGTATGGCAAGGCCCGGGTCGTGGACACGCCACTGTCGGAGAATGGCATCGTCGGTACTTCGATCGGACTGGCGCTGAACGGCATGAAGCCGGTCGCCGAAATCCAGTTCTCCGGCTTCGCCTACTCGGCTTACGAGGAGCTGATAGATCACGCTTCTCGGTACCGGCAGCGGACGCTGGGACGCTTTCACGTGCCGATGGTCGTGCGCCTGCCCTTTGGGGGCGGCGTCAAGGCGCTGGAGCATCACAACGAGAGCTACGAGGCCATTTACATTCACGATCCCGGGCTGAAGGTCGTAGCTCCGGCAACGCCGAAGGATACGAAAGGCTTGCTGATATCGGCCATACGCGACCCGGACCCGGTCATTTTCTTCGAGCACAAGCGTCTCTATCGGGCATTCCGTGAGGGCGTGCCGGACGGGGATTTCACCGTGCCGATCGGCAAGGCTCGCATCGCACAGCCCGGCAAGGATTTGACTATCGTGACCTGGGCCGCCATGGTGAACGTCTCGCTGGAAGCGGCTAAAAAGCTAAAAGACGAGGGCATCGAGGCCGAGGTCATCGACCTGCGGACGCTGAAGCCGCTCGACGAGGAGGCCGTGCTCAACTCGGTGAAAAAGACCGGTCGCCTGATAGTGGTCGAGGAGGCGCATAAGATGCTGGGCTTCGGCGACTATATCAGCGCGACGCTGAACGAAAAGGCCATCCTGTACCTCAAGGGGCCGATCGTGCGAGTGGCGGGCTACGATATCCGATACCCGCTGTACAAGCTGGAAGACCAGTACCTGCCGGACCCGGCGCGGGTGATGCTGGCGGCGAGAGAAGTCATGAGCTATTAAGGTGATGATACTGTGGCATACGAGTTCAAGCTCCCTGACCTGGGAGAGGGAATAACGTCCGGCGAAATCAAGAAATGGGAAGTCAAGAAAGGCCAGAAAGTGGAAGAGGACGATCCCCTCGCGCAGGTCGAGACCGACAAGGCCGTGGTCGAGATACCTTCACCGGTAACGGGCACTGTCGAGGACCTCAGGTTCAAGGAAGGCGACAAGGTGCCGGTCGGCAGCGTCATGGCCGTCATCCAGCCGGAAGGCGAAGTGATGAAAGAGGCTCCGCCGGTGCAGGAAAAGGCTGCGGAGAAAGTCACGGAGGAAGCGAAGAAGCCCGTGACGACACCTGCGCCAGCGGCCGGAGCTAAAGCGCCGATACTGGCCACGCCTGCCACCCGGATGCTGGCGAAAGAGCTTAAGGTCGACATCGACTCGGTCAAGGGCACCGGACCGTATGGGCGTATCACCGACGAGGACGTGCGGGCTGCCGCAGGCAAGCCTGCGGAGAAGAAGCCGGAAAAAGCTCCTGTCGCTGCTCCCGCTCCTGCTCCGTCTCCTGCTCCCACACCAGCGCCGGCACCTGCAGTGGCTGGCGGCCCGGAAGAGCGAATCCCGTTGCGTGGCATCAGGCGGGCGATCTCCGAGAACCTGATGCGTTCGTTACAGCATACGGCGCAGGTATCTGCGTTCGACGATGCCGACCTCACAGACCTGGTAGGGCTCCGGGAGCAGGTGAACAAGACCTTGCAGGGGGGCATGAAGGTCAGCTACCTCGCGTTCACTGTCAAAGCCGTCGTGGCGGCGCTGCGGAATCATCCCATGCTGAACGCCAGTGTGGACGACGAGAAGCAGGAGATCATCCTGAAGAAGTATTATAACATCGGCATCGCCATCGACACGCCCCGGGGCCTGATGGTCGCACCGGTCAAGGATGCGGATAAAAAGAACATTGTCCAGATATCTAAGGAGATCAAGGAGCTGGTCGAGCTGGCCGTCGACGGGAAGATCGGCGTGGAGCAGCTCCGCGGCAGCACGTTCACCATCACGAACATCGGCATCATCGGCGGCCTCTGGTCGACGCCGATAATAAACTATCCGGAGTCTGCCATTATCCAGATGCAACAGCTCCGGGACATGCCCGGGGTAGTCAACGGCGAAATCCGGATAAGGAAAGTGATGAACCTTTGCCTCACCATTGATCACCGCATCATCGACGGCGCAGAGGGCCAGCGGTTCCTGAACGACGTGAAGCGTTACCTCGAGGACCCGAAGCAGCTGCTCGTGGAGATGGTGTAAGCCTTGGTCGTAGGCGAGATCGAGATCGGCACGGACGTGCTAATCATCGGCTCCGGGCCCGCCGGCTACACAGCGGCCATACGCTGTGGCCAGCTCGGGCTGGATGCCACGCTGGTCGGTACGCAGCTCGGCGGCGTCTGCCTGAATCTCGGATGCATACCCTTTAAGGCGCTCATGCACTCGCTGGACCTCACGATCGAGGCTCGTGAGTCGGAGATGTTCGGCGTCACAGAGCAGGCGACACTGGACTTGAAACGGGCGCAGGAATGGAAGGACAAAGTAATCCGCCGCCTTGAAGGCGGCATTAGCGGGTTGTTGAAGGCGAGTGGAGTCCAGGTCATGGATGGCATCTGCTCGTTCGATTCCTCTTCCACCGCTGTCGTGAAAAGCAGCCATGGCAGCCAGCATATCGAGTTCAAGCGTGCCGTGATCGCCACGGGCTCTCATTTTAAGATGCCGGAAGGCGTCCGGATGGACGGCGGCCGGGTGACTAATCCTTACGGCCTGACACGCCTCGAAAAAGTGCCTGCCCGTGTAGTCGTGATCGGTGGCGGCCTCGGCGGCGCGACAACGGCTTCACTCCTGGCCAAGATGGGCACAGAGGTCACGCTGGTCTTTAAAGGCAGCATGCTGGTGGCTGCCCTTGACGATGATCTGCTGCAGCCCGCGCTGAAATGGATGGAAAGCCATGGCGTAAAGCTGATGCCTGGAGCTACGTGGAAGGTTTCACCGGATGGCTCAGTTGTTAACGTCTCTTCGGGCGGCAAGGACTACGAGATTAAGCCTGACAAAGTGATCTTCGCCACGCCGCAGGAGGCCAATACCGGCAGCCTGAACCTGAAGGCTACAAAAGTCAGCCTGGATAACAAAGGATTTATCACGGTGGACGGGGACTTCCGGACTTCCGATCCCGACATCTATGCCATCGGCGACGTGCTCGGCGGAGCGCGCAACGCCAGCACTGCGTTCCGGGAAGGCCTGTCTATAGCTAACATTCTTGCAGGGAAGCCGGGGCTGCCGGAATACCAGGCGGTGCCTTTTACCATTTACACCGAGCCTCCTATCGCAATGGCCGGGCTCACGGAAAAATGGGCGAAAAAGGAAGGCCTGGACGTCATCGTGGGCAAAGCGCCATATGTGGTAAACGGCGCGGCTGCGCTATCCGGCAACACCGACGGCATGGCAAAGGTGATCGCCGACCGTGCCTCTCATCGCATTATCGGCGTGGAGATCACCGGCCGTAACGCCACAGATATCATATCCGAAGGCTT
This sequence comes from uncultured Methanocellaceae archaeon, assembly GCA_963769045.1. Lineage (GTDB taxonomy): Archaea > Halobacteriota > Methanocellia > Methanocellales > Methanocellaceae > Methanocella_A. The sequence goes on from CAVYKK010000006.1 coordinate 9,876, forward strand.
GCTGGCCGTCGAGATGGGCGCCCGGCTGGAGGATGTGGCTTTGACCCTGCACCCGCACCCTGAGCTGTGTGAGGTGTTTTATGAAGCCTGTGCCCGTGCAGCAGGATTATCCTCCAATAGCGCTCCCGGGCGATGACGTTAGCGCGCCTCGTTCCACTCGCGATCCAGGTATTTTTCCGTCAGATCTGCAACTGTCGATAGCTCGGAATCGCTTAATACTCCGGGTTGCCACTCCTTGCCATCCGTGAACCCGCATGACAGTGCCCGGTATAGCTCGTCGAGCGATGTACATCCCTCCTCGGATGCGCATGTAACGCCAGCCTTAAAGGATTTCACTGGCTTATCGGCCAGCTTTTTCATCGAGGGCTTCAGCACCGAGAACATCGTGTCCCGGTCCAGGCTGTACAGTACCGTCCCGTGCTGGGTCAGGACGTGCCGGCGACGGGTCTGGGCGCTGCCCGAAATCTTACGGTCGCCGACCACCACGTCGTTGATCGGCCGGAACTCCGCCTGTATGCCCAGGTTTGAGAGCCCGCCGATGATCCAGCCGCAAATGTCCCGGTACGAAGCCCTGATATCCTTTGAAAAGCAGCTTTCCGGCGCGATAACGCTGTAGGTGATCTCGCCTTGCGGGTCGTGGTATACGGCGCCGCCGCCTGTACGCCTTCGGACGACGTCGATGCCTTTAGCCTTACATGCTGTGGTATTGACCTCGTCATGCAACCGCTGGAAGTACCCGATGCTCACTGCGCCAGGCTTCCAGGTGTAAAAGCGTATCGTGGGCAGAGATGTACCTGTGGCTATATCGGCGGCTATCGCCTCGTCGACGGCCATGTTCTCCGCAGCCGTACGGCTTTCAAGCCCGATCACTCGCCACAAGAAAAACACCTTTTATATAGCCGGACGATGGCCGGCACGTCGACGCCGATCAGCTCGATGCCTGCTTCTGCAATGATCCCCTTCAGGAGATCTTCGATGTCTGATGCAGGCACCGTACTGTCCAGCCGGCCGAGGGCATTTTCAATAAGCGTTATGCCATCCTCCGGGTGTGCGAAGAAGTCCCCGGTGATCTCGACTCCGCCGTCTCGCCGGACGGTGACACGTACCAGCTTGCCGCCTGGCACTTTCTCCTCCGCGTTACGTACGCAGTCCGTACGCCTCATGGATAGTTACTCTCGGTGGGCAGGTTAGCCTGCTTCCACTCCCTGATGCCGCCCTTATAGTCACGTACGTTCTTGTACCCCATGCGCCCCAGTATCTTGGAAGCGCTGGTGCTGGCCGAACAGACGAAGCTGTCGCAATAGACGATGATGTTCTCTTCGGGCTTCAGAGTCGAAGCAGCCTTGTTCTCTATCTCGTCGAGCGGTAGCGGGCGTGCGCCCTTGATATGTTCCCTGTCGTAATCGCTCCGTGGGCGGACGTCCAGGAGCGTAAAAGGCTCGCCTTCGTCCATCATCCTTTTGAGATGCGCGACGCCGATGGCCCTGACGTGCTCGGTATACAATGACATCACCATGAGAGATAACGGCCGTTCGAGTTAAAAACGTTACACGTGAAGTACACAGTAGATACCGGGCGCGCAAAGGATATGGTGGACAAAGTCTGTCAGGCCATGAACGTTTGCCTATTTTGTCCTCCATGTACTTAGTGTTCCCCGTGCAATTTTTATATGGCTTATCTGTCTAAAATCTGCTAAAATATCAAACAATTGATAAATATCTATTAAACGACTTTTATCTGATTGCTGTGTCGGTCTACCGGTGGGTGACGGCATAGCGGGTGTATTGAGGAGGTAATGGAATGAGGATGTTGAGGGTAGCGCTGGTACTCCTTGTACTGGCATCGTTCATCGCGGCCACAGCGGCCGTTTCGATGGCGGCCACGGTCACCCCGACCGTCAAGCCGACCGCGAAGGCGACGCTGAAGCCGACGAGCAGTATTAAGCCAATCAAGTCGACTGGCAAGATGATTGACTTACAGCAGATGAAGACCACAGTGGGTAACGTCTACAAGAATCTGATGAAGAGCACGAAGATGCCGGCAAAGCCGGCCATGCCCGGGAAAAATGCGACCGCGACGCCCGGAGTCAGCAAGTCCGTGAGCGGCCTGAATGCACAGAAGTCGCTGAGCCAGTACAGCCCGAGCATGCAGCTCAACGCGCCATCGATGAGGTCCATCCAGACGCCTGCTATCATGAACCAGCTCGGCGCTATGCCTCAGGTTGGCGTACAAATGGATCATTTAGCAAGTTCGCCATGCGGTAACTTAGCAACAACGAGCGTTTTGACAGTATAGAGGGTTCCCCTCTATGCGTTTTTGTATGCATAGAGGGCCCCCCCTCTATGCTGTTTTTTAGGCAGTTTTTATACGCGCGATCTCTTCCAGCCCCAGCTCCTTTGTCGAGGCCTCGCGCATCTTGTACTTCTGGATCTTGCCTGAGATGGTCATCGGGAACTCGTCGACGAACTTGACATATTTCGGGATCTTGTAGTGGGCGATCTTGCCCTTGCAGAATTCCTTGATGTCGGCCTCAGTGATCTTTTCGCCGTTCTTCAGCTTCACCCACGCGCAAAGCTCTTCGCCGTACTTCTGGTCAGGGACACCGATTACCTGCGCATCACTGACGCAGGGGTGCGTGTAGAGGAACTCTTCGACCTCACGCGGGTAAATATTTTCGCCGCCGCGGATAACCATGTCCTTGATGCGCCCGGTGATCTTGCAGTAGCCGTCTTCGTCCAGCGTGCCCAGGTCGCCGGTGTGGAGCCAGCCCTGCGCGTCGATGGCCAGGTCTGTCGCGTCAGGGTTCTTGTAGTAGCCATCCATGATCATGTAACCGCGGGCGCAAATCTCGCCGGGCTCACCCTTCGGGACCATATCGCCGGTCCTGGGGTCCACGATCTTGAGCTCAGTGTGCGGCATGGCCCGGCCGACGGTCGACACGCGTTTTTCGATGGAATCGGTTGTGGTCGACATGGTCAGGCCCGGGGACGACTCCGTCTGGCCGTAGGTGATGACGACCTCGGTCATGTTCATGAGCGTGTTGACTTTTTTCATGTATTCGGTGGGGCAGGGCGATCCCGCCATAATGCCCGTCCGCAGCGAACTGAAGTCGAACTTGCTGAAGAGCGGGTGCTCCAGCTCGGCGATGAACATGGTCGGGACGCCGTGCACCGCCGTGCACTTCTCCTTCTCGATGGTCGTCATGACTGCGACGGGGTCGAAATATTCCGAGGGCATAACCAGGGTAGCGCCGTGGGTCATGCAGGCGAGGTTCGAGAGGACCATGCCGAAGCAGTGGTAGAACGGCACTGGCACGCAGAGCCGGTCCTTTTCGGTGAACTTCATGCATTCGCCGATGAAATAGCCATTGTTCAGTATGTTGTGATGGGTCAGTACCACGCCTTTCGGGAACCCTGTGGTGCCCGAGGTATACTGGATGTTGATCGGGTCGTCGAAGGACAGCGTCTGCTGCACTGTACAGAGTGCCGCATCCGGTATCTCGTCGCCCAGCTTCAGCATCTCATCCCAGGAGTACATGTAGTCCTGCTTGTTGCCCCGGATGAGCACGACAGACTTGAGGAATGGCAGGTTTTCGGAGCAGATCTTGCCGGGCTGAGAGCCCTTTGCTTCGGGGCAGACCTCGTTGAACATTTTGACGTAATCCGAGGTCTTAAAGGACTCGATGAGCAGCAGTCCCTGAACCTCTGACTGCTTGAGGACATACTCCAGCTCATGGGTACGGTACGCGGGATTGATGTTGATCATGATGATGCCCGCCTTGGCCGTCGCCCACTGCGTGATCACCCATTCGGACACGTTGGTCGCCCAGATGGCCACACGGTCGCCTTTCTTATAGCCCAGGCTTAATAATCCCTTAGCTGCTCTGTTGACCTGTGTCTGGAGCTCGCGCCAGGTATACCTGAGGCCCTGGTGCTGCGATACGAGCGCTTCCCTGTCGGGGTAGCGTTCGGCGATGTCGTCGAACATGTCGCCGATGGTCATGCCGATCAGCGGCTTCTCAGACCCCATAAAAGTATAGCTCTGGGCTTTTCTTTTGGGCATTTCACTACCATCCGTTCGTTATATTGGCACTATGCCAATATGTGTCATTGTGACAATAGATTTTCCTTTATATATAGCTAACCCACCTGAAACGCACGCTTAATATGCAAGCGCATCTCACGCGGATCGACTGCTAATTAGTAAGAAGAAAATGTACAGCTAATAAACTTTTCGGGCAAAGCATAATCGTTATGAAACTTACGGTTAATCTATAATCATTATTCATGTAATTAGTGAGTAAAAATGCCTTTTTTTCTTTCCAGTGACTGCTTGTGTGTGCTGTGACAGCTTAACGCACGGAAGCGTTTAAATACTGTGTCCTAATCATAGAAAATTGTACCAATTGTGGGTAAGATTCACATTTTTTATGAAGGTAAGCACATGCAGGAACGAATCAAGGAAGTGGCCGCCAGGATCAAGGAGCTCAGGGAGATTCTCGGGATCAGCATCAATGACATGTCATCCCACCTGAAGCTGAGTAAGGAGAAATACCTGAAATACGAAAACGGCGCGGAGGACATTCCCGCCAGCGATCTCTACGAGATTTCCCGCAAGCTCGGGGTCGAGATGAGCATTCTGCTCACGGGAGAAACGCCCAGGATGCACTATTTCTCCGTGACACGAAAGGGAAAGGGCGTGAGCGTCGAACGGAGGAAACAGTACAAGTACCAGAGCCTGGCCTCCAATTTCATTAACAAGAAGGCCGAGCCTTTTATCGTGACGGTGGAGCCCAAGCCGGCGAACGCGAAGGTCCATACCAACGCTCACCCGGGACAGGAGTTCAACTACGTCCTGGAAGGCAGCCTCAAGCTCATCATCCGGGATCACGAGTTTGTCCTGGAAAAGGGCGATTCCATCTATTTCGATTCCAGCTGCGAGCACGCCATGGTGGCGCGGAACGACAAGCCGGCGAGGTTCCTGGCCATTATCATGTAAAAACGAAGGTGTACCTATGTCTTTGCTAAACCGATTCATGGAAAAAACGGAATTCAAGTCTTACGAGGATTTCCAGGACAATTACCGTGTGAAGATACCGGAGAATTTCAACTTCGCCTTCGACGTAGTGGACGTGATGGCCAAAGAAACGCCGGACAAGATCGCCCTGGTGTGGTGCGACGACCTCGGCGGCGAAAAGATCATCACGTTTTCCGAGATGAAGCGCCTTAGCGAAAAGGCAGCGAACTTTTTCAAGAGTATCGGGATCAAGAAAGGCGATACGGTCATGCTGGCCCTCAAGGGGCGGTACGAATGGTGGCACTGTATGCTGGCCCTGCACCGGATCGGCGCCATCGCCATCCCGGCTACCCACATGCTCACCACCAAGGACATTGTGTACCGGGCTAAGCTGGCTGATATCAAGATGATCGTTGCGGCGAACGAGAAGAGCCTCGTCAAATACGTAGACGAAGCCCAGAAAGATTTGCCGAATCTCCTGAAGCTTAAGGCAATCGTAGATGGAAAGTATGACGGGTGGATCGACTTCAACGCAGAGGTGGAGAAAGCCAGTGATCACTTCAGGCGGCCGACCGGAGCGGAAGCCACGAAGAATGAAGACATCTCTATCCTGTACTTCACCTCGGGAACGGTGGGCCTCCCCAAGATGGTAGTGCACGACTTCGACTACCCCCTGGGCCACATCCTCACGGCTGTCTACTGGCAGAACGTTATGGATGACGGCCTCCACTATACCGTGGCCGACACCGGATGGGCAAAAGCGGTCTGGGGCAAGATATACGGCCAGTGGCTCGGCGGCAGCGCGGTGTTCGCTTACGACTACGAGGAGTTTAACCCGCTGCGGCTGCTGCAGAAGACGATTGATTACAAGGTGACCACGTTCTGTGCCCCGCCGACGATCTACCGTTTCCTCATCAACGAGGACCTCAGCAAGTTCGACTTCTCGCACATGAAGTACAGCGTCACCGCCGGTGAGCCGCTGAACCCCGAGGTATACAACAGATGGCTCAAGGCAACAGGGCTCAGGCTCATGGAAGGGTTCGGCCAGACTGAGGCTGTCGTGATGATTGCCACGTACCCGTGGACTGAGCCCCGGCCGGGCTCCATGGGCAGGCCTTCTCCCGGCTACGAAATCGAGCTGATCAACCTGGATGGCAAGGTCTGCGAAGCAGGAGAAGAGGGTGAAATCTGTATCAATATGTCGAAGGGCTCGCCCCCTGGCCTGTTCAAAGGCTACTACCGTGATCAGAAGAGGACAGATTCGGTACTGCACAGCGGTTATTACCATACGGGCGACATGGCCTGGATGGACGAAGAGGGCTTCCTGTGGTTCGTGGGCCGGTCCGACGATGTCATCAAGAGCTCAGGGTACCGTATCGGGCCCTTCGAGGTCGAGAGCGCGCTTATCCAGCACCCCGCGGTCGTGGAGTGTGCTATAACGGCGGTGCCCGACGAGATCCGGGGACAGATCGTCAAGGCCACGGTGGTACTCAGGAAAGACTATGCGGCCAGCGACGCCCTGAAAAAGGAGCTGCAGAACCACGTGAAGAAGGTCACGGCTCCCTACAAGTACCCGAGGATCGTGGAGTTTGTCCCTGTGTTGCCGAAAACCATCAGCGGCAAAATCCGCCGGGTCGAGATCAGGGACAAGGATAAGGATTCGGCAAAGGAAAAATCGTAGGCATGTTCTATACTGTTGCAGGGCTGGCGATTGATCGTCCCTGCATTCTTTTTTGCCTTAGCGCTTTTACTTGCATACTTGCCGGCATTCTGTTCTGAAATGGCGGATTTCCGCCTGAAATGGCTTAAAAATGATAGGAGATACCGGGAGCCACTCGCCGCCCGGTATCCTGCCCGCGTCCCCTTCAGATGAAGGTCGAGGACGAAGCGACACCGTTCTGGGAAATCGCGTTGCCGAACACGTTATTGCCGATCTGGCTAGTCGACTGGGCGAAACTGAGGGCCGGGATCGAGGTCGCCGTGCCGAACACGTTGCCGATTTCGGCGGTTGACTGCGCCTGACCCCGGTTGACTGTCGATGTGCCGAAGATGTTGTTGCCGATCTGGCTGGTCGACTGTGCGAAATTGAGGGCCGGGATCGAGGTCGCCGTGCCGAACACGTTGCCGATTCCAGTCTGCGAAAATGCCTGTCCCTGGGTAGCCAGCGCGTTGCCGAAGATGTTCGAACCTATCGCAGTGTTAGACTGTGCGGAGCCCAGCCCTGCAACACTGGAGCCGAATACGTTGCCGATTCCAGTCTGCGAAAATGCCTGTCCCTGGGTAGCCAGCGCGTTGCCGAAGATGTTCGAACCTATCGCAGTGTTAGACTGTGCGGTGCCCGGGCCGGCGAATGAAGTGCCGAATACGTTGCCGATTCCAGTCTGCGATAATGCCTGTCCCTGGGTAGCCATTGCGTTGCCAAACACGTTGCTCCCGATACTGGTTGCCGATAACGCAGATCCCCGGCCTGCGGTGGCCGTACCTGCGACCGATTTTGCGTCAGCCGCGCCGATCGTAATGGCCAGGCATGCGGCCAGTATGATCAACACTATTAACGCTAAGCGAATTTTACCTCTCACCATCTTATAACACCAAAGGTCAATCACGAAGCCCGGGCATAACCCATGTGGCAGAAATGAGCGCACACTGGTTGCTTCGCGCCTGATATTACCCGTGAAGGCCTCTAAAATCGCTCTGAAACTTCAGTATTTGCCCGACGTAGCCCGCCCGAACCGCCCGGTATTGTACAGTAAAAAAGAGCGTACTGCACGGCGATGACATGTCCCGGACACCGGCAACAGTATCTGCACGGTTGTCCTTCCGGGCACTGCAGAGGGTTCTTCGCCCGGGCGGGCACTGGCTGATAGCGTATTCCGGTTTTTACATTAACAATCTTTTATAATACGCTGGTTCTACCCTGTAACGGGTAATGAGGTAAAAAACGGGCTTGTGGTACGAGCTGCATGGGTGTTGGTAAGTGGGTATGGGTATGAAAAAGAGGGTATACGGGTATTTGAGGGGCTGCCTGGCCATCCAGGCAGCTTTCATGCTTCTATGTGTCGTCCTGCTGCCCTACGGCACTTTCGCCAGCGAGAGCCGGCCCGAGTTCCGGTGCGGCGACACAGTGTTCGGGGTCGACGCCATCACCGGCGGCATGGCCCAGGCGATCTTTCACCAGCAGACACTGGCAACGGACGACGAGGAAGCGCTGGCCATCGATTTCCCGGCCATGTCCGGCGATACTATTGCCTCCCCGTCGATCGCACAGATCAGCACTGATATGATAACCGCTGCAAGCACGGGTTTTTTCTTCTCGAACTTCCAGTACTATCCGGTTGTTAACGTCGGTGCTGTGCCCGTAGGCGTCGGCCAGTTCGGCAAGGTCAGCCCTGTAGAGATGGCCCCGTTCATTGGAAAATCCGTCATGTATCCCGAAATGGTCGTCAAAGGGAACCTGCTGGGCAAGGGAGATTTCCCGACAATGATCAACACCGGTTTCTCCTTCCCGCCGGCGCAGGCCGCCGTTGCTAACGACACCGTCTGGAAGCTCGGGAAGACAGAATCAGAACAGAACGCCCAGGGCCTCAACGCCATCGACAAGGGCCTGCCCGTAATCCTGTCCGGCCACGCGTTTGATTTCGTGTCGACGCCTGCCCAGATCAGCAAAGCCAGCACCGTCATGCGGCTGTGGCGCAATGTCAAGCAGGGAAGCATGCTGAACTACATGTACGAGGGCGATGCCGCGTTCCCCACATGGATTGCGCCTGTAAAAAATCCCCTGCAACTGATCGACTGCGGCGAAGGATCTGCCGCTATTAAAAACGCCCTTGAGATGACCCGGCCGGGCAAGTTCCTGCAACGGTCCTTCTGGAGTTTATAACAAAGAAAAAGGTTAAAAGGTGAAGGATTTACTCCCTCACCATTTTAATAGACTTCGAAGGGCACTCGTTGGCGCAGATACCGCAGCCTTTACAGTAGTCGTAGTCGACGTTCAGGTCCCGGTCGATGCAGGAGTCCGGGCAGTACAGGATGCAGTTGCCACACTTCTTGCAGCTCTTGCGGTCGACCTCGGGCTTGAAAGTCCTCCAGGTGCCGGTTTTGCCCGCCGCACCGTGCTGGGGCTTTGAGGCCGGGGTCACCGGCAGGTCCCGCTTTTTCAGGGCGCTCTTACTCTTCTGGACGGTTTTCGCCTTCAACACATGACCACCTTCTCGTAGGCTTCCTTTGCGGCTTTCACGTTCTTGTCGTCGTTGAACGTATCCTTGATCGCTGCCAGCGCGGAGTCCAGCTTCACGATGCCGAGCTTCGCCAGCGCACCCAGGATCGGGGTGTTCAATATCGGCGCGCCGGACAGCGTCAGGCCGAGGTCCAGCGCGATATCGGTCACGTTGACCGTCGCCACCTTAAAGTTTCCCTTCGGCAGCTTAGCGTGATGGTTCGTATTGACGATCAGCAGCCCGCCGGGCTTCAGCCCTTCGGTCACGTTGACCAGGTCGAGGATGGTGTCGTCGAGCACGACCACGATGTCCGGGTTGTAGATCTGGCTGGAGACCTTGATGTCGTCCTCAGATATGCGGGTGAACGACATGATCGGGGCTCCGCGGCGCTCGGCGCCATAGACCGGGAACGCGGTGCTATACTTGCCTTCCAGGAAGGCCGCCTGCGCGAGCAGCTTCGACGCCGTCACGCCGCCCTGGCCTCCGCGGGAGTGCCACCTGATTTCGAGCATCAGTCCACCCCCATCCACATCTCGCCCTGAGGCTTTGCCTTCTTCACAAAGGCCGCGATGTCCTTATAGCTGACGTCCTGGCCACCCAGGCCGCAGATCACGTTGAAGACCGGCACGTTGTGATGGAAGCGTATCTCCTGCGCCAGGATGCCGCCTGCGCCCGGAGAGTAGTCGCGGTCGAGCACGACGACCTTCTTGCCCTCTACGTTCAGCTTCGGGAACGGGCGGAACTGCCTGACTCTTATCGAGCCGGCTTTCACGCCTTCCTTCCGCAACAGGTCCACGGCCACCTCGGCCTCACGGGCGATGGTGCCCATGCTGACCACAACGACATCCGCGTCATCCGTGCGGTACTCTATCACGTCGGAATAGTCCCTGCCGAAGCGCTCTGCGAACTCCTTCTCCACGACACGGGCCAGCTTACCGCCTGTACGCATGTCTTCGTCGATCATGCGGCGGAACTTGTAATAGTCCCCTGGACCGGTGAGGTTGCCGTATGACATGGGGTTGTCCGTGTCGATGGCGTGCGGGAGATCGATAGCCGGGAGGAAGTCCCCCGTGTCCGTAATGTCCAGCGTCTGGATCGCGTGGCTCAGGATGAAACCGTCAAGGTTCACCATGCAGGGCAGGTACACCGATTCCGCGATCTTATAAGACATGATCACGGTATCGTAGACCTCCTGCACCGTAGATGCGTAGAACTGCATCCAGCCGGTGTCGCGCTGGGACAGCGCGTCCGTGTGCTCCGCCCAGATGTTCCAGGCGGGCCCGACGGACCGGTTGACGTTCGCCATCACTATCGGAAGGCGTGCACCTGCAGCCCAGTGGAGCATCTCGTGCATGTAGAGCAGGCCATGGCTGGACGTCGCCGTGAAGACCCTCGCCCCGGTGGACGAGGCGCCGATGCATGCTGCCATCGCCGAATGCTCGCTTTCCACCCGGATGTACGCAGCGTCCATTTTCTTCGTCTCGACGAAAGATGCGATGTTCTCGACGACCTCGGTCTGCGGCGTGATCGGATACGCCGCTATCACTTCGACGTCCGATTCCTTGACCGCAAACGCGGCCGCCTGGTTGCCCGTGGCCATCTTCTTCATTGGACCAGCCCCCTGATGCGTGCGGTGCCAGACTCGATCTCATGCTTCAGGCCTGCGATATCGACGCCCTTGAAACGACCCTGCAGCTTCAGGTACTCTTCGACAGGCGTGGGCTTCTTCAACGCTGCGGACGTAGGTGCGCTAAGAGTGACCTTGCCATCCTGGTACTCGTAGAGGTACCACATGCCGGTCTTTACGGCCAGCTTGCCCACTTCTACCGACTTCTCGGTCGAGTACCGCCAGCCAGTAGGGCAGGGGGCGTGGACGTGAATGAACTTGGTGCCCTCCATGGACAGTGCCTTCTGCACCTTCTTCATCAGGTCTCTCGGGAATGCGGCACTGGCCGTGGCCATGTAGGTCGGGCGGTGTGCCATGACGATGAAATCGATGTCCTTCTTCGAGTCCTTCCGTCCTGTAGGCGTTGTCGTCGTGATCGCGCCGTATGGTGTGGAGCCGCTCTTCTGCATCCCTGTATTGCCGTACGCCTCGTTATCATAACAGACATAGAGGATGTTCGCGTTGCGCTCGATGGCGCCGGATAAGGCCTGTATGCCGATATCGACGGTGCCGCCGTCGCCGGCGAATACTATGATATTCTTGCCCTTGTTACGGGCTGCCGAGGCCATTCCGTCGGCAGCGGCCGCAGCGGCCGCGAAGGCGATGTTCAGGACTGGCACGCCGTAGGCCGTTCTCGGGAACGTGCCCTGGCACACCGTGGAGCAGCAGGCCGGGTTCACGATGATCGTGTCTTTGCCCGCGGCCTTCAATATATAGCGCAGCGCCAGCATCGCCGAGCAGCCTGCACAGGCCGTGTTGCCCTTGTAAAGGTATTCTTCCTGGGGGATATCGTCCAGCATCAATCTACACCTGTCTATTGTATTGGCTGCATACTATTGGCTGCGGATATTTATAATGTTATGGTACTGACTAGGCACGCGTACGCCATACGGCCGTGCCGTTGGGGCTATTGCGCTCATGGGCAGACATGCCATGCCTGCGCAGTGCCAGCGCTGAGGGCGCCCGATCTACCCGGCGCATGCATGCCGGTAAAGAGCCGTCGGTTTGTGTCCGGCAGTGATATTTACGGCACCCTGGATGAAAACGCGCCAAATTTATTCAGGAGAGCATGGATTTACCACATATGCTCACAATAACCTTATGCAGTTCTGTAAAATAGATCATACCGGGCATTGAGGATTGCTGTAAGAGATGCCCGTATTGAGGATAGCTGTATATGGAGTACGGCGTGAAAGGGACGATAGAAGTCGGCCACAGTGCAGCCCTCGAGCACGGGCTGTCCGGACTGCGGCAGGCCATCGAGGCCGAGCCACAGAACGTAGAGGCACGTTTCAGCTACGCGATGGCGCTGGAGGAGAACGGACGCTGGGACGACGCCGAACGGGAGTACCGGACAGCCGCTGAGATCCGGCCGGAGTGCGTGGAAGCATACGTCCACTACGGCGACATGCTCAGGAAGGCCAGCCGTCCGGACGACGCGGAAACGCAGTACCGAAAGGCGATTAGCGTCAGCCCTGCAGACTTCCGGGCGCACTTCAGCTACGCATCGATGCTGGAGGAACAGAAGCGCATCGAGGAGGCCGAGGACGAGTACGTCAGGGCCGCCTGCGGGAAGCACTGAAGATATTGAGGCTATGCGGGCTGAAGGGGGTGCATTGCTGTTTATTTAGTATATATGGCAATTACATAACAGTCATGTCACGCGCGCGTGCACGAACGGCCGTCCCGGGGTGCGACGAAAAGCCCGGTCTGTTTTTTATTTTCATATACCCGGCCGGGGCTCCGGTTAACCCTCGGTTCCCGGGATCAATGGTAACTATCCATGTAAGAAATCACTATTTTAAAAAGCAGCCCTGGTCGAATCCGCCCCGATCACGACGTTTTTTCTGTTGCGCTATCAGGATTTCTTCTCTGTCGAGGCTATACGCATCAACCAGCGCGTCGATGACCTCTAGCACGTCCGCCAACTCCTCGCGGATGTCGGCCGCTTCCCGCAGCTCGACGGCTTCCTCGACTAACTTGTCCTTCAGCGCCGATCGCAGCCGAACTCCGTCGATGCTCTCGACTTCGGGAGATTTGCCCTGTGCCCGCATGATTTCCGGTATGCGGTCCCTGACCAGCTTGCCCACAATACAAGATACCACACTGATCATATGAATTTTAAGATGGCGGGATAGCATTTTATACAGACCGATTGTATAATATTATAAATAATATAATCTGATACGGGGTTTACGCATGAAAAAGAAACTGGTGATAGTATACCTGAGCACGTCGGGCAACACTAAGAAAATGGCCGACGCGATCGCCGAAGGCGCCGACTCGCGGGGCGTCGAGACGAAAGTGGAGAGCTTCTACGACTTCGACATGAATGATCTGAAGGACGCCGACGCCATTGCGCTGGGCTCGTCCACGTTCTGGTACAAAATGCACGACGCCATGGACCATTTCATCACACGTCTCGAAAAGGAGAACCTGAAAGCAAAAGTGGGAGCGGCATTCGGCTCCTACGGCTGGAGCGGAGAAGCGCCCGCACAGATTGCCGATCGCTTAAGATCTATGGGCATGAAGGTCGTAGACCCGGTGCTGCGGGTGCAGTGGGTCCCGGAAGAGAAGGACCTGAAAGAGTGCGAGCGGCTCGGGAAGGATATTGCCAAGGCCGTGAAAGGCGAGAAGGAGTCACGGGACCGGGAACAGGAGCTGGACAGGACAGCAGCTGCACAGTAGGCGACAGTCCGGCAGTGGATTCTTCGGCCGGCCAGGCAACGCCCGACGACCGATGCCGGCAAGCGATCCCTGCCATGGTCAGATGACACCTGTCGTCTACCGTCGTCTTTAAATAATAAAATACTAATAGGAATTGCGTACATATTACTCATATCTTAATTTGTTAAAGGAGGTTTATTTTTTGTTCCCCAACAAAAAAGTGCAGGCACTCATCGGACAGAAGGTCCAGGTCGAGATGAAAGGCGAGAAAAATATTCTTGAAGGCACGCTCGTCAGCGCGGACGACTACCTGAACCTTCACCTGACCGACACCACAGAAATTTCTAACGGCCAGAAGGTCAGGAGCCTGGGCTCGGTCGTCCTCAGAGGCAACAACATCATTTTACTAAACCCGGTCAAGGAGTAATCCTGCGGTGAGCGCGAGTATAGAGGACAGGGCGCTTGAGCTAATCAAGTCAAAACCCAAAGGCATTCTCCAGAGCGAGCTGTGGAAAGACCTCGAGATCGACAGCCGCAAGTGCTCCCGCGTGGTGGCCAAGCTGGAGGCCGAGGGCAAGGTGAAGCGGACATGGGAGACGGTGAGCGGTACCCGCACGTACCGGCTCGGCTTCGTCCAGCAGAAGAAAGAGGCACCGAAGAAAGAGTACCGCTTCGACCTCATCCTGGCCGAAGAAGAGGTCGCGCCGTGTGTCGGGTGTACCTATGAGTGCGAGCCCGACTACTGCCCGGACCTGGGCCTGTGGATAGAGCTGCTCGCGAAAGAGGAGATCCGGAAGCCCACCAAGAATGCGCTGAAGAAGATCGGCGCAAAAGCGATCGAAGAGCCCGAGGCACCGGAAGAAGTCGAAGCTCCGAAGGCGGCGAAAGCCGGCAAAGCGGCTAAGAAGGGCAAGCCCGTGAAAGTAGTGGAAGAGGAGCCCGAAGAGGAACCTGAAGAGGTCAAGCCGGCAAAGCCTGCGAAGAAGGGTAAGGCGGCAAAGGCCAAAAAGATAGAAGAAGACGAAGACGAGGACGAAGAGGACGAAGAGGAAGAGCCGGTAGACGAGGACGAAGAGGAAGAAGAGTTCAGGCCCTCGGCGAGACGGGGCAAATCGGCTAAAGAGTCGAAGCCTGCACCTAAAGCTCCGGCTAAAAAAGTAGAGAAAAAGCCTCCTGCGAAGAAACGTAAGTAAAAACATTATTTTTTATAGCAGGCAACTGCGTCATTCTTTTTTACTCAACCTGTAGTCAACACTGTATTGGCTATGCGACCCCTGTCAGGCCCGCCAAGGGCGCTAAGAGCCAAGGTCATTTAAAACAGTTTATACTCTTTCTGCGTCAGCACTGGTGCCGCTTTCTTCGTCGCGTTAGCTTTCTTCCATTGTGCCGCCCATTCGCCGGGCGCGTCGCGGCTGGTGCCGCCGTGGGGTGTCAGGCGCTCACGGATACGTGTCAGGACAGGCGTGTTCACCGCGACACCTGAAATGATAGCCTCACCCTTGGCCAGCGCGGGCAGCTCGTCCAGCAGCTCGCGGCTCATGGTCTCGATGCTGGCCGCGATCTGTCCCTGGTCGACCGGGTTGATGATGCGCATGGTGATCTGCGTCATGCACTGGGACAGGGAGTCGCTGTCCAGCTTGGACGGCCGCTGGGAGACCATGCAGACGCCGATGCCGAACTTGCGGCCTTCGGACAAAATGGTCTTGAGGATCGACTTCGACTTCGCCTCTCCGTTCTGGGGCGCGTAGCGGTGGGCCTCTTCGAGCACCACGAACGCAGGATACGGCAGGTACCGCTCCTGGCCTTCGCTGAACCGCTGGTTCACCGTGCCTTCGCGGGCGTCGAACAAAAGTCTTAACAGGACGGACGTAATCAGCTGCTGATCGGACTCGCCGATGCCGCTCAGGTCGAGGACCGTAAGCTGTCCCGGCACGAACAGCTCTCCGAGCCGGACATGCTGGTAGTCGTCGATGATACCGCTGTTCATGATGCCCTGGAAACGCCAGGTGATCGCGTTGATCGTCGAGTCGTTGTTCTCGTTGCCGCCGAGGTTCTCGATCTCCCTCAGGAGGTCGGATTTCTTGTGGTTCTTGCCGCTGCGCCAGGCCCGGAAGGCACGGACGAAGAACTCCCGCATCTTGTCCGACAGGTCGAGCATGCCCAGGAAATCGCCCAGCTCGAGCTCGGTGATCTTGATCTTAATGTCGTCTTTCCGGCAGTACCTGACCACGGGCGCGTAGTCGCCCGACGGAACACCGGAGTTGTTAGCCATGGCACCAAGAGTGGTGTATTCGCCGTGCGGGTCCACCACCATGACGGCTGCCCTGTTGCGCGGCATCATCAGTTCTTCGAGCAGGACGCCAACGGTGTAGCTCTTGCCGCTCCCTGTCGAGGCGATCACGCAGAGGTGCTGGCTTACAACATCGCGGACGCTGAGCACTACCGGCACGTCAGAGCCAAGGACCGAGCCGATAGTCGCCGACCCTGGCTCGCCGTCGCCTGCCTTGCTGATGTGCTTGAGGATTTCGCCTCCCGCCTCGTAGATCGACTCGCCGCAGTCCGGCATGGTGCGCGGGTGCTTGAACTCGCCCTGCTTATCATTGAAGTATCCTACGACGCTCGCCGTTATGAGATACTGTCCGTAGTCCTCGGGGTCTAAGCCGCCGAACTCGAGGATTGCCTTAGGGTCGATGCCACTGTCCCCGATCAGCTCGTCAGGGAACGGCTTGAAAGACTGTGCATAACCTACACGGCAGAGCACGTGGCGGTCCGGGTCTACCCATCGGTCCTGGTAGGAGACAAAGTCACCGGTCTTGAACTTTTTCGAGGAAATGAAATGGACATCGTTCTGCTCGACGTCGCGTACGATCCCGACCGGCTTCATAGCTTCCTCTCCGTGAGCTTTTTCAGCGCCTTCAGCATCGGCGAGCACTCCGGCATCGCACGGGCCGCATTGTCGATGGCACAGGTGACGGTGGCCGGATCGACCGACTGCTGCAGCCGCCTGTAGTAGGCGAAGCTGGCTTTGCCCTGGCACAGGTGGAAGGCCCGGATTTCCTCCGGCTCCATGACCTCGGCCAGGTCATTGATGCCCGGGGTGAACTTCAGGTCATAGCTGGGCCCGGTTTCCAGCAGAGTTGCCTATGCCGGTAATGACGAGATAAGAGCTGCGATAATCGGTGGCGTAGGGCAGGAATACTTCCTGTTTGCCTTCGGGGAGATACGGGAGATAGTCTTCCTTGACGTTGTGAAGGGCGTTAATCACGATGCCGATGACTTTTCCCTCTTGCGCCTTGATCGAGACGTATGTGCCAGGTGCTATGCCCGAGACGGGGACATAGCCGTCGCTCCGGTCCACGGGCGTCTTGACCACGTATTCCGAGAAAGTCCTCACCTGCACGACCGATCCGATTTTCATGCCCTGTCTCCAGTCCGTTATTTTTAATAATCCCCTGTAAGGCCCTGATGATTAACGCATGCCTATCTGATATACAATGCTTAAGGGAGAAATACTTGATGCACGAGCATTTTGAAAATAATGTGTCGTATCTCAATGCAAATAATCGTGTTTCTTTGTGTAGGTATTGGTATTTTTACTCTGTTTATACAATGCGCCCCTGTCAGACCTGCAAGGGCGCCAGTATGGGGGCCAAATTTCTTCATACCGGTTATCTATAACATATGTCAAAAAACATGGCGCTTTGGCTCTTGGCGCCCTGGCGAGCGTGACCGGGGTCGCATAGCCTGAGCTAAGAGATTTTCATAGCCTATCAAGAAAAGAAATAGCAATTATAATTGCTTGTTCAGTTCTTTCGCGCTCTTGTAAATCTTTATCCGGTGCTTCGCAGCAAAGGCGTCGATCATGCCCCGGAACATTTCCGTCTCGGCAAAGCTGATGGAAGCATACTCGTGGGCCCGGTGTATGATGTCAGGATACCCTGGGCGTATGATGCATTCCGCGCGTATCGTATCCGCTATCTGCTCAATGAGCCCCTGGTCATAGCACCACTTCGGTACTTCAACTTTGCTGACAAGGTGCCCGCCGGACATGATGAAGAAGAACGCAATGTTGTCCCTGTGCCGGCCGTAGAGGTCTAATGTCGAGTGCTGGCCTTTCTGCAGTCGGTCGTCCCGGTCGCAGGTGAAGGCCCGGGTCCGGTCGCCCCACCGGAAGCGGTCGCTGATCAGGAATGCATCGGTCAGGTGGCCGGAGGGCTGCAGACCTGAAAGCGTTGCGCATGAACGTGAGGATGTCCTTGCTCATGGACATGTCCGTATAGGCGATAAGCGGCGATCGGGTCTCTTCGGAGACGTCAAGTAATTCCGTTATTGCTTTAATATACCGGGCCTGTTCCTTCTCTTCCTGCTGGCCGGTGAACGACAGTACCAGCGAGCCGTCCAGGAAGGCCATGTCGCCGGGATGTGATCGCATGAACTCGCCGATCTGCTGGCACTCCAGCTCAAAGCGTTTCGTGGAAACGGGGGCTTGTGCGAAGACGTAGCTGCCGTTCTCCTCGAAGTCGGCCGGCAGCATCAGGTGCAGCTTTGAGTTCGTTGAGAACCGTCGTTCTCCGTTGTGGCTGTTCATGACGGTGCAGGCCTGGACCAGCCCGATGGGCACGGATATGTGCCTCGACGGGTAGACCTGGCTGCCGTCCACAGCTGCCACGTTCCTGTCCTTCAGGACGTCCAGCGCCCAGTCAGTGGCTTCCTGTCGGGACGGGAACGCATGTCCGAACCGGTGGACAAAGGGTCCGGCTTCCAGCACTTTACTGCCGGAATACATGTCGAGCTGTGCGTTCAACGAAATGTCCAGGTCGTCGAGCAGGCGCAGCCGATCGGCGTATAGCTTTCCGACCGGGGACGTCTCGCTGTCGTAGCCGATGATCTCTTCTTTGCGGGCGTCCAGCTCGCCGGACAGCAGCTTCAGATCAAGCAACGGGCCGCCCCCTGACGCCGCTTTCGCCGTTGACCTTCTCGATCTCGACGACGTTCTCCAGGTTGGAGTTGAACGTATCGTCGTGCGAGATGACGATCATCTGTTTGAAGCCCCTGATGCGGAGGATTTCCTGCGCCAGGTTCAGCCGGCGGCTCTCGTCCAGGTTCTGCGTGGGCTCGTCGAGGAAGACCACGTCGCTGCTGGTCAGTATCTTCAGGATGGCGAGTCTCACGGCCAGGGCGGCGCTCATCTGCTCGCCGCCGGACAACTGCCGGAAACCACGCTCGCGGCCGTCCTCGATCAGCAGGATATCGTAGTCCTGTGTCCAGCGGATTTCCACGCGGCGGTCGTTGGCGATCTCGCAGTACATACTGGTAGCTTCTCGCGATATGTAGTCGAGGTAGACCTTTACGATCTCCGGGCCGGCCATCTTGAGGATGCTCCGCGACAGGTCGACGAACCGCAGGTACTCGCGCTCGGCGTCCTGGCTCTGTCCGATCTCTTTGATCCGGGCCAGGTCGAGGGCGATCTGGCCGATGTCCGCGTTGACTGCCGACAGCCGGCGGGCGCCAGCCTCTATCCGGGCGGCTATCGAGGCGATCTCGCCTGACAGCGAATCGCAATCGGCCTTCGATTTCGCATGGCCCTCTTTGTCGTAGGACCGCTGCTTTTCCTCCAGCTCCGCGCCGATCTCCCGGAGCTTTTGCTCGTGCTGCGCCTGTATCGATGTCGCTTTTGCCAGGGCTTTCTGCAGGTCGTCCTTCTGGCCTGCCAGCTTCAGGTTCTGCTGGTATGCCTCGTAGTGGGGCCGGAGATTCTTGATTTCCGCGTTTACGGCCTCGATCGACTTAGCCAGCGGCCCGAAGCCGTTGAGCCTGACTACCAGCGGCATCACCTCGGCGTTCTTTGCCTGGATGTCTTTCACGATAGCCTCTTTTTCGGCTATGGCTTTTTCACGCTTCTTTAAGGTCTCCCGCCGGACCGCCAGCTCGATCTTCGCGTTGCCCAGCGCTTTAGCCTTAAAGGCGATCTCGTTCAGTTTTGCCATCAGGCTGGCTCTGTCATCCTCTATGCGCTTTATCTGCTCGCTGAAATAAACTGAAAAATCGTGAACCGACGAACACTCGACGCCCAGCAGGACCGGGCATGTGTTGCCTTTGCTTCCTTTCGCCCGGGCCATTCGCTCCCTGACCTGGGCAAGCTCTATGTCCCTGGCGCTGGCCATGGAGGCGACTTTCGCCTTTTCTTCCTCGAGGCGCTCCTGCTCTGCCGCCTTCTGTTCCAGCACGGGCAGCTCTTTTTCGGCTTGCGCGACCTCTGCCATTGTTTTATCGCAGTTGCCGTCGTGGACCTTGAGCTCTGTCAGTTTGTTATGGATAGCAGTCGATCGCGTTCTTGACCTCATCCCGCTCGACGCGTTTCTTTTCGAGGGCATCCTTCTCTTCCAGCTTCGCCTGGTACGCTTTGTAGCCGGGCTCGTTCTCCCGCAGGCGTCCTGCAGCAGCTTCTGCGGCTTCGAGCTGCTTTCGGGCTGCATCCAGGTCGCGCCCGGCTCCTGTGGACTCCGCCGTGGCGACTCGCTGTCGTGCCTCCAGTTCCCGTACGACCTTCTCCACAGCGTCCATTGCCTCTTTCTTCACCCGGGCCTCGTCCATCAGGCGCTTTTTCTCCGCAGCCTGTGCGGTGAGTCCTGGCTTTCAGTCTCCAGCTTTTTCTTCTCGTCCTCCAGCGTCGCCAGCTTGTCCGCACGCCCTTCGAGGAACTTCTTTTCGTTTTCGAGGGTTTCGATGCGCCGCTCGACCAGGTTCTTTAGCGAGAGCATGTTTTTCGAGGCGAGGTCGTACTCCTCGATGCGCAGCAGCGGATTGAAGATCGCCTTGCGCTTGTCCTTACTCTCCAGGAACTCCGAGACGAAGGTGCCCTGCAGCACCCCGATGGCATTCTCGAATAGCGACCGGAGCTGCTTCAGCTCGTTGACTTTGTAGCCAAGCAGTTCGCACAGCATGTCGCCGACGTCGTCCTTGCCCTCGCAGAGCCTGACGCCCTGCTCGTTTTCGATGTGGTAAGCTTGCGAGGCGCCGCACTTGCGGGTGACCATGTACTCCAGGCCGTCCGCGCTCTCGAAAGTGATAGTGACCTTGCCGGTCTTTTCGCCCTTGCGGACAAATTCGCTCTGCGTGTACGGCAGGCAGTCGAATAGCGTATATCCGATCGCTTCCAGCACTGTGGACTTGCCGGCACCGTTGAGGCCTGCGATGCCGGTGATGCCGTCTTCCAGCTTGATTTCGGCCGACCGGTAGCTCTTGATATTCTCCAGCGATATCTTGCCGGATGATCACGGTTTACCACCCAGAATTCACTGAGCGTTTTTCGCTGTACCTTCGGCACAGGTGGCTCTTCCACTAATGGCGGAGCTGGCGGCTGGGCAGGCTTTTTCTTCCTTTCCTTCGCGGGCTTTGGCGCAGGTACGTCGGCTGGTTCCACCTCTGCGGGCGGCTTCATTTCCTCCGCGGCCTTTACCACGACGATGGCTTTTTCAGAGACAGGGGCCTTTTTGTTCTTTATGTCATCGAAGGTCTTCCGCATCAGCGCATCTAATGTCTCGGCATCGGCGCCTTTGACCGCCATGTCCTTTACTTCCGACAGCGATGCGGCAAAATAGTGGCCGTAGTCCGACAGCATGCTGTCCGCCGCGGCAAAGCGGCTCAGGACCTCGCGCTCGATAGCCACCCGGTCGATGCCTTCGGCGTCTACGCCGGAAATGCAGAACGGGTCGTTGGACAGGTCGAAACGCACGTCTACATACAGTGGATTCAACTTTTCGGATACGATCAGCTTCACGTGCTCGACGTCGATGTGAGAGCGATCGAATCCCAGGCAGCCGCGGAACGAGACGATGACGCACCGGCTGCTCATCCGGCCGGGGCATCGACGCTACCTTCTTTTCCAGCGCTGCGATAAGCGAGGGCGCATCAAGATGATCTTCCAGCTTAACGCTCGCGAAAATGAACGGGCGCCGTTTAATCTGTTTATCGATAAGAGTTACCTTCCCGTCCTTTACGTGATAGAACCCCTTGGGCTCGTTCACTTCGGACAGCGAGCAGGTATCCGGACTGCCGGGGTTGTAGGCCCAGGCGTCCAGCTCATAGGCGTTGTGATAGTGGCCGAGCGCAAGGTAGTCCACGACCTCTTTCAGCTTGAGGAAGTCCTCGTAGGGCGTCTCGCCGATGATGTTGCCTTTCGTCTGCCCTTCGACGCCGGCGTGCATCATGAGAATGGTGTATCCGGGGGGTTCGATTAGTTGATCTCCCTGATCTCGTCGGCGATGCGCGGTATGATCGCTGACGTGGCCGAGCCCGCATAGCTCATGCCGAAAATCCTGACGCCGCCGATGTCGACAAAGTGCTCCATCAGCTTTTCTTCGCCCGTCCTGATGAGCCTGATCAGGCCGTGCTTTTCCAGCGCTTCCAGCCACGACATATGATCCCTGATAAATGGCCGGTCATGATTGCCGGCAATGGCTATGCACGGGATGCCTGCCTCTTTCAGCTTCGAGAGGATATGGAACGCCTGCATGTACGTCGGCGCGTTGATGTTCCGGGAGTTGAACAGGTCGCCGGCGACCAGCACGAACCCGGCCTTTTCAGCAATGGCGTACTCGACGACCTTCAGGAACGAGCTGCCGAAGTCGCGGAACCTCTGGTCCAGCTCATATTGCCGGTAGCCAAGGTGCAGGTCGGCGGTATGGATGAAGTTCATCGGGCAACCCCTTCTTATTTAATGGTGTTGATGTGCAGGCGAGTATTAACCTTTAACTCAACTGCGTGCTGAAACTATTGGCTGTCAGGTGTCTCATCTGCCGGCAGCTTTGTTTTCAGGTAATCGAGCCGTTCCTTCATGACCTTGACCTCATAGTCCAGGCGCTCGTTCCTGAACAGCCCGGCATCGCGTTCGATGGCGCTCGACCGGCGGCGATCTCAGCCAATGATTTTGCGGTCCGTTTCATCGTCCTCTCGCCGAGCACCCCGGCCTTCAGCCTCGTTTCGATGCCGTTCACCCGCAGCTCAAGACGTTTCAGGTCCTTCAGCAGGTCCCCGCCGCCGAGGGCGCCGTCCAGCGACTGCAGCGACTTCAGGATGTCCCTGCCGCGCCGGGTCAGCTTCACGTATTTCATTCGGCCTTCGCTGACGAACTCCACGAGGCCGTAGGCCTCCATGTCCGACAGGATGTTGGTCGTGTGGGCGAAGGTGGTATCCGCCTCTTTCATCAGCAATGATACATAAGGCTTCTCAGCGCGCGGTATCGCCAGAAGGATAGAGCAGGGCTTATTCTGCATGAAAAGCAGTCTGATGTCTTTACGGTCTTCCTGGATGCTCTCACCTCAATGTATACAATGAACTATCTATTACATTATAAAACCATTACCCGGGCAAGCAGTGAAGAGGCAGAAGGATATTTTACGCACAGGCTATGACGCATGGCTCCGGTCGAGGTTAGTACGGTCGCTCTCCCGGGCACGTACGCGCGCGCGCGGCCAGCCAAATCCTCTGCGCAGAAGTAGTATTTTATATCGGGAGTGGCTCGCGTTCGCCGCCGCAGGCCCATTTGATGAACTCTGGCGATGGCCATTGATGCAACGCACACGCGATAACGTAGCCTTCGCCGTACTTTTTGCTAACCAGTACCGGCCGGTCATCCTCCCTGACCATGACGACATTGCCGTCCCAGGCCGTGAAATACCCGTCGCAGTCAAGTTTGCCGGGCTTGATAAACGTAGCCGCCGGGTCGTCGGGCTTTACCAGCCGGACGTCGGCCTCCTTGAATTTCATATGATAGGCGAGCTTCACGGGCAGCCAGTCGTACTCGTAGTCGTCTACGATGGCCCCGAAGGCGAGGACGATGCCGCCTTTCTCGATGAATGCCCTGACCTTGTCAGCGTTTTGGTCCAGGGCGGACAATACGCCTTTATAGTATTTTTGAGCAGCGAATCCCGAGGGGGCGATCAGGAGCTTAACGGGTTGACAGAACGGCGATCCGAACGCCGCCGGCGTCACCTGGGTGCAGACGAGCCCCTGTTCCCGGAACAGTGTCTCGAATACGTTGCCCCGGTCCGTGACAACCATTGCGCACGTCATCGTCATCGTCATCCTGATCACCTGGCGACTGAATCGTATTAAAAGTATTCATCCTGCGGGCCGGCTTCAAATCCGCTTGTTCTCAATCCGCGCCAGCGCATTGACCGCCGCTCTCTTGACCCGGGGATTGTCCACCGGCACCTTCTGCAGCGGGATTTCCGCACGGTTATCCCCGATCATACCGAGGGCGGTTGCGGCATTTTCGCTGACCGGGGCCGACCTGTCGTCAAGGGCTTTGATCAGCGGCTCGACTACGTCTCTCTGACCCAGCCGGCCCAGGGCAAGAGCGGCATGCGCACGTACATCCTCGTTCGGGTACTCGAGCAAAATGGCCAGCACGTCGGCAGCGCCCACATTCATCGTTTCTGCCATCGCGTCAATCGTATCTGTCGCCGTGGATATGTCATCGCCATCCAGCGCGCCGTACAGTCGCCTGTTCTGCAGCGGAATTGTTCTTCCCTGCTCTGCTGTCTGGCGGTAGGCGACCGGCTGACTGCTTGATCTTTCCGACTACTTCCTGCACCGAGGCTTCGTAATCTGCAGGCAGGTCAGGCTGTCCATATCCGGCTTTACGATGCCGCCCGGATGGCGCCAGCCCGGCAATCTTCTTTTTCATCATCCTATAAATATCAGGACCGTCACTCATCCCCTATGCCTTCCCGGTAAATATGATTAATTTTGGAGTTTAACGGATAAATACTCACCGGTTTTGCTATTGAACTTTTCACCTGCATGATGACCTCCGGCAACCCGAAGTAATTTATATTTCCATGGCCCTACATCTTGAGTTATATGATCACGTGTCCAACCTGCGGCAGCCCGGACTGTGTCAGGCCTGCGGAAGAGCTGATCGCCGAATCCGCCAGCATGTATGCGCCATGTAGCTCATGCGCGGCGGAGCAGCCGCTGGACAAGCTCCTGCCGTTTTCCAGGTATGGGGCAGTTTTTCGACCGCGATGCAGGCCGATGTCCTGCCTGCGGCAAGCGCCATATCGATTATGTGATGGCCCAGGTGCTGGGAGTACTGATCAGCCGGGGCCTGAAGAGCGGGCGGACGCCGCTGCACGACGTGGGCTCGCCGCTGATCGCCTGTGGCTTCGAGATGTTCGAGGCACCCCGGCTGGGCCGTAAAAGCCTGATCGTCCTGCTGGACGAGGTCGACCGGGCTGCCGCTGAGCTCATTCTCGCAGAAGTCCCCGAGGTCAAGGGCGTGCTGAAGCGGACTGGCGGGCCGCTGAAGAGTGTGGGCCTGTCGGATGTCGGCGCAAAGCCTCACACTTACGAGCTGATGGCCGGCTGCGACGTGCGGTCCGACATCGTGTCCAGCCTGCTGGGCGAGATGGCCTTCTACCGGAACCACAGCCAGATGCACATCGAGTTCCGGCGGAACAACTCCGTCAAGATCAAGGTACTGGAACAGATGTTCCTTGACGGCGAGCTGGATGGCCGTATCGTCGTCGACGGGCTGGCCAGCGCAGGCACGCTGGGGCTGCTGGCGGCGGCATCGGGGGCCAAAAGAGTCATTTTAAACGATGCCTGGCTCCCTGCGGTGAAGAATATCCTGCTCAACATCGAGGTCAACCGGAAGATACTCGGCGTCGAGCTGAGGCAGATTACGGCAACGGACGGGCTGCCCCTGATCGGCAAGGAGCCGATGCTGGTGGCAAGGGCTTCCGGCGCGGTCGAGATCGACGTGTATCACGGTGATATGCGAAAACTGGCCGGCATCGTCAAAGGGTGTGACGTCTGCATCGTTGACACGTTCCCCGGTGTGAGTCCGGACGCATTCGTCGAAGCATGGAAAGGCGTCACGAAAGACCGGGTCTTGACTTTATAGCGTACCCGGCTTTGCAGTTCGCGCGATAGTCCGCCCGGCTGCTGCGCGATTTTTAAATACGTTGCCCTACATTCGTTCTTTCGATAATAAGGTGCATGCACATGAAAGTCATCGGTATCGTCGGCAGCCCGAGGCCAAAGGGCAACACGGAATATCTCGTGAACGAAGCGCTGAATGTCCTGAAGAAAGAAGGCATCGAAGTAGAGATGATCAAGCTCGGCGAGAAGAACGTGGCGCCCTGCGAGGCTTGCAATGCCTGTACCAGGCTGCAGAACTGCCAGATAGAGGACGACTTCCAGGAGATCTTCGAGAAGATCGAGGCGGCGGATGGCATCATCGTCGGCAGCCCGGTATACTACGGCTCGGCCTCGCCGCAGGTCATGGCGCTGCTGGACCGTACCGGCTATGTGTCCATGAAGCGTGGCAGGACGCTGGATCGCAAGGTCGGCGCCGCGATCGCGGTCGCACGCCGGGCGGGGGCGAACTTCACCTTCGCACAGCTTAATTACTTCTTCTTCATCAACGGGATGATCGTGCCGGGCTCGACATACTGGAACGTGGCCTACGGCCTGGCGCACGAGGACGTTAAAAAGGACGAGGAAGGCATACAGACGGTCAGGAACGTCGCGTCGAACATGGCGTGGCTGCTCAAGAAAATCCATGCAAAATAGCCTGATGCAGGCAGAAAATTTTTTTAATGCCGTTGCGGTGCCTTTAGTTGAGCAGGCTCATTGCCGCAGCTGCTGCCGCGTGGTTGCTGAAGATGCCGTACAGCATGATCAGGTAGCCGTTCGTCGCCATCAGCAGGCTGACGATGGCTGTGCCGAACCCTGCGCCCGCCATCGGAAAGAGGTTGAGGTAGGCGAGCCCGTTCATGACTAAGAACATAACGCCCATGGTCGTTATTGCTGCACCCAGGATTTCGAATTTTCCGAATTTTCTCATCAACGCGCCTTCTTAATATGTAAGTACATAACGTACGTAAAATCTGTTAGCAAGTAATTGCTAATAAATGTTTTATTACTGTTTTATAAGTATAATTTAGTAATGTTATCAATAAATTTGGTTTATTTGTACGACGTGCGGACCTGGCTGCCAGGGCTCGCATGGGAAACCATATAAAAATGAGGGACGCTATTATTCTATACTATGATGATCACGACGGTGGTAGGCAGCTACCCTGCTGGCATAGCGATCAAGTCGGAAGATGATGTAAAGAAGGCCATCGAGATTGCCGTGAAAGACCAGGAGCGGGCTGGCGTGGACATCATATCGGACGGACAGGTGCGCGCGGACATGGTGGGCATCTTTGCCCTGAACATGCCCGGCTATCGCAAAGAGGGCGGCCGCTACAGGGTCGTCGGCCGCATCGAGGTGCCGGACCAGCCTGCGACCGTCGGGGATTACCAGTTCGCCCGCAAGATCGCTAAAGCAAAGGTCAAGGGCATCGTCACCGGCCCTACCACGATGGCAAAAAGCTCAGTCGTGGAGGCAGGCTCACCGTATAAGTCCAATACCGACCCGGAACTGATCTTCGACATCGCCTACGCGCAGGCGGCTGAGGTGCGTGCGCTGACCGCGGCTGGCGCCGAAGTAATACAGATCGACGAGCCCTTTTTCAGCGTCGGGGCGGACCTGGAGACCGGCATCCAGGCGGTCAACATCGTGGCGAAAGCGGCGGAGACGCCGGCTATGCACGTATGCGGCGATATCCGGCCTATCTTCGGGAAGCTGCTCGAGACTAACGTCCAGATACTGGACCATGAGTTCGCGCGGTCGAAGAACCTGGAGGCCATGGACCGGGGGCTGATCGAGGCTCACGGAAAGACGATCGGCTTCGGCGTCCTGGACACGACCTCGGATGTGGTCGAGAGCGTGGACGCAATCGAGAAGACCATCCGTCAAGGCATCGAGAAGATTGGCAAAAAGAACATGTGGATAGACCCGGACTGTGGCATGCGCATGCGTAAGAAGGACGCGGCGTTCCAGAAGCTCGCCAACATGGTGGAAGCAGTCAGAAGAATCGGATAGCTGCCATCCGTCCATATATTGCCGGGATTTTTTCTCGGAGTATAATACGGACGATTATCCGGTATACTTTTTCGATTAATTAACAGGCGTAATTAGAAATTTATATAGCCGATCAGCGCAAATGTACGGTTAATGGGCAGTCGCCTGCATTCCTTTATCCGACTCAGATGACGTCATTTTCCGGATATTACGGCAGGCCTGCGGTATTATAACTATAAACAGGTGATATTGATGGTAGATGGAACTACAACGCCTCCCCCGGGAGCGCCAACTCCGCCGCCGGTAGCCCCGGTGTATGCCAGCGCCAGCGCGGCGCCGAAAAACCCGATCGTATCCGCGATTGTCTCTTTACTCATTCCCGGCGTGGGACAGATCATTAATGGCCAGACAAAGAAAGGCATCATACTGCTGGTAGCCTATGTAGTGCTCTGGGCCATTATCGTCGTCGCATACCTTGTGGGCAGCGTCGTGACGCTGGGCTACGGCATTTGCTGCTGTCTGCCCGTGTTCGTCATACCGTTCCTGATCAATCTCTATGCGGCATACGACGCGTACAAGACGGCCACTGACATCAACTCGGGCATCTTCGTCCCCGACTGGATGGCCTGAACCCGTCTTTTTTTCTTTCCCTTTTTATCGTAGCGCTAATTATTTATACTGCAAACAATACTATTGCAGAGCCCTGTTTACAGGGCGACAGTAAGGTGGGACATTATGAAGTGCTATGTGCATAACGATGTGGACGCCGTGGGCACGTGCGTCGAATGTGGCAAGGCGCTCTGCGCCGACTGCATGGTGAATGCCAGCGGCCGCGTCATCTGTAAGGACTGCGCGGGCAGGCTGGCCGCACACAGGGCTTATGCGCCGGAGCAGAAAAAAGAGCCTTTCCTCGCGCTCATTCTATCCCTGATCGGGGGCATTGTCACCGGCAGCCTGCTGTTCAGCCTCGGGCAGCTGTACAATGGCCAGGTGAAGAAGTTCATCGTACTGACCGTCATCAACGCGTTTATCGGTACTGCCGCAGGCGTCATATATGTCTTCGGCGGCGTGATCACCTACGGCATCGGGTGCCTGTGCTGCCTGCCAGTGCTGGCGCTGCCGCTTATCCTCTATCTATACGAGCTGTATGATGCCTACGATACGGCAGATCACATCAACAGGGGCGAGCTAGTCAAGGACTGGTTTGATTAAACTTTACTTTTTTTATAGCTTTTTGGGCTGCCGCTCGCGCGCGTGCGTACGTTCATGCCGGGCATCATCCCGCACGCCCTACGTTTTCAGGTGGTACCCGCTCTTGAATAGCCTGATCGCTGCGTAGAAGCAGACACAGAACGATATGACGATCGCGAGCAGGCAGATATACGGGTCGGTGCGCAAAGAACCGATCATGGCGATAGCGGAACCCGTCTATCACGTAGGTCAACGGATCGAGGTACGAGAGCGTCCTGACCAGGTCGCTGGGGATCATGTCGATGGCGAAGAAGACGCCGCCGATGAACAGCAGCGGGCTCAGCACGTAGCTCATCACGTTGCCCACGTCCTCGATGTTTGACGACCACTGGCCGAACATGACGCCGATCGCGGCAAACGTCGCCGACGTGAACACGAGGAAGAGCAGGAACATGACCGGGTCGACCAGCCAGAAGCCGAAGATCAGCATCGTCACTCCGGCGATGACGAAGCCCATGAACAGGCCCCGCACCATGCCGCCGAGGACGTAGGCCACGACCATGGAGGAATAGTGCATCGGCGTGGTCAGCGGGTCTTCGAGGTACTGGTTGTCCCTGGACTGGAAGATGGAGTAGGACGGGTTGATGTATGCGTGAATGATCACCTGCATCATCACCAGGCCGGGCAGCATGAACTCGATGTACGAGTGGCCGCCCATGGCCGGGATGCTGGAGCCCAGCGCATAGCCGAAGGCGAAGATATACAGGAACGTCGAGACGATGCTCGGGAGCACGGTCCGGTTGGGCTTCCGGGCAAAGCGGATGATCTCCCGCTTCGTCATCGTCCACGTGGCAATGAGCTGACTATTCACGCAGCTCACGCCCCGTCAGCTTCAGGAACACGTCCTCCAGGCTGGCCTCGGTGATATGCATCGATCGTACGGCGACGTTGGCCGTTTTCAGCCGGTCGAGTATCTTGATCGCCGCGGTGTCGGCGTCGGTGACCCTGGCGCTTAACCTGCCGTCCTTCCACCATACGCGGACGACCTCAGGGATGGTCTTCAGGTCGGGGACCGCAGCGGTCCCCGCCATCACGATCTCGATGAGGTTGCCGCTGCTCGACGTCTTCTTCAGCTCCTCGGGCGTGCCGAGGGCAATGATGCGGCCATGGTCCATGATAGCTACCCGGTCGCATAGCGAATCCGCTTCCTCGATGTAGTGCGTGGTCAGGATGATGAGTGGTTCCCGACCCTTTCATCTTCCGGAACATGTCCCAGAGACTGTGCCGCAATTGCACGTCGACACCGGTCGTAGGCTCGTCGAGGAACAGTACCTGCGGCCGGGTCATGAGCGCCCGGCCGATGAGCAGGCGGCGCTTCATGCCGCCGGACAGCTTCGTACAGGTCGTGTGGGCCTTGTCCCCGATCTCCAGGAAGGCCAGCAGCTCGTCCGCCCGCTCTTCGCGCTCCTTCTTCGGCATGCCATAGTACCCGGCATGGTATGTGAGGATGTCCTTTGCGGTGAGGTTATCGTCGAAATTAAAATCCTGGGGCACGACGCCGATCAATTCCCTGGCGCCATACGGGTCCGTCACGATGTCCCGCCCTAAAATAGTAGCTTTCCCCGAAGTCGGCGTACAGAGGCCGACCAGCATGCGTATCAGCGTGGTCTTGCCGGCGCCGTTGGGGCCCAGCAGCCCGAAGAACTCGCCCTCGCCGATGTCAAGGTCGACATGGTCTACTGCGACGAGCTTGTCGAACGTCTTGGTAAGGCCGCTGACGGAGATCGCATTCCGGGATGACACTTCTATCTAGACTTATCTGTACTGCTTTATAGCTTCCGCGGGGGTAAGGTCCTCATGCACCACGCCGCAGATGCGCCGCACCATGATCGCCGGGGTCTCGTGCATGAACACGTTCCGGCCGACGGCAACGCCGCAGGCGCCCGAGTCGATGGCGCCTTTGATCTTATCCAGCAGTTCTTTGTCCGAGTTGGTCTTCATGCCGCCGGCGATGATAATCGGCACCGGGCAGCCCTTGACTACCTCTCTGAAAGTGTCCGGCTCGCCGGTGTAGTTGGTCTTGATGATGTCTGCGCCCATCTCGGCGCCCACCCGGCAGGCGTGCCCGATCAGCTCGGGGTCGTACTGGTTGTGTATGTTCTTGCCCCGCGGGTACATCATGGCCAGCAGCGGCAGCCCCAGGTCTTCACAGACGCGGGATATGTCGCCGAGGTCTTTCAGCATCTCGTCCTCTTTCTCGGAACCGACGTTAATGTGCACCGAAACCGCGTCCGCGCCCAGCCGCATGGCCTCCAGCGGCCTGGTGATGATGATCTTGTGGTCCGGGTCGATGCTCAGGTTCGTGCTGGCCGAAAGATGGACGATCAGCCCGAGGTCCTTGGGGTACTTCGCATAGCATTCCTTGACGATGCCCTTGTGCATGATGACCGCGTTGGCGCCGCCTTCGGCGGCCGCGGCTGCCGACCGGCTGATGTTGGAGAGTCCGGTCACCGGGCCTATGGTGATGCCATGATCCATGGGGACCATGACGGTCCTGCCCGTCTGCCTGTTTAAAATGCGTCCCATCCTGATGGTCTTACCAGTGTTCATTGTTGCACCTTAGATCTGAACGAGGTCTCATAGTTACAGGTTCTGTTTTGCTAAAACTACTGATATATAAGGTTATTATACAAAATGTTTTGCTATCGGCAATGGATAGCAAAGGCAGGGCTCGTGAAGAAATAATTTGGATATTTTTATTGCACGCCAGGAATAATGCCTGCCTCTGGCGTATATCTGTTGCGAAAGCTAATAAAGGAAGTTTTATAGTATTGCACTTCATTGATATTTTATCCTTAATGCGGCGGTGTTAAAAAGTGCCAGCAAACAAGCGTGCCAGCGGAGACGT
Organism: uncultured Methanocellaceae archaeon; assembly: GCA_963769045.1. Taxonomy (GTDB): domain Archaea; phylum Halobacteriota; class Methanocellia; order Methanocellales; family Methanocellaceae; genus Methanocella_A. Next base: position 41,462 of record CAVYKK010000006.1, read on the forward strand.
TGAGAAAAAGAAAGGCAAAAACGTTGATCGCCTGGAGATCCTGGAGAAATCCCCGACCGGCATCAAGGGATTCGAGGACATCACGTTCGGCGGCCTGCCGAAAGGCCGGCCTACGCTTGTGTCGGGCGGTGCGGGCAGCGGTAAGACCATGCTTGCCATGGAGTTCATCGTCCATGGTGCGACGGAATTCAACGAGCCGGGCGTCTTCGTGACCTTCGAGGAGAACGTCAACGACCTCAAACAGAACTTTGCCTCGATTGGCTATGACCTGGAGAAGCTTATCGAGGAGAAAAAAATCATCATCGACCATGTCTTTCTTAGATCGCAGCCTGATACTGGAGACTGGCGAGTATGACCTGGAGGCGCTCTTCATACGACTGGGCTATGCTATCGATTCCATCGGCGCAAAGCGTGTGGCGCTCGACACTATTGAGGTTTTATTCTCCGGCCTGACCAATCATGCGTTACTGCGTTCGGAGCTTGTGCAGGCTGTTCCGCTGGCTGAAGGAACGGGGCATCACGGCAGTCGTCACTGGCGAGAAGGGCGAGCGCACGCTGACCCGCTATGGCCTCGAAGAGTACATCGCTGACTGTGTCATAATGCTGGACAGCCGTGTGACGGAGCAGATCAACACCCGTCGGCTGCGTATCGTCAAGTACCGCGGCAGCACCCATGGCATGGACGAATACCCGTTCCTGATCGGCAGAGAAGGCATGATCATCTTCCCCATCACGTCTATAAGGACGGATTACAAGCTCTCCCGGGAGCGGGTTTCTACCGGCATACCCCGCCTGGACGAGATGTTCGGCGGGAAAGGGTTACTACCGGGGCAGTGCCATACTTGTATCCGGCACTTCCGGCTCGGGCAAGACGAGCTTTGCCGGGTTCTTCGTGGATGCCGCCTGCCGGAGGGGCGAGAAGTGCCTGTATGTGGCGATGGAGGAGACGGCCGACCAGATTATCCGTGACATGGAGTGCGATCGGCCTTGACCTGGAGAAGTGGGTGAAAAAGGGGTTGCTGCAGTTCCATATCACCCGTCCGGCGCTGTTCGGCATGGAGATGCACCTCGTGATGATCGAGGACATTCTCAAGCGCTATCAGCCGCGAGAACGTGGTCATCGACCCGATGTCCGACTTCACGGCGGTCGGCGGCGGAGGCGAGGTAAAGTCGCTGCTCACGCGGCTGCAGGACATGATGAAGGCCCGGGAGATCACCAGCCTGATGACCGACCTGATCAGCGGCGACGTCAGCTCCGCGGGAGTCGTCCTTCTACATTTCCTCGATCATCGACACGTGGATACTGTTGCGCAACGTGGAGTATAACGGCGAGCGCAGCCGCAGCCTCACCATCGTCAAGTCGAGGGGCATGCCCCACTCGAACCAGCTGAGAGAGTTCAGGATAACCGACAACGGGCATTGATCTTATCGAGCCGTATATCGGTCCGGCGGGCGTGCTCATGGGCAGCGCCCGGGTGGCCCAGGAGGCCCGGGATCAGGCGGCGACCCTTAACATGCAGCGGGACATCCAGCACCAGAAAGATCTGCTGGAAGAGAAGCGACGCGAGTTCGAAGCGCGGAAACGGGCTCTCGAAGCGGAGTTCCATACGGAGGAAAATACTATTAAGAAGGGCATCGAACAGGCCGAGCAGGACCTGGACCTTATCGACCTAGACCGCAAGGTCATGGCTCGCGAACGAACTGCGGGCCCGGTCAAAAAGGCGCGAGGTGACTGATATGCCTGTCACAAAGAGTCCTGACAAGGCAGCGAAGGCATGGCAGCTTAAGATCTATGTGGCGGGCGAGACAGAGAAGTCGAGGAAGGCGATCGAGAATCTCCGCAAGGTCTGTGAGGAGCATTTGAAAGGGCAGTACGAGATCGAGGTGGTCGACCTGCTGAAGAACCCGCAGCTGGCGTCGAAAGAGCAGATATTCGCCGTGCCCACCGTGGTACGCAAGCTGCCGGAGCCGCTGAAAAAGCTGATCGGCGACCTCTCCGTGTCGGAAAAAGTGCTCGTCGGGCTGGACATCAAGCCGAAAAAATAATATATTAATTTTGCATTGACATCAGGTTCGAACGGAGCATAATGACAACAATATTAATCATCGACAGTGATCCGACAATCCTGCGCCAGGGACAAAAATATCTTTCGCAGGATACGCCCATGACCATCATTCCGGTCAACTCTGTCGATGCAGCCTTCAAAGCGTTAGCAAACGACCGGATCGATATTATTGTGGCTAACTATGCCATGAATGGCGACGGCCACTCTCTGATGAAGGCGTTAAGCGATCATGAGATCAGCGTACCAGTCATCTTTTACGGCATTCACGCGGACGAAAAGACCAGTATAGAGGCCATCCGGTCCGGCGCCGAATTCTTCCTCCGCCTGGACATCGAGCCGCGGGCGGCGTTCATAGAGCTGCGCGGGCTGATCGAGGAGATCGTCCGTCGCCGCCAGGCCGAGGCATCCCTGAAACGCACGGTCAAGGACCTGAAGGCTATTGTCACCAGCAATGCCGACGCCATGATCGTCCTCGACAGGAACGGCTACATACAGTATCGCCAACCCCGCGGCCGAATCGCTCTTTAACATACCCGGGCAAGAGCTGATCGGCAAGCTGTTCGGGTTCCCGATCGTCCTCAGCGAGCCGGTGGAGATGTACATCCTCCGCGAGTTCCGGAAGTTCATCGCGGTCGAGATGCGCATGGTCGAGGTGGAGTGGAAAGGCCAGCCGTCGTATCTCGTATCGATACGGGATGTTACCTGGCACGTACAGCAGGAAGAAGAGCTAAGCCAGGCAAAAGACCGCCTCGAAGTCGAGGTGCAGTCCCGAAGAGACGAGCTGCTGCGTGTCAACGAGTCGCTGCGGGCCGAGGTCAACGAACGCAAGCGGACCGAGACGGCGCTGCGGGAAAGCGAACGCAAGTACCGGCAGATCGTCGAGCTGGCACAGGAGGGCATCTGGATCATCGACCGGAAGGCCACCATCCAGTTCGTCAACCCCCGGCTGGCGGATATGCTGGGCTATCGTGGCCGAGGATATGGTAGGCCGTTCGAGCTTCGAGTTCGTCGACTGCGGCTTCCATGGAGACACAGAAGAAGGCGATCGAGCGACGCAAGCGTGGTATCAGGGATTCCTATGACTGTGATCTCGTGAGGAAGGACGGCACGAAACTGATGACCATCGCCAGCGCCGCCCCCATCATCGACGAAGACGGCAACTATGCCGGATCGCTGTCTATGTTCACGGACATTACACAGCGCAGACAGTCGGAGGAAGCCCTCAAAGAGGCAAAAGCGCAGGCCGAGCTATACCTGGACCTCATGGGCCACGACATCAGGAACCTCGCCCAGATCGGCATGGGATACACCGAGCTGGCTATCGAGATGACCGCGGACGAGGATGTCCGGAGCCTCTTGCAGAAATCGATGGACTCGCTCACGGACACGGCTCGCATCATCGACAACGTGCGCAGGCTGCAGCATACGCAGTCAGAGACTGTGGAGAAACATACGATCGATCTCTGTAAAGTATTCTCTGACCTGAAGTCCGTCTATGAGACGTCCAACACGAGACAGATAACGATCAACGTGGAGGCTCCCTCAAAATTGTTTGGTGAAGGCCAATGACCTGGTCACCGACATCTTCACGAACCTGATCGGCAACTCTATCAAGCATTCCAGCCCGGATAAGCCGCTGGTCATCGACATCCGGGTGGCCCGGGTGAAGGAAAAGGACATCGGTTACCTGCGGATCACGATCGAAGACAACGGCCCCGGCATTCCCAACTGGCTGAAGGACAAGATCTTCCTGCGGTTCCAGCGGGGACAGACCAGTGCCCACGGGAAAGGCCTCGGGCTCTACATCGTCCGTGCGCTGGTCGACGACTTCGGCGGCAAGGTCTGGGTGGAGGACCGTAGGCCAGGCGATTCGGGACAGGGTGCGCGGTTCGTAGTCGTACTGCCCGCAGCGTAAGAAGAGACGACTTTCCGTCCTTTTACCTGGCGGTTCAAAGAAAAATTATGATGAATCCGGCAGATATCGGCCTGTCCGTCTTCGCGCGCGCGAGTCCCGGTCACCCGGGCATGGGACGACAGCCCGGCCCGTTTTTCATCCTCTTATGCCTGACCGGTGCCCGGCTATTCGCCGACTCATAGCGGCTCAATGCGCTTTTTTGCCTGTCATTTCCTTGACTTCTAGCTTGTACAGCGTGAGCGGGATGTTGGACGCCGACAGGTAGTCGATGCCCTTCTTTGCCCACGGTATGCGCATGTAGGCCTTGATGCCGATCTTGTCCTTGATTGCGCCGGACATGGCGAGGTTCATCGTGTTACGCTCGGCCGGGTCGGTCACCTCGACGAGCCTTCCCCTGATAATCACACTATTGTAGTCCGACAGGTCGTCGTTGGACCAGTCTACCTCCACGCACACGTTCGGGTCGGCACGCATCAGGTCCATTTTCTTTCCGGTCGTGGTAAAGTGGAAGTACATGGTGTCGCCGAAATAATAGTATTCCATTGGCAGCGTGTACGGGTATGGCCGGTCGTTGAACGTGATCCGGCATAGAAGCTGGCTCCTCAGCAGGTCGTCCATTTCCCGGTGGCTCATGTCGGGCAGGTCGAACCGCTTCATCTCATATTCCCTGTGCATTTGATCCTGCAAAGCAAACACCAAAATATAATTTACGTTCATATAAATAAATCAGAGGCGCGGCCGCGCCGGAAGGTATCAGTCCGGGCCGGTCTTGCGCTCGGTCTCGCCTTCGGTGACGGACTCGTCGAAGTTACCCCGGACGTAGCCTTCCCGCTTCGCGTCTGCCCTCCGGTTGAAGGTCTCCACGCGATCGGGGTTTTCGCTGCTCTGCTCCTTGTTCAGGCGTTTGTCCCGGTCGTAGTCCTCGACCAGCCGGTCTTCGACCTTTTCTTCCCTGTCTTCGGTCATGACGATCATGAAAAAATGGCTGTGCGGGCACATCAAAGATGTGACGTGAAGCAGCGGACGAACCGGGTGGCGCCATCCGAAATCGCGGTGCCCGGTCACAAGAGGTGGAAGTACTCGCTGATCCTCCAGCGGATCACCATCGGCAGGTAGAGGATTTTCGCGGGGACCGGAGCATCCTCCAGATCCTTCACGAATTGTTTGCCGTTCCGCAGGATGTCATCCAGCTCCATCTGGTAGTACCTGGCCTGGAACAGCAGGATATATATCAGGACGACGGCCAGCACGCCGACAATGGCGCTCAGCGGCACATCTACCCGGAAGATATCGCCGAGCAATACTGAGGCCAGCACCAGTGTGTTGATGCCGTAGACCGGGATGGACAGCAGGTGCGTCTTATAGCGGAACCGCAGGTAATAGTCAGCCGTCATCACGGTGTACCAGGCGACGAATACAAACAGGGCGCCGATGATCACCGGTATGTTGAGGAGAATTCCCGCCAGGAATACTATGATGAGCGGCAGCTTGATCAGCCGGCCGACCAGTTCCTTTTTCATATCGATGCCCGGCTTCACCGGGATGTCTTCGGAGCTGACCTTGAGACCTTCTTTGCCGTACTCGATCTTGACGTCCATCAGGTAGTATCGCTTTACCTTGCGGCTGCCCTCGGTCTCCCACCGGCCCTCGACGATGCCTTCCTCCTCCATCGCCTTCAGCCGCCGGACCAGGAACGGCTCGCTCAGCGCCATCTCCTGCGCCAGTTCTCTGGGATAGTACGGCCTGACCTTCAGCCTGTCCAGTATCTTCAGGTTGGACTCGTTATTCAGTATCCTCGCGACGTCTCTGGCTGGCACAATGTGCAATAGAACCACAATCGGATAAATATCTTGTCGGTGGCTGTCATCAGCCGCTGTCGGCTGCTCAACAGCCGCAAATATTTAAACGATGTCCTTTTTACCTTTAATGAGTAAAACGAGGTATAATTTTGATACGCATTGTACACCCGATTGTCACGTTTCTTCACGCCGTACTGCTCTCTGCCGGGGCAATTCTCGCCCTTGTCGTCCTGCCCCCGGTGGGCCTGCTGATGTTGCTGATGCTCCGCCGCCACCTGCACCGGGAGACACAGGTACCTGCGTGACCGGGCATAATATCATAAATAACCAATAAAAACAACCAATATATTTTCTATTTTCAGACACCATTGACGCTCGCCGTATTGACCGCCTGCAATCAATGGTTTACCGTATTCGGTCAAAATTTTTCTTAAGTATTTTCCCGATCTACATATGCTTGCTCCGGTGCGGCCCGACGGGTCGGGCGCGGGAGCGAGGTGAAGATTACGATCACTACTAAAGGTCTGACAAAAATGTACGACGGGTCGCACGGGATAAGGGACGTCGACCTGGACATTAAGAGCGGTACTTGCTTCGGATTCATCGGGCAGAACGGGGCAGGCAAGACGACGACAATCAAGATTCTCATCGGCCTCATCCGGCCTCAGTCCGGGACCGCCATCGTAGACGGCTATGACGTGCAGGCCGAGCCGGACAAGGTGCGGAAGGTCATCGGGTACCTGCCCGACACCTACGGGATGTACGACTACATGACCGGCTACGATATCGTCGACTATACTGCACGGCTCCATGGGTTCGAGCGGCAGGAGCGGAAGGAGATCGTCACCGACCTGCTTAAAAAGCTCGACCTGTACGAGGCAAGGGACAAGAAGGCAGGGCAGTACTCGAAAGGCATGCGGCAGAAGCTGGCGCTGGCCCGGGCGCTGGTCAATGACCCGGACGTGCTGTTCCTCGACGAGCCCACCAGCGGCCTCGACCCGCAGGCCGCCCGTAATATAGAAGATCTGATCAACCGGCTGAAAAAGGACGGCAAGACATTGTTCATAACGTCCCACATCCTGCCGGAGGTGGAGAAGGTCTGCGACCGCCTGGCGATCATCAAGGACGGCACCATCCGGGCACAGGGCAGCATGGAGGATATGAAAGGAAAGCGCTTCACTCCCGTCGCTGCGGCTCCGGGTGACCGGCGAGCCTGCGGCTGCCATGAGTGTTCTCAAGCCGCTTGGCAAGGCCGAGATATCGGACGGATACATCCAGGTCTACGGCGAACCGGACGCCATGGCGCCGGCTGTCAGCGGAGCCCTCGCAAAGGCCGGGATCGGCATCCTTGAGTTGTCCCGGCAGGAGCACAGCCTGGAAGACGTTTACTTCAAAGTGATGGAGGAATAAGCGATGGTCAATGTCATATTCGAGATCGCCCGCAAAGAGCTAAAGTCGTACTTCACGGGCCGGATGTCCATGCTGAGGAACGTGCTGATGCTGGCGATCTTCAGCATTGTGCCGATCACGCAGATCGACGCCGTCATGAAGGCGAGCGGCTATGATGCGGCGGCGGTCGGCCAGTCGCTGGAGACGTACCTGCTCTTCTCCAGCATGTACGCCATCGTCATGGGCTCGACCATCGCCGTCATGGCCTTCCCGTACGAGAAGGAGATGCGGACGATCGAGTACCTGTTCAGCCTCCCGCTGAAGGACAGCGAGATTTTCGCCGGAAAGGCACTGGCTGCGATGGCCGCCGGGCTGGGCGGACTGGCCTTCGTCATGGCCATGATCAGCGGCTATGTGCTGGTCCTCAACGGGCACCTGATACAATGGACAACCGCTTTCCCGACATTATCGCTGCTGCTGACCGCGCTGGTCATCGCGCCGATGGTCGTCGTAATGTCGGTGCTGATCATCGTGGCAGTCTCGGGCTTTATATCGAGCGTGCGGGCGACCTATCTGCCGACCTACCTGATCGCGGGCGGCGTCATCGGGCTGTCCTTCGCCAAGTACGGGCTGGGTGTCGATGCGCTGGTGATCGATGCGATCATCATCGGCGTCCTGGCCGTTGGCATCGTCGCTACGCTTGCGGTGGCCCTGAAGACGTTCAACCGCGAGCGTATCGTGAATAATTGATATTGACGATTAAAATGTAACGGCGAGGTCTCCGAATTTCCGATATCACTCGCGGTGGGACGCATGTTCGATTGTAGTCGCAGGAATCTAATAACAGTCTCACCAACATTAATCGCGGTGCGACGCCCATGCGTTCTTGCAATACTAAAGATTTTTTAAACAGCATGATATGGTCTGTCTAATATTAATCGCGGTGCGACGCCCATGCTTACTTCGTCGCATGGGCTACTCCGGGTTTTTCCAGTTTCATGAAAAATTTAATAAATGAAGCCGATGCATGCCGATCTAACGATAAATGTAATAAACCATATGAATGGAATTTAGACATAGCTATTTTTCATCACCCCTACTAGAAAACAACCCTTTTTCATCCGTCGAGTGCTACGCCGTCCGGGCCGCGTGCTTACAATATCAGAGATCAATAGCGCATGATATGGTCTATCCAATATTAATCGCGGTGCGACGCCCATGCGCGCTGATGCTGCATGGGCTACTCCGGGTTTTTCCGGTGCTGCGCCGTCCGGGCCGCGCTCGCACCCCCGGAGACACGCCCCGGCTGCGCCTCGCTTCGCTCGGCTGCGCCCGGTCGAGTCCCTTCGCAAGCGCTAAGCAACGCGCCTGTCGGCAGCGTTCATTGCCCGGCCGCCTCCGCACCCCTCGCACAGCTTCGCGTGCGAGGGGCCTTCGGCCGAAAAAACCCTCCGCGGACCGCGAGAGCAGCATATGCAACGCGTGCAATTACTAGTATTAGCTCGTTGCCTATTCTATTGTTGGTATGGGTTGCTTGTGCTTCTCCGCGGAAGGCGGAGGGTTTTTTCGGCTTGCCCCTTCGCACGCGTAGCTGTGCGAGGGGTGTGTAGGTGGCGGGTGTGAAAAACGCTGCCCTTTGGGCGCGTTTTTCAGGGCTTGCAAAGGAGACTCTTCGAGCGAAGCGAGAAGTGTCGACGAAGGTGCGAGCCCGTCGCACGACACCGGAACACCGGAAAAACCCGTAGTAGCACGTGCGGCGAAGCAAGCACGGGCGTCGCACCGCGATTAGAGTGGGAAATATTAGCTATTGACCGGTATGGCTTTTTACTAGAAGCAAGCACGGGCGTCGCACCGCGATTAGAGTGGGAAATATTAGCTATTGACCGGTATGGCTTTTTACTAGAAGCAAGCACGGGCGTCGCACCGCGATTAGAACAGTAAGTATTGGATATTGGCTAACAGGTTTTATTAACAAGAAGCAAGCATGGGCGTCGCACCGCTAAAAGAAAATAATGCCCGACCAAATTTGTTTTTGAGAACACATAGGCGAGGGTTGATCGTTCGAAGAAGTAGCTGTAATATGCTTTATTGATCGATTAAGCTACTATACCGATTACAATATTTTCCCTGCGCTCACATGTAGCCATTTTATATATGACGACACGCTTTTTATGTCGCTATAACAGCTAAAAAGAAGTGCTCAAGATGGCGATGGACAGAAAGACGATCATTTTCCTGCTGGTCTCTGCGGCCATATTCACCGACATGATGGTCTACAGCCTGGTCATACCGGTGCTGCCGTCATACTCGCTGAGCCTTGGCGCCGATCAGCTGACCATCGGCGTCATCTTCGGAGCGTTCTCCGTAGCCCTGCTGGCCTTCAGCATACCGATCGGGCTATTGTCAGACCGGACGGGCAGGCGGCCCGTCATGGTCATCGGGATGCTGACGCTGGCGGCCGCCAACATCGTCTTCGCGCTGTCCGATAACGTCTACATACTCATCTTAGCCCGCCTGATACAGGGCATGTCCGGGGCGGCGACATGGTCGGCCGGCCTGGCGCTGCTGGCGGACACGTACGGGCCGGAGGAGCGGGGTGAAAAGCTGGGCTTCGCCATGTCGGTCATGTGCGTGGGCATGCTCATCGGACCGGTCATCGGAGGCGTCATATACGAACATCTCGGCTATGCTCCTACCTTCATCCTGCCGTCCGTGATCGCCTGTTTCATCGGCTTGCTGTTCCTGATCAGCGATATTCCTGCGGCCTGTATCATTAAAAGTAAAGGGGCCAGCTATCTAAAGCCCATACTCAAATCGCCGGGGATATTCCTCGTCTGCTCGCTCATCACCATCGCCGGCGCGGCGACCTTCGGGCTGATCGAGCCGTACATGCCCGTGTACCTGTTCCAGACCTTCGCGGCGTCGCCGACAGCCATTGGCATCGCGTTTGGCTTTATGTCGCTGCTCAGCGCTGTCATGCAGCCGATCGCAGGCCGGTTATACGACCGCAACGGCGGGAGGGCCATTATAACGGCAGGGCTGTTCTGTTCCGGTGCTGTCATCGCCCTTTCGATGCTCATGCCGTCGCTGCTGCTGACTGCCGCAGTGTTCGCGCTGTTAGGGATAACGATCAGCTTCGTGCTGTCGCCCATGATGCCAATGCTGTCCGATCTGTTCGGCAGCCGCGAAGCAGGCGGATCGGATGGCTTCGTATACGGCACATACAACACACTGTTCTCCATGGGACTGGTCGTCGGTCCATTCGTCGGCGGGGTGCTGATCACTAACCTGACGTTGCCCGTTACGCTCTATGGCCATGCAGTGCTGCTGGCGGCCGTAGGCGTGCTGTGCTATGTGTTCATCGCTAACATCAAAAAGGCAAAAATTTGTTGAAACTAATTTGGCAATTGTCAGGGGGGATTTTTTACAAAAAGTTCCCTGTACGTCCCTCAAAAACTTTAGCAATTTGTCGGTCAGGCTCTGGCATGAGGCGTGACGGAGCCGGCTATACTCATGTCCCCTTTTCCCAGTAATACAGGAACAGGTCTTTCACCCAGCTGATAAAGGCGGGATCTGAACCGAGAAAGCCGACGTAATCCGCTCGTCCTCCGGTGAGGCTGAAGGAGATGCCAGCTTCTTTTTCATTGATCACGAAATTGACAGGGATATCAGACAGGCCTCTACATTCTATATTTTTGACAGGTTTTGCCTCGCCCCATTCGAGGAGATATTTTTCCGGGAACAGGAACCGGAACTTAACACCAGCGCGGGCATGTTCGTCGGCGAACAAGCCCACGGATTTCAATGGCTGTTCCCCGCCTCCTCCCCAGAAGAACTGTCCTGCATCGCGTGCGATCTGCTCTGCCTTATTAATATTGGCCATGGCGTCCATGTTCAGGGTCGCCCCGGAAAGCTCGCCTATCCGGTTCACGAACGGCAAAGGAATGCACAAAAGATCATGCGTGAGGAAATACTCCTTGTGCTTTTCGAGAAATTCCAGCGATGACGATGACTGCAGCACGAGCCGGCCATACTGTGTGATCGCGTACGCGCTGTCCGGCTGTTTCTGGATAAGCCTGGCATCGCTGAGGCGCTGGAGTTGCCGGAAGGCATCGGTGGCGGTGAGGTCGAGCGTGCGGGCCAATTCCTGCATTCTTAAGCTTTTTGACTGCAGTTCTCGCAGTATACTGAGCCTGCTCTCACTGGCAAGCTCAAATAGCAGCCTGTCGAGCCCTTCGGTTTCTCCCAACACAAATCACCGGCCTGAAGCCTTTCACAGCAATGTGTAATATTACACATCGTTCGCAAATAAAGGTAATCACTACTGTCGCTCTATGAGTGTCATGGAGACAAATCCGATGGAAACAGATAAGAAAGAAGGGGAACGGTCCTGGTCTATCGAGCTCAAATCGAAGGCCAGCCTCAAGAACGTCACCCTGACAAACGGCTCCTGCGACAATGTTCTCGTCGAAGGCACGATAGGCGAGCTGGTACGGGCCACTTTCGTGGAATGCATCATCCTGGAAGCTGTTGGCACAAAGGGGACGCTAAGGATCAACCTCGGTGCAGACGAGATTAAGAATAATGGCAATGGTCAGGGAGGTACAGATCGATGAGCTTCCCTGGAAAAATTGACGCCGCCGGCCCGGCATCATTGACTCTCTACGGCAGGGGCCCCGACACTTTGGTCTGCAGGCTTGGGTTCTGGTCGGCAGCCCTGACAGTGGTATTTGCCGCTTTACACATGGTCGTCGGCATCCTGACGCCCCCCAGGGCGGGGCCTTTCGCGCCACCCGCAGACGTAATTGCTTACCCCTATACAGATGTAGCCGCATTCATCCCCGGGGACTACCTGTGGATTTACCCCGGGCTTCTGCTGGCGTTCGTCTTCGTCGTACTGATGGCATGTATCCACTACCGGGCTTCGGAGCAAAGGAAAATCTTCAGCCAGATCGGCATGTCGCTATCCCTGATCTATGCCACGGTGATCATTGTCGACTACTTCCTGCAATTCGCCGTTGTCCAGCCGGGCATTTTAAGCGGGGAAGCCGCAGGCCTGTCGTTATTGACGCAGTACAATCCTAACGGCATCTTCATCGCGCTCGAAGGCATCGGATACTTTGTGATGAGCCTGGCATTGCTCTTCGCTGCCGGATCATTTGCCGGCGGGAAGCTCGAGCGTGCGATACGCGGGGTTTTCATCGCAGGCTTCGTACTGGCCGTCTTTTCGCTTGCCGTCCTTTTCATGCTGATGCAGGACCTGGTCGCGTTTGAAGTAGCCATCCTCTCGATCGACTGGCTGGTGCTGATCATTTCAGGAATATTATTGTGTTCGCTTTTCCGGCGAACAGCAGGATCAATGGCTCAAGAAGCAAAATCAGGCAACAAAATTGAATGAACAGAGGTGTATTATGTACCAGGTATTGTATTACTCAAAGGGTGGCAACACCCGAAAGCTGGCAGACGTGATCGCGGGAGAGCTTGACGTTAAATCGGGAGAGATCGGCGACTCGTCGCTGGACCCCGGTGCGAAGGTCATCTTCCTCGGCAGCGGGGTCTACAAGGGCAAGCCCGGCAGGGACCTGATGGATTTCATCGAGACCCACGACTTCCGTGGAAGGAAGGTCAGCATCTTCAGCACGTCCTGGCTGACCGGAGAAAATGCGTTCGACGGTGTGGCCAGTGCCCTGAAGAGCAGGGGTGCGACTGTGGTACGGGGCTATCATTGCAAAGGGAGGTTTGCCATTTTCAACCTCGGTCACCCCGACCCGGATGATCTCGAGGGCGCCAGGAAGTTCGTGAGAGAAATGGCGAGGGCCGGATGAGAAAATGAAAATACCGAAAATCATCAAGGCAGCTGGCATCCTGGCAATCGTCGCAATCGTAGCGATGATTGCTTTTTTGACCATCCTGTCGGCAGACCTGTTAAGCAGCTTCGCCACGGGCTCCGAAAGGCTGGCGCCCGATGGCATTCCCGCCGGTAAGGCGCTGGTCGTCTATAACCCGGGCCTCTCGGGCGCGCCGAAGGATGCGGCGACTCAGATAGCCGCCGACCTTCAGTCCGCTGGATATGAGGTCGTGCTCGCAGGCATCGGAAGTGCCGCCGCCGCGAACCTTTCATGCTACGACGTCATCGTCGCAGGCGGGCCCGTCTACGGGGGAAAGGCCAGCAGCTCGGTCCAGTCGTATCTTAAAACGATGTATCCGCCGACAGACGCAAAGATCGGGGCGTTTGCCACGGGCAGCATGTTCAAGGATTACGTCACCGATCCCTTCCCTGGCGCAGTAACATTAAATGCGTCCGTGTTACTGTTCCATGGTGACGATATCGATGGAAAATGTACCGGCTTCGTCGATGCGCTGTTGAAATAGATGTATGTGCACGCGTTTGGATACCGGCCGGGGATGCGGCGATTGCCCGGTCCGGTTCGACCGGTTAATGTTTGTGCGTTTCCATTTTCTCGGATTCTTTCTTTTCCAGCTTATCCGTCAGTTCCAGGGTCGGCTCGTTGGCCGCCTCGGGCATGGTCTGCGCTTCCTGCCGCAGGTCGGCGAGCACTTCGGCAGCCACGGCATCCCGGACGATTTCAAGAGAAGGATTTTCAACAGGATTTTAAAGGGCACGGACAAGGCGAAGGGTATGGATTTTGGGCTGTACATTGTAAAATCGCTGGCAGACAGCTATGGCGGCCGTGTTTGGGCTGAGGACCGGGTGCCCGGCGACCACACGAAGGGCGCCAGGTTCGTGGTCATGCTTCCTGTAGCATGACCTATACGAAGCCCGCAGGCTTCGTCGTCATGCTGCCCGCCATCGTGACCGAGAGCCATTAAGCCCGGGTCACGATGTTGCCCTGGCCATAGAATATTTATATTTTCAATGACTTCTTATCAATGACAGGTCTAAAGACTTGTATTTAAATATCAAAATCATTTTAATAGCAACCATAAGTACAGGGAACAATCATGAAGATGGAAGAGCTTAGACACGGAACGACGCTCATCAAGCGGGGCTTCGCAAAGATGCAGAAAGGCGGAGTCATCATGGACGTCACGAACGCGGAGCAGGCGCTCATCGCCGAAAAGGCGGGCGCCGTCGCGGTCATGGCGCTGCAGGCGGTGCCTGCCGACATCCGGAAGGAAGGCGGAGTCGCCCGCATGGCAGACCCGGCCATCATCGAGAAGATCATCAACGCTGTCACCATCCCCGTGATGGCGAAAGCCCGCATCGGCCACTTCGTCGAGGCGGAAATCTTAGAAGCACTCGGCGTCGACATGGTCGACGAGTCCGAGGTGCTGACCCCGGCCGACGACAAGTACCACATCGAAAAGTCGAAGTTCACCGTGCCATTCGTCTGCGGCGCCAGGAACCTGGGCGAGGCGCTGCGCCGCATCGACGAGGGCGCGGCCATGATCCGCACGAAGGGCGAAGCCGGCACCGGCGACGTGTCCGAAGCCGTAAAGCACATGAAGCAGATACAGGGCGAGATACGTGACCTCAAGGGCAAGTCCCGCGAGGAGCTCGTCAGGTACGCCCGGACCATAGAGGCGCCCGCAGCACTGGTCATCGAGACCGCCGAGCTGCAGCGCATCCCGGTCGTCAACTTCGCGGCAGGCGGCGTGGCGACGCCCGCGGATGCCGCGCTGATGATGCGGCTGGGCGCAGACGGCGTGTTCGTCGGCTCGGGCATCTTCAAGTCGGACAACCCCGCGAAGATGGCGAAGGCCATCGTCGAGGCGGTCAACAACTACGACGACGCCAAGAAGCTGGCGAAAATCTCCAAAGGCATCGGCAACCCGATGAAGGGCATCGGCGTGAGCACCATACCCAAAGAAGCAATCATACAGAACCGCGGCTGGTAACTGCAGCGGCCTCTTCCATTTTCTCGATCAGTACCTCTTTTACCCCGTCCTCGTACACGTACGCCTTGATTTTACCGCAGCTTTCCACAATCACCCACACGTAGCTCGTGCCTTCCATGTAGTTGACGTCAAGGTGCGACGGCTCGACGCCTGACGGGTGCGAATGGTATACGCCGATGATGGTCTCGTCGTGCTTCCTGTAGCATGACCTATACGAAGCCCGCAGGCTTCGTCGTCATGCTGCCCGCCATCGAGACCGAGAGCCATTAAGCCCGGGCTAAGATGTTGCCCCTGCCATAGAATATTTATATTTCTAATGCACTTCTTAATCCAATGACAGGTCTTATGACTTGTATTTTAATATCAAAATCATTTTAATAGCAACCATAAGTACAGGGAACAATCATGAAGATGGAAGAGCTTAGACATGGAACGACGCTCATCAAGCGGGGCTTCGCTAAGATGCAGAAGGGCGGAGTCATTATGGACGTCACGAATGCGGAGCAGGCGCTCATCGCCGAAAAGGCAGGCGCCGTAGCGGTCATGGCGCTGCAGGCAGTGCCGGCCGACATCCGTAAGGAAGGCGGAGTCGCCCGTATGGCTGACCCGGCAATCATCGAGAAGATCATCAACGCCGTCACCATCCCCGTGATGGCGAAAGCACGCATAGGCCACTTCGTCGAGGCGGAAATCTTAGAAGCGCTCGGAGTCGACATGGTCGACGAGTCCGAGGTGCTGACCCCGGCCGACGATAAGTACCACATCGAAAAGTCGAAGTTCACCGTGCCGTTCGTCTGCGGAGCCCGGAACCTGGGCGAGGCGCTGCGCCGCATCGACGAGGGCGCGGCCATGATCCGCACGAAGGGCGAAGCCGGCACCGGCGACGTGTCCGAAGCCGTAAAGCACATGAAACAGATACAGGGCGAAATACGTGACCTGAAAGGAAAATCGCACGAGGAGCTCGTCAGGTATGCCCGCACCATCGAGGCGCCTTCTGCACTGGTCATCGAAACCGCTGAGCTACAGCGCATTCCCGTCGTCAACTTCGCGGCCGGCGGCGTGGCGACGCCCGCGGATGCCGCGCTGATGATGCGGCTGGGCGCGGACGGCGTGTTCGTCGGCTCGGGCATTTTCAAGTCCGACAACCCCGCGAAGATGGCGAAGGCCATCGTCGAGGCGGTCAATAACTACGACGACGCCAAAAAGCTCGCAAAGATATCGAAGGGCATCGGCAACCCGATGAAGGGCATCGGCGTGAGCACCATACCCAAAGAAGCCATCATACAGAACCGCGGCTGGTAATTGCAGCCGCCTCTTCCATTTTCTCGATCAGTACTTCTTTTACCCCGCCCTCGTACACGTACGCCTTGATTTTATCGCAGCTTTCCACGATCACCCACACGTAGCTCGTGCCTTCCATATAGTTGATGTCAAGGTGAGAAGGCTCG
>CAVYKK010000007.1:0-89837 GCA_963769045.1 uncultured Methanocellaceae archaeon
CTTCCCTCGCACGGCCTTCGGTGGGCTGGCGCGTAAGCACCTGCACCGGTCCGCGGCTGCGGGCGTGCATCTTGGAGGAGACCATGTGGTACAGCTTCTGGTACAGGATGACGCCGACGAAGACGTCCGCGACGATCCTCTCGCCAGTCGTGCCGCTGTAGAACACTTCTTTGCCGCTGTGGGAGAAGCCGAACTTGGTCAGCGCCTTCCGCATGTCGTCTTCCAGCTCGTTGTTGAACGGCGTGCCGTCGATAAACCGGCCTTCCATACTGCCTACCTTACCGCCGATGGTCTCGAGCACGTGCCCGATGGTCATACGGGAGGGGATAGCATGGGGGTTGATGACGAGGTCAGGTATCAGTCCGTTCTCGGCAAAGGGCATGTCTTCCTGGGCTGCGATGAGCCCGATGACGCCCTTCTGCCCGTGCCTAGAGGCGAACTTGTCGCCCAGCTCGGGGACTCGCTGGTCCCTGGTGCGGACTTTGGCAAGACGGCTGCCGTTCTGCGTGGCGGTCAGGATGACGGTGTCGACGATGCCCTTCTCGTTGCTGCGCATCGTGACCGAGGTCTCGCGTCTCTTGAGCGGGGTAATGCCGCCCAGGTCCGTCGGTTCCTCAAGGAACCTCGGGGGACTGGTCTTGCCTATCAATACATCGTTCGGGCCGACAACCGTTTCAGGGTTGACCAGCCCGTCCTCGTCCAGCATAGAGTAAAACTCAGACTCGCGGGCGCCGCGGACTTCTGCGTCCGGCACCTCGAAAGTGTCTTCCTGGCCGCCCGGATACCTGCGCTCCTCGCCCTCCGTCGTCCTGAAGAAGTGCGATCGGCCCAGGCCTCGCTCGATGGAGCCCCGGTTGAAGACCAGCGCATCTTCAATGTTGTAGCCTTCGTAGGATAAGACGGCCACGACGAAGTTCTGGCCTGCGGGCCGGTCGTTGAAGTTGACGGCCTCTGCGCCCTGCGTGTTCACGATGCCCCGCTGCGGGTAGTGCAGGAAGTGGCCTCTCGTGTCCGGCCTGAGCTTCATGTTCGCCGTGCTCATGCCCAGGCACTGCTTGACCATGCCTGCGCCCATCGTTACTCTCGGAGACGCGTTGTGCTCCGGGTACGGGATCATGCCTGCGGCGATGCCCAGGATCAGCGACGGGTTCAGCTCCAGGTGCGTGTGGTCCCTGGTAAGCTGGGACTCGTCGATGGCGATGAAGGTGTTTTCCTCTTCCTCGGCGTCGATGTACTCGATCACGCCGCGCCTGACCAGGTCTTCGAACTGTATCTCGCCGTTCTTCAGCTGCTCGACGTCTTCCTGGGTGATCAGGGGCCTGCCTTCTCTGATGATGATGAGCGGCCTGCGGGCTCTGCCCATATCCGTGTTTATGATGATTTCATTGGTGAGCTTGTGGTGGGCGATGTTGATCTGATGTGAAATGATACCCTGCCTTCGCTTCTCGCGAATGCTCACGACGAGCTCTTCGGGGTTCTCGTGTGTCCCGACGAGCGCGCCGTTGACGAATACTCTGGCCTTACTCAACGACACCCCTCCTCAGAGGCCTTACTCCGGCCTCAAGCATAATTTTCTTGATCGATTCATCGTCCTCGATGCCTGTGGAAAGTTCCACCGACATGGCGAAGTTCTTCACCAGGCCGCAGTTCGGTCCTTCAGGCGTCTCCGACGGGCAGATGCGGCCCCACTGGGTCGCATGCAGGTCACGGGCCTCGAAGTGAGGCTGTGCCCTTGACAGTGGCGATATCACGCGCCGCAGGTGCGACAGCATGGCCATGTAGTCGATACGGTCCAGCAGCTGCGAGACGCCCGTCCGGCCGCCCACCCAGTTTCCGGTGGCCAGCGGGTGTATCAGGCGCTCGGTCAGCACGTCGGCACGGACCGCAGTGATCATATATAGTTCCCTGTTACGCATGTTGGCGCGCTCGAGCTGGTACTTGATGTCGCGCGTGAGCCTGTTGAACGAGACCCTGAACAGGTCCTCCATCAGGTCGCCCGCGAGCTTGAGCCGCTTGTTGGAATAGTGGTCCTTGTCGTCCGGCTGCCTGCGCTTCAGCGCCAGCTCACAGCAGGCCTCGGCCATCCGGCCCAGGAAGTACGACTTGTTGACCCGGGACTCGCCCAGCTTCGGGTCGTCCGGCCCGAGCCGCTCGAAGTTCTCCGGGTTCAGGTGTGGCAACAGGTACCTGTCTATAACGTAGTGGGCGCGCTTCCGCTGGTAGTCCTTCGCCTGTCCGGCGGCGACGCGCTTGCCGATCTTTTCCATGGCGGACTCGACCGTGTCGGCCTCCGCCTCGTCGAGGTTCTCCAGCATGAACTTCTGGATTTCGGGGTCGTCCGAGACCGCGTTGACGATCTCCTGGTCAGTCTCCAGCCCGAGAGCTCTCATGAGCATGACGAGATTGAGTCTCCCCGATATGGACGGGAACGAGACCTCTAAGATAGACTTGCGGCCACGCTCTACGATGACTAATGCACGGTAACCGCGCCTCTGGGAGAAGACCTTTGCCACCTCGATCTGGTCGCCGTAACGGTCATCGTACTCGACCATTATCTTGTTCGGCGCCAGGTCCTCGAGCGTCATGATGACACGCTCGGTACCGTTGATAATGAAGTATCCTCCGGGGTCGACCGGGTCCTCGCCGTTCTTGACCCACTCGTCGGGGCCCAGCCGCGCAAGGTTGCACTTCGCGCAGCCGATCATGATGGGCATCTGGCCGATGTTGACCTCGATGTAGTCGCCTTCGACCTCTCCCCTCACAATGGCCATCTCGAGGAATATCTCCGCCGCGTAGGTGATGTTCCTGAGACGTGCCTCGGTCGGGAACAGCGGTTCGACAGAGCCGTCAGCCTCTCTGACTACCGGGTTCCCTACCCTGATCTTGCCGAGCTTGACCTTGACGGGCTCGATGTTGTGCTCGATGTCCTCGATGTCAGTCTCGATGTATCCCTGCTCGTCAATGACTTTTTGCAGGCCCTGTTCCAGAAAAACGTTAAAAGAGTCAATATGATGCTGCGCTATTTTTTTACGGGTGAAATATGCCTTACTGAGTTCGGTACGGTCTAACACGGTGAAATCCCCTTTTTCCCTATCTCCTGTTTATTCGATGATGAGCCTGTATGATATCGCTTTGCCCGCGGTCAGGCTCTTCCTTGTGATTCTGAGAATGTCGCCCGGCTGTGCGCCGATCTGCTTGACGACAACGTCGGAGGTCTTGATCTTCGGCAACTGTCCCGGGGTAATGTTGTATCTCTTTAAAACTTCGGCTGCTTCCTCTTCGGTCAGCAATATGTGCTCGGGTACGAGCATATGTTCCCGAACGTCGAATTTTTTGGTGGTCAAACTTGCCTTCCTCCTAAAACTGCATATGGTATGCTGTGCTGCGATATGACTAGCCCTATAACAGAGGGTGAGCGGGCTCATGGGGATTTGAACCCCAGGCAGCCTGGTTAAAAGCCAGGCGCTCTACCTAACTGAGCTATGAGCCCTCTCGGAATGCTTGACGTTTTTACGTAACGAATTACGGTATCGAGTCTGTCGACGTCGATGGGATGTATCGCGGCACTCACCATACAGTTATAGAACTTAATCTGACGGCATCATACATAGAACGTCTAGAATTTATAGTTTTCTATGGCCCCTAATATTATAGTGCCGCGCGACACGTGATGCTTTATATATTATCACTGCTGAGAAATTATCTCAAAAATATAATAGGTTTGTATGGAAACTGTTATATAAGGTCTGAAAATTAACTAACTTTATTACATGAAATCGTGCCTTAGGAGCACATTGTGCTTCGGCGCGCATTCTGGTTTTCATACGATTATTAGAACACGGAGGTATTTACCATACGGATAAAAATCATGGGTGCCGGCCAGGAAGTCGGCCGGTCCGCCTTCCTCATCGACGATAAAATATTGCTCGACTACGGGATCAAGCCGAGCGATCCGCCCCAGTACCCGATGGGCGATCCACGCCCTGAAACGGTCGTCATCTCGCACGGCCATCTCGACCACTGTGGCGTCGTCCCCAACCTGATGGACCTGGAGCCGACCGTGCTCGCCACCCCTCCGACCAAGCACCTGACTAATCTGCTGGCCGAGGACACAATGGAGATTGCCGATGGGAACGGGTCCATCGCCCCGTTCGATCCGGTAGACATGCACATGCTCATGCGCCGGACGAAGGAACTGGACTATCTCGACGCCTACGAGAAGGACGACTACACGATCACCCTGCTGGACGCCGGGCACATCCCGGGCAGCGCGCTGACCTACGTGGAGAAGGGCGGCCAGTCGCTGCTGTACACGGGCGACATCAAGAACAGCGATACGCGGCTGCTCAAGGGCTCGAAGATACACTATCCCGAGGCTGACATCCTGTTCATCGAGAGCACCTACTTCGGCAAGGACCACCCGGACCGGCAGGCGCTGGAGCGTAAGTTCATCGAGTCCATCCGCTACACGCTGGACATCGGCGGCAACGTGATCATCCCCAGCTTCGCCATCGGCCGGACGCAGGAAATCCTGCTCATCCTGAAGGAGTATGGCATCAGCTCATACGTAGACGGCATGGGCACGGAAGTCACCGACATCCTTCTCAAGGACCCGGAATTCCTGCGGGATTCTGGCAGGCTCAAGTCGGCCTACGGCTATGCGACCACCGTCAAGCCGGGCATGCGTAAGTCGGTACTCAGCGAGCCTTCGGTAGTCGTGACCACCGCCGGCATGCTCAACGGCGGGCCGGTGCTGCACTACCTGAAGCGCGCCTACGACAATCCCCGGAACAAGGTCATGCTGTCCGGCTACCAGGTGGAGGGCACCAACGGCCGGTCCGCCCTGCAGAACGGCTATGTCGATGTCGACGGCGAGATACTGACCCTGCGCTGTGCCCTGGAGCAGTATAGCTTCAGCGCCCACAGCGGCGAGACCGAGCTGAAGGCTATCGTGAAGCACATGGTCGATAAAGGCACACAGCACGTCTGCTGTGTCCACGGCGACCACACGCAGGACTTCGCCGACTGGGTGAAGAAGGAATTCGACGTCAGCACATACGCGCCGAAGATCGGCGACGAGATCAATATATAATAGTGTCCGGCGATGACTGGCGCATCGCCCCGTTTTTATTCCGTACTTTTAGCAAAAGACTGATATATTTGGTTACTTATTGAAATCTAATCATTTATTCTACAATTCCTTAAAGATAATTGGCATCTCCTAACGATAATATATTAAGCCATAAGTGAGGTAATCATTCTATAATATTATAGTGTGACGGGGGTAGTGTAGTGGCCGATAATATTCTTGAGCTGAGGAAGTTCGTCGGCCCGGAGGTCGTCTTCGGGGCCGGTGCGGTCAGCCTGGCCGGCCGCTATGCGAGGAACCTCGGCGCCGGCCGCGTCCTCGTCGTTACTGACCGCAACGTGCGGAAGCTGGCAGTCACGGAGCACGTCCTCGGCAGCCTGGAGAACGCCGGCGTCAGCTATTCCCTGTTCTACGAAGTATCGCCCAACCCGACGGCAGGCGAGGTCATGGCCGGGGCAGCCGTCTATAATTCCGAAGGCTGTAACCTGATCGTGGCCGTGGGCGGCGGCAGCCCGATGGACTGCGCCAAGGGGATCGGCATCGTCAGCGCCAACCAGCGGCATGTCCTCGATTTCGCAGGCGTGGACAACGTGCCCCAGCCCGGGCCGCCGCTGATCTGTGTCCCCACCACGGCCGGCACGTCGGCCGACGTCTCCCAGTTCGCCATCATCCGGGACCCGGTGCGGAAGCTCAAGGTCGCCATCGTCAGCAAGACCGTGGTGCCTGACGTAGCGCTCATCGACCCTCTGACGACGATCACCATGGACCGGCAACTGACGGCATGCACCGGCATGGACGCATTGACGCATGCGGTCGAAGCGTATGCTTCAAACGCCCACTCTCCGCTGACCGACCTGTACGCCTATGACGCCATCCGCATTCTCCGTCACAGCCTGCCTCAGGCGCTAGACCGGCTGAGCGATCCGGACCTCCGGGGCCGGGTAATGTTAGGCAGCCTCGAAGCAGGCCTCGCTTTCTCCAACGCCAGCCTCGGGGCAGTCCACGCGATGGCACACAGCCTCGGCGGCCTGCTTGACCTGCCCCATGGAGCCTGCAACGCTACCCTGCTGCCCCCCGTGGTGGACTATAACTTCATGAGCGACCCGGAGCGATACTCCCGCATCGGCATTGCCCTCGGCCTGGACATGGCAGGCAAGAGCCTGCCCGACCGGAAGGCGGCCATCGTCAACGATCTTATCCGCCTGCAGCAGGACGCTTCTGTCAGCAAATGCCTCTCTGACATGGGCGTACGCCGGGACGACGTCCCTGTCCTCTCGGCACGGGCAATGGATGATCCGTGTATGGTGACGAACCCTCGCAGGCCGCTGCTCAGCGACATCGAGGTGATCTTCGAGCATGCGCTCTGACCGTGAAGACTGGCAGCCGCTGCGGGAGAAGATTATAGGGCTCGGCGACAGCTCGTTCCGTAAAAGCTACTATCCGGAGCTGCAGCGGAAGATCGCCGAACTCGAGCAGTTCCGCGCCATCCTGGACCACAGCGATGATGCCATCTTCATGGTCGATACCGGCACCGGCCGGATCATCGACGTGAGCGGCTCGGCATGCAGCCACCTCGGATACGACCGTGCCACGATGCTCGGCATGAGCTTCGATGACTTCATCGATGAGAATGCCCGCAGCGCGATGGCCAGCCTGTTCAGCGGCCGGGTCCGGCACGTCGATATCGCCGCCACGCTCCATGGCCGGAGCGGCGTGCAGATACCCGGCGAGATATCGGCAAACATTGCCCGGATGGACGGCAAAGCCATTGCGGTAGTCATGGCCCGGAATGTCGCGGCGCGGAAGCAGATCGGCGACGAGCTCAAGCGTTCCGAGGACACATACCAGGCGATCTTCAACTCGGTCAACGATGGCATCGTCATCATGGACATCGAGACCGGCCGGTCCGTGGATGTCAATGACGCCATGTGCCGGATGTTTGGCATCAGCCGTGAAACTGCTGCGAGCATTGACTATCCTGCATTGATCGCCGCCAATCATAAGCTGACAAGAGAAGAGGCCATGCAGCAATTCCGGGAAATCGCTTCAGGCCCTAAGTTGCTTATGGAGCAGGTCCGGGGCCCTGACGGGAAACAGTTCTGGGTCGAGGTCAGCCTGAAGTACGGCCGCATCCGCGGCAACGAGCGGGTCATCGCCGTGGTACGCGACGTCACAGAGCGCATGAGGACCGAGGAACAGATCAGGGCCTCGCTGAAAGAGAAAGAGGTCATGCTCAAGGAAATACACCACCGGGTCAAGAACAACCTGCAGGTGATCTCCAGCCTGCTGAGCATCCAGTCCCGGTACCTGGCAGACCCCCGGGACGCCAAGCTCTTCCAGGAAAGCCAGGACCGCGTCAAGTCCATGGCTCTCGTCCACGAGAAGCTCTACCAGTCCAGCGATATCGCGAGCATCGACTTCAGCTCCTATATCGAGCGCCTGGTTACCAACCTGTTCCGGTCATACAGCGGCAACAACGGCAACGTCAACCTGCACATGGACATTAAGGACATTTTCCTCAATGTCGATACCGCGGTCCCCTGCGGCCTGATCGTCAACGAGCTGGTCACTAACGCGCTGAAGTACGCGTTCCCGGGCGGCAGAGACGGCACCGTCACAGTCTCTATGCGAATCGAAGGCGACTGTTACGTCCTCGAGGTCAGCGACGACGGTGTCGGCATGGCGGCGGGCTTCGATATCGAGAAGTCCCAGTCCCTGGGCCTCCAGCTCGTGACCATGCTGGCCAGCCAGATCGACGGCAAGATAAAGACCGATACATCGAAAGGGACAAGGTACACGATCACCTTCCGCAAACCAGTCAACAGCGCATAGGCCCCGGCCGGCGCCATATCGATCGCCTGACGGCGGGCTTGCTAAACCGAGAGAAGCGATTTCTTTTCCAGGATATCATAAATGAACAATTTGACGAAGTCCGTTATGACAAACGATACAAAGGCGTATCCCCACACAAAGAGCGCAAGCCACCACCCCATCGCCGGCAACAAAATGCCATAAACGGTGATAATCGTGGCGATCAGCTGGGTGGCAATCACGGCGATCAAGCAGGACCGGCGCGGCTTTACCGACCAGAATGGCCCCCGGGTCCTCGCCACGAACAGGAACAGGTGCCCGGCCACGGATAGCTTGAGGTAAATGAACGATTGCAGCACTTCATGGCTGAGGTGGAATATATTGACCCCGATGTACAGGAGGCCGAACGATGCCAGTACGCCGACGAGGCCAAGGGCCGTGGATATCCCGAGAAGCACTCGCAGGTCCCATCTTTCCGGCTTGTCGGAGAAAATGACGTTGTCATAGGCGATCGTCATAATGGGGAAGTCGTTCAGCAGGGCGAGGAGCACGACCATCAGCGCTGTTATCGGGTAAAAGTTAAAGACGATAATAGACATCGTAATGAAAAACACCAGACGGATGGTCTCGCCCATGCGGTAAATGGAATAATTGGTCATGCGCCGGAAAATTTTCCGGCTTTCCTTGATCGAATCGATGATGACCGATATGCCAGGTAGCGTGAGGACGATGGCCGCAGCGGACTTGGCGGCATCCGTCGCTCCTGCGACTGCGATGCCGGCGTCGGCCTTCTGCAGGGCGGGCACGTCGTTCACTCCGTCCCCGGTCATCCCGACGATGTGCCCTTTTTTCTGCAGCAGGCTGACGATGCGGTACTTATGCTCAGGAAATACCTGGGCGAACCCGTCTGCCTTCTCCACGGCTCCGACCGCCTGATCGTCCGGCATATCCTCGATCGCCAGCTCCGGAAGGACGTTATCGCCCAGTCCCACCTTCCGGGCGATCTCCCGGGCAATCGCCACGTGGTCTCCGGTGACCATCTTTACGTCGATGCCCCTGGACTCCGCGAGGCGGATGGTCTCCCGGGAGTCTTCTCTTGGCGGGTCGTACAGGGAGACAAGGCCGACGAACCGCCAGCCGGAACCGTCGTCTTTGGCCACCCCCAGAGATCGATAACCGCCCTTTGCGAATTCCTCCACCCGGCCAAATACTATTCGTGCTATCTCGCTCTTATCTTTGCACAGGGCCACGATCACCTGGGGGGCACCCTTCGTAACCTTGAGCTTATTCTCGCCCAGTATCACCGTTGCTTCGGCTCGTTTCCAGACCGGGTCGAACGGCTTGAAATCCAGTACACGATACTGGGAAACGGCCGCATCCAGCGCCTTATTGTCCTTCAGCTCGTCGATGATCGCGAGATCGATGAGGTCTTTGGTGCCCTCCCGGGATGCGAGTGCTGCATACCTGAGGACCTCCTCCGGGCTGTGGCCGTCGAATGGCGCCATGCTCGCCACTTTGATCTTGTTCTGCGTGATCGTCCCGGTCTTGTCCACGCAGAGTATGTCCATGCTGGCCATTTCTTCGATGGCCACCAGCTTGCTGACGATGGCTTCCTTTTTCGCCAGCGCGACCGCGCCTATCGCCATCGTGACAGAGAGCACGGCCGGGAGGGCTACAGGGACACCCGCGATTGTCAGTACAAGCGCGAACTGTATGATCGAGAACAGGTCATGGCCGCGGAGCAATTCTACTGCGATGACCAGGAGCACGAGCATAAGCGTGACGATGATCAGGTAGTCGCCGATCCGGACAATCGCCTTCTGGAAGTGGCTGGGCTCTGCGATTTTCTGGATCAGCTTTGCCGTCTTGCCGAAATACGTGTCCATTCCCGTGGCGATGACCAGGGCATCCATTTCACCCTTATTGATGATCGCTCCTGAGAACCCTGTGTCATTGACATGTTTCTCGACGGGAAGCGACTCGCCGGTCAGTACCGACTGGTCGACTTCAAGGTAACTGCCTTTGATGAGCTTGATGTCGGCAGGTATCGTATCCCCGAGCCTCACCCGGACGATGTCTCCCGGGACCAGCTCCCGGGCATTGATCTCGGCCCATTTGCCATCCCGCAGGACGATGGCCGACGGCGACAGCTTTTTCTTCAGCAGCTCGATCGCGTTGCTTGCTTTGCTTTCCTCCAGATACTTCACGATTACGTTGATGAAAAGGAGTATCATGATGATGACGAAATCTTCGAAATGCCCGATGATAAAAGACAGGATGGCCGCGACCTCGATCATCCAGGGGATCGGGCCCCAGAAATTGGATAAAAATTTTATGAAGGGATTGACCTTTTTCTCCGTGATCTCGTTCAACCCGTATTCCTGTAGCCGCCGGGCAGCTTCGGCCGAGGTCAGCCCATTGTCACTGGATTCAAGGGCCTTTAGCAGATCATCTGTCGATCTCTTCTCTGCTTCGCCGATGTCCAGGATTTTCTTTTCCATGATAATGACCATTTTGTCAATGAATACCCGGAGGCCTGTCAGGCCTGTCAATATTCCACTGTCACCCTGATGTCTCCTCGTTTTTTCTCGATGTCGACGAGAGTGCCGCGTGCTTTTCGCTGGAACTCCAGGCCGATAAGCGAATCTCCGATTCGCAGGCTTTGGATGTTCACCTGGCTCAGCCACTCTGGAAGGTATGGGTTTACCAGAGTCAGCCGGTGGCCCAGGGCATCGGGCTGCAACCCGAGGGACCCCATAAGCATGAAAGGCACAGTCCCGGCGGACCATGCCTGAGGGCTGCAGGCGACCGGGTACTTGATGGGCACGTTATGTCCGCCCCGGTCGAAGCCGGCGAACAGTTCGGGCAGCCGGAACTGCATGTACGCGCCGGCCGCCTCGCACATGGCCGTGAACAGGCTGGAAAAACTGATCGTAAAACCCGTACCTGTACAGGCCGCAGGCAATGATGGAGTTATCATGGGGCCAGACGGTCCCGATATGGTATCCGAGCGGATTATAACGCACTTCCTTCGCCGACAAGGTCCGTATGCCCCAGCCGGTGAACATGTCCGGCTCGAAGATTCTTTCGACGACGTGCCGGGAATATTTCTCATCGATGATCCCTGACCACAGGCACTGTGCCGGATTGGAAGAAACGACCTCGCATTTTCCTTCCGCGTCAAGGGCCATGGCAAAGTAACCTTTGTCTTCCATCCAGAATTGCTCATTGAACTTCTTCTTGAGCTCTTCGGCCTCGCGCCTGAGCCAGGCCTGCGTCATCCTTCCTGTCGATTTTTTCAAATATGTTTGCGACAAGATTTTTAGCCATGTACACATAGCCCTGGACTTCTGCCATGGCGACAGGAGGCCTGGCCAGCCTGCCGTCGGAGTGCATCACGGCATCCGACGAGTCCTTCCACCCCTGGTTATACAGCCCTGACTTTGACTTCATCTCGTAAGAGACAAACCCGGAGCCTGTCAGGTCTGACTTTTCTATCCAGCCGAGGGCTGCGTCTACGTTGCTTAAAAGCTTGTTAAATAGGCTTAGATCGCCAGTCCAGTTCACGTACTCTGTCAGTAATATCAAAAACAGGGGAGTGGAGTCTGCGCTGCCATAGTATGGCGTTTGCGGGATCACATTGAGGTTCGCCATCTCTCCTACTCTCAGCTCGTGAAGTATCCTGCCCGGCTCTTCGTCCCCCCAGGCATCGTATCTTTTTCCCTGGTACCGGGCTAAGAGCTTTATCGTATCCCTGGCGATTTCCGTGTGATATGGCAGTACCTGGATAGCCGATATGATGCTGTCCCGGCCGAACAGCGCGTCGTACCACGGCACCCCTGCCGAGTAAAACGTGTTGCCGTTCTGGCTCATGTGCATCATCCGGAGGTCCAGCATCGAGCGTAGCAGGATCCTGTTAAAAAGCCTGTTATCGGTCTGAAAATACCGGGTATGATCGGTCACTTCCAGGTACGATCTCTTTATCTCTTCCAGCATGCTCCTGGTATTCGTGCAGAAAATCTGTCTGAATTCGCTCTTCGGGGGCAGGTCCTCGGCGTAGATGGTGATCGCTGACCTGATGAGAGCGGCGCGGTGCCAGGTCGATCGAAAAGGTACAACGCCCTTTGTCCACTTCAGCAGGGTCCTCGCTGAACTGTATATTCGTGCTCCGGGTATGCCCGTCCCGCCCCTTCTGGGACAGGACAAGTGATTTTCCGTCGTAGTTTACCGGTATCTTCCTGTCACCGGTCTGCTCCGTCATCCCCCTTACAGTGAAGATATCGGCAAAGTCCGCCTCGAACTCTAGGGTCAGGTCAAGGGCAACTTTAAAAGTGTTAAAGTTCTCAATATTGATTGTCTCGATCATGCACCCCGGTATGGTCACGTTTCTGCTGATGCTAAGCGACTCTTTAGTCACGAAGTTGCCGGAACGATCCCTGAAATCCGGGTTCGTCAGGAATGTCGTGGCTTCGAAATTGTTCTGATCGCTTGACAGGATTTCCGTCATCTGTTCGCCGTTCATCTTCAATACATACCCGCTAGGAAACGGCAGTCCTTGTGGTACAGGCCATAGCCCGAATTTTTTCTCACCGGGATGTTACCGTTGGGAAGTGTAACCATTGTCAGATTATTATCACGAATAACCAGCGCACCGATAATATTGGTCGATTTAGTGTGCTTGATATGGACGACTTTATTATCTGACATTGTAACGTCCTTTGACTGATGCCATTACTAGCCGCAATATGATCATTGGCTATGCTTTCAAAACTAAATGACTTTTTCAATTTGTCAGCGATATTCGATGCTATCGGCAATCGGACCGATTCCTCCCGTACCCGGGCGAGCTCTGTCAGGTACCGTGATCGGCATGTTGCTACTCATCATGCGAGCACCATCTCCGGTCTTTCCAGGTTTGCCAGTGCATTCGCCAGGACTTCGGTCAATATGGGGTGGATCACCTGCGATCGCCAGAACGGCGTCAGGTCCCGGGTGTCCGTGTTCATGAGAAAGACCACCTGCTGGGCAATCAACGGAGAGTCGGGGCCTGCTACTGAGCAGCCGAGTATCTTGTTCGTCTCTTCCTCGACTATGACCTTGACCAGCCCTTCTTCCTCTCCCATGGCATACCCCTTGGCCGAATCGATGTAACGTGCCCTGCCCACGAGTATCTTATAGCCTGCTTTCAGGGCTTCGGCTTCGGTCATCCCGACGCTGCCGACCTGCGGATGTGTGTATACGGCGTGAGGTACTGCATGCGTGTCGTTCTCCCGTCTTTTCCCTCGCAGCAGGTTATCGGAGACAATGTCCGCCTCATAATTGGCCGTATGTTTGAACATATACCGGTCTGTGGCGTCGCCCAGCGCATAAATCCCGGGCTTGCCGGTCTCCATGTATTTATTTACCTTTATCCATCCCCTCCGGTCGGTCTCGACCCCGGTTTTTTCAGGTTTCAGCACGTCGGCGTTCGAACATCTGCCGGTTTTAAGGTTTTTCGTATAAACGACCTTTTTATTCCCACGTCTTTCCGCTTTCATGGCTGTCGAGTCAGGCATGTACCTCAAATCTCTCGATAAGACGTTCGTTACCACTGCGCTTATCTCCGGGTCCTCTCTCATGAGCATTCTCGGGTGCCTTCCTATCAGAGTCACTCTTGTCCCCAGTGCCGAGAAGAAATGGCCGAACTCGCAGCCGATGTACCCGGCGCCGATGATCGTGATGCTCTCCGGCAGCTTTTTGAGGTCCATCAGCGAGACATTGTCCAGGTAACCGGTTTTTTCGATACCGTCGATCGGAGGTATCCCTGTCCTGGCCCCGGTGGCGATGACAATTTTTGGCGCCGTGATAGTCTCGACGTCGACTTTAAGCGTGTAATCGCCCACGAACTCTCCCATCCCCATGAGCCAGGTCAGGTTTTTGGCGGACTTTATTTCCTTCAGCGGACTGTCTTCTCTCCCGGTCGATAATGGCCCGCACACGCCCCATAATACGTCCCGGGTCTACACGGTTGACCGGGAGATCGATGCCGAGCTTCTTTGCGTCATTCGCCGCGCTGATGACATCCGCCGGATAGATCATGATTTTCGATGGTATGCACCCGTTGTTCAGGCACGTCCCGCCCAGGGGACCGCCTTCCACCAGTGCGACATTCAGCCCGTCGTTTACTGCGCTCCAGACTATCTTCATGCCGCTTCCGGAGCCAATGACGATGAGATCGAACTTTTTCATATGAATTAATTGTTCCATATGCAGGATTATACAGATATCCCGGTGAATCACTAGCAAAATCAGCGATCTGGCTATTGAAAATCAAATGGAAAATGCTAACCATCATATAAATATATTATATGATTATATTACTGTAGATATCGTATGCCGAGGATTGCGACCATCGGGGACGTTAACGTCGACTTAATCGTGCAGCTGGACAGGCTGCCCGATCTCGGCAAACAGGTGGTGGTCCGCGACTTCCGGATGAGCGGCGGAGGCAGCGCGGCAAACTTTTCTCTCGCCTGTGCCCGGCTGGGGTCCGGGGTGCAGCTGTTCGGAAAAGTCGGCGACGACGTCTTCGGCACTTACGTTCTCGTGGAGCTGGATGAAAACGGGGTGGACACAGAGAACGTATCGCTCACCAATAAAAAGACAGGTATGACTTTCGCCATGCTGCAAGGCGCAGAGCGTTCGTTTATCACGTTCCGGGGCGAAAATGCGACTTATAGCCTGGACGATATACCGGTGGCAAATATCGACGCCGAGATCGTCCATCTTCCGTCATACTTTTTACTGGATGGTCTGCAGAGGCATTATGTAACGCTGATTGATCTCCTTCACGCAGCAGGTCTCAAGGTGTCCTTCGACACCGGCTGGGACCCGAGGGGCTTCACACACGAGACCGTGGGCCCTCTTCATGACATTTTGCCCCTCGTGGACGTGTTCTTGCCAAATATAGATGAAGCGAGGGGTATTTTGGGTCTTGGCCCGGCCGTCAGACCCGACCGGGCTGCGGAGGCTTTGCTAAAAATGGGGGTTAAGACGGCGGTCGTAAAGATGGGAGAGGGGGGCTGCTGGGTGGCTGACAAAAACACGTCCGGGTTCATACCGGCATTCAAGGTGGATGTCGTCGATACGACCGGCGCGGGGGATAATTTTGCCGCCGGATTTATCACAGCTTATATCGGCGGGAAGTCAGTGCGTGAGGCCGCAGTAATCGGCAGCGCTACGGCAGCGCTCAAGATCGAAGGAATCGGCTGGCCGGCATATCCTGAGCGGTCACAGGTCTATAAATTTTTAGCCGACAGAGGTTTCGGGGGATTATGATCCGGCGATGTTTTCCATGAGGTTTTATGAATAAAATGCCCACCATTGAGGATGCCATTGAGCTATCGGGCATCGACGTGTTACACCCCGGGGGGTACGACCTGACAAAAAGGATCGCCGAGGTAACGGACATACGCGGGAAAAATATTCTGGACGTCGCTTCCGGCAGGGGAGCGTCCGCATGCTACTACGCGAAAAATTATAGCGCCAGGGTCACAGGGGTCGACATAAACGCGGAGATGGTCAGGTCGGCTGTCGAACGGGCAAAAATGGATGGCGTGGACGCTTCTGCCAGATTTGAGACCGGCGACGCTCTTGCGTTACCATTCGCGGACAACACGTTCGATGCGGCGATAAACGAGTGCGCCGTAGGCCTGAGAATGCCCGGCCTCTTCTCGATCTCGACCACTCGCTTCGTGATCTTCATCACTGTGTCGGGGTTGAGTGATATGGAGCTGATCCCTTCCTTGACCAGGAAATCGGCGTACTCCGGGTAATCGCTGGGCGCCTGGCCGTCGAGGGCGCTATGCTTGCCGTTTCGCTTTGCTCCCTGGATAGCCTGTGCCACCATTTTCATGACTGCGGGATCACGCTCGTCAAACTCTCTGGCGAGCAGCTGCAGAGTCCCGGTCGATGCCAAGCACCAGCTGTGTAAGGTCATTAGAGCCTATCGAAAGGCCATCCACATATTTGCAGAACTCGTCCACGAGCACTACGTTGCCGGGTATCTCGCACATCATAAAGACCTCCAGCCCGTTCTCGCCCCGTTTCAGGCCGTTCTTTGCCATCTCATCCTGTACTTTCTGCATCTCTTCGATCCTGCGGCAGAAGGGAATCTTGACGATGACATTGGTCAGTCCCATCGTCTCTCTGACTCTGATCATGGCCTTGCACTCGAGGGCAAACCCCTCGCGGTAACGATCGCTGTAATAGCGCGATGCCCCCCTGAACCCGATCATGGGATTGCTCTCCTGCAGCTCGAAGTATTCGCCGCCGATCAGGCTGGCGTACTCGTTGGACTTGAAGTCGCTGAAGCGCACGATGACCGGCTTCGGGTAGAAAGCGGCAGCGATGGTCCCGATGCCCTGGGACAGCTTATCTACGAAGTATTCCTCTTTACCCGGATAGCCATAAGTCAGCTCATCGATCTGCTTTCTGTTTGCCTCGTCTTTGAC
Source organism: uncultured Methanocellaceae archaeon (assembly GCA_963769045.1). Lineage (GTDB taxonomy): Archaea > Halobacteriota > Methanocellia > Methanocellales > Methanocellaceae > Methanocella_A. The sequence continues at coordinate 16,393 of CAVYKK010000007.1, forward strand.
CCGCTCGGGATGAACCAGGGCCATCGGGTGGATTTTAATATAGCCGCCGATGATGAACTCCAGCCTTGCCAGGCCGACGCCGTCATTTGGTATCATGGATATGGAAAAGGCTTCTTCGGGATTTCCGATGTTGATCCTTATCTGCGTCTTAGGCCTTGGCAGGTCCTTCAGGCTGGTCTTCTCCACGGTGAAGGGCAGCCTGCCGTCATAAACGATACCCCTGTCGCCCTCGGCACAGCTCACTGTCACATCCTGGCCCGTCCGTATCCTTTCGGTGGCATTGTCGGTGCCCACCACGGCAGGTATGCCGAACTCTCTGCTGACAATGGCCGCGTGGCTGGTCCTCCCGCCGCTATTTGTCACGATCGCGGAGGCAATCTTCATGGCAGGCTCCCAGTCCGGCGTTGTCGTATGGGCTACGAGCACTTCGCCACGCTGTAGTTCCGACAGGTGAGAGGCATCCTTTATTATACGGGCCTTGCCGCTGCAGATCTTCTCGCCTACGCTCATACCTATTACCAGTACCGGCCCTTTCTTTTCCAGGTGGTAGGTCTCCAGGATATCCCGGGGCTTCTGGGACTGTACAGTTTCCGGCCTGGCCTGGACGATAAACAGTTCCTGTGACTCACCGTCCTTCGCCCACTCGATGTCCATGGGCTTATCCTTGCCGGCCTTCCGCGAATAATGGTCCTCGATAATCATGGCATACTTTGCCAGTGGTCAGCACTTCATCGTCAGACAGGCAGAACTTTCTCCGGTCATCCCGGGGGACCTCTACGTTCATTGTCCTGGCTTTCTCCTTGCCTGTGCCGTAGATCATCTTGATCTGCTTATCCCCGAGGGTCTTCTTGACGACCGGGCGGTAGCCTTCCTTCAACGTGGGCTTGAAGACATAAAACTCGTCGGGGTTTACCGCACCTTTGACGATGTTTTCCCCCAGGCCGTAAGAGCCGGTGATGAATACCACTCCCCTGAAACCCGTCTCGGTGTCCAGGGTGAATATGACGCCGCTGCAGGCGAGGTCGGACCTGACCATCTTCATGATGCCGATAGACAGGGCCACTTTGAAGTGATCGAAACGGTTGTCGATGCGGTAGGATATGGCCCGGTCGGTGAAGAGCGAAGCGTAGCACTTGACACAGGCGTCTTTCAGCTCGTCGTAGCCCCGTACGTTCAGGTAGGACTCCATCTGGCCGGCGAAGGATGCCGTGGGCAGGTCTTCGGCAGTGGCGGAGCTGCGCACGGCCACGTCGGTGTCGGGACCATACTGCTCACAAAGCCTGTCATAGGCGGTTTTTATCTCCTGCCATAAGTCATCGGGAATCCTGGCGTTCAGGATCAGTTCCCTGGCTTTCCTGCCCCGCTCCGCCAGGTCCCGGATATTTGACTTGTCCAGGCCGGCGAGTATCTCTTTGAGCTTATCGAGTATCCCCGCTGACCGGAGAAAATGCCAGTATCCTCTTGCAGTGATAGCAAAACCATTCGGTATCTTTATGCCCTTCGGGGACAGCTCCCGGTACATTTCCCCCAGGGAAGCGTTCTTGCCGCCCACCTGCGGCAGGCTTTCCATACCGAACTCCTCGAACCACAAGATGTCTTTTTTCGTTCCGGTCGTTAACGCCACTTTGTTTTCGATCATGAATTGCGCCTCCGGCGATCTTCCGCCATTTCACCATCCCTGCAATAACCAGGCTGCCCTTTGGAATTCCATCATTCGGATATTGCTACTTGCCATACAGCATTTGAATAATAATTTATATAGTTATATAATTATCAACAATGTAAATATTATCCACATTATGAAGCACCCGGGTCAGATATTTTCAAGGAACAAAGTAGTCCCCGTCACGGCGCCGATGCGATCGAATGCTTCTGAAAACATGAACGGACAATGCCCCTGCGCATATGCATGTTATCCGGGGGATACTTGATATGCGGATAGTTCTGCTCGGGCCGCCGGGTGCAGGTAAAAGCACTCAGGCGGAAGCCATTGCCCGGAGATTTGACATACCCCGCGTTTCCCCGGGCGACATCCTGCGGGAGAATATACGCGAAGGCACGTCTCTGGGTGTAACTGCAGAGACTGATATGGTTAAAGGGAGCCTTGTGCCTGACAACCTTGTCGCGCGGCTAGTCGAGGAACACCTGAATAAGCCGGATGCCAGAAAGGGTTTCGTGCTCGAAGGCTTTCCCAGGTCGCTGCCGCAGGCAGAGACGCTGGACAGGTTTCTCGAAAAGCGAGGGCTTAAGCTTGACGCTGTTATCGATATCGAAGTGAGCGACTGGCTGATCATGAGGCGTATTTCCGGCCGCCTGACCTGTCCGTCTTGCGGTGCCACCTATAACATTTACTTCGATCCGCCCCGGGTCCCGGGCGTCTGCGACGTCTGCGGCGGCAGGCTGTACCAGCGGGCGGACGATACGGAGGAAGCGGTCAGAAACCGCATTGCGGTATACGATAAGCTGACCCGGCCCGTGATAGGCTATTACCGTAAGCAGGGCGTGCTCATCACTGTCGACGGGGATAAGGAGATTGACCGGTTGAGCGCTGAAGATTATGCATTCCCTCGAAATGAAGGCTTTTTCGCATTTTAGTAACGGTATATCATTTATGCATCGAAAGCGACATTTGTAAAGATTTCTATGTCAGGCGGACCGCCGGTCGCGAGTAAGATACTTTTCATAGTAATGGACGGAGCCTCTGACAGGCCTGTAAACGGGACCACTCCGCTGGCGCACGCCGATACGCCTAACCTCGATGCAATGGCATGCGGCGGGATCAATGGCATCATGGATACGGTGGGCACAGGTGTCCGCCCCGGGTCTGACGTGTCCCACCTCGCTCTGCTGGGATATGACCCGTACCGGTACTATACCGGCAGGGGGCCGTTCGAAGCGGCAGGTGTGGGGATTGACATAAAGCCCGGCGACGTAGCCTTCCGGTGTAATTTTGCTACTCTGGAGAACGGTATCGTCATGGACAGGCGGGCCGGGAGAATCCAGGATACGGACGAGCTGGCAAAGGCCATCTCGGAGGAGGTGAACGTGCCCGGCGTGGATATCCTCTTTAAAAGGTCGACCGGACACCGTGCAGCACTCGTATTAAGGGGGAAGGGCCTGTCGCCTGCTATCACCGATACCGACCCTCACAAAGCCGGACTTCCTCTTAAAGCGTGCCGGGCAACGGCAGATACGCCGGAAGCCAGGCATACGGCTGACGTGGTGAACAGCATATCAAAGCAGGTCTTCGAAGTACTGGATCGCCACCCGGTGAACATAGAGCGAAAAAAGCACGGGCTGCTGCCAGGCAATGCCCTACTGATGAGAGGGGCAGGCGGCTTCCCGGATATACCGGACTTTTACGGCAAATACGGCATGAAAGGGGCAGTAATTGCCTCGGCAGGCCTGATCATTGGCATAGGGAAGCTGTGCGGACTGGAATACCTGCCTGTGGGGGGCATGGGTGTCGAACTGTCCGGCTCTACGGCGGGCGAAAAGATCGAAAAAGCCATAGCAGCGCTTAATACTCACGACTTCGTCCTGGTGAACATCAAAGGCGCAGACGAGGCCGGGCACGACGGTGACTTCGGCAGGAAAGCAAAGTTCTTACAGGAAATGGATGTGGCTTTCAAGAGTCTGCAGTACCTGCCGGGCGTCCTCGTCATCGTTACCGCCGATCACAGCACGCCGGTATCCATCCGGGGCCATTCGGCCGATCCGGTGCCGATCACAATGCATGGGCCGGGCGTGCGGATTGACGACGTAGCATCGCTATAGCGAGCTCATCGCGCATAAGGGCGGGCTCGGCAGGATCGAAGGACTCGACGTCATGCCGATAGCCCTCGACCTCATCAACAGGACAAAAAAATTCGGTGCATGATAAAAAGCGCAGCGATCGTCCGGCCATATTTTATCGTGACTTTATTTTCAAAGATTTCGTTCACAAATAGTTATTTCGATGTCATTTAAACTTGTTAAAGAGGGGATTTTTAAAATGGCGGATAAGATTAAAGTTGCTCTCAACGGTTACGGGACGATCGGCAAGCGTGTCGCAGATGCAGTCGCACGCCAGGACGACATGACCCTGGTCGGGATAGCCAAGACCAAGCCCGACTACGAGGCATATGTGGCAGCAGAAAAAGGGTACGATATTTATGCGGTAGATGCAGCAAAAGCGGGACCGATATTCAAAGCTGCAGGGCTGCAGATAGCCGGCTCCAACAAAGAGATGATCAAGAAAGCCGACATCGTCGTGGATGCTACCCCAAAGGGGATCGGCGCGAAAAACAAAGCGCTGTATGAAAAGCTAGGCAAGCAGGCGATCTTCGAGGGCGGTGAGAAACACGAGTTGACAGGGACCTCCTTTAACGCGGCCGCCAATTTCGACGAGGCCATCGGCAAGAAGTATGTCCGGGTGGTCTCGTGCAATACGTCGGCGCTCTGCCGGCTCATGTACGCCATTGACTCTGCTTTCGGCATCAGGCACGCGCACGTCACGCTCGTGCGTCGTGCCACCGACCCGGATGACATCAAGAAAGGCCCTATCAACGCTATTGTGCCTGACCCCGTCACGCTACCCTCGCACCATGGCCCGGACGTCCAGTCCGTGATGCCGCACATCGATATCGTCACGGCGGCCCTGAAGGTGCCGACCACTCTCATGCACGTGCACTCCGTCAGCATCAGTGTGAAGGGCACGCCATTGCAGCAGGACGTCGTCGACGCTCTTAAGAAATGGCCTCGTATATGGCTGATCCCTCCCTCGTATGAGATCAAGTCCACCGCCAGTGCGATGGAACTGGGCAGGGTGCTCGGCAGGCCCAAGGGCGACATGATGGAGAACGCCGTATGGGAGGAGTCCGTCTCCGTGGACAAAAACGGTCACATCAGCCTCTTCCAGGCCGTCCACCAGGAGTCGGACGTCATCCCGGAAAATATCGACTGCATCCGGGCGATGACAGGGCTCGCTAAGGACAAGCTGAAATCGATGGCTAAAACCGACCGGTCGCTGGGCATCGGGACGCTAAAGCCCTGGAGGAACCTCCCGCCGCAGGCAGAACACGGGGAAGTACTCACGGTATGATTATGACGTTTTATACCGTGACACAAGATGGGGGATGGATATGACATCGAGGCTTAAGCCGGTGAGGTTCGGGCTGACGACGGCGATCGTGTGGTGCGCATACGTATTCTGCCTTGGGGTCATGGCGACCTACCTCAACTGGGGTAACACGATGCAGTCGGCGATCCGGTCGATATATCCCGGCTACCGGAGGACCCCGGGAGGGATAGTGATCGGCACGGTATGGGCCTTTTTCGACGGATTTTTCGGAGCTACGATATTCGCATGGCTCTACAATTTACTCGCGGGCGCCAGGCACAGGTATATCCGGGAAACCGACCGGAAGAAATGATATCCGTTGATGAGTGCCAGATGCAAGGGTGCGATAACTGATATAGAAAACCAATGGCCGGGACAAAAGGGTAGGGATGGGCAGGCCCGGCCATTAATTGGAAAGTGAGGTTGGGATGCGGCACTACAGCCTGGCCCTGAATCGTGTAGGGCGTGTGTAGTACTGCGACTTTCTGATCTATACTTGCACACTGCAAGTTATATACCTGGACCAAGAGCATAGCGAAAGTATTCCCTTGCCCGGGATGGAAAAATAAAGCAAATATAATGGCTATTTTAGTCATGTGCAGTTAAAATACCATTATTAATCTATTCACCACGGATTTGTCCTGTTATCCTATATTGTCTCTGTGGTCAGGCATAACCAATACTGATCTTATGGCTGTAATGCATGCGCTTGATTAATAATATACGAATGACATATTCTCTGTCATGAGCGTATTGAAAGCTGTCAACAATTCTATCATCGACGGGGTGAAGCTGATATTGATCTTCGCCGTCTGCCTGATAGTGGCCCTGGTGGGTAGCTATCTATTGGGCGTTTTGGTCGGGCTCGTGCCGAAGGACAGTGAATATTACCGGCCGTTGAGCATCGATACCGTGCTAAACAATCTTCCCTTCATCGGGACGAATATGATATACATTATCGGGTTCCTGCTTCTCCTCTGTGTCATATATGCAGCCGCATTGGGCTACAGCCGTTATATGGAAAGACGGGCACCGGCCGCGGATAATCCGCCTGAAACACCCTCGCAACAGCAGGGAGCGAAGCAGTAGCAGTGGCACTCTCGTCAAAGCGACAGGCATTAATATTCTCCAAGCCTATGTAGTGTGACATCAGGTGGATATGCAATGATCGCCGGCACATTCGATACGATTTCCGAGGCGTGGTTCTCAGCCATCGGCCAGATATACCGGGGCGGCCAGCTAGTTGAAACAGAATATGGCATAAAAGCAAAGATGGTCAACGGCATGCTGCTGGAGATCGATAATCCCGTACAGGCATGGCACAAGAAAGACCCGTTCTGTACTCCTGATCGCGTCAAGTTATACAAGCAGCAGTTCAAGAGGGAGTCCGTCGGCAAGCACGGGTTCGAGTACACCTATGTCGACCGGATGATCAACTACGAGGGCTTTGATCAGCTGCAATGGATGGCCGAGCAGCTGAAGAAGAAGCGCTACGAGTCAAAGCGCATCCAGGCGATCACGTGGATGCCGAAGGTTGACTGCATGAAGCAGGAGGACCAGCCCTGCTTCCAGCGCATCTGGGTATTCCCCCACCGGAACAACCGGCTGGACGTGCACATACACTACCGGTCCTGGGACATGTTCAAGGCGTTCGAGGCAAACCTGATGGCCTTCCAGGAGCTGGTCAGAGACGAGCTGATCGGGCCGACCGACTTCATGATCGGCAGGCTCCGGTGTTTCGGGGACAACGTGCACATCTACGAGGACGACTTCCAGGCCGTCGAAGCGGCCCTGAAATAGTCCTCCTTTATCGGGAAACTATTCGTTTTATCTAAGGCTGCTTTGAGCCCGTTTGCCAGCCGGTGCTGGTCGTCCGTCGCCCAGAAGTGGAGGAAGAACAGCCGGGGCTTTTCGCCTATCATGTGGCTGTGTACGGCGGTCACGTTGATGCCATTCTCCTTCAAAGCCCGTATTACCGGGTTGACTTCGTCGCCCGTTAGGACGAAATCTCCCGAGGTTGCCGCTTTACCGTTACCGAGTGGCTGGAAATTGATGGACGTGGCCACGCCCATCGACGGGGGCACTTCCATGCCTTCGTCCGTGATAATTTCCGTCCGGGGGACGCCCAGCTGGTATACATTGCCGCTGAATTTTCCTTTCACGCCTGTCGCTGCGTCCAGCATGGATGTATTCAGGCTGTCATTCCCTGGCTGTGCCGTCGCAGGCGCTTTAGTCGGCGTCCCGGTCAGCGCAAGGGCATCATGGATTGTGGCTGCCATGACTACCGGGTCACCATGGCCGGATATATGCATGTATATGACCTTCGGGCTCTCGCCGAGCAGGTGGTTATGCAGTGCAGTCTGATCGATGCCACCCTGCTGCAGCTTCTGCATTACGACGTTGGCCTCGCCTTCCGTCAGCACCAGATCGCCCATGGCTACCGATTCATTTCCCGAATTTTTAAAGGCGACCCACGAGCCAAGGGCCAGTGCGGGAGCGACTGAAACGTTTCCGATAGTGACGTTCAGGTCGCTTCTCGGCATGCTGAACTTGAAGACGCCGTCCGGCTGCAATGTCCCGGGCCTGTCCCATTGCTTTCTCGACGTTTCCCCAGCTTGAATTGTTATTTGCCATCGAAGGCCCCGCTATGGAGATTTGAGTGATAATATACAGAATTGCTATCGACAGGACGAGGATAACAATACTGGCATGGTATAGCTTTCTCATCTGCGACATCCCCTATCCGACAGAGAAAAATTTATCGTCGATCAGAAAAAGGACTCTGACAATTATCTGGTAAAAACGGTGCTAAACCGGATAATATCGGGTAGAAATTAGCGATTATCCCGTCCGTCAGACGGGCTCCTCCGCAACTTTTTCCTCGAGTCTTCTATAATGGCCGTGTCATTCTTGCTCCCGTGCCTCCAATGCCAGGTCGATTGCACAGTCGGACCGCCGATTGCTTAACAAAACCATATATCCAGTATCGTTTACCAATATCATTTTTATTTATCAATTTAATACTTATTATTACGAATCGAAAAAAATATAACATTGGTTGTACGATAGGCTTGCTACTGAAAAATCCGTCAATACCGCATGTATTGTCATTTAACCGGCGGGAACTGCCGGAGATCGCCTATGTCTACCCATACAGATATTCCAACCCGGAAAGCATCGACGGGCATCATCTCTTTACTCCTGCGTTACCGGGATTTTCTGCTCGACCCGGGTACGCTGTTCACCATTGCCAGCGCATTTCTCCTGGCGGCAGCCACGATCCTCCATCCTGCCGGACTGTTTTCCGAAAACGGCATGAGCGGCAACGGGCGGTTCCTGTATCTCGCCGCCGCCCTCGTCGGTTCGTCCTACATCTGGTGGTCGGCAATACAGGGGATCAGGGAAAGGGATTTTACCGCCGATATTCCCGTTTCGATAGCCACCATCGCCGCGATAGCGATCGGCCAGTACTCGGCCGCTGCCGTCGTAGCGGTACTGCTATTGCTCGGGGGCATGCTGGAGGACTTCGTGGCCGCCCGGGCCGGCAAAGCGCTGGAGGCACTGGCCAGGCTCCTGCCCGACCGGGTGACGGTCCGGCGGGACGGCCAGGACGTGATCATACCCCTGGAGAGCGTTAGCGCGGGCGATCTCGTGCTGGTGCGTTCCGGGGAACGGATCGCCGTCGACGGGGTGGTTGTCTCGGGCACGGCATCGGTAAACCAGGCCGCGATCACCGGCGAGAGCCTGCTGGTAGACAAACAGGCGGGCGATCCCGTATTCGCCGGTACGCTCAACGAGATAGGCGCAATGGAGATACGGGCTACGAAAGTCGGGCATGAGACGACGCTGGGGCAGATCCATCGGCTCATTGCCGAAGCCCAGGAACAGAAGCCCCGCATAGAGCGGCTACTGAACACATATGCAAAATTTTACACGCCCATGGCGCTGATAATGGGCGTCGCGCTCTGGTGGTGGAGCGGAGACGTCATGCGGGCCATCACGGTGCTGATCGTCTTCTGCCCGTGCGTCATGGTCCTCGCCACACCCACCGCGCTTGTCGCCTCGATCGGAAACGCCGCGCTGCGGGGGAGCCTCGTTAAAAAGGGCGCCACGATCGAGGCGATGAGCAAGATCGACACCGTCGTATTCGATAAGACCGGTACGCTCACGATCGGCAAGCCCCTGCTGGTCGAGATCATACCCGCGGGTGAAATGGGTGCAGCCGACATTCTGCACATGGCCGCCACCGCCGAAAAGTTCAGCGAACATCCCCTGGGTAAGGCCATCGTGAGGGCTGCGCAGGAGAAAGGGCTGGCCGTGCCCGATCCGGAATCCTTCGTAGCCCTGCCCGGGCTGGGCGTGAAAGCAGTCTCGGGACATCGGGAAGTTTTCATCGGCAGGCCATCCGCACTGATCGAGCAGGGGATCAGTATACCCGGTAACCTCAAAACCATCGTCGAAGGGCAGGCAGACCTTGGCCGTAATATCATCGTGATGGCCATCGGCCGGGAGATCGCAGGCATTTTTTCCTTCGAGGACGAGCTGAGATCCGGGTCGAAAGAGACCGTCGAGAGCCTTGAGCGAATGGGATTACGCACGATTCTCCTGACCGGGGATAACCGTCAGGCTGCCGGGCGTGTGGCCGGGCAATTAGGGATCAGGGAGGTCTATGCGGAGGTGCTGCCGCAGGATAAAGTGGCCATTGTCCGACGTCTCCAGGCGGAAGGCCGCAGCGTAGCTTTCGTCGGGGACGGGGTGAACGACGGGCCGGCGCTGGCCGTAGCCAACGTCGGGGTTGCCATGGGGATCACAGGCACCGACGTAGCTATCGAAACAGCCGAGGTCGGGCTCCTGTCGGATGACCTGACCCGGTTGCCGCACCTGATGGCCATTTCCCGGAAGGCCATCCGGACGATCAAGCAAAACGTGCTGTTTTCGCTCGCCATCCTGGCGATAGCGATCGTGTTCACCGTCCCGGGCATCTTATCGCCGGTCACCGGGGCACTGTTACACGAGCTATCGTCCATACCCGTGATCATCAACTCGGCGAGGCTGATCACGTTCGGGCCAAAGCCGAAATGATTGCCGTGAAAAAAGACGATCGCTTAAAATCTATTGAATAGCTCGCCCGGCGAAGGCCTGGAATATTTTATCATTTCCCCTGTCCGGGCGCTTGACTGCAGCTTTTCCATCATGTCCGTGACAACGGCTGCGTCATAGGGCGTCTGCAGCGGCTTCTGGCCGCCAGCCAGTACATCGTCGACGAAATGCCTCATGAGCTCGACGAACGAATACTGGTAATCGAAGGTCCATGACATCATAAACGAGCCTTTTTCCCTGTACGATACGCCGTCAAATGACGAAATAGTAATGACGCCCTCCGTGCCCACGATCTTGTCGAGCCACATCCATGACGTCCTTGAAATGTCGTTCGCACACCAGTTGGCTATGATGTTACCGATTGCACCGTTCTCATATCTGACCGTCGCCACAAAGAGGTCGTCGCTCTTTAATTTTTTATACGTCAGCGTCGACTGCATGGCCTGCAGCTCTACCGGCGTGCCCAGCAGGAAGTTGGACACATATATCGAGTGGTAGGCCTGTGTGAATAGCGCGCCGTGGTACCGTCGGGCCATATCTTCCTCCATGCGCTGCGTCACCATGAACGAAGCGTAGCCCGGGTCTCCGATAGCTCCGTCCCGGATGAGTTCCCTGGCCCGGGCGACCTTCGGCCGGAACAGGTAGTTGTGTACCGGGAACAGGACTACCTTTTCCTCCTCGCTTACCCGGGCCATGTCGACAACCTCTTTCAGGCTCAAGGCCAGCGGTTTCTCCACCAGCACGTGCTTCCCGTTTTTCATGGCGGTAATGGCCTGGCTGCAGTGGTCTTTGTCCGCGCTGCAAACCACGATGGCATCGATATCCGGGTCGTTCGCCAGCTTTTCAAACGAGTCGTACGACCGGGTCTTCCACTGCCGTGCAATTTGCCCGGCCCGGTCCATACCATGACTGTAGACGCCTGCCAGTTTTCCGTTCTTCGTACCCGTGATGCCCCTGTAGTGGCTGAAAGCAATTTCGCCCAGGCCTGAAATCGCTATGTTGACCATAAAGATCACTGTCCTTCTCAATTAATATTATTAACTTTATTATTATATTTCATCAATGCATATTATTAATCAGCGTACCTCGTAATTACCGGGTACCCTGATGGACGGCGATAGCATTGATGAAACGCAAGATCGGTATAATGACCTTCTCCGATGGTCGAAAAGAAGTGTACCGGGACCTCCTGCAGATGAACGAGCAGTTCCAAGACCGCCTGAAACAACGGCTCGAGGAGACGGGCGAGTTCGAAGCATACGCAGGCGAGATCATCGGCGACACCGACCAGGCGAAGCGTGAAGCGATGAAGCTGGCCAGAGCCGGAGTAGAAGCCACGATCTTTAACTTTGCCGTCTGGATATTCCCCAGCTTTCCCGTCATGGCCGCCAATTTTGTCCCCGGACCTTACCTGCTGTTCTCAAACGTGAACCCCCGGTACCCGGGGCTGGTAGGCATGCTGGCGACAGCCGGGGCGCTCGACCAGCTGGGGATTTTTAACGGGCGCGTCTGGGGAGACATCGGCGACGATCAGGTCATGGAGAAGGTCGTGGCATTTTTAAGGGCTGCCACGACGGTAAACAGGCTGCGCGGCGAGACGTTTGGCCTCTTCGGCGGACGTCCTATGGGAATGTACACAGCTGTCGCCGATGAGGACCAGTGGCAGAGCCTGTTCGGAATAGACATCGAGCACACAGACCAGTGGGAGATTGTCCGCAGGGCGAAGGAAGTGCCCGACGGGCAAGTAGAATGGGCGTTCACCTGGCTGACGCAGCACGTCTGTAAAATCCATTACGATGGCAAGCAGCTAACCCCCGAGAAGCTCAAGCTCCAGATTCGCAGTTATTATGCGGTCAAGAAAATCATCGAGGAGAAACATCTCGACTTCATCGGGATCAAAGCGCAGCCGGAGCTCACGGATAATTTCGTTACCATGGACCTCACGGAGTCGTTCATGAACGACCCCTATGACTGGGACGGTCCCCATGAGCCGGTCGTCGATGCTACCGAGGCCGATATGGACGGCGCATTGACCATGGAGATATTCAAGCACCTGTCCGGTAAACCCGTCATGTTTGCCGATGTGCGCCATTACGATGCGGAAGGCAACTTTTTCGACCTGTGCAACTCCGGCAGCCACCCGACCTATTTTGCTGCGCGCTCGAACGATCCTGCCGTGAACCTGAAGAAAGTCGAGTTCTATCCGGAGGGTTTCTATTTCCCGGCAGGCGGGGCTTCGGTGCGGAGCATTGCGGCGCCCGGTGAGGTCACGATCGCTCGCATGTCGCGGAAAGGGGGAAGGTACTGGCTCGCCATTGCGCCAGCCGAGTTCCTCGACCTTGGCGACCGCACTGAAGAAAAAGCGAAGGCAACACAGGTCGAGTGGCCCCATGCGTTCGCCCGGCTGAGAGCCCCTGCAGACGAGTTCCTGGCCGAGTACGACTCGAACCATTGTCACGCTATTTACGGGGATTGGGCGGAAGAGCTGGTCTGGGTCGCAAAAATGCTGGGGATCGATTACAAAGTATTCGGCGCAGGTCCGGATAGTTGATTTGATAATTTTATCAATGCATAAATGAAAATTTAAAATGTTATATGAGGGGTCAGATGGCATCAGAAGCAGGTTTACAAAGCGCTATTAAGCCAATGAAATTTGAGACGAACGTCGCGGAAGTTATCCAGCGTACTGACGATACCAAAAGTTTCCGGTTTAAGAAGCCGGAGGGATTCATGCACCTGGCCGGGCAGTGGATGTACGTAAACATCAAGATAGAGGGCACAAGCAAGATGCACCATTTCACCATTTCCGCCAGTCCGACAGAAGATTTCCTTGAGTTCACCAAGAAAATCACGGATCACCCGTATTCCCAGGCGCTGAACAGGTTCAAGGGCGGCGAATGGGCGCACATCGACGGTCCGTACGGCGATTTTACCTACGGCGGCGAAAATATTAAGATCGGCGCTCTGACCGGTGGCATCGGGATTACGCCCTTGCGGAGCATCTGCAAGTTCATCGTCGACAGCAAGCTCCCCACGGACGTTAAAATGCTTTACGCGAACCACACGGAGAAGGACATCGTTTTCCGGGATCAAATCGAGGAAATGCAAAAACAGGACGATGGTATCGTCGTTAAAAACGTATTGACAAAAGAGCCTGAATGGAAAGGCCTGAAAGGCCACGTCGACGCAAAGATGATCGCCGATCAGATACCCGACTACCGGGACCGCGTGTTCTACATTTGCGGGCCGCCCGGCATGAACGAGGCCATGAAAAAGGCCTTGAAAGGCCTGGACGTGCCGGATAATAAGATCAAGCTCGAGGACTTCACCGGCTACGAGTAACGCCAGGGATAAAGCGCTAAAATGAAGGGATATCTTTAGTATCCGATAAAATGCAGCCTGGTGTCATCGGCCCGGGGAAAATGGGCAGCGATCTGGCCCTCCAGGCCGTGGACAGGGGCATATATGTGGCCGGGCACTCGAAGCACGGGCACCCCTTCGGTAAAGACGAAAAGATCGCTAAAGAAAGAAAAGCAGCCGGCTGACGAAGATATAAAAAAATAGCCGAGCGTCAGCCCGGCCATTTACCGGCCGCACTTGAGCCCTTCGGCGTCCGCGATATTCTTGGCGGCATCCTGAGGCGACATGTTCGCAGCCTTGGCCGCCTTGTCCAGGTCTTCCTGCGTTATCAGGGCCGGGTTGTTGTGTTTGTCGTTGGGCATTCCACATCCACAGCTAATACACATTCTCGTTCACCTCCCCTGTAATATGCACAATTATCTGTGCGTCGTAAAAATCAACGGGCAAATCCCATAAGTAACTATGGCAAAGAAAATCCGGCGCAATTTATCTTGCGACATATAATTTTGGTAACATGTATGGCACATATTTCTGATTTTTAAGATAGACTAAAGCCTCCGCAACCGTTTCATGCTTAAGGCGGGTAAAGGGCGAATTACGCGGCGCAGTTTGATGGCTGCATAAGCTAATCATGTTACTGGCGACAGGGCATATAATGGTCCCGGAGGCAATATGCTGTTTCTAACCCGGCCGGAGGTATCTGAAACTGGCGATACCTGAAAACTATTCGTTCACCCGCTATCTCGCAGCGAAAAAGGGCGTTGACGACCGGGCCCTGAATGGCCACGTCTGGCAGGCGCTGGCCGATAATCTGCCGGTATCGTCCTGCGAAAAGCCATTGCGTGTCTTAGAGGCGGGCGCAGGGACCGGCACTATGATCGAGCGCATGCTGGATAAGAATTTGTTTCGCTACGCGACCTATACCGCCGTCGATGTCGAGAAGGAAAATAGGGCCAGCGCTTTGAGCAGGATGGAAGACTGGTCAGCCCGGCAGAATGTCCGGTTATCGGCGGGATCCCGTGGCCAATGGACGCTGACAGGCCCGGAGAGGCATGTCGAAGTTTGTTACAGGAGTGAGGATTTCTTCGATTTCGCTGCGCGCGAGCAAGGGCGATGGGACCTCGTCATCGCCAGCGCCTTCCTGGACATCGTAAATATCCGCACCGCCCTGCCTTTAATGCTTGACCTGCTGGACGATGGCGGGATATTCTATTTCTCGATCAACTTCGACGGCGTGACCATCATGGAACCTGTTATTGACCCGGAGCTCGATCATATGATCATGGCCCTGTATCATCGCTCGATGGACGGGCGCATAGTGGACGGTAAGCCTTCAGGAAACAGCTGCACCGGCCGGTGCCTTTTTTCTCAACTTAACGCCTGCGGCGCACACATTCTTGCCTCAGGAGGGTCAGATTGGGTTGTCTTTGCGGGGCCCGACGGATATCCCGGCGACGAGGCCTACTTCCTGCACCACATCGTGCATACTGTAAACGAAGCGTTAAAACGTAACCCCGCGCTGGACTCCAGTCGGCTCGGCGCATGGGTCGCACAGCGCCATCGTCAGATCGAGAGCGGCGAGCTGGTGTACATCGCCCATCAGTTAGACTTTACCGGCCGAAAAACCGCAGCAGTTACCCGGGGAAAACGCTAGTACAGGACTTCGACGGTCAGATCGCCGCGTTTCTCCACCACGTTAACGAGCGTGCTTTCGCCGATCCGCCGGAACTCGAGCTGGACCTTGCCATTGCCGACGTGCAGGCTGTCGATCTTCAACGTCTGCAGCCAGGGCGGGAGACGGGGCTGGTTTAAGGTCAGCTTTTGCGCCAGCGCGTCGGGGACCATGCCCAGGGAAGCCGTGAGCATACAGGGGATAGTGCCGGACGACCACGCCTGCGGGCTGCATGCGACCGGGTACTTGATGGGAAAACCATATCGCTGCCGATGATAGCCGCCGAACAGCTCTGGCAGGCGATAGTTCAGGTAATAGCCTGCGGCATCGAACATGCCGGTGAATAGCCGGGTCAGCTCATCCTTATGGTCATACTTTTTCATGCCCATGGCGATGATCGAGTTGTCATGCGGCCACACCGTGCCGTTGTGATAACCCAGGGGGTTGTAGCGTTTTTCCGTCGTCGACAGCGTGTGTATGCCCCAGCCCGAATACATGTCACCCTCGAACAGACGTTTAATCACGCATTCGGCTTTGTGCCTCTCGACAATTTCGCCCCACAGGGCCTGGCCCGGGTTAGAGGAAATCACATCGCACTGGCCCCGGGCATCAAGTGCTTCGGCGAAGAAATGCTCGTCTTCTATCCAGAACTTATCGTTAAAGCTCCAGAAAAGGTTGGCCGCATCTCTCCTGAGCTTCTTAGCGAGGTCATCGTTTCCAAGCCGATCGTACAGCTTTGCCATGCGTTTTTTTGCCATGTACACGTAACCCTGGACTTCGGGCAAAGCTATCGGGGGTTTCGCCAGCGTCCCGTCTGAATGGGAGATAGCATCAAACGAGTCCTTCCATCCCTGGTTGTCCAGGCCGCGTGAGGACCTCCTGGTATAAGTGAGGAACCCGTTTTTATCGGAAGCCGCATCGATCCATGCCAGGGCTGCTTCTGCGTTCTTTTGCAGCTCGCGGAACAGGCCCATGTCCCCTGTCCAGTCGATGTATTCCGCCAGGGCGATCAAAAACAAAGGCGTGGCGTCCACGCTCCCGTAGTAAGGAGTCTGGGGTATCTCGTTTAAGTCAGCTTTTTCCCCGACCCGGAGCTCGTGCAGTATCTTGCCCGGCTCCTCATCCCTCCAGTCGTCGGTCTTTGTGCCCTGGTAGCTTGCCAGCAGCCGGAGGGTGCTTTTCGAGATGGTCGGATTGTAAGGCAACACCTGCATGGACGATATGAGCGAGTCCCTGCCGAATAGCGCGTCGAACCACGGCACGCCCGCGGAGTAGAAGACATCCTCTTTTTTGATCATATAGAGCATGCGCAGGTCTGCCAGCGACCTCATGAACGCTTTATTGAAGATACCATTATCGGTCCTTACGTTGATGCAACACTCCTCGGTTTCCACATACGAAGCCTGGACTCCTTTCAACCGCCTGCTCAGGGAGGCAGGCTCAGGCTTGATACACTCGCTGGGCGCCAGGTCATGAGCGCTAATGACAATTGATATCTTTCGATATTCATGCGCTTTAAGCGGGATGGAAAAATGGCATATACTGCCTTCCACTGAGGATGGGGCAGGGTCAAAGGAAATATGGGTCTCCCTCCTGTGGTCGTCTTTTCCGGAATATACAAAGGTCAGTGTCCCCTGATCGTATGACGGCGGCATGGCTTTTCCATCGATGCCCGTGGTCGCGCCCCGGACGGTAAAAATGTCGGCAAAATCCGCCCTGTACTCAAGGGAAAAATCGAGAACTACTTTGAACTCGTTGAAATTTTCGATATCTATCGTTTCGCTGATCTCTCCCGCGATAAACCGCTCCCTTCTTATGCTGATCGTAGTGCTATCGACCAGTTTGTCATTGCTGTCATATAGCTCGGGATTGGTCAGCACGGTCGTGGACGTATAATTCTTTTCGTCGCTCGACAATATCTCCGTCGGGGGCAGGCCGTTAATTCGCGTCAGATAACCGCTGAGGAACCGGCAGTCCCGGTAGTAAAGCCCGTAGCCGTAGTTGTCCGTCACAGGTATGTCGCTGTTGCGCAGCGTCACCAGTGAAAGGTTCTTTTCCCTGATGACCATGGCGCCCGTAATATCTTTTGCCTGTGCAGGCTTTTTCTGCTCTTTTCCTGTTTTACCCATGGCTTTATCCCTTCAACCGCTTTTATGCCGCGTTTTTGTTTTACATCCACACGACAATATCACCTCATATCCGGGTAATTGCCTGCCCTATTACTGTAAATTTACAAATAAGCTATACTGACGTAGTTATATAACGTTAATTAAAATAATAAGTAAATAATACCTTTCAGGGCATTAAAAGCTTCAATGCACCATGGTGTTGACTTCTTGCTGCCTCACAGGTTCCTGCTTAACAGTCTTAACTAAAACCGCCACAAACGCCAGGCTATGCATAAACCGGGAACAAATATCGGCACACAGGTTAATAGGCACAGAGGATAGACCGATCGTTTAAATAAGGCTAATATCCGAGTGCACCCGGTACCAACGGCCGGGTTAAAAATCTGTGAAGGATAAATGATGAGTACACCCCTGCCATATGGCGATTTACTGGAGCGCAAGGTCAAGGCCCGCATTCCTACTCTCGCCGGGGAGTTCCAGCTATACCTGTATGCAGGCAGCGGCGATGCCAAGGAGCACGTAGCCATGGTCATGGGCGACGTAGGGGAAAAAACGGATGTGCTGGTACGCATCCACTCGGAATGTTTTACCGGCGAAGTGCTGGGATCAAGCCGCTGTGACTGTGCAGAGCAGTTGGGGCAGGCCCTGCAAAAGATCGCCGGGGAAGGATGCGGCGTGTTGATCTACCTGCGCCAGGAAGGCCGGGGCATAGGCCTGGCCGAAAAGCTACGGGCTTACAACCTCCAGGACCAGGGCTATGATACGGTCGACGCCAACCTGCTACTGGGCCACCAGGCCGACGGGCGGGATTATACGGTTGCTGCGCTCATTCTTAGAGATCTGGGGATTCGCTCGGTACGCCTGCTGACCAATAACCCTCAAAAGATCGAGAGCCTCGGCCGGCTGGGCATTCCGGTGTCCGGCCGGCTGCCCCTGCTGCCCACGGTGAACGAGCATAACGCGAAGTATCTGTTTACAAAAGCCTCGCGGATGAACCACATACTAAAGCTAAAGGCTATTATGCATGCCGATGGTTATCCGACTGCCCCTGCCCTCGCGCGTATGGATGACCCGGCGAAGGCCGGCCATATGCCTCCGAATGTCAGGGCTTCCCTGTATTTCACGGGGCAGCGGCAGGTATCTGTGCGCGAGGAATCTATCCCGGATGCAGGGCCCGGGGAGGTACTGGTCGAAACGCTGCTCTCCGCAATCAGCCCCGGCACCGAGTCCCTGATCTACCGGGGAGAGTTCCCCGAAGGAATGTCCGTCGACGACAGCATTGCCGACCTGCAGGGCAGTTTTGCTTATCCGCTGAAATATGGCTATGCGACAGTCGGCCGGGTAGTAGAGACGGGTAATGGTGTGGACCCCGGATGGAAGCACCGCCTGGTACTGGCATTCCATCCCCATGAGAGCCACTTTACCGCCGCACCGGAGACGCTGATGCCGCTGCCGGACGACGTAAGGCCTGAGGATGCAGTGTTCCTGCCCAACATGGAGACGGCAGTGAACTTTGCCATGGACGGGTCGCCACTGATCGGCGAAAAAGTGGCCGTGTTCGGCCAGGGGATCGTCGGCCTGCTCACCACCAGTCTCCTTGCCCGTTTTCCCGTCGGCGACCTGATCACCTTCGACAAATACCCTTTGCGACGTCAGGCATCAACCGATGCCGGAGCGCATATATGTCTGGACCCCGGCAGCCCCGGCGCCAATGACCGGATGCGGGAACGCCTGCCTGGTGGCGCAGACCTGACATATGAAATCACCGGATCGCCGACAGCCCTTGACCTGGCTCTGCATGCTACGGGATATGCAGGCCGTGTCGTCATCGGCTCCTGGTACGGGAGCAAACACGCGAACGTGGACCTCGGCGGGCGTTTTCACCGGAGCCGTATCCGGCTGATTAGCAGTCAGGTGAGCACTGTGGCGCCGGAACTCCTGGGCCGCTGGACAAAATCGCGCCGCTTTGACGTAGCCTGGGAAATGATACGCCAGCTGAAGCCGTCGCGTTTCGTTACGCAGCGTTTTCCCATAAGTAAGGCGGATGAGGCTTATCGGCTCCTGGATCAGAACCCCGGAGAAGCGATCCAGGTTTTTCTCACCTATTAGGAACCAGGTAAGAAATATAATCGAAACTGCAAAGGAAGCGTTAAAATGTATACGGTTAACGTCAAGCGGGATTTCGTGGCCCAGCACTACCTGATCGGCGGTGACTGGGGCGATGAAAATAAAAAGCATTCTCACCACTACCAGGTGGAGCTCCAGCTGGAGGGCACAGCGCTGGACCGGCATGGCTACATGGTCGACATTGTGGAGATCGAGTCCCATCTCAACGCACAGGTGTCTTACTTTAAGGACAGGACTCTCAACGATCTGCCTGAGTTCAGGGGAAAAAACCCGAGCATCGAGCACTTCGCCGCTATTATCTGCCAGGTGCTCTCGGGCGCGATCGTCGCCCCTAACGTCCGGGCTGTGACGGTTAAGCTGTGGGAAAACGACATCGCCTGGGCTTCATACCGGCAGACGAGAAAGGGAAGCTGATACGGGATTTCGTCCCTGCCTCTCATAGAACAGAAGTGGATAAAATGCGCGCAGGCCTGGTGATCTACGGCAGCCTGGATACGCTCTCCGGCGGCTACCTCTACGATCGGAAGCTGGTCGCTTATTTGCAGGGACAGGGTGACAGCGTCGAGGTCGTTTCCCTGCCATGGAGAAGTTATCCCCGCCGCCTGGGCAACAATTTTTCCCCCGGCCTGCTGCGACGGTTAGCCGGGCTGCGCCTGGACGTGCTGCTCCAGGACGAGCTGAATCATCCCTCGCTATTCCTGCTCAACCGTCGCTTGCGTAAGCAGGTAAAATATCCCATCGTGTCCATCGTCCACCTGCTCCGGTGCAATGATGACTACCCGGCCTGGCAAAAGCCTCTCTATCGCCGGATAGAAAGCCGCTATCTCGCCAGCGTTGACTGCTTTATATTCAACAGCGTAGATACGCGGCGGAAGGTGGAAGGCATGCTTGCAGGCGAGGGAGTGCGGACGCCGCCATTCACTATCGCTTACCCGGGCGGGGATCGATTCAGCCCCCGGATTCGCAACGAGGAAATCCTGGAGCGGTCACGGGAGGGCCCGTTACGCGTGCTGTTCACGGGTAACGTCATTCCCCGGAAAGGCTTGCATGTACTGCTGGACGCGCTTGAAAAAGTACCCGCAAAACTCTGGCAACTGACCGTCGTGGGCGACTATCTCGTCGACCCGCCCTATACACGGGCAATTTACAGACAGATAATAAAGAACGGGATGTCGAAAAATGTCTGTTTTACCGGCGTTCTCGATGATAACGGGCTACGTGACTGCATGAAGGGCAGCCATCTCCTGGCTATGCCGTCCTTTTACGAAGGGTTCGGCATCGTCTATCTCGAAGGGATGGGCTTTGGCCTTCCTGCCATCGGGACCTCCTTCGGGGCAGCAAAAGAGATCATCACCCATGGCCATGATGGTTTCCTGATACCACCCGGTGATGCCGTGGCACTGGCAGGCCATCTGTCCGGGCTGGCACAAGACCGATCACGCCTGCTAAAGATGAGCCTGGCCGCACGCGAGAGCTATCGCGATCGCCCCACATGGGACGAATCGATGAAAAGTATCCGATCGTTTCTGATGGGCCTGTAACACGTCACGCTTTCCGCAGCTGCACCACGAAAACGCTGCCCTGCGACCGGTCTCCCGGCACCCGGTCCTCGACCCAGATGCGCCCGCCCAGCTTATCGACGATCAGCCTCACGATGGACAGTCCCAGGCCGGCACCCCTGGTCGTGCCGCCGGACATGCGCTCGAAGATCGTCTTCTTACGTTCGTCCTGGATGCCCGGCCCGTGATCGGCGATCCTCACGGTCCAGAAGCCCTCTTCTCGCGAGCCCGCCACGTCGATGTCTATGACTTTATCCTGGTGTCCGTCGTACTTGATCGCGTTTTCGAGAATGTGCCGGATAACGTCGTGCACCAGCCCGTTCGCCCGGACCATGCGGCCGCTGCCTGCGTTCCTGTTGATGACGACACGTTGCCCTTCATGGGCCTTGATGACGTATTGCGCATCCTCATCGATAATTTTTCCCAGGTCCATGGGCACAAGGTTGTTCCCGCCCGTTTCCCGTACCATCCGGACCCGCTTTATATCGTCAATGAGCTTGTTGCTGCCTCTCACGCCACCCAGGGCTTTTTCAAGGTACGAGCGTTGCTCTTCCGACAGGTTCTCGCTGAGCTCCAGCATCTCCATGTAGCCCATGGACACCTGGTTGAAGTTACGGATGTCGTGGCTCATGAGGTCCACGTAGAACTCCGATTCCCGGCGCAGCCTTTCGCAGCTGCCCGCTTTTTCATGGGCCTCCCCGGCGTCGATCAATGCCACGACAGCGCCGTGCACGTTATCGCCTGAGGCCAGCGGCGAGACGATCAGGTCGAAGTACCGCCCGCCTGTCTCGAGCCCGTATCTCTTCTCGGTCCTGCCGCTGCCCAGCGAAGCGATAATCGCCCCGGCCAGCGGGCTGTCGTGACCGAGCACGTCCAGGCTCCGGACCTCCCGGGGGTCGTAGCCGAGCACGTCGCCGATGAAGTCTCTGCCGCCGCGGTTGTACTGGACGATGGTCAGCGCATCGTCTACGACGATAATGCCGACAGGCAGCGCGTCAAGGGACGCCTTCTCCACGCCGCACTGCGGCTGCTGCCCGTCGGTCTTGCGATATGATTCCATGCGGCCGACGATCCTGCCCTCCGGGTCCCTGACCGGCCGCGAATACCACTGTACGAGGCCCTGGCCTCCGGCCAGCTCCCACGTGGCTCGCAATTCCTCTACCGGGTGATCGTACAGCCAGAGGATATTCTTCATGAAAATATCCGGGTCCCGGAACCGGCGCGCGAAAGGCTCCAGCAGGTCACGGCGGCTCCTGCCGATGGCGTTTTTCCTCACGATGCCGGACATCTCGCCGAACCTGTCGTTGACCCAGGTTATCATCCCTTTATCGTCCGCCACGAGGAGGGCCGTATCCAGGCAATCCGTCGACCACATGGTCATGTCTTCGACATTCGGGCCATTTCTGTCGCCGGCACTCTGACCTGTACTTTGCCTGTCAGCTATCGCGATCACCGCCTTTTAAAAACACGATCAATATGTTAAATGGTTTTCTTATATGTCGTTTTCGCGGGGAGAGGGCGCAACGGCCCTGCCACACGCCACTGCCCGGCGATCTCAGGTGAGGTATGGAATTCAATGTCCCTTACCGCGGGCATGAAAAAATGTTATATTGAGGATATTAATTCAATATTAATTAAGGGGTCTCCCGAAAGGAACTTTTATGGTAACGTCTGGCAATGATATAGCGATCGATCAGCTAGTCGGTCAAGGGCGAATGAGGATGAGTACACGGACATGCCTGCTGATGCGGGCGACAATATTTCTTACAGTGTTTTTCGTGGCTGTACAGGTCATGGACGTCTCCGCGGCGACTGCCGAAACGCCCCGGGCGACCTTTTCCGGCACGGTATACTATAAGAATGACCCTGCCGCCGGGGCAACGGTCTCCGTGAACTACGCGATGCAGACGTTTATCATAAATGCCGATAAGGACGGGAACTATAGCCTGACAGTCGATTATGTCGGCAACGGGAGAGCTGTCCTTACCGCCTCGTACAACGGCGACACAGACGTATTCACCTGGTATCTTGATGCTGGCGCCAAAATTACCCACGACTTCTGGATAATACCGCGCCCCGCGCCCACGGCTTCGGAAGAGATGGCGGCCACGTTCGAAGGCCATGTCTACTATGGCAACACCACGGTGAAAGGCGCGCATGTAATCCTCGTGTATGGCAAGTACATCCTGGACCAGTATACGAACGACAACGGTCACTATGGCCTGACCATCTACTATCAGGGCATGCCCGGCAGGATTTGGGCTACGTATGCCGATGGCAGGTCCGAGGATTACTGGCCGAACCCCGGTATGGGCGGCTTTGTCGTAACGGACATCAATATTACACCTATGACCGGGATACCTACGGCAACGCCTGCCCCGACACCGGTGACGTCGGTTACGCCAACACCGGGGCCGGAAGCGAATACGACGGCTTCGCCGACGGCTATACCGGCCGGAACAGGAACATTCCAGGCTATGCTGATCTCGATGGCTGCGATAACGACCGCATATGCCCTATACCGCAGGAAATAAAAACCAGGCTCAATACCTCTTATGCCATGCAAAGCTTTACCGGAAATGCATGGCCATGAGGGGCATAGACATAGCCTTCAAATCCCTTGCATTTCAGGCTTTTTTAGCGCTGCTTACCGTGAGAACGGTTTCAGCACGATCAGGTCTTTTGCCTTCCGGTAGATCAGCTCGCGCTGGCCGGGGCGGAAGCTGGCGGCCTCGATGAGCGACTTGGCTATGCTGTCCTCGATGTTGCTCAGGATGATGCCTGACTCGTCCTGGTAACGCCTGATGAAGCTGTAGGCCAGCCGGTATTTATCTTCCGTGAACATGGGCGACGTGTCGAGGAGGAACGAGATGGCCTCGCCGACGTCCTCTTCCGGCCTGCCCCACTTTGTCAGTTCGAAATCAACACCATAAATACGGTCTGCTACGATGAAATTTTTAAAAATCGCATCGGACTTCAGGAGCACATCGCCGTCCCCGGTCACGAAAGCCCGATGGAACCCGGCAAGCCACGAGGCGACGCCTAATATGAGGTCCGGGCGCGGGCTGATGTCGTTCAGGTCATTGACCGTCTGCCCGTCGACAAATTCCATGAGGATGGCTTTGCCTTTCTGGTCCACCGGCCGCGGGACCGCGATACCTGCGCCGTAGGCAGCCTGGAGAATGCAATACTCGTTGCCATACCGGTCGCTGGAGAACATCTTCATGACAAGGCGTTTACCCTCACGCTCGACCAGGTAAACGTTGTTCTTCCGGCTGGTGAACTTTTTTATAAATGTCAGGCCGTCGAAGGGGCTTTCGGGGGCGGTATCAATCAAAGCAACACCTCCGGTCCTCCCGGGCGTCTTGCGGCTCCCACCGGACCATGGCAGGCGCTGTTTCGGCTGGCGGCCAGCACATGCGTCGCTACGGCACCGAAGAGCATAAGATAATACTTTATGCTCGAATGTATAAATCTGTAACGATCGTCGCAACCAGATACCTGTGTCCGAAATCCCAGGTGCCACCGGCCATTAGCTTTTTGACTTATTTGCGCTTTGTCTTCGACACTTTTTCCTCTTTTTTCCCGTGCTCCCTTCCCGGCAGATGGATTACTTCCGCGCCCAGGTCATCAGCAATGGTCTCAATATCGATCTGGCGCAGGTGTTCGGCATGGAACCGCAGGTCTCCGCCTTCCGTAGCAACGACCCGGAATCTGGGGCTGCGGCTTCCTTCTTTATTCCTAATTCGCTCTCTCACGTATATCTTCATCAGGGCTCACCGTCCGGAAAATATCACAATTATTAATATAACTTATGTATTTTATAATATTTAGGATTAATGATATCAGGGCTTAACTTCTTCCGCCGGAAATGTTGATCCTGCAGAGGCACCCGACTTGAAACGAAAGGAGATTATATCGAAGCTGACCGGCGAGACACTGGTCAGGAACGCGCTGATGAAGGCGACCGCTATCAGCAGACCGTACCAGCTCACGCCGGAACTGAACGTGATCAAGATCGGCGGCCACGGGATTATCGACTACGGCAAGCCCGTTGTCCAGCCGCTTATGGAGGAGATCGGCGGCCTGTCCGGAAAGCACCAGATACTGGTCGTCACCGGCGGCGGCACGCGGGTCAGGCACATCATGGACATCGGCCTGGACCTCGGCATGCCTGTAGGTGTCCTGTCCGAGCTTGCCGGCAAGGTCAGCGAGCAGAACGCGATCATGATCGCCATCCTGCTATCTAAGTACGGGGGCGTGCGGATCAAGCGGGATGACCTGCTGGACCTACCGATGTTGTTCCGGATGAGCTGCCTGCCGGTCACTCACGGCACGCCGCCGTTCGGCCTCTACGAGCCCCCGGTCCCCGAAGGCCGCATCCCCGCGTTCCGGACCGACACCGGCGCGTTCCTCATCGCCGAATCGCTGGGCGCCAGGCGGTGTATCCTCGTCAAGGACGTGGATGGACTGTACACCGAGGACCCCCGGAAGAGCAAGAAGGCAAAGCTGATCAAAGAGATTACCGCTGCCGATCTGCTGGAAGCCGAAATGGAAGACCTGGTCGTCGAGCGCAAACTGGTAGAGCTGTTACGCATCGCGACTAATGTGAAAGAGGTGTACATCGTCAACGGCCATAAGCCGGGGAATATCGAGAAAGCTATAAAAGGTGAAAACCCCGGGACAATTATCTCTTCCTGATTTTTTCGCTTTCTTATTGTTAACTATTATCAATAACGCTAGTTATATTTAGTAATCGACTACTATCTAGTCGAGAGATTACCATGCGACTGAATAATACTTTTAAAGTATCTATCGTAGCTATTTTAGTAATAGCAATGGCGCTGGCCCTTTCCGGCTGCGCCTCTCCGACGCCGACGACTACGCCAGGGACGACAATAACGCCCACCCCGTCTGCGCCGGTGAAGCTCACGCTCGCCACCACGACGAGTGTCGACGATACTGGCCTGCTTGCATACCTCAAGTCGGACTTCGACAGCAAGTACAATGCGAACCTCGTGTGGACCGCTGTCGGCTCCGGACAGGCCATCGCGCTGGGTAAATCCGGAGACGCCGATGTGCTCATCGTCCATAGCCCCAAGGACGAAACCGCCTTTATGAATGACGGCTATGGCGCAAACCGGACGCAGTTTGCCCACAATTTCTACGTGATCGTGGGCCCGGCCAACGACCCCGCGGGGATCAAGAACATGACTAACGCGTCCCAGGCGTTCGACAAGATCCGGAAGAGCGAGTCGTCGTTCATCTCCCGTGGCGACGCGTCGGGCACAAATGCCAAGGAGCTCACCCTGTGGAACATGACCGGCTACACGCCGTCCAATGTAACGGACAAGGACTGGTACAAGGCGACGGGCAGGGGCATGGGAGCGACGCTGATCACGGCCAATGAGATGCAGGCCTACACGCTGAGCGATATCAGCACCTTCATCCACAACCAGAAGAACGTCACGCTGACCCTCCTTGTCGAGAACGATCCCAGGAACCTGATCAATAATTATGACATCATCACGCTTAACCAGACCCGGTTCCCTGACAAGAACCATGTCGGCGCCCTGGACCTGGTCGAGTACCTGACGAGCCATGATACGCAGGTGAAGATCAGCGAGTTCGGCGTAAAGGAGTACGGCAAGCCGCTGTTCTATGCCGACCTGCTGAACGCGACCACATAACCCCCTTTGCCTCTTTCTATTTTTTTATGACTAACCGGTTAGCGAACGCTATAGTGGCTGAAAGAAATAATGAAGAATAAGGAACGCAGGCGTCAGCAGACAATGTCGCCGTGTAAGAACTGCGCCGTCCGAGAGTCCTGTGGCCGCTCGAACAGCAAGCCGGTCGGCCCGACCTCGACGACCTCTCCGTCCATCATAAAAGCTGTGCGGTTGGCAAGGCGCCGGGCCTGGTGCATGTTATGGGTGACAGTGACGATAGTCGTATTGAAGCGCTTGTTGATATCCAGGATGGCCCGCTCCATGATACTGCCGTTGGCCGGGTCGAGGTTCGCGGTCGGCTCGTCCAGCAACAGCAGTTCCGGCTTCAGCACGTAAGCCCGGGCGAAGGCGAGTCGCTGGGCTTCCCCGCCGGAGAGGCTCTTCGCGTACTGTCGCTCCTTGCCGGCCATGTCCAGCAGCCTGAGGACGTCGGTCACCGCCGCGTCGATCGCTTGCCGTGGCATCTTTCGCAGTCTCATACCGTAAGCGATGTTGTCGTACACGCTCATTGAGAAAGGCAGAGGCTTTTGGAACACCATGGCCATAGAGCGCTGCATCACCAGCCGGTCGGATGACCACATGTCCTTGCCGTTCACGGTAATGCTCCCTGCGTCCGGCCGGTCCAGCATGTTAATCAAACGGAGCAGGCTGGTCTTTCCCGCCCCGCTTGGCCCGATGATCCCCAGGATGTCGCCCTTTTCCACATCGAGGTCGACGTCCTTCAGGATCGGCTTGCCCTTTACTGTCCGGCACAGTCCCCTGACCGTTATGTAGCTCGTTTTTTACGCCTCCACTGGTCCAGGAAGATAAACCGCGCGTCGGCGGTGCCCAGATAGTTCACGATAAGGTTGATGGTAAACGACAGCGCCAGCAGGATCAGGCCTAACGCGATGGCCTTGTCGAACTCGCCCTTGCCGGTCTCGAGCACGATGGACGTGGTCAGCACGCGCGTGTCCCACTGGATGTTCCCGCCCACGATCATGACGGCGCCCACCTCGGCAACCGCCCGGCCGAACCCGGCGATGACCGCCGTGAACAGCGACTGCCGCGCCTCGTTTACCACGAGCAGCACAGCCTCGCGCTTTCTTGCCCCGAGGGAGATCGCGGACTCGATCACCGACCGGTCGACTGCGTTGGCGGCGGCGATGGACAGGCCTATGATGATGGGTGTGACGAGGATAAACTGCGCGATCACCATAGCCGTGGGCGAGAATAACAGCTTGAGCGATCCCAGCGGCCCCGCCCGCGATATCATCAGGAACACAAACAGGCCGGCGACCACCGGGGGGAGCCCCATCAACGTGTTGATCACCGTGCGGAGCGATCGCTTGAACGGAAACTCGTTCAGCGCGATGAGCACTCCGACCGGAATACCGACCAGGGCCGAGAGGATCACCGCTGCTCCCGAGACCTGGAGCGACAGGGATGTGATGCCGACGACTTCCGGATTCATGCTGGTAATCAGGGCGATAGCCTGGAGGAAACCGTCGATAATATATCCCATAATCACCACTCCCTACTCGAAAATTGTCGTATGTAGCCATGGTCGCTTAAAATATATAGATTACGCAACTAGTATCAATCACGAGTAGCCAGCTAACCAAGCATTTATCAATATGTACATAGTATTATTACCTGATAACTACCAGGGGGTTGTCCATTACCCTCTCAAAGGAACAGGCCATCTGGAATGCCACAGGATATATGGCGTCGAACAACAAGTCAGTAATTCTGTCCGTTACCCACTAACTATAATCCATAATATTACCACAAAAAACATTTTTTTTTAAATTTTCTTTTACTTACTTCTGGCTCTCTTTCCGGGAACCCGCCAGCCTTGCATAGCCATTGGCGCCCGGATTGTTGCCAAGCCTGCGGACGCTTATCGCGATATTGCCGCACTTCTTCAACGCGTTATAGGCCCGGTTGAGCATGCATTGAAGATCCGTGTCGTCGCCTGCATGCTCCATAGCCAGTTCGAGGTACCCCATGGCGACCTGGCTGTGGTTGAGCAGGTCGTGCGTCATGACCTCGACGTACGAGTAAATGTTGTCGGTCGTATTACTCAGCCCGACGGCCTGCAATTTGACTGCCGGCAGGTAACCCAGTCCCACCAGGCCGAACACTTTGCCCGCGTCATCCCTTACCACGTTGATGCTCCAGTCCACGGGTAATTCGACCCCGTCTCTGGTCATGATACTCATAGATACGGCCGACGGCACACTGCCATCCTTCAGGCCTCTTATTAGCTTCTCCCTGGCATCGGCACGCAGGTACTCCGGCAGCAACATGGAAACACAGTCCTGGCCGACAGATTCGGCCTTCGAGTACCCTGTCATCTTCTCAGCCTTCCGGTTGAACATACGGACGGTGCCGGTCATGTCAATCATGATAGCCATGACATCGATCAGGTCGAAAAAGTTACAATAAAAGTCTGTCAGGTTATGCCATAACAGTCCCTGCCCCTCTTCTGGCGGGCAAGCTATGGGCCGGTTCGAGCGGCTATTGTCAGCATCACTATCATTTTGTGTCATATGATCAGGCGCTTGGGGAATAAGTAATGATACTAATAATTATATTAATTTGTCATATATATAACTTACTTATGGCCTGTATAACTTCCTGTTCACCCGCATGGCCCTAATGCTGAAAAGGTTATATATGAACCACTGAGAAGCTACATTATCACATCATCGCTACGGAAGCATACTCATGATCGACACGCACGCACACGTAGACACGAGGCCCTACGAGGACTTTGAGCTGATGGCACTCGGCGGGATGACCGATGTGCTCACGCTGGCCCATGACCCCATGAAGATGAGTTCCGCCATCGTTTTCAAAGACCATTTCGAGCGACTGTTCGCCGAGCGGTCCCGGGTGGAGAAGAACGGGGTACGGCTACATGTGTGCCTTGGCTTACACCCGCGGACCAGACCGGACGACCTGCCTGCGTGTCTCGCCTTACTTGAAACTTACCTCCAGGATATAGCCCGCCCGGTAACCGCCATCGGTGAGGCCGGACTTGAGACGAGGGACGCCTTCGAGGCCGAAATGCTCCAGCGGCAGATCGAGCTGGCGATCAAGTATGACCTGCCGCTCATCCTCCACACGCCCCGCAACGGAAAAGTGCAGATTACCCGGGAGATCATCAATATCCTCTCGACCTTCTCAATCGACCATGATCATGTCGTTATAGACCATGCCGATGCCGATACCGTTAAGCTGATCGTCGACCGGGGCTATAATGCAGGCCTGACCATCCAGCCTGGCAAGCTATCTCCGAAGGAAGCTGTGGAGATTGTCCAAAAATACGACCCTGCGAGGATTGTGCTGGATACGGATATGTCTTCTAATCCTACCGATGTGCTGGGCGTGGCCCGGGCGGCCCATGCGATGCGGCTTGCGGGAGTCTATAACGTCATCATCGAAGCGGTGACTGCCAAGAATGCGTGGAGGATTTTCCGGCTTAAAATCTGAATTGTTGAGGTCTCGGAGGTTTGCAAGAGGTCACAGAGTTTCACCACAGAGGTCACAGAGGTCACAGAGGTATTCACAGAGGTCTGTTTTTATAGCAGGGCTTTTCCGGCAGCCTTTTCCTAAAAAAACCTCTGTGTCGTCCTCTGTGGCCTCTGTGACCTCTGTGGTGAAACTCTGCTACCTCTTGTGACCTCTGTGACCTCCATATTTTTATTCTTAGTCCTTGATTTTAGACCGTTTAACGTTAAACGCCCGAAACAATATAATCATCAAATTGCAATTAAGTCTTGTTCAAACCGTTGAGAATTTGAACCAACACACACCCAACCAACAACTCAACACCCAACATACCCACCAGCGCCGGAGGCCACGGACCATGCGGACAAGACCACAAGCTCCAACCTTTTTACACTTGCCCGGTAACGTTTCCGGGGCCTCCGGCGCGCTTGCCACTCTGGTGTTGCTTCTCTTTATCTTCGCGCTCGTGCTGCTGGCCAGCACTACGATCGGAGATCCGATCATGTCTGTGTTAGATGATTTTACGCACTTCCGGGCCTGGGGCGCAGAGAACGAGATCACCGATACTGCGAGCAATAATCCGGGCATCAGCATCACCATGCCCGCCGAGGATGACATCTATTACTACGACGAGCTGGTAGGCATTGCAGGCAGGGCCGTGCCAGACGAGGGCCGGGAGACTGCCATGGTGTTCTACCGGGTAAACGAGGGCGAATGGGTCCGGGCCAGCCTTGAAGGCAATACGTGGACTGGCACTACGCAGAAGTACCCGCAAGGCGATTACCGGGTCGAGGCAGTGGCCTACGATAACAACGGCGGGGAATCGGTGCCTGCACAGGTAAATTTTACTTCTCTGTTCCGGTACATCCCGAATGCGCGGTATGTCAGCGATGATATACCTGCCAGCATGACCGCCGGGGAGAGTTATGTCTGCCATATTACATACCAGAACAGCGGGAACCTGGAGTGGAACAACTCCGTGGGATATTCTTTATCGCCTTACACCAATGCCGCCTTCGGGGCCGGCTCGTGTGCCATGCCTGGCCACAGGCGTACTGCCTGAGAGCACTGTTATCTTTGAGGTCACGCTGGCCGCTCCGCTGACTCCCGGGCTTTATGAGGTTTCCTACCGCATGCAAGGCGGGGGATACGGGTGGTTCGGGGATGAGGCGCATAAGGACGTTAATATTGTTGCCCCGATCTATGATGCTCAAGTCATGTCTGTAGATATGCCCGCGCAGATGACGGCCGGGGATCGGTATACCGCTACCATTGTCATGAAAAATACCGGGACCGCCACCTGGCGTGCAGATGTGAGTAATGATGTCCGGCTGGGGGCAGTCGGGGATACCGGCGGGGATGCATATCGGTTCGCCGGTGTATTGAGCTTGCATATGACGAGCGGTGCTATTGTCAGGCCCGGAGGGACGTATGAGTTCAGGTTTGAAATAAAGGCGCCTGCGGCGGGGCAGTATATGCCGGAGTTCCGCATGATGCAGGTGGGGAAAGGACCGTTCGGGGAGATCGCGAGTAAGAATATCCGGGTTGTGCCGGTGATTACACCTACGCCAGAGCCTACACCGAGGCCTACGTCGCCGCCATATGAGGCATATCTGGCGTATGGGAGATTTGTGATGATAGGGAGGTATGGCGAACAGGAAACTGGATATTTATTCCTCTGGTGCTATGATGGTCCGCTTGTTAGACACAATCAGACGATCCAGCTATCTAAATGAGCCATGGTGGCCTCACCCTGATTGGGATATCGGCGGGCCTAACGGGCACTATACGATCTATAGTGACTATTACCGAGGCTCTGGGTCTTTCGATATGAACAATGGGGGTAATCGTGGAACGATTACGTTTTACCAATAAATCATATGGCTCTTTGGTGGTAATATGCGAAAATTAACAATAATATTTACAATTACTTTGATAGTAATCATGTTAGTAGCTATCGCTTTGTATACGTTAAAGTCCGATAGCAATTTCTTACAAAATGATCTTAGGAATAACAGTTCAGTTATTAATAATTATACCGAAATAACGCCAGCAATCAATATTACAAATTTCACATCATCCCCTCCCGCTAAGGAACCTGTAGAGAATTCGATAGATTGGTCAGAGTATCCAAATATTGGCTATCATTATATCCATGAGCTACGAATTGCAGGACCTAATTCAGTGATTAACCATACATTCCTTCTTGTTTATTGGAAGATCGAAATTAAAAATCCTGAAGACGTTTTAGAAAATTTCCAAGAAATGGCACGCGTGATCAAGCAAGAGCGCATGTTAGTAGGTCAGAATAGTGGTATCGAGATTTTGGGAGAAGTTGAAGGTATTGTTGTCTACCGCGCAGGTATGTTGCCATACAATACGACGATTTATCTGGAGGATTATTACCATCCTGTTAATGACTTAACCTGGAGCCAAATCGATGCAAATGAAGTTGATTTTAATATTCAACCTCGCCAAGGAGGCCAAGGCGCCAAGGTTGTTTAGGCATCTGGTATGGGGGCCGCCAAGACGCCAGGACGCCAAGACGCCAAGGATTTTTAAGGAAAGTAATTGGTGATAGAATGACTAATTCCAAATACCCAGAACCCTCGGAAGAGGAAGATCGAATAGCATCAGTGATAGTCCCATCAGCTTTTAAGGTCCATAAAACATTAGGGCCGGGATTGCTTGAGCGTTATTACCGGGATGCTCTCGTATATGAGCTGCGTAAACAGGGGCTCATCGTCGATAAGGAAGCACATTTTCCAGTCTATTATGATGGCGTATGTCTTGAGGGGAGTTATAAGGTTGATTTACTCGTGGAAGGCAAAGTGATAATTGAATTAAAAACCGTTGAAAAACTATTGCCATTACATACTGCACAAATTAGAACTTATCTCCGAATTAGCAATTGCCATCTGGGATTATTAATCAATTTCAATACCCCATTGATAAAAGACGGGTTACATCGAGTGATTTTATCTTAAAAAACCTTGGCGTCCTGGCGCCTTGGCGTCTTGGCGGCCCCCATACCGGATGCATAGACAACAATGGTGCCCTTAACGAGCTTGGCAGGAGACACATAGCCGAAACAACAACTGTTACATGTGTCATTAAATAAAAAAGGTTCTTCGCCGGTTTTGGGATGAACATCTGTCTGCCGATAATAGTATAATCATAAGAAAATATTGGTACGCGCCTATGACGATAGGCCGAATTCTTTTTATGAACTCGTAGTAATATGAAGCCCCATATTCGATTCGATTTATTGTACCACATATCGTCTTACGTTGAGGATAAGTATCAAAAATCATCATCCCAAAAGTGGAGAAGAGTCATAAAAAAAGAATGTTAGCCGGGCATTCCTTTCTATATGGTTAAGAAATTGCCCGGTATTTGTTCTTGTACAATTTATTCAATATTCATCAGATACCAAATGGCAGCCCGCCCAGTCCACCAACACCCACGAACGGGTAATTGAACGCCGATGTCTCTTCGGTGTGCGTGAAGTCTGTGTGCTCCGCGAAGTATGTCTGTTCCGACGTCTGCGAGATCGACGGGAACCCGCCGAAGCCTAGCCCGAGGGCCGACACCCCTGCGGGCCCGAAGTTAATGTTCACGTCCTCGAAGTTGGTCGCGGTGACGAGGTCTTTGCTGAAAGCCGTGGTCACTAAGTTCTGGAACACGCTCGGGAACCCGTACGAGACCGGAGTCAGCTGCGCGCCGGCCGGCGCGATGGTGGCTATGAGCATAGCGGTAGCAGCCATTACAGATGGCTAATCTGTAGATGCTTTTCACTATCCATCCCCCTATAATTGTCGGATATTACGTACGGGGATTTGAAGGTTATTGGACAGAAATGCGGATGAATGGCAGTTTCATGCGATTATTAATAGATACTAAACGTTTAACGTTACTTAAAGGGCTCTTTTTGAGCTTATGGAGGTCAGGGAGCACAGGGAGAAGAGCCAAGGGAGATCAGGGAGTATAAGGAGAATTTATAAACGGGAGCCTAAGGAGCTAAGGAGTTCTAAGGAGCAATTTTTTAATTATCCTCCCTGGACTCCTTAGCTCCTTAGGCTCCCATTATTAAATTCTCCTTCATCTCCTATACCTCCTTTATCTCTTCTCCATAGCCTCCATGTACTCCTTATTCTCCGAGAGGGTCAGAAGCTTAATGTAGGTTCACGCATAATGCAGATATCGCATGCAGAGAACGCTTTCTAACAGGCCTATTATCAATGCCAGGCCATTCCTGAAATGGGCCGGCGGCAAGACACAGTTGCTGGACGAGTTGATCAAGCGCATGCCTGCCGACATGGTGGAAAGCGGCATCATTGAAAACTACGTCGAGCCCTTCGTCGGCGGCGGTGCCATGTTCTTTTGCCTGAAGCACAGGTTCGAGGTTAAGCAGTCGTACCTGTTTGACATTAACCCGGAACTTGTCGTGGGCTATACTGCGATCCAGCGAAGCCCGAAAGCGCTGATTAAGAAACTGGCCACGGCAGAGGCCGATTACCTGAGTAAGGATGACACCGGCCGGGAGAAATTATTTTACGAGATCAGGAATGACTACAACCGTCAGCTCTCCGATTTTGATTTTGATAAATATCACAAGGAATGGGTCGACCGTACTGCACAGTTGATCTTCCTGAATAAGACCTGCTTCAACGGCCTGTTCCGGCAGAACAGCAAGGGCGAGTTTAATGTGCCGTTCGGCAAGTATAAGAATCCTAATATTTGCGATGACGAGAACCTTCGGCAAGTCTACAAAGCACTGAGGAACACAAAGGTCATCTGCGGCGACTTCAGCTCAGCAAAGCAGTATGTAGATAAAGGTACGTTCATCTATCTCGATCCGCCATATCGGCCGCTGAACGCGACATCGAGCTTCACAGGCTATGCAAAAGATGGCTTTGACGATAACGATCAGAAGCGTCTTGCGAAATTCTTCAGGGACATGGGCAAGCGAGGGGCATATTTGATGCTCAGTAACTCGGACCCGAAGAATGAGAACCCGAAGGATAATTTCTTTGAAAAATTGTACAAGGGTTTCCGCATCGAAAAGGAACAGGCCAGCCGGATGATCAATTGTGACGCTTCGAAGCGCGGGCCGATCAACGAATTGATAATAATGAACTACTAACAAATTTTTGTTATCTCTTGTGGCATTCAAGGTCGACAAGGATCCCAAGTTTTTTAATCGATCGGTATTATAAGGAATACTAATTTTATTGATTGGTTAATTCATTATGAAATATAAAGAATATAGTCATCGGCATGGTAAGGAACTCCTACAGGTACTTCACCCAGAAATTTTGTTAGAAGTACAGACAATATTAGATGGTTTAGATGCATTCCCTCATGGTGCACAAAAACAACATACACCGAAAGATTATCTTACCCAAGCTTTTTGTGAAAAAGGATGGCAGAGAGAGGGTAGAGCAGACTTTAACACTGATAAAAGGGATTATGTAGATTTAGTGAAATGGAAGGTTGCCACTGAGATGGAGTTTTCCCGTTTTGAAATGTTTTTCAGGGACTTTTTCAGGTTTATGTTGCTATATGAAACAAAACAGATTGACATTGGTATAATAATAACGCTTGATGATATGGCCTACCGTAGATGGAATGGTGAAGTTAAATCTTATGAATCTGCAAGGGCAAGTCTTCCCAAATTAGTAGATTTTCTAAAGGGTGATTATTCATCGATTGTTCATGTTCCTATCTGGTGTATAGGAATTGAATAACAAGCGAATTGTTAATAATGGGTAATTGAGATTAATATGAGTATATGTCCAAAATGGATGATTCTTGGGAATTAATTTTTGAACGTGGGCATTTATTGGACATTATCGAACGAGATGGCTTCGTATTTATAACTCCAAATGAACTAAAACAGTTAGGTAATAATCGCGAGCCAAGATTATTAGCGAAACTTGATTATTCTAAATCAAGGCCCGATATTTTTAGAAAAAATAACT
Organism: uncultured Methanocellaceae archaeon; assembly: GCA_963769045.1. Classification (GTDB taxonomy): domain Archaea; phylum Halobacteriota; class Methanocellia; order Methanocellales; family Methanocellaceae; genus Methanocella_A. The sequence goes on from CAVYKK010000007.1 coordinate 52,652, forward strand.
TATCAATTCTTGCCATACAAAATAACAAATATGTAATTTTTAAGGATAGCAATTTAAAAACATATTATCCGCTGAAAGATTTATATGACAAAATTGTAACAGAAGTCTATTCCCCAGAACGTGATTTTTCTGAGTACCACAGTTTAAATCTTAATAAAATATCTCTGGAATCTCAAGCTATTGACTATGCATACCTGATATCGTTAATAAAAACCTTCACAGACGAAAAAGAACTATTTCTTACTATCCGAGGGAGATATGGCTCGGAGGGCTTCAAGATAAAACTTCCCTCAAATAAAAATCCGATTAACGTTAATGGTGTTCAAATTGAGATCGATGCAGGCTTTGAAAGCCCCGAAAAAATATACATATTCGAAGCGAAAATCGGTCGAGTTGACGATTTTAATATTAGACAACTATATTACCCCTATAAAGATTGGTCATTAAAAACTACGAAAGATGTTATACCCATTTTTTTCATATACACAAATGGCTTATTTTACCTGATACAATTCGACTTCGGTAGCGAGTACGGTGAATTGAAATTGATAAAAAGTAAATGTTATTCAATCAACGAAGCTCAAAAACAAAAGATAAACCTCAATAAATTATTAGAATCGATCAGGATTGAACCTGAACCCTCTGTTCCATATCCGCAAGCTAATGATATTGATAAAATAATAGATTTAGTAACATACTCTTCAAAAGGTCTAACAAATAAAAAATCAATTGCCGATTTCTTTGATTTCGATGAAAGGCAAGGTGATTATTATGCAAACGCTGCGATCTATTTGGGATTAGTAAAAAGGACAGATGGTAGTTCAGAATTTGAATTAACCCGAGAGGGGCAATACCTGTGTACATCATTAAACAGGAATAAACGTAATTACCTGTTACTTCAGCAAATGTTGAAGAAACCAAGCTTTAATGAAATAATTAATGCCAATTATTATAATAGAAATGATTTGGATATAGATTACGTAGCAGATGTAATTCAAAAGTATGCTAAGATAAATATAACAACAGCAAGACGAAGATCTTCTACTGTTCTCAACTGGATTAAATGGATTAATGACAATGTTGAATTTTTATAAATGTTAAATAAAATACATATAACTAAAAAATTTAAATTTCGCTTTCCTTCGCCTCGCAGATTCCCTCGTAATCACAGAACCTGCACCCATTGAACGACTGCTTCGGCCCGAACTCTTCCTTCAGCACCGCCCCGATCATCTCTTCCAGCCTTTCCCGCTGCACGTCGATGCACGTGTTATCCGGCAAATAATCGACCGTATCATTGGTCTTAATGTAATACAGCGACGCCCTGACTGGCAGCTTCCCATACTTCTTTAGTACAGCCAGCGCATACACGTTCATCCTGATGTTTTTATACAGACATTTAATTATCATCGCGTTTAATGTATAATCTCTTCTATAGCAACCGTTAAATATTATCCTATTCAAACATTTTTATTGTATAGTCGTTGATCATATGGATGGTATCGGAAAAGGGGAAGCCAATCACTATTTCGGCAAGCTGCATGAGACCAACGGAGAAATAGAGGATGCGATTATCGAGTTCCGGAATGCTGTTAATCGCGAGCCGGATAATGCATATTATCATTATTCTCTCGGGCATGCGCTTAACAAATGTAATCGCAAGTCCGAAGCACGACGGGAATACGAGCGAGCTGTCAGCTTATGTCCGGATAACTCGCTGTATCGGCAGGCGCTGGGTAACGTATATTTCCGGTTGAAATTATACCATGAAGCGGTATCGCAGCTTAAACAAGCAGTAGATATGATGCCTGCGAATCCAATCGTTAGGTTTACCCTGGGGAAGTCCTTGTCAGCCATTAATCGTGATGACGATGCGATGTACGAGTTCAAAGAAACATTGAACCTCGACCCGGAAAATACGTTCGTACGATTTAACCTTGCCTCCATATACCTGAAAAGGGGGCTGGTCGACGAAGCCATCGCCGAGTATAAGGAAGTATTGACGATCAGCCCAAACGATGAGCTGGCACACTACTATCTGGCCAGGATTTTCAGCGACAGCGGACGAATTGAGGAAGCAATTAACGAATATCAAAACGTAGTAAAAATAAATCCCAGGAATAGTATTGCTCATGTTTCGCTCGGTAAGTTGCTGGATGATGCCGGCAGAATCGACGATGCCATTAATGAGTATACCGAAGCTCTGAAAATCAATCCAGAAGATGCTTATTCGCGTTATACTCTGGGCGCTGTTTACTACCGAAAAGGGATGATAGAAGATACTATCATCCATTTTGCGAAAATACTGCGGTCATTTCCGAAAAATTCTTATGTGCACTATGTTCTAGGAATAATGCTGGCGGAAAAAGAACAATACCAGGATGCAATTATCGAGCTGGAAACCACTGTCAGCATAAGCCCGAACTATTATCCCGGACGCTATTACCTGGGTGATGCGTTTTACAAAATCGGCAGGCTTGAAGAAGCCATCGAGCAATTTAATGCTTGTATCAGGTTGCTGCCTGATGACGAGCATCCTCATTATTATCTGGCCAAAGTCTATTCTGATCTGGGCAAACCTGAAGATGCAATTCCGGAATATTTAAAGGCCATCAGTATCAACCCGGACAATTCTTTCACGCATTATTATCTCGGGAAGAACCTGGCCCTTTGCGGGCGTATGGACGAGGCTGTCGAACATTTTAAAGATGCGGTGAGGATCAATCCGCAAAACCGGTTCCCGAGGCATGGTCTGGCTAAAGCTCTGGAGATTATGGGGCGATACGAAGAATCGATCGAGCATTACCGGGAAAATGTGAGGTTGTATCCAGATTGTGAATCTGCACATTATTCGATGGCTTTAGCTTCGCTGGAACAGAATTTACTTGATGATGCTATGGCTGAGTTCGAAGAAGTCCTCCGGATAAACCCCCGGAATCCCTACGCATATTACCATATCGGGAGTATTCTGTTCAAGCAGGGACATATCGACGAGGCTATTGAAAAATATCGTAAAGCAATTGAAATTAATCCCAAAGATAGCTACTCCCATTATTATATCGGGAAGATATTATCGAAAAATGGGCATGCTGATGGGGCCATTGCCGAATATATCGAATCAATAAATGCCAGCCCGGATAATTATTATGCGCATTATAATCTGGGTATGGAATACGCAAGAAAAGGTATGCGGGACCATGCTCTGGCCGAGTATACTATTACGGTTGCTATTGATCCGTCACAGCATGCGCCTCATTACAATCTGGGAAAGTTGCTCGCCGAACTGGGGCGGTACGAAGAAGCAATAAAGGAATATAGCGAAGCTATACGGCTCAAGCCGGATCATGCGTTCTATCATTACGCGATTGGCAAAACCTATTTTGAGATGGATATGCTGGATAAATCTATCGATGCATTGAAAGAATCCCTTAAAATCAATCCAGACGACGAGCGATCGGCGAGTGCGCTGGTCAGTGCATATATGCGCGTGGGAAAGATAAGTGATGCAATCGTTGTCTACCGTGATACGTTCTCCTGTTCCACTGGCAACAGCTACTATCACTATTACCTTGGAAAGTTGCTGTGCGAGAATAAAGAGTATGACGCAGCAGTGGCGGAGTTACGGGCTTCGATAGCTTTCTCGCCGGACAATGGCTATGCACACTATAATCTTGGCGTTATACTCGTTAAAAATGGGAAGATCGATGAAGGGATAGAAGAACTTAGAGAAGCTGTCAGAATTAATTCCCGGGACTTTTTCGCACGGTACCTGCTGGCACGGGTTTACCTCGACGAGGGGCAGATCGACGAATCGATCGATCAGCTTGAGGAAATAGTTCATGCTAAAACCGATGATCACTTTGCGCATAATACGCTGGCAATGGCTTATTTTTACAAGCTCAGGATCGACGATGCGCTGAAGGAATTTACCGAGGCATTACGGCTCAGGCCTGACGATAACTATGCATCCAGATATCTTGAAGCATTGAAATCATACAAATCCACTCTGGAATCTACCGGTTCCGTATCGCCTGATAATAGAATTGCGAGCAAATTCGTAAGCTATTATTTTACATTAGGCCGGAAACACATGAAAAGTGGCCATCCCGATAAAGCCATCGCTGCTTATAAATCGGCGCTTATATTCCGTCGTGATAACAAGTCTCTTCATTATTACCTGGCCGAAGCCCTTTTTAAGGCAGGTTTGTCTGAGAAGGCTATCGAGGAGATTAATAATGTACTGCGTATTGATCCTGGCGATATAAGGGCTCAGGACTATTTGATAGTGATGCTAAAGAAATGTGGCCAGATTGACAGTGCGATTATCCGCTATAAAAATGAAACAAGAAGAAATCCGAAGGATCGATTATATTGGGTCTTGCTTGGAAAAGCTCTGTCGAAAAAACAATTGTATGACTATGCTATCATGGAGTATAAAGAAGCGGTCAGGCAATTTCCGAACGATATAGATATTTATATTCTAACGGGGAAGGTTTACCGCAAGATGGGCGAGTTCGATCAGTCGATCGACGTCTTGAAAAAAGCCGTAGGTTTGTCTCCGAACAACCCGCATACTCACTATTATCTTGGAATAGCTCTGGCTGCTAAAGGACTTAATGACGAAGCTTTTCAGGAGTATACGGAAGCCGTGAGAATAGATCCTCGTATTGCCACGACCTATAAGAAATTAAAGTCGAAATTATCTAAAAAGATTGAACGGGAGCAAATTAAAGTAAATGATTAGTAAGCTATCGTTAAACAAGCGCTCTACCCAACGCTATATATCGCTCTCCTTCGCCTCGCATATCCCTTCATAGTCGCAGAACCTGCACCCATTATAAGACAGCGTCGGCTCGAACTTTTCATCCAGCACCGCCCTGATCATCTCTTCCAGCCTTTCCCGCTGCACATCGATGCACGTATTATCTGGCATATAATCGACCGTCTCATTGGACTTAATGTAGTACAGCGACGCCCTCACAGGCAACTTCCCATACTTCTTGAGCACGGCCAGCGCATACACGTTCATCTGAATGTCCTCTTTGATCGTGTTGCCATTCTTTGACTTCGAGCCTGTCTTGAAGTCAATAACACAGTACTCCCCCTCCTTCGTCCTCTCCAGCCGGTCAATAAACCCTTTCACGACCCGGCCGTTGATCTCGATCTGGAACGGCATCTCCACGCCGACAATCGAATTCAAATTAGCCCGCTGCCATTCGAGGAAGGTGTCGATCATCATCTCTGCCAGCCGCCGGTCTTCCTGTTCTTTAGTCCTGGATGTATAGGCATCAGACGACCAGTAAGTATCCAGCAGCTTCACAGCGATCTCTTTCGTATACCGCTCGCCTTTCATGTGCATCTTCGAGAGCTGCTCGATTACATCATGTACTGCCGAGCCCAGGTTGAAGAATGTCTTCCCGGCCGTGGGCACTTTGAGTACATATTGCAGCTTGTACTTCATCGGGCATTCGTCGTAATCGTTAAGCGCAGAGGCCGAGAAGGTGTGGCTGCTGTCGATCAGCGGCACAGGCTTGCCGGTGAGCATCTGCAAGATCTCCGTATCCTCTCCACCATCAGGGGCGTACCAGGCAGGGTCATATGCATCGAGGCTGCCCGTTTCGCTTAGCACCCGCAGCTTTTCCAGCAGGGTGAGCCTGTTCATCGCGGTCTTAAGTTGCATGCTGCAGACCGCACGGACGGCCTGGTCTTTCAGGTCGTTCATCCGGCGTTCGGCCTCGGTCTCGGCACGTTCCTGTGTGCTTTTGTTGTCGGCCTTCACGTTGACGACCTCGATCAGCGGGTTCCTCTCGAAGCTCATCTCGACGAGGAACATGGAGGGCTTGGTCTTGTTCTTGTTGTCGCCATACTTCTCGGCCAGTGTGAAGTACAGCTTCTGCTCGGCCCTGGTCATGGCTACGTAGCAAAGCCGTCGTTCTTCCTGCTGGTACAGTGCCTTTTCATCGTCCTCGGTCTTGATGCCCCGGGACAGGTCGTTGGGGACGTAGAAGTCTTTAGACTGGTAGCGCAGCGGGAACTTGTTCGTGGCCATGTCGGCGATGAAGACGACGGGGAACTCTTTGCCTTTGCTCTGGTGGACCGTCATGATCTTGACGCTGTCGCCGTCGGTGCTGTCGTCCGACTCGATGCGGAAGTTGCGGAGCATGTCGATGTATTCCAGGAAGCTGGTCAGGGTGGCATGGTGTGCGATAGACTCGTACTCCTGGCACATCTCGTAAAACTTGTTCAGCAGGCGGATGCTGGCCCTGCCTTCGGGGCCCGCGTTCAGGTTTTTGCGGTATATGCCCGACTCGTTCATCATGATCTCGTAGACCAGTTCCGAGACCGAGGCGTTGTCCCGCTTCTGGATCATCCGGTCCAGAGTCGCGACAATTTCCTTGATCTCCTCGCGCTGGTTGGGTACTACGTCGTCCGCATCCATCATGCACTCGTAGACGTGGTCGCTGGCGGTGTCTTTGTAAGCGAGCCGCTTTGCATAGTGATTGATACGCCGGACGTTGACCTCGGTGATGCCCGAGTCTTTCATGATCTTGAACAGTGAAGTGCCTGCCTGCAGCGGGTTCTCCGTCGCACGGAGGTATGCCGTCAATTCACGGATGGCCGGGGAGCCGAAGAAGTCGAACTCGCCCACGAACTCGCAGGGTATGAGGTTCTTGCGCAGCAGGTGGTAATATTTAGTGCCTTCGGCCTTGCGGCGGCAGAGGATGGCGAAGTCGCCGTACCTGTATTCCCGCTCTTTCTGCTCTGCACGGGAGAAGAACTTACTGCCGATCAGCCGGTTGATTTCCTTCAGGACATACGCGGCTTCCGCCTGCTCGTTCTCGCACCGCGCCAAGATGACTTTGTCGCCTTCCGGGTTGCCGGTGACGAGGTCTTTTCGCTCCCTGTTAGGCGCGTTTTCCATGAGCTGCAGGGCCAGGCCGAGGATGTTCTTCGAGTTGCGGTAGTTGACGTCGAGGGTCACGGGCGTCTCGACCTTGAAGTGGCCCTTGAAATCGCTGAAGTTCGTCAGATACGCTCCCCTGAAACGGTAGATCGACTGGTCGTCGTCGCCGACCACGCAGACGTTCTCGCCGGCGAGCTGTTTGACCAGGTGGAGCTGGGCGAAGTTCGTGTCCTGAAACTCGTCTACGAGGATGTGTTTAAACCGTTTTCTGTACATGTCCAGCACGAGCTGCTTGCGTTCGAAGAGCTGTGACGTAAGGTAGATCATATCGTCGAAATCGATGAGTGCCTCGGCACGCTTGTACTGCTCGTAGGCCCGGTACACCTTGAGCATGTCCTTCAGCTTACCCACGAAGTCCCGCTCTTTGTCTTCCAGCTGTAACTTGTCCTTTCCGCGCAGGTACTCCTCAAGCATATCCGGCGTGATCAATTCGTCCCGGAACGCGCTGATGCCTTCTATCATCCCCTCGATGATCTCTTTGCCGTTGTTGCCCAGCTCGACGTATTCGAAACCGAAGCGGTCGATATTCTTCAGGCCCCAGACGAGTTGACTTGTCCGGCTGATGATGCCGGACGAGAAGCTGATGCCCGATTCCAGGATGTTGTCCTGCAACACGTCGAGGCAGAATGAATGGAACGTGCCGATGGTAAGCTGTGACGTATCGACGTCCTTCTCAAGGCGATCGCTCATCTCTCCGGCCGCCTTATCCGTGAAAGTGAGTGCGAGAATATGCTCCGGCTTCACGCCGCTGTTAACAAGATGAAGTATCTTCCCTGTGATCACTTTCGTCTTGCCCGACCCCGGGCCTGCAAGAATAAGCTGGCAGCCGTTCTCCCCGACCGCCTTTTCCTGCGAAGGGTTCAGCGATAGCCCGCGGCTGGCGTCGCCGCTGCCTGATATTTCCATCCAGTCTCAAGCTCCAGGGCGAAGATCGTCTGTCATTCGTCCATTTACTTTAATGGCGCTTGCCACATAATAACCTAACCGGTGTGCGAGATAAAAATAATCATTTTTACCTGATCAGAAAGACACAAAGGGTCCGAAGACATAGTCATCGGGATTACTTTTTGTAAGCTGATAAGGCAATCAACACAGAGTTCAGAGAGTATAGTCGTTCCTGTATCTTTTTGTTCAGGCTCGTGACCCTTTCGACACGAAGGCCACGAAGGCCACAATGTACACGAGGTCTTGATCGGAAGGGGCAATGGCAGCCTCTTTTAAAAGTGTACGTCGTGTACCTCGTGGCCATTGTGGCCTTTGTGTCGAAAAGGTCATGCGCCTGTACAAAAAGATATGCAAATAACTATGTCTTCCATCTTTACAATTAACAAATGGAAAACCCCTTTCTGCAATTCAAAAATTGAAATAAAAATTTTAATATAGTTTTACTTTAAATAAGTTAATTCAGCATTTTATTATGCAGCTGCCGGTAGATCATTATGATCAAGGAACAAGATGCCATTCTCGCCAGGCTTATCGAAGCGGTGCACGCCTCCCCGGAGAACCCGGAGGCCCACTATACGCTGGGCTACGCGCTGCTCCAGAAGAGTGCCGGCCGTGATATGCAGCTTTTATATAGTGCCATACTCGAAGGCCGCGAGGCCGTGCGTCTCAAGCCGGATTGCGCCGCTGCGCTGACGCTGCTGGGCATGGCCCAGGTGCGTATGGGGCAATATGCCGAGGCAGTGATGTACCTTAAAAACGCGCTGCTTGTCGACCCTAACCGTACCGAGGCCCATTACGAGATGGGCCGGGCGTACCTGGGGATGAAGCTTAGCGACGAGGCGATCAAAAAGTTCCGGGAATGTACGCTGCTGGGCATGAACGGCTCGTCGATTTACTCGGGCATGGGCGCGGCATTCTTTCACAAGCATATGTATCCGGAAGCGATCACGGAGCTCCGAAGGGCGTTAGGCATTAACCCATCTGATCATGAGGCCCGGCACATGCTATGTAAGTCCCTCAGGAAGACCGGCGCCATTGCCGAAGCCATCACTGAGTTCCGGAAGCTGCTGGAGAAGGACCCGGCTGACGTGGAGGTATTGATGCACTATGCGGACACGCTCCTTCACGAAGGGAAGTATAAGGAGGCCATCGCCGAGTTCGGCAAGGTGCTGGATATCGAGCCGAAGAACCTTGCGGCGATCAACGGCCTGGGCAGCGGGCTGAAGATGGCCGGCATGGTGGACGAGGCTATCCGGGAGTACCGGCGGGCGCTGGAGATCAGCCCGGGCGACTACCGGGGCCACTATAATCTGGCGAACGCGTACGTGGACAAAGGCATGTACGAGCGGGCCGTGCACGAGTTCCGGCAGGCGCTGGCCCTGAACCCTTACGACCCCGCGATACACAACGATTTCGGTATCCTGTTGCTGCTTACCGGCGATTCCTATTGCGCTTCGCTCGAGTTCCGTGAGGCTATCCGCATGGACGCCAATAACTGCCTGACGCATATCAACCTCGGGGTGGCGCTGTCGCAGATGGGCCGTGACGCTGCTGCAAAGGCCGAGCTGGAGGTCGCCATCCGGATGAACCCCTCCCTTCCCGAAGCGTATTATTACCTCGGGTGTATCGCAGACCGCAGGTCCGAGCCGGAAGCGGCGGCGGACGCCTATGAAAAGTTCCTCAAGCGCTCGGAAAGCGGTGACCGCCGGGCACGGGGCATCAAGGCAAGGCTGGCAGAGATCAGGAACCCGAAGCACAATGCAAAGGCAGGCGTCAGGAATTTCGCCTGATCAATGCCCTTTGACGAACGCGATTTCCCTGAAGACGATGTAGCGCATCATTTCGGCCATGTCGAAGACGATATGCGGCCGCAGGTGATCTTGCTCCATACTTTCTGTCTTATTATCCGCATCTGCCAGCTCCCCGTCCCGTCGGAAGCCCTCGTAGAATTCGTCGGTACCCAGCTCATCCATGGGGTAGAACTGTACAGCAAACTGCTTGACCGGGTCCGTGTAGAGCAGTCTGACGGGCATCTGTGCCCGCATGTCGCAGGCGTTGCAGTTAAAAATGTTGATCTCCCACCCGAACAGCGCTTCCCTGATCCCGGGATCGGCCTCTGTGTCGAGCTTTTTCCAGACCGTTGCCTTTTGCAGTGAGCCACAGCCCGGGCATTTGATTTCTATCTCTTCGCTGTCCGACATCGGTTACACCGGATATTTTTTATGATCAGCAGACGATAAGAGCTTTATGCTGTCCCGGATGGGTGCCTGGGTGAAGGAGTTCCGGCTGTTATTCCTGCTGTTCGGCGTGGTGCCGGTGATCATCGGGTCCCTGGTGGCATCCGACTATTACCCGGAGCAGTTCAGCTGGACGTACTTCTTCCTGTCGCTTATAGCGATCATGCTCCTGCATGCCGGGACCATCGCGTTCAACGACTACTTCGACTTCCGGTCGGGCGCCGACGTCATCAACAAGGAGCGCACGCCGTTCACCGGCGGCACCGGGCTGCTGGTCGACGGTATCCTTAAGCCGTCTCACGTGCTGGTCGCCGGCTCGATATGCTTCGTACTCTGTATAACCATAGGCATGTTCATTGTCTTTACCCGCAGCCCGGCCGTGTTCCTGTTCGGCGTCGTCGGCGTCGGGCTCGGCTCCCTGTACACCGCGCCTCCGCTACGGCTGGTATACCGGCTGCTGGGCGAGATCACCTGGCTGGTTTCCTTCCCGCTGACTGCGCTGGGCGCGCTGGTCGTGCAGGCTCCCCCGTTTTCGATCGCAGATGTAATGGCCATGCAGCCGGCCCTGACCGCGGCGATCGTCGATGCGATGCCTGTTGCTATGATAGCGACGGCCGGCTTTATCGTCCTCGAATTCCCCGACTACAACGCGGACAGGGCTTCCGGCAAGATGGGCGCGGCTGTCCTGCTGGGCAAAAGGGCTATGATCGTCCTGTTCGCGGCCTTCTGTGTCCTCTCGCTTGTCTGCCTGGTCATAGCCGTAGCGCTCGGATACATACCTTCCCTGGCCCTGACGGCGATAGTACTCATCCCGGCCATGGCATGGGTGGGATCGGGACTCATAAAATTTATTGAGCATCCTGTAAAGCTTGTCCCGTACATTATCGCAGGGGCTTTAGCCATCTATCTGTTCAGCATCGCCATTATCGTCTCGCTGGCGCTTAAATAATGGCAAATACCTCCCATTTTTTAAATTCCAAATCGGTAAGGAAACTTATTTTAATATTGGGCAAGAACCAATTATTCAATTAATTACTAATCGAAATATTGGCTTGTTTCGATTATTAAACCGGGAAATTTAGGTGTTGAGAAAATGATGCAAGTAAAAGGCTCCGCGATTGCGTCAATGACGAAATTCATCACGGACAAGCACGGCGATGCAGGGTTGAAAAGGTGGCTGGACGCCCTGACGCCGCAGGCAAAACAGGTATACTCCGGTCACATCATGGCTAACAACTGGTATTCTCTCCGGGAGATCATGGTGGAGCCTACGGCAAAGATGTGTGAGCTCTTCTACCACGGCGATGCCAGAGGCGCCTGGGAAGCGGGCAAGTACAGCGCCGACTTCGGGCTGACCGGGTTCTACAAGATCTTCGTAAAAGTGGGCTCCCCGGATTTTATCTTCAAACGGGCGAGCACGATTATGGCGGGCTACTATTCGCCCTGCCAGCTGGGTGTAACAGAGAGCGGCCCCGGCAAAGTAATCGTGCACATCACTCAGTTCTCCGAGCCGTCGGCCATGGTAGAGGCGAGGATCGGCGGGTGGATACAGCGTGCCCTCGAGATTCACGGCTGTAAGAACGTCTCGGTGAAAATCACTAAGTCGCTGACAAAAGGCGATTCGGTTACCGAGTACACGACCACATGGAACTAAAAAACCGCGAGGGGCATCGCCCCTCAAAAATTTCTTTTACGGATGCGTATAATACGCGAGCACGACGCCGTTAATAGTATCGATTTTCACGAAGGCGAAGCGCTCGAACTGGACCACGTTGTTCAGCTCGCTCTTTATGCCCGGCTCCGCGATGCCATGATACTCCCCTTCGGGGCCGATTACCCGCACGGGCACTCCGTCGAGCGGCGCCCAGTGCACGATCTTCGCACCCTGCTTTAGCACAGCCATGTCATTGCCGATGTATTCTCCGCATAGCGGCTCGGCGCATGTGATTTTCACGTTATAGAGGTCCTTGAGCCTGACGATGTCGCCGGGCTTCATGACCGGGGCGTCCGAACGGGCTACGAGAATCTCGGGGTTCGCCTGTACCGGTATCTCCCTGAATCCTCTCTTCGGGTCCTGCGGGTGCAGCGGCGCCTTCGCCACAATCTCTGGCGCGTTGCTGATGCGCAGCGCCACGGGGTCGTGGACGAAGAAATACCTGTTCGCCCTCGGGTCCACGATCTTCCGGTTCTCCGCGTAGAGCGTGTCCATGCTGAACTCGATGTCCGTCTCCGTCACGCCCATGTTGACCATGACGTTCCTGATCGCCTCGGGCTCCAGGCCCCGGCGCTTGAGCGCTGCCACGGTCGGCAGGCGCGGATCGTCCCAGCCGGTAAACTCGCCTCCCTCGATGCCCTTCTTCATCAGGCTGGTCGAGAACTTGCCGAAGCCGAGCAGCCGTACCCGGCCCCAGTGCTGCACGTGTGGATACTCCCAGCCCAGGTACTCATAGACATAGCGCTGCTTGTCCGCAGTCTTCATCAGGTCTTTGCCGCGGATGATATGGGTGACATCGAGGAAGTGATCCTCCATCGCTGACTCGAAGTCCAGCATGGGCCATACGCGGTACTTGTTGCCGGTGCGGGGGTGTTCCTCGGTCACTATGCGGAAGGCGACCCAGTCCCTCAGCGCGGGGTCTCGGTGCTTTATGTCCGTCTTAATCCGGAGCACTGCCTCTTTGCCGGCGAAACCGCCCTCGATCATCTTCTTCCAGAGCTTCATGTTTTCCTGCGGGGGCGCCTCGCGGTGAGGACAGGCTTCGCCTTTCTCCTTAAGATCATGGAACAACTCGTTCTCACAAGTGCAGACATACGCCTTGCCGAGCTCGATCAGCTTCTCGGCGTACTCGTAGTACAGCGGCAGCCGGTCCGAGGCGATGACCACCTTGTCCGGCGGGCAGCCGAGCCACTTCGCCTGGTCGACGTACCAGTGATACGCCTCCAGCATGGGCTTCTTGATCGACGGGTCCGTGTCGTCGAACCTCATGATGAACACGCCGTCGTACATCCGGGCATACTCGGCGTTGACGATGATGCCTCGCGCATTGCCCAGCGACGGCGGGCCGTTGGGATTGGGTGCGATGCGCAGCGTGACCTTCTGCCCGGGCTTGAGGCCCGACAGGTCCAGCGGAGGGAGTCCCTTCCGGGCCTCTCTCTTCACGTGCAGCTCATCGATCAGCTCAGGTGCGATCTCCTGCAGCTTCGCCTTGATCTCCTCAGGCGACATCTTCCCGACGTCCGCGAGTACCTTCTGAACCAGCGGCATCAGTTCCCTCGCGTGCGGCTTCAGCTCCGGGTGAGCGCCCAGCAGCTTGCCGGTGACCGCGCCTGCCTGGGGCACGGTGCCATGCTTGTAGGCATTCTGGAGCGCGAACTTCTGAATGATGATCTCGATATCCTTCGTTTCCATGAAATGATGCTCCGTTTGACGACGACCCCTGTGCGGGGGTCGTACGGCATACATTATAACGAACGATATACTTATTGTTTGCTGTAAAACGGCGGATGAGGAAAAGCAATGCTGCCGCTGCGTAATAATAATATGGCTGACGTACACTATGTTGATAGACGAGGTATTACTGGATGCATGAAATAAAGCGCCGGCAGGGACAGTCGCTTCAGGATAAGGTCGCGGTCTACCGCTTCAGGAAATCGATGGACGTCAGGCGTCCCGTAGGTCATCACCGGACGCTGCGGTCGCTAAATAAATAGGCGTGGCACAGGAAAGAAAAGATAAAAACGGGGAAGTTTCCCCGTACCGGCTTACCACCAGTTCCAGAACGGGAATCCGAAGCCGCCGAGGCCGAGACCGAAGAACGGGAACCCGAACCCGAGCCCGCCGAACCCGAGACCGCCGAACCCGAGACCACCGAACCCGAGACCGCCGAAGCCGAAGCCGCCGAAGCCGCTGAACGACGATGCGAACGAGCTGGCGAAACCGAAGCCCCTGCCGAAGCCGAGACCACCGAAGCCAAAGCCCCTGCCGAACATCGCATAGGCGGGGAGCGTCGTGACAGCCGTGGTAACCGCCGCTGCACCTAATGCTAAGAGTTTCTTAATCATGCTTTTGCCATACCTCCTCTATTGAGTAGATTGCGTATTATGTTGTTTAACGTTGTCAGCGATTTGAGCAAAATATGCTCGATTATTACCTGAAATTAATAAATAGCTACAATTTGTGGTTATTTTGTAAAAATAAGCTCATTTACTGCCGATTTGTTTACTATTATCCCCGCATCCGCACGAATCGGCAGTACAGATTGCAAGCGGTCAGGCCGTCTGGAGAAATGCGTCTGTATCGGTCGCCGGTGGCCTGCCCGGCAAAAACACGGCTCAAAGCAACCTTTTTATAGTCAGAGCGAGTATCTCATTCCGGCCTACATCAGCCGATTTATCCGGCTGACGCACGTGTGTCGGGCGCCAGGGGCATGTGACATGACAGAACTAGCAAAGCGATACGATCCCAAAGAAATCGAGCCGAGAATACAAAAGTTCTGGGAAGACGAGAAGGTCTTCAAGTTCGATCCGGACAGCAAGAAGCCGGTATACTCCATCGACACGCCCCCGCCAACGCTTTCCGGCTTAATCCATATGGGCCACGTGTTCTCCTACTCCCAGGCTGAGTTCATCGCCCGGTACCAGCGCATGAAATGCTGCAATGTGTTTTACCCTATGGGCTTCGACGACAACGGCCTGCCTACGGAACGGTATGTCGAGAAAAAGTACAAGGTAAACATCAAGGACGTGGGCCGCGAGGAGTTCGTGAAGCTCTGCCTGAAGGAAACGGAGATCGGCGGCAAGAGCTACCGGAACGTCTGGACGACGATGGGCATCTCCGTGGACTGGAGCCTGTTGTATTCTACCATTAACAAGCGATGCCAGCGAGTCTCGCAACGCTCGTTCATCGACATCTTCAACATGGGCCGCATCGAGCGGCGCAATGAGCCGGCCATCTGGTGCCCGCTCTGTCAGACGTCGCTGGCCCAGGCCGACGTGGAGGACTCGGAGGAGAAGCACTCGTTCCTGAACACGGTGCGGTTCAAGGCCGCGGACAACGGCCAGGAGCTGCTCATCGCCACGTCGCGGCCGGAGCTGATACCTTCGTGCGTGGGCCTGATCGTGAACCCTGACGACGAACGTTACAAAGGGCTCGTCGGGCGAAAGGGCATCACTCCGATCTTCAATGCAGAAGTGCCAATATTTGCCGATCAGCGGGTCGATCCCGCATTCGGCACCGGGATCGTTATGGTCTGTACGTTCGGCGACAAGACCGACATCGACTGGTGGCGCGACTACAGTCTGCCGCTGAAAATATCCATCAACCCCAACGGCACAATGAACGTCAGCGCAGGCAAATACTGTGGCATGACGCTGGCGGGGGCGAGAAAGCAGATCATCGCCGACCTGCAGGAGGCAGGCCTGCTCGTGGAGCAACAGCCGATCACCCACGTCATGAACGTGCATGAGCGCTGCGGGACCCCGGTCGAGTACTATGTCACGTCCCAGTGGTTCATCAGGATACTCGACCTGAAAGATGACCTGCTTGCGCAGGGCGAGAAGCTCCAGTGGTACCCCGAGCACATGAAGGCCAGGTACGTCAACTGGATCAACGGGCTCAAGTGGGACTGGTGCATCTCCCGGCAGCGCTACTTCGGCGTTCCCTTCCCGGTCTGGTACTGTGCGAAATGCGGCACAGCCGTCGTCGCTGACGAGTCGCAGCTGCCGGTGGACCCGCTGGTCACACAGCCGCTGAAGCCCTGCCCGAAATGCGGCTCCACTGTCTTCGAGCCCGAGAAGGACGTCATGGACACATGGGTGACCTCGTCGGTTACGCCGCTGATCAACTCCAACTGGGGCGAACCCGACTCCCGGATCGATAAGATATACCCGATGAGCTTACGGCCCCAGGCACATGACATCATCCGGACATGGCTGTTCTACACGGTCATCAAGAGCTACCTGCACACGCACACGCTGCCCTGGGAAAACGTGATGATCTCCGGCCACGGCCTCGATCCCAACGGCAAGTCGATGCACAAGTCGAAGGGCAACGTGATCGAGCCGCTGCCAATCGTCGCGAAGTACAGCGCGGACGCGCTGCGATGGTGGGCCGCGTCGGCGAAGCTGGGCGAGGATATGGCGTTCAAGGAAAAGGAGGTCGTCTATGGCCAGAAGTTCATTAACAAGCTGTGGAACGCCTCCCGGTTCGTCTCGATGCATATCAAAGAGTACAAGTCCGGGGATCAGCCGCAGCTTGAATTGATCGACCGCTGGGTGCTGACGAAGCTGAACGCGGTCATCCGCGAGAGCACGCAGAGCTTCGATGCCTACGAGTACAGCAAGGCCAAGATCGCCGTCGAGCAGTTCTTCTGGGGCGACTTCTGCGACAACTACCTGGAAATGGTCAAGGACCGCCTCTATAGTAAAGACGAGGCCCGAAAGGCCAGCCGGGACGCGGCGCTTTACACACTCCACACGGTCCTGCTCGATTCGCTCAAGCTGCTGGGCCCGTTCACCCCGCACGTGACCGAGGAAATCTACCAGTGCCTGTTCAGGGATACGCAGGGCGTCATCAGCCTGCACGTCGCAGAATGGCCGAAAGCCGAAGCTTTCTGGGAAGACGCGGAGGCGCTGAAGCTCGGCGACGTTGCGGTGCAGATCATCTCCCTGCTGCGCCAGTACAAGAACTCGCAAAGCATGGCGCAGAACGTCCCGCTGGCGGGCGTGACCATCGAGGTCCCGCTGGACATATCGCCTGTCGCGGCTGTCCTGAAGGACACGATGAAGGTCGGCAGCGTCAGCTACGGGCCTGTTGTGAGCCCGGACGCAGAGTCCATGGTCAACGGTGTGACGGTAAAGCTCAAAATCGAAAAGTGACCGCCAAGATGCCAGGCAGCCAAGAAGAGACGCCTTGGCGTCTCTGTATTTTTTAAATGGCGTCCTGGCGTCTCTTCTTGGCAGCTTGGCATCTTTAGTTTTGGATGTAAAATAGAGGGAGGTCACAAGGGCCTTAATGCCCTCTGTGGCCTCTGTGTCCTCTGTGTCCTCCATGTTACGGCCTGACAATCGGTGCTCTGCCCGGCGCCCTGACTCTCCTGGCGACCAGGGTAAAGACCCAGCCCAGCAGCGCGCCCCAGATGATCGAAGCGACCAGCGATGTGAGGATGCTGGCGGCGGTCACGCCTGCTGGCGCTCTCGCGCCCAGGCCTACGACGATCGGGAGCAGCAGGCCGAAGATCACCCAGATCGCGATCATGAAGACTATCCCCTTGGTGATTACGCTGGTGGTCGGGATGTTCTCCAGCAGTGCCCCGAAGATCGCGCCAAGGATCAGGCCCACGATTGCCAGAAACAACAATATGGTGATCATCGCGGTGATCGTCAGCGTAGCCCCGCCTACCGCCGGTAAAAGCCCGCCGAAGACCTGTCTGATGTCAAAGTATTTCGTCAGCGCTCCCAGCCCGATCAGTGTCAGCACTATTGCCGCCAGGCCGACGATTATTCCCGTGATTGCGCCCGCTATCGCGCCATCGCCTACGTCTCTTGCAGCCATGATGTACCTCCTCAACAATTTATTGCTCGTTTAAGACAATTACCTGTTGTTTTAGCTTTGTTTACTCTTTTGAAGCTGTAAAAACTCTATTTTTCCATTTCATATTATTAATCCGCATTAAAAGCAGGTTTGCGTCCGCGCCGGTAAGCAAAAATCAAATAAGCTGGCGATAGCGGTTCTTTTAAGATGGCAGCACAGGTGACAAAATAAAAAATTATTATGATCTGCGGGACGGGTCCCGGGGGCATTCCCCCGGTCAGTGCCCTCCGTGCCTCCGTGGCCTTTATGTCCTTTATGCCTGACGCTTATGGTCTGACGATCGGTGCCCTGCCCGGTGCCGCGGCCTTCCTGGAAACCCAGATGAAGGTCAGGCCCAGCAGCGCGCCCCAGATTACGGCGGCGATCAGCGAGCTGATAATGCCGGCCACCGTGACGCCCGCGGGCACTCTTGCCCCGACGCCTACGACGATCGGGAGCAGCAGGCCGAAGATCACCCAGAGCACCAGCATGAACACGATCCCCTTCGTGATCGCGCCGGTTGTGGGGATATTCTCGTAGATCGCCCCGAAGATCGCTCCCAGGATAAGGCCCACGATCGCGGTGAACAGCAACAGCGTGATCATCGCCGTCAACGAAGCTGCCGCGCCCCCGACCATGGGCAATAGCCCGCCGAAGACCGCATTGATGTCTACGTAGGACATCAGGGCGGAAAGTCCGACCAGTGCCAGCAGGATCATGATCACGCCGATGACTACGCCCGTGATGATGCCTGCTATTGCGCCATCGCCTATGTCTCTTGCTGCCATATAATGCCTCCTGTGCTATAGATTGCCCTTTTAGCAAAATGGACGATATTTATCCATATTTTACTCTTTCAAAGCCAAAAATAAGTCTAATTTCTTTTCTCATATTGTTTGTCCGCATTAAAAACAGGAATACCGCATGGCTGCAGGGCAAAAAGCAACATGGCTGGCGCTATTTAAAAAGTACGGGTGCCCTGTTTCCAGACGGTCGGTCAAGGATGTCTGGCAAATATTATCAGCGTAAAAAAATGAGACGGCCGCCGCGTTATTTGTTGCGGCGGACGATCGCAAACGCCCCGAGCAGGCCTGCCAGCACCAGCAGTGCGGCAAAGCCGGGGGCCGGAGTAGCGCTTGCTGTCGGCACCTGTGTGGCGTTGGCCTTAACGTTGATCGTCACATACTGCCCTGGCTGACTGTAGCCGATGTCCGCATTACTCACGTCGCCGGATACCTCGACGGTATAGACCCGGTCATTGTCGTTCGGGTACTCGACGGCAGTATAGTTAAACGGATTAACCAGATCACGTACTTCCGAGGGTATTACATAAATCCGATAGACGCCGTTCTCCGGAACCATGATACTGTAACTTCCATCCTGATTCGGGCGCGTGACATTCTGGAATAGTGTTTTCGTGTTGAGCGCGTAAATCGTCAGGTTCGATGCGTATATCTTCTGCGTGATTTCCGTATGAGCCACGCCGTTCGCGTCGATGGTCGTGTTGATGTATTGCGGGAGTGTCGCGTTTCGGGGTATGTCCACTTTTCCGCTGATCGTTCCGCCTGCAGCGAATGCGCAGGCCGGGATAAGCGTGAGTATTATCAGTGCTGTAATTGCTATGGTTATAGCTAATCGTTTAGATATCATCTCATCACCCTACCTTAGGATTTTGAATTTTTATTTCTGAGTACCTCTTTTTAAATTAATACGTAAATAATTTTTCGGTATGCCAGCATCGGGTTATCTGGCAACTTCCACTTGATTATGCCTTTAACTAATATACATTATGCTGTTTGCGAGATCCGGAAGCGATGGTTAAGGACGATCGATTTCATATCCGTGACAGGAATACCATGGACATATAAGGCGATATTAAGATTAACCTGCCTGACATTATGTCCGATTGGATAAAAAAAAGTAACCGGCAGGTCACGTGCTTGTTTCGAGTTAAAAAGTAATATCGGCTGGTTGGTTGTACTCCTAATATTAATCGCGGTGCGACGCCCGTGCTTGCTTCGCCGCACGTGCTACTACGGGTTTTTCCGGTGTTCCGGTGTCGGGCGACGGGCTCGCACCTTCGTCGGCACAACGCGCCTTCGGCGGCGTTGAGCCTCCTTTGCAAGCCCTGAAAAACGCGCCCAAAGGGCAGCGTTTTTCACACCCGCCACCTCCACACCCCTCGCACAGCTATCGCGTGCGAGCGGGCAAGCCGAAAAAACCCTCCGCCTTCCGCGGAGAAGCATTGGCTACCCTTACCAACAATAGAATATGCATCGATCCAATATAGTCCTGATACGAGCATTTGCTGCTCCGCGGAAGGCGGAGGGTTTTTCTGGCCGAAGGCCCCTCGCACGCGAAGCTGTGCGAGGGGTGCGGAGGCTGCCGGGCAATGAACGCTGCCGAAGGCGTGTTGCTTAGCGCTTGCGAAGCGGTCGAGTCCGGCGCAGCGAAGCGCAGCCGGGCACGTCCGGCGAGGGTGCGAGCGCGGCCCGGACGGCGCAGCACCGGAAAAACCCGGAGTAGCCCATGCAGCGAAGCCGGCATGGGCGTCGCACCGCGATAAGATAATGGTTATGTAAAGCTTCCACACTGCGATATGAAATAAAAGCAATTGAAAATAATGGATGATATCTGGTTTTAAACAAATAATCAAATTTATGGATAAACGTTTTAACATCAAGCGTAGATAAGGCATTGCTATGAACGACCAGACCCGGCAGTTCCTGCGCCAGCGGTTCAGGGAATACTACTCTGAGCGACGCGTGTTGCCGCCGCCAGGATTAACAAACCGGGAATGGGGCTTCATCTTCTATGATGATACGCCGGGCGTAGCCATGCGCAGGCACAAGGCATTCAACAGCGAGGGCGAGCTGAAGGACTATCTTGCCAGCATGCCGCCTGCACACGCGTACCATTCAGCCGCATACTATCAGTATCCCCAGGCTCCGACTATGCTGGAGAAAAAGTGGCAGGGTGCCGATCTCATCTTTGATCTGGACGCAGACCACCTGCCGGGCGTCAAAAATATGTCGTATACGGAAATGCTGGCGAACGTGAAGAAGGAGATCATCCGGCTCATCGACGAGTTCCTGATCGATGACCTGGGCTTCCGGGCGAACGACATGGACATCGTGTTCTCGGGGGGCCGCGGCTACCACGTGCATGTGCGCGACCCCCGTGTCGTGCCGCTGAAGAGTCCTGAGCGCCGGGAAATCGTGGACTACCTGCTGGGTACCGGGCTGGATATCGACCATATGTTCGTCCGATCCACGGCTATCGTGGAGGGCCAGAAAGGTACACGGACCACCGGCGTATGGCGCATTCGCGGCTTCGATGATACCGGTGGATACGGCTGGAACCGGCGCGTGGCCAGGTACATTGCCGGTAAGCTTGGGCAGATCGGCGCGATGCCCGATAAAGAAGCAAGAGAGTATCTCAAGCGATTTGAGCTTGACTCCCGGCAGGTAACGGCTGTGCTGAAGAAAATACGCGATCCTGCGGTGCTGGGTGGCATCCGGGAGAAAGGACTGCTTGAGATATCCGGTAACCTGGAAACATTCCTGAAGAACATGCTGGGTGGCACTATCGATGAGTTCAAAGTCGACTTAGCCGGAAAGACCGACGAGCCGGTCACCGCCGACATCAAACGGCTGATACGGCTGCCGGGCTCCATTCACGGCGGCTCGTCGTTCCGGGTGGTGCCGCTGACCCGGCAACAATTGGAAAACTTTAATCCACTTGAAGATGCCATTATCTTTGGCGACTCGCCAGTGAGGGTACTGGTCACCCGGCCCATGGAGGCCGAGGTAAAGGGGAAGGTGTACCGCGTCTCGGAAGGCGTGGGCCGCCTGCCCGAAAACGTGGCGATGTTCCTGATGTGCCGCGGGAGCGCAGAGTATGAACCTTGAAGATCTGGCCAACAAGCTGGTAATGGAGCGGGAGAGCGACCGCCTTCAGCCTATGGATGACACGTTTTACCAGCAGGCGGCTCTCTACGTG
Organism: uncultured Methanocellaceae archaeon; assembly: GCA_963769045.1. Lineage (GTDB taxonomy): Archaea > Halobacteriota > Methanocellia > Methanocellales > Methanocellaceae > Methanocella_A. The sequence goes on from CAVYKK010000007.1 coordinate 74,367, forward strand.
AAGAGGCTCGACCAGGCTCGTCGGGATGCCGAGGACTACAAGGAAGCCGGGATGATCGATGACGAGATCAAGAACGCGCGCATCCTCATCGAAGGCGTGTTCGACCGGCGCATGAGCAAGATCATTCAGTACGCTTCGATCTATGCCGCAGGCACCCGCCTGAACGTGGAAGGCCTCACCGTTGCCGAAAAATCCGTATTCGACGGGCTGGTGGCCGCACTGGAGCGGGGAAGGACGGAGATACTGTTGCCCGCGCTCGAGGTCTCGCCGAGGGCGAGTCTTGCGAAAAATATATTAGGCGGGATAACCACAAAGGAACAGCCTATCGAAAACGCCGCGACCTCAGGCGAGACTCCGGATGTAAGTCCGGGTGTAAGTCCGGACGTTGAGGTCATGACGGTAAAAGTGTTGAAGGACATACCCATGTTCGTCGGCGTCGACGGGCGACAATACCAGTTATCCGGCGAAGACGTGGTCGTTCTGCCGAAAGCGAACGCACTGGTGCTATGTAATAAAAACATAGCGATACCACTGCAAAACCCGTAAGGATAGGGATAAACTGTATAAATCAAGGTGAATATCATGAAGATGCCAAAGAAGTTCAGGACCTACTGCCCCTTCTGTAAGTGCCATCAGGAGCACGAGGTGGAGAGGGTCAAGAAGGGAAGAGCCTCCACCCTTACCAGGATCGAGAGGCAGAAGCGCAGGTCCTTCGGGATCGGTAACCGCGGCAAGTTCTCGAAAGTGCCCGGCGGCGACAAGCCGACCAAGCGCGTCAATATCAGGTACAGGTGCCTGAAGTGCAAGAAGGCCCACCTGAGGCCGTGTTTCAAGGCGCAGAAGTTCGATCTCGTGGAGGAATAAAACGATGGATGCTCCTAAGACTAAGTTCCTGAAGGTTAAGTGCAAGGACTGCGAAAATGAGCAGATCATCTTCGGCAGCGCCACCTCTAAGGTGGACTGTGCGGTGTGCGGCAGCACGCTGGCGGAGCCGAGGGGCGGCAAGGCCGTCATCAAGTCCCAGATACTTGAAGTTCTGGACTGAATAATCTGAGGTATTAAACGTATGGTTAAAGGATGGCCCAACCAGGGCGAACTGGTCGTCTGTACGGTGACGAAGGTCGTGGATTTCGGCGCTTTCGTCGCGCTGGACGAATACGACAACAAGGAAGGTCTGATCCATATCTCCGAGGTCGCCTCGGGGTGGGTCAAGTACATCAGGGACCACGTTCGCGAGGGCCAGAAGATCGTCTGCAAAGTGCTGGACGTCAACCCGAAGCGCGGCCACATCGACCTCTCTTTTAAGGATGTGAACGAACACCAGCGCCGGGAGACCATCCAGCTCTGGAAGAACGACCAGAAGGCGCAGAAGTGGCTGCAATTCGCCGCCGAGAAGGTCAAGATGCAGCCGAAGGAAATCGAGGACCTCGAGGACCTGATCCGGGAAGAGTTCGGGAACCTGTACGCGATCTTCGAAGAGGCTGTCTCGGGCGAAGGCGTCGCCGGCATGGTGAAGGCGGGCATACCGCAGAACGCTGCCGCGGCCATCGACCAGATCGCCCATGAGAACGTCAAGGTGCCCTCTGTGGACATCGCCGGGTATATCGACCTGCTTTGTCCCGCGCCCAACGGCGTGGAAATCCTCAAGAAAGCCCTGAAGACCGCGGGAGTCATTGAAAGCGGAGAAGGCGTCTCGATCGACATTACTTATGTCGGTGCGCCGAGGTACCGCGTGCGCGTGGTCGCGCCCGACTACAAGAAGGCCGAGAACGTGCTGAAGAACGCGGCCAAGGCGGCCATAGACTATGTGAAAAAGCATGAGGGCGAGGGCGAGTTCCACCGGCACATGGAAGAGGCCAAGTCATTTTCATGAAGACAAAAATGAAAAAGTGCGAGCGGTGCGGGACTTACACGCTAAAGGATACCTGCCCCTGCGGAGGTACCCCGATCAATCCCGTGCCCGCGCGCTATTCTCCTCTCGACCCCTATGGCAAATACCGCCGGCGGAGCGAGAAATTTTAGGTGATTATCGTGATAGAGACCACTGTCGTCGAGTATAAGGAAGTCGTGGCCGAGAACCCGATCATGATTGTCGGGCTGCCCGGCATCGGACTGATCGGCAAACTGGTGGCCGATCACATGATCATCGAGATGAAAGCGGAAAAGATCATGGAGATTTTTTCCCCGCACTTTCCCCCGCAGGTGAACGTCAGCGGTGACGGGACCGTCCGGCTGGTGAGCAACGAGCTCTACTACGTCAAGGCGGTGGGCGAGGGCGACGTCAAGCATGACCTGCTTATCCTGGTGGGAGACCACCAGAGCGTGACCAACGACGGCCACTATGAGCTGGCCGGCATATACCTCGATCTTGCAGAGCGGTTCAAGGTATCGCGGATATACACGCTGGGAGGCTACGGCACCGGCAAGCTGATCGAGACGCCCCACGTGCTGTACGCGGTCAACAAAGCGTCCATCCTCGATGAGATCAAGTCATACGGGGCCACGTTCAACGAAGGCGAGCTGTCCGGCGGCATCATAGGCGCCTCCGGCCTGATACTGGGGCTCGGCGAGCTGCGCGGCATCGAAGCCGTATGCTTCATGGGCGAAACGTCCGGCTACCTGGTCGACCCGAAGAGCGCCCAGGCTGTGCTAACGGTGCTCTGCAAAGCGCTGAACGTCGTCATCGACACGAAAGAGCTCGAAGCCCGGGCGCAGGAAATTGAAAAGATCATAACCAAAATAAAAGAGCTGGAGCAGGCAAACGTCCCGAAGGAGTTTGCCCCCGAAGAAAAATACATCGGTTAAGCCGGGTGTCCCGGTTCTTTTATCGTGACAAGGCTCCCGTTCATCTTTTTGATCGACTCTTCCGTATTGTCGATCTTTTCCCTTATCTTCTGGATTTCCTTCTGCTCTCTGGCGATCCTCACGTAAAATAACGCTACGGCTGCCAGAAGTGCTAATGATGCCAGCGCAATCGCTGCTATGGCAAGCTCAATTTCTATTAACATTTTACCCCCCAATCGTTTTCTGTACGATACATTGCCGTCCATGTTTAAAAATGTTTTGATTCAAACCAAAATATTCCCTTATTAGTTAATTTATTGTCATATACCGCTTATTATTGGAGAAAATTTAAGGCCGGTACGGATTGTTAACGGATTTATACGAAATATTCGATGGCATCGAAAGCCCGAAGCGTGACGACGGAGGTGACCTGCGATGTGTGACACCTGTGGCTGTGGCAAGAAGCCCAAGTAGATCTAAAACCGGGGCACGGAGGCCTTTCGGCCAATGAAGGGTGCCCCGTACAGTTATTGCATTAATTTTCGCCCGCCGGTTTTTCCTTATTTCCCTAAAATGATATTGCATTAATTTTTCAACGATATTCGAACGATGGAAATCCGCATTTTTATCAGCCTTATATTTGGCGTTTTATGACTAAAACGACATCGAGTAAACCATTTAAACAGGGTAAGCTATAAGTATCCAATCTATTGTAATTAATCATAAAAAATTATCATAATAAACGTGAAGCCGTAAGTTCACTAACCGTTGTCGGGCGGGTAAAAAATTATGTTGAAACGCTTTCTCTGCTATTGTCTGCTTGCTGCAGTAGTCTTTGTATTGGTGCTGGTACCCGGGGTTTCCATGGCCATTCCTCCTGCCGTTTCAGGCGTATCTGCCAGCCCGGCGACCTTTTCGTCCGGGCCGACGACCATCAGCTATACACTGGCCAACGTGCCGGGCGGCTTCGTCCTCGTAAATGTTACCAACTCCGGTGGCACTGTAGTACGCAGCCTTTATGGCGGCTACCACGTCGACGGCACGTACAGCATGAGCTGGGACGGGCGCGACGCCGGCGGCAACGCGGTGCCGGACGGGACCTACACGGCAAACGTCAGCCTGTACATGTTGGACCCGCGGGGCGAAGTATCCTGGGGTGGCCGGGAAAGTGTACATTTAGGTCCATGGGGTATCGCGATCAACTCTACGGGCTATATGTATGTCGCCGATGACGGCAAAAAAGTGGTGGCCGTCTTCGACCCGGCGAAAGCTTACCTGACCGATATCGGCTCTGCCGCCAGCGGCCCCGGACAATTGTCGCGCCCGCGATTTCTCGCCGTGAACTCTTCGGATTACTTGTACGTTGCGGATGTAGATGCCAACCGGGTCTTTGTGTACGATAAGGCCGGCAATTATGTCAACGACTTCGGGCCCGCCGGCAGCGGCCCGGGGCAGTTTACGGACATGGACAGTATTGCGGTGAACGCTTCCGGCTATGTGTACGTGGTGGATAGCTTAGAATCCAAGGTCATAATTTTCGATAATGCGAGTAATCTTATCGATGATTTCTTTACCATCGGCGGAGCTACAGAGACCGTAATACCTCCTGACTGTATCGCGATTAATGCTTCGGATTACGTATATGTGACGTTTTTGTCCAGCGGATGGGTCAGCGTGTTCGATAATGCAGGCCATTACGAGTACGGTTTCGACGCGACGGGCAGCAGCCTCGGACAACCCTTTAGCCCGTATAGCATTACAATGAACGCTTCGGGCTACGTGTTCGTGGGCGAATGGGGCGGCAATAACCGTGTACACCTGTTCGATAATTGCGGAACTTACGTTGCCAGTTCGGATGACCTCGGCGATGGTAGTACGTTAATCGCATTTGGGATTGCCCTGGACTCCAGCGGCTATCTCTTCGTGTCAGAAAGTTCTTATTCGATCGCCAGGCTCTCTCCTTCACTGCGGGCGGCAGGCTCCCCGGATATGCGATACCCGGCCATCGGCAAGTTCGATCAGCCGGCCGACCTTGCCATGAGCTCGTTCGGTAACCTGTATGTGGTTGACAGGGGTAACGACCGGGTCGAGGCGTTCGACGAGGCCGGCAACTACCAGTTCCAGTTCGGCTCGCACGGGACTGGCGACGGGCAGTTTAACGATCCCTGTAGCATCGCGATCGACGTCGTAGATTACCTGTACGTCACGGACGTTGGGAACTCCCGGGTCGAGGTCTTCGACGCGGCCGGCGACTACGTACGCCAGTTCGGCTCGGGGCATCTCGCCGAACCGGCCGGCCTCGCGGTTAACGCGTCGGGCTACGCGTACGTGGCTGACATTGAAAGCGGCCGGGTCAACGTGTTCGACGCGGACGGGGGCTACGGATTTGAGTTCGGTGCCCCGGCTGGCGCGTTCGATGGCTTTGTTGCGCCCAGTGGCGTGGGCATCGACGCTGCGGGCAACGTGTATGTATCAGATCTAGAAACCTGCCTGGTCAGCGTGTTCGATGCGATGGGTAACTACCAGTATCAGTTCGGCTCGCCGGGGAATGGCGACGGGCAGATGATATCTCCCTTCAACCTGAAAGTAGGCCCTGATGGCTTCGTCTACGCGGCCGATTGCTTCAACGGTCGCGTGGCCATGTTCGACTCCGCCGGGCACTTTATCGCTAACATCGGGCCGACGATCGCCGGTTATGGCGATCTGGCCAACACCTGGAGCGTCGCAATCGGCACGAATGGCATCGTGTACGTGATCAATGAAGATATGTTCACGGAGAAAGAAGAGTTCGTCGCGATCGACATCCCGATCCTGTGCGAGAGCGGCCTGGCGACGATGACCGTGTCCCATGCTACGCCGACGCAGTCGCCTCCGCCAGATCCCACGGCTACGCCTACGCCTACGCCGACACCATCGCCGACGCCCGGGTCCACTCCGACCGTTATGCCGTCGTCCACGCCGACAGCTACGCCCACGCCGGCCCCTTCGGCCACGCCGGCCCCGAGCCCCACGCCGATCCCGGGCTTTGCGGCTGCGATGGCCCTGGCCGCGATCGCGGGCGCAGGGATATTTGTTGCGGGCAGGCGGAAGAAGTAATCAGGGGATAGCTCTTATCCCCGACCCTTTATTTTATGCCGAATGACGCGTACTACCAGGACATCGCCCGCGCGCACGGGATGGCCGCCGACGGGCGACGCTTGCCCCGTCAGAGACCGTGACTCCGAAAAAAGTTATTCGATAGATTCGAACATCGACTGCTTGATCTCACGGCGCCGCTTCTCAAGGTACCCGTAGACTGCGCCATGGGGTGCACCATCGATGAGCATGTCTATCCCTGTCCGTATCGACATGACCTGCTCCGGGTCGCCGAGGATGCTGATCGTCTTGCCGTAGACGGAAATCTTCGCTCCGGTCATGGACTCCATGATCTCCCTGGTCTTGCCTGCCTTGCCGATGATACGGCCTTTGAGCCGTGTCAGGTCCGACGGGGAATCGCTGATCTTGGAGAGATCCATCATATCGAGGATGAGCTCATCGTTGTCCAGCAGCTTCAGCGCTTTCTCCGGGCTGAAACCCCTGGCGATGGCCTTGATCACTTCGGTGGCGCGTAATGCCTTGAAGGCATCGCCTTCTGACTCAAGGACCACGGTGCCGCTCTCGCTATCCACGTCGATGGTCGCGCCGGACTTTTTCTCCAGTGTCTCCTTGACCTTTCCCTCCACGCCAATGATCACGCCGATGCGGTCCTGGGGGACTTTGATGTGCTCTTGCATGAATATCATTCCTTTTTAGTAATCTCGGCCAGCAGGCTCTCTTCGCTGCACTCGACGCCGAGCTTTTTAAAGTATCGCACGATGTTCCTGACGTCGCGCAGCAGGAACTCGCGGGACATGGGATGGTCCAGCAAAACTGACTGGCCCATGTCAATAATTACAGGTTCATCCTCATAAATGAGTATGTTGAACTCGCTCAGGTCGGCATGCACCAGTTTCGCTTTCCGGTACAGCGCCACCATATAACTGACTATGGTACGATATATACGTTCCGGCTCCTCGACCGTTATGTCCCGCAGCCTCGGCGCCGGGATGCCGTCTTTGCCGATGAACTCCATGATCAGGATATTGCGGTCTGCCTCGTAGGGCGCCGGCACCCGGACGCCGGCCTCGGTCGCCCGCTGCAGGTTCCGGAACTCTTTCTGCGTCCATGCGAATATGATGCCTTTCTGCGTGTGCCGGATGTTGGAGAACCGGGGGTCGCCGAGCATGTAGTCTTCCATCTTCCGGAAGTCGCTGGTCGCGATGCGGTAGATCTTAATAGCCAGCTCACGTTGGTTCTCGCCGATGGCGTGGAAGACGTTGCCCTCTTTGCCGGTGGAGACGACACCGCCCATCTGCTCGATGATGCCCTTGCTCGCGAAAGTATAAAGTGCCTTAAGCGTGGCTACGTCAAAGACCTCGCTGCGTAGCTTCTGGTCCTCAGAGTTCTTGATCTTCGAACGGTACGCGTCGATTTTCTCGTCGGCCCGCCTTTCCTTCTTACCCGGTCCTTCCATTCAAGCCTCTCTCAACAGCTCTTTCACGCACAAGCGCACGCTCGCCTCCGAGTCATGCGTCGGTTTCCATCCCAGTCCTTTGATCTTCCCGATAGACAGCTCCATGTACGGGACGTCGCCCTTCCAGCCCCGGTCGCCGCCCGTATACTCGAATTCGACGTTCCGCAGCCCCATCTCTTCGGCAACGACGCGGGCGATTCCGGTAACGTTGAACTGGCCCTCGGAGCCGATATTGTAGACGTTCACCTGTTCCCCTGCATTCTCCACGACGAATAGCATGGCTTTGACGCAGTCGCTTATATGCAGGTATGACTTCGACTGCCGGCCGTCGCCCAGGATGGTCAGCTTTTTCGGGTCCGCCCGGAGCTTCCTGATGAAATCGAAGATCACGCCGTGAGTGCCCCGGCTGCCGACGATGTTGGCGAACCGGTAAATCCAGGACGTCATTCCAAACGTGTGGCAGTACGAGCTGATCAGCGCCTCGCAGGACAGCTTGGACGCGCCGTACAGCGATATGGGGAGCAGCGGCCCGTAGTCCTCCGGTGTGGGCACGACTGATGCCTCGCCATAGATTGTTGACGTCGACGTGAAGGCGATCCGGCCTACGCCGTTGAGCCGCATGGACTCGAGCACGTTATAGGTCGTCATGATGTTCTGCCTGATGGGCGTTTTTGTGTCTGTCGCCCCGGTGCGGACGTCGGGGTTGGCGGCCAGGTGGAAGACTGTATCCGCGCCCTTGAAGTCCTCACAGACAAACCCTTCCGATGACAGATCGGCTTCCACGAACCGGAAACGACGATCGCCCGTATGCGGCTCCAGGAACTCTCGCTTTCCGCCGGAGAGGTTGTCGATGACCGTTACCTCGTTCCCCGCGGCCAGCAGGGAATCGACCAGGTGGCTTCCGATAAACCCGGCACCGCCGGTGACCACGCATTTCATGTGCAAGAATAATACGGTGCCTGTTAAATAATTTTTGGGTAATCCATAGCTGCTTTGCCGTCAATCGGAGGCCAGGGGATTAACCTATTAGTAGACAAACTATAAATAGAGGCCAAATCACCAAGAAAACTAAAAAAGGATTCTTCTGGCACGCCAGACAAAACCGGTGACTGTGTTACACATGCGCGATATCAGGAATTCGATCGTCGTGATCGTGCTCGTCTTCGTATCTGTGCTGATGCTGATCGCATCGCTGGAGTATACGAGCAACATTATCAACGCCGGCAGCGAGCCCGTAGATTACTACGATAGCGGCGACGGCAGCGTGAGCGACGGTTCCGGTATACCCTCAGAAGTCCCCCCGGACACGAATAACGGAGAACAAGGCGGCGATGGTATTGACCTTGCACAGCTGCTGGGGCAGGGTGACGAGGCGAAGTTCGACCCGTTCGCCGCAGGCCAGGACTCCGGCCCTGTTTTGGCAATCATTGTCTTTGTCGCCACGGCGCTGGCGGGTACTGCGGCGATCGTTTACTGGTTTACTAGGAAACGCAGACGCAAACAGGCTATGGGTGTGTCAGCTGATCCGGCAGAGGCCCCTGGCGCCTCGACGGTCCCCCCGGGGTCGTTCGAAGGGCTCTACGAGCTACGGTTCCCGCAAATCCGCGAGCCGTTGCCGCTAACATGGGGCGCTGACGAGCCACTGGAAATGACCATTACGTGCAAAGGGGATGTGAGCCGCGATACAATGTTATCCATAGACGGCGGCGAGGCCAGGCAGGTCCGGCTGGACGGAAACACAGTGCGTGTAATGCTCAGGCTGCCGAAAGGACGCCACCGGGTCACGGTCAGTCCAGGCGACCATGATGTTACTGGCGAGTTGTCCTGGACCGACCTGGAGATCGTGGACTACCGGGAAGAGATCGTGCGTCTGTTCAACGAGCTGTGCCGGACCCTCAAGTCAGGTAATGCCGATGTCAGGGACGATATGACGCCCCGCGAGCTGGAACGGACGATCTGCGGGCGAATGCCGGAAACGGTTGACTCGATAGGCACGGCCGTCACGGTATTCGAGCTGGCCAACTTCAGTACGCATACCGTCAGGCGGACGGAGTACGAGCGTATGTATCTGTCCGGGATGGGATTATTATGAGCGACGGGAGAACGATTGCAACGGCAAAAAACCAGGCCCTGAAAAGGGTCATGCTCTGGACGATCGCCCTGGCGATCTTCCTGGCCATTGCGATGGCTTTCCTGCGATCGACGATCGTGTTCGTTCCGGGAATATGTGCCGCTATACTCCTCTACATGGCAGCCATAGCGAAGGTCTTGCTGACCGGAAAGTTCGCAGTCCCGCTGTGCCGGTCCCTGCAGGTGCTGGCTATCACGCTCTTCTGCACGCTGCTCATATCTGCCCCGGAGCTACGGGCGGAAGCAAGAGGCCTTGGGCTGCCAATCCTGCTCCTGGGTGCCATGTGGGCGGTCCACTTCCTCTCGAAGGCTTATTCTGACCTGACCGGGGTGACAACGAGGGCGTTGCTCATAGCGCTGGCGGGCAATCTCTACTACTCGCTGCTGTCAGCGTCGGGCGTCCTTTTCCTGCCGCAGCTCGCCTCTATTGTCCTCATCGGGTTCGTCGCCGCGGCTGCTTTCGCGTTTATCGGCGTCCTTGGCAGGCACAGCAATCCCCGGGTCTCGTTCGTCGGCAAAGCGTTCTCGGGACTATGGAACCCGGGGCTGATCGGCGCCGCCGTGGCGATTGTCATGACCTACCTGGCGTTCGTCAGGCCGTCGCTGCTCACGCTGGGGCCAATGGCGGTGACTGTGATCGAGTGGGCCGCCATGTGCGTGGCCATCTTCTGGCTGTTCCGGAAGATCAAGTCCGCTCTTCGCACCTACGAGGGACAGGAGTTCGGGGACGGCCACAAGGTTACCGGCGTGCTCCGCTACGAGAAGGGCGATCTGGAGATGGCTGCGGCTAAGGTCGGGGAATTCGTGGAGAACGGAAGGAAAGACGGCCTGATAACGCTCACCACGATGGCGCTGGCCAGGAACGGCGTTCCGCCCGGAGTCGTCGAGAACGTGATATCAATACTACTCAACTATGCGGAAGACCCGGTGCCGCCCGTCGCGCTACGGTGGGCGGTGGGCGACCGGGACGCGACAGGCCGGATGAAGCGTGCGAAGGTCGCGGAATCGATGCTGGCAGCCGCTGTCGCGGCTATCGACGCAGAAAGCGGTCGGGCAGGCGACAGCGGAAACACCAGCCCGGAAAAAATCATCCCGGCCATTCCGGCCAGGTAACACAGGTAAACAGGAAATGGTGATTGTGCAATGGAGCTGAACGAGGTCAAGGCGCTGTCCGAACGGATACTGCAGTCGACTGGAGCGGTGTTCGTCGGCGACAGGGTTGTGCTCAGGAAGATGCTATGCGCGGCCCTGGCTGACGGGCACGTCCTCTTCGAGGACAATCCGGGGCTTGGAAAAACGCTGCTTGCGAAGGTCTTCGCCCGGGTGTCGGGCTGCGCGTGGGGGCGGATACAGTTCACCCCTGACATGATGCCTGCCGACATTCTCGGCACCCGCATCTGGAAAGATGCCGCTTCGGGGTTCACGCTGGAAAAAGGGCCGATATTCACGAACGTGGTGCTCGCGGACGAGATCAACCGGGCGCCCCCTAAGACCCAGTCCGCGCTGCTCGAGGCTATGGAAGAGAAGCAGGTGACCATCGAGGGCACCACGCACCGGCTGGAAAGCCCCTTTTTCGTCATTGCCACCCAGAACCCCATCGAGCTGGAGGGCACGTTCCCGCTGCCCGAGGCCGAGCTGGACCGGTTCCTCCTGAAGATGTCCACGGGATATGTGGCGACGCTGGAGCTGGAGAGCGAAATCCTCCGCCGCAGGATCGCCTGGAAGACGGACGACCCGACGGACCTGGTGCAGTCCGCCCTCCAGAGCGGCCAGTTCCTGGCCATGCAGGAGGCGGTCGAGTCGTCGATATACGCGGACGGACAGATCCTCGACTACATCAGCCAGATCGTGCGCGCCACCAGAGAGCACTCCGATGTCGAAGTGGGCTCGAGCCCGAGGGGCGGACTGGCGCTGCTGAAGCTGTCCCGTTCACATGCCGCCATGTGCGGCCGTGACTTCGTCACCCCGGACGACGTCAAGATATTTGCGGAGGACGCCCTCAGCCACCGGATAATCCTGAACATCGAGTCCGAGATCGAGGGTACGGCCACGCCGCGGTCGATTGTCTCCACCGTTGCCGCGTCAATAGAGCCGCCCCGGGACTTCATGCGGCGGCAGGCACGCTAAGGGACGGGATAGCGACGATATCCGAAAGAGTGTACAGCGTGGCGGGCGCCGCCATGACCTTGCTGGTCGCGGGCATAGCGCTGGGGAACGCTATCGTCATCTACCTGTCGCTGGTACCCTTTTTCTTCGTCTTCTTCTCGCTGGCTTACCGGCGTGCCGGCAACGTGACGGTCACCCGGGCGGAACAGGTGATCACGGCCAGCACCAGCGAGGTGGTCCGGCTATCGATAACGGCAGACCTGGGCCGGGGCTCCGGCATCGTTACCGTGGCCGACAGGCTGCCCGAGCACTTCGCGCTTGACGACGGCAATAATTTCCACGTGTTCTGGTGCGATGGCAAAAGCCGGACGGTTACGATATCCTATGCTGTCCGCTGCACCCGGCGGGGGGCTTACGATATCGGGCCTGCACACGTCGAACGTTTTAACAGTTCCTGGATGGGGCGGACACCTGCGGATGCCGGCGAGACCGCCCGCCTGACCGTGAAACCTGCGCGGCCGGGCCTTAAAAAGATGCATGACCCCCGGCTCAGGTCGAGTCTGCCCCTGCCGCTGGGCGCGGCGTGCAAGCTCGGCATGCGGACGACCGATTTCAAGGAAATCAGGCACTACAGCTATGGCGACTCCTTCCGGGCGATCAACTGGAAGGCTACCGCCCGATTGTCTACGGCTGTCAACGCGAAGCCATACGTGAACGAGTACGAGAAGGAAGGCAAAAAGACCGTCCTCATCTTCATCGATGCCGGGACGTGGATGAGCCTCGGCTCCACTGTGGATAACGTGTTCGAATACGCGTTGCAGGCGGCGTCTGGCATTTCGTCCTTCTATCTCGAGCGGGACGTCCGCGTGGGCGTATACGTCTTTAACTACGGGGGCCGGGAGGCTTTCATCCTGCCCGATACCGGGCGGCAGCAGGCGTCCCGGATACTCCGCAGCCTGATCGACGTGGAGATCATCGACCGGGTGGATGACGACGGCCTCAAGAGGGCCGTAAAAAAGTGTTCCGGTCACCTCGCCGGCGTGAATCCGTTGTTCGTCGTCATCACGATGATCGGCAATAAGAACGCCAGAGACCTGATCGAGGGCGTCCGGCTGATGCACAGGTATTCGTACAGCGCGAAACGGCCGCATGTCTTTGTGTTACATATCGCCGGGTACGGCCTTGCGGCATCGGACCTTTACGAGAAAGCCGGAGCGATACTGCTGGAAGCAGGTGAGATGCCATGCGTACGTGCGGTCCGTAAGGCCGGGGCGCTGGTCATCCCGTGGAATCCCCTGACGAAAAGCCTGAGCCGGGTCATGGCTGTCGGCTTCCGGAGGCAGTCATGACCGGGGCAGCTAAAAAAAGCCTGTTGATAGCACGTATCGATATGCTGGCCGCATTGACCGCCATGCTGATGCTGGCGTTAGCCGTGATCGCGTTCACAACCACCCGGCTCTTTTCCGGCTTGTGGAGGCTCACGGACATCACGCTGCCGGTCAGCGACATTTTCGTCGGCATCGCCCTTGTCGCCGTGCTGTCAGCGCTCGGACTGATTCCGATATGGAACAACGTGAGGCTACGGATAGTCATGTACCTGGCGTTTGCGCTCTATCTGCCTTCAATCCTGGGATTTTCCCGGCTGGACCTGCTGCGGGTGGCAGGCTCGACACTGAACTTCGGCATCTTTTCCAGCAGCCTGCCGCCTACGGCCATCCTTGTCATTGGCCTCGGGCTGGTCTGCGGCGGGCTGCTGCTCCAGTCGTTCTCCGGCACGAGGAGAGCCCGGCACAGCTTCCTTACCCGGGGCGCTGACCCGGACGAGGTCGATCACGCACTTTCCCGGAGCGTCATACGGGAAGCCCGGCTGATTGCCGCGTCGGCTGTTATCGTGTTACTGATCATGGCGGGCGTGGCTGTGGCTGCGCCGGCCATGCTGTGGATATTCCAGTCTGTCGGCTTCATCTACGTCCTGGCCGGGATAGGTGCCGCAGTCATACTCGGGCTTATCATTGTCGCATACGTGAGGCCTACAAAATGGTAACAAAAGATAAATTGAGCCAGGCCGAACAGTCTAGCATTATCGAGCTGTCATCATGAGAAAGACGAAGATCGTTTGCACTATCGGCCCTGCCTGCGACACGCAGGACAAGCTGGAGTCGCTGATCAATGCAGGCATGAACGTCGCACGCCTGAACATGTCGCACGCCGATCACCCGACTCACGAGCGGACTATCAAGAACATCCGGCTGGTATCCGAGGCCATGGGCCAGCCGATCGGCATTCTCATGGACCTGCAGGGGCCGAAGGTGCGGGTCAACGGCATCCAGGAGACCGCGAACCTGGTGCCAGGACAGGAGTTTACACTCACCACGCGCGAAGTGCCCGGGAACAGCAAGGAGGTCACCGTGCCGGTCAGGGAGCTGCCGCAGTCCGTTTCCGCCGGGCAGACGCTCCTGCTGGACGACGGCCTCCTGGAGCTGAAAGTAGAGAGCGTCAACGGCACCGACATCAACACGAAAGTCGTCCGGGGCGGCGAGCTGAAGCCCCGCAAGGGCATCAACCTGCCCCAGAGTTCCCTGAAGATACCGTCCATCACGGATAAAGACGTGAATGACCTTGACTTCGGCATCCGGCAGGGTGTGGACATGGTCGCCATGTCCTTCGTCCGCAAGCCACAGGACGTGCTCGACCTGCGGCGAATGATAGAGGAACGCGGTGCGGATCTCCCTATCATCGCCAAGATCGAGAAGCACGAGGGCGTGAAGAACATCGACGGCATCATCGACGTGGTGAACGGCATCATGGTGGCCCGGGGCGACCTGGGCGTCGAGATACCTATGGCCGAGGTGCCCATCGTCCAGAAAATGCTCATATCGAAGTGTAACGCGAAGGGTATCCCGGTGATCACCGCAACGCAGATGCTCGACTCCATGATACGCAACCCGATACCGACCCGGGCAGAGGCGACGGATGTAGCCAACGCCGTGTTCGACGGCACCGACGCGCTCATGCTGTCCGGGGAGACGGCTTTCGGCGAGTACCCGGTCAAGTCCGTCCAGACCATGGCCCGGATAGCGAAGTACACCGAGGACTCGACGTATTACAAGGATGCGATCGCCGCAAAGACGCCCCGGCCGTCGGCCTCGATCACGGATACGGTGGCGGAGGCGACATTCGACGCGGCCCGCAACCTCCGGGCACAGGCGATCATCACGGCCACCCAGACCGGCTTCACCGCGCGCAAAGTATCGCGCTACAAGCCACAGGTGCCCATTCTCGCCGTCACCACCGACCCGAAGGTGATCAACCAGCTTACCCTGTCCTGGGCGATCGTGCCCGTCAAAATCGGCGAATCGCGGAACTTCGACCATCTCGTCGACGAGTCCGTCCGCATTTGCATGAGTAAGGGGTATATCGGCACGGGCGACCTTGTAGTCATTACTGCCGGCGTGCTGACCGGCATACCCGGGGGAACGAACATCATGAAGGTACACCTGGTCGCGAAGGAGATCGCCCGCGGTATGGGCATCGGCAGGGAAACGGTCAAGGGCATCGCCACCGTGGTCCGGACGCCGGATGAGTTCAAGAATATCAGGCCTGGCGACGTCGTGGTGCTGAAAGAGGTCGATGTCGATCACATCGAAGAGGTAAAGAGGGCGAAGGCCATTCTTGCGGAGGAGCCGGGAATGACCTCCTATACGGCCATCATCGGCCGCGAGATGGACATCCCGGTGGTTGTGGATGTCAGAAATGCGACCCGGATATTCCAGGACGGGATGAAGGTCACCGTGGACACGGTCCGCGGGCTGATATACGAAGGCTTCATCAACCTGCCCAGCGACTGAAATTTTTAAATGCGCCCTGTCCGAATTATGACAGGGCTCGATAACTATATA
>CAVYKK010000008.1:0-18860 GCA_963769045.1 uncultured Methanocellaceae archaeon
CCGGCACACCCATATTTCAGCGATCCCGGCAGTCGGAGTACATCGCCGGATTACCATGTCATGATCTGGTGGCTGACTTGCTATCACTGGTTACCTGCGTCGGCCACCGCCACCTCTGCCTCCGCCGGCCCTGGCTCCGCCGGCCCTTACTCCGGCGGATCTGCCGCTGCCGATACTTCCGGCTCCGCCGATAGTTCTGCCTCCGCCGGCTTTGCCTCGGCTGATACTGGCACCGCTGGTGACGCTCTTTCCGGTTCCGCCGCGGAACCCGCCTATGCCGCCCTTAACCCCGCTGCCCAGGCTCCGGCTCTGCGCGAAGTCGCCCCGGCGCTGGGCGGTCTGCAGCGTATTCCGCGAGCGATCGGCGAAGTCGTTCCGGACGTTCCGGGTCTGGAACCGGTCGGCATTCGAAAAGCGATCGAAGTGGGTGACGCGATCCACGTTCCAGAAGGACCGGAAGCCGCTCCCGAAGGCGAACCGATTGTACCAGGCGTAGCCCGTCCCGTAGAAGGGCATCGGGTTCAGGTACGGCGTGTAGATCGGCGCGGTGACGTACACCGGCTCAGAATACACCACGGGCTCCACGGACGTGTAAGTCGCGCCGTAGTAGTCGTCGAACGTGTCCACCATCTCGGGGAACGCGACCATGGCGACGATATCGTTCTGCGTGTCGACGATCAGCTGCGTGGGCTTCTGCAGCGCGAAGGTCTGCATCCGTCCGTCCGGAAAGATGAGGTCGACGCTGTTGACGTTGAAGGACGTCTGCGACCCCTGCTGGCTGGCATAGCTCAGGTCGACGTCGATGATCATCACCTGCGGGTCGGACCGGATGACGTCGTAGACGTCGGAGGCGTCGTCGTATCCCGCCGTATCGATGGCGTCGGCCAGGTTCGAGATGTCGATCTGCAGCGTGTTCTGCGACGGGTCGATCACGCCGGACAGCGGCGTCTCCAGCGAATATATGACAGCCTCGCCCGTCTCCGGGATCGAGACCGCGAACCCGATCAGCTGGAACATCAGCTGGTTATCCTGCTGCGATAGTGGTATGACCGCCAGGCTCAGCTGGCTGTGGCCAGACCCGAAGCCTTTCAGCCCCTCGAGCCCCTTGATCACCGGGCCCGGTTCATTGCCCGAAGGCTGGGTCTGGGCGCCGTCATTTCCCTGAGAAGATTGTTGCGCATACTGCTGGCCATCGGCTATTCCAGAGCATATTGTCGAGCCGATAAGCGATAGAACGATAACCATGCTCAAAATAGCCATAGGGCTATAGATAGTTCTTTTATCCAAATTTCCACCCCCACATTCCTAAAAGATAGACAGAAAGCATCGATTTCAGGTTAAAGCCAATATACAGCGTAAATATTCGATAATTTTAATTAATATCAGACCTGCGAGTGGACAACAATTTTTCAATACAAATACTGGCAACGTGAGCTATACTTGCACCTGGCAATGAGCTTATATGACAATTTCAGGCGGTAAAAAAAATAGTTTTTATGCTGGTGCCGGTCTCCTGCTGCCCGCCAGCGCCAGCTTAGCTGATAGTAGCGCCAGTATAATACCCAGGGCAATGTTAAGAACACCGATCACCTGGGCGAGGGCGACGAGCCCCGTGAACGGATGAAAGATCAGTATCCCGCCGACGATCATTGATAATATGGCGGCCGCGACCAGCAGCAGCTCACCCTTGATGGCCTTCCGCAGGTCGATGGCCACGAGTAACTCAAGGATGCCGGTCATAACCCAGTAGGACCCGAGCAGTATCGCGATAAATACCAGTGTTTTCCCGGGCCAGACGACCGCGACGGCCGCTGCAGCGATGGCGATCAGGCCCTGTAGTAGCCGCCAGAACCATCGCCCATCCTTCACGGTCACCATCTGCAGCAGGACGAGCACGCCGTCGAAGAACGCGAAGGCAGCGAACAGGTAGACGAAGGTTAACAGCGATATGCCCGGCCAGAACAGCAGCGCGAGTCCGAACAAGATGGCGATGAGCGCGCGCAGCCCGACGTCCCACCAGGAGACGTTCCACGCGCCAAACCCCATATCTTCATACATCAGGTTATTGTTTACCATAAACACACCACTGGAAAGTAGAAAGACCAATTTTATTAAGGTATTTGGCAAATCCCGCGCAATAAACCACCTTAACACAAACAAATGGTAATGCTGCTTTGTTTTGATAGCAAAAATTTGCCCGAATGTAAGGGAGCGCAAGTAATGGCCGGATCATATACTTGCGCTCCCGGAGCGAGAATGTTCGCTCAAAGCTACATTAATAATAAAAATGGGGAGTAAGCAGTTGTTGCTCCTCCCACCCTTTATTCGGTTTCTCGTGCTATATCAGGTTTAGCATGGGTCGGATTGTGGTGTTTACCACCACATGCCGCCCCAGCCGCCCAGGCCGCAGCCGCCGCAGCCGAGACCGCCCCAGCCGCCCCAGCCACCTAAGCCGCCCCAGCCGAGACCGCCCCAGCCGAGACCGCCCCAGCCGAGACCGCCCCAGCCAGACCGCCCGCCGACCGCCCCAGCCGCCCCACCAGGCGACCGCGGGCAGAGTCAAGGCCAGCGCTGCCAGCACGAGAAGAACGAATATAGATAGTTTCTTCATCATACCAATTCATCCTCCTGCACGACAAAATTCCGCTGGTACTTTTAATTAGTTATTGTTGGAAGTCAGCGGAAATTCGGTTGAATTGACTTTGATTTTATAAAAAGCGAGGCTTAATGCCATTTATATCAATAAATAATGCAATATAACGTTTTGAATGCTAAATAGCACGATATAATTGCCGATTATCCACTTTGTTCAGAAATTTAAACGATAAACGGCTTATCAATTTTTAAAAAGTCAGCATAGATGTACCCCCTCCCGGGTTAAAACCCCGGGTATGTAAAGGGCCTGCGGGGCTTCGGCTCCGGTCACAGCCAGTTAAGCCTGGCCGTCATACCCCTGTCACAGCAAGTTAACCACCTTACTTTCCAGGTAATCGGGATCGCGGTCTCGATCCCGAAGACGTGCGAGTCCGTCATATATTCGCTGGAGACGCCGCTGCCTGGCATCATCGACCCGTCGCAGAACACGCTGCAGACCGCCCAGCACCGTGGCGACTTCGCCCAGAGCCGTAATCTGGGCAAGGGCATCACTGGCAGCATCGGCGGGTTCCACGGCGGCGTCAGGCAAAGTGCCGGCGTCGGCGGCAGACGCCGGTAATTTGCCGGCACAGGTACGCCAAACCGTAAAGCTTGAAACCCCGGGAATGCCGGGCATTCCGGCCACCCGGGAAATCGTTTATCGGCTGCGTGAGGCTGCGATGCCTGCAGTCAGCCGTTTTTCTTGCCTGAACGGGCCCTCGCAGCGGCAATTTCCCCGGCCATCGCCTGAAACTTGCCGTTGATCTTTTCCATTACCTTCCGCTCCTGGTCCCGGCTGTAGGTGACATACCCCATATATCCCAGGAAAAGGATGCCGGTGGAAATGAAACAGGTGAGATAAATCTCGTTAAAAATGACGTGCGTCGAGACGACAGAACACAGGAAAATAATACCCATCAATATAGTGAATTTCAGGGGGTCGCTTTTGAGGTTTTTAACGGCGTCGACTACTTTGTTCAGGCAGCATGATAATATCCTCAGGATGGCTGTTGATCCTTTTGTCGGCTCCGTATATGGTTCCCCTTATATTTATTACTATACTAATCATCCATATAAAATAAAAGAAGCCTTGATACATATAGGTTATCGTATCATCTGTAAATGGAGGAATAGCAATCCAATGTTTACCCCAGGAGCCCGGGGAATATGCTCGTAACGATAAGCGCGATCGTCAGCGCCGTCATAGCGATGGTCGTGCCCCAGGCCAGGTAATTGTAGATTTTGCCGTTCGTATATTTGCCCATCAGCTTCTTGTTGTTGATCAGCAGCAGCATGAAGACCAGGATGACGGGTAACAGCATTCCGTTCAATACCTGTGATAGCAGCATGATCGTGATCAGCGGCGCACCGGGTATGAGGATGATGGCGGCACCGATAACGATAATGAGTGTGTAAAGCGTGTAGAACTGTGGCGCGTCCCGGAATTTTTTGTCGATGCCCGTGTCCCATCCCATGCCCTCGCAGACCGTGTACGCGGTCGCCAGCGGCAAGATCGAGGCCGCGAAGACCGATGCGTTGAACAGGCCGAAGGCGAACAGCCAGCCGCTGTACTGCCCGGCCAGCGGGACCAGCGCCAGCGCCGCCTCTGCCGCAGTATCCACACTGATTCCTGCGGGAAAAATGGTCACAGCGCAGGTCATGATGATGAAGAATGCCACGAGATCGGTGACCAGACATCCCATGATCACGTCCCACTTCGTGTATTTGTACTCGGAGAGCTTCACGCCCTTTTCGACGACCGCCGACTGGATGTAGAACTGCATCCAGGGGGCGATGGTGGTGCCCACCAGACCGATGATCATGCCGATGTAGCCCGGGTTGAAGCTGACCGAAGGAACTACTGACTTCGAGGCAACCTCGCCCCAGTTCGGGTGAGCCAGCAGGCCGGAAATAATGTACGTCACGTAAAAGCTGCTTGCGATGAGAAAGATCTTCTCCACCAGGCTGTAGGTGCCTTTGACCACCAGCAACCACACGAGCGCGGCGGCGATCGGCACGGCGATGTACTTGCTGACGCCGAATATTTCCATGCTCGCCGCCACGCCGGCGAACTCGGCCATGGTGTTGCCCATGTTGGCGACGATCAGCACAAGGATGAGCAGGACAGTGAGCTTCACCCCGAAGTTCTCACGTATCAGGTCGGACAGGCCTTTGCCGGTGACCACGCCCATCCGCGCGCACATTTCCTGGACGACGATAAGGGCCACGGTAATCGGGATCAGCGTCCACAACAGGCTGAAACCGAAATGGGCGCCGGCAAGCGTATAAGTCGTGATGCCGCCGGCATCGTTGTCCACGCTGGCCGTGATGATGCCGGGGCCGATGATGGCAAGGAAGATCGCAACATTTTTCCATTTTGTCAGGAGCACTTCGGCGAGCTTCATCACACTTTACCCCTGTTGTGCACCCTGCGGACAATACGGTAGTTCCGTGGCAGCTGCTTTCTGATGTCCTCAGGGATGATGTCCTCCAGCGCGTCATCGAAGGTAACCACGCCAAGCATCACGCCGTCGGCATCGAGAACAGGCATCGCCAGCAGGTCGTACTTGGAGAGCAGGTTGGCTACCTCCTCCGCAGGCGTATCCGGCAAAACGCTTAGCAGGTCAGTCAGCATCACATCCGCGATGCCCTGGTCCGGCTTCGCGAGCAGCAGGTCCCGCAGCGATAAAACGCCGAGCAGGTGCTCTTTCTCGTCGAGCACATAGACATAGTAGATCATGTCGATCTCGCTGCCGCTCTGCCGGAGCTTCTCGAAGACGTCCGTGACTTTGCCCGTGACGGGCATGCCGATGAACTCGTTAGTCATCAAGCCGCCGGCAGAGCGATGGCTGTACTCAAGCAGCTCCTTGACCTCGCTGGCCTCTTCGGGCTCCATCAGGTTAAGCACCTCGGAGGCCTTCTCCTCGGGCATCATGTGGATGACGTCGGCGGCATCGTCCGGGTTCATGTCCTCGAGGAGGTCCGCCACGTCGTCGCTGTCCATGTGCCTGACGATTTGCGCCTGCACGTCCGGCTGGACCTCTTCGAAAGCCTCGGCTGCCGTCTCGTCGTCCAGCGACTCCAGGATGAGCAGCTGTTCCTTGTGGTCCAGCTCCTCGATGATGTCGGCAATGTCGGCCGGGTGCAGGTCGCCGATCTCCTTGCGCGGGATTTTGAGGTGTATGCGACGCAGGCCGGCGTCCAGCGGGTCGATATAGGACCAGGCGATGAAATTATCCGGCATCCGCTGCAGGAAACGGTCGGAAAGCCACGCGAAGCCCAGCCGCCGGAGGATACCCTTGAAGCCGACATCGACGGCGACGAGACACAGCCTGTCTTTGATCTTCGACAGCAGAACGTCGTTCACCCGGACGACCTTGAGCCCGTCGATGTCCACGATCTGCTTGTCCAGGACCGTCTCGACCACGAGCATCTCGTTCTCGGACAGCTTCCCGGGCGGGATGTCCTCTCGGGCGATCTTCAGCTTTACATCCCCGTCAATCGAGCTTACCGCCGCCATCGGGACGATCACGCTTTCGCCCAGGATGTTGGAGGTGTATACCAGGCTGCTGACTTCCAGCAGCGTCTCGCCCGGCATAATGGCAAAGTCCTTCAGCTTCCCGATCGCCCGGCCTTCGGAATCGACGACACGGCGGCCCTGGTAGCCGCTGAAGTAGGCTACGCTCCCGGTGCCGGGGCATTCGCCGCCCTTCGCGGTGCCCTCTACGGGCCGGTTGTGAATGTTGTCGTTATTTGAGACGCTCTTCGACAGGCTCATGGTTTTTCCCCCTAAACGGGAGGCGCTTCTTCCTTCACCCGCTCCACGACTACGATCTCCAGCAGGTCCTCGATGCCGTCGATGGACCGGATATCGTCGTTGATCACGCGGTTCAGCTCCTCGAGACCTTTCGCCCAGACCTTGATGAACAGGTCGTATTCGCCGAGCACGCTGTACACTTCCGAGACCTCGGGCAGCCTGGACAATGCCTTCTTGGCATTGTCATGCTTTTCCGTGTCCGTCTGTACCAGCATGATCGCCGTGACCACGAAGCCCGTCGCATCGGGGTTAGTGATCACGGTAAAGCGCTCGATGATGCCCCGTTCGCGCATGCGCTTCAGCCGGTTTTGGATGGTGGCGTCGGAGATACCCGTCCGCTTTGCCATCTCGGTGAAGCTCATCCGGGCGTTCTGCCGCAGGAGCTGAAGTATAGAAGAATCGACCTCGTCAATTTCCATACTATCATTCATGGCTTTTGATATTCTCCCCTAATGATGTGTTAATATTGGTATTTTACCAACAATGATATATATAAATTTTGTCTTTTTCCAATGAATTGGTTAAATAATAGTAAAATTACCATTTAACAAGCAGAAAATTTATTGTTGGTCGGCGAGTGGCCGCTTGCGCGCGAATGCGTGAGCTCGGGCCATGTCTACGATATCAGCAGGGGGCATATATAGTCATTCATGAAATGTTTTATACGCTCAGCCGGCACCTGACACAACGTACACTACAGCCACGACGTACACGACGTTTTATCGGTAATGGCAAGTGTAGCCTTATTATTTAACGTCGTGTACGTCGTGTACGTAGTGTCTGGTGCCTGCGAGCCTGTACAAAAGTAACAATAATGATTTTTTCGCCTATAGCTGGCCGGGCTGTGTCTCGATGGCACGTTTGCTATCTGCGAGAATGCCAGCCCTGAGGCCGGACAGCCGGCGTACCCGCTCATCGAGGTACTCGTGCTCCTCGGAGTACTGGGGTCCGGTATTGATCAGGCTGCGGCGGTAGTCGGCCACCCGGAGATCGACGGTGTTGACCATGAACCGGGCCTCGTTGAGGCGCAGGGTGGCGTCCCTTAAGAATACCTGCAGTTGATCTTCGAGGCCCCATTCCGCGTCCATGTACCAGTCCACCGCTTTAGTCATCAGCGCGCGCCGCTTTCCTTCATCACGCATCTCCGCGATTGTCGCGCCGAATGTGTCCAGCGCTGCGCCAAAAAAGTTCTTCATAAGGTCGTCGACATCGTCGAGCTTCGTGTAATTGGCAATGACCGCATCGATGACCGGCGACAACACCGTGATCGCCGTGCTCAGGTCGCGGGCCCGTGACAGGTCCATGGCATACTCTCGGAATATCTCAAGCTTCTTAACGATCACGCGCACGTTCAGATAATCGACGTATTCCTCGGAAAAGATGGCCGCGATCTCCCTGCCTACGAACGCTGTCAACTCCGGGGCAGGCGTCAGGCGCAGGTTGATCACGTAAAGGACGTCCGGATCGTAGCGGATCATGTCGATGACGATCTCGACGATCTCCTCCTTTCCCAGCCGCTTGAGCATGTCCTCGCTCTTTCCCAGGTCACGGAACAACGATGGCCGCTTCACCCAGGCATACATCACGGCCGCGATGTGCTTGCAGTAGCCGAACGCATAGGGGCAGGTACACGATGCCACGTAATTATGGTCGCGGACGTCGATGCTGACGTGATAGTCCTCCGGCTGGGTGCCCTTGATGTCGGCCATCAGGCTGTCGTGGTAGACGATCGGGCGTTGCACCCGGCCATCCTCGAAGTACTCCTTTCCCCGCGCGTAGATGCGAGGGTCGAACAGCCGGGCCACTTCCGGCTCGGTCAGCTTCCTCAAGTCCCCTGCGCTCGTGGCTCCTGCCGCATGCATGATTTATAATATATTATCATAGGAATATAATTCTAGGCCGCTGAGGACACCAGAGAGCCGGACGGCGGCACGCGCGTGCGCGGACGGCTGGCGGGCAGGCGACAAGAAGCCCGAGACATTGCACCTCTGGTTATTTCGCCTTGCCGTAGATGCAGAAATACATGCCGTTCAGCTTGTACTCGCTGTACACCGGGCAGCCGGAGGGGCAGAGACAGCCTTCCTCGGAGATGGTCTTATCGCTCTTGCCGCGGCCGCAATATTGAAAAGGATCGTTATTGCCGGGGTAGCTGGGACACATGCGGCAAAGGCAATTCGCATTGTTGGTATCGTTCACCGGTGGGGTGGTCATAATTGACAATCGGTTACCGGGTTAATAAAGATGCCTGAAAAATTAGACGAGATTGGTCAGGCCTGCCTTTTTCGCAAGGTTGATCGCCCGGATGACCTCTGAACCAGTCAGGGGGCGGTTGATCTCCGGGTAACGGGAAGCCTGGTACTCCGGGTGATACTGGAACATCAGGTTGAACCGGACGTCATGGCCCAGGTTGCCTGCACACCACTCGATGATCGGCCGGGTGCAACAGTCGATATGCCCGGGCAGCACCAGCAGCCGGACGAGGATTTCGGACTGTCTCTTTGCTTCCATGAAGTTTCGTGTAATCACCTGCCAGTAATTGTCGATACTCGAATAGCATCTGGCGTGCTCGTCGTCGCCGTATCGGAAGTCTGCAAGGTACAGGTCGACCGCGCCATCCAGTAATTTCATCGCCTCATGGGTCATGTACATGTTCGAGTTCCAGATCACGGGCAGGTCCGCGTCCATCGCTTTGACTATCCTCAAGATCGTGTTCAGGTGAGGCGTGGGCTCCCCGCCGACGAAGTTGACGTTGGCCGATCCCTGCCGGTGCCGCCACTCGATCTGCTTCGCAAGGCGACCGGGGTCTGCCACAGGACCCCGAATCTGTCGTGCGATAGACCAGTTCTGACAGTAGGAACAGGTAAAGTTGCAGCCCTCGAAAAAGATGGTATGCGATGGGATGAGGTCCGGCTCCTCGCCCATGTGCAGGAACTCGGACGAGACATGCGAAACGACATCGACGCCGCAGGCGCCCGGCTTCTCATGGCGATTGACGCCACACCGGCGTTCGCAGAAGTGGCAGCTATTCATCATGCGGGAAGCAAGCTCGATCTTTACATCAAGGAGCGACGGAGTGGTTCCATGCCGCTCAGGTAACGGGCCCCCGTCTTTAACGAGTTTCCGGTACTTCGCCATGAGCACGTCGTGGTGCTTCCAGAGAGCATCGTCACTCATGGACCTGATGCCGATCTCTGCCGCGATGCTTTTCAGGATTACGTGTCGGGTCGGTGTATCCTGAAGAACATTATTATTGCATTTCATTACATGGATTATTCCATCCCAGGATCAAAATCAACTTTGTCGTCAGGCCATTTCTAAATAAATTTGAAACCAATAGAGCTTCGACTTCTGTATCGGCATCATCTCCATGCGGTGTGACGCTTATGCAGCGAAGCCGGCATTGGCTACTCCGGTTTTTTCTGCTTTATGCCGTCCGGGCCGCGCTCTAGCAATATCGGAGATCAATAGCACATGATATGGTCTGTCCAATATCAATCGCGGTGCGACGCCCATGCTTACTTCGTCGCATGGGCTACTCCGGGTTTTTCCGGTGCTACACCGTCCGGGCCGCGCTCGCACCCCCGCCGGACGTGCCCGGCCGCGCTTCGCTGCGCCGGACTCGACCGCTTCGCAAGCGCTAAGCAACGCGCCTTCGGCAGCGTTCATTACCCGGCCGCCTCCGCACCCCTCGCACAGCTTCGCGTGCGAGGGGCCTTCGGCCAGAAAAACCCTCCGCCGACCGCGGAGAAGCAAAGGCTACCCTTACCCAGACTATTATAGGGTTGTTGCCTTTACTGGTGTTGGTATGGATAGCCTGTACTTCTCCGCGGAAGGCGGAGGGTTTTTTCGGCTTGCCCCTTCGCACGCATCAGCTGTGCGAGGGGTGTGGAGGTGGCGGGTGTGAAAAACGCTGCCGCATGGCGCGTTTTTCAGGGCTTGCAAAGGAGGCTCAACGCCGCCGAAGGCGCGTTGGGCCGACGAAGGTGCGAGCCCGTCGCCCGACACCGGAACACCGGAAAAACCCGGAGTAGCACGTGCGGCGAAGCAAGCACGGACGTCGCACCGCGATTAGAATGGGAAGCATTGGATATCCGGTTATTGTCCTTTTTAACAAGAAGCAAGCACGGACGTCGCACCGCGATTAGAATGGGTAATAATGGATATCAGTTATCAATATTTTTTGTAAGCATTTCTGCGAATGAAACCCGGCATTAAAAAGTTTTTACACTGAAATAGACACCTGACCGTCTACTTTTCCATATCTGCAGGTTTGCCATACTGTTCAATAGACTAACAGTAAGCCGTAGGAGTTGATGTCCGTGGTGGTAATCATGCCGTACTCATTGGCCTTGCAGGGGACGACGTTGATGGGCAGGTTGAGCTTTCGCACGGTAGCAAAAACGTCGATGCCCGCGGCTTCCATTGAAGTTCGGACCTTCTCGCCATGAGGACACTCGCGCTTCACGGACCGGTCGACCACGCCCTGCAGCTTCTCGGAGGCACACTCCTCGCAGTAGATGCACGGGTAAGCGGCGAACGCCAGCGCCTTGTAATAGCCCTGGTAGAACGCGTGCTGTTCCAGGTCATACATGGTGTCGTGGATCCAGGTGATCAGTCCTTTCAGGAAAGGGTGCCAGTTCTTCGGGATAGTGTCCGGGTCGATGTCCTTCATGCCCGGGATGCCCGGGAAACGGACGATATAGGCCTTCTTGTACTCTGAGAGCAGCTTCCTGGTATCCTCCGGCCCCGGGACGTACGGCGGGCAGCTCAGGTGCTTCGCATAGCCCTTGCAGCCGAACTGGCACTTCCAGCGCACCCACTCGCTGACCATGATCTCATGAGGGTCGATCTCGTGGACCGTGGCGTTGTTCTTCAACGCCTGCTCTTTAAGCGCCTTTTCGAGTTCCTTGATGTTTACCCTGTAGTTCCTGATATCCGTGATGTGTTCCTCCGAAGATGCAGATTGAGACGATGTCCGTAATTTAGCAATGTTAGACAGTATAAAACGATAGACTTTACTCTTTCTGGAGGTCTCGGAGGTTTCAAGAGGTCGCAGAGTTTCACCACAGAGGTCACAGAGGTCACAGAGGTATGCACAGAGGACTTTTTTTAACAGATGGCTCAGGAAGCCGTTTTTTATAAACCTCTGTGTCGCCCTCTGTGGCCTCTGTGGCCTCTGTGCTGAGCTCTGTGACCTCTTGTTACCTCCGAGACCCCGATAATGACAATAAACATATAAACTCGCAGCGAGTACTTCTTGGCTGGTAAGACCAATGGCGGAGCCGTTTAAGTACACGCTGAAGACCGACCCCATGGGCATGGTGGGCCGGGAGTGTCCGAAGGACAAGACATACTTCAAGGTGCCATCGAAGGAGGTCGAGTGTGAGGAGATGACCTGCCCGGTCTGCGGCGCAAAGCTGCAGTGTAAGAAGTTCACGACCATACCGCAGGTGGACTACATCAACTCGGTGATCTTCCACAAGGAAGGCTGCCCCCTCGAGCACAATGCATATTCTAAAACGCCGCCATGCCACGACTACGTCGAGATGCCCGCGAAGACTCTCTACAGCTGCGACGTGTGCGGCAAATGCTTCGGCCTGGACGACAAGAAGCCGGACCTCTGCCCGTTCTGCGCTGCGAAGAGGGAGCACCTGCACCAGGACATTAAGTGCGACTACCTGCCGCCGGCGAAAAAGTGATCATTTTATAAGCGTCCGTATGCGATCGTTAAAATCGGAAGCGTTCCTTAACGAAATTTCTGCATTTTCCAGGGAATAGGACAGATCGTAATTGGCCAGTTCCCGCATGTGTCGCACGGCGGAGAAATAATCGACATACCGCTGATCGATCCTGCCGTCGCTGACCAGTTTTTTCAGGAATATCTCGATACACTGGTGACTTTTCTCCCGGTACCCGTCGTGGTATAGAATTGCCCTCGCCGCATGGAACATTGAATAATAGGACTGGACAATGGCCCAGAGATATTCGCCATCTGAAACGTTCGCCCGTGCGGCATTAAGGTCTTTAGCCGAACCGGCCAGCTCTCGCTCGATGCTGCTGCCGTCGACCGGGAATGGCTTTATCAGGCCCCTCTTCACACAATCTTCAAATGTCCCTGTCATATTATCCTGATCCGGTCACGGTTGATACTCTCATAAAAAGCGTTGTTCGTTCTCGACAGTTCAGCATACTCAACCGGGGTCTTCATGAGCGGACTGACAGTCCTGCCTGTGGCATTCTCGATGTCGCGAGCCATTTGCGCGACGGTGTTATCATCGGCTATACCGATGATAAGAAGGTCTACGTCGCTGCCTGCGAGGTCTTCGCCCCGTGCTGTCGAGCCGTAGAGATATACCTCCATCTTCGTGTCCGCATATTTTTCAACGGCCTCATAGATGGCAGCTACGTTAAGCAATATTTTCAGTTGTCTGACTACAGGGCTATCCCGGTTCAGGGAATATAGCTTCATGCCGCCTTTCCAGGCCTCGTTCAGGATGCCATATTCCACGAGCTTTTTCAGCCACTTGATTACCGTGTTCGCCGCCAGCTCCGACTGTCTTATTATTTCATTCTGATATAGCTCTGCGTCAGGCCTGTCAATGAACATACGGAACAATTGGATTCCGTGTCTGGATGAGAATAGATCAATAAAGTGGACCATATGTTAAATAATTGATATGATCATATCAATTATTTAAATGTTATGTCAAAAATTTGATATGACACATATCAAAAAAATGATATCAAGAAATCATATGGATATCTGTATCGGGAATTATTACAATATTAGCCATAGTAAAATCTATTAAACCATATTAACACCAAATTAATATCGTACTGGCGATAATAGAATAATGGTAAGGGGGGATAGGTATGCCAGGTGATGGCAGGTGTGCAGTATGTCTACAAAGAAAAAAAAACTCATGGGGATTATTCGCAACAACCTGTTCGCTCGCCGGGATAACGACTATCCCGAGAATGAAGAGTCGGATACAGTGGTAAGCACGCTGGAGGACATTGCCCGCCAGGTGCAGAAAGAAGCGGCCGAGAGCCAACAGGTGCTCGAGGTAAAAGAGTTTTTCTCGCCCACGCATGTGATGGCCCGTAAAAGTACGGACGATACTCCGGTTTCTAAAAATACCGCGGCCTCTGCAGCGCCGCGAAAAGAGAAAGCCCGGAAGCGCACCCGGCTGACGGCCAAACAGTACGAGGAGCTGATCGAGAAAGACCTGACAGTGCTGGAAATCGTCGGCCATGTCATCGACCGGAATGTAGCCATCAGGTCACAGCTCAAGACCAATCCGGCATGATTTACTGACTGCCTGTCCATGGATAAAGGACTGACCAGTCAGTCATTGCCTTTTTCAGCGTTGTAACAGTGAAGGAATCGGCCGGAAAAATAATAAAAAGAGTAACAGGTTTTTAATCCGTTTTATTGCACCCGGGCAGCCACTTTCTGTTTAGTGTTGACATTACTCCCGGTAGTGCCCTGGAACATGTCGAACTCTTTGCCGATGCCTTCCACGATGGCCCGCTCATAGACGAGGTGTGCGACTGCCATGTCCTGGATGCTCAGCCCGGTGGAGTCGAAGACGGTGATCTCCTGGTCGTTGGTCCGGCCCGGACTGATGCCCGCGATGACTTCGCCCAGCGTGCCGGCCAGCATCTTCTCGGTCAGCTTGCCCTCGCTCCAGGGGACGTTGATCTCGCCGCTGTGCGACGCCTGCTCTATCGAGTCCACGAAAACCTTCGCGGCCATGGTCAGCGCAGTCTCCAGCTCCTGCTTCCCGGGCGCGTCGGCGCCGATGGCGTTGATGTGCGTACCCGGCTTGATCCAGGCCAGCTTCAGGACAGGCTTGCGGGAGGGGGTCGTGGTGACCACGATGTCCGCATTGGCAGCCTGTTCAGGGTTCATACAGGCGATCGCGTTGATTGACATCTCTTTCATGATGCGCTCGGCCATGGCGTTTGCGGAGTCCGGGTTGAGGTCGTAGACCTTGACCAGTTTGATCTCGTCGCCGTAGACGGCCTGATAGGCGAGCATCTGCGTCCAGGCCTGGCGCCCGCAGCCGATCAGTCCGATGGTCGCCGCGTCCTTGCGAGCAAGGTGCTTCGCTGCTACAGCGCCGGCTGCGCCGGTGCGCATGTCGGTGATCAGCGTGCCGTCGATAATGCCGATCGGCTCGCCCGTCGTCGGGTTGTTCAGCAGGATGGTCGCCATGACGGTCGGCTTGTCGTAGGCCCGGTTGCCCGGGTGCACGTTGACCCACTTGATGCCGGCCGTCTTGCTGGACGGCATGTAGGCAGGCATGGCGCGGAAATCGCCATAGCCCTGCACGTCGAGATATATTTTGCAGGGCATGACGACATTGTTCCGGGCATACTCGCTGAAAGCGTTCTCTACTACGGGGATGATGTCGCCCATCGAGATGACCGCGGCGACGTCGGCGTTGGATAACAGTCTCACCATAAGTTTTTACTTCCTGTGTCGTTAATGGGATGCCGGCCTGTTTCAGGCCAGGATCATACTGGTTTAACTTATGGCATAAAACGTTTATCGTCGAAACACGGGAAAATCGGCTAGCTGCAGCTTGGTGTAACATGGCGCGGTGCTGCAGGCGGACTGAGCTGCCAGCGGAATAGGAGGTCAGGGAGGCGAGGGAGCTGGAGCTCAGGGAGCCAGAAGGAGCCAAGGGAGCCTGAGCGAAAGGAGGCATAAGGAGTCTAAGGAGAACGATTTTTAAAAACGGAGCTTAAGGAGCTAAGGAGCCTAAGGAGAACGGTTATAAAAAAGCTCCTTGAACTCCTTAGCTCCTTAAGCTCCGTTTTAAAATTCGGCCTCCCTGACCTCCTTTTTACTCCATTGTCTCAAGCACCATCGGCTCCTTCCGACTCCTTTGTCTCCCAGATCCTAAAGATTCAAGAAACGTATCAAAAAGGTAATTATGCCAAATTAATTACACAATTTCTTAAAAAGGCAGATTCATATAGATATACTACTGATAAAACATGGGGGGATTGAGTTGCCGGCCAGTCGCCGGGGTGCAATTGATGTCCATCATAAAAAGGCACTTATATTCAATCCTGAATGCAAAAACCAGCCGCAGATATGCGCTACAAGAGGATGAGGAAGAGGCATTGCTGAGTTCCTTCCGGGAAATCTCCTGTCAGGTGCACGAAGAGGCTGGAAGAGTCATACTGCCCTATGAGCTGGGCGAACCCTTTTTAGTGGACTATGAGCCCATGTTTGAATCGCCGTTCGTGAAGAAGTCCGGGACTGCGTATTATGTCTCATACATTACCAGGCTTCTTGTGTCCGCCCGCAAGCTGATACAGTCGGTCACCGACATGTTCGGGCGCCAGGAGAGTATCCTGCAGCAGCAAGAAGAGATGGCGCTCTTCGGCACGATGGAGGAGGTCTCCCGCACGGTGCGCCAGGAGGCAGCGGAGTGCGGTATTTTCCTGAAGGGCGAAGGCATCCAGTTTGCGGCGGCCTATGAGAAGCCATTTGAAGAGGAGCCCGCGCCTGCCAGATCGCCGGTGATTAAAGATGCCCTGTTCGAGATGGTCCATTGGCGGAATACACAGAAGATGGCCCGGCAACCCTGGGCGATCATCGATATGTATTCCTCGTTCATGGAAGAAGAGCTGACGTTCATAGGCCACATTATGGACCGGAATAAGGCTGTTAAACAGGCGTATGTCAAGGCCCATCCGGCTGGATTTTAATTAGCGATTGGGAACAATTCAAATTATAGCTCTTAATTTTATCAGTCCTGGCGCTCTTGGCGCAGTCTTGGCGGTCTTGGCGAGAATAAAACGGTTCTCTGGTTCCGGTACACATTGCCAGAATAAGGCTATCGTCGCTATCCTGTACATGCACGTGTAGCACGGGGTTCTCGCCAAGAGCGCCAAGACTGGTTTTATATTCGATAAACAGTTGCTTTTATTAGTCATCCTGTGCATATAAATCGTCAGTCGTACCGTGTGAGGCGCTTTAAATGAGACCGTCGGGCATATTCTTCATCGTCCTGTCAGTGGCATTTTTGATCGTACTGACCTCTGCGGTTTTAGCGCAAGAGGGTGCACTGACGGCAAGATTCACGTCGGACGTTACCGACGGCGAAGCACCGCTGACAGTCCATTTCACGGACACCAGCCAGGGGAACGTCTCTGAACGGCAATGGAGATTCGGCGACAACTCTTCGAATGTTACCGAGCAGAACCCGACGCATACGTACGCTGTATCGGGTAATTATACGGTCATCCTGACGGTGTATAACAACAGCTCGGAGATAAGCTCGATATCTGCACCGATCGTTGTCAGGGCGGCTGCGACGCCGACACCGACACCTTCGCCGAGCCCTACGCCGACCATTACACCGACACCGGCGACGATAACGCCAGCAGGCCGAACAATACGACGCCGACACCTACGAAGAAGCCGACGCCAACGAAGAAACCTACGCCGACGCCAAAGCCGACTGCGACACCTTCGCCGACACCGGCGGCAACGCCCACGCAGGAGCCGGTTGCCGGGACGCCGACGCCGGAGCCGACGATGGTGCCGCTTCCCTGCCCGGAGCCGACGGTGGCAGCACCGGCCATGGATAATTCGACGATTGCTATTATTGCGTTTGTGGCGTTTAACGTGATAGCGGCGGGTGTGGCCGGGTGTGTGTACTACCTGTTCTTCAGGAAATGATATAAAATATAAAAATTAATCAACGGACAGGTCATCCCGGAGCAAATATTTTCTAGCCAGTTCAGGATTCCAGATCCAGAGGATAAACCCATTCTTATCAGTGGCAATTTTGTTTGATTCCAGAAGATAGCCAATCGTATTACTGAAGGTCTGATACATCATTTTTTTAGGCAGATGCTGCCAGAGGGCTTTTTTCTTATATTCTCCGCTATGCTCCCTGATGAAGTCCTCAACCATTCTTATCGTATCCAGTCTGGGCTGATGCGGCACTATTTTATAGGTTAATACCTTATGATCCAATCGCTTAACGGTGCGGGTTCTTTCAGCTTGAATGGCTTCCTGGCAAATTCAAATAAAGAATCGCTTGATCTCTTTCGCTTTGCCCTTGGTTTCTTTGAGCCGGATTTGCTTGCTGTCATAATTATCCCGTCACCTTGACCATTCCTGGTAGGGTATGATCGAGCTAAAATTCTTGCTTTCGATGCACTTTGCCAGGTCTCTAGATAATAACTCTTCTGTCCGGATATATAACTCATATGCAAGATTCCAAACTTCTTTCCGGGAGTCCAGATCTTCGATCATTAATCCACAATCTCTTGCATCTTCCCGGTATATCGGCAAACTATGGGTAATAGAGCGATTGGCGTCAGTGAAAATGGATATTTTATCCTTAATCTCTGCATCAGTACAAGACGTCATCATACCAGACTTCAGGATTTTCACGGCGTATGATGTCGAATAGGTCTGAAGCTTAGCCAGTTTATCGATAAGCCGTTCGTCGTAACTACTCAACTGCATCAAATACGGATCGGGATTACCTCGGGCATTCTCAGCCTGCTTTACCAGCCGGTCATGACTGTCAATGACATTTTGCACCGATACCATTTCGATATCCTCATTATCGGCCCCTGTCCGTATCGGCACTTGAGGATCAATCGGACCAAGCTCAGAAACAGGGCCCATTAATATCTTACTCGCACCCATGCAAATCATTGTCCCCGCAGACCGGGCTTTCCCGGGAACCATGGCCCAAAAATCTCGTGTCCCACTATACTCTCGGCAGATTCTCACGA
Source organism: uncultured Methanocellaceae archaeon (assembly GCA_963769045.1). Lineage (GTDB taxonomy): Archaea > Halobacteriota > Methanocellia > Methanocellales > Methanocellaceae > Methanocella_A. The sequence goes on from CAVYKK010000008.1 coordinate 18,230, forward strand.
TCTTGTTTGCGGCGATACCATTCCCTCCCGGTGAATTGATACATAAGATCAGCCCATTACTCAGATCCATCTTCCGGACAAGATCCTCGAATATTCTATCGTCCCCTTGTTCAATGCCGACTGCCGGATTGAAGTTGGTGAAGAATGAAATGACAGGGCGGCCCAATATCTTTTCCAGCTCATCGTAGATCCACCTCCGGCTCTCGATACTTAACCCCTGCTCGATTTTCATTTGTTCTATAATCGGTATTGAATCATCACGGTATAGACGTGGCATAAACAATCACTTACTATGAAAATAACCACCCATTAACTATATAACTTTTGTACATAATCATGTAATTTAGTATATTAATAAAAGTTATATGAGGCATTGTATAGCCTGATGATGCTGTCAAGATACCTGATCGCCGGCTAATTCCCGGTATAGCCACAGTTCACGGGCACGGAGGCAGTCTTCTTTGACTCGTAGATGAACAGGAGAGCGGATGTCATGGGTGGGGCGGTTTCGATCAGTCAGTTGAAGGTGGTTTTCCCGAGAGAGGTGCTGAAGGCTGATGAGGTTGATCGGGAACTTACTTTGCTGATCTATGTCGGGGATATGGCCACGCCCAGGGCGGTTGTGAAGATT
>CAVYKK010000009.1:0-373547 GCA_963769045.1 uncultured Methanocellaceae archaeon
CTGGCAGCTTGCGCAGAGGTTAATACGAATCCGCGCGTCTTTTAGCATGAGCTTATGATCAAGAATCGTTGTGTCGTGGTGCCGCGGGCCGAGGGCGAGGTCGTCCGGCGGGCGCTTGTGGAGGCCGGGCTGTTAGCTACGGGCCTGAAAATCCGCTCAGACGAGGGGCGTATTTACCTGCCTGTCGTCCCCGGCCTCGACGACCGTATCCTTTCCCAGGTCGCGCCGGGCCGGCAGGTCTCGGAGTGCGAGTTCGAGGAGACCGAGCGCAGGCAGTCGGTCGAGGAACTGATCGGCTTCGCGCCGTCCTACGAGATCATCGGCGACATTGCCGTCACCACGGAAGACTACGATCGCAAGGTCGGCGAGGCGATCATGGTCGTGCACAGCAACGTGAAGACCGTGCTGGTGCCCGTTACGGGCGTGATCGGGGAATTCCGGGTAAGGGAGTTCAAGGTGCTCTGCGGTGAAGACCGTACTACTACGACGCACCGGGAACACGGCTTCGTCTTCGAGATGGACCTCGCGAAGGTCTATTTCAGCCCCAGGCTGTCTACCGAGCGTAAACGCGTCGCCGACCAGGTGACCGACCTGGAGCTCGTCGTTGACATGTTCGCAGGGGTGGGGCCGTTCGCTATTCCTATCGCAAAGCGTGCCCTGTACGTAATCGCGAATGATAAGAACCCGTCCGCTGTCGAGTATTTGCAGAAGAACATCGTGTTGAACCATGTCAAGAACATAGAGGCAACCTGCATGGACGCACGGGATTTGAAGCTGCGACAGCCTGCGGATCGTGTGATCATGAATCTGCCACATTCGGCGTTCGATTTCCTGGATAAGGCGTTCGAGCTGGTGAGGAGCGGTGGTGTCATTCATTATTACGATATCCGGCCCGAGGGGGAGATCTTCGAGGGGATTGTCGGCAAGATTAAGGCTAAGGCAAGCGAGAGCGGGTGCCTGATCGAGATTTTGAATAAGCGGATTGTCAGGTCTTACTCGCCGCACGAGTACAATATCGTGCTGGATATACGGGTTACGGGGAAGAAGGGCGAGGCAGATTAAAATTTTTTATCCTGATGCATTCTCTGCTTAGGCTATGCGACCCCTGTCAGGCTCGCCAAGGGCGCCAAGTAGCCAAGGGCGCCAAGTTGTTTATTATTTTGTTTTATTTCAGGGGCATGGTAAGGGTTGATTAGATAATCGCTGCGACGATTTCCGGTCTGGCAACTGTCGGATTTCTCGGTACGCAAGACGTGAAGCCGGCTCGGCCGCCCTCGCGCGCGTGCGTGGTTTGAGATCAAGGAGGCTTAAGGAGGTTAAGGTCAGAGCTCAGGAGTTTTAGGGAGCTTAAGGAGAATTTTTAATATAGGGAGCCTAAGGAGCTAAGGAGTCTAAGGAGGATAATTTTTTAAAACAGTCTCCTTAGACTCCTTAGCTCCTTAGGCTCCCTTATTTAAAATCCGTCTCCTTTGACTCCGTCAGACTCATTCGTCTCAAGCACCCCGGGCTCCCTGCGCTCCTTTGGCTCCGATACAACCGCTTAACCTGTGGCGCAATCGCTCGTGTTTCGGTACGCGTGGACGCAAATTTTAAATACCGGCTTTTACATTTACAGTATGCTCAAAAAATCGTGAGCCAGAATGCCGCCGTGGCTTAGCCCGGCAAAGCGGCTGATTCGTAATCAGCAGATCGGGAGTTCAAATCTCCCCGGCGGCTCTTTAACCAAATTCATGCCAAATTTATGGCATGAATTGATTTCTATTTCTTAAATGTCCTGCTGCTCTACCACAAAAACCAGCCTTAAATTTGGCTTGTTTGCCATGTCACGCTGATTTGTGATTTCTACTATCAGCATATAATCATTATAATCGTAACTCTTATTATTCTATCGGTCATCATGCAAGCGGTAGAATAAGGTAGATAAAGCAATATGAATTATAATTAAGATCATGGCGCCATCAGTTATTGACGAAGAATTGTACAAGGAATTTCAACGTATCGTAGATTTAAAATATGGCGAGAAAAAAGGTAACTATAAACGGGCTATGGAAGAGGCTATTAGGGACTGGATAGAAAAAGTGACAAAGGGTAAGCCTATCGAATCTCAAAGCCCGCAAAAGCGCCTTTAACTACATTCTTTAGATGATCGTCAGTTTTCAATTTTAAATATCGTTCAGTAGACGATAACCTTTTATGACCGAGTAGCTGCTGGATATCTTTTAAATCTGCTTCGTTATCCTGTAAGAAAACGGTGAACGAATGACGCATTACATGTGGAGTTAGCTTTTTAGTGATCCCGGCCTTTTTCTTTAACTTTCTAAAATCCGATTGTATCGTAGATGTATGATAATCAAACACCTTCTGATCGTTGTCCATATATCTGATATAATCCCCTAGGAATTTAATCAGCTTAACGTCCATCTGTACAACCCTCTCATGACCGCCCTTTTCTCTGATCTTCATAGTACCCTTATCTAAATTTATGTCGTTCTTTCTAAGATTGACAAATTCGCTAACTCGGATACCTGTGAAAAACAGAGTTAAAATGAACACTTTTTCCCTTTCGCCTTCTGCAAACTCCAATATCTTGTATATCTCTTCGGGCGTTAGGAATTCGGGCAGCTTCTCATCAACTTTAATTTTCTTCCAATCAGCAACAGGGTTAGCCCCTATCATTTTATTCTGATAGAGATAACTGTAAAACGTCCTTATTATACGCTGTTTATTCTCTAACGTAGAATCCTGATTCTTGTTTTCTTTTGACAGATGTTCGATATACTTTTCCAAATCTGATTTATCTACGTAAACTAAACTCTTATGAGGACTTGTATTATTTTGAACCCATTTGTCAAAAGCAATTAAAGAATATTTATGAGAAGTAAACGTTGTCGGTTCGACCTTCTTGTATTTATCTTCAAGATATAATTTAAGTGAATAATCCATTTGATAATCGTCCATAACAATACCTTTGATATTATACGCTTACTATCTAAGTGTTATTTATCCATATAGTATTATAGCTTATCCAGACTTTGAAAGTAATATTGATAGTATTGTTTAGGTGTCACCCCTATACATTGACAAACTATACTTTCATTGATAATTTATTTGGTTGATCAGAGCCACGATCACCCGGCGACAGGATGAAAGGCACAAAGGGAATATACAACAAAGTGCCAGCCCGTTTTTACGGGGATGGTAGACCGAGAGAAACATGGACGCTAATACGTCTCGGTGGCTGGCATGTTAATCATTAACGCTAAACAATATAACATTTGTGTATCACTTGTGCATAAAAGAACTGTACAGAAGCGCGCTGCGCTGCAGAAGTACCTATCATTACAGTTAATAGACTATAACGCACACGAACGACACCATTACACTACAAGTTACAACAAGTCAATAAGGAAACATACTGTTAATTGATCGTAAGTGCGAAAGGGATAAAAGTTACGAATCCTAAAAGTTACGGCAGAGAAAACACAATAGCTATACCCAATGGGAATATATTTTTAAACGCATTAAAACGGTCATAGCGCGATCTTACCCCTTCAAGAATACCATTCAGTATAGGGGTTCATAAAACCCCCACAAATCTTTGATTTAATGATGTTTGAAAATGGGGTTCGGCCAAACATATAGCCCAAACGCTGACATGCTGGTTTTCAGCCGGGATCACCAGCACCCAGACATTCGCCGGAAATTAATCCTGCTGCTACTGCTGCTGCCAACCCGACTATTGCTATATGGCAGCGACGTACTCCAAATAGAAAATTTTGGATTATGTTTGGCAGCCTCGACGTACTCCAAATAGAATCTCATGAAAAATGAGGGTAATATGTTTGGCAGCCTCGACGTACTCCAAACAAAATGCACTCCAAATAAAATAGTTTTGAATTTGTTTGGAGTACGCGGGCGTTATGTCTGGAAGCCTCGACGTACTCCAAATAGAAAACTTTGGATTATGTTTGGAGTACATCGAAGCCATTTTTTGAAATTACGAGACGAGAGGACGGTTTTCCTCTCCTCCCCTGATGCTCAACCTTCTGACACACGATGCCCGCCGCTTCCAGCGCCTTCAAGCGCCGATCAAGCGTCTCTGCCGATGCAAGCCGGGACTTCCCGGCGATGGCTCGAACCTCTTTATACATTTGCCCATGAATGGCGGCAGTAACGAGATAGGCCGATACTACATCGGGGATATTCGGCTTACCCCTAACCCGTGTAACTTCGCTAAGGAAAGCAATGGCCTCCTGCTCACTAATGACGGTCATGAGCGTTTCCTTGAGCGCCATGCCAACCTTTGAACGATCACGCTCCATTCTCTGACCTCGGCGGCTCCTCCACAGGATAGATCATAATCCGCCTCGGTCGGTCATGCTCCACGATCCTACACAAGCCCCGCTTTTCCATTACAAGCGTTATCTTTCTAACATATGATGGAGACGTTCCAATATCACGCGCGATCTCGTTTTGTAACAAACCGTATCCCTTTGCCGATAATACGTCTGAAATCTTATCGCTAACAGATTTTGCCATGATCCCACCTATGATAAGAATAATAGTGTTTGTATGGATATATCTATGCTTAACCATATACGAACTTGGTTACACTGTATGCCGAAAATGAATATAGAAATATAGAATAAGAATGTATATTGCCGAAGTAAAATATGGGATAAAATAACTTTTATTTTTCTTCGTTATAATAGCCAGATGTTACAGATGCCCCGTATGAAAATATGGTGTAAGGTGTGCGGGGGGCTAATACGGACAACTATCGGTATAGAATAGCGGCTAATGTGACAGGGACATAAAATATTGCATAGGGCATCTCTGAATAACCGTTCGAATAGATTACTATTGGTGTAATTTTTATAATGGCATAACATATAGATAAGCAATAAGACTGGGTGAATAGGATGGGCAGTATAACGTTTTTTCCTGCTGGCTGGGATAAGCGGCCGAAGATCGTGCCTCCTGCCTCTAAAACCGATTTAATTATTGAGGTCGTAGCTGTTATCGGAGTCTTGCTTAGCATAATAATTGTGATCATCAGCGCCGTTAATTGGTCTGACATAATACCCCGCCAATATAATCCGTTGGGCGGTGTCAACACATACATGAGCAAATGGCCGTCATTGGCAAGTTTTTCACTATTGGCCATCATTATCTACGCGTTATGTACAGTCTTTAACAGGTACCCATACACTTTCAAATATATGGGCATAGTTGTAACAGAGGAAAACGCTCCCAGACTATACAAGATAGGCCGTCGAACGCTGCTATATATAAAAACGGTTGTTGTTTGGATGATACTAACGTTTGAATGGTTTTTTATAGCATTAATTAATAATCCGGAACCTAATCCGGAACCATCCACTCTATTAGGTTTAATTTTATTCATGTTATTATTCAATGCCGTGTTGGTTATTATCGCAGTTTATGCAATGATAAAGATATCAGAAGAATACAAACCCAAAAACACATTATTGAGTGGGGTATCAAAGAAATAAAAATTATTGCAATTGCACTAATGTCGCACTTGCACGTAAAGTTCTAATCTCAACCGTCTGGGAAAATAAGCCGTTTTTCTTTTAACTTCAATAGCTTAGGTTCTTTGTGACCTTTGCCTTTAGCTGATCAAACTGAACATGCGTATACCTCTCTGTGGTCGTCACGCTCGCATGCCCTAACATGTACTGAACTTCTCTAAGGTTAACGTCCTTCGTGTTACACAATTTCGTGCCCGCTGTGTGTCGTATCCTGTGGGGATTGAATTTAATATCCTTGCCGATCTCTTTTTTCATGCGGGCCATGGTCTGCCTTATCAAATCCTCTGACATGGGGCCGCATTGCTCCGTTATGAAGACGGAGGAGCTTTCCTTATCTAACGATGCAAGATGCCCGTTTCGTATTTCTACCCATGATCGCATGACATCGACGGCTTCCGGGGCAAGGGTTAAAGTCCTGAACTTGTATTTCCCCTTCGTGCGTCTGTATGTCACGCTGCACTCTTCGAGTTTCAGATCGTCGATCTTCAACTCAACCAGTTCCTTGACACGGCAACCAGTATAGGCGATCAAACAGACGATCGCCCGGTTACGCTCCGTAAAGTTCGGATTGTCCAGAACCTTCCGAATGATCTTGAAGTCCACGATCTCCATAGGAGTAACTTCGATCTTAGGAGTCGGGCACTCATCAAAGTCTATATCCCTTTTGAGGCTCTTTGCCCAATATTTCATAGCCCACAAATACAATCTGATCGAGTTCGACTTAAGCCCCTTATCTTTCAGCATCGCCTTTAGTCGGATAGCGTTCTGCGTGTTCGGCGTTGTGATATTGTACTTATTCATGATGGTATTGACGGCCCTTTCGACGGTCTTAATGTACGCTGGCGATAGCTCTTGATTTAGCATGTAATCGTGTAATTTTGTGGTCGTCATCGCCCGCGTCATGGGTGTTCTTAGCCCCTTGCTGATCATCCCCTTGACTTGTGGCATATAAAACGATTGCGCGCTGCGTACTTTTCTTGACGGACTTGCAACTAAGCGATTTTCCGTTTCCGTAACTCTTACGATCTGTCCATGCGTAACTCTTATTTGGCTTCTTGCTATCATCTTTGATGTCCTGCTGATTTCCAATTTTCAGAACATCTAAGTAGAATAGGCCGCTATCGTCCGATTTTGAGTCATCATTTTTCTCTGATGATTCGTAATCAGCAGATCGGGAGTTCAAATCTCCCCGGCGGCTCTAATCCTTTTTATGTAAACCTGCTTTTACCATTTCGTTTTTGCCAGCATCATCCAGCTTGCGATTACCGCTACGATTACATTGGCCAGCAGCCACGCATAACCTATCCCGACCAGGCCAAGCTTTTGGAGTAAGATATAGCTCAAGAAGAGCGTCAAACCCGCGACGGCCAGCCTGATGTAATTTAATATCGCTATATTCTTCTGGACTTGCACCACGGTAATATAGACTGCGATGACCGCATAGAACAGGCTGGATATTGCGAGCAGTAGTAACAGTTGATGTGCTGCGGCCGAGTATTCGGGGCTGAACAGGAGCAATATATTATCGCCGAAAAGCGCTATGGCCAGCACCATCGGGGCCAGGATAATAAAAGCGAACCTGAGCGATTTAAATGCCGTGGCCTTGAGTGGCTGCTCGTGTGAGCCTTCGACGAACATCGATGCCGCGATAGCGTCAGGCACCATAAAGAGAAATACGGCGACAGAAAAGGCGACATAATAATATGCCTCCTGGATGGCCCCGGTAATGTTTACGATCAGTATCGGGATGAGCGTGAGTGGCGCTGTGGCTATGATCGTGGATGTATAGTTGCCAAGCGAGTACCTGGCGGTTTTACGGGCCTCGCCGATGTCGATGTGTAGATCGCGTGCTACGCCCATCTTATACATGATTATGATGCCTGCGGCCATCATGACAAGATAGGTGACATCCAGAGCGAGAAAAATACCGAGCATGCCAAGCGACCCCAGGACGAAAAGCAGAGGTATCCTGAGGATCAGGAAGCTGTATTCAAGGAGCGCCAGATCCGCTCTTCTGATGGCCACGAGAGCTGTACCTTGCATATCGCATATGGACGTGAGGAAAACGAACCCGATAAATAGCAGAATGTATTGCCAGTTTTTCAGGAAGAGTAGTGCCGGCGAGATATATGGAAGCCCCAGGATAAAACCGGCGATCACAATGATGGTTACAAGCAGCATGATCGCTATCAAAGCATTGTAAAATCCGCCCTTGTCTTTCGATTGCGGAAAGAATCGCGTGAGGCTGTCATCCATGCCAAGTCTTGCTATCGCGACGATCATTGCCGCAGCGGCTATGGCTTCGGTCGCCAGCCCGATGTGTTCGGACGAAGCCATATGGCCTGCAAGGAGCCAGAAGCCGTAGTTAAAAAGGGAAACCAGTCCTGTGTTTAACATTAGAAATAGCGAGTTACGATACAGGGGGTCAAGAAAATATTTTGTTAAGCCCGGCATCAATACGACCCTGTATAAAAGTTGTTTTAGGCTTTGTAATATCTATCCCTGTATTTACCGGGATGTTTTGGAAATTATTTTACGGTCGGGAAAGATGGCTTAACGTATGCCGTTCAATATGCCGATAGCACAGGCAAAATGTGACCGATCGGCGTGCTTTCATACAAATGCTGCCGTGGCATGGCCTGTCTAAGCGGCTGATTAGTGATCAGCAGATTGGGGCTTCGAATTCCTCTGGCGGCTCTATAACATTATTCTTATATACAAGGCTCATCTGATGGCTATATGCAGGACAGGGGAGAACGAGGCCGATCTTGGGAACGTCGAAAATAGGTACGCTAAACGAAAAGCCGCTTCACGAGGCTTTGAAGCGGTGGTACGCACAGCCCGGAGACCTGTTCGAGGTACCGGTAGACGGATTTGTGGCCGATATCGTGCGCGGCGATCTCATCATTGAGATACAGACAAAGAATTTCAGCGCCATAAAACGGAAACTGGAGAAACTCATAGCCAGCCATCCCGTGCGGCTGGTCTATCCGATACCGCGCGAGAAATGGATCGTCAAGCTGAAGCTGACCGGGGACGGGAATCTCCCGGCCAGCCGCCGGCGATCGCCGAAGCGGGGCGCATTCGAGCAAGTCTTCTGGGAACTGGTGAGGCTGCCCGATCTGCTGGAGAACCCCAACTTCACGATGGAGCTGCTGCTGATCGAGGAGGAGGAAATTCGCAGGTATGACGGCGTCCGGGGATGGAGGCGGAAGGGGTGGGTCACGGAGGAGCGCAAGCTGCTGCGGGTGACAGACCGGCGGGTGTTGAATACACCGGCGGACATGCAGGCTTTTATCCCCGCGACGCTGGCCGAGCCTTTTTCAGTGAGCGACCTGGCAACTGCCACCAATTGTAATAGAAAGCTGGCCGGTAAAATGGTCTACTGCCTGCGGGCCATGGGCTGCGTAGCCCTGGCGGGAAAACGCGGCAATGCGATACTGTATGCCCGAAGGACTACCTGACTGTGTTTGCCATATCCCGGGCGGCTATAAATCCATTTGATCGATGATCGAGCGGAATGCAACCGACTGCCCGTGAAGGGATACGGTAAGGTTAATTAAGCACTTTATCCTCTCGAATCCGCCGGTTTCGGGAATGGCCGCCCGATAACTGTCCTGCAGATCCCTGGCCACCCTCGCGGTCTCTGGCGCATACTTAACTAACGTACAATACGCACAGTTATTTTTACCGACGAGAGCCTCCATCAGTCGGGTCTTCTCATCAGGCCGTTCGTCCAGTATCTGCAAAACCAGATTCTCACAAAGCCCTTTTTTAGCATCCTTACCGACGTCTCCGACGTCATCGTGTACCTGGAGTATCATGCCGACGTTCCGGTAAGCTTCTTCGACGGCCCTGGCTTTTGCAGGAGGCACTCCGTGAATCAGGTTGAATATCTCTGCCGTTGCCCTGGACATTTCTCCGGCGGTCTTCTCTCGCAGGTATAGCGCATCGTCAAGGTTAGAAACGCCCCTGTCTCTGGATATGACCATGGCACCCGTCATCGTATAGAATGATGCGCTAATCACGCGCTTAAGTTTCTTCTGCAGGGATTCGTCGTATTGCCCGATCGATCTGAATAGCTCTTTTCTCCGCTCCCACAATTCATCGCCTTTGCCAAAACGCATGGCGGAGTGCTGGTTTTCGGGGTCGTCGGCGTCTATGTAATCGTCCATCGTGTTCACATATCCGATAAAGTTCTTCACGACGGTCAGCGAGTTAAGGTCCATGTATTTCCGGTCTACGCCGGATGTCAAAAGCCACATGTCGGTAACGGCATTCAGCATGAGCCCGTATCCGAGCTTCGTGTTCAGAGGGAGCTCTTTTTTAAGGTCCAGACTTTTCCACCTGAGGGGGAGTTCGACCACAAATCCGACCATGTCGGATGCTGTCCATAGATAAGGCACAAGATTGGGCATAAGGGCGATGGGCTTTTTAGGAATTGAGTCACTGCCCCGCCGCCCGGCCATAAGTGAGGCCGCTCGCCCGACTTCAATATTTGCCCCGCCGGACCGGGAGACTGGTTTGACAATAGTGTCCTGCATCAGATTTCCTGGCTGGGTTTTTGCTTTTCAGGATATTTATTTGTCGGTGGAGTCTGAATGGTAACAACCTGAAGAAATTAGAAATCGCCCGGTCAGCCGCCGGAGACCACTCAATTCTTGTCGTATCAACAGGTAAGGCGGTTCACCATGGATATCCGGTAAGCTGTCGAAAAGAGAAGAACCACACGCCAGCCTTGAAAAATAGGTGGCGGGGTGACCCGTCATCAAACATTGATTAAACCTTGATCATGTCCTGATTTTCTCTACCGCTACCGCGCAGTGTTTTAGTTCCGGCATCTTGGACATAGGGTCCAATGCCGTGTTGGTTAGAAGATTGACGGAGCACGGGCCGAAGTGCAACCTGAGAACTATATGATTACGACTATTAACAAGGCGACGACTGACAGGGGCCTGATATTAACATGCCAGCCGCTGGCTATCCTGAGCGGATAAAAAAATAACCATCAGCTTCTCTGGCTTATGATTTCTTGTGTCGGTATACCCCGACGAATCCTGCCAGCAGGAGCGGCAACAGCATAGCGCCACATAAGCCCGAGCCCGGATTCGCACTCGTCGGCGTGGCAACCGATCCGGCGAGGGTTATTGCCTCTACTTTGGCGATTTCCTGGTTGCCTGCGGCGTCGCTAGATCGATAAAAGATCGTAGTGTTACCTGGCGTAGTGATCGTGAATGGTCCCGTATATTTGGTCCAGGTAAACCCGTCGAGACTGTACTGTGTTTCGTTTACTTTCGTCCAGTCCCCGTTATCGGTAGCGGTCAATGTACAGACAACATTTGACGTGTACACTCCGCTGGCATCTTTGACTCCGGTCAGGCTCAGGGTTGTCACGGGTGCGACAGTATCCGGGGCCAGTGTGGCCTGCGGGGTTTGTGTCGGCGTAGAGGTTCCCGGCTGCGGTGTCGGTGTCGGGGTCGGCGTAGGCGTAGCAGTGGCCAATATGGTCAGGTTCACAGGGGCGGTCATGTGCCCCCATTTATCGCCAGCGTAAATGACAATCGTTCCCGCCCCATGGAATGATGTCTGGGCGGTAAACGTTCCGTTCGGCTGTATAACAAAGATGCCGCTGCCGATCATCGGACAGCCGGCCAGTGGATGCGTGTCGCCCGGATACGGCGTCGTGTTGAAGAAGCTGCCCGTGACGGTGACCGTCTGGCCTTCGCAGGCCGGGTTCGGGGACACACTAATCATTGGCGGTACCTTGACAAGCGGTATATTAGGATTGATCTGGTAATCGCAATACCCTGCTCCCGATATCATGACGATACAGGCGACGACAAAGGCTGATACAAAGAAAAATCGGACCAGCGTTCCGGATAAGCTTTCGATACCCATACGAGGACTTCCTCAGTAGCTTAATGCTGGACAGGCATATAATAATATTTCGTATGGGCTAATTTGGGTGAAAAACCGATGTGCTATTATGCAGAGATCATCCCCGTCGAACGATATATACCCGAATAGCTCATTTAATATTCTGATCGGCATGGAACACTACAGGAAGTTCGTGAAGAAGGCCGTCGAGCTCGGTGCTGACGATGCTAAAATCATAAAAACCGACACCATAGTGACCGGCCCCTGGGTCCGGTGGAAGTGCAGGTATGGCTGCGACGGGTACAACAGCAGCCTGTGTTGCCCTCCCAACACTCCCGACTATCGTGAGACGAGGGAACTGGTCGACAGCTATGAAAAGGCACTGCTGGCGCATTTTACCGCCCCTCTCGGGACCCGGCCTGACCCGGCCGATATCGTCGTCACACTGGAGCGGGATATCTTCCTCGCCGGGCACTTCAAGGCGTTTGCGCTGGGCGCAGGCCCCTGTCAGCTATGTAGCGAATGCTCGATGGATGTGTGCAGGCATGCAGATAAGGCGCGGCCGTCGATGGAAAGCTGTGGAATAGACGTGTTCAGCACGGCACGGAACAATGGCTATAAGATCGAAGTGTTGAAGGACTATTCCTGCCGGATGAACCGGTTCGGGCTGGTCCTCATCGAATGACCAGACCATTCCGGGCTATAACATTTTTTCTCAAGAAAAAATTATACGGACACAGCAGTGCTCGCTGCTGTGTTCCTCGCTATCTTTTTATGGTCACTGCAACAGATAAATTCCAGTAAATATTTGTTGCCATGGCTGAATACCCTGTCGATTTTTACTTGTTCTCCGTTGCTCATGGTAAAGATGATATGGCCCTGTTCTTTATGAAGTTCGCCGTACACGCGCCCATAGCATGTGGCGCAATATGTTTCTTTCATTTGCACACCCTTTTTATTTATCTATCCGGGCTGTTTTACACTCTGGCTTAATGCAACAGCCTCCGGCGATTTGTCTATGACGCCCGGGCTATCTTTAAGCAAGTAAAAGACAGCACTCCAATCCCTTGATTATTTATTTACGGATTGACAATATAAATGTTTTTTCCTGTCCTGCTTGCCGGTTTCTAAAAATTTCTTTGCCAAAATAACCATGTTAATGGATTAAATGACCAGAATAAAACGTTCAATTAAGAATTTTATCGGGCATGTGCCTGTTTTCGATCTATGACCGTTGCCCGCTCAAACGTCTCCACGAGCCCGGCACAGTATGACTCCAGGTCGACCCTGGAGGCAAGGTTCGGGTTCAGGGGGTATTCCCCGATGGCCCCCTGGACGGCGTTCGCCATGATGTGGACGTCAAACTCCCGGAATTCGCCGCCGGCCTGTCCTTCGGACAACAGCTGTTCAAGCGCATATGTTACCGGGTCATCTTCGTCGTCAGCCAGTTTGTAATAGGGTACGTTCTCAGGCGTCCTCGCGTTAAAGACGATCTCCACCAGGGCAGTATTGTGCCTGGGATGGGTACCCTGGTATGCGAGTCTCGACTCGATGAATATGCGCAGCTTTTCCCGTGCGGTTTTTCCTGCTTTAAGCCTCTCCGTTACGTACGAGGTGGAATCCGCCAGCAGCGCCATCAGCGTCTGGTTCATCAGGTCGCTCTTGTCGTTGAAATGGTACGAGATCAAAGCCGTGCTGATACCTGCCCTCCGGGCTATTTGCGCCAGGCTGGCATTGACGTAGCCAATCTCGTCGAGAGTGGTAATGGCCGCATCAATGATCTGTGCGCGCCGTGCTTCAGTGATGAACGATTGCTTTTCGCCGGTCTTATTATCCCCTGTCATTTCTTTTCTCCTGGCGTTTTTCCTGGTTTGCCGGCGCTGCCCGGCAGCGAAAATAGTATTACGGCAAGGACGACGATGACGATCGCAATATTAACGGGGTTAAGATTTATCCGGTCAAGTACAGAGACATCGATAAGATGGCCGGCATTGTCAAAGACCCGGGCGACTAATGTGCCTGCTATCGTTAGCACTGCAATTGCCAGCCGGAAAGCCATAATGGCAGGAATAACACATAATGCGGTTAATAATACATCCCAGCCGGCAGGCTTGCGCATGGCGAGTAATGCTGCAGCGACAAGGCTCATGATACAGGCCAGGGCCAGCAAAGCCGCCTGTATCCAGTCAAACCAATGGAGACCGGTTGTATTCCACTTATCGCTATAGAAAATACCGGTCACAATCAGGACGATGCCGCTGGCTGCCGCGCAGAAAATCGGCAGAATACGCACAACCCATTCAGGTGCTTCAGTGCTCCAATGCTCCAGCATGTTATCCCTGCTCATGTATTTGGCCTCTTCTTTTGATTACTCATTCAAATTTTTGAACGATTGGTCAAATATTTAATTATGGCTTTTACTATTAATAGGTTATCATCTGTCCAGCTATCGTTATGGCTGCATCTCGCCATCTGCGGCATATGCTGGTTGTCCATCAATTTTGAAGTTGTTACTTCCCTTCTCCAAACAGGCCCCATAAGATGCCGCAAGCCAAAATCACAAACCCTGCTGCTATGATAATGATACTGTATATCGACATATCTGATATCTCGAATCCGATCTGGAGCGCCGTAACTTTCAGGGTTCCAGACTGAGCGGAAATGTATGTCTGGACGAGAAGGCCGATTATGATTATGGCGATGCCTGCCACTTTCATAATTCCGCTTTTTGTTGAAATGTTCAAATTCAAACGAGCCATTTTAACACGGCCCATAGGTATCTGGCCTCACCACATTAAAATTGCGGTAAGCCGTGGCAGATTTTCAAATAGCTACACGCCGACCATCGCGTGCTTTCTGGTGATTTCCAGGGCCACTTCATACACTGTATCGGCCCGGATCGCCTCATCGTAAATGGGGTCACTGAGGTAATACTTCTTGCCCTCTCCCGTGACCTCGTAAATGTTGACGCCTTCATGCGTCTCGACCAGCACCCTCGTATCACCCGCTGCCAGCTTTGCGTTGATTTTCCTGGTCACCTCGTCGACGGTCCGGCCGGCCATCGCTTCCCCGTAGATAAAGCCGCTCTTGTAGAACGTCTGGCCCCGCGTCATCACACGATATATGTTTACGCCTTCGTGTGTCTGCACTTTTTCCTTCATCCGTACCCCCAATATATGGCTTGCCCTATAAATTTTACCGGTATAGGGCACCTGTGCCATGCCAGAGTCTTGTCGACCATCAACGCTTTATATCGCTTCGAAGATAGCATAAACCGATGCCAAGGCTGTTGAGGCCGGCCGAAATGCCGCGCATACCAAAGATGAACATGCCCGACGATTTCTACATCGTCATCGATGAGCCGGCGCTGCTGGCAGGCATGTGCTATCCGCCATCTAATACTTCATGGCGGAACCTCTCTGCAGCCGGGTTTACCGACGTCGTCTGCCTGTGCGAGGCCCCTCCTAACTACCGGCCTGGCTCGCTGCGCATTGCCTACGCTAATAAGCTTGAAGACCTGCATTACGGCCACACGCCAACAGACCCCGAGCGGCAGGAGATGCTGGTGAGCGATGCCGTCCAGGAAGTGCTCCAGTCGCTGAACGCCGGCCATGGCGTGATCGTGCACTGCGTCGGCGGGATCGGCCGCACCGGCACGGTGATCGGCTGTACGCTGCGGGCACTGGGCGTGCCGGCAGATACGGTGATCGATTACCTCGACAGTCTCACGAAAGCCCGCGGGGTCAAGCGTGGCTGGCCGGAGACGGAGTGGCAGGAGCACATTGTCAGGAATTATTACTGCTTTTCAAAATAATCGAAGTCCACTGACGCCAGGTGCCAGAACTCGCTGATCTTGCCGTCCTTCAGGTAATAGAAGTAAATCCCCTCGGTGGTATCCCGCTTCCCGGTGTCGATCCGTGTGGCAGAAAAGATAAACCGCAGAGCGAACGCATCCGGCTGCACGATCAGGTTCGGAATGTCGTAAACCGGGTCGGTCCAGTGCAGGCGGTCCCGGCGGAGGCGGTTCTCGATGTCCTGCAGATGAATCGTCTGTGTGCGATGGTGGCCGATGACATCCTGCATGTAAAAATCGCCAAGCTTTGTATAGTCAAAGGGTCTCCATACCTCGTCCATCAGGCGCTTAGCGAAGGCTCTCGTCTCTTTCGCATCCATGTTGAGATCAATGTCTATATTATAATATGTGTATTATTATATTTTATCCGGTCAGGATTTGCCGAGATACGTTTCGAGCCGGTGCATGCCTTCCGCAATGTTTTCCAGGCTGTTCGAGTACGAGAACCGCAGATAGCCTTCGGCACCGTCTCCGAAGTCGATCCCGGGGGTGCAGGCGACCCCTGCGCCTTCCAGGATATCCCGGCTCAGCTTCAGGGAGTCTGCGCCGAAACGCTTCGCGTCGGCCAGGATGTAATAAGCCCCTTCCGGCTCATACTTAATACCGAAGCCGATCTCCTTCAGCCGCTTCAGCATGTATTGCCTTCGCCGGTCGTACTCTGCCACCATCTTATGGACCTGGTCCTGCGGGCCGTTCAGCGCCGCTACCCCGGCATGTTGTACGAAATTATTTGCGCTGATGAACAGGTTCTGCTGCAGCTTCTGCAGCGGCCGGACGCACTCCTGTGGGGCGATCAGGTACCCGAGCCGCCACCCGGTCATCGCATAAAGCTTCGAGAAGCCGTTCAGCACGAAGGCGTTATCCGTGTATTCGAGTATCGAGTGGTCCTTTCCTTTATAAACGAGGCCCTGGTATATCTCGTCGGAGATCACCGGCACATCGCCTGCAGCTTCGCATATGCCCCGGTATTCTTCGGGCTTCATGACTCTGCCGGTGGGGTTAGCCGGCGAGTTGACCAGGATCGCTTTAGTGCGAGGCGTTACGGCTTTTCTGACCGCATCGGGCTTCAGGCGGAAGCCGTCGTCTTCCCGGGTATAGACGAATGCAGGCTTGCCGCCAGCACACAGGACAAAATTGGGATAACAGGCATAGTGGGGGTTCGACATAACGACCTCGTCGCCCTGTTCGAGGAGGCCGATGAACAGCAATAGCATGGCCGGGCTTGTTCCCGATGTCACGATAACCTGTTCCGGGCCAAGGCCAAGCCCGAACTTCCTGTTGTAGTCCTCTGTTATAGCCTCGCG
The DNA here is from genome assembly GCA_963769045.1 of uncultured Methanocellaceae archaeon. Lineage (GTDB taxonomy): Archaea > Halobacteriota > Methanocellia > Methanocellales > Methanocellaceae > Methanocella_A. The sequence continues at coordinate 16,590 of CAVYKK010000009.1, forward strand.
CAGCGAGAGGAGGCCCAGACTGTGGGTGTACTTCGTCTCTCCGGCGCACAGTGCTTTGCCGGCCGCTCCGCAAATGTGGGCGGGCGTAGAGAAGTCAGGCTCACCGACCTCGAGATGAATAACGCTGCGGCCGGCGCGCTCCAGCTCCTGCGCCCTCTCCAGCACTTCCATGACATAGAACGGCGGCAGTGCCAGCGCTTTCTGGGAAATTTTACACGTACGTTGGCTCATATGAATTGAATACTCCCGGTATCCATACCTCATTTACCGGTAACTGTTGATAAGTGTTTCCGGCGGCCTGTCTGGCAGGTCTCTCAGATTTTATTCTATAAAATATCGAAAATAATAGAAGTAAAGATTTATACTGAAAGCAATAAACTAATTTTTAAGGGATTGGATTGGAGTGGCCGTCTCGGTTGTCGGCGGATAGTCTGCCGGCTCGAGATAGCAGATTACTATGATACGTGAGGGACCGTTTAATACAGAGTCGGCGGGTGGTATCGACAGCCGCACGACAGTCGATTTCTTTGTAGCGCTGCTGTCCGATAAGGACCTGGACATACGCCGTCGATCGGTGGTGGCGCTGGGTGCAAGCGGCGACCGCAAGGCAGTGGAGCCATTGATGTTCGCCCTTTCGAGGGAACTCTCGCTGGGCGCGGAATCGTTTGCCATCGTCATGGATATAGTGGGGGCACTGGAACGTTTGCCGGACAGTCGTGCCATAGACCTGCTGCTAAAAGTCGAATCGCAGCTAATCGACTATGGCTCTACCATGTGCAGGGCGGATATGCCGGTAGGCTCTGTCGTCTACCACAGCAAAGGCGATCGACACATCGACCGGGTCGTGCCCCGGGAACTGCATTATAAAGTGTTCGAGGGCCTGAGGCGGATTAGCACTGCGCTTGGCGATCGTACGGAGCTTGTCGCGGACCGCTTCCATGCTTACCAGCTCGAAGCGATGGAAGAAGAGGTCAATCGCCTGATGCCGATGATATCCGATGCCCTGGCCGATAGCGCGCCGGACATCCTGCCTGCCGGCGATGTCGTGCCAGTATCTGCGACGGATGACGAAGAGGCGGTCTCGGGCAATTATTTCGATCACGAGCTCGTCAAACAGGAGATGGAAGCACAGGTCCTCGATTACATAAGCAGGAACGAAGACATGCTGACAATCATCCAGAACGGGCAGCGCATCAAGGCTCACATCCGGCAGGCCCGGGAAACAAAAGTGAAAATGGCCACGGATATACCTGTAAGATTGGCCCGGGCATTCGTGCGGTGACCTATCATGCGGCTGGAAAATCAAAGTGACCTGCCATGAACCTCCGGGCAATCAACGAGATGAGCAAAGAAGAGACCGACAGCTACCTCGAGTTCCTGCTGTGGCACTACCGCGTGGTCGACGCTTTCTGGTTCATCAACGTAACGGAACAGTACGGCCAGCCCACGGCGGAAAAGATCAACGAGCAGGTCTGGGGCCGGGTGGCGGGAATGGCCGCGAAGGATATCGTGTCGCGGTTTAACATTACCGAGAAAGGGCTGAAGGGATTTGTCAGGGCGTTGCGGCTGTTCCCGTGGGCGATCATCGTAGATTATACGATCGAGGAGAAAGACGGCGAGGTTATCCTGACGACGCCGTCATGCCCGACCCAGGAAGCCCGCCTGCGGCGAGGCCTCGGCGAGTACGTGTGCCGGGAGATGCATCGGGCGGAGTTCACCGGTTTTGCACAGGCGATAGACCCCCGGATACAGGTCGAATGCACATTCGCGCCGCCCGACCCGCACCCGAAAGACATGTTCTGCAAATGGCGCTTCTACTTGAAGCCATGATATGGTCTCCCGTTATATACGGTATACGCTGAGCAGGCACCTGACACGACGTACACTACGTACACGACGTACACGACGTACACAACGTTTTTCAGGAAAGGCCAGCGTAGCCTTATTATTAGACGTCGTGTACGTCGTGTACGTTGTGTTTGGTGCCGGCCAGCCAGTACAAAACATTTTACTAATGACTACACGTAGTGTCCGTAGCGTTTGTTGCCTGCCGAGTACTATTAAAGCATTTAATGGTTACCCGGTTCCATACAAGCTTTCTATGTGACACATTAATGTACTTTCGAGTGCAACTTTTGATCATCCGTATGAAAAAGTAGCGGAGTCATATCATGAAAGTCGGCTTTATCGGCCTCGGCCACCTCGGGAAAACGATTGCGAAGCGGATGATCAGCCAGGGCGTGGAACTTGTCGTCTGGAACCGGACAAAGGATAAGGCACAGGACCTTGGCGTCCCGGTAGCGGATACTCCGGCCGCGCTGATGTGCGATGTCGACATCGTGTTCATCAACCTGTTCGACAGCAACGCGGTTTCAGCCGTGCTTAACGGCAAGGACGGGCTGCTGGACAGCAAATGCCACGGCAAGATCATCGTGGACACGACGACCAACCACTTCGATCGCGTACCGGAATTTTACGATGCCGCCCGACGGCACGGGGCATGCTACCTCGAGACGCCAGTCCTGGGCAGTGTAGTGCCCGCGTCGCAGGGCAACCTGACGGTGCTGGTCAGTGGCGACAAAGACGCCTTCGGCGAGGTCAGGCCGCTGCTGGAAAAGATCGGAAAGAGTATTTTCTATCTCGGAGAGCCGACACTGGCAACGAAGATGAAGCTGGTCAACAACATGGTGCTAGGCACGCTTATGGCCACCGGCGCGGAAGCCGTGGCGCTGGGCGAGGCTGCGGGTGTCGACCGCGAGACCGTAGTCAACATCATTCTGTCCGGGGCGGGCAACTCGGCCGTCCTCAACGGCAAGAAGGACATGCTGGTCAGCGAAAACTTTCCCACGCAATTTTCGTCTGCCTTGATCTATAAGGACCTGCACTACCTGCAGGACCTGGCGAAATCGCTGAAGCGGCCACTGTTCACCGGCAGCGCGACCAAAGAGCTGTACGCGATGACCTTCTCGAAAGGTATTGCCGGCGATGACTTCGCGGCCATCTACAAGATATTCCGGCAATGGTGACCACTGGCGGGGGGCGCCTCAAGCGCGCATGTGCGTATGGAGGATGGGCGGACAACAAAATGCCCTGCCATATTTTTCATTAATATCGATTTAAGAAATATTGACCCGTTGTTGTCCTGGCTTCACATCGTAAATACCTGGCGAGCATTCTTAGACGTACTGGCTGAATAGGGCTGATTTTCACTGCTTTAACACGAAAATCCAATTTATCATCTGTCGAGTTCTCTGACTGATAGCTTACCAGTCAATAATTTAAAATATTATGCAAATAATATAGATACATATATAATATCATGCCCTGCGCAAGATGATCTGGAGGCCTGCACAAAGTGACGATACCGGAATGGACCTACGTGATGGATGAGAGCCAGCTGCCGGAGAATGTAATGACGGCGGTTTTCCCGTACGGGATTCCGGTGCTGCTCGTAAAAACGGCCGGCGGCATCCACGCTGTTTCGAACAAGTGTGCCCACATGGGCTGCACGCTTTCCCGGGGCTCGCTGGGCGGCTTCATCGTCGAGTGCCCGTGCCACGAGTGGACCTTCGATATCCGGACAGGCGTGTTCATTACCGCGAACGAGATCAGGATACCGACCTACGCATGCAAGGCCGAGAATGGCAAGATTTTCGTGAACGTCAAGGAGGCTGCGCGATGAAAGTGAGGATGTATACGGTGAGCACCGACCCGTTGAGCCAGAGGACGAAAAAATTTTTCCAGGAAAAGAACATACCCTTCGAATACGTCGATTACGACCTGGCAAGCGAGCCGGAGCAGGAAAGGATAGGCAATGAACTGATTAAATATACCGGGTCCATCTCTTTTCCCTTCGTCGATATCGACGGTAACGTGGTGATCGGCTACAACCCGGAAAGATACGAAGAGCTGATCAAGCAGAAACAGGTGGCCTGATGGTCGACGTCGAAGCGAGGAAGAAAGCCCTGCGCTTCATGTTCCAGCAGGTTATCGACCCACTGGGGTATAAGTTCTCTCCGGACGAGGATACGGTCGATTTCTGCCTGGAGCAGGAAGTGAAGCTCGAGCAGAAGTACGGGATACCCTATTGCCCGTGCCAGGGGCTTACGAAAAACCACAAGGAAAATATGCGGATCGTCTGCCCGTGCATTCCCTACCACAAAGCCCATTTCGACTACATGAAGATGTGCTGGTGTGCGCTGTACGTCCACAAGGACGTGACGGACCCGGACAGGCTCAGGCAGATACCGTACGAGGAATTCCTGAAGCGGACGGGAAGGGAGCGATGACATGTTCCGGGATATTGCCAGCGTCGACGAGATATTGCCCGGCGGCATGAAAGCGTACGAGGTCGACGGGAAGGACATCGTCCTCTGCAACGACAACGGCCGGTTCTACTCCTTCCAGCGCCGGTGTGGCCACATGAGCGCCCCGTTGGACATGGGCACGGCCAACGGCTACATCATCACCTGCCCGCTGCACAGCGTACAGTTCGAGGCGTCGACAGGGAAGGCATTAAGCCCGCCGCTTCTCCCGCTGGCTTCCGAAGCGCCGCCGACCATGGACAATTTGATGCACTGGGTCGCGACGCTCATGGGGCACGTGAAGACGTGCGATATCCGGACGTACCCGGTCAGGGTCGAAAACGGCAGGATCAGCGTCGACATATGACGATCTTCACTTGAGCCGCCGGAAATATGATCACTTTATGACCATATACTGACATACCCTTTTTGTATGGTAAGGCCATCCGCAGACGACCGGGAACGGCTTGTGCACCGGCTGGGCGAACGCGTGAAGGAGCTGACGGCACTCCATCGCACGGCTGGCATCTTCCAGCAGCCTCGCGCTATTCCGGAGCTGCTGCAGGAGATCGTATCCATACTGCCGGCAGCCTGGCAGTATCCGGAGATCACCGTAGCGCGCATCGTCTATGGTGGCAAGGAATATTGCTCCGGTTGTTACTGTGGGAGCGAATGGCGGCAGAGCGCCCGTTTCCTGACCGCCAACGGCAGCGAGGGGGCCGTCGACGTCTTTTACACCGAAGCAAGGCCGCCAGAGGATGAGGGGCCGTTCCTGGCCGAGGAGCGAAACCTGATCAACTCCCTGGCCGAGATGTTGCGCATTTACCTGGACCGGAAGCTGGCCGAGGAAGCGTTGCTCGAGAGCGAGGAGCGGTTCCGTATCACCTTTGAGCAGGCAGCTGTCGGCATCGTCCATGCGGGTATCGATGATCGCATCCTGCGGGCGAACCGGCAGTTTTGCGACATCGTCGGCTACTCCCACGACGAAGTGGTCCGCAGGACGTTGCAGGACATCACGTGCATATACGATGCCGGGCCGGAGGCCGAGAACCGGGACAAGCTCGTAGCAGGCCGCATCCGTGCATATTCCATCGAGAAGCGGAACATCCGTAAGGACGGGAAGCCCGTCTGGGTGAATGAGACTGTATCGCTCGTCCGTGACTCTTCCGGCGAGCCGGGATACTTCATCTATGTATTCGAGGACATCACGGAGCGCAAGCAATCCGAAGACGAGCGCAGGGGGCTGGTCCACGACCTGCAGGAGCGCGTGAAAGAGCTGACGGCCACATACCGGACGCTCGAGATTCTCCAGCAGCCGAAACCGGTGGCGGAACTGCTCCAGGAGGTCGTCGTCATCCTCCCGGATGCATGGCAATACCCCGAGATCACGGCCGCCCGTATCCGGTTCGAGGGCCGTGACTACGCAACGCCGAACTATGTTCCTTCGGAGTGGCAGCAGAGCGCCCGGTTTATGACCTTCGATGCGTTCGATGGCTTCATCGAAGTTGTCTACCTCGAGGAACGGCCGGAGGAGGATGAGGGGCCGTTCCTGTCCGAGGAGCGGGATCTTATCGAGTCGCTTGCCCGGGCGCTGAAAGGGTTCCTGAACCGCCGGAAGGCGGAGCAGGCGCTCAGCGAGAGCGAAAGCCTGTACCATGCGCTGGCGGACGCCGCGCACGACATGGTGTACATCATCGGAAAAGACGGGCGGTTCACCTATTTCAACGGCTACGCGGAAGACCTGCTCGGCGAAAGCCCGGACGAGTACGTCGGCAAGAGGATCAGCGACCTCTACACAGCCGACATCGCCCGGCAGCATGAGCGGCGCGAAGCGGAAATGATAGCGTCGGGCGAACCGGCATACTTCGAGGAGTTGGCCGGTTTTAAGCGCAGGCGCCTGTGGACGGCCAACTGGCTGGTGCCGATCAAAGACCGCGACGGGCAGACCATGTCAATCATGTGCGTCGTCCGGGACATCGACGGGCGTAAGCGCGCCGAAGAGACCCTGCTCCAGGCCGAACAGGAACTGGAAATGTTCAGAGGTCGCTCTGGAAAATGAGCGCGTGAAGCTATCTGGCCAGCAGGCTCGCCAGCCGCAGCACATCGGGGTCAAGCGGTTTTTCCTTGTTGCAGGACTCCTCTAAACTCATGTAAGTAATCGTCCCATTCTGCAGGCCGACGATTTCGTTGCCTTTGCCATCGAACAGCCGCTCTATAGCCTTCTCGCCAAACCTGCTTGCCAGGTACCGGCTCCGGGCCGACGGGTTGCCGCCCCGCTGGGCATAGCCTATGATGCTCAGTCTGGTCTCCAGCCCGGTGTTCGCCTCGATGTCTCTTGCCAGTTTTGCATTGTCGCCTATCCCTTCTGCTGCCACAATGATGCCCGACTTCTTGCCTTCCGCGGCGTTCACTTTCATCATGCGGTAGAGCGCTTCCGGATCAAAGGGCACTTCCGGGACAAGAATGACCTCTGCCCCCGAAGTCAGGCCTACCATCGACGCAATGAACCCCCTCTTTCTGCCCATGACTTCTACGATAAAGATACGGTCGAGCGAGGTAGCCGTATCGCGAATCTTGTCGATCTCGTCCACGGAGGTATTGATAGCCGTATCGAAGCCTATTGTCTCGTCCGTGCCATAGACATCGTTGTCTATCGTCGCCGGGATGCCAATCATCCGGATACCGGTATACTTCTTCAACGCCGACATGGCCCGGAACGAGCCATCGCCGCCGATGACTACCAGCCCGTCTAGCTTATTCTCCGCAATGTGCCGTCCCGCCTTCATCAGGCCCTCGTCCATCTTCATTTCGGGACAACGGCATGTGTGGAGCATGGTGCCACCCGACTGGATGATACCGCTGACCGACCGGGGCGTCAACGATAAATAATCGTTGGCCATCAGTCCGCCCCATCCCCGTCGGAAGCCGATCACCTGCAGCCCTCTGGAGTGGGCAAGGCGTACGACCGCCCTTATGGCCGCGTTCATGCCGGGTGCGTCTCCTCCGCTGGTCACGATGCCGATCTTTTTCATCCTTGTTCATTTCTGCACGCGAGGCAATAAATGAAAGCACACATAATAACAGTGCACGATTTTGAGGTCTCGGAGGTCTCGAGAGGTCACAGAGCTCAGCACAGAGGTCACAGAGGCCACAGAGGACGACACAGAGGTTGTTTTAAGGAAAAGGCTTCCCATAGCCATATTCTAAAAACGTCCTCTGTGCCTACCTCTGTGGCCTCTGTGACCTCTGTGGTGTAACTCTGTGACCTCTTGATACCTCCGAGACCTCAAGAAGGATAAAGTCAATAAGTGAAGCGTCTCATATATTCTGCCCGGTGGGCACATGGATCGCCGGCTGTATAACGAATCACCTTACATCAAAGAATGGCAGACTGAAGTCAGAGAAGTAATCGAGAATGACGGCAAGTATCACATAACGCTTGCAGAGACCGCTTTTTACCCGGAGCAGGGCGGGCAGCTCGCGGACCGCGGCACTATCGACGGTATCCCGGTCGAGGGCCTCTGCGAGAAGGACCGGACGGTCATCCACGTCCTGTCATCGGCGCCGAAAGGCAAGGTCGTCTCGTGCAGCCTGGACTTTGCCCGGCGGTTTGATCACATGCAGCAGCACACCGGCCAGCATATCCTGTCGAACGTCTTCGAGACATTGCTCAAGGCGGAAACGTCGAGCTTCCACATGGGCGAGGAAGACGCATCGATCGAGCTGTCCATGCCGGATATACCGGTGCAGGCGATCAAGACTGTCGAGGACAGGGTGAATGAGCTGCTTAACCGGGATCTCACTGTTAAGACACACGTGGTCTCGCCGGAGGAAGCCCGTAAGTTCCCGGGCGTTACGCCGCCTGAGGGGGCCGATGTCATCCGGGTCGTTGAGATCGAGACCGTCGAGTATAACGCCTGCTGTGGCACTCATGTTTCAAGGCTGGGCGAGATCGGCCTGATTAAGATCACAAAAACCGAGAAGATGGGTGCCGGGCAGACACGGGCTCATTTCAAATGTGGCGGCCGCGCGCTTCGGGACTACCAGGTGAAGAACGATATTGTCGCGACGCTTGGAAGGCAGTATAAGGCTACAGAGGCTGATTTGCTCCAGAGGATAGACCTTCAGGCATCGCAGCTGAAAACCGCAAACAAGGAGGTCGAGACGCTCACGAACACACTGCTGGGCATGGAGGCCGCGGAGATCGCGAAGTCAGCCACGTCGCCGGTGATCGTGCAATCATACGACGACCGGCACTTCAACGAGCTGAACTTCCTGGGCAAGTACATCCTCAAGAATGGCAACTTCGTGTTGATCATCTCCTCAATACCGGACAAGCGTCTCATCTTTGCCCGGAGTGATAAGTTCGCCGACCTCAACTGCGGCAAGGTCTTCAAGGAACAGCTACAGGCGTTTAACGGCAAGGGCGGCGGCAGCCCCAACTGGGCCAACGCGGGCTTCGCCAGCGTCGAGGACATGAAGCGGTTCGAGGCGTTCCTGAAAGCTCATGCCGAGACGCTTAATCTCGTAAAATAAGCCAGCGGGCTTTCGCGCACGCGCGCGAGCGCCTGCCCTTTTACACTGTATACCGCCTCGTCCCCGGTCATGCCAGATTTTCAATGAAATGGTTTTTAATCGCGGGCGCCATATAATAATTAGCATAACGGAGGACCGATGCCGCCCGATAAACCCCTGGAGACCTATCACGAAAAACGACAGTTCCAGCGCACGCCTGAGCCGTGTGGCGAAAAAGAGCCGACACAGGACAGGCCTATCTATGTAATACAGAAGCACGACGCCAGCCACCTCCACTATGACTTACGCCTGGAGTGGGGCGGCGTGCTGAAGTCGTGGGCCGTGCCTAAAGGCCCCTCGACGACGCCGCGCACCATGCGCCTGGCCATGCTCACCGAAGACCATCCCATCGACTATGCGCAGTTCGAGGGTGTCATCCCGAAAGGTAACTACGGTGCCGGTACGGTCATGGTCTGGGACATCGGGACGTACCGGAACATCCGGGCGGAAAAGCCGGATCGTCCCGAAGACATGGAACAGTCGTTCCGCGAGGGCAAGATCGAGGTGTGGCTGGATGGCAAAAAGCTCAAAGGCGGCTACGCGCTCATCCGCACGAAAAGCATGGGCGGAGTCGACGACGACGGCCGGAAGTGGCTGCTGGTAAAGATGAAGGACGAGTATGCCGGAAAGCCCGCCGACCCTGAGAAGTCTGAGCCGGACTCGGCGCTGACCGGCCGCAGCCTGGAACAGATCCGTCGTGAGGCCGAGGAGGCTGCGCATGCATCCCTTGCTGGAAATTTTGCCCGCTGACCGGATGAAGAAGCTCGTCGCCATGCCGGAGCCCGAGTGGGAAGACCCCATGCTGGCCACACTCACCCACGACTACTTTTCCGACCCCGGGTGGGTCTTCGGCCGAAAGCTCGATGGCGTACGCTGCATCACCTACCGGAAAGGCAAGGATATTCGCCTGATGTCCCGGACGCACAACGAGATGAGCGCCTCGTTCCCGGAGGTCAGGGATGCCTTCGAAGCCCTGCCCGAAGGCGACTACATCATGGATGGCGAAGTCGTGGCTTTCCGGGACAGTGAAACAGACTTCCAGATGCTCCAGCCCCGCATGGGCCTGATCTACCCGGAGGACGCGAGGAAGACGGGCATTCCGGTCTTTTATTACTTGTTTGACATCCTCTACTTCGGCGGCTATGACCTGACACAACTGCCACTGGTCAGCCGTAAGGAAGTCCTCAGTCGTGCGCTCTCATACAAAGACCCGTTGCGCTACCTCGAAGACCGCAGGGGCGACGGGCTCGCGTACTTCAAAGAGGCCTGTAGCAAAGGCTGGGAGGGGCTGATCGCGAAACGTGCCGACGGGCCGTATATCCACGGCCGCTCCGAGGACTGGCTGAAGTTTAAGTGTATCAACCAGCAGGAGTTCGTCATCGGGGGCTGGACGGAGCCAAAGGGCAAGAGGATCGAGTTCGGCGCGCTGTTGCTGGGCTATTACGATCATGGTAAGCTCAGGTACGCCGGTAAAGTGGGGACAGGCTTTAACGACCAGGTACTGGTCGAGCTGAAGAAAAAGCTCGATCCATTGGCCAGAGACACATCATCGTTTGATGAGCAGGTCCGTGAGAATGGCGTCCAATGGGTGGAGCCGAAGCTGGTGGCCGAAATCGGGTTCGAGAACTGGACCCGGGAAGGCCGGCTTCGCCAGCCCCGGTACAGGGGCCTGCGATATGACAAAGACCCGAAAAGCGTCGTACGGGAAGGTTGAACACTCATGCGTGTTCGCGAGAACGCCCGCCCGGCTATCGCCTGCGAAGTCTAATACTTGAATTCTCTGCCCACGACGGGCAGGTGCCATCCTCGCCATATGGCCAGCAGGCGTAGCAGCAGTGTCACGACGAAGGTCACCGAGGAAATAACCAGCACCGGGAGGCTTAGCCAGTAAAGCGCTGCGAACAGGATGCCGCCGATGATCGTTGCGGTGGCGTAGAAATCGGCCTTCAGGACCAGTGGCACTTCCATGACCATCACGTCTCGGAACATGCCGCCCAGGACGCCGGTGATGGCCGCGAGCAGGACGATGCCGAAGGTGTTCAGCCCCGCCTCGGCCGCGAGCCGGGCGCCCAGGACGGTGAATGCGGCCAGTCCGACCGCGTCGAGCACCAGGAAAACGCGTCCTTCCGGCCGGGCCAGCGGGAGAATGAGATTTTTAAAGGCGGCGTTGGACGCGATGGCGATCAGGCAGCCAATAAGCGCATATATTGCAGGCCCGATGTCCAGGAATGCGGCAGGCGTCGTATGCAGCAGGGCATCTCTGACCAGCCCGCCGCCCAGCGCAGTGGCAAAGCCGAGCACCAGCACGCCCAGCACGTCCAGCTCGTGCCTGATCGCCTTGAAGGACCCGGAGATGGCGAAGGCTATCGTGCCGATGCCCACGAAGAATTCAAACAGCAATTGTTCGAGCATGCCTGCGTACTCCGACTTTTGCGTCCGCTCATGCCATATGCATCGCAATAATAAATATATTCGTGCGCTGCTCACCGATATCTTATAGCGCGGGCAATATGTTAATGTCCCGGATATATTCCTGTGAAGTCTTGCCAGCTGTCATGTTTCACTGCCTGTGGGGGCATGTATGGCCGTTGTTTCCTGTGGAAAGTCCGGTCCTCCGTGGCATCACGTTGAAATAGTACCGCTACGTAACATACAAATTGATCATTATCCGGAATACATTCCCGTAACGCAGGAGACGACCGACCCATGGCTAACATTTATCCCCCGGACATCGCAGAGCTCGACCAGAAGTACCAGAAAGAGCCGACCATACAGAACGAGCTGGCCCTCGAAAAGGCCAAGCTGAAGTACTACGAGGCGCAGCTAAAGGCTGATCCCGGGGATAAGGAGCTGGAGCGCCGGGTCAATTTCCACCGGGAAGAAGTGATCCGTCTCGAGTATGAGGTAACGATCGCGTAGCCCTATAAACTGGTTATCCGCATTGTGGCGGATTATTATGGCGTTACGTTCGCGGCCGTTGGCGAGACAGTCGGAGTGGTGTTATTTATGGGCACCACCGTGACGGTGACTATATGCGGCGTGACAGACGGGTGGCGCGACGTAGCCGCCGGGCCGTAGAGACTCCGGTCGCTGGTGCAACAGCAGCAGCACCCGGACACGAGGATGGCCGCTGCCAGCAGCGCGGCCAGGATCAGGAACCGTTTCGACATGGGGATATCACCGTCCTCTATTTTTATTGTGCAGGCAGTAAACAGGCACGGACGGTTTAAGCACGAAAGTGGCCGCCCGGCTACATTTTTGGCGCGCTAAGAACACCGGAATCCTTGTCAGCCAAAGGGTAAAGCTCAAAACGGCCGAGTGCATCTCCCGGCAGGCCTCTGCTCGCGCGCGCGAACACGATTTACAGTCGAGTGCTTCGTCACCGGGCGACGACCCCTGATGCAGCCAGCTCAGCCTTTTTTATCAGGTTAGCCAGTTTCATGTCCAGCGATCGTGCAACGGCGGTAACCCCAGGATCGTCGAACTGGCCGAATAGCGATGAGGGGAGGTCATATTCGACCCGGGTGGAGCGATTTTTAGCCTCATAGACGAGTATTCGCAGAGGCGCATAGAGCGCCGCCCGGATGTCATGGCATGTCATCGTGACCGCTATTAGAGGGTTTCCGATGAGGTACTGTCTGGCTTTCCCGGGAGCCCCTGCGAGGCCTAAAAGCCTCCCGTGATCCCGGATGCTGAAAAGCATCAGGCCTTCCGCTCCGGCCGCTTTCTCAATGCGTTCCCGCACCCTGTCGGGGGCCGTTTCGATACCTTAGTAAAGCGAGTCGTCGAATCTGCCAAGGGATGATTCGAGGTTTTGGGTAAAACGCTCGAAGTCGGCTTTTACTTCTATCGATTCGTGACATACTTCTATCATGTGTTTCATTTCAGCCTCCATTTATCAGATGCGAGATTACAAGAAAATTCGATGTATCATCTTTTAATAGCCTTCACCCGTAAATACAGTTTTAATATAAACGGATAGTAGATCGCTGTCCTGCGACAGGATGTATTGCCGCCGGCAAATTATTTATCGGTGTAGCGGCATGGTATCGTTATTGCGGAGGCTGTTATGGTGAACGATGTCAGGTCAGGAGATGTAGTCCTGTATGCTGTAAGGATCAGGGAGCAGGGCTCTCAGGTATCATACTATGGCTGCGAGGTCGTCGATCGTGTCGAGGACGGCATACCGCTAAATGCATCAGGTTCACCGTTTACGAGCGTGAAGGCTGTTTATTACCGGAATGGCAAACCGTCCGAAGCCCCGCAAAAGGGACGGATTCTGCTGGCAAGGGTTAAGGACGATCCCGGCGAAAGGCAGCGGCTCCAGGCCGAGTTGAGCAGCCGATATGGGCCGGGCGAGCTGATCACCGGCATCCAGTGCCCTGGTAAATCCGCCTGTGTCCTGCGGTGAACGCGTCAGGCTTCAAAAATAAATCGGGGCGCGGCGCTGCACCCCTCATCATCGCTTATAGCCAGGCGACGTAGGTGCACTGGCAGCCCATCTGCCGGGGCAGCCTGGGCAGGAGGTCGATCTCCGACCACTCGTAATGGTATTTGCCGCCATTGCAGATGCTACAGTCGGCGCAATGGACCGGTAATATCTTGATGCCTTTGCCGATCCTCACCGACCTGAGACTGTTCAGCTCGCAGTGGCTGAGCGCTTCCTTGATCCTGGTCATCGCATACATCTCTGCCAGCGAAGCAGGGTCGGATACTGTCTCCTGGCCGCAGGGGTTTGGCCTGCTGAAGAAAGTTGCCTGCGTCCAGTCGAATAAGCCCTCGGTAAATTTCATCAGGCGTTTACCCGTGTCAGCGAAAGATTCGCCCAGCATGACGGACATGGCCAGGTGAGCCCCGGCCATCTTGCGATGCGTCTCGTCCAGCGGCAGGTCGTCATAGCTGAGCCGCATGAGGCAGGCTGCCTCTTCCAGCAACGGCTCCGGCACGCTACGGGCCCACTTCGGGTCCGGGAACATCTGCGACATCTGGTACCGGCCCATTCTCGACCATGCTCTCCTGACATCGCCTTTCAATAAGAGCGTCAGGGTCTCGGATTCCATCTCCTGCAGGGCCTTCTCTTTCATCTCGATATATGACTCGATCCTGTGGCTGCCTGCCGGGGTCGGCCGGAACAGGCGTATGTCGGCGACCAGCGCTTCCGCGTCAGCCGGCGGAATGGCGTTGATAAAGGCCGTTATCATCTCGCTCTTTTTGCCTTTTGCTTTGATGCCCTTGTTTTCCAGCATCTGCTTCAGGTCAGTGACGCGGTATTTGGCATCGAACCGGTCGGCGAGGGGCGCTTCTTCAAGGAACCCTCTGCTGACGAAACGGGCGATGTTATGCTCCAGAGGCCCGACGATCGGCGTCCAGGCCTGTTCCATCTGTAAATCGATACGCTGGCTCGAGAGACACAGCAGCAGCTCGCACTGCGCCGTTGAAAAACTAGCTTTGCCAGAGTTATTAAGACCTAATAGTAGGTGTAGTACACTCATCGTTTCCATCCCCGATAATATTTTATGCCTTCCTGTTATATTCTTTGTGCTCCTTGCGTATATTGCATAATTGTAAGTATAGGGGACGATTACAGGCCGTCAGGATGAACGGAAGAATATTATGGGTATCTAAGATATTTTATTCGAAATTCTGGCCCGATTACTGATTTCGATGAGAAACAATCTTACAAAAGTTGCATAATGGCTGATTTTATTCGTTCTAAATTAATATGCCGAAGTGATATGTCCCCGAGGGCTATCTGCTATTACCCATTGCGTGTCTGCACCTGTAAAGATCGGGTGCAGGTGTTGACAAAACCTTTATCTGAAACTTGACGGTATTTACTATATAGCTCGGAGAGTTACTTTGTCGCTTATCAGGCAGTTTTCCATACCGTTTGCCATGGCGTTGGCAGCCCTGTTCGTGATCACCGCGGCCATGCCCGCGGGCGCGCAGATAACGCTGCCGGACGGCGTGGTATTTACCGATCCTGCCTCCACGCTTCGCGCGGGCGGGGCCGGGTATACTATCACGGTCCAGCTCAAGATACACAACGCTGATTATCCCCTGAACGGCATCGGCGTGTACTTCGAGTCCAATAACCTTCAAATCCTCGATATCAGCCGCGGGACCTTTGCAGTTACCGACAGCAGCGGCCGGGCATCCCTGAACGTGACCACCGGGCCTGAAACAGGCAACGTCTCGGTTTCCGTGGTCCTGTTGAGCACGGATGGCGACGTAAGGGCATCGAAGACCTATACCGTGTTGGGCCTGGGCAACATCAGCGGCACCATCGCCGATAAGTCCGGCAAGGGGATACCCGGCGCCGTCGTCACGCTGTACACGCTGAACAACAGCTCGAAAGGCAGCATAGTACAGATGGCCGGCAATCCCGCGACCACTTCGGGAGCGGACTCGGCCCTGCCTGGTGCGTACATCCTGAATGATGTCCCCTACGGCACTTATTATCTTGAAGCGGTCAAGGACGACCAGGTCGCTAACCTTACCCTGTCCGTCTCGCATCCGTCGGAGTCCGCAGACATCACGCTCTCCGGGTACAGTCCCCCTACGCCCACACCGACACCCTCCCCCACGCCCGAGCCGACATCGTCTGTGACGCCGGTGCCCGCGAGCCCGACGCCAGGGGCGAAGAAGTCCACAGGCGACAGTATAACGCAGCTTGCGTGGATTGCAGGTGTCGCTATCGTCCTTGCGGCCGTCATCATCGCCATACAGCTAATGCGGCAAAAGAAAGGTAAAAAATAATATAAAATGATAAAAAGGGCATAATAGCCGGTCTATTGGGCTATTATGTCAGTGATTTTCCTTTTCCTGTGACAGCCTTTGTGTACTTAATGCCCTTCGTGTTATCGGCCGCCCGGATGCGGGCCAGCATGCGCTCTTTCTTCTTTACGGCATTAATCGCCGCCTTATCGACCTTGCGCTGCATTTCCTCGAAGGTCATCGGCGTCTCCTCGCCCACGACTTTCTTTACCGGGGTGTATGCCGATTCTCTGAACATCGGGGTGAAGTCCTTTTCGACGCCGTTTACGACCAGGTAAGCGCCGCTGCCTTCCTTGACCTCGCCCACGATGTCGATGGCCACGTTGCGGCTGCGGACGGCGGCCATGATCTCGTCCGCATGCTCCCGCGGGGCGATGATCAGCAGGGCGTCCAGTGAGACGCCGAGATAGTCGATCTTCAGGGTCTCCAGCATCTTGAGCACACTCGGCTCGACCAGCTTTCGTAACCGCTCCTCGTGGAAGACCAGCTTGACGCCCGCCGTGCCGGCGATCTCGAACGCGTCGCCCCGGATGCCGCCGTTGGTGACGTCGGTCATCGCGTGTATCTTGCCGATCAGGTCGTGTTCGAACAGTGCCTTGCACGCCTCGAGGAACTTCACGTTCAGCGTCTTCTCGACCACGTCATGCATGCCGAAGTAGAGCGCCGTCGTCGAAACCGTGCCGCCGCCCGCTCCTTCGCTCACCATAATCACGTCGCCCGGCCTGGACTGGATGCGGGCGGTCAGTTCCTCGGCCACGCCCACGGCGCCCACGCAGCCCGTGAGCCTCTCGCCGATGACCATGTCGCCGCCGATGCGCAGCGTGCTGCCGGTAATGAGGGGCACGCCGATCAGGTCAGATACAGTGGTGATGCCGGCCGTGTAATCGAAGATCTTGGACACGTCGCCGTCGTCGGCCACGTGAATGTCGGACAGTAACGCAACCGGCTTCGCGCCCATAACGTATAAGTCGCGCAGCGATGCGCGGGTGACATGGAACCCGGCCAGGAAGGGAAAGTCCGAGAGACGCGAGTGCATGCCGTCCACCGTGACGACCACGTACTTGCCGCCCGCCCGTACAACGCCCGAGTCATCCATCTGGCTGGAGTCGCAGACCGAGTCGGTCTTGCCGATTACTTCGGCGATCTTCTTATGCGCGTAGAAGTCGCCCCTGCCGCGGGACCCGACGCCGAACTCGCCCATGGTGACGCCGCAGGGCTGCATGGCAATGATGTCGTCCTTAATGTCCAGCGTCGCCTTTGCCTCTGTAATGACCGCGCTTGCGAGCTTTTCCGCGCCCTCGCGGGATATGCTCTTGATCTCCAGGATGCGGTCGGTCAATTTTTCGAGCAGTTTCGGGTCCCCTTTCCTGAGGCCCCTCTTTGCATAGCCTTCAAGGTCCATCATGTCACCAGTAAAAACGATCAGTGCTCATTGTAATTTTCTTAAAACTGTACTCGCCAGATCATATATATTTTCCCCGGAAGGTATATTCTCCACCTGTGTGACAACTGTCCGGGAATATTGCCACAGAAGGGAAGAATCAAATATATCGTGGTCATATACAATATGGCATTCGTTTACCATGGCCGGGAAAATTCTTGTCATCGACGATGAAAAAACTATCGATGAGTTGATTCAGATAGCCATGCAGGCAAAAGGATACCAGGTCGAGTACTCGACGACCGGGGAAGGTGGCGTCAGTCTGTTCAGCGAGTTCCGGCCAGACATCGTACTGGTCGACATGACCCTGCCCGACCTGGACGGCGTCGAGGTAGCACGCCGCATCAAGCAGACCGAAACGGGCAAAAAGACTCCGCTGCTGATGATGACCGGCCGGTCGATCTCGGAGAATGGCCTTGACAAGACCCTGTTCGTCTCGGCGATCGAAAAGCCGATCAGCATGGCGAAGCTGGCTATGCTAATCGAGGGACAGCTGAAGGCGCAAAAACACTAAACCGGCGCCCGCTCATTTTTGATGTTATTATCAGCACGCCGAATTTTTTTTATAATGGCTGGTGACCCTTTCAACACAAAGGCCACAATGGCCACGAGGTACACGACGTACGTTTAAAAAATGGCAATGGCAGCCTTTCCCGTAAAGGACCTCGTGTACATTGTGGCCATTGTGGCCTTTGTGTTGAAAGGGTCATGTTCCCTGATAAAAGTCACACAAATAGCCCGGTCTTTGACACCTTCGTGTCTGTGCAAGCGCAGCGTGGTACGTGCTAGTTAAAACCCTGTCTAATTCTTTGTATCCTTATTGTTATAGATCAGGTCGTACTCGGTGATCAGGTGGTTTCCGACCTTGTAGAAGCCTGTCATGTTCACCTGGACCACATCATCGATGGAGTCTACGCCGGGGCCACCGACCAGCGATGGCGTGCTGTCGCCGCCGATGATGTAGGGGATCTGGATGAGCGTAATGTGGTCGATCATGCGGCGGGCGACGAGCTGCCAGATCAGCGTTGGGCCGCCTTCGACCATCAGCCGGGCAATCCCGCGGTCGTGCAGGCTTTCCATCATGCCGTCGATGTCGACACGGTCTTTGCCGCAGACGACGACGTCCGCACCCGCGGCACGTATTGTCTCGATCCTGGCAGTGTCAGCCTTTTCCGATACGTAGACGATCGTGGGGGCGTCTTTATTCAACACATTAGAGCCGGGCGGAATGGACGCGTCGCCTGACGGTATCACCCTTATCGGGCTCTTCCCTGGCGCGAGCCGGTTAGTCAGGATGGAGTTGTCGATCCTGATCGTGTTGCTGCCGACCATGATCGCGTCGAACTCCGAACGTTTCCGGTGCAGGAACAGGTGGCTCTCTTCGTCCATGAGCCCCATGATGATCTTGCTGGACAGGCCGCGCTTCAGCGTCAGCTTGCCGTCCACCGTCATTTCGGATATAAGCTCGATATAAGGCCGCTTCGCCGCCATAAAATCCAAGAATTTAATGCTTCTATGCTATATCTCTTTACCGCCCATCAGGGCGGTCTAACGCCCTTCGTGAGCTATAAGCAAAAAGCGGTAATATTTCTATCCCGTTAAAATCTCTCCATCGTTTACTACGGGATGGTTAATATGTTATATCGCCGTCCCTTTAAACCTGTGGTCCCCGTCAGAATTTCTCTGGCCTGACAATCCGTATCGATACAGTGTCATCCCCCGTCAGCCCTGTCATGGCCCCTGCGCTGCCTCCCTTATAGGCCAGCTCGATCATCCCGTGGCTGCCCTCCAGCACCATGAGCTCGCCTTCTTCGCCTTCATAATATGTGCTGACCATGCGCGCCGGCCATTCGTTTACTTCCAGTACCTCACCGAGGTGACATAGCCCCTTCAACGCGTCGCCGCCGATGTTCGTGACAATGTTGCCGAAGCTGTCGACGAAGATAACACGCCCGGCTATCCTGTCTTCTTCCAGGCGGGGCGCGCCGAAATCGAGGTCGACGGGGTCGTCGATTTCCCGCCATCCGGGTACCGGCCTTCCCGAAGCAATTAGTGCGGCTGCCGGGGCAAAGATGTCCCGTCCGTGGAATACCGGGCTGACTTTTTTTGTGTAGAAGTCGAGCTTTGTGATTTCATATGCCCTGAAGGGCCCCTGCGCCCTCGCCGCAGGCATGAGCAGGCCGTTATCCGGGCCCACGAAACTGCAGCGCTCGCCCTTGATGACCAGCGCACGCCGATCGCTGCCGACGCCCGGGTCGACGACCGCGAGGTGGACTGAACCGGCCGGGAAGTACCCGGACGCGTAGCGCAGTATAAAAGCGCCTCTGCGGATGTCGCCCTGCGGAATGGCGTTAGTGATGTCGATCGTCCGCAGGTCGCCATCAATGCATGCGATGACCCCCTTCATGATTCCCGGGTATACATCCCCGAAGTCTGTGGTAATGGTAATAATGCCGGACAAGACGAATTTCCCCCGACTGCGTGACGGAAAGCAATGGCCGTCGCCTTTCCATTATATAATTATATTTGTCTAAGGATGAATTTAAGCCATTCGCTTCCATATCCTCATTGGGAGCCCTGCATAGTTCTACACTGGCTCCCGGGTGGCAACGCTATGGTCAGCATGAAAAACGTACCCACTGATTCGGTCTTCACCATCGAAAAGCAATGTGACCGGTGCATGAACGTCCTCTATTTTAGCGAGACCGTGATCTCGGACATCGAGACCGACGATAAAGGCCGGGTAGTCTATTCGTCCATCGTATGCCCCGTCTGCGGCAACGTGATCGTGTTGTACTCCAACAAAGATCCGGCGCATGAAAACACTCTGGTCAAGATCATCGGCGCGGGCGGAGAGGCTTAAACCGCTGCATCAGTAATTTTTATCAGGACCGTTCAGGCTCTCGTAGCTTGCCATGTCCGGTCTGTGTATAACAGAATGCCCAAAAATGCTTTATTGCCGGCCAGGTGCTCGCAAAATTCAAGAGAAAAATGGCCGGGCATGCGAGCGCGCGCGTGAGCCGTCTGACCGGCTTCCACTTGCGATGCAGGATGGCTTACAACAAATAAGTTCTAAGATAAAAAGAAGTCAGCAGGCTTATGCGCCTGCCTTCAGGCCCTCGACCTTCGTGGTGAGGACATTGATAAGGTTCTGGTAGTCGGCATTCTTGTGCTCGCTCTCGGTGTCAAGGATTTTGAGCGTGTAGAGCACGATCGTTGCACCGCGGTCGGACATGTGGTACCCGTCCCGGTCCTTGACCAGGATGTCGGCGCTCAAGAGCGTCTTCAGCAGCCTGTTCAGTATGCCGGGGTTCAGCTCGGTCTCGAACATGATGTCCGTAAATTTTGTCTTGCCCTTACATATGGTGAACAACACATCCATTGTCCCGACATACGAAAGCGTTTTGAGAATTTCCATCTCTCTTCCTCCATTTCCCATTTTTGTTGTATCTGATTAATCTGGTTTATGTTTGCTTTATCAAACGATGAAATTTAAGGGCTGTAGGGCAAGAGCGGATCTATTTTATTTGGGGGGGTATTGTTAGCTTGATATGCTCTTGCTCTACTACAGCAAAATGTAATTAGTAATTATATGGTATATATACCCCCACCACATAAGTGTATGTACAAAGTATACAAAAATTGACTTGCTTTAGATAAATTACGTACAAATAATGTAGAATATATTATTTGCCGCCCGGGGGCGCCTGGCAGGCAATCGACCGGTATATGCTTCACCGCAGTCTGGCTGATATGGTGCCGGGTGCCTGCAGGTACTCCGATAGGTCCAGGCGCTCTCCGTCCGCATACAGCGTGGGGCGGGTCACGATGCCGTCGTAGTGCATCGGCACGCTGACGTCCCCGCCGAAACCGGTGTTGTTCCCGAGTGCGACATGGATGGTATTCCCGGCCTTCTCGTCCTCCAGCACGATGCCACAGGGCTTCGCTTTCGGGTTCATGCCGATGCCCAGCTCGGCCAGGTTCCGGGCGTTATGCCCCAGCTGGCTAAAAATGGCGTTCAGGTCCCTGGCATGGTCTCCTTCCGCGGCCACACAGAAGCCATCCTTGATGCGCAGCTCAAGCGGATATTCCAGCAGCCCGTAGTCCCCGAACGAGCCGTCGATGATGACAATACCGTCAGCGTTATCCGGCGCGATGAAAATCTCGCCTCCCGGCAGGTTGGTGTGGCTGCCAGGCTCCAGGGCGAGGCCTTTGTCGGCGTGCCACTCCCGGTTCCCGAAGGAAAACGTGATGTCAGTCCCCAGCTCTGTTGTCGCCCTGACCTTCCTCGCCTTCCCGAGCCGGGCCAGCAGCCGGTCTATCTGTCGTGCCATCGCCATGTAGTCGGCGGTCATCCCGCCGGTGCCGAAGACTCTGGTGACCAGTGCGTGGTCATCGCTTTGAATGGGTATAGAAGCGACCCTCGCACCACCGCGCCAGGTGTCTTTTACGGCCTGGGTATGTGTCATGGACATTTTTGTCGCCGCAACGACGACGTCGGCGTGGAGCATGGCGTGGGCTACGGACTTCGGCGGCTCCTCGCCACTGCGCTCCCTGGGTCTCATCTCGAGGAGTATCGCGTCGCAGCCGAGGCCCAGTGCCGCATGGAACAGCGGCTCGCCGATATCCCTTCGTACCGTATCCGTCACGATCATGACTCTTTCTTCCGGCCTGACCCCCATGCAGTCCCGCATGGCGATCATTGCGCTGCTGCTGACGTCCATGACACTGGTCCTCCGTTATCTGCACCTGAGTTGTATCCAGTAAAAATATATAATTATATTTTATAGATTATTATGGTTTTAACTCATGCGACTCTCGATGGAGACCTTCTCGGACGTCATAGCGGGATGGAAGGGACAGACGCCGGTCTGGGTGGACGAGCTGAAACGGATGGGCGTCTCGGACGTGGCGTTCTTCAGCCAGCTCGACGGCCGGAAGGTCTACGATTCCCGGGGACAGTATCTCGGCAGGCTTAATGACCTGATGGTGAAGCCCGGCGAGCGGTTCCTCGACGTGTCCGCCCTCGAATATCGCCACGGGCCGATGCGGACGTTTATTGTCCCCTGGGAGCAAGTCGGTGACGTGGCTGACACGGTCCGGCTTACCTTGTCCAGGGAACAGATACCCCCGGGCGAGCGGCGTCCTGACGAGCTATCGCTGCGAGAAGTAGTGCTGGACAAGCAGATCGTGGACACTGAAGGCCTCAAGGTCGTCCGGGTAAACGACGTGCTCATGGCGCGCATCGACGGCATCATCTCGGTCATCGGCGTCGACACCGGCGTCAAAGGGCTGGTGCGGCGGCTGGGGCTGATGAAATGGCTGCGGCCGCTGCTGCGGGGCCTCCGCGATCACTTCATCCCGTGGGCGTATATCCAGCCGCTGCAGCCGGAGCTGATCTCGCTGCACCTTAAAATCCCGCGGCACGGCATCTCGGAGCTTCATCCCGCGGACATCGCCGACATCATAGAGGAGCTGAATAACCGGCAGCGCATGACCATCCTCAAGTCGCTTGACGACGAAAAGGCAGCCGAAGCCCTGGAGGAGTCCGACATGGATACGCAGGTCAAGGTGGCACGGTGCATGAACAATGACCGCATGGCCAGCATCCTCGATAACATGGCCCCGGAAGAGGCGGCCGACCTGCTCTCCCGGCTCTCCAAAGAGCGGGCATCCGAGCTGCTGTCCCTCCTGGAGCCTGAGTACGCCCGACAGATCGCCAGCCTGCTCAAGTACCCGGAAACGTCTGCCGGCGGCCTCATGTCGCCCGACTACGTGGCCATTAGCGATCGCTCGACGGTAGGCGATGCCGTAGAGGAAATACGCCAGCGCCGCGAGGACGTGTGGACTGTCTACTACGTCTACGTCATCGACCTGGCCGGCAAGCTGCGCGGCTTTGTCTCGCTGAAAGACCTCATCCTCACCGGGAGAAACGTGCCCGTATCCGATATCATGACCCGGGAGGCCGGGGAGGTGACGCCCGACACGCCTGCGGAGGAGATCGCTTCATTCATGGCCAAATACGACCTGCTGTCTGTGCCGGTTGTCGATAAAGAGGACAAGCTTAAGGGTGTCGTTACTATCGATGATATCATCGATCTGGTTGTGCCCGCGAGGTGGAAGCAACAGTTGCCGAAGACGTTCCCCAAAAAGACCGGGCCATAATACGTCAGACGCGCGCGAGCGGCCGCCTGCTTCTAATATCCGCCCGGTACAACACACGTTAAAATCAGAGTATACGGGGGGCGAGCCATTCCTTCGCCTGCTTCACGGCTTCCAGATCCCTTGACTTCATCTTTATCTTCACCACGTCGGAGGGATACGACCCGAAGCTGACATGTGGAAACCGGCTTACAGCCTCGTTCAGTGTTACGACAATGTCTGACTCTTTTCGTTTTGTGATCAGCCATTCCACGACCATCTTTTTGCCTTTGAAACGGTCGGTGACCAGCGGGAACATAGCCATGAGCTCGGATGGCACTCCGGGAAAAACATAGATGCGCCCGTTGACAATGAAGCCGGGCGCAGCGCCCACCGGGTTCGGGATGACTTCGGCGCCTTCCGGGATATCGGCCATCACGTAGGCGGCCGGTGCCAGCTTGCGGCCTTTTCGCTCTACGACCTTTATCCCTTCATCGCTCCTTACCAGCCGGACGCCCGCCGCCTTCGCCACTCCATAGCGAGTGACGTCGTCGTGGGTCGGCCCGATGCCGCCGGTGACGATGACCGCATCAGCCTGCGCATCCAGGATCCCGGCAGCGATGATGTCCGCGATATCCGGTATGACAATTATCTTCTTCAGGTCTATGCCCAGGTCGAAGAGCTGTCGGGCCAGCCAGGAGGAGTTGCGGTCCTCGATGTCGCCCGTCAATAGCTCGTCGCCGACACAGATCACGATCGCGTCCACGTGCCGGGTTCCTCGATCACTTGCGTTTTGTCCTGTTGTCGGAGTATGCTTTTAGCGAGAGGCCGCAGGCAACGATACCCAGCGCGGCGAGGGGCAATAGCCCGCTTATCGGCGTCTGTTTGGCTGTCGCAGACGGGGACGGCACCGGCGTGGCTGTCGGCACCGGCGTGGCTGTCGGTTTTGCAGTAGGTGTCGCCGCAGGCTGCGTCAGGATCTGGATGTTATTATACTCATATTCATTGACATAGGTATTGAGGTGATACCAGCGTATGTACAGGCCCGTCGCGTTCCTGGGTACAGGGAACTCCTTAAGGTAGTCCGATGCACGTCTTCCCGCCCCTATCCCGTTTGCAAGAATATTGTCCTCGGTTATATATACAATACCATTAGCGTCGACAAACGTAATGTTGAAATGGTACCTGATTTCGTGGTCAGTAGGATTGTTTATTGTATAGTACACCTGGTAATATTTGTACTGCGACGGCGGGTATGTCCAGGAAATCGAGCCGAGCGGCTCGTCCGAAACAACAATGCTGTTAATCTCGAACTGGACGCCAGAGTCGTCTGGCAGGATCATCGGGTTCGCGTAGTATACCTGGCTCTGTGCCGCCAGCGCGGGTGCAATGGCGAAGAGCGCCAACAACGTGGCAATCAGCAGGATTTTTAGTTTCGTGCGTATCACCGCTGATACATAGTGTCATTGTGCTATTTGAGGCTTTTCTAAGGATCGCGAGTGATTGTGAGACATGAAAAGATTCAATGCCAGTACAGGATTATTATATATCATGGAAGACGAGGGGAAAAGCAAGGCTTTAGCTAAGGCAGAGAAAGCGCTTCTGCGAGAGACGGGCAGCATGCCGATCGATTTTCTGTCGGTCGAGCAGGCGGAGTGGCCGGATGCGAGCATGGGGTGGGCAGAGCCCGGACGCTCCTATGCGCAAATGATCACGGAAGGCTACCGGGTCACGGCCCGCTCGGCAGGTAAGCTGTTCGAGTGTCGGATATCGGGCGGGAATGTCCGGTGCATGGTGCTAAAAGGTTAACAATTAATCGTTATAGATTCGACAGATATCTTTAACGATTTTGCGTTATATGGCTGGTGCTATCCGTTTAAGTACGGGATTTCCGCTCTTGACACGGTCAATATACGTGGATTTTCGACGATTGCCTAGCAACATCTTTATGTACAAGAAATATAATTTATGAAAGGCAGATTGTCTGTAATGATTATATATTATAGACTTGATGCGGAGGCGTAAAATGAGCGTGCAACAGGTAAAGCTGGTCAACACGGTCCTTGAGGGGCCGACTCGTGAGGTAGCCATTGAAGAAGCACAGGAGAACCTCTCAAGAAACCAGAACACAATCATGATCGACGAGGAAGCCTGGATCACGGTGGAAATGATCGCCACCGGAGCACTCAGCCCGTGCACCGGCTTCATGAACCGGGAGGACTATTCGACCGTGCTGCACACCGGCCGGCTGGCCAACGGTACCCCGTGGCCTACGCCGCTTTCCTTCGCCATGGCGGGCGACCGGAACCAGGAAGTGCTAAAGAACCTCAAGAACGGCGACATCGTCACGCTCATCAGCCGGAACAAGCAGCCCGTAGCCCGTATCCTCACCGAAGAGGTCTTCGAGTACGACCGGGAGGAGCGCGCGCAGTGTGTGTTCGGTACGACCGATAAGCGACATCCGGGCGTCCGCAGCATCTACGAGCGCATGGGCGACCGCTCGCTTGCCGGCAAGGTCGAGCTGATGAACCGCCCCCACTGGGGCGCGTTCGAGAAATACCGGCTCACTCCGCAGGAATGCTACGAATACTTCTATAAGAAGAAGGGCGCGCGCACGGTCGTCGGCTTCATCACCGGCGCCAACCCCGTGCACCGGGGCCACGAGCACATCCACCGGGTCTCGCTGGAGAACCACGACATGCTGCTCATCCAGCCGCTGGTGCAGCTGGCCAAGCCCGAGTACATCCGCTCGGAATACCGGATACAGGCCTACGAGACGCTCATCAACAAGTACTACCCGAAAGAGCGCGTGCTCATGAGCCCGCTGCGGGTCACGTACATCTTCGCCGGCCCGAGGGAGGCCATCCTGCACGCGATCGTCTCGCGCAACTTCGGCGCCACGTCGTTCGCCATCGGCCGCGACCATGCCGGCGTCGGCAGCTACTACGGCGACTACGAGTGCCAGTCCATCTTCGACCGGCTCTATGAGAACGGCGCGAAAGACCTCGGCATCGAGCTGCTGCCGTTCAGCGAAGTGTTCTACTGTTGCCGCTGCGGCACCACCGCCACGGAAAACACCTGCCCCCACGGCAAGCAATACCGGGTCAACATCAGCGGCACCGCGATACGGGAGCTGATGCGCTATGGGTACCTGCCGCCGAAGGAAGTGTCCCGGCCGGAAGCCGCGCGTATCGGCATGCAGGGGATACAGCCCAAAGGGCTGGACGAGAATGGCGGGTCGATCTACCCTGTCGGCTCCATCATCAAGAAAATGTTCCCGTTCTACCTGGTCGCCAAACGGCTCGGCGGCCAGCTCAGGGATAAGCCGCTTAGCTGGGAAGACCTGACGCTCGAGGACGTCGAACGCGCCCTCATGGACGTGCGGGAGAACTCGGACCGGATACTGAAGGACATCTCACGCGATATCGAGTATAGCATGGACGTCCGCCGGGACATAGCTCCTGGCTGGACGGCCGATTCTGCCGACTACGTCAGGGAGCGCCAGCATTGCCTGATCAAGGCGCTCGAGGAGAAGGTAAAGTCGGCAGACCCGAACGCAGACAACAAGATGTTCCAGAGCAAGGCCGAGGCGGAAAAAGAGCTGGAGACCGCGAAGACTGTCTTCGCGAGCATACCCGAAGGCCGCGTCGACAACAAGAAGCTGATCTGGAACCCGCTGAAGTACGAGGAATACCATTAAGCATTGGACACGGAGGCCACAAAGGCCACTAAGGGCACAAAGGGGCGCCTGTGACGTATTGCAACCGGCTTTCATCCTTCGTGGCCTTTGTGCCCTTAGTGCCCTTTGTGTCCAATGCCTTATTGTGCGCCCTGCGCCGTCTGGGGCAGCTCGCTTAGCGCAATGTTGACTTCATGCTGTGTCGGGCCCCGCAATACCATCACACTCATCTCGTCGCCGACCTTTTTCGAGTGGACTTCCCGGCTCAGCTCTTCCATCTGGTTCAATTCCTTCCGGTCAGCGGCCACGATCATGTCTCCCGGAGCAATGCCTGCCTTTGCTGCAGGACTATCGGCGAAGACTCGTGTAACCAGGATGCCTTTATCCATTGGCAGGCCGTAGTACTGGGATATCTGCGGATTGACGCCCACGCCAAGGATGCCCAGCCACGGCCGGACGACCTTGCCGAACTGGATGAGTTCGCGGGCGATATGTCCGGCAAGCGTCATGGGTATGGAGAAGCCGATGCCCTGGGCGAACGGGATGTTGGCCGAGTTTATACCGATGACCTCGCCGTGCCGGTTGACCAGCGGGCCGCCGCTGTTGCCAGGGTTGATGTGGGCGTCCGTCTGGATCAGGTTCTCGTAGACGCCTTTCTCAGCCTGGATGGTCCGGTGTAGCGCGCTGATGACGCCGACCGTTACGGTCGGTCCCCGCAACAGGAAGCCGAACGGGTTCCCGATGGCGATAGCCGTCTCGCCGACGCGTATATCGCTCGAGTCTCCGAGCCGTGCGGGCGGCAGGTTGCCTTCGTCGACCTTCACGACCGCCACGTCGCTCGTCGGGTCGGTGCCCACGAGCTTTCCTTTGAACTTCCGGCCGTCGAACATGGTCACCTCGATGTCCTCCGCCTGCTCGACGATGTGATTATTAGTCATGATGTGCCCCTGGTCGTCGATGACGATGCCGGAGCCCATGCCCCGCAGCGGGACGACGTTCATGTAATAGTCGTGGACCAGCCGCACCGTGTTGACGTTCACGACTGATGGGCCTATTTTCTCTATGATCTTGATCATTTCCTCATCGGATATTGCCATGCGAACACCGAATAATATAATATGCTGAATAATATATAATATATTTCAACGCTTTCTGACGCGTCAATTGACGGATCAATTGACGCACAATGCCGGTAAAGGCTTTATGATAAGAGCGATGATACAGCTTGATCTGTTATGCCTGACGCTGAGGGAGAATACACGGACGGCCCCGCCTTCGAGTGCGGCTGCTGCGGACAGTGCTGCCGCCGGGACCCTTATTATGCGGTCTCCCTGCTCGACATCAGGAACATCAGCATAGGCCTGAAGCTGAGCCCGGGGGAATTCTTCGGGAAATATTGTGCGGTGATCGACACTCCTGGCGGGTTCCGGTATCCGGCCATCCTGGCCCCGGACGGCTGCCCGTTCGTCAGGGGCGCTTTATGTGCTATCCATATTGTGAAGCCTATTGGCTGCTGGGTCTTCCCGGAGTCGGCGCTGATACCGGTCAGCGTCCTTAAAAAGAGCGTCACCGCGATACCTGGCTGTGCCATCCTCCGGATGCCGGATGACGACAGGCCGCTGAAGGCGGACCTGGAGTTGATGGCCGCAAGAGATCTCCATTTCGAGTACACGAAACAGTATTTCGCAGAGCGTGACGCCTTCGACGAAAAATCGTGGCAGGAAGCGACCGACCGGCTGATCGCGAAACTACAGGACGCGGATGAGATTGGCCAGCGCTCAATGACGCTCCGGGAGAAGGCTGAAGCGCAGATAGCAGTGTTAAAATAGCATGATCTCCAGCGCCAGCACGGCGGCCGAGGCTAGAATGACGATCGGCGTGACCGTCAGGCCTGTCTTGATGAAGTCCGTAATGCCGGTGCTCCACTTTTCCGCCTTCGCCGTCTCTATCCACAGGATACCCGCCAGCGCCCCGGTGATGGTAATGTTGGCGCCCAGGTTGCTGCCGATCACCAGCGAATAGGCCATGGCCAGCGCCATGTCCGGCGTCTGCGCGATGCCTGAGGTAATCGGCACCATCATGGCGGTCATCGGTATGTTGTTGACCACGTTGCACAGGAAGGCCGACGAGAGCGAGACGAAGAACGTGGCCAGCACGGCGTTCTGCCCGACGATGGCTACCAGGCCGCTGCCGATGGCCGCATTAACGCCGCTGACCTCCAGGCCTTTGACCACTATGAACAGCGAGACCACGAAGACTACCACCCGCCAGGAAACCCGCTTCGTGCGGAACAACGGGCGGCGCTCGGCGAGATATATGGCGATAATGCCCACGGTGGTCACTGCCGATAGCGGCAGCGCAAAGTTGCTGGCGAAGCCGCAGCCGATCAGCACGAAGACAAGGACCGCGATACCGACCAGCACCATCGACTTATCCTTGATCAGGTGCCACGGGTCGATTTCCTTCTCCTGCTCATAGTTCTTCGTGATCGAGTCCCGGTACATGTAGCGGAAGATGAGGTAGTTCACGACCATGGCCGTCAGGCTCGGCAGGAACATCCACGCGGCGAAGTCGAAGTAGCCGATACGGAAGCCGTCGCCGATGAGGATGTTGGTCAGGTTCCCTATCAGCAGGAACATGGAAGCGATATTGGCCGCAAAGAAGAACGAGTACATGAACGGCTTCGCGTCCAGGCTTGCACGGCGGCAGAACTTGAGGATGATCGGCGTCAGCGTCAGGATGGCGATGTCGTTGGACGTGAAGGCCGTGATCAGGCAGGTGACCGCGTATGTGTACGCGAACAGACGTCTGGCGTCGCCGCCGGCCGCCTGCATGGCCTTGACCGCACACCACTCGAAGAAGCCGTAGTCATCCAGGAACGTGCTGATGACCATCAGCTCGATCAGGATGACGATCACGTTCCAGGTAGTGACCTGCGGAGTCGCATATGCCGTGGCAAAGCCCAGCGCTTCGATGACGTGGTGTGGCTGGAGGAATATGAGCATGAGCAGCGCACCGATCAGTGCACCGGTGGCCTCGTTGAGCTTCCAGGGGCGGACCATGATCAGGAAGTAGGTGAGTAAAAAGACCAGAATCTCGCCGATCATGCCCTATCAGCTTTTGAATGGCAGAGGAAAGACATTAACATTCTGGTACTGTGTCGAAGATGCCGGGGTGGCCAGGGGCGCCATGCTTGCCAGGGTGTTCTATAAAAATTTTAATAATCGACAACTGCAAAGCCTGCCAGCCTGCGCGTGTGCGCGCGTGCGCCCGTGCAGTCTGCGGCGAATTGCCGGGCCTGTTTTTCATCACCTTATACCTGACGAAAAACAGGCCTGGTCATCCGCCGACCCCTGGCGGCCCCTATACAGGGTGCTCTGATAAGCTTGATGCACGTAGCCTGATGGGATTTTCTCATGGCTTGATGCGGATTACAGCACGTTACCTGCTAATTACGCAAGTATTAAATATGATATGTAACATGTGTTACATACAACTATGTCCGGCGTGGAATGGATTCTTCTGCTATCGCAACTGCCGTCCGGGCCGTCCGGTATCCGGGTCATGCTCTGGCGGCGCATGAGGGCCGCGGGAGCGGTCAGCCTGCATAATGGCGTATGGGCATTGCCTTCATCATCTAAAAATGAGCAGTTCATGAACGAAATCCTTTCTTACGTACGGGAACATGGCGGAAACGCTACGATCTTTATCGCCCGGGCGCAAACACCCGAAGTCGAAGCAGGCCTGACCGGCGAGTTCACGAAGAACACTGACCAGGACTACGTGGAATTCATCGACGAGTGCAAGGGTTTCCTCGTTGAGCTTGAAACGGAGATACGGCAGAAAAAGTTCACTTTTGCCGAGCTTGACGAGAACGAGGCCGAGCTGCAAAAGCTGACGAGCTGGCTGAGGAAAATACGCGCACGGGACTACCTGGGTAACGCAAAGGCACCGGATGCCGGCAATGCCCTTGAAAACTGCCGGAAGATCTTGCGGACCTTCGCCCGATCGGTCTATGTCGACGAAGGGATCGACGTGCCAGAGAACGAGATCGAGTACCGGGACGATAAGGCGGTCGAGGGTTGAAACATGATGAGATCGTTAACGGGGATGGGTAAATGGACATAATAATCTTTTTACTGAGCTTCATTGTCATACTGACCGGATGTGAATTCTTTACCAACGGCGTGGAATGGGCAGGCAAACGGTTCAATCTCTCCGAAGGTGCGGTAGGTAGCGTCCTCGCTGCCGTCGGGACTGCACTACCAGAGACTATCGTGCCACTGATCGCCATCGTACTGATCGGTGGCAGCGCGGGCGAAGAGATCGGTGTGGGCGCCATACTCGGCGCGCCTTTCATGCTGGCGACCCTCGCGCTGTTCGTCTGTGGCATGTCGGTGTTCCTGTTCGCCAAACGCAGGGGGACCAGGACGCTTCACATTAACGGTAAGCTGATCAGGAGAGACCTGAAATTCTTCCTGCTGGCCTACGGCCTCGCCGCCATAGCCGCCCTCGTCCCGCCAGAATATAACCTGTTCAAGGTATTGCTGGGATTTACCCTGATACCGCTTTATATTGTATATACGATCTATACGCTAAAGACCGGGGCACCATCCAGCGGCGAGGGCGACGAGCTTAAAAACCTGTATGTCGACAGTGTCATACGGAAATGCACAGGGAAATCGGGGGAGCCGGTCGAATGCCCGGCCGATGGCGGCGATGGTACAGTGGTGAACGTCCGCCGCCATGAGCCCGGGACTATATTGATCATCCTGCAGATACTGGCATCGCTCGGCATGATCATTCTCGGCGCAAACATGTTTGTCGAGCAGATCGAAGGGATCGCCGAATTCCTCAGTATCAACCCGTTGATCCTTGCCCTCGTCATCGCCCCGATCGCGACGGAGTTGCCGGAAAAGTTCAACAGCCTGCTGTGGATCCGGGCGAAAAAGGATACGTTCGCGATCGGCAACATCACCGGCGCCATGGTGTTCCAGAGCTGTATCCCGGTCACCATCGGAATCGTGCTCACCGGCTGGCACCTCGATGTCTCCAGTAAGGTAGGGCTCCTGCAGGGAGCAGCCATCGGCATAGCCCTGTTGTCCGGAATAATCCTGTACAAGGAATCAAGCCATAAGGAGATCAAGATGTCCGGGCTGATGATCGGCGGCCTGCTATACGTCCTGTTCATCATCCTGGTATTGCTCAACTTGTGATTGCGGAGACGGTGAACATAACTCAAAATTGATAAGACAGGCGATGTATATGGGAGAAATCAGCTACACTAAAATCCTGGTCCCCACGGACGGGTCGGACTATTCGTTTAAGGCCGGAGAACACGCCGTTTACCTGGCGCAGTTGACGGGTGCCAGGCTCTACGTCTTATACGTGGTCGACACAGACATGGCTTTCCACAGCGGCATCCACTATGCGGAAGACGTTAGTGGATTGGAGAAGTCGGGACCGGATGCCACGGGCAAAATAAGATCGATATGCGAGCGGGCTGGCATACCCTGTGAAGAGATGATTATCCGGGGTAAGCCGGCAGACGTAATCGTCGATACCGCGGAAAAGACCGGTGCCAGTTTGATCGTCATCGGTTCATTGGGCATGTCGGCTATCGAGCGCGTGCTGATAGGCAGCGTCTCGGATAAGGTCATGAGGCATGCGAAGTGCCCTGTATTGCTGGTCCGCGGTCAGAGGTAGACTGATCTCTTTCCTGTCAGGCCCGTCATCGTGTAAAAATGACAGGCCCGGTTTCGACGGCCTGCCGATATCGGGCATATCGATCTGTCATTTGCGCGTGTGACCGGCGGTAGCCGTATTTTTTATACCGGTATCGATATCATCTTCACCATTTTTCTATCTCACAATTGGTTGACCTGATATCGACCGGGGCGGAAAAGCACAACAAAATCACTGACTGACCAGTCAGTCAGCGACTCATGGCCAGTTGACAGCTATCACATGTTCTATCAAAAAATTACTGAACACGGGCTCGCGGATACGACCCGAGCACCTTCAGTTCGGGGACCATTTTTTTAAGCGCCGAGACCGCGTCCTTCAGCGGGCCATCCTCACAGTGCCCTTCCACGTCGATGAAGAACCAGTAATCGCCAAGCGTCAGCCGGGATGGCCGGGACTCGATGCGCGTCATGTTGATCTTCCGCCGGGCGAACTCACCCAAAAACTCGTACAGCGCTCCCGGCCGGTCGCGGTCAAGGTACACAGCCATAGAGGTCTTGTCGTGCCCCGTGGGACCGGGAACCTTTTTGCCAATAACAATAAAGCGCGTGAAATTCGCGTCGGCGTCCTGTATGCCCTTCGCGATGATCTTCAGCCCGTAGTGCTCCGCGGCCGCCGCCGAGCCGACAGCCGCCATCTCCGGGAACTCCTGCGCCAGCTTGGCCGCGTGGGTGGTACTGCCGGTCGCGCGTAGCTCAGCCTTCGGGTAGTGGTCCCGCAGGTATTTGCGACACTGGCCAAGTGCCTGCGGATGTGAAAGGATGATTTTTATTTCCTCGGGTTTGCCCCGGGACAGGAGGCACTGCCTGATGGGCACGATGACCTCGCCGATGATGTGCGATTTGTTCTTCAGCAGCTGGTCGTGGACGACGCCTACGGGGCCCTCGACCGAGTTCTCGATCGGCACGATGGCTTCGTCGCAGAGGCCGTCGTCGACGGCCCGGGCTACTAGCTCGTTGTCGTCGAGGAAGACAAGCTCCGCTTTCGCGTTCCATTTCCTCGCAGCGATCTCAGAGAACGTCCCTTCCGGGCCGAGCAGGCCGAGCTTCATCGAAACAAAAGATAGGCGAGATATTATTTAATTCTATGCAGTTCAATAGTGCACGCGCGCGAACACGCAGGCGGCAAGTGACAGGTACCCCTGAAAGGCTTTGGTAATCCGAAAAATCTTGTTAAAGAAATAGATAGCCAGGATCAGTATGACCTGGCCATCATGATCACGCGGTCGGTCGGCTTGCCGCAGATCGGGCACTTGCCCGCGCCCTTCATGCCCTCGGGCTCGCCCAGCAGCTTGCAGTTGACCACGTTCTCCATCTCCAGGCCGCAGGCCTTCTCGCCGCACCAGGGCATCAATGCCCAGCCGTTTTCGACCTGCTGCTTCGCCTCGTCCAGCGTGGTGACTTCCTTGACCCGGGCCATCATGCTGTCCCGGGCCTTCTGCAGCAGTTCGGCCTGGAAGTCCATGAGCTTCCCGCTGACCGTATTCGCCAGCCCGTCCATGGAAATGGATTCCTTCTTGCCGTCCCTGCGCACGAGCATGACTGCGTTGTTCTTGATGTCCCTCGGGCCAATCTCGATGCGGAAGGGCACGCCTTTCATCTCCCACTTGTAGTACTTTGCGCCAGGGCGCTCGTCAGTATAGTCGATGGTCGTGGTGATGCCGGCTGCATCAAGGATGGCCTTGACGTTGCCGCACGCCTGCTTCACGGCTTCTTCTTCCTTCTTGAACACGATGGGGATGATGACGATCTGCGTCGGGGACGCGTTGGGCGGCATTATGAGCCCTTTGTTGTCGCCGTGGATGCCGATGACGGCTGCTATGCAGCGTTCGGAGATGCCATAGCAGGTCTGGTTCACGTACTCCTGTTCGCCCTTGTCGTTCTCGAAGGTGATCTCGAACGTCTTCGCGAACTTGGTGCCCAGCATGTGTACGGTGCCGATCTGCAGCGACTTGCCGTCCGGCATCATGGTGTCGAAGGCCTTGGTATAGTCGGCGCCGGGGAACTTGTCCCATTCGGGGCGCTTATTGATGATGAAGGGGACCGCCAGCTTTACGTAAAACTCGCTGTACAGGTCCATCGCTTCTGCGCACTGGTGCTCCGCATCTTCCCTCGTGGCGTGGGCAGTGTGTGCTTCCTTGAACGAGGTCACCTCTCGCAGCCGTATCAACGGGCGGGTGTGCTTGGTCTCGTAGCGGAAGATGTTGACGATCTGGTACAGCTTCAGCGGCAGGTCGGCATGCGACCTGATCCAGAGCTTGTACATTGGATATATGGCTGTCTCGCTGGTAGGCCGCAGCGCGAGGGGGATTTCCAGCTCGGTGAGGCCGCCGTGGGTTACCCAGTAGACCTCGTCCTCAAACCCCTTGATGTGCTCTGACTCCTTAAGGAGCTCCGGCTTCGGGATGAGCATGGGGAACTGGCACTCCTGGTGGTCGACGTCCATCAGGGCCCTCAGCATGTTGTAGACCTTCTTCCGGATGGAGAAGCCGAACGGGAACCAGACGTAGACGCCCTTGATCGGGTAGCGCACGTCCATGATCTGCGCCATCATGAGCAGCTCGTTGTACCATTCGCTGAAATTGTCCTTTGTCGGCAGTGTCTTTGACTCTTCTTCCACGATCTCACCCGCGTACTGTAAGCCATAATAGGCTGTTGATTATTATAGTTTACTATTATTTTACTATTATAAACCACTACCCCGGTCGGCTGTCCCAATATTTCAGATAGTACAGATAGAGGAAATACCATTTTGTCTGGCGGCATTTCCGCCCAATATCCCGGATGTTACTGCGCGTTGTCCCTGAAACGGGTTCAACGATTGATACATAAGTGTTTTATTACTTCTCGTATTAACCTGTTCTTTAATTGATCGGGAACCGCAGGCGTCTGTTGTCGAATAAGCGAGCATAGTCTGGCTGAGATAGTACCGGACATGACAGGCAATATCATGAGGGCTGATATCGTGTACCGGAACATTATATGCGATAATACATACAAGCACATGACGGACAATGATCGCCCGCTCTCCGTGGCGTTTCAGGGCCGGCGATACATATCATGCCTGGCGGTAGCCCTTCTGTTCATATTTTTAATTGTGCTGACAACCGAAGTTTCTGCTACGGCGCCGGCAATAGCATGGAACAAGACGTATCAGGCTGCCGAATCTACGGTAGGTCAAAGAGTTATTTCGACAGACGATGGCTACCTCATTGCAGGATATTATATTATCATGTACGAGGGATCGGGCATCGCCCTGATCAAGACGGATTTCGATGGCAACGAAGCCTGGAACCGGACCTATGGGGACTTTGACGTAGTATCTTCAATGATCGCGGTCAGCGATGGGTATGTCATTACCGGTATTAAACCATACCCGGACTCCGTGGAGAGCAGGAACGCATTCCTGGCCAGGATTGACCGGAGTGGCAATATGACCTGGTGGAAGGCTTACGGTGGCAGGGTCAGCACGAGAGGTAGTTCTGTGATACCAGTCGAAGGGGGTTATGTTATGGCTGGCATGTTTGGCTGGAGCAGCCTTCCAGGCGTATATACAGACGCTTATCTGGTCCGGACCGACTCCGAAGGCAACGAAATCTGGAACAGGACATACGGCAGTCCCGGTTCTGATGACGAATTTGCGACGGTCATAGAGTCCGGCGATGGCTATGTCCTTGCAGGCGATATCGGTGGCTCAATCTGGGTAGTCAGGACAGACCCGGATGGCAATGAAATCTGGAACAGGACCTATGGCACAGGCGGGGGATATGCGATCATCAAAGCCAGTGACGGTTACGTGTTCCTGGCAGATAAGGGCCGAGTAGATAATTCCAGATTTGTCGATTTCCATCTAATGAAAATTGATGTGGACGGCAACATGATCTGGGACCGCAAGCTTGGCAAATATCTGTCAGGTTCGCTGGCTGCGGTTCCCGACGGATATGCCCTGACAGGCGGCATTGATCTGTCAGGTAACTGGACATACCAGGTTTATCTCATGAAAACCGACCTGAACGGGAACCAGACATGGAACGTGACCTATGCCATGGCTGGCAGTAATATCGGAAGTGCGCT
Source organism: uncultured Methanocellaceae archaeon (assembly GCA_963769045.1). Classification (GTDB taxonomy): domain Archaea; phylum Halobacteriota; class Methanocellia; order Methanocellales; family Methanocellaceae; genus Methanocella_A. The sequence goes on from CAVYKK010000009.1 coordinate 53,325, forward strand.
GATCGTAGACCGGGGTGCGTATGTCATCGCGGGCGGTTTTCATTCTGTTGGCAATACTACCCCGAATTACTCCGCAGCATTGCTTGTGAAAACCAATCGGGACAATTCCCGGGCAATGCCAGCGGCGCCTGCCGCAAGCCTGGTACTTACGATGCTCGCTGTAATAATTGCCACTCTTGCAGGCAGGGTTCGTAAATAAATTGACTTTGGCCAGTTGCTGAAAAGCACCGATAAGACGATAGACATGAGCCTCGGGCTTGTACCTGGCCAAGTCGCTCGTGGACAGCTACGATGGCCGGGTCTGGATCGAGGACCGGATCGCTGGCGATCACACGAATGGCGCCAGGTTCGTGGTCATGCTGCCAGCTATGGAAAATTAACTTTTTTAGCAACCGGTTTTATTTAATTTGAAAATATTTATAATATGTAGTAGTTGTCATTTTTAATCATAATTGTTATGAATGATCAGGGACGATATTCAAATTATTTATGTTTTAAGTATGGTGCAGGGCATGGAAAATGCAGCGAGAGACTCGGGCATCGATGTGATAGGCCGTGTACCATGGGGCACGCATTTCAGCCTCTTCTACCAGACGAAGCAGGATTTGATCGATGTCCTCGTCTCATATTTCATGGCGGGCCTGAAGAACAACGAGTTCTGCATGTGGATTACTGCAGAGTCCTTGAATGCCGGGGAAGTCAAAGCGTACATGGCTGAGGCTATGCCCGATTTCGACGCGTATTTTGAGGAAGGGCAAATCGAGATCATCCCTGACACGGAATGGTATACGATCAACGGCGGATTTGATCCAGACAGGGTGCTCGTGGGCTGGATAGAAAAGCTGCGGAAGGCCAGGGAGCGGGGTTTTCGTGGCTTGAGGGCGACAGGGGACGTGTCCTGGCTGGAGACCGGCGGCTGGAAGGACTTTCTTGACTACGAGCAGACTGTTAACGATATCATAGGACGGCATGAAATGATCGCCCTGTGCACTTATCCCCTGTACGGGTGTGATGCCAACGATATCCTGGAAGTGGTGAGCGCCCACCAGTTCGCCCTGATCAGGCGCAATGGCGAGTGGAAGATCATCGAGGACCAGGGACAGAAGAAAGCGAGGAAAGCGCTGCGGGAGAGCGAGGAGGTGCTCTGGCATATCTTTGGTTCTTCGCCTGTCCCTATGGTGTTGTATAATGAGCGTAAGGGCAGCTACCATTTTAATAATAAGTTTACCGAGACGTTCGGCTACACAATTGAAGATATTCCCGACATTAATGAATGGTGGCTGCTAGCTTACCCGGATGAAAAATATCGGGAATTTGTTAAGAAACGATGGTATGCCGCAGTTGACGAAGCTGTCGAGAAGAGGACGAGCATCGAGCCTCAGGAGGCTGTCGTAACCTGCAAGGACGGCTCGAAGAAGCACATATTGGGCTATTTCTCGTCCATCGGCGTCCTGAACCTTGTGGTTTTTTACGATATCACCGAGCGTAAGCGGGCAGAGGAGGAGCTCGATTTTGAGCGGTCGCAGCTCCTGTCCATCTTTGATAGCATCGATGACGTGGTGTACGTGACGGACCCGTACACCTACGAAGTGTTGTACGCTAACAAGGCGATGAGGGAGAAGTTCATTAGTAACCTTGTGGGGGGAGTTTGCTATCAGGAGTTCCAGCGGAAGGATTCTCCCTGCGATTTCTGTACCAACCCGATCATTTTAAAGGAGAAGGGCAAGCCTTTCCGCTGGGAGTTCTATAACCCCACGGTGGGCCGGTATTTCATGATCACGGACCGGATCATCAAGTGGCCGGACGGCCGGGACGTGCGGTTCGAGATCGCTAAAGATATCACCGAGCGCAAGCGGGCCGAGGAAGATCTGGCTAATGCGAAGGACCAGCTGGACTCGGAGCTGGATGCCATGGACCGGCTGCATGCGATTAGTGTGCGATACGTGCTCAACGGGGACCTGTCGGCCGTGCTCGACGAGATCATTGATGCTGCGGTCTCCATTACTAAGGCCGATATGGGGAATATACAGATTCTCGATCCGGAGTCGGGCCGGCTCAAAATCATGGCACAGCATGGCTTCGAGCGGCAATTTCTGGACTATTTCAATAGCGTCGCTGAAGGTCGTGCCGCCTGTGGCACGGCAATGATGCGAGGGGAACGAGTGGTCGTCGAGGATGTTCCCGGGAGCCCCATCTTCGTAGACACCCCCGGGGATTTGGAGATCATGCTGGCAGCGGGAGTCCGGGCCGTCCAGTCTACACCGCTATTGAGCCGCACCGGGCGTCTTCTGGGAATGTTCTCCACGCACTACCGGACCTCACGCCGGCCGGACGACCGGGAGTTGAAGCTGATAGATCTGCTGGCCCGCCAGACGGCGGATATCATCGAACGGACACAGGCGGAAAAACTGCTTGTGGATTCAAAAGCTCAGGCCGAGCTGTACCTCGACCTGATGGGCCATGACATCAACAATATGCACCAGATCGCCCTCGGGTACCTGGAAATGGCCCGGGACCTGCAAACGGAAGACAGCCAAAGCGAGTTTTTAGACAAGCCAATTGAGGTGCTGCAGCGGAGCGCGCGGCTTATCCAGAACGTGAGGAAGCTGCAAAAGCTACACGACGGCGTGTTCCAGACCGAACTGGTCGACGTGTGCAAGGTGCTCTGGGACATGCAGCGGGAGTATGGGTCGGTGCCGAACAAGGCTGTCACGTTATCCCTCAATGGGTTTGAGCACTGCCATGTCAGGGCGAACGAGCTGCTGCACGATGTATTTGTAAACCTGGTGGGCAACGCGATCAAGCATACGGGGGAACGTGCGGATATCGTCGTCGATTTAAATATAGTATGGAACGATGGCAGACAATATTGTCGGGTGATGGTCGAGGACGACGGGCCGGGCATCCCCGACGACTTTAAGGGGAGGATATTCAATCGGCTGCCGAAGGGCACCGATAAAGCGAAGGGCATGGGCCTCGGCCTATACCTGGTCAAATCGCTGGTGGAGAGCTATGGTGGCAGAGTGTGGGTCGAGGACAGAGTGCCAGGCAATCACATGAAGGGCGCGAGGTTCGTGGTTATGCTGCCCGCTGTCAGCCTGTAATGCTATAATGCGACTGCAGTGCAAAAGAGCGACATGATGGACGATTTACACAAATGCATATCGTCTTGCAGCCAATTTTTATAATGGTCATGATTATAATTATATTCATGGTTTTATCAAACGGTGATGAGTATGTATACCGAGCAGGTAAAAGACATCAGCGTTGATGATTTGAAAAACCGTATGAAGTCGGGGAAAGGCCTTTTTGTCCTCGATGTCAGGGACCTTAATACTTACTGTAAAGGGCACATCCCCGGGGCATGCGATTTCTTTGACGCGGAGCTTTCTAACATATCTCCGGAATCGATAGATAAAAACGCCAGTATTATTGTCTACGGCCCCGGCCAGGCTCAGAGATCTGAGAACGCCATGGATCGGCTGGCGGGCGATGCCATCGACCGGCTCAAAAAGGTCGGCTTCAGTAACATTATGGAGCTCAAGGGCGGCTTCGAGGCATGGGCTAACGCAGGCAACCGGGTAGACAGTTGTGATCTCCAGAGCATCAAGCCGGCCCAGGTGCCGTTTACGGGCAGTTGAGCATCTGACATCCGGGACGTCAGCTACTGAGTAGCGACAATGCAAGGTGTCGGCGATACTGTGGCGTCCTCCCGTTTTTCTTTTTTGTCCATCCGGAGACGAATGGCCTGTCTCCCGGCATGCAGGGACTCGGTCTGGGCGTGCCATATATGCTTAAACCACATCCCGGGGCTTGATTTCTGCTGCCAGTGTCAGGCAGTTTTATCAACGTAAAAGCACGCAACATGATCGGGTTTGCATGATCAGTCAGACTGGCCTCGTCACTGTAAGGGAACCGGGCTCTATCTACCAGGCATCCGGGGATATCGAGCATGGCACGTTCCATGGCCGCTGGCACTTTTCCTTCGGCGACTATTATGACCGGAAATATGTGCATTTCGGGCCGCTGCGTGTCTTCAACGACGATACGCTCTCGCCCGGCGCCGTCTGGCCGCTACACTACCACGAGGAGATCGAGGTAGTGACGTACTGCATCGAAGGCATTTTCCGTCATGCCGACCAGAATGGCGAAGGCGGGATTCTCAAGCCTGGCTGGGTACAGCATACGACTGTCGGGAGCGGCATGTATCACTCGGAGATCAACGCCAGCCCGACGGAGCCTATGCGTTTTGTCCAGATGTGGTTCATGCCCGCGACGCCGGAACTGAGGCCGTCGGTCGAGCAGAAACGCGTCGAGAAGGCCGAACGGATCGATCGGCTTCTGCCGCTGGTCTCGAACATCGCCCCGGGCGCCCTGCGCATACATCAGGACGTGGCAGTTTATTCATCATACCTCAAAGACGGCCGCTCTGTCACGCACGTCGGAAAAAAGGGCAGGGGCGCGTACCTTTACGTCCTCGGGGGCGGGCCGGTCAGGGCCAATGGAAAAATCGTCCCCGCACTCGGCGCCGCGATGGCCGTCGACGAGCCGGAACTGGTCATCCAGGCGCAGGGTGGCAGCGCAGAGCTGTTGCTCGTCGACGTACCGATGATAACATAGCATAACGTCTTCTGATACCACTGTGTTTACGGGAAGGTATTGACATAATCGGCGGCTTTCATTGCCCTTGTGGCAAGACCCTGATAAAAAGTCTGCGAGACGCAGGCTTTTCTTTGTTTATGATTACCCTAAAGCAAAAAATACTTATATCAATAATCTGCTCAGTAATTATATAAGGAGTAATAAATAAATGAAACAAGCCATATACATCTTTTGTTTGTATATTGGCATCATAACCTTTCTCACACTGACGCTATTCCGGGAGCCGCTGGAGGTCAACGTGGCCATCTCTTTAACGGCGGCTCTAATCATCGCGGGCATTCTCTTCCTGCTGGCGAGGAATAAAGAGGCACGTATCAGCAGCTATTAGCCGAAAACGATATGTCAGCGGCTGTAGCGGCCTGTCGTTTCTTGAATATCTGGCGATCTACTTTTGTGTTTCAGATAACAATACTAACGACAGGCAGGGATTCAGGTATCTGGCCAGTTATTAATAGCAGTTGTCAAACAATGCCTGATACACCTGACTATTTGATAGTTATAAACTTGAAATAATACTGTTAAATAGTAATACTTATAGTTCTTTTTTTATTATACAACCGATTGAACTATAGACGTTTTTAATGGATGGGTCATATCCGGGCAGGCCGCTATGGCCAATCGGGGGGTATTTTATGGATAATAACCAAAAAATATTGATAGGAGCCATTATTGTAGTTTTGGTTCTTTTGATCGGGGCTTATGCGGTAAGCCAGAGCAACAATGCCAGCGCGACGCCGACTCCGACTCCAGGCCCGACAGTAACGCCCTCACCATCACCTGTACCAACGTCTGCACCGACATCGACGCCTGTGCCCACGCCGACATCGACGCCTGTGCCCACTGCGGAATGGAAGCCGCCGGCCGAATGGCCGTATTATGAATACCAATGGTCCACTGGAGGATTAGATTACGTGAGCTTCAGCCCGGTGTGGGCATTTTTGAACGGCATGCCAGGGAATACTGTCGAGTATTATACCCTTCCCGGTATCGACTCGCCATATGAAGACATCACTCCGGGCTACGTGCAATTGATCGACGGAAAAGTCCGTATCAATGCCCGGATAATCCGGGACGCAAGCCATACCCGGAGCTACGATGTCCCGTTAGACGTTTCGATCTTTAGCTCGGAGGACGTTCAAGAAATGGATGAGAATGACATCAGAGTTCTTACGCCGGTGCGCTTTGAGGAGGGGCAGTCCTGCATAAATGTGACGATCGAGTACGACGCAGACTACCTGTTTGAATATATCGAGGGCGGCCCATCTTTGCCGCACTTTGGCTTTGTCGGACTGGAGATTAAAGATTCGCCTGACTATTATGTGAATCCTGATACGAGGGGTTTCGTAGTCTTCTATAATCTTTATTGAACTCCATTAACTTTTTTTCACTTTCGATTTTTTATTACCCTGACCAGGGATAACAGAGTTTACCGGTAAGGCTATCCCCGGATGCGATACACCGGGATCAGGCCTGGCGACGTCCGCTGGTATTGTGACTGGCTCAAACGCCGGCAAGGTGGCAAGTGGTTTCGGTTTATATCCATTAATTTTGTCGAGCGGAAACACGGAAAGTATCATATAGCATGATACCGATGTAATGCCAGATAAGAACAAAACCGAATGCTCTTGTAAATTTATTACGGGCCCGCTTTGGCGCCATTGAAGCCCGATAAGATTTCACAGACTGCTTTTGTGCTTATAGAAGCCGGGTTTCCGCTTTGCGTTACCGCACCATCGGGTGGTCATCCTGCTTACGCGTAAAATACAGGAATTGATCACATGAGTTCATTTAACGATTTAAAGCTAAGCGATACCGTATTAAAAGCAATCGCAGGCATGGGATTCGAAGAAGCCACCCACATCCAGGAGCAGGCCATACCGCTGGCACTGAAGGGAGCGGACATTATCGGCCAGGCACAGACCGGTACCGGCAAGACCGCGGCCTTCGGCATACCGATGATTGAGAAGCTGGACAATAAATCCGGCGAGATACAGGGCATTGTCATAACCCCGACCAGAGAGTTAGCCATCCAGGTGGCAGAAGAGATCAACCGCATCGGTCAGCACAGGGGCATACACGCGCTGCCGATCTACGGCGGCCAGGACTACCGTTATCAGATGCAGGGTCTGCGGAACAAGCCGCAGATCATCGTCGGCACCCCCGGGCGTCTGGTGGACCACATCACCCTGCGGAAGACCATCAAGGTCGACCACATTAAGATGCTGGTTCTGGATGAGGCGGACGAGATGCTCGACATGGGCTTCATCGGCGACATCGAGACGATACTGTCAAAGACGCCGAAAGAGCGTCAGACGCTTTTGTTCTCCGCTACGATGTCAGCGCCCATCAAGAAACTGGCCATGCGTTTCATGAAAGACCCGGTATCCGTGGGCAGCACTTCGAAGAAAATGACCGTTGCCCAGACCATGCAATACTATGTAGAGGTACAGGAATCGAGCAAGTTCGAGGCCCTGTGCAGGATACTGGACCAGCAGTGCCCGGAGATCGCCATTGTCTTCGGACGGACTAAAAAGCGTGTGGACGAGCTACAGGGCGCGCTCATGAAACGGGGCTATTCGGCCGGCGGGCTGCACGGCGACCTGGACCAGTCGAAGCGGAACAGCATCATGCGGCAGTTCAAAGAAGGCGGCATACAGATACTCGTCGCGACCGACGTTGCCGCACGGGGCATCGACGTCAGCGACGTAACGCATGTATTCAATTTCGACATACCCCAGGACCCCGAAAGCTATGTGCACCGTATAGGCCGTACGGGCCGTATCGGAAAAAGCGGCATAGCCATTACCTTCGTGACCGCGAGGGAGACCAGGCTGCTGAAGATCATCGAGCAGGTAGTCGGACAGCGGATGTCCCGCATGGAAGTGCCGACGCTCGACGACGCCATCAAAGGACAGCAGCGTCTGGCCATGGACAGCCTGATCAAAGTCACAGAGGAAAGCGACGCGCTGAAGTACCGGGCGCTGGCGGAGATGCTGCTGGAGGAAAGGGACTCGGTCACCCTCCTGTCTGCGGCACTGAAGCTGCTCATCAAGGAGCCGGCCACGACGAGCGTGACTCTGACCGAGGTAAAGCAGGCGAAGATGAAGAACCAGAAACACCCCAAGGTCAAAAGAGAAGAAAGCAGGCCGTACAACGACCGGCAGGATGACCGCAGGGGGCATACGGCAAGGACGTCCCGGTCTGCAAACTGGGGCCGCAGGTAATACTGTACTTTTTTCATGATGAGGACAGGAAATATAGCTGTCCTCATCCCGGAGAAAATATGATTTTAAACACTAATGAAAATTGTCGAATCTTCATATGCTACGCTATTGGCCAGTTTAAGAAAAGATATCTGTTGTCGGGTTAAAGCTCGGGGACCAGCTTGACCTTGGCGTCCTCGTACTTCTTCAGCAGGCTGGACACACGGTCTTCGAGGTACCTGGTCTCGTCAGCTTTGGTCTCGAGTGCGACGACCGGCCAGCGCTTGCTGTTGTCCCGGTCGGTATAGCCGCCTTCGGTGATGCCGACAATGTCGAGATAGCCGCTTAAGCTTCCCGCGTTCAGGATCAGCTCAATTGGCACCAGTTCGCCGCAGCAGGGGCAGACGATGGAGATCATGTCCCTGGGAAAGCCTTCCGGTTCCTGATTTTTTTCTGTCAATTTCATAAGCCCCCGCACAAACAAAGCAGTTTCAATTTAGTAATTACTATTAATGTCATTATAAAACAGAATATTTAACGGTTGTGGTTAAATTGGTTGCTCCGGGCACAAAGAAAACATAGTAAATATTTATTACGTCGATATCAGCCCGTACCCGTGAACGAGACATCCCGCACACGCCCCGCCCACTGTTTTCATGAATAAAGCATATGTCCGGGATTCCCCTAAAATGATACGATGGCCGAAAAGAAAGAGAACTACACGATATACGGGTCCGTCACGGGTCCGGCTTCCGAGTATTCACCGCAGTCGCCCGCCGGGGGGCCACAGCAGCCATCGTGGCTGCACCGCATGGAGGATATCAAAGTTGAGATTGAGCGCTTCCTGCAGGGTCTGGACATCACATATCCGATCAGGTCGAGGGGTGAATTCATGAGCGCCCTGACCTCCGATATCCCGGGCATCTGTGAGCTCGAGCGCCGAACGCTTTCGTTGAGGGACCTGGTCTCGATCATGCGGGATGACGATTTTCCGATTAAAAGCGATCACGAGGCGGCCAATCTGCTGGCGGGAACGTGCCCCGTCCGCACACCGAACATCCGGTAAAAGGACAATTTTATTCTTTGCTGATGCCGTTGCCGTTCAGGGTCACGCGCAGCTTCGAATAGTCCTCTTTGATCGTGGTATCAAATCCCATGCCGTTGAAGGCCTCTTCCAGGAACTCCCGCAGGAAGCGGCGCTGTGTGCCCGGGCCTGTCATCAGTGTGTACTCATGTTCCCCGGACTGGCTGAGCTTGAACAGGTTGCAGGCCTCCAGCCGCAACAGGAGCGCCAGCGGCGTCTTGATCTTATGGCCGAGCTGCTCGGCGTGGGAGCGGGCGATCTCGCGGTGCGTCTCCCAGAATTTTTCCGGACCGTCCGGGCTCTCGATGGTCTTCAGGAAGAGCAGCCAGTGATCCACATCGAGGATGACGTGCTCGCCGTCAGCCAACATATCGGCATATTCGCGTGCTTTCGCCTGGTCTATGCAGCCGTTCAGCTGCCGGTTCTCAAAATAGAACCTGATCGCCCTGCGGATAAGCTCACTCTGTGATACTCGCATATCTTTTTTCAGGCTCTCGAAGTTCCTGTAAGTGGGCTCATCGAAAGAGATTGTAACCCTGATAGGCGACTTCATTGGGAAGTATATTGCCTATTGCACGTATATTAATCTTATCCAGATATGCAGTCGAATGATATTGCATTGCAATCGACCAGAAACCGTGTGAAAGTAAATGTCCGGATTTGCCTGTGTATAGTCATTCCTGTTACTTTTTGTACATGCTGGCAGGCACCTAACACTACGTACACGACGTACACGACGTCTGATAATATGGCTAAGCTTGCCCTTTTCCGATAAAACGTCGTGTACGTCGTGTACGTCGTGTACGTCGTGTACGTCGTGTCAAGTGCCGGCTAAGCGTATAAAACATTTCACGAATGACTTGTCACAATAATTCACAAAATTTAGTACATTTTAAGATAGTTGAATGTAGAAAACTTTATATATATGAGATAGGAATTACATATCCTACGGAGATAACTGATGAATTTCTTAAAAGCTAAACTTGCGGCCGATGCGGGCGACAAATATGGTAAGACTTTGCAACCGGGAACCGGCCGGTCAGCTGATAAGAAGTACGTACAGGTATGCCTTCAACACAACTACGAGGTTACATAATGCCTATAGACACTGGTGATACCGCATGGCTGCTCGGGGCGACGGCCCTGGTCATGCTGATGACCCCTGGAGTTGGGTTCTTCTACGGGGGGCTTGTTCGCAGGAAAAACCTGGTCAACATGATCACGCTATCGCTCATTGCATTTGCCATCGTCAGCCTGCAGTGGGTGCTCTTTGGCTATAGCCTGGCATTCGGCCCGGACGTCAACGGCATCATTGGCGGCCTGGACTTCATCGGGCTCCATGGCGTGGGCATGGAACAGGCGACGATCGCAGGAGTCACGCTGACTGTGCCAGCGCTGATGTACATGGCGTTCCAGCTGGTGTTCGCCACTGTTACACTGGCCATCGTGACGTCGGTGTTTGCTGAACGGGTGAAGCTTTCGGCGTTCATCGTCTTCGGGCTGCTCTGGACGACGCTGGTCTATGACCCGCTGGCCCACTGGGTCTGGGGCGGCGGCTGGCTGGCCCAGCTCGGCGCACTCGACTTCGCAGGCGGCACGGTCGTCCACATCAGCGCCGGGTTCTCCGCGCTGGCCATAGCGCTGGTCATACGCAAGCGGATCGGCTTCGGCAAGGATATCATGGAGCCGAGTAACATCCCGCTGGCCTTGCTGGGCGCTTCGCTGCTCTGGTTCGGCTGGTTCGGGTTCAACGCAGGCAGCGCCCTCGGCGCGAACGGCCTCGCGGCCAGCGCGTTCGTGGTGACCAACACCGCGGCGGCTGCAGGTGCCCTGTCGTGGATGGCCATAAGCTGGATCAAAGGCCGCCCTGCCTCGCTCGGCTTCGCGAGCGGCGCGGTGGCCGGCCTGGTCGCGATTACCCCGGCGTCGGGCTTCGTCGACATATGGGGCGCCCTCGCCATCGGCATCCTGGCAGGTATCGTCTGCTACTATGCGATGGTCTTCCGCATCAGGAAAGGCCTGGACGAGAGCTGCGACTGCTGGTCGGTGCACGGCGTTGGCGGATTGCTGGGTGCCCTGCTGACGGGCGTCTTCGCGACGACCGCAGTACAGGCTAACTACAGCGGCCTGCTCTCGGGGAATGTACACCAGCTGTTCGCACAGGTCATCGCCGTGACCGCATCGATTACATATGCGTTCGTAGTAACGTTCATCCTGGTCAAGGTCATCGATATGACGATCGGCATGACTGTCAAGGATGAAGAGGAATATGTCGGGCTCGACCTCTCGCAACACGGGGAGCGGGCCTTCACGTGAGGTGAAAAGCATGAAGATGGTACAGGCAGTTATCAGGCCGGAAAAGATGTCTCACATCAAGAAAGCCCTGGAAGAGCAGGGCTTTATTGCGATGAGCATCACCGAGATGACCGGCAGAGGGGAACAGAAGGGCATCAAGCTCCAGTACCGTGGAAACACCATGGAGGTCGACACGTTGCCCAAGGTCAAGCTCGAAATGGTCGTCAAAGACCAGGACGTAGACCCGATCGTCTCCATCATCCGCAATGCCGGCAGGACCGGAAAGATGGGCGATGGCAAAATCTTCGTCCTCCCGGTCGAAATGATGTGCAAGGTCCGGACCGACGAAGTCTGGAAATGAACGTACCGGGCGAAAGCCCGGTATTACCCTCCGAAACTCCTTTTTATTTTTAGCTCTTATGCATTTTGGGGCACGCGCATCATGCCGTTTCACTGTGTCCCATGAAAAATTCAAGGAACAGTTTGAGGCCGCAAAGAGTCGGCTGATGACCGGGGCCCTGGTCAGGCATAAGACCATGAAAAACGGGCAGACGCGTAGTGGAAAGTCAGGAACAGTTTTGGAACGCCAAGCAGCCAAGGGGCGCCAAGGCGCCAAACATTTTTTAGATTAAAGACGCCAAGAGGCCAAGGAACGCTAAGTTTCCAGCATTTTAAATATTTATGGACTTGGACCCTTGGCGCCTTGAATCTAAAAATGCTTGGCTGCTTGGCGTCCCTTTGCCTCTTGGCGTTCCAAAACTGTTCCGGGCATTCCACAACAAAAAGCCTAAACAATCCAGTCCAAAATAATTTTTCATAGGAACGCAGAGGGTCGCATAGTACGCGGTTTCACGTTATACGAATGCCGGCCATTAAAAAAACTGCGGTCTCTGCGCTCCTCTGCGGTCTCTGCGGCCTCAAACTGTTCCTTGCGTTCAGCGTCGCAGGCAGAGAAACGGCATGCGACTATTACGATTAAATGACAATCACTGAGTCCTGGGAGCATCGAAAAATCTCCGAAGAACGCTTTTTTAAGCTATACGATGTATTTCATACGCTTAGTTCATAAACAGTATGATTTATATAGTAGTTATTAGGAAATAAGTTTCCTTGGAAAAGTATGTATATACCGGAAAAGCAACTTCCTTCCGGTTACATTTCCGGCCGACCATCATACGGACGTCGACATACTGCCGCTTACAAAGGTGATTATGTGCCAATAGACACGGGAAATACTGCATGGGTCCTCGTCTCGATCGCCCTGGTCATGCTGATGACTCCTGGCGTGGGACTATTTTATGGGGGACTTGTACGGAGAAAGAACATCGTATCGATGATCGCGCTGTCGTTCGTCGCGTTTGCCCTGATCAGCCTCTTGTGGGTGCTGTTCGGGTACAGCCTGGCGTTCGGGAGCGACATCGGCGGCGTCATCGGCGGCCTGAACTTCCTCGGGCTTAACGGGGTCGGGCTGGATCCCATCGGGTCGATGACCATACCTGCCCTGACTTTCGCCATGTTCCAGATGATGTTCGCCACGGTCACATTGGCTATCCTGACCTCCGTATTTGCCGAAAGAGTCAAGCTGTCGTCCTTCATTGTATTCGGGCTGCTCTGGACAACGCTGGTCTATGCTCCCGTCGCACACTGGGTGTGGGGCGGCGGCTGGCTGGCCTCTCTCGGAGCCATAGACTTTGCCGGCGGAGCAGTCGTCCATATAACGGCCGGATTCTCGGCGCTCGCGGTCGCGCTGGTCATCGGCAAGCGTGTCGGCTTCGGCAAGGAGGTCATGGAGCCCGGCAACATTCCCATCACCCTGATTGGCGTGGCTCTGCTCTGGTTCGGCTGGTTCGGGTTCAACGGGGGCAGCGCGCTGGGGGCTGGCGGGCTGCTGGCGACGAATGCCATCCTGGTGACCAACACCTCGGCGGCGGCAGGCGCGCTGACCTGGATGCTGATGAGCTGGAAAGACGGCAGGCCTGCGTCTCTCGGCATCGCGAGCGGCGCATTCGCGGGCCTGGCGGCGATCACCCCTGCGGCCGGCTATGTCGGGCCGTTCGCAGCGATCGTGATCGGCATCGTGGCCGGTCTGCTGTGCTACTCGTCCCTGGTCTACCGCATCCGGAAAGGGCTGGACGAGAGCCTTGACGCCTGGTCGATACACGGCATGGGCGGGCTCTGGGGCGTCGTCGCCGCAGGCATCTTCGCCGCGGCGGCGATCAATGGCTACTCCGGCCTGCTGGAAGGCAATGTCCACCAGTTCCTGGTCCAGCTGCTGGCAGCGGCCGTGGTCATGGTATACTCATTGGGCGTATCGTACATCCTCGCGAAGGTCATCGACGCGACCATGGGCCTGCGGGTCCGCGAGGAAGAGGAATACGTAGGGCTCGACATCTCCCAGCACGGAGAGCGGGCATATAATTAAGGATATATCTGGAGCGATCAACATGAAGATGGTACAGGCAATCATACGGCCGGAAAAGATGTCCATGATAAAGAAAGCACTCGAGGAACAGGGCTTCATTGCCATGAGCATCACCGAGCTGACCGGCAGAGGCGAGCAAAAAGGCATCATCCTCCAGTACCGGGGTAACAAGGTAGAGGTCGACACGCTGCCCAAGGTCAAGCTCGAAATGGTCGTCAAAGACCAGGACGTAGACCCGATCATCTCCATTATCCGTAACGCCGGCAGGACCGGGAAATTCGGCGATGGAAAGATCTTCGTCCTGCCCGTCGATATGATGTGCAAGGTGCGGACAGACGAAGTGTGGACGTAAGTATGAACGCAGGGCAGGAGACGCGAAGGCATATCATATTTTGCTTTCGCGTTTTTAACCTTCCGCCCTGACACCTGTGGTTACGTGCCGCGAGCCTGGCTGACACTGGAAAACGCACGGCCCCCTCTTATTTCTAATTCTTTACCGCAGGTATTATTACGCGCTAAAGAGTATTTTCAGGGTACCTGAACTCATATACGGTATTATTTTGGCAATTTAATGGTTTTCGACAAATCTGCATCTTATATTTAGCGTTCAGGGCATTTATTCTAATTGTCATAGCAGCGACGGTCTTTCGGTCATCTTCACTACTTTTTGGGCAGCTATTATACGTTTTCCGCAAGATAAGTTCTTTAATATATATATTAAAATTGGATTTTAGGTGATACCTATGGCAATGAAATCAAGCAGAGGAGATATGACTGTCAGGGAAGCCGGCAGGAAGGGCGGCGAGACCACGAAGAGGACCCACGGTCACGACTTCTACGTCCAGATCGGCCACAAAGGTGGACAGAAGGTTCGGGACCTTATCAACAGGGGCAAGCAGAACGAGTAAGTGACCCGTAGCGGTCCATGCCCCGGGCCGCTGCATCATTTTTATTTTCAGGATAATCAATATTTGCTAACACGAATTTTCAAGTAGAAACTATTGAAATTTTGTCCTTGTTCATGCAATGCGACTCCTGTCAGGCTCGCCAAGGACGCCAGGTAGCCAAGAGCGCCAAGAACGGCTCAGGAACAAGCTAAATCACCATACATTTTGATAGCCTTGGCGCTCCTATGAAAAATTTTTAAGAATCGACGACTGCAAAGCCCGTAGTCTTACACGTGTGCGCGCGGGCGCCCGAGCATTCTGCGACGAATTGCCAGGCCTGTTTTTCATCATCTTATACCTGACCAGGGCCTCAGTCATCAGCCGACTCCTGGCTACCTGGCGCCCCTGGCGAGCGTGACCGGGGGTCACATGCCTGGACAAGGGAAGATTCCGGTAGAGTACGAAGGTTTCGAAAGTCATGTGGGTTTGACCGTAGTAGCATCAGGCATAATCATGCCCTTGCCGCTGGTCGTTTTCGCTACCTTTATATAACGTAAGAGCTTTTTACTGTCCTATCGTTAATGCGACAGGATGCGAATGGCCACGATATCATCGGTACGAAGGACGCTTGCAGGTTTTGATCGACAGATATGGATACTATTTGCCGCCGAAACCATCAGTGTCTTCGGGTCGTCGATCATCCGCACGTTCCTGGCTGTCTACATGCTGACCGGCCTTCACATTTCGCCGTTCCTGATAGGAGTTACGCTGTTCGTCTCCTCACTGGCAGGCGCCCTCGCGGCATACGCTGGCGGCGCGGTGGCCGATGCTCACGGCCGCAAGAACGTGCTGGTCATCGGTCTCGCACTACAGGTCATCGCGTATCTGCTGATCGGCTTTTCGCTGGACTTCCAGGCACCTTTCCTCGTACTCGGGGCGGTGCTCACCCTGAGCTCGCTCGTGGGGGGTATATACCAGTTTTTGCCCGATGTCATGGTCGCCGATGTCGTCGAGCCGGGCCGCCGGGTGGAAGCTTACGGTTTGCTCAGGATAGGTGTTAACCTGGGCTGGGTGATCGGGCCGGTCGCCGGCGGCATCCTGATGCTGGTAATGCCTTTCTCCTGGGTGTTTTACCTGTCTGCCATCACCACGCTGGTTTACCTGCTGATCGCCCTGTTTGAGCTTCGAGAGACAAAATCGGCACAAATGGCGGTCACGTTGAAGCTGAGTGATCTGCGGTATATCCTGAAGGATACACCGTTCCTGCTCTACTCGGTCATCGCCGGACTGATGATCATCCCCTACCAGCAGATGTATACGCTGCTGTCCATGTATTCGGCTGACGTTGTCGGGCTGGACAACTTCTGGATTGGAGTCTCGTTCGCATTGAGCGGCGCCATCGTCGTGCTCTTCCAGTACGGGATATCTCTCCGTGTAAGGAACCACCGGCTGACCAGCGTACTGGCATTTTCCGCGCTGGTCTTTGCGGCCGGTTTTGCGGTGCTCGTGATCTCTTCCGCTTTCGTCATGCCGTTCGTCTGTATCGCCATCGCGACGGTCGGCGAGATGATCTGGTCGCCGGCAGGCTCGACGATGCAGGCGAACCTGGCGCCGGAAGACCGGCGGGGGCGCTACTTCGGCTTCGCGGGACTGATCGCCAGCTTCGGCTTTGCGGTCGGCCCGTTGTTCGGCGGCACGCTAATGGGCTCCGCAGACGGCAATATGCCGTTGATGTGGGGAATCGTCTGCGCACTGTTCCTGGTATGCGGGGCCTGCTTCCTGCTGCTCAACCGGTTCGTGCCGGAGAGAGCGAACGCTCCCGGCGGGCATGAAAAAATAAAAGAAAAAGCCCTGGAAGCGCCCCTGAAAGCATAGGTGCTCCTCCCGGTCCGTGAATGTCAGGTGAAAATCCCCGCACCTTCACATTTTATTAAGAGGATTCTTCGCGAGTTTGATGCTCTGCTGGTTGCACGTATCGACCCGGTTCCCCGCATTCGCCCAGGCCTCAAAGCCGCCGTTCAGCTCCATGACGCTCTTGAAGCCCATCTTCATAAGCCGCATCGCAGCATCGCCTGAAAGCCGGTCTGCCGGGTTCTGGGATTTCACCCACTGGCCCGGGCCATAGACAATAACGTGTGCGTTCTTGTCCAGATTGCTCGCAAGCGTCTCGATCTCGGCATCGAAAGCATCACAAGCGCCCGGGATGTGCCCCTTACAGTAGGCTTCAATTTCCCTGGCGTCTACGATAAGGTATGCCCGATCCCTGCGGTGCATGAGATTTTTCAGGTCGTCGACGCTGATATTCTTTAGCTGCTGTTCGTACAAATCAACCACCGTACAAAAATATAGGCCAGATAATCATAAAAATGTCCCAGATTTATTAGGGCAATTAAGTGTTATGCACCCGGTTAAATCGGCACACTGTGCCACTGCCGCCATATCAGGGAGCCTGTTGTAGCGTAATGCGATGGGTCACGTGTTCACGTGCAGTTGCGGACGATACCATCCAGCTATACGCTATGTTATTTGTTATTCTCTATCGGATTGCCTTTCTCCGTCCACTCCTGGATGCCGCCTTTGTAGTCCCAGACGTGCTTAAACCCTTTCTTGAGGAACTCTTTTGCAGCCATTGTGCTTGCCGGACACTGGTAACTGCCGCAATAGGTGATCACATCGAGGTTCCTGTCATATTGGTCAGCCAGACGGTCTACCTCTTCAGCCGGTATGGGGATGGCGCCCGGTATGTGTGCGTCGTCATAGGCATCCACGTCCCTCGCATCGGCCAGGATGTATGGCTTCGTATCGTTTATGCGTGCCTTCAGCTCGTCAATGGTCATGCGCCTGACCTGCTGCTCTTGCATTTCCGCCATACTCGAAACTTGCCCGGGGCAGATAAAAAAATGATGCGCTTTTTACACAGATGATTAAAAAGATTACACGGATTTATATATTAAAAGATTGATAATGTCTCATCATCGGTCGGGTGAGATAATGTTCGTCGAAAACAGCCAGGAAAATAAAAACATCTGTATGCAAAACTGCGGCAATTGCCCCAGCTTCAAGCGCGAAGGCGGGAAGCTGCTTTTCTGCTCGAAAGGCAATATCACGGCCAATATCGAAAAGAAAGGCTGCAGGTGCGGCATGTGCCCCGTGGCTATTACCCATAAGCTGGACGGCGCATACTTTTGCGTACACGGCAATCTGGATACCCTGATTGACTGAACTTTTTCTTTTTTCAATTTACCTTAAATCTGTATCGTTAGCCAGGGGTATGTGCGGTTCACGGCGGGCGGCCGCTCGCGCGCACACGAATTTACCTGCGCTTTGTCGGCAACCTATACTTCATATATACTCATTCGTAAAAGGTTATGTATGCTCATGACCCTTCCGACACGAAGGCCACGAAGGCCACGAGGTACACGACGTACACTTTATTAGAGTCTGCTATTGCCTCATTCCATCGAAGACCTCGTGTACATTGTGGCCATTGTGGCCTTCGTGTTGAAAAGGTCCGAGCCTGAGAAAAAAGATTCAGGAACGACTATACTTTGTGTACTCTGTGTTTGGTGCCTTATCTGCATATACAAAAAGATACCGGAATGAGTTTAATAGCAGAGCTCGCATTCGAGCCCGATTTCCTGGCAGACCTTCGCTGCGTGTGCCCTTAAATCGGTGAAAATATCCGGATCGGTGAATAGCGCCCGTCTGCAGGCATCCAGCACCTCGGGCTCTTCTGTCAGGGCTTTCTCCATGCGCGGCCAGAGGCCGGGCTTCAGCCGGAGTCGGTCGATCAGCACCCGGGATGCACCGGATTCTTTTACCCGGGCCAGGATATCGGCGAGGCGTTCCTTATCGATAAAGCCGGGCACCAGCGGCCCGACAAAGGCCCACGTCGGGACGCCGTTGCCCGAGAGAAGCCGCAGTGCGTCCAGTCGTTCCCCGGGCAGGGATGCGCCGGGTTCGATAATGGCAGATATCTCGTCATCGAGCGCGGTAATCGTCAGCCCTGCTTCTTTAACCGGGAAATCCCTGATGAGATCTATGTCCCTGGCGACGAGGGCCGACTTGGTCTGAATACAGATCGGGAATGCCTTTGCCAGCAATACTTCAAGGCAGCTGCGGGTCAGCTTCAGGCGGCTCTCGACAGGCTGGTACGGGTCGGTGACCGTGCTGATGCCTACGACGCCCGGCTTCGTTCGCCTCAGCTCTCGTTCCAGCACCACCGGGATGTTCGTCTTTGCCGTCACGAAGGCACCCCAGGGCTCTATGCCGCCATACCTGATGGTCGATGGCGCATAACAGTAGACACAGCCGTGCTGGCAGCCGGTATACGGGTTGAGCGAGTAGTCCAGGCCGGGGAGGAGCGATTTGCTCAAAGCCGTCTTACAGGTCGTTTCCGTGTACTTCATAGTCATAGCGCCTCAGAAGTCAGTCAGCCGGCGCTGGAACCGGGAGTCCTTCAGGATGAAGCTGTTCCTCGTCCAGCGGCTGATCGGTATGTCGAACTTCGTCTGTATGTGCGTCAGCGCGGTCTCCAGCGAATTAAATCGTTCGCAGGGCCCTTTTAAGGCCGCCCGGACGTTCTCCCGGACGTTCCAGACACCCACAGGCATGATATAGCCAGAGTGTGCCTCGCGGAGGATAACAACCTTTGCCTGCCGGCCTTCCTTCAGGAGGTACTCGCAGGTGGCCAGCCTCGCGGCATAATAGCAGCCGCCGATGCTGGCGTAGGTCGTCCGCCCTTCGAACCGCTCCGCGTCCGAGATGATCATGATCTCCCTGCCGGCCGGGTTCCAGACGGTGTCAGGATACCAGGCTTCCACAAGCTCGTAGCTCCACGGCTCCGGTAGCATCAGTACGATGAACCGGTTGTCGAGCTGCCAGCTCTCGAACACCCGGTATTCGTTGATGACGGGCAAGATACGCACCTGGTCCATCAGCGTCTCGCCGATAATGCTGTCGACCGCGGTAATGCTCTGCCGGGTAGGGACGATACGCCTGGTCTTTTTGGCACCGAACGCGCCCATGCTGAACGCCCGCTGGATGCGTGTGACGAGCGTGTCGTTGCCGTACAGCTCTACAACTGCATCCCGGGCCATCAGATCCGTGTCATGATACGCTTTCTCGATACGGTCGTCGAGTCGGAAGTTCCCGAGATCGGCCTTTTTCAGGGGCGCAGAAGGGCCGAATGGCTGCACCTCGTCGTCCAGCTCGATACGTCCCGAGGGCTTTCTGTAGAATTCGGCATTCGTGTCCACCGGGTTTTCGGCCATGGAGAGCAATGCCATATTCTCGACGATCTTGCCAAATTTCTCGGGCTTACGTACGTTGACTTTGTACATGCCTCGTACCAGCGAGCTGCGGAAGCCCACGATGTCGTCGATCGTCTTGCCTATCCACCGCTCGGGCGTGTCCATCTCCGAGGTATCGCCGATGACCGGAGGCACCAGCGGGCCGATGGAGACCATCGGATACCCGTGCCGCCCCACGAAGACGCCCGGGGCAGAGCCATACAGCGTCATCGCGTCGATCCTGGGCGCGTTCTTCAGCTTCGCGTAAAACTTGACCAGGATGGGACAGCGCTCTTTGCCGCATAACATTTTCACGCCCTTGCACAACGCGCAGAGCGGCTGCTCCTTCTCACTGATCAGCCCTTTGCTCTCTTTGACGGAAAACGGATCGGTGCGGTCGAATGTCGCGTCCATACGGATAGTAGAATGAAACGACGGCGCAGGATATAAAGCAGAGTTAAGGTGACTGAAAGTAATAAGCTCAGGCGCCTTTTAACGCCTTAGTCACCAGCGGGTCATTCAATATGGAGTCGGCGTCCTCTTTGGATATCTTGAAGGTGCTCTTCAATGTCTCCACCAGATCGGCCGTCGTAAGTCCGCCGTTGTGCCGCTTGATCTTGATGACGCTCAGGGCATACCTGACCCGGTGCTCGCGTTCGCGCAGCTGGTAAGAACGGATGGCACGCAGGAAATCGACCTTCCGGAATTCCGGCCAGTAGGGCGCGCAGATGTAGATAGCACATTCGTTGCCGCTGGCCTCCCAGGGCAAAAAGTTCGAGGTGCGCTCGTCACCGCCGGTACGGATGATCAGGTCGACGTCCGACTTGGGATTTTTGTTGAAATAGAGGTACCGGTCTACACTACTCTCTGTAATGTCTGCCGGTGACAGTTCTCCTGACTGCACCTTTTCCGCTATCTTGATGGCACCGTCGACTATCTCTTTGCGACCGCCGTAGGCAAGGGCAATGTTCAGGTAATAATTGTCGTAGCCGGACGTCGCATCGTCCGTCTGCTTGACCTCTTTACGGAGGTCTTCCGGCAGCAGATCGATGTCTCCCACACAGGTGATGCGCAGCCTCGATGTGTGTGTGCGCGGGCGCTCCCGGGATTCCCGGAGCTTCGCTTTCACCAGGTCGAAGATCGCCTTTTTCTCCCGCTCCGTCCGCTTGAAGTTCTCGGTGGAAAAGCTGTACAGCGTGAGTTGCTTGACGCCGATATCCTCGCACCAGTTCAGCACGCGTTCGGTAGAGTCTGCGCCATAAGAGTGGCCTTTCTCGACCGACTCGCCGATACGCTTCGCAAACCTTCGGTTTCCATCCATGATGATGGCGATGTGCTGGGGTATCGGGTACCTGAGCACTTCCCGTGACAGCGAGAACTCGTACCAGCGGTAGATGAACGGCACGTGCTCATACCATTTCGAGAAAAGTAATTTGCGAAGGAAATCGCGGTGCATAATTACGAGCTCTCAGTCTCGCGCAGGGCCTCACGGACAAGCTGCTTGTATTTTTCCTTGATCGAGTACATGTTGTGGTCGCCGGTGACGTCGACGCTGAGGATGCCGGTCTTGGAGCCCATCAGGCCCACCATGGCAGGAGTGCCCTTATTTTTGACATCGAAGTTCTTTTCCCTGAGGTAATCGTCGATGTCTTTAGTCTCGTAGGGACCGCCGTCAAGGAACATCTCTAGGACCGCACGGCGACGGCCGTCCTTGTCCCTGCTGAGATAGTCCTTTATGCGTGATAACACCACTTCGTCTTCACCGTTATTCAGAAAGACCACTCCCGGATGATAAAGTGAGATGGAAATTGATAGTGATCAGTAAATTTTCATTAATCATAAAGGTATTCTCTCCACAACCAGCCCGTCCCTTAGCGGGTATCTCTCGACGATCGACTTACCGGTACCGGCAATGTCATCGCCCGCCTCATCGAGGATCCACCATGCGATCTCGATCCTGTCCCCGTCGCGCCGGTACATATCGCCCGGAACCCCCAGCTCGCGCAGGGATTGCAGCGCATTGTCGACGTCCCCTGTGATCTCCCCGCAGACGATGGTCCCGTCATCGGTGATCTCGTCAAAGGGCCTTGCCACGTTGGAAGCGGTCCGCTTCAGCCGTTCCCTTAGCTGGACAGCGTCCTTGAACCGGGACGAGCAATACCTAGTATTTGCTATGCTATTTAAAACTATCTCGCGTCCCAGCTTTTCACTGCCCATGACAGCGTTCGTGACGTCGTCGCGGAGCACGTAGCCTTTTTCTTTCATCGCCTCACAGTTCGTCTCCGAGAACTCCAGCTCGTTCAGGTTTAAAAATCCCCCTGCATCGGCTACGGATTTCTCAATAACGGGTACCGACCGAATCGCCGGTATCTCCACGCCCGCACTCATGCCGAGCGCTATCGCTTGCTTCAGGGCACGATGATAGATTGACCCGTAAAAGCAGTCCCAGCATTCCTCCGGGGGGTGCATGCGGATCTCATCCAGGCCAGCATCGTGCAAGGCTTCGAGCATCTCTTTTGACGGGGCCGTACAGGTATAAAGGTGGATGTGATGGTCACAGCCGAACGTCTCCTTGAGCAGCCGGATGTAGTACAATACCCGGTCTGGCCGTGACAGCGGCTCGCCGCCAGTGATCCCGGTGCCCAGGGCGCTCATCCGCTTCGCTTCTTCGATCACATCTTCGACGGCTTCAATTCGACGCTCGTTGGCGTAGGTGGCGTCGATCTCCTTACGCTCAGTCGACACCGGGCAGTAGAAACAGTCCCGACCGCAGACGCCAGTGATGAATAATACCATCTTGGCCCCCATATGGCATAAGCGGCAGCCGTCGGGCAGCGCGTTATGCATCGAGCCGGTGAAGTCTTCCTCGATTTTCTTCGTTATAGCTTTCTTCGGGGCCATGTGTAACCATACCAGATGATAAAAATATTAGTATTTTTCGATCTCTGGCAACTTCCGGATAAATACTTTACTTTAAAATGTATATTGACAGCTATGCAAACTGCGCTTCTGCTTGTGGATATCCAGAACGACTATTTCCGGGGCGGAAAGAACGAGCTCGTAGAGCCAGTCAAAGCTGGCAGCAAAGCGAAACAGCTGCTCGACGCTTTCCGGGAGAGGAAGGTCCCGGTCGTGCATGTCCAGCATATATCGATCAAGCCCGGTGCCACGTTTTTCCTGCCCGATACGCCCGGGGCAGAGATAAATGATATTGTCAGGCCTCTGGCCGGAGAGACGGTCATCCGAAAGAGATCCCCCAATAGCTTCAGGAATACGGGACTGTTGCAGACACTCAGGGATGCAGACGTCGGCCGGCTTGTTATCTGCGGCATGATGACACACATGTGCGTCGATTCGACTACCAGGGCGGCTTTCGATCACGGCTTCGACTGCATCGTTGCGCACGACGCCTGCGCCACGAAGAACCTGGCGTTTGACAATGTCACGGTTCCGGCAGAGCAGGTACAAAGGTCATTCCTGGCAGCGCTTAACGGCACTTTCGCCACAGTGACATCTACTGAGCAGATATTGAAAATGAATTTTTAAGACGCCAAGATAGTGGGATATACTTGTATTGGCAGCCCCCATACAGGAAGCAATGACAAGAAATAAAAAAGGTGCTCGGGCAGTTCAGTGCGCATTGCCCGGATTGAGTTCTTCGCCGCCTGCCTGGCGCCCGCGCGTGCGCGCGTAACTGCCGTTTAGAATTAAATCTTCGCCCTTTCGAACTTGTCGTTCGCCTTCAGCGGCTTGGTCGCGTCGATGCCCATCTTGGACGTGACGTTGTCCTCGCAGACCGGGTCTAGCGAGCTGCCTCTTACGTTCGAAATGATCATGACATCCCGGTCGGCCTTTGTCCTCGTCGCGATCGCGTACTCGACGTCGGCCGGGTCGAAGATGTTGATGTCCGAGTCTACTACGACTACGTGCTTCAGGCTCGTGTGAGCGGCAAAAGCGGCCATGATGGCGTTCTTGCCGTCGCCTTCGGTCTGTTTCTCGATCTGCACTATAGCATGCAGGTAGCAGCATCCGCCCTCGGTGAGCACGACGTTCTTTACCTTGGTCACGCCGCCGACGGCCTTGTAGATGAGCGGCTCGTAGGGCACGCCCATGAGGAGCTTGTGCTCGTTGCCGCCGGGCAGGATGCCATGGTAGATCGGGTCCTTCCGGGTGGCCATGCCTTTCAGGTGGATGATGGGCTCGGGCCGGATGTGGTCATAGGAGCCGGTGATGTCCACGAATGGCCCTTCCTTGACCTTCTCGACAGGGTCGATCTCTCCTTCCAGCACGATTTCGCCATGAGGCACCTCGACGCCGTTGTCCAGCGTGACGAGCTCCAGCGGCTCGCCCTTGAGCGCGGACGCGTAGCGCCACTCCATGCCCTCGGGCACGCGTGTCGAAGCGGCAAAGACCGTGACAGGGTCGACGCCGATCACGATGCCGACCTGCAGCGGCTCGTTGTGCTTCGCGGCCTCCTTTTGCATGACGTACGTGTGCCTGGGCGGGACCAGGCGGGCGGCAAGGGTGGTGTCGTTGACGACCATCAGGCGGTGGATAGAGGCGTTCACCTGATCCTTATACTTCGAGACCACGATGCCCGCCGTGATGTAGGCGCCGCCGTCCTTCTTGAAGTGTTTCATGATCGGCAGCCGGGACAGGCAGGCCTTCGACTTGTCCTCGAACATGGGAGAATCGTCGACGACCTTCGTCGTGCCTCTCTCATAGGACGTACCGGTCAGCCTGGCGATGATATTGTCATGCGGGACTCCAAGCGCCTTTGCCAGCGCTTCCCTGGAGTTCATCACGTTCATGACGGCCTTCTTGCCGCCGAAGCAGTCGTTGAACAGGACACAACGCTTGTCGGCGTACGCCATCTTGGGCGCATCAAAGGTCGGAGAGACCGTCTTATTGACCTCTAACAGGTTGCCGTCCTTACGTTGCTGCTCGATAAATTCCCTGAACGTGAATCCCACCGTATTGCCTCCGATCTTTATTACACTTTGCTGCCTGGCAGCTTTCATTTATACCGGTGCCCGTGTAGTAATAAATTTGTCGGTATTAGTTTTCGCAGCTGCCAGGCGCTGATGCGTTTATCGGCGATATAATCGTTCTGACCCATACTTCACCATGCAAGGTTAGATAATACCGTAGCGTGTTATGGTATCCGGAGTGTTAAGTTGAAGTGTCCAGATTGTAACGTAGAAAGTAACTTTATTATGTATGTGAATGTCAATTTACGCAGGAGCGGAAGCTCGACCCGCTATGCCCAGTATAAATGTCCCAAATGCGACCTTACGTTTGAAATGCGCCGGTAATGGCAATTTTTCATAAATAACAGCGGCATAGGCAGAATATTGATAAATTACGTTCAATAGCTGTCTATCGAACTATTCATTCATCTGTTTCTTCTTTTCCCCGTTTCAACCATTTTCGATAGCAGGCGGTATGAACAGAAATTTCACACCCTTAGAATAGTCGCCACGACGTTTCAATGACGCTCGAGATACTCTTTCAGGGCTATGGCCGCATTGTGCTCCCGGTCATGGGCAGAGTATATCAAAGTGACCGGCCCTGCCTTTATTTTTTGCTCTAATATCTCAATGTCTTCCGGCTTGTTGTCAAGCTCTTTCCAGTACCGCCGACGGAACTCCTCCCACTTCGCAGGGTCGTGGCCGAACCACTCTCTCAGCTCCGTGCTCGGGGCGACGTCCTTCAGCCAGAGGTCTAAAGCGGCACGCTTCTTTGATACGCCCCGGGGCCATAGCCTGCCGACCAGTATCCGGTAGCCGTCGTCCGGCGATACCGGATCATATGCCCTTTTTACTTTTAGCATAGTCAACAGTCACCGAATCACGGGCGTATATCCATGGAGATCGTACGTCCCGACATCTTTTTCTATCTCCGAAAGCCGGCCGACCAGGCCCCTGAAGCCCGTTTCGCCGAGCATTTTCCGCTCTTCCGCCTCCATCTTGTCCCGGATATCCCTGATGTAGTCCGCCGTGACGATGTCGTAGAAGACGGGGAACACGATCGACTGCTCCCATGAGATGTGGGGCCGGTACATACTGACTATAGACTTACAGAGGTTCTTTAGCGTCCGGTTACTGTCATCATCGGGAGTGGAGTCCGGAGATGCGAGCGCCAGAATTTGTTTTGTGATCTTTACGGCCGCAACGTGCTGGTCGTGTAGCTCGGTGATGATGTCCATGATGTAATGCGATTTCCTGAACTGCGGGAAAATATAGCGCTCTTCACAGGCGTCATGGTGCTTCCCGATGTAGTCCCTGCTGATTTCCGCGGTACGGTAGATGGCCCCGGCGTTCAGTTCTTTGCCGGACTCCGCATCACCGGTCACCCGGTCATATATCCCCAGAATGCGCAAGAGCACTCCATGCTCCTTCATCAGGTTTTCAATTGGCGTTGCTACTCTTTCCTCGAGTTCTTCGCCCCTGTCTTTTAAGGGCCGGAACACGCCCGCCTGTAATATGGAACTGGCAATGGCGAGAGGATACGATGAAAACGATATTTTCCGGTTGTCCATAATGTATCACGACTCATATTTGGTTATGCGGCTGGTCTTTCGTTCTTCCCTGTTGCGCCCGTCTTAGTCCGGTTATCAGGCCGATGCCTGCGGCATAACGGCATTTCCGGTAGTCTCTGCTGATCCCTGATTTGATTAATAATTCATTTAATTATATAATTGTATCAGGGTATAATGATTTGCAAGTCCTGCTCTGGCGGGAGGCGACATTGTCGAAGAACTGTAAGATCGGAATTCCGGGTTTCGAGGACTGGATGGGATAATGACCGGGAAGAATATTTCTGCTTTTATCCTGGGCGATCAGCTCAACTTTGATATTTCCTCATTGAGAGACGGCCCTGAGAATGTGGTCATGATCGAATCAATAAAAAAATGCCAGTCAGGCAAATGGCACAAGCGACGTATCGCATTCGTCATATCGGCCATGCGCCACTTCGGGGATGAGCTGAAAAAGAAAGGCTATAATGTAGACTATTACCGTTGGGCCCCCGACTTCACCTCAGCATTGCGGGAACACGTGGAAAAGGAAGGCATAAAAACGCTGTACGTGATGAAACCTAAGAACCATACCGCAATAAACTACGTTAGCAGCCTTAGCAGTAAGCTGCCTGCTAAGGTCGAGGTCACAGAGAACAATCAGTTCATGTGCCCGCATGAAGAGTTCGATCGATGGCTACAGGGGCGCAAGCTGCCGAGGCTGCAGCATTTTTACCGCATGATGAGGAAAACAAGGGATGTCCTGATGGACGGTAACGTCCCTGCCGGCGGGGTCTGGACCTATGAACGGGAAAACCGGAAGTCACCCCCGCCTTGTGCGCAGTTTCCTCCGCCTCCCGAGGTCAAAGACGATGCGGTGACCGGGACGGCGGTCCAGGAAGTCCTGGACCGGTTCCCGGATAGCTACGGGGAGCTGGAGTCACTGGGTATGCCGGTCGACCGGCCCGGGGCGATCGCGTGGGAGGAGGACTTCATCCGAAATAAGCTCCCGGAGTACGGGCCCTTCGAGTTCGCCATGGAAAGCTGCTCCACGACGCTTTTTCACTCCATGACCTCACCGCTGCTAAACGCAGGCCTCCTTTCTCCACACGAATGCGTGGCCATGGCCGTATCCGCTTACGAAGACGGCAGGGCGCCGATCAGTTCCGTGGAAGGCTACGTGAAACGGGTCATGGGGTGGAGAGAATACATTGCCGGGATGTATGGGGCGACGGCGCCGGGGATACTGGGGTATAACTACTTCGACAATCGCCGCCATCTGCCGCCGTTATTCGAAGACGAGTCGTTGACGGCAATGAACTGTGTATGGCATACGATCAGGGCCATCAGGGAGACGGGCTACGCCAATCATTCCATGAGGCTCATGGTGCTGGGGAACTTCGCACTGCTGGCGGGCATCGACCCCCGGGAGCTGTACGACTGGTTCCTGAAGACCAATATCGACGGCTGTGAGTGGGCTACCGCGCCCAACGTGATATGCCTGTCACAGTATGCCGACGGCGGGAAGGTGGCCATGAAGCCATACGTGTCATCGGCCGGTTTTATCAACACGATGAGCGATTACTGTGGTAAATGCCACTATGATCCCGATAAGAAAACCGGGGAGGACGCATGCCCGTTCAATTACCTGTACTGGAACTTTATCGGGAGCCAGCAGACCTATCAGATAAAAAACTGCCGGCTGACGATACCGCACAGGGAATGGGAACAGGCCGGACCGGAAAATAAGGAAGCCATGGAATACGAAGCGGAAATGTTCCTGGATGAGATAGAAAACCCGAAGAAACCCGGCAGGGAATCTGAAACGCCTTCGGCCCGGTCCACGGGCGCATGACTGCTTTACGTCGGGTCCGAACACCCTGGGTTGGCAGATGACAAGTGTCCTGGTCAGGCATAAGGGGGATGAAAAACAGGTTTCGCAATTCGTCGTTGACCGACCGGGCGCCCGCGCGTGCACGCGAATGCTGAAGGGCTTTTCAGTTGCCGATTCTTAGAAATTTTTCACAGGCATGCCGATATTAAGCTGTCTCGCAGGAATGGCCAATTTAAAGATACATTTTGTGCAATAAAGAGCCTTTCATGACCTTCTGTTAAAAATGCAGGGCCAGGTAAAAGAAAGGCTTAAGAATCAGAAGGTTAAAACGTGTTTAAACCAGGGGGGTTTATTATGGCGTGGGTACGTTCGACTATCATAACTTTGTTACTAATACTAATCATGGTAATGCCGACGGCATCGTTTGCACAGTACGTCGATACAACTTCGGGCGAAGAGGACATCTATGTAGTGAACATCGATGAAATCCTGGCCTCGTATGGACTGGGGAACAATGACAGAATTATAAAAGTCAACCTGGATCCGGTAATTACGCTGGATGATCCGCTCGTGATCATGGGCAGCGGGGTAGATGTGCTCGAAAGAGAAGGGTTCGATGTCTATACGAGCAGCAACCCTATCGACTCTGAAATGGTGCTGGGTGACGAGACTCGTTCTTTCGAGGGTCAGAGCATCGAGAGCTATGACATGATCGTCGTAGGCGGCCCGGACCACAACAAATACACCAAAGAATTAATTGACCGGGGCATTATCAATTACAGCATCACGGACCTTAAGATGCCAGGCCTGGTCATCGAGTCGGCGCTTTTGCCGGACGGACATACCGTCCTCGTCGTCGGCGATGTCGCAGGATATGGCTATCACAAGAAGGACCTGCCGCTGAATGGCGTCCTGCCGGAAAAGTATGCCGCGACGACGGCCGTGTTATGCGGGATGGGCCTGGGGCTGCTCGGGTCGGTTTCCGCCATCGATAAATTTTTAACGTCTATCTGGGGTAAGATCTGGAAGCTCATCCAGAAATTTATCGTATCCTACGCAGGCAAAATGGCCAGTAAAAAGGAGACAGAGATACGGAAAATCGGTGTCGACAAAAACCGAAAGCTGGTTTTCATGGGCTTCTCGTGGAAGGAGATGGGGACCGCGACTTTCAGCGCCATACTGTTCGGACTCGCATTTATCATCGCCAATCGCATAGACCTGTTCCCCGGCAATATCTGGGTCTATGTATTGACTGGCGGCCTGGTCCTGGTACTGCACGAGTTAGGCCACCGGCTGGTCGCACACAGATCGAAGATCGATTCGGAGTACCAGTTCTGGGGCGTGGGCACTATCGTCCTGATGGTGACCGCCTGGCTGTTCGGGATGGCATTCGCGCAGTCCGGACGGTTCCTGATCGAGAAGAAAGGCGCATCGCCCCGCAGCCTGCTGATCATCATGCTCACCGGGCCGGCGATCAGCCTGATACTGTCGATCCTGTTCCTGCCGCTGGTGTTCTTCGGCGGCATTCTCGCACAGATCGGCATGCTCGGTTTCTCGATGAACCTCGTGACGGTCGTTTATAACCTGATGCCGTTCACACCGATGGACGGCAAGTCCATATACGACGGGAGCAAGCTGCTATGGGCGCTGATGTTCGTGCCCGTCACGCTGTTCTTCCTCGTCATGACGTTTTTCGTGCTGGGCTGAGACCACAAAGAATAGTCATTCCTGAAATGTTGTATACAATGAGAAGGCATCAGACACGAAGGCCATGAAGGCCACGAAGGCCACGAAGTCCTTTTTATAAAGGGGCTTCCAGGAACCTTTTTAAACGTACGTTGTGGCCTTTGTGGCCTTCGTGGCCTTTGTGTCAGGTACTTCAGCCTGTACAAAAAGATATGCAAATAACTAACACAAAGGGGACGAAGACACGAAGCACGAAAAAGACCGTCCCCCTTTTTTTTTTCACAGTCACCGTATACTGGCCGGGCTTTGTCGAACGCCAGGGCGGCTGTTCGCGCGCGTGCGAATGACCTGCCACGTTTATCAACGTTTAACCAGGGTTAATCATAAAACGATAAAGTGTAGTGACTCTTTGAGCTTTCTTACAGTAATAATCCATATCAAAAAGTAGAAGTCAAAATAGTGCCATATATATCGCTTTAATAACAATCAATTGCCTGGCATACGATATGAGCCTTCGATGTATCCTGATCATTGCCATTATCCTTGTAATGATAGCACAGGCTGTCCCCGGAGCCCGGAGCCAGGGGGTCCCGCAAGTATCTATTACTATCGATAGTAAGGAAATGCAGGCTTGTTTCGGGATAACCAATGACAGTGTTATCGTCTTAATAAACTCCGGTCCCGCTGTCCACTTGAATCATGCTATGGTCTTCCGTGGCTCAGGGATCGATGCGATTGAAAGGGGCGGGTTCGAAGAATATATCCAAAATCACCCGGTCGACCCTGAGCTAATATTCGATGACGATACAGAAGATTTTTTCAGGATAGGCACAGATGATTTCGATATAATACTGGTAGGTGGCCCGGAGCATAACGCGTTTACGAAAAGGCTCCTGGATCAAGGCATCCTCAAGTATAGAGAAACAGACCTTGTGGGAGATGGCATGGTCATCGAGGCGGCAACGACCCCGTCCGGGCATACCGCCGTGGTCATCGGCAGCGTTGCCGGCTATCCTCCTGTAGCCAGCCCTCAGCAGGCCGATCTCACCCCTGTCGCTGCTATGGCTGCAGGCGCAGGCATGGGCATTCTCGGGGTTTATCTTGCCGCATTCTGGAGCCGTGCGTTCGAGTTCCTGTACGGGCTCATCACTACCTACGCCGGTGAAGTAGCCAGCGAAAAGGAAACGGAGATAAGAAAAATCCATGCGGGACAGGTAAAAAAGATCGCATTCCTTGGCTATTCCTGGCGGGAGCTGATCGTTGCCACTTCCTGCCTGATTCTGTTCGGCATAGCGTTTGTCATCGCCGACGGAATGGCCTTGCTCCCCGGGAACATCATGTTCTACGTGGTAGTGGGCGGTTTCGTCGTTGTCTCCCATGACCTCGGGCACCGGCTGGTGGCCTACTGGCTGAAGGTAAAAGCGGAGTTCAAGTTCTGGGGGCTGGGAAGCGCCACCATGCTGCTGACCTCGTGGCTGTTTGGCCTGGTATTCGCACAGCCAAGCCGTGTCATCGTCGAGAAGGAGAAGCACAATGCCGAGGAGATGGCGGCCGTCATGCTGGCGGGGCCGGCCGTCAGTCTTGCCCTGTCAATCATCTTCCTGCTGATGACTCCCTTCGGAGGACCGGCGGGCAGCATAGGCCTTCTTGGGTTTTCTATGAACATGGTCACTGTTGTGTACAGCCTGATGCCATTCGACCCAATGGACGGCAAGAGCATTTTTGCATGGAACCGGACCTACTGGGCGGTGCTGTTCATACCCATTACACTGCTCTTCGTTGTAGCGACATATGTTATCGTGTGAGCAAGCAAGGACATCTCCTGTTACGGCAGTTCTACCTCAGGCTCATTATAAATAATAGCACTCTGTGCCCACATATACACCAACATCAGCATCCACATCGACATCTGCACCAACGCCTGTAATAACGCCCATGCCGGTGCAATTATTGCCATGGCACCAACACTGACACCGACACATGCCCCGGTATGTACACCAACACTTACACCAACGCCAACACTTACACCGACACTGGCAGCCTGGTAGTGCAGGTCAGGTTGTAAGACCAGCATCTGGTGCCATATCGTCTGGCCACGTCTGTTCACGCGTGCGCGAGCGCCCGAAAGCTGGCCATGCATAGCTTTAGTCAAAGATGATGTGCTAAAATAAAATGTGCCTTTAAAAACAGGAATGCGGCGCTATTTAGCTGCCAGTAACATATTAATAGATACTGATTATATATAATTAGCAAGCTTTAGATTTTACGAGGACAGGGAACGCCATGGGGAGAAAGATAAAGATACTCGGCTTCGCCGGCAGCCTGCGGAAAAGGTCTTACAATAAAGCATTATTGCGTGCCGCCATGGATTCGGTGCCACAGGACGCAGAGATCGAGATCTTCGACCTCGAGGGGATTCCGCCATATAACCAGGACCTGGATGACCATATGCCTGCAAGGGTAATGGAATTCAAGGACAGGATCAAAAATGCCGACGCCATATTGATCGCGACGCCGGAATATAATTATTCAGTCCCCGGTGTCCTCAAGAATGCTATCGACTGGGCTTCTCGCCCGCCCGGTGATAACGCCTGGGACGGCAAGCCTGTGGCCGTCATGAGCGCGTCCGTCGCCATGCTGGCCGGGGCACGGGCGCAATACCACCTGCGACAGTCATTCGTGTACATCAACATGTACCCGGTAAACCGCCCCGAGGTCATGGTGCCCTTCGTCGCGGACAAGGTTGACAGCAACGGCAATCTGACGGACGAGAAGTCACGGGAGAAGATCAAAGAACTGGTCGAGAGCCTTGTCGCATGGACGAAACAGCTGAGATGTATGCAATAATGTAAATATTTTCAAAGCAAGAACCACACTGGCCTGTCTATGATCCGGAGCATCAGAATTGCAACCATCGCGATTGCGGCCGTCGTATTTGCTATTGCACTCGGGGGGTGCACCGGCCAGCCCCCGTCCGTAAACAACACGACGGTTGTCCCGGCCGCCGTAACGCAAAGGATGGCCACTCCAGTACCTGCCCAATACCAGGGCCCCGGGGACATGATCTATGGCCACGTTAACCTGAATAATACCCCGGTCGAGAACGCACAGGTCGAAGCGGTGTCTGCAAATGGCACCTATAGCGTCAGGAACACCACAGACAGCAACGGCACCTATTTCCTGTATTTGCCGAAGGACGAGCAGTTCAATGTGACGGCCAGCTATAGCTGGATGCGACATACATTATGGCCTGTGTTTGCAAACGAAGTATATGACATCAACCTCTATCAGACACAAAAAACGATGATCACAGGCAAAGGCCGGGTCATCGGCGGCCCTCTCGGCTACAATATTTCCCTATACAATTTCAGTATCGTCATGATCGAGGCGATACCGGCGAACGGTAACGGTACCATATCCGCCGCGGCAAACGTTGACGGGAGCTATTCCCTCGAAATCATGCCCGGCGTCTCATATCACCTGAAAGGAGGCATCCTGACGAACATATGGTTCAATTACCACAATACCGAAAGGGGCGGGCAATCGATAGATATTAAAATGGGCCCGGACGAGACCGCCTTAATTGACTACGTTGTTTTGCTGCCTTAAGCCGAATCCAAAACTGTTATCTGAGATGTCCGCATGCCCTGCCGAATAATTTTTGTTAGTTACGTCAGCAGGTTATATCGGCATATGTAAATCCATTGTAAGATGGCAGATGAAAGGAGGAAATAAAATGGGTTTACTGGAAATGTTCAAAGATGTCCTCGGCGGAGAGCATGGTATTGACCCCAACAAGATCGACATACCGCTATCAGGGGATTCGGCAGATACCCTGAACAAGCTGATTTCTAGCGGCGTTTTCAAGAATAAGTCCGATTTCACGACTTTTCTTGTCGGCTCATATATGAAAAATAACCTTGGTTCTAAGATGAGCGGGGGCAATGCGCTGCCGGAATCCGTCGTAACGGGTATCATTGATAAGACCGGCATTGCCAGAGGGCTGGACGACAATACGAAAAAAATGCTCGTGCCCCTGTTGATCACCGGTTTCATGGCAGTTTACAAGTATATGTCCGGGAGAAAAGCCGCGAAACCCGCCTGACCGTTAGCATGTGCTAAGGGGTTATACGATGCTGACATAACCATTAAATATCCGTCAATGGGCACAGATAAGACTGCCCTGATAGACTACAAAATATTTTTTAATATGATTTTTTAAAGTATTAAAATGACAGTATTACCCTAAGATAGTAGCGCGACCGGTAGAGTAACCTATGGAAAATCTTTAATATTTAGACGTGATATTCAGTTGTGCTTCAAGCATGCCGAAGCAGCATGCTTCAAGTATGCCAACGTGGCGGAACGGTGACGCAAACGCCTGCAGAGCGTTTTCAATCCGGTTCAACTCCGGACGTTGGCTCTGATTTTTTTATGTTTGTCCTGACATCAGGCTGTATCATTTTATGGGAACGCTTTGCCTCGACCATTATTATTTAATCCAATGAGCGGATATTATATTATATGCCCGTACCAGAGCTGACCGACTACGACCGAAGACGCTACAATCGCCAGATGCTCATCCGCGGATTCGGCGAGGATGGCCAGCGCAAGCTGAAGGGCTCGACCGCCTTCGTCGCGGGCTGCGGAGGCCTGGGCAGCCCGATCGCTACATACCTCGCAGTCGCCGGCATCGGCACGCTGGTCATCGCGGATATGGACATCGTAGACTTGAGCAACCTCAACAGGCAGATTTTACACTGGGACAGCAACGTAGGCGAAGACAAGGTAAAAAGCGCTTACGAGAAGCTTGTCCAGATCAATCCTTCCATCAAAATCGTTCCCTTCAACGGCCGCATCGACGAGAACAACGTTATGGAGCTCACGAAGGGCTGTGACGTCATCATGGACGCCATGGACAACTTCGAGACCCGTTATCTGCTCAACAGGGCCTCGATGTACCACAAAATACCGATGATCCACGGCTCCGTCTGGGGCATGGAAGGCCGGGCCACCACGCTGGTGCCGGGCCGTACGCCGTGTCTCGAATGTATCTTCCCGAAGGCGCCCGCCGAAAGAGGTCTTCCCCGTGCTGGGCGCCACGCCCGGCGTAATCGGCACGATACAGGTGACCGAGGCGATTAAAGTACTCCTGGGCATCGGAAGCACGCTGGAGAACCGGCTTCTCATCTATGACGGCGAGTACATGGAGTTCCACGAGCTCAAGATCGCGCCCAACCCCGAGTGCACCGCCTGCTGCATGAAAAGATAAGCTTGCGGTAACAGTTTTCTATGAGTCAAGCGCACCGGTACACAGGGCGAAGTTTTAAGCCGCAGAGATCGCAGAGGGGCGCAGAGTACGCTGTTTCTTTTAAAAGATGGCAGGCAAATACCTAAAATAGACTGCGTGCTCTGCGCCCCTCTGCGTCCTATGAAAAACTATTACGAATCTGCGAATGCAAAACCCGCCGGTCTAAACGTGCGCGCGCGAGCGCCCGCACAGCCTGTGACGATGCCCTGCCCGTTTTTCATCCTCTTATACCTGACCAGGGCTCCGATCATCGGCTGACTCTCTGCGGCATAAAACTGTTCCAGACTTACGGTTATGGTTGACATAAAAATGGTATGCTGCGAGAGCCCTCTTAAAAGTAACTTTGTGGCTTTTTATCAGCGAACGATTTTATGTCCGGACGAGGGCAGTGTGCTCTTTCTTCTTCCCCGGCTCGCCCCAGCGCTGTATGAGCTCGTTGTCGATGCCGACCTGGTCGAGGATACGGCTGACCACGTTGTTCAAAAGGTCGTCGATGGTCTTCGGCTTGTTGTAGAATCCCGGGCATGCAGGCATGACCACAGCTCCTGCCTGTTTTGCCTTAACCATATTATTAAGATCGACGAGGCTCAGGGGCATTTCCCGTGGTACGAGGATGAGTTTGCGGTCTTCTTTCAGGGTCACTTCTGCGGCGCGGCCGATCAGAGTGTCTGCGTACCCGTTCGCGACTGCCGACAGGGTCTTCATCGTGCAGGGGACGATCACCATGGCGTCGAACCGGAATGAGCCGCTGGCCACCGGGGCCATGAAGTCGTCGTCGGCATAATGGAATGTCGCCTCTTTGAGGACGCGGTCGAGGGGTACGTCCGATTCGTACTCGATGAGCTCGCGGCCTTTCTCCGAGACGATCAGGTGTGTCTCCACGTTGCCGTTCAGGACTTCCAGCAGCCGGATGCCGTACTGCACGCCGCTGGCGCCTGTGATGCCGATTACAATCCTTTTGTCCGTAACGCTCCCTCCAGCTCATCCGCCAGCGCATTGCTGAGGATTAACACGTCTTTGATCTCCTGTGCCGTGATACCGTCGTAGTGCACTCCTGCGACGACAGCGCAGTTGCACCCAAGCTTTTTCGTGATCCGTTCGGCCATGTCTTTGGCGATGCGGTCGTCCCGGTGGCCCGGCGTGGTAATGACGGAGGAGACCGCCATACCGCCGCAGTTCGTCCCTGTGCCGACGGCGCCGATGTGGCCGGCCCCGCCGGTTATTACGACGAGCAGGTCCTTCCCGATGCGGGTCGCCTCCAGCGCCACCTCGATGCGGCCGGCTGACTTTTTCAGCATGATGCCCGATCGGGTCAGCCGATCGGCGCTCATACGACCTCGAGCTTGCTCTGCTTCGGCGTCTTTTCCACGTTGAAGTAGTCCCGGGCGATCTTCCCGACATGCTCACGGTACTCGGGCAGTGTGTAGATGCCCATGCGCCAGTCCTCGACGTAGGACTCTTCCACGATCCGCGCAACACTCGATACGTCGTCGATGTACTTCAGCTGATCGTTCTCCATCAGCACCTTCGTGTTCCGCTCCCGGAATTCTGGCACCCGGGGGATGTCCACGATCACGTAACCGGGGTCCACCCCGGCCAGCCGGGCGATCTCAGCCTCGATCTCGCGGTGCGATTTGGAATAGCGGACGATAGTCTTATCGACCGCTTCGAAGCCGACGTACAGCGCACGCTTGAACAGGTTCCTCCCGTTCAGGCGGCGGATGATGTCTCCCGGGTAGCCTTCCATGTTCCGCATGCGCACGTTGACCTCGTAGTCGTCCATCATCTGCAGGTCGAGCGGGTCGAGCTGCAGGCTCTCGATGGCCGACTCCAGCGCGCTGGAGAACATTGCGCCCGTAATGCGGCCGACGTGATGATTGTATACCGACGGGTACATGAGGAACCGCGACATGAGCAGCGCTTCCGCCGATTTGAGCCCCCTGTGGTTCAGCACGATCGTGTCGTCGTAAAAGCGTATGTTCCGCAGCAGGTGCTCGACGTCGACCATCCCGTAGGAGACGCCGGTGTAGTACGCGTCCCGGACCAGGTAGTCCATCCGGTCTACGTCGAGCGTGCTATTGACGATCTGACCCAGCTTTGTCTTGCCCTCGATCTGGCTCGCTATAGTGGTCTGTGAAATCCCGAGGTCGTCCAGTACGGTAGCGATCTCTTCTTTCTCAAGTAGGAACCGGACATCGCTGTGGCTGCGCCGGGTGTACTTCTCGATCACTTCCTCGCAGTCATGCGAGTAAGGCCCGTGGCCGATGTCGTGCAGCAGCGCAGATATTTCGATCTCCATCCGCTCATGCTCCGACAGCCCGGATGCCAGGCGGCTGGCCAGGTAGTATGTGCCGAGCGAATGCTCGAACCGGGAATGGTTGGAACCCGGATACACGAGGTTCGTCCAGCCTAATTGTTTGACGTTGCGGAGACGCTGGACGATCTTCGTGTCCAGCAGCCGCTCGATATAGGGCCTGATCTCGATGTAGCCGTGGATCGGGTCCCGGATGGGGCTCATATAGTCTAAAATGGCGTTGATACTATATTGCGTTTATCAGTGCCAGCCCGGAAAAATAAAGTATTATTACATTTGCCGCCAATGTACATGTAATGTTAACGGTTTTATCGGGCGGGACTGGCACCCCCAAGCTGCTCCGGGGCTTCAAGGACAGCGACGATCTGGCCGTCGTGGTGAACACGGCCGAGGACATCTGGGTCTCTAACAACAAGGTCACCCCGGACATCGATTCGGTACTCTACACCATGGCCGACATAATTGATGATCAGAAGTGGTGGGGCATGAGGGGCGACTCTTTTGTCACGCATGAAGCGCTGAAAGCGATGGGCCATTTCGAGG
The DNA here is from genome assembly GCA_963769045.1 of uncultured Methanocellaceae archaeon. Classification (GTDB taxonomy): domain Archaea; phylum Halobacteriota; class Methanocellia; order Methanocellales; family Methanocellaceae; genus Methanocella_A. The sequence continues at coordinate 91,374 of CAVYKK010000009.1, forward strand.
AGCTGATGATCGGCGATAAGGACCGTGCTACACACATCCTTCGGACCGAGCTGCTCAGCTACGGGAGCACGCTGGCCGAAACGACGCTGGAGTTGTGTGACATCTTCCAGATCAAGGCCCGGGTGCTGCCCATGAGCGAGGAGGACGTGACCTCCGTTGTCGAGACGAACCTGGGCGACATGCACTTCCAGGACTTCTGGATTACGTTCCACGGGGAGCCGGAGGTCAAAGGCGTCAAGCTGCTGGGCGCGCTGGTGCCCGCGCCGGAAGTCATGGACGTGCTAAACGTCTCCGAGAACATCGTCATCGGCCCGAGCAATCCCATCACCAGCATCGGGCCTATCCTGGCACTTGAAGGGGTCCGGGACGTGCTCAAGGTCAAGTTTGTCGTTGCGGTCAGCCCGTTCATCGGCAACCAGCCCGTCAGCGGACCGGCGGCAAAGCTCATGAAGGCGAAAGGGTTCGAACCGTCCACGAAAGGTGTGGCCGAGTGCTATAAGGACATCGTGGATGTCTTCATCATGGACGAGCGTGACTCCACTGACCTGTCAGGCTACGATTTCGAGATCGCTAAGTTCGACACGCTGATGGTCGACAAAGCGAAAAGCAAAGCCCTGGCCGACTTTGTCCTTAGCAAATGCGTATGAGGCATGGGCTAAAAAACGAATTACTTTTTTATATGCCAAATAAATGAAAATAGAGATTAATAACCATAGCTATTTATCTGTCAGGCCCTTAATCTCATTGGAGACGAAAAAATGCAGGACGACAATACCTGGTCCGATTGTGACGAGTACGATTACATCTATTACCGGCTATGGCTGTCCGGCTCCGGCATCGAAAACCGGAACGGCCTGCGCTGGCTGTACGACGAAGAATAGGCCATCTATTTTATCAGGTCTTTCATCAGCGTGACCGGCCCGGAGGTCCGGGTTTTGTCCCGGCTGCAGATCGGACATCTGACTTTGTCGCGGGTCTTGTTGTCCCCGGATGTGCCGCATGTCACTCCGCGGCCTCCGTGCCCTCCGTGTAATCAAAGGTTTTTATAGTATCATGAGCATGTTAGTGACCATGCCGAAGTACGCCGTTGTCATCTGTCCGGACTGCCGAACCCCTTTTATCATCGAGCCGGGGACGAAGACCGTCTCCTGCCGTCATTGTAATAAGAGACATGAGACAGCGAAGCTGCGGGTCTTCATGGTGACGGACGATTTCAAGCAGGCGCAGGCGATGCTGGGCTCGATCAACGCTCATATCTGCGGCGATCCGACGTTCGACGAGAGCCTGGGCGCGGGTCTCGACGACGAGAGCGGGCAGAAGATCGACGGGCAGCGCTTCAAAGAGGACAAGGCCAAAGTAGACAAGAAGATGCGTGAGGAGGCCAGGCAGACCCGGGCCAGGGGCCAGACGGCGACGCTGATCGAGGTGTTCGAAGAGATGGCCGCCGGGGGCGATGTGGACATCGATGAGTACTGGACGAGAGTGTCCTGCTCCGGCATCACAAAAAAGAAGTTCGAAGTGTGGGTGGATAAGATGATCCAGACCGGTGTCGCTTATTCGCCTTCTTATGGCTGCCTGCGGAAAGGATAATATTATATAGCCTCAAGAGGAACCTGCATTTTTATCCGCAGGTCCCCCGGGACGAACAGCTTTTTTATCAAACCATTTGTAAGCCGCGGTCATCGCTATTGGCGTGACTACGGTCGTAACGACGACCATCAGGACAACGGCAGAGAAAACCTCAGGCGAGAATACGCCCGACGTAGCACCGATACCGGCAATGATAAGGCCTACCTCGCCCCGGGACATCATGCCAAGACCAATAATCACCGCTTCTTTGAAGTTACGATGCATGACGTAGATTGGTATCGCACAGCCGACAATTTTGCCCAGCATAGCGAGGGTTATCAGTGCTGCGGCGAAGATTAGCGCGCTGGCGTTCAGCCCGGTAAGGTTGACGTACGTGCCTGTGACCACGAAAAACAGCGGAGCCATAAGGAAGTTAATATTCTCGGTAACCTGCTGGATGGTCGGCAGTATTTTCGTTTCCGCTACTGACATGCCCGCAGCGAATGCGCCGAGGATGGGTGCGAGCCCGGCCATGCCCGCTACATAGGCAAAGCCGAAGCAGAGGGCGATAATGGATGCCTCCTGCGGGCCGTGGCACTTGATGACGCAGTGTTTGCCCTTATGTTGCGTGCCGTCCAGGTGGGCAATCTCCTGGTAGACTGTGCACTGACTGCGCGGGCAGAGCTTATCGATCACCCTTGCGACCACAAACACGCCAAACAGCGTCATGGCCAGCCAGAAGCCGACGGAGGTGATGGCAATCTCGCTGATGGCAATGATGTCTACCGAGCCGCTGTTCACCAGGCCCAGTACGATGGCCAGCACGATGAGGCCAAGCACATCGTCTATGACGGCAGCGCCCACTAAGATCTTACTTTCACTGGTGCGATTCTTGCCGGTATCCTGCAGTACCTTGACCGTGATAGCAATGCTCGTGGCTGTCAACGCTGCACCCACGAGAAGCGCTTCGTTGCTTGGATATCCCCACAAGATCACCAGGCCGTAGCCCAGTACGAACGGGACGATGACACCGCCAAGGGCCACGGCGGTCGCAGTAATACCGCTTTTCCTGAAGTCGGCGAAGCGCGTCTCCATTCCGACTAAGAATAGCAACATGACTGCGCCCAGTTCGGCGAACACCTGTACTGTCTCATTTACGATGATGAGTTGTGTGTTGAAGAGATAGAAACCGCCTAATAACGTCGGCGCCAGCAGCACACCGGCCAGGAGTTCTCCGACGACAGCAGCGATCTTGAAATGTTTTGCTATCTCTCCGCCCGCCTTTGCCGCAATGAGCAACAGGCATAGCGTGAGCAATGTCTCCAGCACATAAGTTTCGCCACTCGCCATCAATATCCACCTACCCGGTTCCTGTTGTGCTAATCCTTATTGACCAACATATTTAATAATTGCCATTTTTCAAACCTTGAACCCTTTGATCATATACCGGATAAGCAATGTCACCGGTATGATCTCCAGACGGCCGACCCACATGTCGACGATCAGGATGATTTTACCAATATAGTGCAAGGCGGGATTAATGATCGGGGTCTGCAGGCCGACATTGCCCTGTGCCGAGCATACCGAGAAGATGATCGTGCTTAAATCATAGGTAGAAGCGACGAAGTGTGACAGAAGCATGACACTGACCAGAATAACCACCAGGTACAGGAAAGATATGAGCGCGGCCTCGGAGAGCTCTTTCCTTACGACGTCTTCCGCCAGGCGCTTGTTACCGATCTTGAGAGTGACGATCGCGTTACGCGGCAACAATGTCCGCTTTAGCCATAGCTCGAACTCCTTGATGAGGAAAACCACACGGGAAACCTTCAGGCCGCCGGAGGTCGACCCGGCACAGCCGCCGATGATCGCAGCTATCGAAAGGATCAGCAGCGCCGTGTGCGACCAGCCGGTGGACATGTCGGTAGTCTGCAGGCCGGTCGTGGTCAGCCCGGACACGAACTGGAAGGCCGATATCCGCAGCGATTCGAAGAGGTTGCCATGCTCGATATAATACTCTGCCGTGAGGAGGGTCACACCGAGCAGGATGATAAAGAAATATGCCTTTACTTCGCTATCCAGGTTAAACAAGCTCTTCGGGGTCTTGATCGACTTGTAGATGAACACGATGGGAAGCGCGCCAATGATCATTATTACCATGCACGCCAGCTCGATGTTGAAGCTTTGGTAGTGAGCGATGCTGTCGGACCAGACCGAAAAGCCGCCCGTGCCGATGGATACCATGCTATGATTGATGGAGTCCCAGAGTGGCATCCCGACGACGACCAGCAGCGCCACGCCGAGGAGCGTAATCACGAGGTACAGGAACCAGATCATGTTGATGGTCGAGCGGATACTTGGCTTGATCTTCTCTTTCCGGGTCTCGGACTGGTACATGATGTAGGTGCTGGTGCCCGGCCTGATCAGAATGGTGACCATCAGCAGGATGACGCCGATGCCGCCGATCCACTGGGTGAGGCTGCGGAAGAGCTGGATGACGTGAGTGCAGTACTCCGGGTAGACGATCATGGTCAGGCCGGTGCACGACCAGCCGGAGATGGACTCGAAGAACGCATCGATCACAGACATGTGCTCGATCATGACGAACGGAATAGTGCTGATGGCCGGCACGGCGAGGTAGGCCAGCGCCGCCACCAGCATGGCGTGTCGCAGCTCCAGTTCTTCCGGTGACGGGAAAACGATCTTCAGGACGACTGCCGCGACGCCGCTGACCACGAAGCTCACCGCGAACCCTGGTGACGCATAAGCTTCGCCGAGCAGGAAACAGATCACCGTCATCGCGCCCATCAGGATGGCGGTAACCGCGAAGAGACCTGTAAGATTGCTCAGGATGATCCGGATGTGCCGGTAGGGGACTACCCTATTTCCCGAGCGTTCCAACTGAGAATAAATTGAAGATGCGGTCGACAAGGTTTCTCCTCACGAACACGTAGACGGAATCGCCGACTTCGATCGTCGTATTGCCCTCGGGGATGATTACGTCGTCTCCGCGCTCGACGGCAATCACCAGCACGTTAGCGGGCAGGCCCAGGTCTTTTATGGCCTTGCCCGAGGCATGTGATTTTTCTTTGATGATGATTTCAAGTATTTCCGCCTTGCCGCCTGCCAGGCTGACGAAATCGTTAATGGTCGGCCGCAGCATGGTGTTATACAAATCTTCCGCGACCACGGCGCTCGGGTTTTTGTGGATAGTGATGCCCATGCGCTTGAAAATCTCAATGTGCTCGGGCTCGTTGACGATCGTCGTCAGGCTCTTGACTCCGCGTTCCTTCGCCTCAAGCGTGACCAGCAGGTTGACCGCGTCGCTTCCGGTCGTGCAGATCACGGCGTCGCATTCGGCGATCCCCGCCTCTTCGAGGATAGCCATCGATGTGGCATCGCCCGGTATGCTGATCAGGTCGTACTTCGCCGCAATATCCTTGCAGCGCTCCTGGTCGACGTCGATGACGACGACGTTATGTTTTTCGGCCACGGCGATCCTCGCCAGGTTCTGGCCTATACCGCCCAGTCCCACAATAAGGATATACAAGACTGCCCACCCATTTTTAGTCTTCAAATCAAATGTTGCCTATGGTATATAAACCATCGGTCGACACCTTGCCATATCCTATATAAATATTTCGTATCGAAAGGTCATGCATCAGGTCATTCATGGATAAAACGCATTGTCTCAGTCATGATCTTTACGAACTGGCAGGGGCTGGCAAGGTCGCTGGCAACGATGAGAAAGCAGCCCGGCGTTAAGTCGCCTGGTATGCTCTCCTGATCATAATCGGCGAGATGATCGATGTCACCAGGACGACGAGCGCCAGCACAGAGTAGATAGCGCTCATCCCGTACAGCGACATCCCGATCTGCCCGATGACCAGCGTGTACTCGCCCATCGGCATCATCGCCAGTCCCATCTTGACACGCTCCTTCTCCTTGAAGCCGCCCAGCGTCAGCGCCGAGGCAAAAGTGCCGACGAACTTGCTGCTCATGACCACCATCAGCAGCCCGAGGAACAGGACGATGTCGAGGGGCACCTGGATGAACACCAGGTCTACGGGGGCTGAAAAGATGATCTCGCGTATGTTAATCTGGACCCCTGTATAGGTGAAGAATAGCGGGATGAACAGGCCTTCGCTGACGGCCTCGATCTTCGGGGTTATGATCTTGAAGGACAGGTACGACCGGGCCAGCAGTGTGCCGCCCAGGAAAGCGCCGGTCACAGCGGCTATCCCCAGGCCGTTGCCCAGGAAGGCGACGGCGAAGAGGATGATCACGGACACGACGATGACGGACTCATCGCCGGATAGCTTCACCGCACTCTTTATGAGCTTTTCCGACAGGGGACGCCCCATCCAGAGTACGAACACGATGAAGCCCAGCACCAGCAGGAAAAGCTTGAACGCGTCTTGTACGTTCACGCCTTCGTGCTGGTACGACATGAACAGCGAGAGCGCCAGCATGGCAAAAACGTCGTCTGTCGTGCCAACGGCCATAATCGCCTTGAACACATTGCTGTGACGGTCGCCTACTTCGGTAAGGACCATGAAGCCGATCGCCGTAGATGTGGAGATGAACGCGATGCCCACCAGGAGGGCCTCGTTAAGCTCGAAGCCCAGCAGGACGGTGATGGCCATCGCCGCGAAAAAGGTCAGCGCGCCGCCGAAGATAGACATGAGCGATGCCCGGTAGAGGTTTTCTTTCATGACCTTCTCGAAGTCGACGGAAAGCCCCATCAGGAACATCATGAAGAGGATACCAAGGCCGGAGAGCATTTCCATGCCGTGGGAGAGATCGACGAGCCCGAGGCACATCGGCCCAAGCAAGATGCCGGCCGTCATCTGGCCGATCAGCGGCGAGAAGCCTACCATGCGGACGAGATCACCGAGCAGTTTCCCTAGTAGTAACATCAGGAATAGATCGATCAGTATGTCTGCCTCAAGCAATCCAGTATCCCCTGCGATTGGTTATAAATCAATGTTTGTATTTATATTTGTCACTGTACCGCAGAATCTGAATGACTATCCGATCATAACCGGCCGCGACCGGAATTACTTATACCAGGTCTGGAAAATATCATGCCCCTCTGATATCCGGGAATCGCAATCGCTTTATGGTAAGGGGGTATATAGTTCAATAATGTCTATCCATGCAGCAACCATTATGATCATGTCGACAGCGGGCAAAAAGAAAACCTCGCCTAAGAAGGGCAATACAAAACCGACAGATAAGAAACAAAAATAATACCGGTGCTGCCCTGCCATGTTGAACCCTCCGGGCATATGACTGAGCCAATAGTCTGCCCGCGAGACAGCTATATTGCCCGGCTGTTACGCGGGCACGCGCGCGAGGACGGACCGCATATCTGCTTTGAAATCCGGCCGATGCATTGTAGCGGCTGTCAGCCAGTCATCCCGCAGTTTTCTCTGTGCTGAACAGCCTTACCGCGCTGGCGAGCTTCTCCGGCTGCCCGAACAGGTAAAGCGTATCTCCCGGGAGCAATTGCGTGTCAGCGTCAGGATTGTAGACCGGCTTAGAGTCCCTTTGCACCATGAGAATGGTGACACCATGCTTTTTCCTGAGCTCGATGTCCTTAATGGTCCTGCCGCTGGCCGGGGCGTCCTTCTTTACCTGCACCGTGGCGATCTCGACGTTGGAGAGCGGCACGTTCAGGTCGCTCAATGCATAGCCCTTGGTCGGGCAACGGAGCATCTCATAGTTCTCTGAACGAAGCTCGGCGGTGAGCTGGTCGATGCTGTCCCGCGGGACCAGATAGCTCCGGAGGACCCGGGCGAAAATTTCCACGGACGTCTCGAACTCTTCAGGGATGACCTCACTGGCTCCGAGCGCATACAGCGGCTTCATTTCCGTCAGGTACCGTGTCCGGACGATAATGCGTACCCGCGGGTTGATCTGGCGTATTGCCGTTATAATCCTCCGCGTCGCCGCCGCGTCAGAGATCGCAATGACGACCACCCTGGCTTCCGCCACGTTCGTATGCTCGAGGATCAGGGCATTGGTGGCATCTCCATAGTAGATAGGTTCGCCCTTGGAGCTTTCCTTCGCCACCGTATCCGGGTTCATCTCGATGATCGTGTAAGGGACTTTAGCCGATTTGGCCGCGCGGGAAAGGTTTCTGCCGTTAAGGCCGTAGCCGATGATGACGATATGGTCCCGGAGAGCTTCCTTGCCCTCTTTCTTGCTGTATATGTCGGACTTCAGCCGTGCCGGCAGCGGCAGCCGGCTTAAAAGGTCCGAGATGCCCGTGGACATGCCCATCAGGAAAGGCGATACGCCCATGGTCAGGATGGAGGTGGCAAGGAAGAACTGGTACAGGTCCGGGCTTAGCAGGCCGCCGTCCAGTCCGATCTTGGACAGGATGAACGAGAACTCGCCTACCTGGGACAGCGCTAGCCCGACCAGCACCGCGGTCCGCACCGGATAGCCCAGTATGGCAGTGGTGGCACCGCCAACGATCGCCTTGATCAACAGGACTGCGACCACCGCCGCCAGTATCAGTGCCGGATGGCTGAACAGGAACCCGATGTCGAGAAGCATGCCGATGGATACGAAGAATATGCTGGTAAACACATAGCGGAACGGGAGGATAGTCCCCAGTGCCTGGTGGCTGAACTTGGACTCGGAGATGATCAGGCCGGCCAGGAAAGCGCCCAGGGCCATCGACATGCCGATGCTCGATGTCAGCCAGGCCATAGCGAGACCTATGACTGCTACGCTCAGCAGGAAAAGCTCCTGGCTCCTGGTACGGGCAACCCGGTGGAGCACTTTAGGCACGAGCCATGTGGTGCCCACGATGACGAGGAGTATCATGCCGATGATCTCGAGGATGAGTACCGGTATCGTCTGCAGCAGGCTGCCCGAGCTGCCCGTCAGGAACGGTATGATAAGCATCATAGGGACGGCTATGATGTCCTGGAAGATCAGGATGCCCAGGATGATTCGGCCATGGGGCGTGCCCAGCTCGTCCTTTTCCTGCAGCAGCCTCAGGACGATGGCCGTGCTGCTGAGGGCTATGAGGAAACCCATCAGGATGGCAGTGTTCACTGACATCCCGAGGAGCATCGACAGCACCAGCGTGGCCACGAAGGTGAACAGTACCTGCAGCGTCCCGCCGATGAAAAATTCCTTCTTCACCTGCAGCAGGCTTTTGAACGAGAATTCCATGCCGATGGTGAACAGCAGGAGGACGACGCCAATCTCTGCGATATAATCGATATCGTGTGTGTTGCTGAATATGCCCAGGACTGAAGGCCCTGCAAGCACGCCGGTCAGCAGCAGCCCGATGATCTCGGGTATCTTGAAACGGTAGCATAAGAGCAGTACCAGGATCGAGAATGCGAGCACAAGGCTGATGCTCCAGAGCAGGGTCATTTCCATTTCAGTCACCTTAAACCGGCCAGGTTTTTCTGTTTAACAATAGGCTCAAGAGATAAAAGATTATTGGTTTTGGCTATATCATCCGTGCACGCGCGCACAAAAGCTGACAGCAACTACCTTCTGACGGTATAAAGTAGTTAAAAAGGAATTGGCAGAGCTTTTTGCCTTTCCGCCTATAGCTCGGCGCCGATGATAGTCTTGGTCGAAGTGACGGCCTCGATCTCCCTTATGGTATCGACCGCCTTGTTGATCTCGGTAAGCCCGTTCACATCGATGATCGTGATGAAGTCATACTCCCCGAACACATGGAAGACTTCCCGTACGCCGGATATTTTCAGCAGGGCGTTGTAAACGGACCGCTCCTCGCCCGGCACCACGTTGATCATTGTCACTCCGATGACCATTGTATCACAAACCTTTGTTTAATTGCATCATGCAATGATAGGCAATATAGCTTTTGCATTTATTTAACGTAAAGAGGATAAAAATCAATCTTCATAACCATCCAGGTTAATGCAAAGAGCGCACTGGCAGTATCGAGATATAGTGCCATAACCAAACTGGCATTGAACATGTAAGGCATATATAAAATAATAAAAAATGTTTTTAAAAATTTAAAATTTTATCCAGGGATGTTTGGTATATAAAGGTCAAACTCCGGGTAATGATCACCTATCTGATAATCTGACGAAGAGGCGATTTCTAAATGTACCTGACCTACTTTTTTAAAATTAAGATACACATAGTTTTCATTGATCGCTACCTCCATATAAGCTGTACTCTCGCCAGGACCGAAAACCGCATCGGTGACGTAGTGGACTAAGTAAGGGAATTCTCCGTTATCGTAATTTTCAGTATAGTCTATCGTTACCGTGCAACTGCTTGAAAGGTCGCCATCGCGGACGAGCTTGATTTGGACTACATAATCCGATCCACTAACCGATACATGGTCATCGTCCGGGATCCAGCCCTCCGAGCTATCATAATACATATAGGTCGGGTCATCGGCTACAGCTTCATACAAGCGACCCTGGTAGTTTGCGAAATATACATTCGGCAGAGCAGATGGTGACTCCGCTACCGACCAGTTGTAATTATAGTCTGGCCAGCTGCTTCCGGGTGCCGGGTTCGTTGTCAGCCCTGGCACAGGCGTCGGTGTTGCTGTCGGTGTCGCCGTTGGCGTTGGCGTCGGCGTAGCCTGTGTTACCGTTCCCTGGCCGTCGCCTGTACCGTTCGATGGTACCGGCGTTGGTGTGGGCGTTGGTGTCGGCGTGGGTGCTGCAGCACCATTGTTGTTCTGGCTTAACATGTAAGCTCCGACTAAAAGCATTAAAACAACGATTATTGCTATTGCACCTGCTAAAGTTTTCTGATTGTCGTTCATAAATACCCCCCTCACAGGAATGGCTAATAAGGCTTAGCTGCACCAAACGGTAAAAATTACAGGCGTTAAAGCATTATGCGCTTACAGTTTAGTAATTATTACTATATAATTATATCCTGCTTCATTATTATCGAACGATTTATCTGGTTTATTTATTTAAATCGGCAGGTGTTGGTGACATAACTATTTTACCATTTTATGTAATTAATATAAAAATATTAATCTCAAAGGTTGATCGTGATTGAACAATGGCCGTGTATATGCCTACATCATGAGCGTCATACTTACTGTGTCTTGCCCGGCATTTTTCAGGATGATGTAGTAGCTTTGACTATGGTCAAAGTCCGGCCAATTACCGGTATTATAGACTTGAGTACGCCGTACCGAGGCGTTCACCGACCAGCCGACGCTGACCGGGGCTGAACCATTCATCACGGCGGGTCGGCGGGTGTTTGTATCGTTATATGCTGCCGGCTCATAGCTGCTGCCATTTTTCATCCGCGACAGATTAGACCCGTCTACCAGGATAGGGTATAGCGAGGCATTCTCCGGGGAGAGGCTATGGATATTACCCCAAAAGGTCTGGACGCCGAAGTCTTCAGAACCCGGGCCAACATTTATTCCGCCATTCAGGACATGGTAATAGCTAGCGCCTGATGGCAGAGTGATGTCAAAAACGGCAGGATTGCCACGATACGAATACCATTCGCCGCTCACGACTTTACTCTGGTTCAGGTCTACGAACGCAACGTAGTGATCAGGCGCAATCATCATCGCGCCTTGCATTGACAGTTCGACGGCTACCAGCGTTTCGCTGATATTAATGAACCCGGATTTGCCGTTCTGGCCCTGTGGCGTCACACTGACAACCTTATAATTGCCCTGATCATTGGCAATGGCCCTTTTCACGTCCGGATCAGATAATGCAATGCGGACCGCAGGGTCTTCCGGGCCGAAAAGTTGCGGCACCACCAACAGTACGATAATAGCGAGACCGCAGATGGCAGCGAAGATTGCCAGGCAGGCTCTGATGAAGCGGCGCATGATTTAGAATCAGGTTATTGATCGGATAAACGTTATGGCGCAATCGTTGAATGATCTGCAACGGCCCGGGAGTATTATTAGGGCACGACTTTTTGGATACTTTTTCGTTGTTATCATATAAAAATAGTCGGGGGATAAGTTCCCCCGGATCGATTCTTAATGCTTATACGATGCCGTCGGTGATCACGAGGAAGCCGTTGGTCGCCGGGACGGCGTTCGTGATCTTAACGCCGTTAGCCATGACCTGGCTGTCGGACTTGACCACGTCTATCCTCTTGCCGTTGATCGAGGTAAGCATGGCCTGCTTGCTCCCCTCGGACGGTGCCTGCGGGTTCTGCACTATGGTACCCTCTAACAGGTACTTGCCTGCGCTCGAAAGCGTGGTGGCGTTGGTATACCCCAGGTCCCTCCTTATAGCTTGATCGGTGGGCGCAAATACCATGTAGGGCTCCGTGCCGGTAAGCTTCTGGTCGTGCCCAGAGGCCTTCAACGCCTGGGCATACGCAGAAAGGTCCGGGTTGTTTTCGATCAACGTCATAAGGTCCTCGGTCGCAGTCTGCATACCCTGCTGCGCCTGTCCCTGCTGCGCCTGTCCCATCTTCATATCCTGTGAGCCCTGAGCTGCCATAGTATCGCTGGAGCCCTGCGCCATAGCCGGAGTGGCCACGGCCGCGATGAGCACCAGGAGAGCGAGCATCGGCACCATTATTTTCAATCTATTCATCATATTCACCTCTATCTACCTATTCATCCAGACTCTTCTTATGCGGGGTTAATGGTTATCAGGTCGAAAGACTGACTTACCACCGGCCACCCCAGCCGCTATACCAGGGACGACCCCAGCCGCCCCAGCTACCTCCGCCCGTGCCCCAGCCGCCCCAGCGGTTCCAGCCACCAGCGCCGCCCCACCGGACACCCCACCGGGCTTCGGCTATCGGCGCGAGCAGCTCCATTGCGGCAAGGATTGCAGCAAAGACGATGAAAAGGATGAGAGCGGGTTGTTTCCAATTGATCGTCTTTACTTTCGCAACTATTTCCCATTTTAGTTCATCGAAGTTCAAAACATCCCCTCCTTTGAATGATGGTTTTTGCGATACAGATAAATAAATTCGTTTATGTATCAGCGAAAACGGGGCGGAACATGGAATTTAAAGATAAACCAAGCTAGGATATGATTATATATCTTGTTTAGGGCTCTATACAGCCTAAAGAACGTGTTTCGGTTACAATATATAGGTATTTTAATGTCATGAGTTATTAGATATACCGTTTGTCGATATATTGAGCTATTTCGTTTATCTATCGAGGATTGATCAGTTAACGGCAATGTTTCTTAATGGAAAGAATAATAGATAATTTTTAGGGTATTATGGGCATTCAAAACGATATTTAGCCTTATTTTTAGCTATAAATGGCCTTATTGCTCGCTTTTCATGAAACTAATGAAGATACAACCCTATTTTCGCTTATTATCAACAATAATTAATTAAAACTGCCTGTAATTTTTTGTCGTGCAGGAGGATGAATTAGTATGATGAAGAAACTAACTATATTCGTCTTTCTCGTGCTGGCCGCACTGGCCGTCACCCTGCCCGCAGTAGCCTGGTGGGGCGGCTGGGGCGGTCTCGGCTGGGGCGGTCTCGGCTGGGGCGGCCTTGGTGGCTGGGGCGGCTGGGGCGGTCTCGGCTGGGGCGGTCTTGGTGGCTGGGGCGGCTGGGGCGGTCTCGGCTGCGGCGGCTGCGGCCTGGGCGGCTGGGGCGGCATGTGGTGGTAAACACCACAATCCGACCCATGCTAAACCTGATATAGCACGAGAAACCGGAGATAGGTTGGGAGGAGCTGCAACAGCTTACTCCCATTATTTATTATTCAAACACTTATAACATGCCTTTTCCCCTCTACGGCCTCTGCTGAAACCCCCTGCAGAGGCCTGAGTAAGAGCGCGTTGTTTTTGACGCGCTCATCCTAAGTTAGTTCTTATGAATTGCAGGCTTTTTAGCTCTTTTTAGCTTAATATACGTCTTTTCTGTTATTTGCTGCATTTGCTTTTTTATCCATGAGTGGAGCAGTTACAATCGTAGGGGGAATTTTATGGATGTAAAGAAATTGGCAGTTTTCGGCATTCTTGCCGTAACTATTCTGCTGGTCTCTGCACCGGCAAGCGCGTGGTTCGGGCCCTTTGGCTGTGGCTTCCCGTTCTTTGCCCGTCCGGTGCCGGTGCCGGTACCAGTAGCCGTTCCAGTAGCTGCACCATTGTGTGCTCCGGGAATTGGTCTCGGCGGCTGTGATTTAGGTCTTCCTGGCCCCGGTCTCGGCGGCTTTGGTGGTCCGGGAATTGGTCTCGGCGGCTTTGGTGGTCCGGGAATTGGTCTCGGCGGCTGTGGTATTGGTGCTCCGGGCGTCGGTCTCGGCGGCTTTGGTGGTCCGGGAATTGGTCTCGGCGGCTGTGGTATTGGTGCTCCGGGCGTCGGTCTCGGCGGCATCGGCCTGGGCGGCGTCGGCAGCGGTCTCGGATTCAACAGTCCGTTTATTCCGGGCCTCCGCTAATACAAGCATTCGACAATAAAAAAACAAGCACCATGTTCGGGACAGGCTGGTAACAGCCTGTCACCAACAATTTTCATACTGTTAAAATATGTATCACATTCTCGAAACTTATCATTAGACAAAGGCGACAGGTTCGTGGCCATGCTGCCCACCGCATCATCGCCCTTGAAGTGATGACATTACTTTATTTGTTCCAGCTTCTGCAGCCGCATTTCCATCTCAACCTGGATGTTCATGTGCATGGCTTCCGTGTGGTCGTGGTGCGTGACCAGCGTCTCCCCGCCCATCCCGGCCACATCGAAGACCAGCCAGTCGAAGACCTCATGCCGCTTCATGTCGTAATCATTACAAGCCCAAATATTTTAATCATCTTATGATTTGTTATGATCTTCTATGTCTTGGGCAGATCTAACCTTCTTTTTTGGTATCTAACGTAGATCGTCGTGGTGATCGCCAATATGACGATGTAGGGGATAATAATGGGTAACGCTTTCTCCAGTATCGTGAATGTCGAGGTTATCAGCAGGGTGAGATTGACGTTTCGTGCAGCGCTTTCGAGAGCAAGGGTCGTTTGTTCTCCCGGGTGTTCCTTCGCCATAAGGTGGCCGGCTATGATAGAACCGGTGATCATCAACGCGATGGCGATATACGATCTGATGTCCATCATGAAAAGCAACTGATAGGTGGAGAGCAGGACTACGACGTTTACTAGAATAAAAAGAGCCCCGGAAAAAGCCTCCAGTAGCCATTTTATATGCTTGCTGACGGAGGGAAATAGTTGCTTCATAATCATGCCGCCACTGATCGGCAAGATGACAGAGAGCCCGACCAATCCTGCTATGGCGACGGGATTAATACCCAGGTGAAAGCCGGCTGCTACGGAGAATAGATCCAATGTGATAGGTGTAGAGACAATTGTGAGCACTGCCAGTATCAGATGGAGGTTTATCGCGTATTCACGGGTCCCGCCGGATTGCAGTATCTTTTTCAGGATCATGGGCGCCACCGGCGCTGCTGAAAGAATCAACATGCCTATAGCGGTCGCTTTTGCTGGCCTGACAAGGACGATGACGGCAATGGTGATCAGCGGTACAATAACATCGACTGAAAGAAGCGATTTAAGTAGCAATACTCGCCGAGACCCCAGGTACCATAGATCGCCGTGTCGGACCTCCAGTCCCCGGGAAAGCATGAAAGTGACTATGCTTGCCATTGACCCGGCCCGGATCAACGTTATGGTAAGATCATCCAAGTCATCACTGCCTGTTGTAATTATAGTTTTATGGGTTTTTATGGATGAACCTAACATTTTTCAAAAATATGCGCTGAGATTTTTTAATGAAGGCTTGTTAACGCTTGGATCAGTTGACAAAGACCGAAGAATGTTATACGGTCTGAGCAGTTTACTACAGGATACTAACCGCTATTTTCTTTAAAAATCATTATCAATATATTACATTATCAATATAATATTATCAAATTACCAATATTAATATGAAAATAATTAATCTATAACCTGTTATTAAATGACGGATTAATCACATGGCCGAGATCGGCTGTGGCGCCCCTGGATCGTGGGGCGAGTTCGTGCAGCATAGCGAATGAAGGAGGGGAATGATGAAGACCAGTATGAAACAGAATGAGACGACGGGCCGGATTACTAAGAAGTCAGGCAAGGGCCTCAGCGACGGAGTCATCTCCGAGTTGTCGGCGTTCTTCACCGTCAAGCCGGGCCATGTGGAGGAGTTGCGCGCGGCGCTTGGACGGTTCGCAGAAAATCTACACAATATAGACCAAGAGGAAATCCAGCGGGTCGGTCTCCGGGACACGCGTCACGTGATATTCAATGACGGCCGGCAGCTCGTCTGGATTACTGCCTTCGAGAGCGATTGGGACCCGTATATCGATGATGCCCTGCAACTCATCAACATCACAAATTTCCTTGACTGGATGCAGCACACCGTCGAGGGCGACAAAGTCGTAGAATGGGTAAAGTCTAAGGGGGGCGTCGAGAAATTCGACCCGAACGACCCCGCTATCAAAGATACCATAAAGCGGACCAGCGGTCAGCTTAAGGCAATCCTTCAGTCGGTGCAGGTCCAGGCGTCCACGTACTTCAACTCCCTGAGCGGTCTTACGATGCCACAGATCATGAAGGCTCAGCGCCTGGCACAGGCCTTCCAGCAGGTGCTCGATGACCCGGCCGCCGAGGAAGCGCTCCAACACCCGGCCCTGAAGCCGCTGCTTGAGCAGGCGGCCTACTGACACGGGACTATCCATCTGTAGCAGGAGTCAACCCATGTCAGACCATTTCTCCGGACCCCGGGCGATCGCGAATCCAGCCGGCGACATCTGTGACCTCTATGTGTTCCCCAGCCCTGAGCGCCCGGGCCACCTCGTGCTCGTGCTGAACGTGCACCCAGAGGCCGCCTACGACACACACTTCTCGGATGCGATCGTCTACCGCATCCGGCTACGGCCGGTCACCATTGCGGGCGTCGGGGCAGCAACGGCCTTTCCCTTCGCCAGCGAGGATCAGGAGCTGGTCTTCAACTTCTACTTCGAGGCTCCAGGGCCAGGCGGAGCTGTCGTGGCACCGGTGCAGGAAGGCTGGTGTGTGTCGCCGTCCGGTGAGACGGCACGCTTCCGAGTTAACGATGAGCATGGCGGGTATAGCGACGGCTTGCATGTCTACGCCGGCCTCAGATCGGATCCGTTCTTCCTCGACCAGCCGGCCATCGTGGAGTCAATAAAGACCGGGCGGCTTGCCCTCAAGGACGTCGGGACTAATAGCCTGATTGGCCTCAACGTCCTGAGCATCGTTGTAGAGGCTGACTTCCGACCATGGCTGCGTGGCGGCCGCGGGCCACTTTTCGCGGTGGTCGGCGAGACGATGGTCGCCTGCAAGTTCCCGGTTCGCATCGAGCGGGTCGGCCGCCCGGAGGTCAAGAACACGATCATGGCAATGAAGACGTATGACCTGGTCAACCGCGACCTGGAAGTGCGCGACCTCTACGACCTCGAAGACCCCTTCCACATGAGCAAGGACTATGCTGGCACCTTCCGCGCCCGGATGAGCGCCAACCTCGCGCACTTCGATCGTCTGGATGGCAAGACGGACTGGCCGCTCAGTCCTGATGATGCCCACCCCCTGACCGAGCTGCTGCTCGCCGACTACCTGGTGGTCGACGCCTCGCGGCCGTACGCCGCCGACAGCTTCTTAGAGATCGAGCAGGCGACCCTCAATGGGCGCGCCCACCAAACGTGCGGGGGTCGGTCGCTAAACGACGACGTGGTGGACACTATGTTAACGCTGATAGTCAACGCAGGCAACGGACCGCGCGTGAGAGACGGCGTGGACCGACCGGCGGAGCCAGTCTCGGACACCTTCCCCTACCTGGCGCCGCCCACACCTCTGCCATATGGCGGCCCGCAAGGAGTGCGAGCATGACCGCCAGGCCGACCATCGCGCTGGAGAAAGACGATATCCAGGCCGCCGTCCTGGAGCCGCGGCCAGTTCCTTACGCGGGTACATACCGGATCCTGCGTATTGATGATCGGCATGACGGGCGAGAGCTGCTGCGGCGGCTGATCCCACATCTCGACTCGGTTGCCTCCTTCAACCCCAAGAAGCCGGTAACGTTCTCCGCGGCACTCAGCTTTCAGGGACTCAAAGCCCTCGGGGTGTCGGAGGAGTCGCTCGCCACCTTCCCGCCCGTATTCCAGCAGGGCATGGCCGCACGTGCAGCCGAGCTTGGAGACGTAGGTGAGAACGCTCCGGAGCACTGGGAGAAACCGCTGGGTTCCAAGGACGTCCATCTCGTGCTGACCGGGGTCGCGCCCAGCGCTGCCAGCCTGGAGGCTATTGTCCGCCATATACGCGATGCCCTTAGCGATCTGCCCGGCATCGTATCCATTTGGCAACAGGACGTACACTCCACGGCAGACCTGCGCAACCATTTCGGTTTTGCGGACGGCATCGCCCATCCGGCCGTCGAGGGTACCGGCATTCCCAGCTCCAACCCGAACGAAGAGCCGCTCAAGGCTGGCGAGTTCGTCCTGGGGTACGAGGACGAGACCTTAAACCTCCCTCCCGCACCTCAGCCCGAGGTACTGGGCCGTAACGGCTCCTATGCGGTCTTCCGCAAGCTGCACATGCACGTAGCCACCTTCCGCCAGTACCTGCATCAGCATGCCAAAGACCATGCCGAGGAGGAGTGGCTGGGCGCCAAGATCGTAGGGCGCTGGACCAGTGGCGCGCCACTGGCATTGGCTCCGGACAAGGACGATCCTAAATATGCTGCCGACCCGAAACGCAGCCCCTTTTTATACAACGCCTTCATGTATGGCGACGACCCCCATGGCCTCAAGTGCCCGCAGGGCGCGCACGCCCGGCGGATGAACCCGCGTGACTCGGCCGTCATCGGTGTAGTACGTCTGCACCGCATGATCAGGCGCAGCACCACCTATGGCCCGCCGCTACCCCCCGGCGTTCTGGAGGACGACGGCGCCGACCGCGGCCTCTTGTTCGCCATGGTCGGGACGCACCTTGACAGGCAGTTCGAGTTCGTCCAGGGGGAGTGGATTAACGATGGCAAGTTCATCGGCGCACCCGCCGAAAAGGACCCACTTGTTAGCAGTACCGATGGCCGTGAATTCACCATCCCGAAGCGGCCAATCCGCCGCCGCCTCACAGGATTGCCCGCCTTCGTCACCAACCGCGGCGGCGAATACTGCTTCTTGCCCGGCATGCGGGCGCTACGCTGGCTCGCCGACCTCGACACTTGAACCTGACGCCGGCGGAAGGCACCTGATATGACAGCGCGTCGCGGGCGACCATTCGAAGGGCGCCCGGTTCGTGCTCATGTTGCCCGTAACATGACTATACGAAGCGTGTAAACGCTTCGTCGTCATGCTGCCTGCTGTCGACATGTAGCCATCTCTATCACTTTGTTTTCTATTGATCTGAAAAATATATTAGCAATTAATACGTTTGATCAATCGGCGCATAGTTATGGCAATGAATGGGCTGGCATCAGCTATTCTTTTACTTATCGTATTCGGCTGGTTAAGCATTTTGCTCATGTTGATCTGTTGGTACGTCTGGAAAGGTGACTTTAAGAGCAGCTATAATTACCGGCCGAAATGGGCCCAGGTCAATCTATCTGAAGAAGTGAAGATGAAGATCGACAAGGAGGGCGCCAAATGGCTGTTCTTCATCGCGGGCGCGTTTCTGTGTGCCATGGTCGTCGGGTTTGCCTACGGTTTCGCGACGGGCAACTATGACGATTTAACGACGATTTTTCTGGCCACGGCCGCCGCGTGGGGCGCCATCATGTTTGCCCTCGTCATCTGTGGCTACATCTACGCATGGCTCATCGTGAATCGGAAGAATACGGGCAAGACCTGAGAGAGCGACTCATAGCCCCGGCTTCGAATGGCTTAACGGGTAAAAGGACCCATAAAATCATAGACTCCTGTGCTATAAGAATTCTTATATAATTCTTCAGTTGATTTATTATCTAATAAAAGTGGTTGTCGTGTCTGGTGCAATCCCCGTATTTGCCCTGAAAATACTTTGTTGTATCGGCCTGTTATATTTTGCTGGTATGATGATACTATTGAGTTATCCGCTAACAAAGCGCCAGGTCAAGATAAACAAATGGTATGGCATCCGTTACCGCCAGGCGTTTTACTCGGAAGAAAACTGGTATCAGATCAACGCTTACGGCGGTAAGGTTATCATGTTATGGGCGATCTGTGTCGCGGTTGCCGGGATTTTGATTTTGCTCATACCCCTCGACAACACCCCATTGCTATTAGCCGCATACTTATCGGTATACGCGACCTTGATTATACCAATCATCATCACGTATGCTTATGCCAGTCATTTCAAACGTCAGTCAGCAAGTGACATATCTAAGAATGGCTGACGATTTTTGACATCACAATGCCATAATCCGGGCGGTAGCGAAACCATCCCCTGCCGCCCGACATTTTTTAATTGTGAGATGTCTTGACTTGGCAGTGTTCTCCATCGTGGCCCTAATGTGCCAAATTAGTTGACCATGCTATATTGTGACACTTTCCAGCTATAGAAATGAAGGCACTTGATGAGCAAGCAATTAAGTATTTTAAGTATTATTCCATATATTATATTTTGGCGTTGAAATTGGATAAGCCAAAAAGAGAAAGCTGGTATTGGGTTGTAATAATAGTAACATCAATCGCACTAATATTTATTATAATATTGTGGTTATCTGGAAATTTACATTTATAAATTTACGTTAACATTGAGGTGAAATTATGATTAATAAAGCATTAGCGCCTGTTGAGTTAAATGCAATTTGTGGTATCCTTGCTGACACTAATAACGGTCTTTCCAATAGTCAGATAGACAATTTATTAGCACAAAGTCAAATCGTTGATGTGAAAAACGGCACAAATAAGCGAAACCGTTTGTACAATTGCTTTATTAATGAAATAAACACAACAAATTCATATGCAAAAATATATTTATTCATTCAAAATGCTTTGAACCCTATTAGTTATACCGGCGATTCATGCAGAGATCAATATGATTTTCTATTAAATGGAGTTAACAAGGTCTTATCACTAGTCGGTTTAACGATCACAAAAGCTGGAAAAATAGTTGTCGATGAACCAGTAGAAACGCTTGATGAAGTTGATAGAAGAGTATCTGAATTATATAGTAAATTGCATCAACGAGCCATACATGATGAAGTCCTGAAATATTGTAAAAAGGACTTTTTAAGAAAAGACTATTACGATACTGTTTTTGAGGCTTCTAAAGGACTAGCTCAAAGGGTTCGTGATATAACAGGTTTAACTACAGATGGTTCAAAATTGTATCAAGAAGCATTTTCAGGTAGTGAACCTTGGATTGTCCTTAATAATTTGATCACTGATAGTGAAAAAAGCGAACATAATGGATTAAGAGAACTATTAGAATCGACCTATCATTTAATAAGAAACCCTGCGGCGCATACTGTAAAAATTAATTGGTGGAGCAATGAAACAGAAGCTTTGGATGTTTTAACAGTGATATCATTTGGTCATAAATATCTTGATAAATGCGTCAAAAATCCATTAAAAAAATATTAATAATTAGAGCATATGGCAATAGTTTAACGGATAATTATGTAATTTAATTACCTGCATAATCAGCACAACTATAACTATCGTCTGATTCGATAATTGCATCAATACCACATATAGCACCATTTAAATACATTATAACAATTTTATATTTATTACTTAAATTTTTAATACTTACTTGTCTTAACCCTTGGGGCAACAATGGCGCATTATTTTTATCAACAGGATACCTAAACGAAAAGGATTTTTTATCAATTGTATGTATCTCTCTAATGATCTTTTCAACTTCTTTTACATTCCCTCTATCCTCTTCTTTTGGCCATACATGTTCGATTGCTTTTTTACAAACGCTCCATGATTGGAGAAGATCGTGATTTTTAGGTATCTCTTCATTTTCAAATCCGTACAGCCCTCTGCACGTCAAAATGATATCTTTTAATTGAAGTTCGATAGCTTGTCTATATAAAAAAGCAATCGGATAGATTAATAAATCACTATTATCACTCTTAACATTTTTAACTAAGATGTCTGCTGCTTCTTCATATCCCATTGCATATAAGCCCCAAGCATGACGATCCCAATTAATACATGCGTCATTCCAATAATCTTCGCCTATCTTATAGACATCACTATTGAATTTATGTTGCTTTAAATCATCTTTCATGCATATCCCAATTTAAATAACACTTATACGATAATCATTAACATAAAACTATAGTAGCATGTGATCGCTGGATAGTAACAAGCTATAACGCGCATGAAGTAGGATAGCCATAAGATAGCTATTCTTTTTCCCTTCTTAGTGTCTCACCTTGTCCGTGCCTTCTTTCGTGGCCCTACGGGCATTTTAGAAAGACCATACTATACTGCGAATTCTGATGTTAGCACTTGATGGTTATTAGTTGCGAAGTTTAATATTATTTAGAGTCATTAAAGTTAGCTAAGGGTATTGATGGCTATGTTATGGAGAACTCCTGATGACGATAGGGCATTATTAAAATTTTTAGTTGATATTAGGAATCATGAAAACGATATGTTTTGGAAGAAGATTAGCGCCTTTTTTGTGATTATTGTTGCCTTATTAGCATTTTTAGGGGTAGCTGCTGTTAATGATTTCTCAAAAATGATTGTATTGTTAGCCCTTTTAACAGGAACTTTTATTATGTTGATTTTGTATTTTTTATCAAGCGTAGATAATGCAAAAATTGATAATCTTGATTATAGGATTAGTGAATTATCTAAGAAGATGTTCCAAGAGAGTCTATTTGAAAAAAAATTAAAAAATAATAAAATGCGTTATTATTTTGAATCTAATGATACGAGAGAATATATTCCTCTGCTTTCATTAGGATTAATGAGTATTCAATTAATGGTAGCCTTATTTGTTTGGACTGGAGTAAAAATACCTAACGATGATTTATTTCCGCTCTCTCTAATTGTCGGATTACTATTTGTTTGCGCCGTCAGTTGGTATATTATGTTAAAATCTCATAATATGATATGATATTAACTAATTTTTACATGGTCGCAAATTAGTATAATGTCTATTTATTTGGATTATTACATAGCTGGCAATCGGCGGCAAAAATGACCACCTACGTTATTTAGGCTACTTAGTGGCGACGTATGTCGAAAAGCTGAAAATGTGGGGATTTGGACCAAAAAGGTTTGGTGCTCCGGTGGGGATTTGAACCCCAGTCGACGGAGTGAGAGTCCGTCATGATTGACCGGTCTACACTACCGGAGCATGTGTATGTCGACTTCTAAAAGTCGCGCGACATGTACAAAGTCAGTAATGCTATTTAAAAGTTACGTTCAGCGAAAAAGCCTGAACGGCTCAAACCTTCTTAGTTTTTATGCATATACGAACCCGGGACTCGCCCCGGGTACAACAGGTCATTGAAGTAAAAGCGTTCGTCGTCCATATCATGCATAGCTATATACTGCTTTATAATAGTCTGACAGATGTCTCACATGTCGAAACACGACGATTTCCGAATCCGGGTTATGGGCCCTGGCGACGTCGACTTTGCCATACACATGGCCGCGGATGAGGGCTGGAATCCGGGCCTTCACGATGCCCGCAGCTTTTACTCCGCCGACCCCCACGGGTTTTTCATCGGCGAGCTGGACGGGGAGCCGATCGGTTGCATTTCCGCTGTGGCATAGCGATGACTCATACGGCTTCATCGGCTTGTATGTCGTCCGGCCCGGAATACCGAGGAAAAGGCTACGGACTAAGGCTCTGGAAGGCTGCCCTGAAATACCTGGGCGATCGGAACGTCGGGCTGGACGGTGTCATTGCGCAACAGGACAATTATAAGAAGTCAGGGTTCAGGCTGGCATACCGGAATATCCGATACGAGGGCATCGGAGCGGCAATCGTTACAAAATCAGAGAACATCGTTAGCCTGGATGAAGTTTCTTTTGACAGGGTATCGGCTTATGATGCCGGAATATTCTCTGTCCCCCGGCCGGGTTTCCTGAGGCAATGGATTGATCAGCCCGACGGAGCCGCCTTCGGCTGCCTGGAAAACGGCATATTGAAAGGCTATGGCGTCATCCGGGCCTGCCGGAATGGTTTCAAGATCGGGCCGTTGTTTGCGGATGATCCTGATATCGCTGAGCGTCTTTACAATGCCCTGGCCGGCAATTTCCCGGGAAAGCCGGTTTTTCTCGACGTGCCTGAAGTGAATGGTGCGGCAATGGCACTGGCGAAACGGCATGGAATGGTCCCTGCCTTCGAGACGGCACGCATGTATACGAAGGAACCGGATCTGGCTCAACTTCACCGTGTATTCGGTGTCACGAGCTTCGAGCTGGGATAAGTGGATAGAAATCGTAGCGGGGATTATCAACTGATCAGCGTTTACGCACTGTTGCCTTCTTCTCTTCCTCCCTGCGCTCGCCCGCCTCGATGAGCTTCCGGACTTTCTGGCCGCCCTTCTGCCCCGCTTCCGCGACAGTCATCTTGCCCGTGCCTTTGCGTTCTGCCATGGCATCACCCTGCACATGAGACTGAGTGAGATGTTTAAAACGGTATGCAGGACACTTGACGGCATGGACGTCGCATGCTGCCGAAAACGTTCGAAACGTGCCGCAGCAGACGTCACGGCATTACGCGGGCGCCTGGAAAACGCGATAATGGTTGCCTGTCGGCGAAGTCCAGTCAAATACCGGCGTCACGCTGTCGAAGAGCGTCCAGTTGACCCTGTATGTCGTCGAATATTGCTCTTCCGGGCCGATGTACACGTACCCGATGCCGTTCTCCTGCATCCGGGCGTAGAGATCGGCTTCGCTGTCCGCGTTATACATGGACGCCACCTCGTTGAACCGCTCGTCGGTCTTGACGCCGTGTGTGCTCATCCATGGGAAGTAGCCCAGGAAGGACTTGCGGCCTGCGATGCATGTGACCGGATGGTTGTGGATGTCCCCTGTCAGAAACACGGCATCCTTCGGCGTGTTTTCCTTTATCCAGTCCGCTGCATAGATGCCGTCTTTCGAGATCTCCACGTAGGGCTTCTCCAGGATGAATAAAGCGACCAGAGATCCGGTCAACACGGTAAAGATCAGGAGCAGCGCGAACAGCGGTTTGCCAATCCTGCGGATATCGTATACACGCAGTAGCGCCGCCGCCATGAAGGGCGCCGAGGCGAGCAGCCAGAAGCTGAAGAAGTTGTGATTGTCATAGTCCCAGGGCTGGAAAATGATCAGGTTGGCCACGACGAAGATGCCCGCGAATGGCAGGTAGAACCTGACATTGTGGCGGCCTGCGACGAACAGGCCGGCGACCAGCAGTACCAGCTCGACGCCCATGTTCTTTATCCAGAACCACGGGATGTCGGCAAGCGATTCGGCCATCCAGCCGACGTGCAGCCGCAGGAACGATTCACCTACCTGGCCCAGTATCCATGCGGCCTGCGGCAGTGCAATGAGCAGCGCAGGCACCATGAAGAAGAGCCAGCCCTTATCCGTAAGGCTGCTGCGGAGGCTGTCCATCAACGAAGCTTTTGCGGCCAGCCTTTCGATGATCTCCATGAGGATAAACAAGCCGATCTCCATGAGGATAAACAAGCCGGCAGCGATCATGATACAGGCATACGTGTAGGTGTGGACCATCGGCAGCAGGCCGGTCAGGACTCCTGCGAATAACATCACCTGCCTGATGTCATGTGCTTCTTTGCCTTTTCGGACGAACGTCACGTAGAACAGCAGCATGATCAGCGTCCCGGCGGCGAAGCCGGTGAGCGCGGTCCGCTCGGTAAGGATGACCACGATGAAGTTGGAGAAGACCAGGTTTAGCTCATAGGACGTCGTATAGTTCAGATAATGATTGTAAAGAAAATCCGTCAGCGCGGTGTTAGACGCGAGCCAGTCGGTGAATGCATAGACGAAGCCCAGGCCGCCGCTCAGCACGACCAGCGCCACACTGATCAGGCCCCCGGCTTTCCGGCCGGTGAACCGTGTGGCAAAAAAGTATAGCGTTGCCAGCAACGAGGACAGCAGGATAATGCCGGGCAGCACCAGGCTCCATTGCAGCCCGAGGCCCAGCCAGTCCAGCATGGCGGAGTAGAAGTCGGCGAGGAACGTGTATCGCAGCGGCTGACCGGCCATGAACGGGTACTGTATCGGGTAGTTATGGCCCTGTGAGAACGAGGACACCATGGCCGAGTGGAAGGCTGCGTCGCCGTACAGCGGGTAGGCGGCATGGTATTCGCCGTCGAAGTAGTTCATCAGGCAGAAGAACAGGAAAATGAACGCCACGATCACGATGATTGTCAGTACGGGCAAATGTGACCTGTCAATTGATATCCGGGCTTTCCAGGGTCGCAGCATGACGATCATGGCCACCATGAGCGCCGCAGAAAGGACTATTCCCGCCTCGAGCTTTCCCGTGACAAGGTATCCGGCGAGGGCAATCCAGGATGCACCGATGATACCGACGGCCGGGGATGCCGCTATCGTCTCGAGCGTGGTAAGCCCGAGCCTGAGCCGGCTGACGACCGCCCATCCGGCGGCCACGGTCAGGGCGACGAACGTCAGACCTGCGATGCCATAGAGGAACACGGCTGATTCTTTTGCCTTATGAGTAATATATTTTTTGCATACGGCCCACGGCAGGCATGTTCTTTCGCAGCAAAGTATATTAATGACCGACCGTTATGTATATCAGATTATGAGCAGCAGAACTGACATTGTCAGGATAATGGCAGTCGTGATGATGTTCGGGCTGATCTTATACGCCGGTTACTATGCGAGCTGGCAGTTCGAGATCCCCTCGTTTCTGACTGACCTGCTGCCCTCCGGTACAGTGGTCAACTGGATTGACAGTACCATACGTTTTCCGGATGTCACGGCTAACTCTGACATGTGGATGGGCTCACAGGTCCTGCCCGGGGAAATGGAAGCCACTCAGTGGATCAACGATCATACGCAGAAAAGCGATAAGTTCGTAGCTGACATCGGCGGCGCCGAAGCGATCATGGGCATGACCACCCGGGTATCGCTGGTCGGCGGCGACTGGGCGAATGCCCCGGACCCGGTGAAGAACATGGAGACCTCCGGGAGGATTTACGGGACGGACGACCCTGCCGAAGCTCACGAGATGGCGGTGGCGAACGGCTGCGACTATGTCTTTCTGCCGGACCGGAGGCTGAACACCGGCACGTTCGACAACGTCGCCAATGCCTCCAAGTTCAGCAATACTACTTATTTCCAGATCGTCTATGCTAATGATGATGTAAGCATTTACAGGGTGTTGCCTTGAACGCCGTCGAATATATCAAACGCTACTGGTGGTACTACGCCTTACTGATCCTTATCCTGCTGTTCGCGCTCTATTACCGCGCAGGGCCGGCCGGGCAGCCGGGCGCGATTAGCAACTTCGTCATACCCACCTGGGGCAACACGATGTATCATGTGGGCATCGAGCGACTGACCATGGATACCGGACACTATCCCCAGCAGGAACTGTCCTATGGCGGCGGCTTCCCTAACTTTTACGTGCCCGGATACCGCCTGCTCGTGGTAGGATTATCCACAGCCACGGGCATCGACCCCATGCCGATGTCCGGGCTGGTCGTGCTCCTGCTCGGCGCCTTCTGCTTGCTCGCGTTGTACATTGTCGCCTACCGCCTGAGCGGAGGTAACTACTGGGTGGCGCTGTTTGTCGCTTTCTTCTTCCTGATGTCCCCCGACATCACGATCAATACCGAACGGCCGTTCCCGGAGCTGATGGGCCTGTTCCTCCTGCCCATGGCGCTGTATTTCGTGCTGCGGGAAGACTGGCCGCTGGCGACACTGATGGCGATCACCATGGCGCTGACGCACCAGCAGTCGGTGCTTGCGATGGTAGCGATCATGGGACTGTACTCGCTGTTCCAGCTTCTCTATGCCATCGCGACTACGCGGAAATTTGGTAAATTCCTGTGGAGCTGTGTGCCGTGGCTCGCGGCCTGCGGCACCATATTAACCTGGCTAGTCTACTCCCTGGGCTCGATGGACATCACCAAAATCGCCCAGCTGACCTATCATGAGCAATGGCCGGTCACCCTATCGACCTTCCTGGAGACCGGCACGTTCGTGATCATTTTCATGGTCATCGGATTGTCCTACATAATCGCGAAGGCCCTGGCGAAGAATAAAACGCAGGCTGTAAAAAAGGAAGGCAGGGACAGCTACAGCCTGAACATTTCGGCAGATGCGCGTATGCTCATGGCAGCATGGATCATCGGTGCGCTGGTGCTGACCAAGAACGAGTGGATAAGCATCCTGTCTTTCTCGGTGAACACGTTGCAGAGCCGGTTCTATACTTATTTCGTCGACGTGGCCATCGTGCTCGCTGGATTCGGCATGTATGCCCTCCTGTCATGGTTAAACTTCCGGCTGATGCAGGTGCGCCCGGGGCCCGGGCCCGACGAGGCTGCAGACCAGCCGGGCCCGGCGGTATGATAAAATATATTTAGCACGGACGACGCTATACGGTTAGCGTTGCAGGCGGCTCTCACAATGGCGGATAATGCGGTGTCGGAAAACCAGAAGCGCCCGGTCAGGCCCGGGTACTGGCTGATGCTGGCGCTGGCTGGCATCCTGATGGCATTGCCGTTGAGCTGGCTTAGTCTCGTCCTGCTGTTATTCGTCCCAGGCTTTTCCGTCTATGTACTGATCAGGAAAAAATACGGATTCGCCGAGCTTATCGCATTATCATTCACGATCTCGCTGGTGCTCTTCGCCCTGGCGACGCTGGCCACAATGGCCATCGGCATACATGGCGCCCCGTATCTGCTGGGCGGGCTTGCCATCGTAACGGGACTATACTCGTTCATTAAAAAGAGAGACTTCGTCATAGACGCTAATTACTGGCCCGTGCTGGCTGGCGCGCTGATCATTGCCGCGATCGTCTTTATAGTACTTTTCAACGGCACTTACACGTTCCGCGATGGCGGGTTCTATGTCCAGCCGACCCATGCCTGCGACGGTATCTTCCACCTGTCCATCATCGACCGGTATATCACGTCCCCACAGGTGCCCCCACAGGAGCCGTTCCTGCCGGGGTACGACATCGTCTACAACTGGCTGGTGTTCGTGACCCTCGGCGAGCTGTGTTTTGTGACCGGCGTCGACCTGTTCCTGATGTACAAGCTGGTGGTTGCGCTGGTCTCAGGCATGATCTTCCTGGCGGCATACCTGCTGTCCCGTTCGATCTTCAAGGACAGCCGGACGGCAGCCCTCGTCGCGGCGGCGGTCTTCGTGGCCAACGCAGGCCTGTCCTGGGCTTACATAATATATCAATTACTCAGTGGCGTAACGCCCGACGTATTCTACGATCTCGTCTTTAACTGGCAGGGGATCATGTCGCTGAAGTACGACCCGGTCTCGTTGTTCTTCTTCCTGCCGCAGCCGCAGACCTTCGCGCTATTGTTGATGATCGCGGGCATGTACACGTATTATATCGCTTACCGCGACAGGTCATGGGGGTTTGCCGTCGTCAGTGGCCTCATCCTCTCCGCGCTCGTCCTGTTCCACATGATGTCTGCGTTCGCCACCCTGATCCCGCTCGGGCTCTATTTCCTGTACCTCCTTTATCGGGAACGGGGGGCACTCTTGCAGAAAAAATGGGCAGGCGCCGCCATTGCGACATTGCCGCTGATCATATGCTTCTTCGCAGGCATCTATCAGCTCAGCCTGCTTACGGAGAACGCCACTTCCCATGTGGAGATCGGACACCACCCGGACGTCTATACGACGATGTTTTTCTCCCTGGGCATACTGATCCCGTTTGCCCTGTACGGGGCATACCGGCTGTGGAAAAATGATGCCGCAGTAATGCTAATCCTGTTCGGAGTCGCAAATTTCATTTTCATCAACGTGCTTGAGCTGCCTCGCAGCATGGATACCTACCGGTTCCTTGACTTCCTGTCGCTGCCGCTGGCCATATTTGCGGGCTATGCGTTCTGGCAGATGATCGTCTCACGCAAGACGCTGCTAAAGGTCGTCGCAGTGTTTGCCATCCTGTTGATCATACCTTCGTCGATCGTCATCGCCGTTTACTATAACGGCGAGCCGTACCAGCAGGCGTCGCCTGACGACGTGAGCGCCCTGCAGTGGATTAAGGATAACACGCCGAAGGACGCGATCATTTTCGAGAACCCGTCGCCCTTCCCACGGGTATCGGCGCTCTCCGGCAGAGCGGTCTCGTATACAGGCCAGTACATGGACCAGTTCCACGGGGTGAACCTGCAATGGGAGATGGAAGATATCATGCATATGTCCGATCCATCGACGCTACATGAGAAGCTCTGGTATTACAACGTCAGCTACGTATTCCTCGGCTCGCAGGAACAGAGTTATCCCTTCGCAGGCACACTCACGAATACGACGTATTTCGAGCTCGTGTACGGCGATAGCACCGCCCCCGGCACCAAGGTCTATAAGGTATTATAAGTCGCCAACTGCGGCCACGCGCGCGCGAAAATGGCCGTTTATACAAAATTAGTCATTTACCGGATATCGTTTTTGTACCGGGACATAACCCTTTCAACACAAAGGCCACAATGGCCACAATGTACGCGAAGTCCATTACAGGAAAGGCTGCTATCGCCCGTTTATAAAATGTACTTCGTGGCCTTTGTGGCCATTGTGGCCTTTGTGTCGAAAGGGTCACCTGCCTGTACAAAAAGATTCATGAATGACGATGTTGATAGGGTCACCAGCTTGTATTTAAGATTCCAGGAATAACCTGTGCGTGCATAACAACGTTAGTCGACTGGTCGAATTAATTTTTCAAGAACTCGAACCACAGCCTGAACACACGGCTGCCCATGTAGAGCACGTCGCGCTTCAGGTCGACCTTGGTTGCGCCGCCGTGCCGCCAGTATACGGGGAATTCGTATACCTTCATTCCCTTGCGTTGTGCCCGGACCAGCAGCTCCGTGTCCCAGAACCAGTGGGTATCCTTGACTTCGGCCAGCATCGGCGTGACTGTCTTCCTGTTGAACGCCTTGAAGCCGCACTGGTGATCGTATAGTTTCGAGCGCAGCATCGTGCGTACCAGGCGGTTGTAGCCCCGGCTGGCGAACTCCCGGTTGAAAGGCCGTTTCACGTCGCTGTCCTTCATGAGCCGCGAGCCTGTGGCAATGTCGTAACCGTTCCTGATCGCGTCGATCAGCTGCTTTATGTGCTTGGTATCAGTCGCGAGGTCTACGTCACAGTAAAGGATAATGCTGGCATCCGTAGACGCAAAAGAACGGTTCAGCGCCCGTCCTCTACCTGCCCGCTCGGCCGAGTGCAGGTGCTTGACGAAGCTGTATTGATCATGTAGCCTGGCGGCGATGGCATCGGTGCCGTCTTTCGACCCGTCCTCTGCGATAATGATCTCGTACTGGCCGGCCATGCCGTTTACGGCTATGTCGTTCACGACCATGCTGTCCATCTCTTCGATGATGCGGCTTACGGTCTTCTCCAGCCTCTTAGCCTCGTTATAAGCGGGAAGGATGATCGCGACTTCAGGCATTCGGATTCCTCGGCGGCCACAGGGAATTACCATCGTCCCTGCGTGTCTGTCCGGCGTTTATTCTAAAAATAAGCTGCCGGTGATAGTATCTTACAGTCTTCGGTCATACCATAAATAATTAGTGGCGTGACAGGCTGATTGTTTTACTAATCATTCTCCTGCGGCGTTAATAAAAGTGATGTTAACTCGCCCTATGTTTTATTATAATATGTCTGCAATATATTTTCAGGTGTAGCGGGTGAAGGCAGAGGCATCTTCCATTTTACCTGACCGGAGACGCCGGTCATGAGGCGGGCTGTCTGGGCATTGCTGCTTGCGGCCGGGTATGTTATCGCATTGCCGCTCGGCTGGATAAGCTATCTTGCAATCGCCTTCGCGCCTGGCTTTGCTATCCTGTCCCTTGTAAAAAAGGAAATGACCATCGCAGAGCTGGCAGGCATTTCGGCGACGCTTTCCGTTCTGCTGCTGCCGCTGGCCATACTGCTCTCGTCAATAATATCCATCCGGTATGCCGGGCTGTTTCTCGGAGGAATGACCATTGCAGCCGGTATTTACCATATATTAAGGAGCTCCGACCTGCGTATCAGATTTTCACGACTGGCCTGTACTTGCGCTTGCCGTACCCGTTTTTATCCTTGTGCTGCTGGTTACGATGAAGACCTTCGTCCTGGGGGATAGCGGCCTCGTATGTGCCACGACACATTCCTCGGACCTGAACTTACATCTTTCCATAGCCCAGCGCTTTATTGTTTCACCCTCTCTGCCGCCGGAAGACCCGTACCTGCCGGGGTACCCGATCGTGTATAACTGGTTCATGCACGTGGCCATGGGTGGCATTACACTGCTATCAGGGGTGGGGCTGTTCGAGTCCTTTAAGGTACTCGTCGCGCTTGTAGCTTCGCTGATCTTCGTCGATGCATGCCTGCTGGCCCGGGCGGCCTTTGGCAGCTTCAGGGTCTCGATCATCGCGGGCATCGTCTACGTCGCCAGCTCCGGCCTCTCATGGCTATACATGCTGTACACCTGGGCACAGGGGCGGGAAATCGACCTGTTCCGGGCCGTCATCTACGAGTGGAAGGGCATCATGGTGCTGAAGTACGACTCGCCGTCGCTGTACTTCTTCCTGCCGCAGACACAGACGTTCGGGCTGCTGGCCATGATCTGCGGCATCCTGCTTTACATCTGGTCTGTCCGGGAACGATCGGCGGCCATGGCCGTCATTACCGGTGCCGTGCTCGGGTCGATGGTGCTGTATCACACGATCACGGCGTTTCCTGTACTGGTCGCACTCGGCCTGACATTCTTGTATTTCCTCTACCGGGAACGCCGCCGGATTACGAAGCCCGGGGGATATCGTCTGATTGCCATTGCCGCCATCCCGCTCGTGCTCGGGGCCGTAGCCGCCCTGTATCAGTACAGCATCCTGTCGGCCAGCGCCGGTCAGCAGATCATCCCGGGCTACCAGGGCGACGTCCCGCAGACGATACTCATGGCGCTGGGGCCGCTGGTCCCGTTTGCACTCTATGGCATGTATCGTGTACGGGACCGTATCGCTGCCGTGCCGTTGCTGATCTTCGCAGGTGTGAACTTCCTGTTCCTTAATACGCTGCAGATGCCGGCCACCTGGAACACTTACCGGTTCCTGGTCTTCCTGGGCCTGCCGGTCTCACTCTTTGCGGGCCTGGGCCTGTCTCAATGGCTTTTTTCAGGCCGGACCTGGAAGATCGCCCTTGCCGTACTGGTGGTCCTGGTCATGGTGCCGTCGACCATGGCGATCGTCATGTTCTATAACGACTCATCCTACGTCCACGCCACACCTGCCGACGTGAATGCGCTGGCATGGGTGAAGGACAATACGCCGGCAAACGCCATTTTCTACGAGGAGCCGACGCACTTCGTGCGTCTGCCGGTGCTGACCGGCAGGGATGTGTCGTATGCAGGGAACGTGTATACGTGGCAGTATCATAACGTGGACAAACAGCCGGAGATGGAGAGCATTTTGCACATGGCCGACCGTGAAGCGCTATATGGCGAACTGGTCAAGAACCACGTGGACTATGTCTTTGTCGGCTCAAAGGAGGCTGGCTATCCCTTTGCCGTCGCGCTCGAGGGAATGGATAAGGTGCGTCCGGTGTACGACCGGGAAGGCGTAAAAATTTATAAAGTGGCCGGCGAACATAAAAATTTATAATGTGGGCGACCCATAACAGGATGCGATGGAGATCACGCCTTTCCAATGGCTCGCCTTTCTGGCCGGAGTCTTCTACCTGCTGATATTGCCGGGTGCCAACATCGTGCGGACGATGGGCTGGGGCCGGAAGAAGCATTATAACATCGTCGAGCTGGTCGTGGTCTCGTTCGGCATCAGCCTGGCGATCCTCGTACTGGTCACCCTCGCGCTGGCGCTGCCCGTCAGCATCGGAGTAAATTTTTATACGTTGATGATCCTTGAGACGCTGGTCATCGTCGTCACCACCAGGGAAGTCGTGGACTTCGCAGCGCGTTTCCTCCGAAAAGCGCGGCCGGGAGCATAAGTGTCACTCATCGACCTTCTGAAGAAACAGGGATACCACATTATCGGGAAACATGGCGCTATCAAGCCATGCCTCTGGCTCAACCGCTCGATAAAAGCCAGCGGCTCGTGCTATAAGGGGCACTTTTACGGCATCAGCTCCCACCGTTGCGTGCAAATGACGCCATGCGTCGCCTGTAACCAGCGTTGTATGCACTGCTGGCGCCCGGTCGAGGAGCCTTTTTCTATCGAGTCCTGGGACAGGCCCGAGCTAATCGTAGAGCAGTCCCTTGCCGAGCAGAAACGTTTCGTTTCAGGCTACGGGGGCACAGAGGCCACTGACCGTCATGCCTGGCAGGAAGCCCTGACACCGAAGCACGCGGCCATATCGCTGGTCGGCGAGCCTACGTTGTACCCGTACCTCGAAGAATTGATCCGCCTGTACCAGGATCGCAATATGTCCACGTTTGTCGTCACCAATGGCACCCGTCCGGAAGTGCTGGCGCGCATCAGCCCGAGCCAGCTCTACATGTCGCTGGACGCGCCGGATCATGAGACTTACCTGAAGGCGTGCAATCCTGTCGCCGACCTCTGGGACCGGGTAAACGAGTCGCTGGAAGTGCTGCATGCCCGTCCGGACCAGCGAAGCGCGCTGCGACTCACGCTGGTCAAAGGGCTGAACATGATCGACCCCGATGGCTATGCCCGGCTGATAAAAAAAGCACAGCCGGACTACGTCGAGGTCAAAGCGTACATGCACCTCGGCTACAGCCGCTACCGGCTTCCCCGCGAGGCAATGCCCACGCACGCCGAGGTGCTCGAATTTGCCCGGAAAGTGGCCGACGCCGCAGGATACCGCCCTGCAATGGACGTGGAACTCAGCCGCGTCGCACTCCTGAGCAAGGACGGCAGCGCCCGCCCGATCGGGTAGACTCGCCCGCGGCAGCCCGACAGCACAGCACTACGTGTGGACGGACAGGTATGACATGTGCGTCGCAGCCACTACTTTACAGCCACGGAAGCCTTTTCTGTCGCGTCAATACTTTATTAGTTTTAAATAAATGCCCTCTATTCTCAGATTCGTAGGGGATGATTGATAATGAGATTCAGGAATATCGTCACATGTCTGATTGTGATTGCGCTGCTGGCAGGCGCGCTGACAGGGCTGGCGCTCGCCCAGACGGGGACCAGAAGTACCCCGACAGCAAGCCCGGTACCGACAGCTATACCCGGCGGCCCGCTGGGGATTGCACTTCCTCCTGGAATGACTTTAGGGCCGTATGGTAAAGTGATGCCAGCCAACCAGACGCCGACAGTGAAGCCGGGGCCGGCATACAATACGTCCAACCCGAATGCGCCAGGCGGCCCGCAGGGTATCACGTATCCGCCCGGCATGACCCTGGGGCCGTACGGCAAAGTAATTCCGGCTAACCAGACGCCGACAGTGACGCCCAGGCCGATGTCTAAAGATACCGCGCCTAACCAGCCCGGCGGCCAGGGGATCACATATCCCCCGGGAATGACCCTCGGCCCGTACGGACAGGTCATACCATTAAGCCAGGCGCCGACCGTGGGGCCGGCACCGACGATGACCGCTGCGCCGACCGCCATGCCAACGGCTGCGCCGACCGTTAAGCCGACAGTTGCGTCGACCGTCAAGCCTACTGTCAAGCCTACTGTCAAGCCTACGGCTAAGCCTACGGCTAAGCCTACCGCTAAGCCTACCGCTAAGCCGACTGTGACGCCTGTGAAAAAGGTCGTTAACTTCGAGTCAGACCGATAGCATGACATCCGGGTAACGCAATTCCGATACAACGTGAGGTACATTAGCGATGGTCCGGCCGGAGGTTTCCGGCCGGCATTCCAATTTTCCAGAGCACATTTCATAATCATTGAGGGTAATCTAAGCTTATGCGCAGCATGAAGGAGATTTGCGATCACATCCGTGTCAGGTTCGACGACATGGACCGGGCCCGGGAGCAGTCGCTGGGCATATCCAGAAGGATCATCCGTAATTCCGGCGACGCCATCAAGTCCATCCACCGTGGCGAGTGGGACCAGGCGGATGCGCTGGTGGCCGAGACTGGCGACATGGTACGGCAGGTGAATGAGCTTTTGAGTGATCTGCCCGATATCTACTATTCCGGGTACGTGGGCAATGCACAGACTGAGTTTGCCGAAGTATGCGTGCTGCGTGCCGTCCTCCGGGAGACGGACATTCCTACGCCACACGATCTCCGTATAGACAACGCCGCTTACCTCAACGGCGTAGGAGATGCAATAGGCGAGCTGCGCCGCCACATCCTCGACCTGATCAGGAAAGGCCGCCCCGAGGAAGGCGAAAAATACCTCGACATCATGGATGAGTTCTACACAGAGATGATGTCCATCGACTATCCTGATGCCATCACCCACGGGCTGCGAAAGAAGACTGACGTGGCACGGTCGCTCATCGAGCGCACCCGCGGCGATCTCACGAACGCCCTGCAGGTGAAAGACCTGAAAAGTTCGATGGAACAGTTCGAGAAGAAAATGCGATAGCACTGCAGGGCGGCGACCGCTCGCGCGCGTGAAGTCGCTAAAGATGGCAACACTAAGCCCGGGCGGTTAAACTGGTATTGACATTACTTTTTCTCTTTCATTTTAACGTACAGCAGGCTCCCCCAGAAGACCCATCCCAGAAGGGTCCATGCGTATAGGGCGAGCGACGCGAGCACAACCAGTATGCCGGCAACGCCTTCGGGGGTGGCGAGGCCGGATAAGATATTATCCGCTGGCACTGGTGCGCCATACTTAACGATAATATCCGGCGTCGGGGTCGGCGGAGGGCCGTATTTGCCGCCGGGGGCTATCATGACGATGCCGATGATGAAAATGGCGAAGCCTTCTACAAGAGCGACCATTGTAGCTACCACCGTAACAATGATCTGGCTGATAAGGCCTAAAGCAAGGTATTTTTACCTGCCGCTTTAATCCGGTCGATCGTCGACATGCTAAGATCTCTCGAATAAATCTATCTGTATACTCATATTTATATGATGTCGTCACCGATGCCGCTCTGCGTTTTCCAGAGATCGTAAGTGACACAGCATCGGCTTTCCCGCGCCTATGTCCCAGAGGTGCAGGCTGTTGCCCTGACAGAACGGCCACCACTGGCAGGCGGCGCAATCTCCTGTCTTTTTCCAGCTCAGGTCTCGCATGCGCTGGTACTTATTTTCCCAGACGTCCCCGAACCGGTCGGCCCGGACATTTCCCTGCACGAAGTCCCGGGACAGGTTCGGGCACGCGGCTATGCTGCCGTCGGCCAGTATGCTCCCTATGTTGATGCCCGCAGGGCAGTAATATAGGCCGGTGCGGACAGTGCCCTCATAGTCCGGGCCCAGGAACCCTTCCTCCTCGAAGGTGACCGACAGCCCTTTCTGCCTGCGCTTCGCTGCGATGAAGTCCAACAGCTGCTTGAGCTGCTCCGGCCGCAGCCTGAACCGGGGGTCTTCCCTCGCTCGCCCGATCGGGTTCACGGTCAACAGTCGCCACTCGTCGATCCCCTTCCGGCGGAAGAGTTCATATAACTGATCGAGTTCCTGCAGGTTATAGTCGCTGACGCAGGTGGTCGCCTGGACGACTTTGAGCTTGCCGGATGTTTTGAACGTCTCCAGCGCCCTGATAGCCCGGTCAAACGAGCCTTTGAAGTTACGTATGTGATCGTGCGTTTCCTTCAGGC
Source organism: uncultured Methanocellaceae archaeon (assembly GCA_963769045.1). Classification (GTDB taxonomy): domain Archaea; phylum Halobacteriota; class Methanocellia; order Methanocellales; family Methanocellaceae; genus Methanocella_A. Next base: position 128,689 of record CAVYKK010000009.1, read on the forward strand.
CATCAACGCTGACAGTGACGGTCTGCATGCCAGATGCGGCGCATTTTTCTACTATGGCTTCATCGACAAGCATACCGTTCGTGACCATGCCCCAGCGGAATCCAAGGCCTGAGGCGTAACCCATCACGTCGAACAGGTCTTTGCGCATCAGCGGCTCGCCGCCGGTGACGGCCACCATGATCGTCCGTGCATCGTAGTCTTCAGCGACGGACTTAAAAACGCCTTTGATCTCTTCTGTCGTCAGCTCGCCCGCGACGGCCGGGCCACAGTCGCTGCCACAGTGCCGGCAGTGGAGGTTGCATGTACGGGTGGTCTCCCAGAACAGGTATTGCAACCGGTGTTCCCGGCGGAACTTTTCCAGCCGCTCGCTCCACCATTTCAGCTGGCCGAGGCGGATGGCCCGATTCGCAAATGAGAATGCCATCGAAGGCATATATTCCCGCCTTTTATATAATCATTGTACATCGCCAGCCATTGTCACGCAACGGTGATATACCCGGAAATCTGTATATTGCACGCCATCTGGCAGGCGATTACGTTGATCAGGGACATATTATCGAGGTACGACCGGCAGGTGTGGGTACTCACGGGAGGCTCCCTGATCGGCGGCTTCGGCTTCTCCATCGCATACCCGTTCGTTGCGTTGTACCTGTTCATGTACCGCGGCATACCGATGACCGACGTGGGCATTGCGCTGTTAGTCGCGGCGCTGGTCGGGCTGATCAGCCAGTTTGCGGCCGGGGAGCTGTGTGATCGCATCGGAAGAAAGACTGTCATGAACCTGGGCCTGGGGACGAATGCGATCGCGTTTGTTCTCCTGGCCGTCGCCGTCCTGACGGAACAGGGCTATGCCGTTTTCGTCCTCCTGTTATGCCTGCGCGAGCTGACCGGCGGCCTGTACCGGAACGTGCCAAGCATCATGATCGCAGACGTCGTCGAGCCCGGCGACCGGAACGGCGCGTTCAGCCTGATACGCATAGGCGCCAACCTCGGCTTCGCGCTCGGCCCCTTCCTGGGCGGCCTGCTTGCACTCTACTCTTACGCGGCCATGTTCGCCGTGGCAGCGGTGACGTGCATGCTGTACTTCCTCATATCGCTCTTCCTGCTGCGTGATACCCGGCCGGAACACTGCGGCCAGCCGCAGCCGGGCGGCAACGGCGCAATCCGGGGAGATCGCCCTTTCCTGCTCTACTGTGTCGTCGCAGGTCTGGTCGGCATTGTCTTCTCACAGATAATAAGCACCTTCAGCAGTTACGCGGGCAGCTACGGCCACATCAACGAGTCGTTGATAGGTATATTGTTCTCGTTAAACGGCTTCATGATCGTATTATTACAGTACCCCGTCGCCGTCTTCCTGGGGCGCTTCAGGCTCACCACCGCTCTGATGATAGGCACGCTGCTCTATGCTGTCGGATATGGTTCGCTCGGCTTCTGCCGGAGTTTCTGGCCGCTCTTCGCGTGCATGTTCGTCATCTCGCTGGGCGAGATCGTCTCGGCGCCGTCGTCCCTGAACATCGTGGCACGGATGGCCCGGCCCGAGAATAGGGGGCGCTACATGAGCTTCTCGGGGGTCATCACCAATGCGGGTTTCGCGATAGGGCCGTTCATCGGGGGTTTCCTCATGGACGCGTTTGCTTCCCGGATAGAGATGATGTGGCTGTCACTTGGCGCGCTGGCGATCGTGTGCGTGTTCGGGTTCCTGCTGTTGCGGTTCACGGTCAATAAAGAGATCGATAAAACCTAAGGCGTGGCCCGGTTTAACCCGTGGATACACAGATGATGGCCATAATGTTAGTCTTTTAATAGGCCCTGGCGCCCCTGGCTCTTGGCGCCCGTGGCGAGCGTGACAGTAGTCCAAAAGCCTATACTACAAGGATTCAGACTCTGTTAATTCAATGCGACTACTGTCACGCCCGCCAAGGGCGCCAAGAGCCAGGGGCGCCAAGACGTTTTTTTATTTCAGCAACGACTCCGGGATTATTTTCAAAAAAAGCTTGGGGATCAGGCAGTTCTATACAGTGTGGGAAGGAACGCTTGGAACCGCTTTATAGCTGCGCATAGCCTTAGCAATGCGAAATAGTCACAGAGCTAACATGAAAATAAACGGTCATATTAAAATCTTGGCGCCCTTGGCCCTTGGCGCCCTTGGCGAGCCTGACAGTAGTCCAAAAGCCTATACTACAAGGATTCAGACTCTGTTAATTCAATTCGACTCCTGTCAAGCGCGTCAAGGGCGCCAAGAGCCAAGGGCGCCAAGACTGTTTCACTAATCCGACCAACGTTTTATTATCGCCAGTCCGGATTATGCGACAAGTATATACACGTTCGTTGAAATGGTGATATACCGGCAACGGCTAACATTGCCAAAAACGGTGGTGCGTTTTGAGGCGCAGTCTCCTGAGTCGCTATGACAGGCAGGTGTGGATTCTCCTCGGCGGGGCGCTGATCAGCAGCTTCGGGTTTTCCATCGCCTGGCCATTCGTTTCTCTTTACCTGTTCAAGTACCGCGGGGTCTCGATGGGCGGCGTGGGCATCGCGTTGCTCATCGCGGCGCTGGTCGGCCTTGTCGGGCAATATATATCAGGTAGCCTCTGCGATCGCATCGGCCGGAAGATCGTCATGGGCCTGGGACTGGCGATGAATACCGTCGCCTTCGGGCTGCTGACGGTCGCTATCGTGCTTAACCTTGACTATACGGCGTTCGTTGTATTGCTGTGTTTCAGGGAGATATCGGGCGGTCTATACCGGAATATCCCGAACGTGATGATCGCTGACCTGGTCGGTCCCGCCGATCGGAACGGGGCGTTCAGCCTGCTGCGCATCGGGGTTAACCTTGGCTTCGCGCTGGGTCCGCTTCTGGGCGGTCTTATGGCGCTATATTCATACGCAGCCATGTTCGCGGCAGCCACGATTGCGAGCGTCGTTTACCTCACGATTACTATATTCCTGCTTCGCGATACAAAGCCCCGGCACCCGGTTCCTTCCAGGCTAACCAATGACAGTTCCGTATGGGGCGACCGTCAGTTTTTATTGTTCTGCGTGGTCACGGCGGCCGTCAGCCTGGTCTACTCCCAGATGCAGACGACGTTCAGTACGTATTCGGGCAGCTATGGCGGCATCGACGAGTCCATTATCGGGCTGCTATTCTCTATCAATGGTATCATGATCGTGCTCTTCCAGTACCCGGTGGCGGTCTTCATCGAGCGGTTCAAGCTGACGACTTCGCTGATGGTTGGCACGCTACTGTATGCCGTTGGCTTCGGCATCGTGGGCCTGTGCTCGGGGTTCTGGCAATTGGCCGCATGCGTCTTTGTTATCTCGCTAGGTGAGCTGGTCTATTCGCCGCCGTCCGTGAATATCGTAGTGCGCATGGCCAGCCCGGAGAGCAGAGGCCGCTATATGGGCTTTGCATGTCTCATGGGTAAGGTTGGCTTCGCGCTTGGTCCAGCCATTGGCGGATTGCTCATGGACGGGCTGGCCGGGGAGATATCGGTTATGTGGCTACTACTGGGAGGGCTTGGGATCGCTTGCGTTTTCGGGTTCGGGTACCTGCGGTCCCGGGTCTATAAAGAGATCGATAAGTCTGCGGGCGTCGCGAGAGTATACCCGCGGCTGCACAGGTAACTATCAGTGATATAATTACTATAGTGGTCAGCGTCTTTATCTTTGGTATTAATGATAAGGAAATATTTTTTATTATAAAATACATTATTTACAGGAAAGATTTATACATGTAACGAAAGAAAATTATTTGATTGATCTCCCGGCCATTGATACGTTGTTATGGTGATTGTGTTTCATGGAAAGTCATGAGTCGGCCTCTTTGAATGCGTTAGTCCGCAGCCGTATGCTTACGGTTCCTTTAGTCTGCATCGTCTTATTTTGCTTATTTGTCCCGGACGTGGCTTTTACGCAATCGGCTTCGGCCCCGGATTCGCTGACACTTACGGCAGACCCTGACGTAATCTTGACAGAAGGCGACATTACGGCAATTATCGCCCGCGTCACCTTCGGCGGCGTGCCGTATAATGGTTGTCCGGTCACCTTCACGGTTGACAGGAGTGACATAGCATATGTTCCGATAAAAAATACTAATGTCACCGCTCCTAACGGCGAGACCATGGTCTACCTGACTTCCACCAGGATCTCCGGGACGGTGAATGTAACTGCCGAGGCGAAGGTGCCCGGCAGCATCAGCACGTTAACGTCTACGATCACTGTGACGGTAGTTGATTGGGGGACCATCGGGGGCACGGTCTTCAACCAGTCTTCCGTACCAGTGCCTGGCGCCCGGGTCACTTTGAAATATGAATCGGGCAACGCATATCTCAGCCCGGAAAACCCGCAGAATACGAGTGTGCATATTGCCCCGATCGGCTCTTTCGCGTTTTACCGGATACCGGTCGGTAAATATGTGCTGAGCTGGGATACCGCCGGCATGTCAGGATCGTTGCCAGTTACAGTTTCCGCGGGCACTTCGACCGTGATATTCAACGAGAACAGAAGCTTCCTGTTTCCCGGGTATGCCGATGCCCCCGATGGACAAACGACGTTGTACGGCACGTGCTCGACAAAAATAAAAACGGCGTGCCGGCGGCCACTGTAGAGCTCTATAATACTGCGTATAACCGCAGCGGGAACATCTGGGATACATTGACGCCTGTCGCGCAAACGAGGACGAACAACAGCTCCAATTACTCGGGGCTCTACGGCTTCAGTAACGTCCCCTATGGCACATATAAGGTCGTCGCGAGCAGGAGTGACAAGGCCGGCAACAACCGCACGTATTATTCGATCGTGACGTTGAACACCAGCGGTTATGTGGCCTACATCGTCATTCCTGACCTGTCAGGAGGTTCTCCGCCGCCAATTTTCGCACCCACCCCGGCGGCGACTCCTGCTCCGGCACAGGCAGCGGGCAATGCCACGGCAGCTAAGACTGATACAGGCACGGTCTTGCTTGTGGTGACCGGCATCATCGTGGGCGTGGGGCTGCTGTATTTTGTCCTTCGGCTAACTTCCAGACGTTAGATCTTAACAATAACATTTTTTATGTGCTATATAAGATGCGAAAAATTTGCATATGAGTAATATTTAAATCCAGGTGTCGTACTCCGTTTCCTCTTGTAACCTCAGAGGCCTCTTACCCGCGGAAGACGTCCCAGGTGCCCCGCCCGACGAAGCGGCCGATGAGCCACGCCGCGATGACGCAGAGGACGGGCAGCGCACAGCAGGTCATGCACCATCCCCAATCCGGCCCCGTACCCGAAATGATGAAGGACCCGGCCAGCACCGCCGTAAACAGCGCGAAGACGAGGGTAACCGAGCCGCTGAAGCCCGCTTCCGCTTTATTGTGCAGCTCTTTCCGCAGCAGCAGCACGGAGACGAACGGCGGCAGGAAAGCAGCGGCGGCTGCCAATGCCACGATCGCACCGGCCCCGTACTTCTGCTGGATGGTGTCGGCGCCGAGGACGACGAAGGCCGCGGTGATCACTATGCCGAACGCCACGCCCGCTTTGGCGGCCGCCACCAGGCGCTCCCGCGAGAAGACGGTGACGGGCTCGTAGACGATCTTGTCGAAGGCCGCGGTGATCGCTATGCCGAACGCCATGCCCACTTTGACGCCGCCGCCACCAGGTGATTCCGCGAGAAGGTGCCAGACTCGTTGACGTTCGTGCGGGGCGGATGCTCCGCCTGGTAGCCGCCATTAGTTCCGGGGTCCTGTCCGAAGCCGTCGGTGTGCGGCGATGGCCCTGCCTGGTAGCCGTCAGCAGTTCCGGGGCCCTGCCCGAAGTCACTGGGGCGCGGCGGCTCCGCCTGGTAGCTGCCAGCAGCTCCTGGGCCCTGCCCGAAGCCGTCGGTGCGCGGCCCGTGCCAGCGGGCGTACAGGTTGTCGTCGGTCGGGCGGAAGGCCTTCGCATCGTACTCGGCGCGGAGCTTCGCGTCGCCCAGGACCCGGTAGGCCTCGTTGATCTCTTTCATCTTTTCGGCGGCCGCCGGGGACGGGTTCTTGTCGGGATGGTATTCGAGAGCGAGCCGGTGGTAGGCCTGCTTGATCTCGTCCGCGGTGCTGTCCCGCCGGACGCCCAGGACGTCATAAAAAGTACCCATGGCCCTGCTTACCCTCGCGTTTTCCACCGACAACCTGTCCGTATCGGAGTATATGGATATATATTTATCTTACTATTCAATAATGCATTTATTAACAGGGGCAGTGACGCTTCATGTGCAAGAGCTGCGGATGTGCGACAAAGCCCGGGAAGGTGGCGAAGGCAAAGCCCAGGAAGAAATGTTCCACATAACCGGATGGAATAGTAACTTACCTACCCATCTTGTGACAGCAGCAGGCTTTACCGACTCGTACCCTGGTTCCCCACCCAACTACCAGTCAATACAGATAACCAGCGCTGCTACAAATTAAAAACATTTATTTTTTTATTTCTCATATTAGTCTTTGAACCCTCAGGGAGGAATTGGATTGAAAATAAATCATCTGAATATATTTCTGACAGCCGGCTGTTTAATATTATTAATGACTATCGCAAGCGGATGCCTCTATGAGAATAACGAAAAAGCAAGCGACGAACTGCCATCAAATCAGTACATAGCAATTAGTGAATCATGTGTTAATTTCGGGACCATAATAGATAATTATAACAATATCAGCATTGCGAATGTGCCATCACCAGAGGTTACAGAACCGTTCAAGTATAACAATTCATGGGCCGCCCGCTGGCTTTCCACAAACAACTCTTCCTTAAAAAGCGTTTACGGATACCAGACGTTCTATAATGACCCGGCATATAATCATTCGTTAAATGTCAGTGGTATCTACGGATACCCGTATACCTTACAATCCGGACTTACCATCATGAATATATTCAAAAATGGTACAATAAATGCTACCTTCAATAATATACCAGTTGTAATCATGGCAGGAGAAAGCTGGAGATGTCCAACCAATACCACATTTATTGCTAAAAAGAAACTGATCACATTGAATCCTGATAGGTCATTTGGAGACGGGATATTCACCCTGCGATACAATAGTACATATACAGTAACAAATATGGGGGTGTATCCTAAAAAAGCATGAACTGCTTCGCGTGTTGGATCTGGGATAATATAAAATGAATCCTCTACCAGTTAGGACGCGATGACATCTCCGACGACCATCACGAGATAATATCACACAGTCCCACGATGATCACATAAGCTTAATGGAAATATAAATGCAAAAAACTATAAGCCTTCACGGTCATTTTTGTGCTAAGTAAAACGTTAATACCTGTAGAGCAATCTCAAATACACAGAGATTAACGTACGATAGTAAATCGGAGATTTAAATATGCCAGAGTTCCCATGCGACAAACCGGTACTGGTGACCTGCGGGCTGCCCTACGCAAACGGCCCCGCTCACATCGGCCACCTCAGGACGTACATACCAGCCGACATGTTCGTGAGGACTCTGCGCAAGATGCGACAGGACACCGTGTTCGTCTGCGGCTCGGACACCCACGGCACGCCGATCATCGTCAACGCCGAGGAGCACAAGGTACCTCCAGCCGAGTTCGTGAAGAAGTACCATCTGCTCTTCGCGAACGTGTTTAAAACATTCCAGATCGACTTCAACCGCTACGGGAGCACCGACGACCCGACCAACCACGAGCGCACGAAGTCCATCGTCATGGACCTTCAGAAGAACGGCTACGTCTATCCGAAGACAATCCCGGTCGCGTATTGCAAAACATGCGCCAGAGGGCTGCCTGACCGCTACGTCGAGGGCGTCTGCCCGTATTGCGGCCAGAACGCGAGGGGCGACGAGTGTGACCTGGGCTGTCAGCGTCACCTGGAGCCGGGAGAGATCCTGGACCCGAGGTGCAAGGTCTGCGGGACCAAGGCCGAGATCAGGCAGCAGGAGCATTTCTTCTTCAAGCTCTCTGAGTTCGGCGACTTCCTGCAGCAGTATCTTGACACGCTGCATGCGACGCCGAACGCGATCAACTATGCCATGGCGTGGGCCAAGGAGCTGAAAGACTGGTGCATCACCCGCAACCTGGAGTGGGGCGTCAAATACCCAGGACACGAGGACCTCGTGGTCTACGTCTGGGTCGACGCGCCAATCGGTTACATTGCGTTCACCGAGGAGTACATGAACTCCGTAGGCAAGGACTGGAAGACTATCTGGAAGGGTGACAGCCGCATTATCCACTTCATCGGCGGCGACATCATTTACCACCACTGCATCTTCTGGCCGGCCATGCTCAAGGGCGCGGGCTATACCCTGCCGTGGGGCGTGGTCGCTTCCGGCATGATCAAGGTGAACGATAAGAAGTTTTCCAAGAGCCGGGGCTATATCGTGTGGGTGGATGATGACTACCTGGCTCACGGGTTCCACCCGGACCTGCTGCGGTACTACATCATCAGCTACACGTCCCACACCAAGGATATCAACTTCTCCTGGAAGGAGTTCCAGACGAAGATCAACAAAGAGCTCGTCGGGAGCTTCGGCAACTTCGTGAACCGGATACTCACCTTCGTCGACTCCAAGGGCATCGACGTCCACGGCACTGTCGACCCCGAGGTCTCCGCCGCTATCAAGATTGCCGCCGACACCATGAAGGCGGAGATCGGCAACTACGAGTTCAAGAAGATCAGCGATGCGATCATCACGCTGTCTGACTTCGGCAACACCTATTTCCAGGGCCATGAGCCGTGGAAACTGATCAAGGAAGACCCGGTGGCATGCCGGCAGGTCCTGTACAACTGCGTCCAGATCGTGAAGGCGCTGGCCGTTTTATCGGAGCCGCTGGTGCCGGCCAAGGCCGCGGAGATCTGGGGCATGCTGGGCTACAAGCCGGAAGACCTGGCGAACGTGAGCATCGACGAGGCCTTCGTGCCTTACGCTAATCTGCCCCGCCCGAAGCCGAAGATACTCTTTGCCAAGCTGGAGGACAAGAAGATTGCGGAAATGGAGAAAATCCTGAACGAGAGAGTCCGCATAGCAGAGGCAAGAGCACACGGCAAGAAAGAGGAAGAGCCCGAGCCGAAGATGGAACAGATCACCATCGACGATTTCGGGAAGATGGAGCTGCGCGTCGGCAAGATCGTCTCCTGCGAGCGCGTCAAGGGCAGTAAGAAGTTGCTCAAGAGCATGATCGACTTAGGCGAGGACCAGCCCCGGCAGATACTGTCGGGCATCGCGGAAGTCTACACCCCGGAGGAGATGGTCGGCAAGTCCGTTATCGTTATCGCGAACCTCAAGCCGGCGAAGATCATGGGCATTGAGTCCAACGGTATGGTACTGGCGGCCGATTCGAACGGCGCGACGCTATTGACCGTGGAAAAGCCCTCCGAGCCGGGGACGCGGATTCATTGATCTTTTTCTTTTTTATTATCTACGTTTTTTATGTTAGCCATAACTGAAATGTCGTATACCCTCGCCTGCATCTAACACAAAGGACTCGGAGGACAGAAAGTATAGTCATTCGTAAAAGGTTATGTACGCTCATGACCCTTCCGACACAAAGGCCACAAAGGCCACGAGGTACACGACGTATACTTTTAAAAGAGGCTGCTATTGCCTCTTTCCATCGAAGACTTCGTGTACATTGTGGCCTTCGTGGCCTTCGTGTCGGAAGGGTCACGAGCCTGAACAAAAAGATTCAGAAACGACTATACACAAAGTTATATTATATGTAGCGCAACGTTACCAGTTTTATTAACAAACCTTTGGGCCCTTTGTGTTCTTCGTGTCCTTTGCGTAGGATGCCAGCGAGGATATAAAAATTACATCATGAATAAGCCTTTATAGCTGCGATGGCCAGATGGTGTAAGCAAGTGGCGATAACCATATCTGTAATAATTTTGCGCTTGTTCTATAACCCAAAGTTTTTAGCCACATTAGTGACATAAATCTCAAAGCTATATCGTATCCGATGGTGGTCTGAATTGGCGTTACCCGACAATTTTAAATGCGTCGTGACAAACTGGGACTATATCTATGGTCTATGCAGAGGGCTTTCAGTCGACATCCGGAAATCCGGGTATAAGCCCGACGTCATTGTGGCGCTCGCCCGTGGCGGCTGGTTCGCGGGGCGCGTCCTGTGCGACTTTCTCGACCTGAACGACCTCACCAGCCTGAAGATCGAGCATTATACGGGAACGGCTAATGCCAGCGAGGGCCCGAAGATCCGGTACCTGTTCGACGGCGACTCGGTCCGGAACAAGAACGTGCTCATCGTGGACGATATCTCGGATACGGGCAAGAGCATGATCGCCGCTAAGGAGTACATTTCTAAGCTCGGGCCCGCCGGCGTAAGGACGGCGACGCTCCAGCACCTGAACTGTTCACAGATAAAGGCCGACTATGTCGGCGAGGTGCTCGACGAATGGGCCTGGGTCGTCTTCCCGTGGAACTTCGTGGAGGACATGTGCGACCTCACCGGGCAGGTCATGCGCAAGGAAAAGCTGAAGGCCTACTCGATCAGCGACGTGAAAAGCTGCCTGAAGAAGTACCACCAGATCGAGCCCACATACTTTGAAATCACTCAGCCCGGACGGCTGAACGAGATCATGTGCGAGATGGAGTACCGCGGCAAGGCGCGAAAGACAGGCAACGGCACCTGGGAGCCGGTCTGCTGAGGTGAATGTCGTGAAGGTAGGCATCATCGGTGGCAGCGGGATATACAATCCCTCGATGTTTAGAGACGTGAAAGCAGTCACGGTCGATACCCCGTTCGGCATGCCGAGCGATCCGCTTCTCGTCGGCGAGCACAATGGCGCCGAAGTCGTTTTTCTCTCGCGGCATGGCACGGGGCACAGGTTTTCGCCGTCTAAGGTCAACTATCGCGCCAACATCCTCGCGCTTAAAAAGCTTGGCGTGACGCATATTATCTCGGTTTCAGCCGTGGGCAGCCTCCGGGAGGACTATCGCCCGCTGGACGTGGTCGTCCCTGACCAGGTGTATGACCGCACCCGGTGCCGGGACTCGACCTTCTTCGAGGATGGTATTGTCGCTCATATAGGGTTCGCAGACCCCTTCTGCCCTGAGCTGTCCCGGGTCTTATTCGACGTGGCGAAAGAGCGGTATCCTGCTCACGGCAAAGGCACTTACCTGTGCATGGAAGGGCCGCAGTTTTCCACGAAGGCCGAGTCGAAGGTCTACCGTGCGCTGGGCTTCGACATTATCGGCATGACCGCACTCCCAGAGGCCAAGCTGGCCCGGGAAGCGGAGATGTGCTTCGCGATCCTTGCGACCGTGACGGACTACGACGTCTGGCACGAGGAGCAGGTCTCTATCGAGCAGGTGATAGAGAATGCGGTAAAGAACGAGAAGGCCGTGCAGGACATCCTGCTCCGGACCCTCGACCGCATTCCGCAGAAGCAGGCCTGCGGCTGCGGTCAGGCGCTGTGTGGCGCCGTCGCCACCAGCCCGGAAGCCATACCTGTAGAAACACGCAGGAAACTCAGCCTGTTGCTGGATAAGTACGCTAACCGCTGAGTAAGCCGGAGGAACATCATGCCGCCACAGGACATCGAAAAGGCCGACACAACCCTGTATATCATCGACCGTCAGGACCGGTCCGCCCGGATTACATGTACCTCGGGCAAAATTTCAATCAACATGAAACAGGGCATCGACAGGGACGTGCTCGCCCTCGTCCTACTTTCGCTGTCGAAAGTGGACTCCACCATGGTGTACGAGTACGAGACACTTTGCAAATACGACGACATCAACCGGTTCCGCCAGGACGATTATATCGTCATCTCATATTCTAAATCGGGCGGCGGCTACAAGACCATCTTCAACGTCCCGTTCTCCCGCAAAAAAGCGCTGCGCCGCCTGGCCATCAGCGTGCTGGAGCGGCTGAAGTCCGGCGATGCGGACATGTCAATCCTCTGGGACGGTAACCAGTCCAAGATAGACCAGCTATTTGAAGAACTCGGCTCAGGTCAGCAGTGGAAGCGACAGGTCATCGAAGCTAACAAAGAAGATTAGCACGGAGGTCACAGAGGTCACAGAGGACAAACAGAGCGGCCGCACTATTTTTTATGACTATACCAGTTTTTAAAACAATCTGACTTCAAATACCTATTTTTCAACGGACCGGTCAAAAGCCAGACCTGTGGCCTCCGTTATCCTCTTGCCCTCCGTGCTAGTTCAGCAGGCGCAAGTGGCTCAAAACTTTTATTAAGTAGTTCATCAAATAGAGACACAACCATCTATGCCCTAACGGAGAAGCAAGCGATGCCCGATATTGACGCAAAGCCGAAAGCCGATGTTATTCTTGATTCTGCGACCAATAGTGTCGTCACCGATACTATGGAAACGATTGCCGACCACCTGATGGATGTCTCGAAGTCGCTTGATCTGGCGTCCCTCGACGAGTTTGCCCGCATGCTGAACGCAGCCAATCGGATTTTCATCATGGGCGCGGGCCGGAGCGGGCTGGTGGCCAAGTCTTTTGCGATGCGTCTGATGCATATCGGGTACCAGGTCTACGTCGTCGGCGAGATTGTCACGCCAGCGGTCACCGCAGGCGATGTGGTCGTCGCCATCTCTGGTTCGGGCAATACCCGCACGATCCCGAGTTCGGCGAGATCTGCAAGAAGCTCAATGTCAAGCTGATCACAGTCACGTCTAACCGGGACTCGACACTGGGCAGGATTTCCGACCTGGTGGTCATCGTAGACGGTAACCAGCGGCATGACCACAGCAAGGAGTACATGGAGCGGCAGCTCAGCGGCAACCACAAGTCAATGACGCCGCTGGGTACGATATTCGAGCTGACTGCAGCCGTCTTCCTGGACAGTTTCATTGCCAAGCTGATGGTAGTCAGGGGCGTCGACGAAGCTTACCTGAAGACCCGTCACACAGTCCTTGAATAGCCGGCATTCAGCCATAAGGCCATTTTTTTATACGTTACCGGCAACATAGCTTTCGTTGTTAATTAAATTGTAAAAAAGCCATATTTTTGTTATATCTGTGCATGGGGGGCAGCCCTGACCCCGGCCATCCTGTGGACAGGTATTTATTCTTGTTCGATAAATTAAAGTCTATGCACTGCAGGACTGCGGCCATTCTTCTCTTATCATCGATAGCCCTGGCACTGTTCGCAGGTACCGCAGTCGCCGATATCAGCATGCCTGCCACGGATATCACGTTGACAGTGAACGAAACCGGCGCCATACATATCTGGGCCTTGCAGTCGGTGCCTGACAGTACCGAGGGAATCACAGACTACCACTTCGACCTGCAGAAGACCTATCGCCCGGAGAACGTGCGCGTGTACGACTTCGAGACCCGGGAGCCGCTCAAGTTCGACATGAAAGAGACTGCCGATGTTTACGGATATGACGTGCACTTCGACAGGCCCTATTACGACGGCTACCGTTTTGTCACTGAGTACGACTGTCATAACCGGATCATTTACGAGGGCAAAGGCGTCTATTCCCTCGGCATGAGGCCTGCCATCGACGTAAGGATGATGGACCGGACCTATACCGTCATACTGCCTCCTAAGAACTTTACATATCTCGGATATAACACGGCTACGGACCACCCGGTATCCGAGACGGAGACCGGCGGCAACATCTACATCAAGTTCCACAACGTAAGCGATGCCGGGTCATCCTATGCGTGGGAAGTCCGTTTCGGGGCTACCGGTATCGACAAAGAGGTCCGTAAGATAGAGTCTCCAAATTATTCGCTGCCCGTACCGGGTATGTCTTTTATTGCGGCCGTAGCCGCGCTTTTGATCTTTGCGATTGCAGCAAGGAAAAAGTAGCTGCGTATCGACGGTGTCAGCCATGAAAAAGTGGATGCTTGGAGCTTTAGTCATAGCAGTGGTCGTCGCCATACCACTGGCCTGTATCGCGTATGAGCGTATCACCGCGCCGTCTTACGGCAACGGGTCGGTCGTTTTCATCGAGCACCTGAGCCAGAGCCGGGGCCGGCTGGTCAACGGCACCTATCCCGCCCCGGAGATGGCCGGTAAGAGCTATGCCTATGACGCTGCTAGAAAGGTGCTTGACGGTGGCGGACTGGTAGTGAACGACACGTTGCAGGCCGTACTGGCAGTATCCCACAGCCTGACACTGGACGCCGGCACTGGCGCTGACGGAGCAGCATATGGCATCTATGACGTGCCTGCGGTCGCGGAAGGTATCGCGCTTCACGATGTCACTCCCGACGGGACCGTAACGCTCACATATAATGGCTCCAGGATTGTCCTTGCCCCCGGCGAGCGATGGGAGCTGATATCGACCGATGTGGTCAGCACGCCGGATTACTGTATGAAGCTCATCAAGTCTGACTCGATACGTAACGACGGCATCCTTTCGAAATCGGCGATAAGCTAGCGCATCGGGCACTAAGCCGATACCTGATATGACATGCCTGACATTTTTTAAAAGGGGCAACGCCGACCTATAACCGACCTATAATATAGTGATGCGTTGTATAGAGTGCTCTCGCGCACGCGCGCGCGTATGAATCCGGGCCTGTCACTCAGGCGCCGGACCTCTTCTGTCGATTTGGGCTCATGCCCTTCGGGTTATCCTAAAAGGCGGTAGTAGATCTCCTCGTCCCAGTCGGTAGATTTCCTGGAGCCGATCTACCATCACTTTTGCCAGTTCGGCCGTGCTCAATTTATGCCATTTTCCCTCGAGGTCGTCCAGGAACTCGTGGGTCCAGGTGGCGGTCATCTTGAACTCGATCTCGCACAACTTGGTCAGGATTTCCTTCTTGCTCATGTCCACGCAGCCCGTCGGATAGCAGACCTCGACCACTTCGTCGAGGTTTTCATAGTGCTTGATCTCGTTGTCGAGCAGATGGATGTAGTCTATGCGCATCATTGGCATTTCAGTCACCTCAAGTCAGGTCGTCGCCCGGTTCCTCGATCTCCCACCCCAGCTTCTCGGTGATCACCCAGAACGCCATCTCGGGCGGAATAGCGCCGATCTCGGTGCAGATAAGGTCGATATAGCGGTGCGGGGTAATGTCGAAGGCCGGGTTGCGGACCTTCAGGCTCGGCCATTGTTTATGCTTTTCCTCGCTTAGCACCTCTGCGGGGTCGCGTTCCTCTATCTCGACCAGTTCGCCCAGCAGCGTCCGGGGGCTGAACTTATACGTCTCGGCCGCGACCATGAATGGCACTCTCGCCTCGTGGGCCGCCAGAGAGAGCTGGGATGTCCCGATCTTATTAATCAGGTTGCCGTTGACCGTGATCGCGTCGGCACCGACCACGACCATACTGGCTTTTTTCATGAAGTACCGGACCGCCGAGTCCAGGATGAGCGTGGTCGGTATTCCCGCTTTCTGCATGACGTCCACGGTGACGAGCCCCTGCATCCGGGGCCGTGTCTTAGTGGCAATGACATTGATATGCTTGCCCTGACGGAACGCTGTGGTCAGGATTGACGCAGCCGCCGATGAGTTGCAGTGCGTCATGATCGTGTCGCCATCCCGAATGCGTCGTGCGCCGATCTCGCCGATTACTTTCACCGCTTTCTAGAGTTGGCTATGAATGCATCCGCGTTGGCAATGATCTGTTTGCGGGCGTCTTCGACGTTCTCCGCCTTATACCTCATGACTATGCGGAGCGCATTGGGCAGGGAGACCGCCGTGGGCCTGGTCAGGTACAGCGTCTTGAACGACTCGTGCATCTTCCGGTTGAACTCATCCAGGCTGTCCGCCTGTATGGACCCGGCCTCCTCCCTTAGTGCGAGCGCGGCAGCCCGCGCGATGCGGCCGGCGCCCCTGATCTCCATGTTCCTGATCTTTTCCGCGGTGTCTGTCAGCGTGCTCATGTTCACCATTGTTTCTCTGTCAAATCGTTAAAGTCTTTTGGCTGTCGCGTGTCTGCCCGGGCATCTGGCGCTTATATAATCCGGAGTACGCACACCGTGTGTAATATAAACCATATTAATAGTTAATTCTAAATTCGGGGCTATAAATGTTCATGTTATTTTCCAATGATTACTAAAACCTAATATTTATTCTGTACGATTAAGAATTTATTGTATCAGCGAATATGATAGGATGGCGATTGAGGTGAAAGAGCGCATACTGGTCGTAGAGGACGAGGCTATTGTCCTGCTCGACCTGAAGAACCGCCTGAATACCTTAGGGTATGTGATTGTTGGCAGCTCGTCTTACGGAGAGGATGCCATCAAAAAGGCGGAAGAGACGCGCCCGGATATTGTCCTCATGGACATAGGCCTCAAAGGGAAGATCGACGGAGTGGAGGCTGCCGACCAGATACGGAAGCTGTTCAACATACCGATCATTTACCTGACTGCCAACTCTGATTTTAACACGCTGCAGCGCGCCAAGGTCACTGAGCCGTTCGGCTATATCCTGAAGCCGTTCGATGAGCGGGAACTGCGTACGACGATCGAGATGGCACTCTACAAGCACAGGCTCGACATCAAGCTGAACGAGACCCGGCGGTGGATGGAGACCACGCTCAACAGCATCGCCGATGCAGTGATCACTACAGACGTCGGCGCACATATCACCTTCATGAACCCGGCCGCGGAGGCCATGACTGGCTGGAAGTCGGCAGATGCGATGAACCGCGACATCCAGGAAGTGTTGAATATCGTGGAAGAGAACACCAGGACACCGGTGACCGGGCAGGTGGAGAGCGTGCTCCAGCGGAACAGCCCGTACTCGTCCACCGGGCATACGGTTGTTATCTGCAGTAACGGGATGACTGTGCCGGTCGACATCAGCGTCTCGCCTATCAAAGACGTCAATGGCAAGGCTATCGGCGTCGCGTTCGTTTTCCGTGACGTAAGCGATACCCGTAAGGCTGAAACGGCCCTGCGGGAAAGCGAGGCCAACCTGGCCAGGGCACAGGAGATCGCGCACATCGGCGACTGGGAATGGATTTCAAAGCCAGTACGATGCGCTGGTCCAGCGCAGTATGGCATATCCTGGGCATTGAGGGCACGGTCAGTTCTCCACAGGTATTCTTCCAGAGCATCCTGCCCGAGGACCGTGACTATGTTGTCAAGCAGTACCGGGACATACCGAATGACAGGAAATTCTCCAGCTTCGATTTCCGTATTGCCCGTCCGGACGGCACCGTCAGATACGTGCATGACGAAGCGGAATTCTTCCGCTGCGAGTCCGGCGAGGTGGTCAAAATGTTCGGCACTATCCAGGACGTCACCGACCGTAAGCTCGCAGAGGAAGCGCTGAAGGTCAGCGAGGAGCGGTTCTTCAACGTGACAAACTCGACGCTGGACGCGATTGTCTCGATAAACGAGACCAGCACGATCATTTTCTGGAACAAGGCCGCGGAACGGATTTTCGGCTACTCGAAGTACGA
Source organism: uncultured Methanocellaceae archaeon (assembly GCA_963769045.1). Classification (GTDB taxonomy): domain Archaea; phylum Halobacteriota; class Methanocellia; order Methanocellales; family Methanocellaceae; genus Methanocella_A. Next base: position 146,031 of record CAVYKK010000009.1, read on the forward strand.
GGCTATCGGAAAGCCGGTATGGCTTATTATGCAGGCTGAATTCCACAGCCAGTTCAGCCGTGCGATGGAGTCATACAACGCCAGCGGCAAGTCCCTGCCCCGCGACGCTATCATGCAGTACGACGGCCTGAAGAAAGACGGCAGTACCTTCCCCATGGAGATATCGCTGTCAGGGTGGAAAGAGAAGGGCCGGTCGTTCTTTACCGCCATTATCCGGGATATCACCGAGCGACTGCGGGCCGAAGAAGTCGTGCGCAAGTCGGAAGACAAATTCGCGAATGCCTTCAACATGTTCCCGGTCCCTTCGGTGATCTCTAACGTCACCGACGGCAGGATCATCGAGGTTAACGACAGCTTCATCCAGACAATGGGCTTTTCACGGGACGAGCTGATCGGCAGGACTTCCGTCGAAACGGGCTTGATTTCGACGTCCCTGAGGGAGAAGTCCGCCAGAGATTTCGAGACACGCGGGTACATCCCGGACAGGGAGATCGAGATAAAGAAAAAGTCAGGTGAAAAATGCCTCGGCCTGCTTGCCAGCAACTACATCGAAATAGACGGCGGCAGGTACCTGATCTCGACCATCATCGATATAACTAATATCCGGCGCTCGGAGCAGGAGAGGGCGGCAGCGGAGGAGATGTACCGCCACTTCACCGGCGACGGGAAGGACGCGCTGACTATCATCGAAGACGAGAAAGTCAAGTTCGCCAGTCAAGAAGCGCTGGATATATTCGGCGTCCTGCGGGACGAGCTGACAGACAACGTGCATGTAGAGATGGCTGCGCCTGAAGAGAAAGAGCGGGTCCGAGATGCCATCGGTTCCAGTAACGGCAACGACGGCCACCTTGAGTACTGGATCGTCCGTAAGGACGGCACCCGGCGCAAGATACGCAATCATCACATTACCATTAACAAGGACGATAAGACCGTCCGAAAGTACATAATTACCCGGGACGTTACCGACGAACACCAGGGCGCTTAATTTTTTTTATACAGTTTAATAAAGGCCCGCAAGCGCAGCGTGACGCGTATTGCTATGAGAACAATATTTATTAGCCATAGCTAACCTATCCTCAGGTTAAGGGATGGTTGGCTTATATGGAAGATACTATTGGAGTCGACGGTATCAACATCTGCTACGAAGTCAGAGGCAAAGGCGACAATCTGGTGCTTGTGCATGGAAACGGTATCGGACGCCTGGCATGGGACTGCCTGTTGCCGGAACTTTCAAAGAATTACACTGTATATGCGCTGGATATGCCCGGGTTCGGATGCTCGAACATGCCCGACATCCCGTACAACGTCCCGTTCTACGCAGAGTACCTGAACAAGCTCATGCACCAGATGAAGCTGGAAAAATCGGCCGTCGCCGGTATCTCCATGGGCGGCGCGGTCGCGGCCATGCTGGCGGCGAGCCATCCAGATAAAGTCTCGAAACTTGCCTTGATCGCCCCTGCAGGGCTGACGCCACCGCAGGGCGAGTTCGTCAAGCCTTCGCGGTTCATGGACGCCAACTTCTGGCTGCTGTCACATAATAAGGACATGTTCGCCCGCTCGCTGGAAGACCTCTTCTATGACAAAAGTAAAATACCAGAGGGGCTGGCGGACGAGATATGGTCCCGGATGAAGCGCCCGGAGCACCGCAGGGCTTTGTTGCGGAACGCCCAGTACCTGGCAAAGGCCGACATCGCGTTCCCGGGCCTGCTCGCATCCATTACTGCGCCGACGCTTATCGTCTGGGGACGAGAGGACCAGATTATCCCGGTCTCGGATGCCGAGCGGTTCGCGGGCATGATCCCGCATGCGGACGTAATCACGTTCGGCAGGTGCGGGCATGCCGTATCGCTGGAGAAGAGCGAGGCGCTGGCCGACGCACTACTGTCGTTCCTGGGTGAGGAAGACCTGTACTATGAATGATGACATTGGGCCCGGCCTAACAAAAAAGTTTTATGTAGGCCGGAGTAATAAATCGCAGGTAAAATTCTGGTGCGCCAAATGTCCGATCTCTACAATCTCCAGGCCGGCTACCTGAAGTTCAAGAACCCGGTCGCCGTGGCCTCTATGGCCGGTATCACTGACAGCGTCTTTTTCGAGCAGTGCAAGGACGCCGGGCTTTACATCCTGGGCGGCTACAGTCTGGATGACCCCACGATGCAGGCCTCGAAGGAAATTGTGAAAAGAGGTCGCAAGGAATTCGTCTCAGACGACATTTTCACTTTCATTGAGGATGAGCTTAAAAAAGTCTCGGGCAAGGGCGTAGCGATCGGCATCAATGTGCGTGCGACCACCGCGGAGCCCCTGGTGCGGGCCGCTGAGCTGGCTAAGAAGTACGGCGCGCTGCTGGAGATCAACGCACACTGCAGACAGGAAGAGATGGCTGCCCACGGCGTTGGCGAGGTCATGCTCAAAGACCGGATCAAGCTGGCACGAATCGTAACCGAGCTTAAGAAGACCGGCGTTGTCCTGTCGCTGAAGATGCGCTCCGGCGTAGTCGACGATGTAGTTCTGCTGCGGCTGCTGGAAAAAGCAGGCCTCGATATCGCCCACGTGGACGCTATGGGCAGGAACGGCGCCAACGTAAACGCAATCAAGAAGATCCGGGACGGCACGAGCTTATTCGTCATCGGCAACAATTCGATTAACGGTTATGAGACGGCCCAGGCCATGTATTCGGCCGGCTCGGACATGATCTCGCTGGCGCGCGCCGTTGCCGCCGCCCGAAGATCATAAAAAGTCTCGTGGCCTACACGGAAGACCAGCAGCAGATGACCGGATGGTATAACGCGCCGTCTCACATCTGTCGCGGCGGAGACCTGCGCGGGCTGACGTGGTGCTGCCCGCCCATCAAGGACTGTCCCGTCCATATGGCGCTGCGTCGGGCTAACCTTGACCCGGAAAAGTTTGCGAAGATAAAGCTGAACGGCGGCAAGGGCACCAAGCTGGAGGTCGGCTCGACCACCTGCTTCGGCAGCATGGTCTGGTGCTGCAAGTTCAACAAGAATTGCTACTTACGTGAGGGGTCCATGGAGGAGAACCACCTGGACATGAAAGAGTACGTGGCCTTGAAGAAGAAATTGTCCGAGGAAATCATTAAAAATATAGAGAAAGAGCGGGTCGTGACATAAGAAAATCGTGTCTGCTCTTGTCTGTTATAATCTTTTCTTATAATTTTACCGTAGTATACGATAAGAACAATTACCGGACATCCTATACTTCCCATAATAATCGCGGTGCGACGCCCGTGCTTGCTTCGCCGCACGTGCTACTGCGGGTTTTTACGGTGTTCCGGTGTCGGGCGACGGGCTCGCACCTTCGTCGGCCCAACTCGCTGATGCTCGTTGAGCCTCCTTTGCAAGCCCTGAAAAACGCGCCCAAAGGGCAGCGTTTTTCACACCCGCCACCTCCACACCCCTCGCACAGCTATCGCGTGCGAGCGGGCAAGCCGAAAAAACCCTCCGCCTTCCGCGGAGAAGCACCGGCTACCCATACCAACACCAGGTACAGGCAACGATCCAACGCTATTCGTGGTATGTGTGCCTATACTGCTCTCGCGGTCCGCGGAGGGTTTTTCTGGCCGAAGGCCCCTCGCACGCGAAGCTGTGCGAGGGGTGCGGAGGCGGCCGGGCAATGAACGCTGCCGACAGGCGCGTTGCTTAGCGCTTGCGAAGCGGTCGAGTCCGGCGCAGCGAAGCGCAGCCGGGCACGTCCGGCGAGGGTGCGAGCGCGGCCCGGACGGTGTAGCACCTGAAAAACCCGGAGTAGCCCATGCAGCGAAGCCGGCATGGGCGTCGCACCGCGATTAATATTGGAAGTAACGGATATCAATCATCACGCATTCTTATTAGAAGCCTGCATTGGCGTCGCACCGCGATGAGATGATGCCGACAAATAAGTCGATGTTCATTGAATTATTATTCTTACTATCATGGGTGTTGTATTGTGATTGGATCCGGGAAGTTAGCATTTTAATTTCTAAAGTCATACATCATAGTAACCTATATCATCGATAGACTGATAATTTGAATTTCAAAGAATGTACTACTCGCATCATGTTGGTGACTTTTAATCATGGAACGCTTGCTCACGCCTTCTTACATAGCCAGATGCGCGGTCCTTGCCATGGCGCTGGAAGTCTCCGGCACCCCGAAACCGGGTAACATCGACCGCAATCACGACTACGCGGACACGAAGTACGAAGACTTCCTGGCGGCAGCTGTCAGCGTGTTCCCGGTCATGGAGAAGGCCTGTCACAGCCAGGGCATCGGCGATCTTGGCGGCCATCCTGGAGGCCTCTGAGGAGAGCACCGCCTGGCAACAGGGTGGCAACACTCACTTCGGCGCCTATATCTTGCTTTTCCCGCTCATCAAGGCTGCCTGCGAAGACTTAGCCGACCTGCAGAACGAGGCGATACAGGTCGTGCGTGAGACCACGATGGACGACGCGGTGGACTTTTACAAGGCGTTCGGTAAGGTGCAGGTGAAGATGAAGGGCTCCGAGGACCTGGACGTCAGCGACGCGGCCTCGCTGAACGACATACGAAAGCGGGGGCTCACACTCTTCGACATCATGGAGATTTCGTCGAAGAACGATCTTGTCGCACGGGAGTGGACTAACGGGTTTGCACGGTGCTTCAAGGCAGCCGAGCTCATCCTGGAACGCCGGTACAACGGTACGCTGAACGATGCCATTGTCCTGACATATCTCGATCTGCTCGCCGACGAGCCTGATACCTTCGTCGCCAAGAAGTACGACATGAATAAGGCATTGTATGTCCAGGGCCTGGCGATCGACGTGCTCGAGCGCCGGATGACGCTGAACGAACTGTCGAACCGTCTCTACCGGGAGAAGATCAACCCTGGCTCGACGGCCGATATTATCATAGCGGGCATCTTCATTGCTTTGTTGCGTGGCATGAGGGTATAGGATGAATGTGATCGACGAAATACTGCTGCCCGGGATCACCGAGACGATCGCTACCACACTGTCCGCAGACGGGAAACCGAACGCCGCCCCTATGGGGATTGTCCGGAAGGACGACAGCCTGTTCATTCGTATGTTTCCTGGCTCGCAGACGTTCCGCAACGTGTCCGAGACCGGGAAACTGACGATCAACATCGTCGACGACCCGGTGATCTTTGTGCTCTCGGCCTTCGGGGACCTTGATGACAGCTATTTTGAGCCCCGGCAGGGCATGCCGCCACTGGTCAAGGGTGTCTACGCCTGGGTAAGCTGCGAGGCCCGCGTGGACGGGGTCGTCAAGCTAAAGCCCCTGAAAAGCGAAGTAGTCCGGCGCAGGGTACCCCGCTTCAGCCGGGGATTCGCAGCCGTCATCGATGCCGCGGTCACCGGGACGCGGTTGAAATTCCTTGGAGAAGCGGGTAAAAACAAAATCCGCGAGGATGCAGTGCTCGTGGAAAAATGCGGCACACCGGCCGATAAAGAAGCGATGCAAAAGCTGAACGAGTTACTGGGGATATAAAAAACTCTATAATAGGGGCCTATGTCCCTGTCACGCGTGCGCGCGCGAGCGCCCGTGCGGTCTTCAACGAATTGCCCTGCCCGTTTTCATCCTCATATACCTGGCCAGGACACCGATCTATATGCCCGGTCAGGGCAATGTGTACCGAAACATGAGAACAACGTACGACGCATGCCGATATTGGGCAAATCGCTATCCGCGTATGAAGCGAAAAGTATTATTTCTTGCTCATGATGTGGACGATGCCTGACAGCAGGCCCAGCAGAAAGCCGAGGCCGGTCATCAGAAGGATAATCTGTCCGGAAAAGTCGATGCCCGTTATGACTTTCAGACCGCCGGTGATGGCGTCGCTGAAGGACGGAAAGAGGCTGATGATGACGCCCAGGACCAGGCCGATGAGCGCGCCGAAGATCGTCCGCAGTAGAGCTCCCAGAACCATACAGATACCTGCAACCTAAAATATAGTGCCCGCAGTATTAAAAGTTGCCTGACTATTTCAGGCGATTCTTGATCTTTTTGATCCGGTCTATATATGCAGAGGTCTCTTTGCGCTTCTTCTCTTCGAGAATACTGAGCACATCGTCCATGCTGCCTGCCAGGCTGTAATGCATCACGCCGCGGTCATGGGGCTTGTCGACTTTCTTCTCGCCCTTGACGATCCTGTCTTCGCGCAACTTTTTGAGAATAATGCTGACGGTAGATGATTTAATACCGGTGACGATCTCGATCTCTCTGCTTGTACACTCGTCATGGACTGCCAGGCATACGATGATACGGGCCATCGATCGGCTGAGTCCGAACTCCTCGAGCAGCTTTACAAACTCTTCTTCTTTTTCATCGAGTACAGTGATTTCGGCATGTTTCATTTTTATTACCTTTGGCTCCCTTTAAAGAAATCGTATTATCCTAAGAACCGTTCAACATATATTAAGTTTGCTTCATGTCTCTAGAATAAAAACGGAGTGCATAAGAGCATATTTATTTAGAGGGCTGTCTAAAATTCCCTGACTCGTCAGACGCTGCGTAGCCCAACCGGTCGTGGCATGTATCCCCTGGCATATCGATAGCGTGCATGGCTGCGAACAGCCGGTCCCAGTCAAGCTGGGTATTCACGCAGCCGGAACGTTCAAGCATGACGCCGATGGCCGGTATCCTGTGACTGTGCATAATGTCCAGGCCGTCGCGGACTTCATACATGCACCCGACGCCGATGATCCCTTCGGGCTGGTACTTTTGCACCATGCGCATGATAAAGCTGGAACCCGGCACCACGAAGAACATGTAGCCCAGCTTCTCGGCCTCCTTCCGCGCCTCGGATATGCCACAGGCGCCGCAGCTACGGCATTTGATGCCCTCCGGCGAGAGTACTGCCGGACAGGTGATCGACCGCAGACACTGGGGAAGGAAGATGGCCCGCTTGTTGTATGGTATTTTGCGGAACATCGGGTATATGGCCTGGTTTTTCATCCTGATGGTGATCAGGTCCATGCGCGTGTCATCGACGCGTAATGTGCGGAGGATGATGCGAATAGGGCCTTCGAAGAACATGATGCCCGTGACCATGACGTTGGGGAACAGGATGTTGCCTGTCCGGAACGAATATGCGAGCAGAAGCAGTATAATGAGGATAATCAGGGCCGATAGCGCCAGGCTGACAAGCAGCAGCGAACCAAGCACAAAAGCAAGTAGCGAAAGCGCCCCAATAGTAGCCTCAACTATCCCCATATATTTCATTGAATGTGTAGATGATATTAAATAGCTTGTCGGTGGGGTACCGGGCTAATTATAATTACCTAATTCGTATAACGGTATTTAAATACGAAACTGCAATATGCCATTGCCGTATAACAAATTTGTGTATAGTCATTCATATGGTATTTTGTATGGGAACATGACCTTTTCAACACAAAGGCCACGATGGCCACGATGTACACGAAGTCCCTTACAGGAATGGCTGCTAACATCCATTTATTAAATATACCTTGTGGCCTTTGTGGCCATTGTGGCCTTTGTGTTGAAAGGGTCACCAGCCTGTACAAAAAGGTTCTAGAATAGCTATACTCCTATATTCAGTAGTATTTCTATCCAGTTTCATCTGATGCCTGCCCGAAACAATGCTTTTTATACTTTCATGTGCTGATGGAACATGAGGAACGACCTTGAGCAAGGAATTCTTACTGGGCAACGAGGCGATTGCCCGCGGGCTGCTTGAAGCCGGCGTTGACGTAGCGACCGGGTACCCCGGGACGCCCTCATCGGAGATACTGGCCGCGCTGGCCCCTGTAGCGGGTGAGCGTGGGTTCCATATCGAGTGGTCGGTCAACGAGAAAGTTGCCATGGAAGTGGCTATCGGCGCGGCGTGGGCCGGGGCCCGCTCGGTCGTGACCATGAAGCATGTCGGGCTGAATGTAGCCGCAGACCCGTTCATGACACTGTCCCACACGGGCGTAGTCGGCGGCATGATCGTGCTGGTCGCAGATGACCCGTTCTGTCACTCGTCCCAGAACGAGCAGGACAGCCGCATGTATGCCAAGTTCGCGAAGATACCCTGTCTCGACCCCTGCTCGCCCCAGGAAGCCAAAGACATGATCGCGTATGCCTACGAGCTGTCGGAGAAGTACCAGACGCCGGTGATGTTCAGGCCGACGACGCGGGTGTCCCACGGCAAGTCGGATGTGACCGTCGGCGACCTGCCGGAAGGGAAGCGCCCGGTGAAGTTCACGAAGGACGTAGAGCGGTTCGTGGTGTTGCCGAAGCACACCCGCGCCCTGCTGAAGAAGCTTAATGCGAAGCAGGAAGCCCTGCGGAAAGAGCTGCTTTCTTCGCCATGGAATAAGGTCGAGGTAAAGCCTGAAGCTAAGCTTGGCATCATTGCTTCCGGCGTCTCCAGCAAGTATGTCGAAGAGGCTCTTGCTTCTATCAAAGAGCCTGTATCTTACCTTAAGATCGGCGCATACCCGGTCGATCCGTTGCTTATTACGAAGCTGGCGGAAAGCGTCGATAAAGTCCTTGTCATCGAAGAGCTCATGCCCATAGTCGAAGAGCAGGTCAGGATGTACGCGGACGATGTCGCCGGGAAGATGACCGGCGAGGTGCCCCACGAGGGCGAGTTCGACACGTTGCTGGTCTCCAATATCATCCGCAAGCTACTGAAGCTCCCTGTACTGAAAGTGAATGAGCCACAGACAGGCATCGACCTGCCCATGAGGCCGCCGGCCCTCTGTCCGGGCTGTCCGCACCGGGCGACTTTCTACGCGCTGAAGTCCGTGTTCAAGGACGAATCGATCTTTGCCAGCGACATCGGCTGTTACACACTGGGCACCCAGATGGGTGCCGTCGATACGTGCATCTGCATGGGCGCCAGCATTACTATCGCATCAGGCTTGAGCTTCGCGGGTGTCAAGAACAAAGTCGCCTGTACTATCGGCGACTCCACGTTCCTGCACACCGGCATCCCCGGCCTGATGAACGCCGTCTACAATAAGGCGAACATCACAGTGGTCATCCTGGATAATCGCACCACCGCCATGACCGGGCACCAGCAGCACCCGGCGCTGGGCGAGATGATCACGGGAGAGCCTACAACGGAAGTCTCTCTCGAATCGATGGTCAAAGCATGCGGCGTAGATCACATGCAGGTTGTCAACCCGTTCGACATGGAGACTACGAAAGCCGCATTCAGGAATGCCTACGAATCGGACGGCGTGAACGTCATCATCTCTCGGCAGCCTTGTATCATAACGGCTAAGCGCATCGGCATCAAGCGAAAGCAGTACGAAGTGATCGAGGACCTGTGCGAAGGCTGCAAGCGCTGCGTGAAGTTCGGCTGCCCTGCCATGGAGTTCAAGAACGGCAAGGCTGTGACCAATGATCAGTGCGCGGGCTGCGGAGTATGCTCGGACCTGTGTCAGTTCGGCGCTATTAAGATCAGGAGCAAATAACATGTTCGACTTAATCATCGTAGGCGTCGGCGGCCAGGGCGCCATCCTGGCGTCGGACATCATCGGCAAGGCGGCGGTCGCGGAAGGGTTGCCGGTGACCGGAGCGGAGACTCACGGCATGGCCCAGCGCGGCGGCGCTGTGGAGAACCACGTCCGCATCGGCAGCCATTACGGGAGCATGATCCCGGCCGGCGGCGCCGACTGCATGATGAGCATGGAGCCACTGGAAGCATTGCGCTTCGCGAAGTACCTGAAGCCACAGGGCGTTGCGGTCGTCAATACCGAGCGTATCGTGCCGGTAACGGTCTACTCGGGCAAGACACCTTACCCGGAACTGGACGACATACTGGGCGCGTTAAAAGGACTCTGTAAAGATGTCAAGGCGGAAGACTACACGGCGCTGGCTCGCAAGGCCGGGGCTGTCCAGGCGCTGAACGTCGTGATGATCGGCGCCGTCTCGAAGTACCTGCCATTGAAGGAAGAGACACTCAAGCAGGTCATCGCGAAGTCTGTGCCGCCGAAGACGGTTGCCGTTAACCTGAAGGCGTTCGAGCTCGGGCGCGACGCATGACCATCCGGGGCGTCTTGTAGCCGGAATCGGCTGATGAACGGGGCCCTGGCCGGGTCGGGGCAAATCGTCGCAGTCTGCCCGGGCGCCCGCGCGCGCATGCGATAGCTCCGGCACGAGAGACACTTGATCATTTTTTCTTCGGTTTGCCTGCCGGTTTCTTTGAAATTTCAGCGACCTTGAACCTGACGATCCTGCGGACTAAATCCAGGGGCATCGGCTTATCCAGCGGAAACTGTATGGTCCCTTTGGAAGTCTTATATCCGGTCAGCTCGTCTTTGAATGCTTCGACCCCGCTGGCCGTCGGGAAAAATCCGATATGATCGGAAAATGGCGCAAAATAGACCAGTGGTCGCCCGTTTAACTTAAAGGCGGGCATCCGATAACTGATCGTCTCTTCCGCTTCCGGCGCGGTCTCTTTGATGACTTTTCTCAGCTTCTCCAGCTTTTCCTGTATATCCGGGGGATATTGTGCGATGTACTCATCGATCGACTCAAATGTCTTTCCTTCCATGTTTTTGCCTCTAATAAATGCTATTAGCCGTCTCCATAATTGTTTTGCCGGGGAGGCCTATATTCATTATGGTATCGATAGAAAACGTCGGGCTGCACGCAGCTATTTGTCCGATAAATTCGTATGCGCGCGCGAAGCGGCCGGCCCTCCCGGCTTTACTTCCTGGTATTGCGTTCGGCAATCCACATGCCAGCGAGCACCAGCAGGCCGCCAAAGCCCGATGCCAGGGTCAGGCCTTTGCCGAGGATAACCCATGACAGTATAATCGTCGCCAGCGGGATGAGGTAGATGAACAGCGCCACTTGAGACGCGTCCATAGTCTCCAGGGCCAGATTATAGACGAGATACGCGATGATTGAGCAGAAGACGGCCAGGAAAAGAATAGCTCCCCATGCCGATACCGGGATGATCGACAGGCCGGCATGCGGCGTGAGGACATAGAACGGCATCATGCAGACGGCACCGATGGCGAAGACCCATACCAGTATGGCCAGCGGGTGGTATTTGCCCGCGATCTTTTTCCCGACGATGGAGTAGACTGCCCAGAGCAGAGCGCAGAAGACGGCTACAGCGTCGCCGACCTGGCCGAGCGAGAAGGCGAGGGTGCCACCGGAGACCAGCAGCGCCACGCCCCCGAAGCCGACAAAGGCGCCGATGACGCGGGATGCGGTCAGCCGCTCACCGAGGAACAGCGCGCCGAGGAACAATATGAAGAACGTCGACAAATTGAGGATTAGCGACAGGTTGATGGCCGTCGTATAGCTTTGCGCCGTCACCTGGAGTATGTATTGCAGCGTGACGCCGGTGACGGCCATGACGATAATGGCAGGTAGGTCGTTCTTTTCCATCCGGAAGATGCCGGGGCCTTTCCAGAGCAATGCGAGAGCGGCGAGCAGCGGGGCGGCAATAAAGAACCGGAGGGACGCTATCTCGATGGGAAGGATACTCCTGAGCGCGATGTCGTTGGCGATAAAGGATGCGCCCCAGAACATGTTTATGGCGAACAGGCCTATGATTAGCGGCAGGTCGTTTCGCGGCTTTTCCCCGGACATATGAAGGCTGGAAATGCGACGATGGATAATAAGGCTAATGGTTCCAGCGAATAGCGTCGGGACAATTCGCATGCGCGCGGGCGGACGGCGGCCGACCAGTCACGCCAATATTTTACCGGGGGCCGCTGGCTGGCCCTTTGCTGTCACTCTTAAAGAAATAGCCCAGGAATTTCAGGTTGTTGTCGGCCATAGCGATGCCTGCAATGATGAGGATTGCGCCCAACCCGATGTAGATCGTGAAGGGCTCCTGGAGCAGCAAGATTGCAAAGATGATGGCGAACATGGGCTCGAAATACTGGTAAATGGCGGTCTGCGAGGGGCCGATCTTGATGATGGCGTCGTTGAAAAAGAAGTAGGCGATGACCGAGCAGATGATCGCGAGATAAAGCAGCGACACCCATGACACAGTGCCAAGCGAGGCAATATCGTGGTGAGGCGTAAGGAAGTAAACCGGTAGCAGGCCCAGAAAGCCGATGATGAAGATCCAGTTGAGCTGGGTGAGCACGGAGTATTTGCCCGCCAGCTTATTGCCTATGAGAATATATGCCGCCCAGAATATGGCGCAAATGAGCACCAGTCCGTCTCCGATCAGGTTGACCGACAGTGCGATGTTGCCATTGGTGGCGACCAGCCCGGCACCCAGGAACGCTATGATGACGCCCAGCGTGTTATCGGCGGTGAACTTCACCTTCAGCAACAGCACCGAGGGTATGATGACGAAAAACGTGCCCATGTTGATGAGCAGCGCCGTGTTGGTAACACTCGTGTACGTCATCGCTATGAACTGCACGATATACTGCAGTGTCACTCCGGTCATGGCCATCGCGATGAGTACGGGCAAATCCCTGCCTTTGACACGCAGCGACTTTACACCGTAGAGCAGCACGGTTATTAGCAATAGCACTGGCGTCGCTATGGCAAACCGCAGGGTAGCCATCTCAACCGGGTACAGGCTGTTCAGGCCTACTTTTGAAGCAATGAACGAGCCACCCCAAAAAACCATGACCAGCACGAGTATCGCTTTTGTGCCGGAATACCGTGCCGAAGCAGTGGTTTTACTGCCTGCGGCCAGGCTGCGCGAGGCGACTGCGCCAGAGATTTTTTCCATGATGCCCATTTTTATGCCAGCTGCACTATAGCTAATGCCTCTGTTTAGTGTATCTGTAATCAGATTAAACTATTGGTGGGCACCCGGCCGGTGGAAAAGAGCGCCGGGTGTTTGTCCTTATTCCAGTGCCTTATGCCAGACGTTCATACTTTCGAAGGAGCCGCAGATGTTGGTGTTCTTCACCAGTGTGCCGCCGTAGGCATATCCTGACCTCGAGAAGAGGCTGTTGATCGGGTACGACAGCGATCTGGCGATGGTATAGGCAATCTTCATACCCTCGTCAAGCATCTCCTCTTCCATTTTCATCAGCAGGTTTGCCGAGAGCTGCTTGCCCCTGTGGTCGGGATGCGTGGCAAAGTCGGTCATTTCGACGTTTAGCAGGCTATGGTCAATCTCTGCGGAAGATGCAGCGACGATCTCGTCGTCTTTCCTGACGTAGAAATACCTGATGTTCTCGGCCATCGTCTTTTTCAGGTACCTCTCGTCGAAGATGGGAAACGGGTACGTGACGAAGACTTTTTTATAGAGCTTTGCCAGATCTCCGGCATCATCAGGGCTGGCCGTATGTAACGAGTATTCCGGGGCAAGGGACACATGTTTGTGCATGCCGGCAAGGGCCAGCGCCTTTGACAGTACCTCCTGGATACGTTCGCCTTTTGGCTCGTGCCTGCGCATCTCTTTCAGGTACCTTGCCAGGAAAAACCCGTCCTCTGTGCCGTTGAAGAGACGCGGCACGTGCGCTTCCATGACATAGCCTTTCCTCAGCAGGTTCCCGAGGGCTGATGCGGGTGCCTTGATGAAAATCTTCGAGTACCCGTTGTCCGTGGCCAGGTCCTTCAGGTAGTCGATGATCCAGGGCAGATCGCGGGGGGCCAGCTTCATCACATAGATGCGATCGTTATGAGGGCCCTGCTGCAAGACCGTATGGCCAATCTTCAATATCCGGTCAGACATTGTACCGGCCTGTGTATCGTCCGTTCTTCGGCACCAGGGCTATGGTGCTGTCCCTGTCGGAGAGTAGTCGGGCAATTCCCACTTCGGCGGTCTCTATGTCTTCGGTGCGATAGTCCAGCGGGCATTTGTCGCAGTCGCCCTCACACTTGACCGGCTTGTATAAATCCGGCTCGGTGTAGGTGGTAATGACTCCCTCGTAGTTACGCAGTACCACCTTGTTTGTGGAAAGAGATATCAGGTAATTGGGCATCAGCGGGATCTTGCCGCCGCCCGCGGGCGCATCGACCACAAAGGTCGGCACAGCGAACCCTGTGGTATGGCCGATCAGGTTCTCGATGATCTCGATGCCTTTGGATACGGATGTGCGGAAGTGTGCAAGGCCCTCAGAGAGATCACACTGGAACAGATAGTATGGCCTGACCCGGTTCTGGACCAGCCGGTGGACAAGGTTCTTCATGATCTCGGGACAGTCGTTGATCCCGGCCAGGAGCACGGACTGATTGCCCAGCGGTATGCCTGCGTCTGCCAGTTTACGCAAAGCATCTCTGGATGCTGATGTCAGCTCTTTCGGGTGATTATAGTGGGTGTTGATCCATAGCGGATGATGCTTCTTCAGCACGTTGACCAGGTTGTCGGTGACCCTGTACGGCAGGACAACAGGGACTCTGGTCCCGATGCGGATCACTTCGACATGCGGTATGCTCCGGAGCTCAGTCAGTATCCAGTCGAGATATTCGTCGGGCAGCATGAACGGATCGCCGCCTGAAAGGAGCACGTCCCGGACCTTCGGATTATTCCGGATATATTCGAGGCCCTTGCCTATTCTCTCCCTGTCCGGTATATAGTCGACATTGCCGACTTTACGCTTTCTCGTACAGTGCCGGCAGTACATAGCGCAGACATTGCTGATAAGAAACAGAACCCTGTCAGGGTACCGGTGGGTGATCCCCTCTACCGGGCTGTCGCGGTCCTCGGCCAGCGGGTCTTCCATATCGCACTTTTCAACGATCAGTTCCGAAGGCGAGGGAAAGCATTGCTTGAATACGGGGTCATTTCTAATGTCCTTCGGGTTGATCAGCGACAGGTAATACGGCGTAATGGACATCGGGAACTTCCGGATTGTCTTTTCCAGCTCTTCACGCTCCTCATCGCTGAATTGTATGCCTGTCAGCCTTTCGAATGTCGGTATGTCATGTATCGCATGCTTCATTTGCCATTTCCAGTCTCTCCACTGCAATACAGCGACCGAGGAATCAAGCTTCTTAGCCATCTCAAGCTGTTTTAATGCAAAATTTCCCATTTTGTCACCATCCTTTACCGTTTAGTCACTTTTTCTCGAATCATTTGTATAGTAAGCGTTTTTCCCGAGACGTTAAATACCTTTTCCCCGGGCGATAAATCAATAAAAGACAAAATAAACGGAATATATTGCTAATTTCACAGAAATATACCAATAAAATAATTATCGATAAGCATTTTTTATTTTATGATATATACTATTGTAAAACATATAAATTGATAAACCGCATCAATTATGCCAATATGATTAGCAATTATTATCGGGGCAACCTATCCATTTACCATGAGTATCTGCCGGTCGAGTCTCAGCTAATACATCATATGTCTACCGATGATTATTAAAAATTAAAAAGTATCGTTAAGATGCAATTAGAATTTTACACTACGCCTGGAACGCATTAGAGGACGCCCTTCGTACTGGGCACTCCGCGTTTTTCATTCTTCGCCGTGGCCATCCAGAGCGAGAGGGCCAGTGCCTTGAACATGGCTTCTACCATGTGATGGTCGTCCTCGCCATCTAGCTCTACGCGGACGGTGATTCCCGCGGCCCGGGCGAAGGAGTCGATGAAATGCCTGGTCATTGCAGTGGAATATTCCCCGACCTTCCTGCCGTGGAACTCGGCCTTGAAGACGCTATAGCCACGGCCGCTGATGTCGACAGCCACGACGGCAAACGCGTCGTCCATGGGCACCAGCGCATGGCCAAAGCGCTCGATGGCGGCTTTATCTTTCAAGGCCAGTTTGTAAGCCTCGCCGAGCGCGATGCCGACGTCTTCCACCGTGTGGTGATCGTCGACTGACAGGTCGCCTTTCGCCTTCAGCGTCAGGTCCATGAGGCCATGCTTGGCCAACGAGTTGAGCATGTGATCGAAAAAGCCGATGCCGGTATCGACGGTCGCATTGCCCTTGCCGTCGATGTTCAGCTCGATGGTGATGTCCGTCTCCTTCGTCTGCCGGTGTACCGTCGCTGTCCTCATAATACCCAAGTCAATAGCTTCTTTTCACGTAAATAAATGTTGTTGTACAACTGAAGCAGCCGCCAAGTCTTGAATTATTTGGCAGCTTTATCTATTGCCTCGCGTAGCGTGAAGAAGCCTTTATACAGCGCAGCGCCCACGATAACGCCTGATGCGCCCGTGTTTTTAATCTGCAGGATGTCGTCGATGGTCGTGACACCGCCAGAGGCGATCACAGGGATGCCCACCGCACGTGTCAGCGCTTCGATGGGGCTGGCGTTAATGCCTTTCAACAGGCCTTCCACGTCCACGTCCGTAAAGAGTATGCTGCCGGCGCCCATGGTCTCGAAGAACCGGCCCATTTCGACTGTGCCCTTGCCCGAGCCTGCAGTCCAGCCCTCGACGAGCACCTCTCCCTTCTTCGAGTCCAGCGAGACCATGACCGCGTCGCTGCCGAAGTCATCGGCGAGACGCTTCACGAGTTGCGGTTCCTTAATGGCTGCCGTCCCCAGGATCACGCGATTGATGCCCATGTCAAGCAGGGCTTTCGCGGTGGCATAGTCCCGGATGCCGCCCCCGACCTGCACGTCGACCCTGAACTTGGAGACGATCTCCTCCAGGATATAGGCGTTCTTGCGCCTGCCTGAAAATGCGCCGTCGAGGTCGATAATATGCAGCGTGCTCGCGCCCTGGCCCACCCAGCCGGCAGCGACTTCCACAGGGTCGTCTATCGATACGGTCTCTGTGCCCGGCACGCCCTGGACGAGCGAGACACACTTGCCGTCTTTCAGGTCGATGGCAGGAATGACATTGAATGGCATCAACAGGGAATGATGCGCAAATCAAATAAAGATTTCTCGCCAGTGATTGCCTGTGATAAAATATTTCCTCAAAATGCCTGTGATAAAACTTGTGCAAATAACCTGCAGGATAATAAATTCTATATGTATTGACATAAATAATATGTATGGAATCGGTATTGTATGAATCGCTACTTTAGTATCCTGTCTGCAATGGCATGCCTTGCCATCGCTATAATGCTCTTGCTCACGCCAGCACTGGCGGCGGGCTCGACGGTTACGCTCTCGGGCCAGCTCCTCTATACTGGATCCGACGGTTCGTTTTTATCTCCCGAAGGTGCGAACGTAACCGCCCGGTATGCGGGGCATGAATATTTTACTACCTCGGACGGCCATGGGGATTTCAAGATCGGCCCTATCGACTATGGACAGGAGCAAATATTTGAATACAAGGTCAATTACACCGACGCGGCCGGCAACTATTACGTCTGGCCTGCGAACGGCTGGCAACAGACGCTTGTGCTGTCCGGCAGCGACATCGTCCAGAATATGATCCTGATAAAATCGACTTCGCCTGCGCCGACGCCCGTACCGACAGAGACGCCGACGCAGGCACCTGCTGCGACACCGACCGCTTCGCCTGCTCCTGCCACGGAAGTCAGCCCTTCGCCGACAGTAGTAAATACCACGACACCGACGCCAGAACCCTTGCCGACGGCGACGCCGGTCCCTACTAAGACGCCATCCGTGCTGCTTGGCGGTGTCGGGGCAATTATTGTCCTTGCGCTGACCGGCTTCGTTGCAAGGAAAAAGCAGTAATCCCGGGCAATCGGCCTGTTCTCATTTTATCCCCTTTTTATCAAAAATTCGAAGCACGATAAGACTTTTATGTTCAGTAACGAATTATATATAAGGATTGGGTATTCTATGGGTTGTAATTTAAATGCTCCGATCACGATAGCATCAATAACCATCGTTTTGATCTCTTTGTTGGCGATCGTTCCGCCCGCATCTGCAGAAAGCATGACAATAACAGTCTCTGGTCAGATCCAGTACCCAGGGTACGGAGGCGTTATGATATCGCCCTCAGGGGCAAATGTCACCGTCCTGTATCAGGGACACGAGTATTTTACGACCTCTGATAGCAGTGGAAATTACCGGATCGGCCCTATTGATTACGCGCAGGAGCCGTTGATCGATTTCAAGTTTTATTATACCGACACGGTTGGCGACTATTATGTCTATCCAACTAGCGGCTGGCAAAGGATAACGGCCATACCCGGAGTCGATAACTCTCTGAACGTAATCCTGGTCCAGTCGACGGCCCCGACACTCTTACCGACAGCAACGCCTTCGCCGACACCAGCCCCGACACCTTCGCCTTCGCCGACGCCATTACCGGAGGTCAGCCCTTCCCCGGCTGCAACCAATACGACCACTCCGACGCCCGTGCCTGAGACGACCGCGACGCCTGTCCCGACTGCTACGCCATCCGTGTTGTTTGGCGGTATCGGGGCTATTACAGCACTTGCGCTGACCGTTTACGCGGTAAGGAAAAAGCAGTAATATGGGGCGATCAGCCCTTTCTTTTTATCGTTTTTCCCGCTAATATCTTCTTTATCAATAGCTTTATTGCCGGTCGGTTCCATGTTTCTGCCAATGGACCTGCTGAGCGTGGTTGTACCGATTTTCGGGCTGATTTTTGCAGGCTGGCTGCTAAAGGCAATCGGCCTGTTCCCGCAATGGCTGGTTAAGATATTAAACGACTACGTCTACTACGTGGGCATCACAGTCATTACGTTCCTCAGCCTGCATGACACCAGCCATAGCCTGCTGCTGGACCCGATGATATACCTGATCACAATTCTGCCAATCGCCGTAATCATCGTCATCGCTTATGCTGCCGCCCGCCTGATGAGGCTGAAAAATGCCGTCATACCCGTGTTCATCGTCTGCGCGTTCTTCGGCAACACAGGTTATATCGGCTTTCCGCTAAATATCGCGGCCCAGGGCCAGGAATCGCTGGCGCTTACTGCCTTCGTCTCTACCATATACACGGTGATCGTGTTCACGTTCGGCGCCTGTCTCTGCCAGCGCTATTCCGGTAAAGAAAAGGACGGGCTCCGCTTGCATACGATACCGGTCTTCTGGGCTGCCGCCGCAGGCATCATATTATCGTTCATCGCCCTCCCGGACCTCGTCAGGCTGCCGATGGTGCTCATAGAGTACAGCACCTCGCCACTGGCACTGGTGGCGACCGGAGCCATGATCTCTGCCGTCGGGATAAAAGAAAATGCCCGTGTATTAGGCGCTATCAGCGGAATCAAACTGCTCGTTATGCCTGCGATCGTCATAATAACGGCTATGGTAGCCGGCATCTCCGGCACATTCTACAAGACGGCGCTGCTCGAAGGAGCCACACCGGTGGGCGTCACTAACACTGTACTGGCGGAGCAGTTCGGCCTCGATGAAAAGCTTGCTTCGAGCGCCGTGGTCATCTCGACCGTGCTCTTTATCCTGTCACTGTCGCTGATATTGCTGCTCGTTTAATTGAGGTCGCAGAGGTAACAAGAGGTCACAGAATTTCACCATTTTAGAGGTCACGGAGGTTTCAAGAGGTCACAAAGTTTCACCACAGAGGGCACAGAGGGCACAGAGGACGACACAGAGGTTTGTTTAATAAAAAGGCTTTCCCATAGCCATCTTTCTAAAAACGTCCTCTGTGATTACCTTTGTGGCCTCTGTGACCTCCGTGCTAAGCTCCGTGACCTCTCGTAACCTCCGAGACCTCAAATGAAGCCGAGGGCGTAGAGTCCGAAGGCGACGGTCATTACAAGGATGCCCGCTATCGACAGGTAGTCCTTCATCTTCAGGGGTATCTCGGTAAACTTAATTTTCGAGTTGCTGCGGTAGCCGCGGAGCTCGATTACGTGCCCGAGACTGCCTGCGCGTCCTATAGAGTTGGAGAGCAGCGGGGTGATGGTCGGACCGATGATGCGGGACATGTCGGACAGTCCTGCGGGCTTGAAGCCTCGTACTGCCTGCGCTTCGGTGATCTTGCGGGCTTCTACCTGCAACGTCGGAATAAAGCGCATGGTGATCATGATCATGAGCGCATAGTCCATGGGGAAGTGCAGCCGGCTCACCAGCGTGTTGACCAGGTCGCCGGGCTTTGTGGTCGTTACCATCAGGAGGAACGCGAAGAACATGGCACCCAGTCGCAGTGAGATTAATACGCCTGCCAGGATGCCGTCGAATGTGGCGAGGCCGATACCGGCAAGGTAATACATCTCTCCGGTCCTCACGGTGAGCACGGTTATCAGTATCAGTAGCACAAAGACGACCAGCAGCATCTTGCCCTGGGTTATGACGTCTTTCGTCATCCCGGCCGTGATGAGCGCAACGATCGGGATGCCCATAAGCAATACAAGGACCAGCGGGTCGCCGTTGATGATGCCGGCGACGATGATGAAGACGCTGAAGAGGATTTTCACCAGCGGGTTCAGCTTGTGGACGAATGTGTCGCCGTCGACGTACTGGAAGACTTCGGCCCCGCTCATGTCAGCGCCTCCAGGAACTCCTCGACTGTGAGACATACCCTTCCGCACTCAGACGATAGCATCACGATCGGCGGCGATTTGAGTGATGCCGCCTCCATGGCGGCAGCGTCACGCAGCACTTCTGCCGGGGTACCCTCTTTGAAGATTTTACCCTCCGACAGGACGATCACCCGGTTCATGTACTTCGCCACCAGGTTCATGTCGTGCGTGACGATAACCATGGCCACGCCTTCGGCCTTGAGCTTCAGCACGACTTCCATGAGCCTGGCGCACTCGTTATCGTCCAGCCCGGTGGTCGGCTCGTCGAGGATGATTAGCTTCGGGCCCATGGCCAGGATGGAAGCCACGCACAGGCGTAGTTTCTCGCCATTGCCCAGGTACCGGGGGTACTCGTCTTTCTTGTGCGACAGCCCGACCTCTTCCATCGCCTTGAGGCTGCGCTCTTTTGCGTCCGCAAACCCGAGGTTCGTCGGGCCGAACATCACTTCTTCCAGCGCGGTCTCGGCAAAGAGCATCGTGTCCGGGTTCTGGAACAGGAACCCGGCTATCCTCGCCGCCTGGTCCACCGGCATGTCCCGGACGTCTTTGCCGTTCAACAGCACCATGCCGTTCTCCGGGGGCTTCAGGAGCCCGATGATGTTCTTGAGCAGCGTGGTCTTGCCGCAGCCGTTGTGACCCAGGATCGATATGACTTCGCCTGGCATGACCTTGAGCGAGATGCCGTTGAGGACCTTGACGCTGCCGTAATTAAACTTCAGATCCCGGATCTCCAGTATCGGCTCAACCGGCACCGCCGGCGCGCTGCCGTCGTTGTTGCCGGGCTTTAACGAGATGCCGGCCGCCGACAGGTACTTCCTTCCCTCGTCCATGCTCAGCAACATTTCTGGCGATTTCAGCTCTACTGCAAGCCTGGACACACACGGGTACGGCATCGCGGTAAACAGGTCCCGGCTCTTCAGCACTTCCCGGGGCGCGCCGGATGCGATGATCCTGCCGTCGTCGATGACCGCTATCTTATCGACCTTGTCGATGATGTCCTCGATCTTTTGCTCGACCAGGACGATGGTCTTCCCTTCCGCCTTGAGCTTCGTGAGGATTTCATAGATCTCGATGGTGCTCTGCGGGTCCAGCTGGGATGTCGGCTCATCGAAACAGTATGATCTCCGGGTCGACCGACAGTGCGGCCGCAATGGCGACCTTCTGCTTCTGGCCTCCGGACAGCTCGTGTGGCGCCCGCTTGAGAAGATGACCGATGCCGACGCGGTCCAGCGCCTTGATAATGTCGTCTTTGCCGGAAGGCATGTTGCGCGCCTGGAGTCCGAACTTGATCTCGTCCTCCACCAGCGGCATGAAGAGCTGCGAGTCGGGGTCGTCGAACACCACGCCCATGAATACGCCGATGTCGCCGATCGTATACTCTTTGACGTCCCGGCCTTTCAGCTTCAGCGAGCCCTCGAAGTCACCGCTGATGTCGTGGTGTAGCGCCCCGAACATGGCCCGGCAGAGCGTCGTCTTACCTGCGCCCGAGCGGCCAGTGATCAGAAGGAATTCGCCTTTGTTGACCTGCAGGCTGATGTCCTTCAGCATGGGCCCGGTGCCTCTGGGATATTTATAAGTAAAATGCTGGAAAGTGATCACTGTTATTCCTCAAGGGATTCTCAATGCTGTACAGCAATGTACAATTATGTTCATTGTTTATAAATGTAGCGGCAATTGACTGCGACTAGCGGAAGGTATGCGATTCGTCCGGCAAATGATATGCCTGCTGGCCATATCATCCAACTGTCAGGCTTCAGTTCGACGATCTGGCCATAACCGTTAAAATATAGACGGCTAATAATATTAAAGTAGTTGTTGCGCGATGAAGCCATACAGGCATACCTCCAGTATCATGACGCCCCCATTACTTCATGACACCCACCCGAACTGCTTCCTTACTATCGCCGAGCGCAACAATGCTTCCTGTTTTATGGTACTCCTGTGTTTTTTAGATGTTATTGCATGCACGCACTACGCTGCGCTTGCGGCCACAAAGACACGAAGGGACGAAGACACAAAGACTGAAGACACTAAGACGAATAAGACACAAAGGATAATCAGGGAAACTGAATATTTTTTCATTCTTTGTGTTAGTCATTCCTGAATCTCTTTGTTCAGGCTTGTGACCCTTTCGACACAAAGGCCACAACGGCCACAATGTACACGAAGTCTCAGGTAGAAAGAGGCTGCCATTGCCCCTTTTTTAAAATGAACGTCGTGTACCTCGTGGCCTTCGTGGCCTTCGTGTTGAAAAGGTCATGAGTGTATAAAACATATCACAAATGACTATGTCTTCGTATCCTTTGTGTCTTTGTGGTGCAAGCGCAGCGTGGTGCGTGATGTCAATAGCGTCAAACATCAGACAGGGGCATGTTTTCGTGAAAATATTTATAAAATGCTCGACAGATGAATATGCGGTGAACGTGGTAATACCCGCAGAAGCTTTTAATGGCGCTGCGGCCTTTTATACATAACGATGAAGTTTCGCGGCTGGCTGCTGGATGTCGATTACATAGTGGAGAACGATCGTCCCGTAATACGGATGTGGTGCGTGGACGACGAGGGACGGAGTGCCGTCATCTTCGACAGGACCTTCGAGCCCTATTTCTACGTAGTGCCCTATGGCGATGTCCCTATTGCATCAGTCGAAAATATCTCGGACGTGGTCGGCGGCCAGATACTGAAGCCGGTCAAGGTTGACGTAGTCGATCGTAAGAACTTCGGCGACCCTATCAAGTGCTTCAGGATTTTTACACAGCTCCCTCGTGACGTGCCATACCTGCGGGAGCAGGCGGCCAAATTCGGGGACGTGAGGGAAGCGGACATCCTGTTCGGCGTCCGCTACATCATCGACCGGCGCCTCATCCCCATGGGCGGCATCGAGGCGGAAGGCGAACCCGTAGAGGTCGAATACGCCGAAACAGGCATTTTATGCCCGCATCCGAAAGGCTTTGCCCGGGAAGACGAGCCGAAGCTGAAGATCATGGCCTTCGACTGCGAGATGTTCAATCCCCATGGCATGCCCAACGCCAGGACCGACCCCATCGTGCTCATTTCAGCGAAGACAAACGACGGGCAGCGCATTTTCGAGGCAGAGGATAACGACGACCGGACCATCATCAAGGAGTTCATCCGTTACATTCACGAGTACGATCCGGATGTCATGGTCGGCTACAACCAGGACTCCTTCGACTGGCCCTACATACAGGAGCGGGCTAAGCACCATAAGATTAAGCTCAGCGTCTCCAGGGACGGGTCTACGCCGATGTCCGGAAGAGGCGGCATCCAGAAGAAGGTCAAGCTGATCGGGCGGTTGAATATCGACCTTTACCAGGTGGCCGCCCGGGACGTGGACGGCATCAAAATAAAGACGCTGGATAACGTGGCCGACTTCCTCGGCGTGATGAAAAAAGAAGAACGGGTGAACATACCGGGGGCGCAGATTAGCAGCTACTGGAGCGACCCGTCGAAGCGACCGGCGCTGGTAGAATACTGTATGGACGACGTGATCAGCACTTACGGCCTGGCTAAGGAGCTGCTGCCGCTGCAGGTCGAGTTCGCCCGCATGGTCCACGAACCGCTGGACAATGTGTCTAAGATGGGCCGTGGCCGGCAGGTGGAAGCTTATCTTGCCTATACCGCTTACGAGCACGGCGAGCTTATCCCGTCGAAGGGCGGCTCGGTGGATACCTATGCCGGGGGCTTCGTCTTCCCGCCTGTAAAAGGCCTGCATAAAAACGTGGCATCGCTGGACTTCTCGGCCATGTACCCGTCGATCATGATCAACTACAACATATCGCCGGACACCGTCTGCATGCCCGGGGAAGAAGAGAACTGCTCGGCACCTGCACCGGAGGTCGGCTACCGGTTCCGCAAGACGCCGGAAGGCTTCTTTACGACGATACTGAAAGGGCTGGTCCACCACCGCATGGCATTGAAGAAAAAGCTGGCGGCGATGGATAAGAAAGACCGCGACTACCGGTTCCTCGACATCCGGCAGAAGACGATCAAGATACTGACCAACGCGTTCTACGGCTACACCGGCTGGGCCGCGGCCAAGTGGTATCGCCGGGAATGCGCGGAGGCGACGTCGGCATGGGGCCGGTACTTCATCAAGAAGGCGAACGACATCGCCACCGAGATGGGGCTGGAAGTGCTCTACGGCGATACGGATTCGCTCTTCGTACGGCAAAAAGGCGATAAAGACCTCCGGCAGACATTGCGGGAATTCATCGTCCGGGTAACGAAAGAGCTGCCGCTGGACATGGACGTGGACAACTACTACCGCATCATCTTCTTCACCGAGTCGAAAAAGCGGTACGCCGGCCTGAATGAGAAAGGCGAGATCATCGTCCGCGGCCTGGAAGTCAGGAGGGGCGACTGGTGTGATCTGGCGAAAGAGCTGCAGTCCGAGGTCATCCGGATCATCCTCGAGGAAGAGAACCCCGAGAAAGCCATGAAGTTCGCGAAGGAAACCGTCCGCCGTGTGAAAGAAGGCAGGGTCCCGCTGGACGAGCTGGTCATCCACAAGACGCTGACCAAGAGCGTCACCCGGTACGAGAGCGCCCAGGCGCACGTGAAGGCGGCCGAGAAGGCTATGGAGCTGGACATGGCGTCCGAGGTGGGCAACAAGATCAGCTATGTCATCGTCAAAGGCCCGGGTATTCTCAGCGAGCGCGCATATCCGGTCGAGATGTTCGAGAAGTTCAAGGACGGGAAGCTGTACACGAAGGATCGCTCTTACGAGCTCGACGCGGACTATTACATTGATAAACAGCTGGTACCTACGGCCATGCGGATACTCGGGTATTTCGGGTACTCCGAGGATGAGCTGAAAGGAAGAAGCGTCCAGGGCACACTGGAAAGTTTCTTCTAATCTGATTGTCTTTCTCGGATGATTACTTTTACACAAAAGGCTAAATCTTCCGATGCAGATATGCTATGCAGGGAATCGAGATGGAATGGATATTACTGGCAGCCATAGCCGTAGCAGCAATCATTTGCATTATCGTCGCTTACAAGCTGCTTAAATTCACAGTGAAGATCGCCGTATGGCTTATATTGAACGCCCTGGGCGGCCTGCTCATTTTGCTGGTCTCTAACTTCGTGTTCAGCATGGGAATCCCCTATGACGTCCCTACATTGCTCGTCTGTGCCTTCGGAGGCGTGCCAGGCGCTATTTGTATTGTTATTCTGGCGTTACTGGGTATGTTCATTTAATCCGTGTCCCGCCTCGGCCGCTCGCGCGCGCATAATAGTCCGACCCTGTCAGGTAGACATTTACTTTCACGCCGCATTCGGATTTTTCTTAAATACCGGCCGGTCCCATCTACGATCGATGGGAGAGAAGTACCACACGCTCGAAGAGCGGATGAAGATACTGGCCGACGGGACCAAATACGATAGCTGTAACAGTACCACAACCTGCCACACTTTCACGCCCGACGGCCGGTGCATCCAGCTTTACAAGACGTTGCTGACAAACAGCTGTAGCGGGGAATGTCTCTACTGTCCGAACCGGTGCGGCCGGGAAGCCACACGCGCTTCCCTGTCGCCCGACGAAATCGTCAAGATCACATGGGACTTCTACCGCAGGAACGCCATCGAAGGGCTGTTCCTGTCTTCGGGCGTTATCGGCGACCCGGAGCTGACGACAGAGCGCCAGCTCGAAGTCCTGAGAACCCTGCGAGGCAGCGGCTTCACGGGATATGTCCACGTCCGGCTGATGCCCGGGGTGCCGCGGGACATGATACGAGAGGTGTCGCTCCTCGCCAACAAGTTCGGGGTGAACGCTGAGACTACCTGCCAGTCGCGCTATGACGAGATATGCCCCAACTTTGATTACAAGAACGACATCCTGCGCCGGATGGAATGGACTTATGGCGCCGTGAAACAGCGCCGTTCCGAAGTGCGCTATGGCGAGGGCATCGTCGGGGCGAACGATACTCAGTTCGTCGTCGGTGCGACTAACGAGCCTGATAGCGAGATCATCACGACCATCGGCCGGTTCATGGACAACTACGGGCTGCGCCGCCCGTTCTTCATGAGCTTCGACCCGGTGCCCGACACGCCGCTCTCCGGCGTCAAGGCTTCGCCGCTCTGGCGGGAGGTCCGGCTGTACCAGACCTCGTACCTGCTGAAAGACTACGGGCTGAATGTCCGCGATCTCGAGCCTGTGCTGAGCGACCTCGGATTCTTGCCGGACGAGGACCCGAAGCTGGTCATGGCCCGGCTGAACCGGGAAGAGTTCCCGGTCGACGTGAACCTTTCGACGTACCAGCAACTGATACGTGTCCCTGGCATCGGGCCGAGGACGGCCAACCGTATCATCCGCTGCCGGCCTGTGCCTGGCTATCCGGAGCTCGCGTCCATGGGCGTCATCCTGAAGCGCGCCCGGCCCTTCATCAAAGTCGGGAGCAGCCGCCAGACCGACCTGGAGGCGTTCAGTTGATCATCGGCTACAGGCGTGACGTCGAAGACGTACTCCGGGCCGCTATCGCACTGAAGCGCGAACCGTCTGCGACGCTGGTCTGCGGGAAGAGCACAAGAGATGTAAAAGACAAGCTCCGGCTCTACAGTGGCGATACGAAAGTCATGGTTGAAGACCTCGTGCCACATGTTCCCACGGCGGTAAAGCTGAAGCTCCGGGAGAAGCCTCCGCGGGTCGGCAGCAGGTGCCTGCCCTCTCTGCATACCTTCATCGCCTTTTCCCTGCGGAACAAACAGTGTGTGCCCGATGAGCTGGTACGCCTGCTGTCCACGTATTATCCCGATATCGGGCAGGTCATGGGCCGGAAAGACGGGCTCTCTAAGAAGTACTTTTTCATGCATATGGAAGTGCTCAAGGAGAGCGAACGTATGAAAGCCCATACCCGGCCACGGCCCGCTGGCGATCTTATGTACGTGGAAATCCGTCCCGAGCACGACGTCATCGACCTGTACCTCGAATGGATCGCCCGTAGAGTGAGCGATCGCGCCTCCGTTGTCAAAGCACACGGGAACTACTACCTGGCCAACGCGAACTTTCTCGGGTACGACAAATGTATGAAAGAAATATCCGACGAGGAAGCCAGACGACTGATCGGCGACCTGCCGGAAGCCGACTTTTCGACATGGGAAATGTACTACGATTCCCAGCTGATCGAGAGCCGACGGAATAAGGCACTGGCAAAAAAGATGCTGCCCGCGAAATACTCTTACCTGAGCCCCGAGGTCCGGCTGGAACGGCTTAAAATCGAACACGGCATCCCGAAGCATAACCTTGATGATTTCTTTTCGTAATATTATTAAAGGAGTCACTTTGCTTGAGCAAGAGTCATTACTACAGGCGGTTCGTAATTAACCGTTTATGAGAGAGATCATATAACTAAATATCCAAATAATATTATGCAATGCTAAAGAGACAAATCGTTCCAGTCGCAATATTCATTTTATTCATTATTGTCTCAGGCTGTACAGATGATTCGGTATACTACAAGCGGCCTCCTAACCTTACTGTCGATAGTAATGTCATGGCTGAAATAAAGGCAGAATGGGCGCATCAGGCGCCTGGCAACGACAATGTGAACGTCGTCGATACAGGCGCTACTGTCTACAGTTTCTATGCCGATGGGAACAATTCGCGAGAAATTATAAAATTTAATACCACTGATGGAAAAAGCCATTATTGTACCGTATTTTTTAGGTACACTAACGAATCGCCCAACATGCACGAAATAAATGATGCGCCAGCTTATTTCTACAATATAACCTTCGATTGACCGGTCTGGCTAACCGGTTGCTCGTATCACATTCAATTGGCTGAACGGACCTTCTTTTTCCGGACGGCCTTCGTACCGGCAGCGTTCGCGCGCGCGATCTTCTCGAGTAGCGCCTGCTTGACCATGTCGGTATCGTCGGTACGGAATGAGACCCTGATGCCTTTATCGTCTTCGAGATGATTGTAACCGCGAATAACGGCTATCGGCGTGCCTTCGTTAGCCTCGCCCATGAGCATGTTCGCGCAGGCGGCTACTTCGTCCGTGATACCCTGAATAGTGATCTTGAGCTCATGGCCGAAAAGGTCTACGTCTCCCCGGCGGTCATACAATGCCGCGATACCTGCACAGCCGACTGCGACGCCGATCTGGCCTTCGCGGAAGGAACGGCCGTTCGTGTCCGTGATGATCACTGCAACTTTCTTCCCCGCCAGTTTCTTAATGCGGTCGCGTATCTTGCGCGCGCTGCGGTCCGAATCCTCGGGCAGGAGGAGAATGTAGCCCGATTCCGTATTCGAGCGGTCGATGCCCGCGTTGATGCAGACGTTCCCTTGCACGGTCTGCACGAGCAGCGGGTGCTTCATGAGCACGCGGGTGCTGTTGTCCAGCACGAACTGGATGAACTTCGGGTCCTCCTTGTTCAGGACAGCCAGCTCCTCTGCTTCGGCCGTTGGCTTGATATCCTCGAGTAAATAGCGGCGTCCCTCGGCCTTGGACACGACGGTCGAGGCGAAGACGACGATGTCACCGTCCTCGATTTTTGCGCGGTCCACGGCGATCTTAGCCAGATCGTCCCCTTCCTGGATCATGGGCACATCGTCAACGGTAAATGCAGTAATCTTCACCTTGCTTCCTCTGAGAAAATAACAAGCAGGTATGATCACTTAAAGGCATCGGACACAAAGGTCACAAAGGGCACGGAGGGCACAAAGCTGTTAAAACAAAAAATGAGTTTTTATCAGCACTTTGTGGCCTCCGTGCCCTTTGTGCCCTTTGTGTCCAATGCTTATTTGAACTCGAAATGCTGCTTGTCGCTCTGGCCTTTGACAGGCTCTTCGACAGGCTCCACGTTACCGCGGATTTTTTTTCGCTTGCGCATCTCTTCTTCTTCCCGTCTCTTTTTCGGCTCTTCATGCGGCATGAATATCACCATCTTTTCATTTGGTTTCTCGGGTAATAATAAGTATGCCCGATTACAAGTCTTAAAGCTCGTACTCCGGCGGCTTTGTGCTTCGTTTCTTATGCCCGGGCTCATCTCTCTTTTCAACGTCTTCGTTGTGCGGGTTGGCATCGGCCGCGCCAATCCACGTCACCACGCCATGCTGTATCTCCTGTTTGCCCTCCGGCGTGGTGATGTATTGTCGCGCGGAATCAGCCTGGGGCCAGGCAGGGATCCGTTCTGTGGCATAATCCTGTTTTCCATGCATGACGATCTCGTCCGATGTGCCGGGCTCTTCTCTTGGCGGCGTATACGTTTCTTTGTCCTCGTCGGGCGACCTTCCCGGCCGCCTGCCATGTTCCGGTAACCTGGTCTGTCGGGCCATCTAATCATTGTACTATTGTCTGCGGCCATTCATTAACGATAGGCGAAAAAAACGCGGTTATGGCCACCGCTACTCGCGCACGGGCGCAGTACATAGCATTTATGTCCACACGCACCGCGCTGCGCTTGCGGCCACAAAGACACAAAGGAATGAAGGGAACGAAGAATTAAATCGGAAGGCACAAAGACGATTAAGACACAAAGGCTGTTAAACAAGATCTTTGTGTCTTCGTTTCCTTTGTGTTAGTCATTCCTGAAATGTTGTATACAATGAGAAGGCATCAGACACGAAGGCCACGAAGGCCACAAAGGCCACAAAGTCCTATTTATGAAGAAGGCTTCCAGGAACCTTTATAAACGTACGTTGTGGCCATTGTGGCCTTCGTGGCCTTCGTGTCAGGGCCGGCCAGCATGTACAAAAAGATATGCAAATAACTATGTCTTTGTGGCCGCAAGCACAGCGCGGTGCGTGCAGGCATCAATTAACCGGGTCATCGAGAAAAGGTAGAGCCATCATTTCTTGAGTTCGACCGAGATCACCGCATATTTCAGGCTGGATCCCGCTTCGATGTTCAGCGTCCCGAATGCGCTGCCCTCGAACAGTCTGCGTTTGAATGCACATGCGATCGAGTGCCCACGGGTTATCCGCTCCGGGCTGCCGGATGCGAAAAATGTGCCTTCGTCAATTCGAAGCATGCCGTATTCCAGCGGCTTGCGCACGTCGACGAACACGTTAGACATTTTGACGTGGTAAGGCAGGATAACGGCTGCCTTGAATCCCTCGGAGACATCTTTTATCTTCAGCCCTATTTCTGCCCGGTACCATCCGTTGGCTGCGATCTTCCATTGCAGCAAGGCCCCGGCACCGCCGGCGAAGGTCAGCTTTTTACAGGATGGCACAGGCTTCGGACCGTCGCAGTGGTACGATCCCGGCGCAAAGACCAGTCCCTCGAACGGCATCACCGTAGACTCGACGGGTTCCTCCTCCTCGTCGATCACTGTCAGCGTGCCGACAGCATCCTCCCTTTCCTCAAGGAATACGGCGGCACACGGGAACGAGCTGGCCCCTGCGATGCGGCTGTAAAGGGTTTTGTCCAGTCCGGGGAAACCGATCACCAGGCTGATGTGCGCCCTCTCCTGCGAGACTTCGAGTTCAAGGCTCCTGAGCACGGCATGGACACCATCGAGCTCTGGCGGCAGGTAGAAGTCGCCGTCTGAAGCGTCATGGCCCTGTGCGGGCTTGTTATCGCGGGTCCGTTCCAGTGTGTCCATCGCGTCCATGACCCGGGCGGCGAGCCCGTCATTCTTCAGCGTCAGCGCGACCTGTAGCGCCTCGTCGAGACACTCGGCGGCTTTCGGGAAATTACAGACGCACCTGTATGCTTCCGAGAGACCTATCAGCGAGCCAGCCACTTCCGGGTTATTGTAGATCGGCCGCCGGATGGCTGCGGCCTCATTGAAGGCTTCTATAGCTTCCGTATATTTCCGCAAAAGCAGGTTCACGCTGCCGATGCTATTGAGCACGCCGGCGATGTCGTCGTTCAGGGAGCCGTCACGGTTCTCGCTGCGCAAAGAGAACAGGGCGATCTTCAGCTCGGAAATGGCCTCGCTGTACATCCCTTTCGCTGCCATGGCTTTCGCCCTGTCGTTATGGGACAGGCCGATCCTGGCAAGCCGTGTCAGCTTCTTCCGGGCGACCATCAAACAGATGTTCGTATAATGGTTTATATAATCATCGTAGGCCGGAAAAACAGGTCATTGGAGATAACCGGGTCGCAGACATGACGAATTCATGACTTTTTGATCTTGATGCCTTCTTTCGTATCCTCGATGGTGATGCCGAGGTCTTTCAGTCGGCTGCGTATCAGGTCAGATGTCTCGAAGTCCTTTTTCTTACGTACGGCCTGCCTGATATCGACAATCAACGCCAGTAACTCGTCCGAAAGCACATCGGCGCACGCGACCGGTATCCATGCGATGCCCAGGATTTCCGAAAAGTGTTTGTATAGCGCCATGATCTGCTTTAGCTCGTCGGTCGAGAGGCTGCCGCCCAGAAGCCGGTTGATCTCGCGGGTCCAGTCGAAGACGACGGCCAGAGCTTCCCTGGTGCTGAAATTGTCGTCCATCGCTGCATCGAACTTTGCCAGGCTCTCGTCTGCGAGCAGGGCGATGTCATGGCCTGATGCCTGTCCGGCCGGCTGACCGAGCCTCGACTCGACTTCCGAGACGGCATTCCGTATGCGGGCGTGGCTCCGCTTTGCCTCATCCAGCGCCGCATCGCTGTAGTCCAGCGGGCCCTGGTAATTCGTGTTCAGGACGAAGAACCGGACGACTTCCGGCGGGTATTTTTTCAACACGTCCCGGATGAGGAAGAAGTTGCCCAGGCTCTTGGACATCTTTTCTTTGTTAATGAGCAGGAACCCGTTGTGTATCCAGTATTTTGCAAAAGGTCTCTTCCCGGTAAAAGCCTCGGACTGCAGCACCTCGGACTCGTGGTGCGGGAAGATAAGGTCCATGCCGCCGCCGTGGATGTCGATCTGGTCGCCGAGAAGCTTGATCGACATGGCTGAGCACTCGACGTGCCAGCCCGGGCGGCCTTTGCCCCAGGGGCTTTCCCAGTAGATGCACTCCCCTGGCTTCGACGCCTTCCAGAGGACAAAGTCCATGGGATTGCGTTTGCGTTCGTCAGGCTCGATGCGTGCGCCGACTTTCAGCGCATCATAGGACTGGTGTGACAAGACTCCGACGTCGTTTTTCATGCTGTCGATGCTGAAATAGACGCTGCCGTCCGATACATAAGCATGCCCTTTTTCGACAAGCCCGGTGATCATGTCGATGATCGAGTCCATGTTCTCGCTTACACGGGGGTAATAGTCTGCCCGCATGACGTTCAGCCGGTCGAAGTCCTCGAAATATGCCGCGATATATCGGCGGGAGACCTCCAGCGGCGTGACGTCCAGCTCGGCGGCTTTGCGCAGGATCTTGTCGTCAACGTCAGTGAAGTTCTGCACGTATATCACGTTGTAGCCGCGGTATTTCAGAAAGCGGCGGATCACGTCGAACATAATGTATGATCGCGCATGGCCCATGTGGCTATAGTCATAGACCGTCGGACCACATACATACATGCGCACGACCATATCCTGTATCGGCCTGAAGTCTTCCACCGTCGAGGTAAGCGTATTATAGAACCGGAGGGGCATATCGTTCATGATTAAATACTCACGGAAACGTAATAAACACTACGGCAAAGGCAAGCGTTGCCGTGCCTATTCCTGTAGCGCTTTTTTACGCCTGCTGACCCAGCGACGCACGATCTCCGGGACGATCAGTACGATAATCGCCAGCACAAAGCTGACGTAGAACGCGTTCGAGCCGATCTGGTCAAGCGACGAGCCCAGCATGACAAGAGCGAACGCCGCAGGCAATTCACCAAGGACGGTACCTATAATGTAGTCCTTGAAGCGAATGCTGGAAATGCCCGCGATATAGCTGACAATGTCGAATGGCAGCATAGGGATCAGCCGCATGAACAGGATGAACCGCCAGCCTCTCGACTCGATAGCACGGTCGATTCCGCTGACGCGGCCTGAAAAGCGTCGCATGACATAGTCATGGAACAGGTACCGGGCGATGAAGAACGTCAGTATCGCGCTCAGCGTCGTCCCGGCCATAGACCAGAGCAATCCCTGCCAGAACCCGAATAAAAAGCCGCTGGCCAGCGTGAACGGTGTGGCAGGGAGGAAGAAGAACGGCCGGAGGATACTGATGACGAGGAAAGCCACCACAGTCAGTGCCCCGAAAGAGCCGATCAGGTCCCTGATACCCTGCGGGGAGACATGCTCGTAGGCCGTGATGATTTCCGCCGGGCCAAGGATGATGATTATCCCCGCCAGCACTGCTATCCAGAGGCAGATGGCTGCAATGCGCAGGCCATATTGGCTCTTCAGGTTCACGCATTCCATATGGGCATAATGGCATATAAAGGCGTGCCACGGCCTGAGAGTGGAAACTATTTAGGATTGCAGGCCGATATAGGCAGGCCGATACGAGCAAGCCCATATCGGCTGGAGTTACATGACACACCCGATGCAGTCCTACTTTTACGAGACCAAGGACGGCCATATGTCCGACGAGGTGGCAAGGGAAGACATCACCGGACTGGTGAACGATCCCGACCTCATCCGGGAAGTCTGCGCGTTCTTCCACGAGAGTAATAACCTCGACGTCACCTGCTACGCCATAGGGAAGGTGTACGATGTCTGCGGGGAAAGTTACGGGTGCCTGACGATTCTGTCGGAAGACGTGGCTAACATCATCGGCGAGCCGCTTCCCGACGTGCAGGAAAAGATCAATTACACGCTGATCAGCACATACCTCGAGTTCCGGCGCATCTGCAATGGCAGCCCGGAGATCTTCGACGCCTGGGACGGCTACCTGGACCTCATCATGTCCAAAAGCTTCCTGCCCCTCCATGAGAACGGCATGCGAGCCAGACTCATCCACAACGGCCGCATCCACGCGGCGAAACTGCCGACCGTCGTGTTTGTCGTCTACCAGCAGTACGATGCGCTGTATAGTTAACCCAAAGGGCAAAGGGTTATTACTCTGACGTTCCAGGCAAAATTTATAAGCACTTTGGTCCTTTGTGTCCTTTGTGACCTCTGTGTTACCCGGGAAAGACTACGTAGGGCTCGGCGTCGGTGCCATGATTGTCCGTGACAACAAAGTCCTGATGCTGCTCCGCTCTGATGCCTGCAGGAACAACCGGGGCCTCTGGACGATCCCGGGCGGCATGGTGGAGACGTCCGAGGGGCTGGAGGACGCTGTGCGGCGGGAGGTCAAAGAGGAGACCGGCCTGCGTGTGACCTATGCAAGGTTCCTGAGTGTTTCCGATCGCTTCTTCGACGGCGAGCACTGGGTCAGCATCTTATACCGTTGCGGTACGGAAGGCGAGCCGTCCAACACGGAGCCGGATAAGCATTTAAAGCTCCAATGGCAGGACCTTGACGACCTGCCGCCAAATATTACGCCGCCTAGCCGCGATGCTATTGATGCTTTTAAAATTCATGAAGGGCGTACAGGGCATGAAGGCTATAGGGGATACTGATTACAGCCCATCCTATCCATTATGCCTA
Organism: uncultured Methanocellaceae archaeon; assembly: GCA_963769045.1. Classification (GTDB taxonomy): domain Archaea; phylum Halobacteriota; class Methanocellia; order Methanocellales; family Methanocellaceae; genus Methanocella_A. Next base: position 180,743 of record CAVYKK010000009.1, read on the forward strand.
CTCTGCCCTCGATGGCCTCTGTGTTCGCTCATTTTTGTAATACGGGCTATATAATTGGGATGACAACAGGCCAATTATGAAGTGGATGGCATTGGCGTGCATAGTCCTGGTGCTAATGGCAGGCATCGGCGAGAAGACTACTCATTTTTCCGTGAAATATAGCGACTCGAAAGCGTTCACCCCGGGCACCGGCAAGATGCTGGAGGAAGCGTATCGGGCTGTGAACAGCGCCCTGGGCAACCTGCCGAAGACTATCAAGGTCGTGATAGTCGACGGTGAAGATATGGACAATGTCGGCAAGCATGTGGAAGCGTTCTCCGCCTGGAACAACAAGTCCAGCACCATCGTCTTGCGGGGCGAGACGCTGAAGAATAAAAAGTCGCTTGACGTCGTGGCAAAACACGAGATCTGCCACCTCGCGCTTAACGACATCCTCGAGAAGAAGGGCGGAAAGGACTATGCCTGGATGGAAGAAGGCACCTGTATGACGATATCAAAAGAGCCGCTTGACGACGTGAAGGTCGCGAAGTACATTACATCCAATGGCTTCCTGGACATGCCGGGGATTGCAAAGGCAATCGACAGCGACGATTACGCGGTGTGCAAGAACGGCTATCTGCAGTCATTCAGCCTGTGCAAGAAGATATCCGAGCGCTATGGCATGAATAAGCTGGTCGAGATTATTAAAAACCCGACGAGGGACTTTGAAAAGGCTTTCCGGCAGGCGACGCGCCAGGACTTCGGGCGGTTCTATGACGAATGGAAAGCCTCGATAGAAACGAAGGCAAAGGGCACGCCGGCGCCTCGAAGCACGACGGTCCACGGGTATTTATGCCTTGATGAAGCCTGCTAGATAGAAAATATATATCAGGCAGGCATTGATGATAGATGCATGCTCAAGATCGCCATCCCACACAGGCTATATTCGGAAAACAAGGTAAAGATCAAAAATATTATCAAGAAGTACGGGATGTCATGGGACAGCGGAAAGAACGGATGGGTCAACGCAGCGACGGGTGATGGCGTTTACATCGACCGGGCCATCATGGACATGATCCTGAGTGACTCGTTTTCGGGCGACATGCCCATGACCATGTTTGTTGAAACCCGGAACAGGGAGTTCATCGACGAGATTAGCGAGAAAATAAAGGCGATAGGCGGCACCGTCACGGAAGAGGCGGCACCGGAAGGGATGAGATCGCAGCCATCGGTGACACCTGCGCCGATCAGGCCGCCAAAGGCGATAACGCCGGGCGGAAAGAGAGACGTTTTCACGCGGCTGAAGATCAGGGATGCAGAAGGCTGCAACACGCCAGAGTTCGCCGCAAAAGCCGCAGAGGACCTGAAAGACATCAGCCGGCGGTGGGAGCGACGTAAGACGCAAATCCTGAAAGAATACGAGCGCATCGGCCTGGATAAAGCCGATATAGAACGGTTCCTGCAGCGAGAGGAGATCGCGTTCAGAAAGGCCAACGCGTGCTGGGTGACGGGAGAATTCCCGTCGGCGCAGGCCGGAAACGGCGAAGACGAGTAGGAAGTCTTCCACGTACACGTATTTTTAGACGATTCTCATGGAAACAGGGGCGGCGAATGCCATTCGACAATTTTATGCCGCCAAACCTCTATATAGTCCGTTCCGTCATATCTAAATCCGGCTACGAAAGGGACGTTTGCCAGAAGGCGCCCCGGGCGGGCGACTGACGGCAACCGTTAAATATTAAAGCGGCTTTATATAAAGCCGAAAGGCTTTACATAAAGGCGTAAGGCTTTACATAAAGGCGTAAGGCTTTAAATAAAGTTTAAAGGAGGCCGATTGTTGTGGTAAGCACATCGAACGACACCGAATGCAGAGATAAGAAGAACTTTGGTCTCATTGATGAGAACGGAGAGGAAGTAGGAACGTACTGTGGCGCCCAGCCCAGAGATGCAGCGCTCAAGGCCGCCAACAGGGGTGTAAAGAACATCATCCTCAGAGAGAAGGGGACCAAGAAGCTCCATTATTTCAAGGGTAAGAGGGAACTGGTACCTGCCCCGGCCAATGCACCGGAATGGATAAAGAAGGCAGCTGCCAAAAACCAGGGCAAAATCTTCAAGGCCAACGTAGAGAAGGCCGGCACGGCCAACCTTGAATACAGTGAGCTCGAGCGGAACCCCAAGTCGCTCTTCAAGGTACCCGCCACCAAGAAATAAAGTCAAAAGCATTAATTTCTCTTTTACTTTTTACTTTTTCAGTAATTATTTTGGCATATTTTTATATATCCGTCGATTAACTATTGATTTAGTGATAGTTATGGCAAGGAAAGAAGTAAAAGGTGAAATCAGCGTCAGAGAGGCAGGCAGACGTGGCGGAAACACCACGAAAGAAAGGCATGGCCCCGAGTTCTACCGGGACATTGGTCACAAGGGTGGCCAGAAGGTCAGGGAACTCATCGAGCGCGGCAAGTCTGCCGAGCGGTAACCGGCCAGGCTGTCCTGTCCCTCACACAATATAGCTTAATTGGGGATTGATCAGTCCCCAATTAGGTTTTTAAAGAAACTTTTTTTATCATTCGATCGGCATACGGTAGTATATATAAACAACAAATTTATAGTTTCAAAATAGTAAATGCAAAAAGCTATTAAGGATTAGAGCAAAATACTGTGTGTCCGGGGCTTACTTAAGTACCCCCATCGGTGAATTCCTTAACCCTAAAATTGTATTATCACCAAATAATTTTAACTAAGCCCCGGGCACTCATTGCTTTTCAGTCCTCTTTTAACCTTAAACCCGCCATACTTTCACGATGCCTGTACCACGACTATTAGAACGGTGCTCGCAATGTACCATTATGCTATCACATTCGTGTCACGACTGCCGTAACGGGCCATTGTTCAGCCATAGGTTTCCGGATACGCACTGCGCCCGGCTGCTTATTGACGTGCCACCGGCCGGTTTTACACTGTCATCCTGCTGGGACTGCCCACGCTGGCAATCGCCGATCAGGCAGGCTTAACCGGCATAATAAAAATATGGTATTCTACGTTTTAGGATGTTATCGTCCGTACGCATAACGATGCGCTTGAACCACGAAAATTGATTATTCAAACCTTCATTACGCTGCGCTTGCAGCCACAAAGACACGAAGGCACTAAGGGAACAAAGAAACGGATAGCGAAAGACATAGTTATTTGCATATCTTTTTGTACATGCTGGCCGGCACCTGACACGAAGGCCACGAAGGCCACAATGGCCACAACGTACGTTTAAAAAGGTTCATGGAAGCCCCTTTATAAAAATGACTTTGTGGCCTTCGTGTCTGATGCCTTCTCATTGTATACAACATTTCCGGAATGACTAACACAAAGGATATCTTAATAAATTCTTAGTGTCTTATGAATTCTTCGTGTCTTTGTGGCCGCAAGCGCAGCGTAGCAATGTTAGCATACGCTACTTACGACACCAAAAAACGAAGAAGAGCCAAAAATAATAAAATGGTTGAGGCCGGCTATATTAAAGCCAGGCCTTCAAGCTCGCGGACAATCCGTTCCACGGCCTCTTCTGCGTCTTTCGGTTTCTTGCCGCCGGTGACGACCAGCTTTCCGCTGCCGAATAACAGCACTACGACTTTCGGCTTGTCTATCCTGTACACCAGTCCGGGGAACTGCTCCGGCTCGTACTCGATATTCTCAAGCCCCAGCCCGATAGCTATGGCGTTCAGGTTGAGAACCGAAGCCAGGTCGGCAGATGCGACAATGTTCTGGACGGTAATCTCCGGGGTGCCTGAAACCTTGATGCCAACCTCGCCCATCTTTTTGAAGAGCTTTTTCAGGCCCAGGCTGACGTCCTCGATGCTCTTTGCACCCGTACAGACGATCTTGCCGCTCCTGAAGATCAGTGCAGCTGTCTTCGGATCCTTGGTCCTGTACACAAGGCCCGGGAACTGCTCCGGATCATAGTCGGCACCTTCCATGGCCAGGGTCAGGTTCTTCAAGTCGATCTCCTGCCCGATAGCGGTCGATGCAACGACATTTTCAATTTTTATCGTCTTTCTTGCTTCGTCGGCTTTGCTCAAAATTAAACCTCTAAATATCTGACAGTATTAAAACGAGTATTTATAGTATTTAAGCTATCTGTTATATAAAGAAATTCAACGTTACAAAATCATTATATAAATCATATATATAAAATATAGCGGGGGGCATCAAGTGCAGGGAGGGAGAGTTGAACTCCCAGAAAACAGATCTGCAGTCTGCCGCATTAGCCGCTCTGCCATCCCTGCGTTGTCTTTCCGCTTATCCTTTCACCGGACAACAGGATAATACGCCCTGATGAAACATATAAGTTTCTGAATATATACTGGCCATTTAATATATCAACCTTACGAAAAAGGCAAGCTATGCCGGGATGACACCGGGGGCTAAATAGTCGATTTTCATGTTTTACTATGGTGAATTTATAATTCTCTCCCTGTCTTTGCAGGCAGGACAATGCTTTTCTAGTCCTTCTTACTATTATTCTGCAGGGGATGCGTATTGGACTACGTCGACATCTTTCTCGATGAGAAACGGTTGTCCTCGAGCCCGGGCACCATACGACAGTATGACCAGGTGCTACGGAGCTTCGTGAAATTTACAGACAAGCCGTCGGAGGCCGTGACCAGACAGGAAGTGATCAGGTACCTGAATCACCTGATGTTTGAGCGGAGCCTGTCGAAAGCGACTGCGTCCAACGTGCTGAGCGTGCTAAAGTCGTTCTATCGGTTCATGATAGAAAACGGGCACATCGAGGCCAACCCTACCCGCGGCATCAGCAGCATCAGGCTGGACAAGAAGGCGCCGGTTTATCTCACGATCCAGGAGATGCGCGATCTGATCGATACGGCCATAGACAGCCGGGACCGGATCATCGTCCGGATGCTCTACGCGACGGGCGTCCGCATCTCTGAATTGCTTAACATCCGTAAACGCGACATCGACTTCGAGCGGCATACGATCAAAGTGTTCGGCAAGGGCGCAAAAGAGCGTATAGTGCTGATCTCGGCGGAGATGGCCGACGACCTGGCACAGTACTGCGAACGCGAGCGGCTCGGGAGCGATGGCAGGCTGTTCGACCTGACCCCCCGGACCGTGCAGCGGGACATTAAAGCCCTGGCACGCCGCGCGGGCATCGCCAAGAACGTCACGCCGCACAAGCTGCGGCATAGCTTCGCCACCCACATGCTCCAGAACGGCGGCAACGTTGTGGCGATCCAGAAGCTACTGGGGCACGCATCGCTCAATACTACCCAGATATACACCCATTATAACGTCGATGACCTGAAAGAGATGTACGGGCGCACCCACCCGCTGGGACATTGACCGCCACAATCATCCCGGAGCCGGGCTGGTTTTTCCACACCGGCACCGGCCTGTATCCGCTTTTTTACGTGCCTGATGTTATATTTGCATATTAATATTAATATACAGTAACATTACAGCCGTTTGTATATATCGGCATACCGGGTATTCACATGATCGAGATGACTGTGGCTCAATTCCAGTGCAAGCAATGTGGCAGCTGTTGCAAATCCGACAGCCTGATACCTCTTACGCTCGACGACATCTTTCGGATGGCCGACTTCCTGGACCTGACGCCTGACGAGTTCATGTCCAGGTACTGCACGGAGGTCTGCCATGGCAACAGCGTCCCGATGCCTTACCTGAAACGCGAGAAAGGATGCCCGTTCCTCGATGACGGCCTTTGCTCCGTCCACTTTGTGAAGCCACTGCTGTGTAAATATATGCCTTCGACTATGTTCGGCGGCCTGCACTATCTTCGCAGCAAGATGCCGCCCTCCTGTACCGTCCAGCATATGAAAGCGGGTACGCCGGTCAACGACGACGACCGGATACGTGAAAAGTACATGGTGTCCATGATCCTGACGTCCATCTACTACAGCATCCACGGCACTTTCATATACGAGCAGGCAAAACCCTACATTTACAGGATACTGCTCATCAACAGGAACAGAAACAACCTGTTCAAGGACGAGTCGGCTTTAACGATGTGATCAGCTCCGGTAAGGCTTGCGCGCTCTCGGCCGGGACGCAGATACGGGCCTGACGGGCGATATCAGGCACTTTTCACCATACCCGATAAGGTCTTTGCGGCCGGTCTCTATCAATGCCTGTTTTACCAGGTCGTAGTTGTCCGGGTTCTTATACTGTAGCAGCGCCCGCTGCATCCGCCGTTCCTCGACGCTCCGGGGCACGTACACATCCTGGCCCGTGAACGGGTTATAGCCGGTGTGATACATGCAGGTGGAAAGCGTGGAGGGCGTGGGGGTGAAGTCCTGCACCTGCTCTACATAATAGCCCATGTCCCGGACGTATTCCGCCAGCTTCACTGCGTCCTTTAGCGTACATCCGGGGTGGCCGGCGATAAAATAGGGAATAATGAACTGGTTCTTTCCCAGCTGTTTGTTTATTTCCCTGTATTTTTCGACGAACCTGTCGTAAGTCTCGATAGCCGGTTTGCACATGGCATCCGTTACGGCCCGAGACGCGTGCTCCGGGGCCACTTTTAGCTGGCCGCTGATATTGTTCTCACAGATGTGATAGAGATACTTCTCGTCCTGCATGGCCAGGTCATAACGGATACCCGAGCCAACGAAGACGTTTTTCACGCCCGGTACTTTACTGACCGCGTCGAGCATCTTGATTAGCTGCGCATGGTCCTTGTTCAGGTTCGGGCAGGGCTCAGGGTAAAGACAGAGCCGATCTCTGCAGGCGCCCTGTGTCGATTGTTTTGCGCAGCCGAGCATGTACATGTCCGCCGTCGGGCCGCCGATATCGGTGATCGTGCCCCTGAACCCCGGCATCTTCGTAAGATTCTTCGCCTCACGGACAATCGATGCAACGCTCCTGCTCTGGACGATCCGGCCCTGGTGATTGGTGATAGCGCAGAAGGAGCAACCGCCGAAGCACCCCCTGTGGCTGGTAATCGAGAACATGACTGTCTTCAGTCCCGGGATCTCCTGTGTGTAAGACGGGTGAGGCTTCCGGGTGTAGGGAAGATCGTATATTGCGTCCATCTCTGCCGTAGTAAGCGGATAGCAGGGCTTGTTCTGCACGACGATAGTCTTGGGATGGCGCTGGACCACGACATGGCCGTGGAACGGGTCCTGCTCTTCCGTGTACATGCGAAACGCTTCAGCATATGCCCGTTTATCCATCGATACTGTGCCGAAGTCCGGCAACTCGACGTAATCGGCAAGCCCTGCAGTATCTTTAGTCTTATAGACGGTCCCCCTGACATCGGTGATGGCACTTACAGGCACGCCGTCATTGAGCTTCTTGACGATGTCGAGCACCGGTTTCTCAGCCATGCCATACGTTATCAGGTCCGCAGGCGCGTCCGCGAGAATAGACTGCCGGACTCTGTCATCCCAGTAATCGTACTGGGCAAACCGTCGCAGGCTGGCCTCGATGCCGCCGATGATGATCGGTGTCTTCTTGTATGTCTCCCGTATCCGGTTGCAGTAGACTGTGACCGCCCTGTCCGGCCTCTTATGAGGTTCGCCGCCCGGGGTGTAATCGTCGTTGGACCGCATCCGCTTGTTGGCCGTGTAGTTATCCACCATCGAGTCGACGTTGCCCGACGAGACCAGGAAGCAAAGCCGTGGCTCGCCCAGCGTGGTGAACGCTTCTTTAGAACTATAGTCCGGCTGAGCGATCATGCCGACCTTGAACCCGGCATCCTCGAGTACCCTGCCGATGATGGCCGCGCCGAACGACGGGTGGTCTACGTACGCGTCGCCGTTGACGATAATGGCATCGCATACGTCCCAGCCGAGATGGTCCATCTCTCGACGGGACATGGGCAGAAACCGGCCCCGGGCAGGTTTATTCACATGGGATATGGGGGCGCCTTCATAGAAAAAAGCATCGGACACAAAGGGCACTAAGGGCACAAAGGGCACTAAGGTACATGCATCAATTCTTTCAGTAATACCTGTATGCCTTTGTGCCCTCCGTGGCCTTATGTGCCCTTTGTGTCCAATGCTTAGACGACCATCGTGGACCGGATTGCATTTCTGTCGATCAGACCATGGTTGATATACTCGTGCTGGTAGGCAATGCGTACAATGCCGTTGCCATCTTTCAGTGTCTCAGTCTCGTTGTAGCCATACGTCTGGCCCGGCCGCAGGGACACAGACTGGTTATTCACATATAAACCGACATCGCCGAATTTATCAACGTAGTATATAGTCGCCTGATCGGCTCTGGCTGGCAGCTTATAGATGCCGAAAAGCTTGTTGCCGGTGCCGGCGCCGAAGTTGCCTCTCAGCGCCAGCGTGTCACCGAAGATCATGACGAGCGAATCGTCCAGTGCAAAGCTTACATCGCCGTTCAGCTGCCGGGTGTTTTCGTTAAACCAGTAGCTGGGGAAGTTGACCGACCTGAATGGGACTGTGCCGTTCACTACGGTGCCGTTGGCGATCAGGTTGTGCTCGAGGAAAACTACACCGCCCGATGTCAGTCCTGCCGATGAAGTTTTTTGGCCTGAAGCTGCATGTACACAGAGGCCAATCATTAAAAATAATGTCACTAAAAGGATAAAAACTGATATTCCGCGCAACCTGCTGTCCAACGTTTACACCCTGCGATCATCGGGAATAAATGCCAATATATCTATTCGACATTAATGCCGGAGTAGGAATCTTCCAGCGCTATGTTTGACACCTTACGGCGCCATATTTGGCACCCTATGGCGCCATATTCGGCACCTCTGCCACGACTGTACTGCAGGGGCTGTGACAGTAAACTTTTTATCCTGAAGCGTATAATATATAATGGTGATTTTATATATATTAGCCGGCGCAACCTCGAGCTGGTGAAAAGCGTATCAGGCATCATGCTGGTCTTTTACGTCGCAGTGTCGATCCTTGTGCAAGAGCTGGGGGCAGGCAACTTCGTCGATGCCGTGACAGTGAAGGCCGTACAGGGGACCCTTGATCTTCCCACGATGCTTGCGCTGGTAATCTATGCGGGACTGACTGCCAGGCTGGAGCTGTTCAAGCCGAAGTATAACCTGAAAAGAAAACAAAGACCGCTGATCGACGGGGCCCTGATCGTTTCAGGTATAATGATCATTGCCCTCACGGTCATGCTAAAATACTGGCAATAAAGGGGAGTCCGCCTCAGGACTCATAGGGATCATCACTTTTCAGCGACTTCTGTCATCATCGGCGGAGCTGCTCTGTGAAGTCTGATGCTGCCTGATATGGGTCTTTTGCGTTATATATGCTTCTTCCCACGATGACAAAGTCCGCGCCGGCCCGTATGGCTGCGGCTGCATCTCCGCCCTGCGCACCTACGCCAGGCGAGATGATCTTCATGTCATCGGCCCGTTTACGTATCAGCGCCAGCCGTTCCGGTCGGGTGGCAGGCGCGATGATGCCCGAAGCCCCGGTAGATCTGGCAAGGTCTACCAGCTCCATTGCACAGGGCTGCAGGAAGTCCAGCGCGCCCGGATGGCTCATTTCTGTCACGACAAAGGTCTCTCTGTCCAGCTTTCTGGCGACGTCAATACAGGCCTCGACGCTGTCTCGCCCGGCAAAGCCGTGACAGATAATTGCGTCCGCTCCTGCCTTGAAAGTCTCTTCGCAGATCAGCCGGTTAGTGTTCGGAATGTCAGCCACTTTGAAATCGGCGATTACGTTAGCATGTTTCTTGATCTCGCCGATGATGTTTAGCCCGCATGAGAGCACGAGCGGATAGTTGACTTTCACAGCATCGACCATATCGCCAAGCGTCAGGACGATATGCAACGCCTCTTTCCGGTCTGTGACGTCAAGCGCCAGGATAAGCCTTGATTTAGGAGTGATCGCCATAGGTGCTCACGGATATCTATGCAGGAGAATACTTAATGGTTATGGGCGCAGGATTTCCGGGCCGAATGATCCCAGATAGCCAATATCGGTTTTATCCAGCTTCATGGAGCCGAACTGCATGACATTGAACCGGTCTGCAGTAGAAAATATAGTAAATGTCCCCGATTGAAAGTCGATCGAATCGATGATTCCCAGCGCCAGCAGATGCCCATGACCATCAAGCAGGCCGGTCAACGCGCCGGTAAAGTCAGAAGGCCGGAACACATATAGCGTATCGACTTGCAGGTAACGGGCAATCTCACTTGGCCTGGCGATGCTGCACCTGCTGACGATTAGTGCCTCACGGTCAAGTGTTTCGGCATATAAGATGTCGGGATCCATCGTCTTCAGGACGTCCTGATCAGCTATTATACCGTTATTTAGCAATAAGCGCTCGACGCCAATTTCTTCGAGCCGATGCGAAGTAGAAACCGCTCCCTCGAAATGGGCACGAAACGACGCTTTTCTGGCCAGCGCGCGCTCAGCTCTGCTCCTGGACGTTACCTGTGGATGCGGCCGGTACATGACGACTTCGCAACCGGCCCTGGCGAATGCCTGCAGGTATTTTAGCTCATTCTCGAATTCCAGGCCGATAATTAGGTCGGGCTTGATAGCATTGATCTTCTCGGTCTTTAGCGCCCTCCCTATAGCCCCGGTCGCCAGTCCGGTCGTATTGATCAATACCTTATGATTCGGGCAGGATTGGATTAGCCGGGATACGCCTGCGATCATCTGTAAAAAGTGCCTTGAAGGCGACGTCGAGCCACAGAAATATCCATCAATTTCCCGGTACTGCCCATCGACCCGCTTTCCCAGTGAAATGACGGAAGGCGGGCCAATATCGTTCTGGCCTATGTCCGCGTCCAGGACATAGGCATCCATGTGGTCCTCCAGGTTTTTTATTAGCGTAGACTTGCCGGTGTCCATGCGGCCGACGACCATTATCCTTTCATGCTTCGACACTATGTCGAGTAAACGGTCAAGGAATCCTTCTTTGGACATGATTGGATCAGGCTTTTCGGGGCTGCTCGTTCATGTGGACGATCTGTGCACTGCCCTTGAGTTTCGCCAGCTTTCCGGCTACATTTATGGCATCGTACAGGCCTCCGAGCTCATCTACCAGCCCCATCTCTTTCGCTCGCGTGCCTGTATAAACCCGGCCATCTGCGATGCTTCGGACGTAGTCAACGGACAGGTTGCGTCCATGGGCTACCGCGCCAACGAACCGGTTATAACTCTCATTGATAATGTCCTGTACGTAGTCCTTCTCGTTGTCAGAAAGGCCACGCCAGTCCGAGCCGAGGTCCTTGAAGTTGCCTGACTTGGCCACGTAGAAGTTGATGCCTTCGTCGTTATAATATTTCGTCCGGTTCTTGAATACCCAGATGACACCGATACTGCCGGTGAATGTGTCGGGGTCCGCGATGATCTTATCAGTACTGGACGAAACAAAATAGGCGGCCGAAGTAGCCATATCGCCCATGGATACGACTACCGGCTTAGTTTTCCTGGTCTTGTTGATCTGTGAAATGATCTCTTCGGCAGCCACCGGCGTGCCGCCCGGAGAATTGATCCTGAGGACAATGGCTTTTATGTTACTGTCATCCGTAGCCTTGCGGAGGTATTTCACGATGTCGCTGGAGCAGGCCACCTGCCCGTCATCCGACCCTTTGTCTGCCACCATCTGGCCCTGTACATATATGACTGCGACCTTATCCTTATGTCCGCCGAGGAAATCGAAGGATACTGGGCTTTTCAGGTTAAGACCTGCAAAGGATAACAATAATGCCATACCTATGAGACATACGACCAGAATGATCGCCATGGCGACTATGAGCAGCCCTGGCAGGACAGACCCGCCAGCGTTACGATAAAAAGGCAATTTGCCGGAATCCAATGTTCCACCCCATGACAATAACTGGCCGTATAGCTATAAATTTAATATAAGTATAATGCGCTAAATGTGCATAACAGACGAATCATGTAGCAACAGCCCGGGTTAAAGAACGCATGAAAATCTATAACAGGCCTTCTTCATTATTCTGGTATGATGCAGGCAATCATCCTGCCAATAATCTCTTGTAAAATGACCTGTTTCTGTCGTAAAATAGTTATTTTGCGACATATTGCCAAAAACCGGGAATAATGAATATCAGTATTTTCAAGACTCATATTATTATAACTTTTTGTAATAAAGTATTTTGATTTTCACAAAATCTATAAATGGTCATATACAATATGTTGTAGGTATAAATCTGTAACATGTAAGCTAAATAGGTAGGTAAATCAAATGACATTATAATAAATAAAAATATTGATTATATATCTAATATATTTTACAATATGTATTAATATACAATGTATAAAATTAAAATAATTTGTTAATTTTGCAATTTTCTTATAGTCCGGAACAACATCTCAGGTTATAATTTCAAGGACTGAATTATTACGAATATGTGTAAATAACTAAAGTATTTTTTTGTAATAACTAAAATATCATATACAATATATTGTATAAGAAAATAAATACATTGTTGAGTAATTATGTAGGTAAAATGTGTTACAAATATTATTATAAATGTATATGATATTTAAAAAAATTTTAATTATGTATTATATAAAAATTGATTGATTATATACAATATATTATCTATAACATATTGCTTTTATAAATATATAATGTATAATTTACCATAATTATCTCGGTTGTATGTAATTAAGTGTTCCTTGAAAATAAAGGTTGATCTTTATCCCGGAGAAAAATCTAACATGCATTCAACTATTATTCACAGTTCATATAGTGGCCTGACAGTATATCTAAAAGGTACATCAATTATACATGCAGCAATCAAGGGAGCAATGGTTTCCTTACAAATCGCCTCTTGCTCCTGACATATCGTGAAAAAGTATATGCTTTTATACCTTCAGCTTGATATGTAACATACTGTCCGTGACCTGTTATGACCGGAGACGCGCTGTTTAAACACACCCGCTACTTAATGGAGCTCAGGGAGGCCAACTTTTCATCTGGCCTGCGTAACAAGGATTTTTCTGGCGCCGACTTCAGCAAAGCCGATTTCCACGGTATGCAGATGGTCAACGTTAACTTCGACGGCTCGCAGCTGGACGGCCTGAACCTGTACGACTGTGAGCTCATTAACTGTAGCTTCCGTAAGTGCGACATCACCCGGGCGATCATGAAGAAAGCGAAGCTAATGAACTGCCTCTTCGACGGCTCCAACCTGTCACAGTCTGACCTTGGCGAGACGATCGTCTACAAAGTCAGGATCGACAATTGCGACATGCATCTCTGCAAGATGGCCAACTCGAAAGTAGTAGATTCATTCGTCACCAAGAGCAACTTTTTGGGTTGTGACTTTTCCGGCGCTTTCTTAAGCGATGTGGAATTTTATACGTCTAACCTGCAGAACATAAGCGCAGAACGGACGGCGCTGATCAAGTGCAAGCTGATGGATTCCCGCCTGGACAGGATCACGTTCAAGCATGCGCTTATTTACGATACGACAATAGAGAGCTGCGAAGCCGAAGGCATGGTCCTGATGGACACGAAGACCGACCTGAACCTCGATCTTCTCAAAGGCGTCCGGGCCATAGACGTGAAAAAGATATAGAAGTATACGAAGGCGGAAAAAAGTTACTTCGACCTGATTTTTCATTTATTTTTTAATGACCGCTTCAGGGGCGACCTTTACCTTATCTTTTTTTTGAGAGTACAGCGCGATCACGAACATACCGACTGATGTAGCGGCCAGGATCACGGCGGAAATCGCATATGGCATGACGATGTTGACCACGTAGGTGTAACCTGCCACCGGCGGGCCGATGATGCGCCCGAAGTTTCCGTAAGACGTCATGATGCCCATGACAATGCCCTGGTCACGCTCGTCCGTCCGCCTGGAAATGATTGTGTTCAGGCCCGGGAATACCAGCCCGCTGCCGATGCTGACCACGCCGATGCTCGCGATAAGCAACCCGAGGTCGTGGCCGACGAACGTCGTTACGGGGCTGTACTGGGTCACCAGCATAAGGACCAGGCCGGCAGCGGATACGAGCAAGCCTGCGATGATGACTTTTTCCTCTCCGAATTGTCTGATCATCGGGCCGACCAGCAGGCCCTGGCAGATGACCATGATCACGCCCATCAAAGCGAATGCAATGCCTGTTACTATTGGTCCGGTCAGGCCCATGGATATGCCGAACAGGTGCACCGGTGTAGCCACGTCTGTCAGGCTGAACATGTCCATGATATAATAGGCAAAGGTGCCCTCGAAGCCGGCGATCGCCAGGCTGATCACCAGAGTGGCGACAAGAAAAATACCAACAGAGGTACGAAGGGCCAGGACCATGTGACGGAACGTATCGATGATCATCTTCACCACGAATACCGGGAGCAAAAGGTCGCTGATCGCCAGCCGACGATCTTTGGTGACCGATTCGGATATCATGATATTGACGCCCAGCAGTGTGAAGAAAGACATCGCGGCAGCTACATAAAAGGGCACCGCGAGGCCCAGCGGCGACAGGATACTGGAGATGAACGGGCCGGAGATCAACCCGACGCCGGAGGCCGCTCCCATGGCACCCATCATGCCCCCTCGTTCTTCCGGTTTAGTAATGTCGGCTATGAACGCCATCGCCGCAGGCTGTATTCCGGCAGAAAGTGCGCCCCCGATAATTTCGGCCACGAATACCCAGAGCAGGTTATTCGATAGCCCGAGCATGACGAACGCGATAGTGAATCCAAGCAGGCCGATGAGCACGACGGGCTTGCGGCCGATGTGGTCGGAAATCCGGCCCCAGAACGGGCCGCAGAAGAACTGCAGAAACGAGAATGTGGCCAGCAGCAGGCCCAGCACGAATGCGTCGGCGCCGGCACTCTTGGCATAGAATGGTATGATCGGGATTATAATACCGAAGCCGAGCGTAAAAATGAAGATTGCGCTGATCAATACTATGGTCTGCCGGTTCTTGATCTCCATACTATTCTCCATTATCAACGTAATGTATGGCTAAATAGGTTTCGAGTTACATAGTTTACAGGAAGAATTTTATAAATAGATTGCTCCGGTGAAAACGAGGCGCAAGAGCTCATAAATAATAACAGGATACGACAAAAATAAATAATCGTTTTATGGCGCACGGCTAACAATCACACTTTGACGGTGATCTTTTTCTCTGTCACGATGTCTCCATGGAGCAACTCGTAGACGTACGCACAGTTCGTGTTCACACAGTAGATGGTCGCTGTGATCGTCTGTTCTTCCTCTTTTTCCCCGACGGTGATTTCCTCAACCATGATGACACCCCGATGCTTTGTAAACTAACCATATAGTTTCTTCGTTTATGTATTTATTCTACATATTTTGAAATTTAACTGTTGTAATGTTATTTTGCACGCTTGTAAAAATATGACATATATATTCGTAGATTGTTTATATATGGTCATAAAAAGGATATATAGCCCCGGTACAGCAAGAGCAGCGCGAATAATACCATCATCCCCGAACAGATCAATGACAGTACCTGTGCAATGCCCGGGCTGAACAATCTGCGGCTGAGCTTACCTGACAGGCCGATAAGTGCATACCAGGCGAAACAGGCTATGGCAATCCCGGTGAATACCAGCGCCATCGTAATGGTATCGGTGTTGAACAAAGTCATGGAGCCTGCGAAGATGCTGGTCCACCAGATGATCGCGAACGGGCTGGTAATGCATATCAGGAAGCCGGTCAGTAGCGGCGGCGTATCCTTTCGCTTACTCTCGGGCATGGCAGCCTCTGCCATTTTTTTCCTGACGACCATAGCCTTCCATACGCCGCGGATGCCTAAGAACATGAGGAGGCCGCTTCCACCCAGCCACAGGGCAAGCCGGCCATATTGATTATTAATTACCTGTGTCAGGCCGATAACGATCAAAATAAAAAATACCGCGTCTGCCGCGACAGCGCCAAAGTCGACTTTCAGCGCGGAGACAAGGCCTTCGGCAGCGCCGCGACGCAGGACCTCGAACGTGATGGGCCCCGGAGGAACGGCATGCGTCATACCAACGATGAATGCGGCGATGAGCACCTCGAGCATTAGTGGTATACAGGACACTTTTATCATAAAAAGTTTTACTTTAAACTTGCATGTACCATGCGAAAGGATAGCAAACTTTTATTATCTTTATGTACAACTTCTGTAGAGAATTGTAATTACTATTCGGGCACTATATGCCCGAGCATTTGGGAGGTTTGTAATATGGTAAAGGTTGAAAAGATAATGATGGGACTTGCTGTTATAGCGGTGCTGATGCTGGCGACGCTTGTCCTGGGCTGCGCGAGCTCGACCGTCAAGCAATATACGATGGCGACGGGCGGCATTTCCGGTACGTACTATCCGATCGGTATCGGCATAGCAACGTCAGCAAACGACAGTAAGAACTTCGCCATAACGGTCGAAGACTCGAAGGCCTCTGTGGCCAACTGTAACCTGCTGAAGACGCATGGCGTCGACTTTGCGCTGATCCAGAACGATGTCGCTTACGCCGCGATTAACGGGCAGAGAGACTTCAACACGTCGGGCAACCTGACGATGATCAAGGGTGTCGCCTGCCTCTACCCCGAGACGATCCAGCTCTTCACGCTTAACGAGACTGGCATTAAGAGCGTCAAGGACCTCAAGGGCAAGCGCGTCATCATGGGCGACCGGGGCAGCGGTTCCTGGTTCAATGCACTGGAGATCCTCAAGGCATACGGCCTCAATGAGTCCGATGTGACCAACCCCGGTGCCGTAGCAGTCGCGCAGGCAGCCGACATGATGAAGAACGGCCAGGTCGATGCCGCCTTCTGGACCGGCGGTGCGCCGACCAACGCGATCACAGAACTGGATGTAACCCACGATGTTTACCTGGTACCCATTGCAGGCCCCGAGCGGGACGCCCTGATCGCCAGCTCGCCCTTCTACGCGAAACAGCTGCTGCCGGCAGGCACCTACACGGGCATCACCTGGGACACGGAAACCGTGAGCATCATGGCCATGCTGGTTGCCCACCAGAACGTCTCCGAGCAGGATGTCCACGACCTGCTGAAGGACATGTACGACGGCAGCCAACCGATCTACAACTACACGAACGCGGTAGCCAAGAAGATCCAGAAGGCGAACGCGATGGACGGCATGTCGATCCCCCTGCACCCCGGAGCAAAGAAGTACTTCGACGAGCAGGGTATAAAGACGCCGTAATGTGATCGGAACATGTCGAGAAAAACGATCATCATCGCCGTCCTGGTGGCGGCGGTGGTGATCACCTTTCTTTTTCTGCCCGTGGGTATGTCTTTGATTATCCGCGATAAGGCCGGACACGTTTACTTCGAAGAAAGCGTTACCACAGGGGACATTATATCCAAGGAGTTCACCCATTCGGTTGAAAAGGTACAGGTCGTGGATACGCTTCTGGTCGCAGCCGACGGAACGTTGTTATTGACGAATACCACATACGGCTCTCTTGGATGGGGCCTGCCATCCGACGCGTCTTATAATATTACCGTTGAAAATGGTAATTTTACTATAAAAAATATCAATGAGACCTTTACTGGCATCAATTTTATTACCGGGGCCAAATCTCGGGAATACCTGGCCATTAATGGTAAAAAATATCCCTTATTTGAAATGCTGCCAGAGGGAAAGCCTTTATTTCTATATATTGAGCATAATACTCCCGCGATTATGCTTTTCAATAAGATACAGGCTTATATTTAGCTTTTGTGCGGCATTTACAAAAGTTTTATATTCTATCCGTTGCTTTTTAATTTATTGTCTTTACCTGAGGTATATTCAGGTACCGGTTCTACAGTGCTATGCTAAGTCATGACACAATAAAAAGGAGATAACAGCGGTGGCAGTAACGACGGATGAGAAGGGTACAATAAAGCTTGATCAGGTTCAGCTCGATGAGCTTGAAGTTAGGTATTCGAACTTACGCAGCCTGACCCGGTATGGGGCAATTGCGGTATCGCTGATCGCAATCATCAGTTCAATATACCACCTTTACACGTCGATCTATACCCCTGAGTACCAGAACCATCTCTCCTTGCACCTGTTTTTCATGATGACGCCGATCTTCTTCATGTACCCGATCTGGTCGAAGACGTTGTCGGGGAAGAAGGGCATGGACAAGATCCCGATCTATGACCTGATCCTGGGCGGGCTTAGCGTGGTCGTATGCTTTTACAGTATTGTTTTCCACGGGGATCTCCTCTTGCGCGCCAACTGCAGAGACTACGATCGACCTAATCGTTGGCGGCGTGGGCATCCTGTTAGTGCTCGAAGCGACCAGGAGGACCGTGGGACTGGCATTGAGCTTAATCGCAAGCCTATTCATCCTGTATGCATACTTCGGCGCATACCTGCCGGGCATTCTGACCAACCGCGGCTACGGGATCGACCGGATTATCTCCCAGCTGTGGTTCGGCACCACTGGCATCTTTGGCATACCACTGAACGTCTCTGCGTTGTACGTCATCGTGTTCATCCTCTTCGGCGCGTTCCTGAAGTACTCGGGCGCAGGTGAATTCTTTATTAATCTCGCCTACGGCCTCACCGGCTGGAGAAAAGGCGGGCCGGCCAAGACATCTGTGCTGGCATCAGGCTTCTTCGGCATGATCTCCGGCAGCTCCATCGCCAACGCGGTCACTGTGGGGTCCTTCACCATCCCGTTGATGAAGAAGGCCGGCTACAGGAAAGAGTTCGCGGGCGGTGTAGAGGCGGCCGCATCGACCGGAGGCCAGATCATGCCCCCCGTAATGGGAGCAGCAGCCTTCATCATGGTTGAAATCCTGGGGTTATCCTACGACAAGATCATTATTTCGGCAATCATACCGGCTATCGCCTTCTTTACGGGCGTCTGGATCATGGCACACCTCGAGGCGGGACGGGTCGGGCTGAGGTCAGTGCCGAAGTCGGAACTGCCGGACTGGAAGAAACTACTCTGGGAGAAGGGCTACCTCAGTATTTCTGTATTTTTGTTGCTATATCTAATCCTGATAGCGAAAGTTTCCATCCCCTACGCCGGCGTATTCAGCATCATCGCGATCATCGCGCTCAGCTATGTCCCGGATGTCTTTAAAACGATACGGGAACGCCAGTATGTACGCCTGGGCACCGTTGGCGCCGCTTACGTGGCGTTGGCCGTGTTCATGTATTATGTCATGCATTTCCAGGCTATAATGGCCCTGTTATTCCCGATTGCCTTCATCGCATTGATCATGGCAATCGCATGCTCAAAAATTCCCGAAATGCTCCGTAAGAACACGTATTATGTCTGGGCTGTGTTCATTGCATTATTCCTGGCCATAGCGCTGCTATTGTACGGAATATTCCTGTTTGCGCTCCTCGATGCATGTGCGTATTCCCTATTTGCAATGGCCTTCGTCCTGGCACTGGCACATTGCTTCAAGGGATATAAGCTGGAAGGCATGAACCTCAACAGCTTCATACTATCCCTCGAAGAAGGCACCAAGGGCGCGTCCGGAGTCGCACTCGCCTGCGGTACGGCCGGCATCATCTCGGGCATCGCGACGATGACAGGCCTGGGTGCGAAGATCGGCATGCTGGTCGCCACGGTCACAGGCAACGAGCTGCTGTTGAGCGTCCCGTTCATCGGCGACGGCCTGCCGCTGTTTATCGCATTGCTGCTGACGATGATCGCCTGTTTGATCCTGGGCATGGGGCTGCCGACGACGGCGACGTATGTCGTGCTGGTCACTATCGCAGTACCCGTGCTGGCGCAGATGCAGCTCCCCTACGACGGCTTGCTTGTCGGTGCCATTGCGCTACTGCCGATACACATGTTCGTGCTCTACTATGGGGTGTTAGCCGACGTGACGCCGCCGGTAGCCCTGGCTGCCTATGCCGCATCGGGCATCGCAAAGTCTAATCAGTTCTGGACGGGCATCGAGGCGTTCAAGATCTCGCTCAACAAGCTGATGGTGCCGTTCGCGTTCGTCTATTCGCCGTCCATCCTCCTGCTGGGCATCAACTGGTCCAGCCCGATGTCACTCGGCGGAGCCGCCTTCGATATCAGCACGATGTTCATAGGCATCCTGGCCCTACATGCATCCGTGATGGGATACTGGATGACACACATGAGCAAGCTCGAGCGGCTCATCATGTTTGTCGCGGCATTAGGGCTGATCTTCCCGAACGTGCCGGGTGCAATCTTCGGCATCGCCGTTATGATCGCCAGTTACTTCCTCCAGAAGCGGAGGATAAAGGCCCAGACCGGCGTGATAACGGGAACTACAGCGCAAGGATAGTGTTCCCTATCCGGCTGAATTACTCGTATAAATGGCATGGAGGCCGTATACGGCGCCGGACCTCCATTTCCATTTTTTATGTCTTAACGGCGATACTTTTAGTGTCTTACGGTATAGTCTGCGTATTAATGAGGGGGAACCTTGTCGACCGCTTATTGGATTTATTCTCGGCTTGAACGCTCGGCAGGCAAGTTTCTGACCTTCAAAGATCTGCGTATCATATTAAGTAATCTCACCGGACTATTTGCCGTGACGGCTATCCTGCTCGCTGCGATGGCGGTCTTATGCGTCGTGTTCAACGAGCTGGAAAATGTGCCGGCATTCCTGGCAGCTTTCACCGTCAGCGGAGGCATCGCACTGTTGCTGAAGCTGATGTTCCCGGCGGCCGGCAGCACCGAGCTTCGCCACGCCATGATCGTTGCGGCCATCGCCTACATCGCGGTACCTGCGGTGTCCATGATACCGTTTATCAACATCGAGCATATGACCATCATCGATGCGTACTTCGAGGCTATTTCCGGGTGGACCGGCACGGGCTTCAGCATGATCATGGAGCCAGAGCATTCCAGTAAAACGATACTGCTCTGGCGCAGCGTCACGCAATGGATAGGCGGCATAGGCGTCCTCCTCCTGATGGTCACGATTCTCATACGTCCGGGCACCAGCACCTACGCCATGTACAAATCGGAAGCACATAAGGAGCGCATACATCCCAGCATCCAGTCGACGATAAAGACCATCTGGCTGACGTATTTCGCGCTGACTGTGCTTGGCGTGGCCCTGCTTGTCGCGGTCGGCATGCCCGTCTGGGACTCGATCAATCACGGGCTGGTCGCCATCGGAAACGGCGGTTTCTCGATCTATTCTGACAGCATTATGCATTATAACAGCATTCCAGTCGAGATCGTAATCATGTTCCTTATGTTCCTGGGTGCCCTGCCCTTCGCGTACGTTTACAAGGCGGCGAAAAACCCGAAAAACGTGCTCTCCGTCGACCCCGAGGTCAAAACATTCCTCGCGCTGATTCTCGCAGGCATTTTTTTTGTGACTTTAGAGCTTTATTATTCCCGGAGGGACCTCTTCGAGTCGTTCCGGCTGGCCGCATTTCAGTTCTTGTCTGCGGTTACGTCCGGAGGGTTTCAGACTTCAATGATGACGGACTGGTCACTATCAGCCATGATAATCCTGTCGATCGGCATGTGTATAGGGGGCTGTGCCGGCTCTACGGCGGGAGGCATTAAAGTGGCGAGGGCCATCTTCCTTGTCAGCGATTTTAAGCTCTGGATAAAACGCACCATGTTACCCGGCAACGTCATAGTGACCATCAAAATGGGTAACAGACGCGTCAACGAGGAAGCGATCAGCAAGGAACTGGCCGAGGCTGGCCTGATATCCTTCCTCTGGATAGTCACGATACTTTTAAGCGTAATTCTATTGTCGCATTTTGTCGATCAATCGTATGGGCTGGACCAGGTGGTGTTCACAGTCTGCTCCGCACAAAGCAATTCGGGCATATGGTGCGGACTCATTGATCCGGGCATGCACTATGCTGGCAAGCTGGTCCTGATCTTCGACATGTGGATCGGGCGCCTGGAGATCATCCCGGTCGTACTCTTTTTAAGGTACCTTATCCGGGGATTCAGCCTGTAGCGCAGCGCAGTCGGACCAGAAGGTGGCAAACCGAATAAAATAAAAATGTGGGGTTGAAGAGATTTGAACTCCTGATCGACGGGTCTCTCCGATCGATTGTCCGGATTGACACCCGGAGAGCACTGAAATCAGTGCTCCAACGGCTCCTCACAAGCCGCCCCGTCGGGAGGCTTCAGGTGACCCGTTGCTCATCATATTTCTGGAGGGCCGTATTACAGACCCTTCCACCGCTGGAGCCCGTCGCCATACCTGGCTTGGCCACAACCCCTGCGAAAGTCTAATCGCTTTTATACTTATTAAATGTTTTCAATCGTTTTTAGCGGGCCCGGTGGGATTCGAACCCACGACCCCCGGCTTAGAAGGCCGGTGCTATGTCCAGACTAAGCCACGAGCCCAGCCTCGCGAGAACTAAAATGGGCGTGCAGGTATATAAAATCTGTGCATCGGACACTAAGGTCACAAAGGGCACAAAGGGCATGCCATTAATCATTTATAGCGGCATCGGCTTACTTCGGCGTGGTCACGGAAATCGTCTGATGCATGCCCTGTGGCGGCATTACCTCGATGGTGCAGCGCGTGGCCTGGCGGTATGTCGAGGTCCGTTAAACGTAATTCCACGAGCTCGCCGGTTTCGAGAAGCATGTCCGGCGGGTTTTCATTGCTTTTAACCCATATGACCGTCTTGCTCTGCTCAGGGAAGAAAACACTGCTATTGAGCGATTGATTGGTAATGAGCCGCGCAGTCGTCCGGCTCAAGTCAACAGGAGATGAATATGGCGGCAGCTTCAATGAGATGCTGATCGTGATCAGGTGATTTCCCTGCGCCGAAACCTCCGACTGGATGCCGCTCGAGGAAGATCCGCCTGTCAACATCGACGAGGATACCTGGTCGACCGCGCCGTAGATGACTTCCTTGCTCTTCTGTGCGGTGAAAAACCCGGAGCCCAGCACGACGTAGGCGAATACGGACGCGACCACGACGAACGCGATGAGCACGACCGCCGATTCCAGCCCGGTCATCCCACGATCATTATCGAACATAAAGCATACCAGTCGATTATTAAACAGTTTATTCAGCTACAAATAGATATATTTGGTGTTATCAGATGGAAAATACCTGAATGTAACTACAAGGTTAATTAAACGGCTATTGGGTAAACGTCAGACCATTACGATAATAAAAAGAGTCATTCAAACGGATTACTTCCGAGATCGCCGCCACCCTTCACGTACATCTGGGCTTCTACCGGCGTCCGCGAGCCCTGAATGAACACCTGTACGGTAACCCGCTTGTACAGCCCTTTACGCACGTCCTCGTATTGGTCCAGTGCGCTGAGATCGCGGTTTCCCACGCCTTGTAGCAGCGAGCCTTCGATGAACGACCCTTTCTCGTGGACGGCCATCTGGTACCCGGAGGCCTCGTCGTAAAACTTGCGGTAATCGTTTACTTTAGCCGGCTTCATCGGCGGGACCTTGCGGAACAGGCTATGCAAGGTGTCAGGGTCCCTCAATGTGCCGTAGACAAAGACATTATAAAGCATGATATCTACCGTGCGTCACAGTGCTTAATTTCTATGGCCTCAACATATATAGGCTTGTATGGCTCTACGGGGTAGACGTCCCGTACCTTGCCGATCGAGTGGACCATCAGCTGCACCCGGGCCCCCATCATCTCCCGCTCCTCGTAGTTCAGCGGCGTGGAAAGGCTTACGCGGTTCATATGGATGTCGATGCCCCGGACGGTAACAATATAGCCGCATAGCCCGGGCACAAGGTCGGGCGGCACGGCATCGGTGATGAAAATCTCGTCCATGAGCTTGATCGTGGAAAAGATGACCAGGTTATGGGCGCTGCGGATTTCGAACGTCCTTATGTGATGCTTTACCAGGTCTTCGACAGACTCCCGGCTCAGCCCGGTCAATGTGGCAAGCTTCATCGTCTCACCCGTACATGCCCTGTGTCTCTTTGCCGGGCTTGGCCTCGGCCTCGCCGATCTGTTCCGACAGCTTGTGGAGCATCTGCTCGATCTGCTCGGCCTGCTCCTTCATCGGCTCGATGTCCACCTTTAAACCGTAAATCTTGTTCAGCGCTTCGACGACCTGGATCGCCGATTTGGGGTCGGGGGTCGGGCCGCGTGTCTCGCCGAGGATGCAGATCGCCTCGATGTCATTGTTCATGCATTCGTTCAGCAGCACCCCGGGGACGCCGGTAATGGTGCCAATCTCGAAGATTTCGACTTTGTCCTTGAGCTTGTCCAGCCCGGCCTGCGTGGTGGCCGCGCCATATACCTTATGTTCCTCGCCGTTCGTTGCGAGCCCTGCGATGGAGACGACCTCTTTCGGGCTCATCGGCTTCGCCCAGCTGACGATCGCCTTACCGACCTCGCGGCTAATGATCGGGTCGATCGGGATGTCCGAAAAGACGACGACTATCCCCTTTGCGGCATTCTCGTAGATACGCACCGGGCCTTTGACCAGGCCATTGTAGAGGATGGCGATCGGAGGAAACAGCCTCGAGTCTACGCGCCCGCGGGGCTGCATGTCCATCTGGTCGATGAAGTACTGCGTGACGATGTTCCCGATGAGGCCCATACCGGGAAAACCGCCGAGGATAATCGGGTTTTTACTCTCGATGTTTTCCGCAATAACCTGAACGAACGGTTCCTCCGCTTTGTCTGCCATCAACAAAATTATGCTGTGGAAAAATATAAAACTTTGTAGATACAGTCGCAACCCGGATTCTGGCATGCCCCGCAAGCCTCTGCATGGAGAAACATTTTTTACCTGTCAGCCACAACATATGCATGGTGATAGCATCAGCGAATACAAGTTCAAGCGCGGCTTCAAGCCTGAAGGCGAAAGAATAAAGAACGTCATGGAGGAGATTTTCCAGGTCGCCCCGCAGGACAACGGCGGGAAACTGACGCTCAACTATGGCGCCATCAAGGAACTGAAGGCATGGGTCGATGACAAGAAGCTGTTCGTCGAGACGCAGTCCGACCTCACCGTCAAGGATACAGGTGTCATCCTGGACACGAACAAGAAGTTCAGGGACTTCCTGGAAGAGGCCACGGGCTATACAGCCAAAGAACGCCTCAAGCAGGCAAAGAAGGAAGTCCAGGGCAGCGAATAAGCTTAAAAGCCTGTTTTTTAAAAATTTTTGGAGATTTAATGATCGATCACGCGGCCGTCTACCGTTCCCTGCTACCCGAAGAGATGAAGATAATCAGGGGCGTGGAGGAAGGGATGAAGTCCCACCAGTGGGTGCCTGTCGAGGACATCGAGGCGTTCACCCGGCTCAGTCATAAGACTGTAGAGTACAGGCTGAACGAGCTCGTGGAAAAAGACCTCATCGAACGGTTCATCCAGTCCTATGTCGGCTATCAGCTCAAGTTCGACGGCTATGACATCCTGGCCATCGACACGTTCGTCAAAAGGGATACCATCACTGCGCTGGGCGACGTGATCGGCGTCGGTAAAGAATCAGTAGTTATCGCAGCTATGGGGCTGTGCCCCTGTGCGATCAAGTTCCACCGCGAAGGCCGGACGAGCTTCAAGCAGGTTAAGCGGTCCCGCCAGCACCTGGTCGACGTCGAGATCGAGAACTTCTCCTGGCTATATGCAGCCAAGCTGGCGGCGAAGCGGGAGTACGACGCGCTGGAGCGACTGTTCCCGACCGTGAGCGTACCGGAGCCCGTCGATTATAACCGCCATGCAGTCGTCATGAGCGTAGCCGGCGGCGTAGAGATGGCGAAAGCCAATCTGGTCGAGCCGGAATGGTACCTCGACCTGACCCTTGAGCAGATAAAAAAGGCCTATGAGTTGGGCGTTATACACTCTGACCTGTCCGAGTACAACGTGATGGTCCGCGACGATGGCATCACCATCATCGACTGGCCCCAGTACGTGGAAGTCGGGAATAAGACCGCCGAAGAGATGCTGGCCAGGGACGTGGGGAACATACTCACCTACTTCGATCGCAAGTACCGGATCAAGCGAGACCTGAATACGACGCTTAACGAAATCAAGGCCAGCCCCACGGTTTAACCATGCTTTCCCGCGTACGCGCGCGAGCGGCCGCGGGCTCGCAGGAATAATGCCTTACTTTTAACATAGCCATTTCTTAAATGTTGCGTATGCCGAAATTATGACATAAGCAATCAATCGATATTACGTTGGGAATAATCATTCGTATCACTTTTTGTTCGGGACCGGATCTTTTCAACACGAAGGCCACAAAGGCCACAATGTACACGAAGTCCTTTACATGAAAGGCTGCCATTGCCCATTTATTAAATGTACGTTGTGTCCTTTGTGGCCATTGTGGCCTTTGTGTTGAAAGGGTCACCTGCCTGGACAAAAAGATTCAGGAATGACAATAATAAAAAAGGCAGGAGACGCAGGCTCACATGCCCGCGTCTTTCCGGAGTGCCTCTGCCTTGTCCGTCTTCTCCCAGGTGAAGTCCTTGTCCTTGCGGCCGAAGTGACCGTAAGCGGCGGTCTTCTTGTAGATGGGGCGACGCAACTTGAGGCCCTTGATGATACCGGCCGGCGTCAGGTCGAAGTTTTCCCTGACCGCTGCGATGATCTTCTTCTGGGGCACCACATTCGTGCCGTAGGCGTCGATCATGATGGATACGGGCTCGGCGACGCCGATGGCGTATGCCAGCTCGATCTCGCACTTCGTGGCCAGCCCTGCCGCCACGATGTTCTTCGCCACGTGCCTGGCCGCGTAGCAGGCCGAGCGGTCCACTTTGGTCGGGTCCTTGCCCGAGAAGGCGCCTCCGCCATGTCTGCCCATGCCGCCGTAGGTGTCGACGATGATCTTCCTGCCCGTCAGTCCTGTGTCGGCGTGGGGGCCGCCCAGGACGAACCGGCCGGTCGGATTGATAAGCACTTTAGTCTTCTTATCGAAGAAACCTTCCGGCATAACCGGCTTGATCACGTATTCGGTCACTTCTTTTCTGAGCTGCTCGTTCGTGACGTCGGGGCTGTGCTGCGTGGACACGATCACCGTGTCGACGCGCTTCGGGGTACCGTTGACGTACTCGACGGTGACCTGAGTCTTGCCGTCCGGCCTGAGATATTGCTCTTCCTTGCCATCGGCACGGTGGCAGGTCATCTCGCCGGACCGCCTCACATCGGCCAGCTTCATGGCCAGCTTGTGGGCCAGCATGATGGGCATCGGCATAAGCTCCGGGGTATCGTTCACCGCGAACCCGAACATCATGCCCTGGTCGCCAGCGCCGAGCTTGTCCACACCCATAGCGATATCGGGGGACTGCTCGTCGATGGCCGTAAGGACTGCGCAGTTGTCGGCATCGAAGCCATACTTGGCCCGGTCATAGCCGATCTCGCGGATCGTATTCCTGACCAGCTTAGGGATGTCCACGTAAGAATTAGTCGTAATCTCGCCGGCGACAATGGCCATGCCGGTGGTAACCAGCGTCTCGCAGGCGACACGTCCGGTCGGGTCCTTAGCCATAATCGCATCCAGGACTGCGTCAGAGACCTGGTCCGCTATCTTGTCCGGGTGTCCTTCGGTCACTGACTCGGACGTGAAAAGGTGTTTCTCAACGCTCATTGATTTTCCCCTTATCCTAACCTATGAACCTATGTATCATGAGCAAGCATTAATATTTGTCGGTGATATCATAACCGGGAGTAATTTTTTATTATAGAAGAAGAGGTCTAGAGGTTGCGAGAGGTCACAGAGATCAGCACAGAGGTCACAGAGGCCACAGAGGACGACACAGAGGACGTATAAGGAAAATGGCTGCCGGGATACCCCTATTATTAAAATGGACCTCTGTGAATACCTCTGCGCCCTCTGTGACCTCTGTGCTGAGCTCTGCGACCTCTTGATACCTCTGAGACCTCAAATGATCGCGAGGCGAGGGTTGAGCTGGAATATCTCTTTCCCATCCTTGTAGACGGTCACGGTGCCGCTGGACTCGGAGACAGTGATGGCTACGCTCTTCGTGCATTTGGTGATCGCGGCGGCGGCCAGGTGGCGCCCGCCGAGGCCGGGCACCAGTGTTACGCCTTTCGCGTTTACGTCGAGGTATCGACCCGCAGCCACGATCCGTCCGTCGTCATCGACAATGAACATGCCGTCGAGCTGTGCGAACTCCTTGACAGTCTCCCAGTTGTCCTCGTTGCGGATGTCCCGGTCGGCGGCGCTGTGGCCTACAAATGGGTTCAGTATGATCTGGTGAGACATCGGGAGCACGGTCTCCGTGTCGCCTACAATAAAAGCTGTGCCAATATGCTTGCCTTCCCGGCCTTCGCGCCCGATCTCGATGGCCACGTTCATCACGGCCTTCAGGATTACGTAGTCGACCGTCGACGCCAGGTCGGCCATTTTTCTGATGAACGGGATGTCGGTGATGTCAAAGACGACCAGCGAGTTAACGTCGCCGATACTGACAATGCCCAGCACGATGCCGTCGTCGAGCCTGCCTTTGATGTAGGCGGCCTCGACCGCTTCGCTCATGAGCTCGATGCGGGACACCTTGAGGAACAGCGACTCGCGGTCGACGTCCAGCGGCACGCGGGAAAAGATGTCTACGCTGACGCCCTCCCTCTCGCCTGACTCGCCCTCCAGCCTGGCCAGAATGACGGGTATCCTTGTCCGCAGCATGCGCCTGATCTCGTTGCCTTGCGGGGAGATGATAATGATAGCATTCGCCCCGATCCGCTCGGCCAGAGCCTCGCCTGCATGGACAATCTCATCGCGTAAGCTGGTGATCTCCTGCAGGCTCATGATCTCTCAAAATTATATAAATCTGCGAGTATTAATAAATGACACGACAGGCATGGTGGACACAGCGTGCCCCATGATGAAAAAGGACAGAGTAGTTTGCCGGTTACGCCATGGAGTTACTACCCCATGGTGTCCGGAATATTCTTACGGCTTTTATACCGTACATGCCCTCTGTGTTATTCGATACTCAGCAGAGTTACCGAGAGCTTGAGCGTCTTGCCGGCAAACTCGTGGTTGAAATCGACGTAAACGGTGCTGTTGTTCAGGTCGATTGAGTCGACCCTGTACCGGCCGAAGAGCGTTTCCAGGGTCTGGTTCACGTAAGGCGTGATGTTCGCTGCCGTGAGGTCGCTCATGTTCACCGGCTGGATGAGCGATGCGTTATAGTGGCCATAGGCCTTTTCCGGGGTAATGGTGGTATTCTTCGTTTCTCCGGCCTTCATGCCGACGATGGCATCGCTGACACCCTCGAGCACCATTTCATCGCCGACAGTAAAGTTGTACGGCGTGTAGTCAATTGTCGGCTCATATATTCCGGCCCCTTTCGCCACATCGGCAAAGGAGGTATCCAGCACAGTCCCGTTGTCGGACATGAGGATATAGTTGATAGACACGTTGTCGCCAGTTTTTGCCGTCTTTTCGGCCGGCGACGAGCATCCTGCCATAACGGCCGCCAGCAGTACGGCGGCAATCGCGATAAAAACCATCTTCTTCGGGCTCATAAATGTCGATCAATAGCTGTATCCCAACGTTTATATGTATTTCTGTGAATATGCGATAGCTTGCCCTTCCGCGCGCCTGATCTATCTAAAAATCCGCTCATACGTCAAAAGCTGTTTTTATATATCACCATTCAAATATAACCTGAAAACCTATGCGGCGGAGGGAACACCAATCAGGATAGCTGCCATGGGCGACCTGCATTTCGGCTCGGGTTCGGCGACCTTTTTCAGGGCGCTGTTCAAGTCGGCGGGCAAGGAATCCGATATGCTTGCCATGTGCGGGGACCTGACCACACGCGGGCTCATCGAGGAAGCCCGGGGGCTGGCCGAGTCGCTTAGTTACTACGATCGGCCGATCGTCGCAGTAATGGGCAACCATGACCATGAGGCCAACAACCAGGAGGAGATCATGGATATCCTCGAGGAGGCGGGCGTGCACATCCTGGAGCGGGGCATATACGTCTCTGAAGACAGTGCCGTCGGCTTCGCAGGCACCAAAGGTTTCTGCGGGGGTTTCCTCAACTGCCGCATCGCACCGTTCGGCGAACGCATCCTGAAAATGTTCATCAACGAGACCTACAAGGAAGCGAACCGTATCAACCGCGAGCTTAAAACGCTGAAAGCCGGCTTCAGGATCGTCTGCTACCACTACGCCCCGGTGCGTGACACATGCATCGGCGAACACACAGAGGTCATCCCCTTCCTGGGCTCATCCATTTTATCCGACCCGGTCGACACCTTTAAAGCCGACCTCGTCCTGCACGGCCACGCCCACAACGGCATGGAGAAGGGCAAGACACAGGCAGGCATACCGGTACGCAACGTCGCGCTACAGGTGCACAACAAGAAATACGCTTTATACGATACGGATTTGTTCCGCGCTACCCGAAAAGACGTCAGATAACTGAGTAGTAGTGCCCTTGAGCCTCCTTTTCGCAGCCTGTCATCACATGAAAAACTTTGTTACCGTCTGCGATGTGTTGTCTGGTCACCTGTACGCGCGCGAGCGTCCGCCCGGCCTGCGACAGATGGCCTGGCCTTTTGTTCATGTCGACTCCTGGCACCAGGCATCTGTTCATGCATTTTTAATTCCGGCCCTACTTTGTCATATAGCTCGGCGACGGCTCTGTCTGGCACAGGCACGACATGCTCCCGGTCCGACCGGACGTATAATACAAATGACAGCGCCCGCTCATAGTCGACCGCGGCTACTTTGTTGAAGTATTCCCAGTCGAAGCGCTCGTAGGTGCTGGATAAAACGGATATGCAGTCGAACCAGTCGTTGCGGTCGCTGCGCATGGCCATGATCTTTCGCACGATCAGGTCCTCAGGCGACATTACGTGCATGCGGTAGCCATTGATACATGTCCACCGGCCGTGGTCGAGAGTCTCTTTCGTGGTATGCATGCCGCCGACATTCTCTATAATAAAGTCGACAGTGATGCCCTTCTTGTAGCCTTTGCACAGCCAGTGGACGCCAGGCATCGGGTCGACCTCGAAACCGGCCCTTGCCAGGGCCTGCAGCGCACGGTCCTGATCTGAGTCCATGATGTAGAGGTCGATGTCCTTGGTATCGCGCGTCCGGCCGAACGCCATGATGGCGATGCCGCCCCCGATCACGTAACGTACGCCACTTTCCTCGAGCACGTCAATGGCTTCCTTATAAATTTTAAAATTGTCCGCAGACGACAGACCAGCACCCCCGGCCGACATACAGCCAGCATGGATAGAATACGGATTAATATATTAATAATTTAGTAACGGGATTTTATGGGCTACCGGCTTGTGTCCAGGGTTTATTAATTATTAGGAAATTTTTTTATAGGCAAGCCTGCACTTAACACAACGTACACTACGTATACGACGTACACGACGTTCAATAATAAGGCTACGCGAGCTATTACCTGAAAAACGTTGTGTATGTGGTGTACGTCGTGTACGTTGTGTTAGATGACGGCTCAACATACGAGAAGTTTGGTAAGGACTATGATGCCGGCCGGGCAATGGCCTTCCGCAGCTCGACGATGACGAATACCGGCACAGTCAAGACAAGTATTAGACCCCAGTCATACATCGTCAGCGGCACGGCGCCGAACAGGGCCCGGGTGAACGGTATGTATATGATGGCAGCCAGTAGCACGAAGGAGATAATGATAGCCAGCCAGGCGTAGATATTATTGAACGTTGCCGCCTTGAATGCCGTCTGCTCCCCGGCTTTGCAATTGATCACGTTCCACATCTGGAAGACAACCAGCGCAGCGAAGGCCATGGTCCGGGCATAGTCGAGGCCGGAGGGCAACATCACGTAAAAGATGCCCAGCGTGCCGATGCCGATGATGCCGCCGATCAATGCCATGTCCAGGAGCATCCACCGGTTGATGATCCCTTCGCTGCGCCTGCGGGGTTTCCGCTTCATCAGGCCCCGGTCGGGCGGGTCCATGCCCAGTGCCAGCGAGGGCAGGCTGTCGGTGATCAGGTTCACCCAGAGGATCTGGATGGCGATCAGCGGCAGCGGCAGGTTGAGCAGGATGCCGAAGAAGACGGCAAGTACTTCGCCGATGTTGCCCGAGAACAGGAACTTGATTGCCTTGCGGACGTTGTCGTAGATGTTCCGCCCCTCCTCGACGGCATGGACGATCGTGGCAAAATTGTCGTCCGCCAGCACCATGTCCGAGGCCTGGCGCGCCACGTCGGTACCGTTCATCCCCATGGAGACGCCGATATCCGCGCTCTTGAGCGCAGGGGCGTCGTTGACGCCGTCGCCGGTCATCGCTACGACGTGGTCTTTCCTCTGCAGCGCTTTCACGATACGCAGCTTCTGCTCCGGCGAAGCCCTCGCGTAGACGCGGATTTTTTCGACTTGCTTTTCCAGCTGCTCGTCTGTCATCGCGTTCAATTCGGAGCCGGAGACTACCTCGTCGCTCTCCCTGACAATGCCGACGTCTCGGGCGATGCTCAAAGCCGTCGGCGCCTGGTCGCCGGTGATCATGACGACCACTATGCCTGCACTATGACAGCGGGCGACTGACTCCCGGGCTTCCGGCCGCGGCGGGTCGATCATCCCGGTCAGCCCCAGGAAGGTCAGCCCCGATCCCATGTCGCTTACGTTCCCCGGAAGGGGGCTGCCGGCAGGCTTTCCTGCAAAGGCGAGTACGCGCATGCCCTGCCCGGCCATGACTTCGTTTTCGTGAAGGAAACGGGCCTTTGTCGCCTCATCCAGCGGTGTCACGCTATCCCCGGCCCGTATATGTGAGCACCGGCCGAGGACGACCTCCGGCGCGCCCTTGGCGCAGACGATGCCACCGTCGCTGCAAGCGTTCACCGTAAGCATAAACCGCGTCTCTGCGCTGAAAGGCACCTCGAACTGGCGGGGGCAGCTGTCCTCGGCCAGTACCTTATACATGCCAGCCTTCGCCCCTGCCACCAGCAGGGCTACTTCTGTCGAGTCCCCGGTGATGATCAGCTTTTCCCCCAGCTTCTCATAGGTGGCGTTGTTGCAGAGCACACCGGCCCGTAAAAGTTGTCCTAATCCAGCGTCGCTTTCAGCGCCTGTCTTCTGCCCGGCAATCATGAAGTTGCCATTATCATCGTAGCCCGTGCCCGTGACTTCATAAGTGCCGGCAGGCGTCACGATGCAGCGGACGACGATGACGTTCTGGGTCAGCGTGCCCGTCTTGTCCGAGCATATTACGTCCGTGCTGCCCAGCGTCTCCACCGCGGCAAGCTTGCGCACGATCGCCTTCCGCCCCGCCATCCGCTGGACACCCAGCGCGAAAATGATGGTGATAGTCGCCGGCAGGCCTTCCGGGATAGCCGCGACGGCCAGGCTGACCGCCACAAGGAACATGTCGAACAGCGCCTTACCCTCGGCGATGCCGGCGATGAATATGACGGCGCAAGCGATTATGGCGACGACGCCAAAGACGATGCTGGCCTTATTAATGCTGATCTGTACGGGGGTCTCGCGCTTGACCCCTGACTCGACCAGACCGGCAATCCGGCCTATCTCAGTGTCCATGCCGGTCAGTACGACCAGGGCCCTGCAACGGCCGTCCACCGCTGTCGTTGCAGCGAAGATCATGTTTTCCATATCGCCGATGGCAATATTTTCAGGTAGCGTCCCGGGAGACTTTGAGCTTGCTTCCGACTCCCCGGTCAGTGCCGACTCATCGACCGCCATCTGGGCAGACCATATAATCCGGGCATCCGCTGGAACGCGATCGCCTGCCTCGAGCTCGATTATGTCTCCCGGTACCAGTTCCGCAGCCTTCACCTTGACCCGATGCCCGTCACGCAGGGCGTAGGCTTCCCGGACCTGGTATCGCTGCAGCGACTCCAGCGACTGCTCCGCCTGGTACTCCTGATAGGTGCCAAGTACCGCGTTGAGCACGACAATGGCTGCGATGATGCCTGCATCCACCATCTCTCCGATAAGCAGGGAGATCAGTGTAGCCGCTATGAGAATGTATATTAAAAAATTGTTGAACTGGGCCAGGAAGATCGACAGGATCGAGCGAGGCGGCTTGCTTGCCAGCTCGTTAGGCCCCTTTTCCGCAAGACGCCTGGCCGCTTCCCCGGCACTCAGCCCTTTTTCGCCCGACCCGAGAATGCGGTAAGCTTCTTTTAACTCGATCGCATGCCAGGGACGATCGGGCGCCAGGGTCCTGTCCCCCTCATTTTTCCCTTACCAGCAGCACCGGGCAGCGGGCGTGGTGGGAGACTTTACCGGATACGCTTCCCAGCAGCACGCGTTCGACTGCCGACATGCCTACCGTACCCATGACAATGAGGTCGGCGTGCTCGTCGTCGGCCACTTTGAGGATGGTCGCCGCAGGCGAGCCGCGGGAGACAATCTCATTCGACGGCACTCCCGCCTCGTCACACAGCGCCTTGACGGCTGCCGTAGCCTTGAGGCCGGACTTCTCCATCTGGGAGACCTCGTCAGCGTAGTGGATGCCTGAATGGAACGCGAGATCGGTATCCATCACGTACACTACGATCACGCTTGCCCCGATGCTTTTCGCCAGGTAGACCGCATGCCGTCCTGCCAGGAGCGCGTAGCTCGAGCCGTCCGTCGGGACCATTATCTTCGAGTATTTTACAGTTTCAGACATCGTCCTCACTCCATTGTCAGCGATGTGCCAACGCCTCTGTCGGTCAGCAGCTCCCTCAGCAGTGCGTGGGGCAAATTACCATTGATGATATGGACGCTCTCGGTACCTGCTTTCAGCACCCCGATGCTGGACAGTATCTTCGGTATCATGCCTCTTGAGATAATACCCGTCCGGATCAGTTCCATGCATTCCGCCTCGGTCAGGTGTGCAATCAGCGATTTTTTATCCGAAGGGTCCATCATGACGCCATCGACATCCGTCAGCGAGACCAGGCTCTTCGCCTTCAATGCAGCCGCTATGTCGCCGGCGGCGGTGTCCGCGTTCAGGTTGAGGCACCTGCCCTCACGGTCATAGCCGATTGGGGATACGACGGGGATATACCCTTTAGCTAGCAGATCATGCAGTATCGCAGGGTCGACTTTCTCCACTTCGCCTACCCGGCCATAGTCGACCATTTCCTCGCGGCCGTCGACCATGACTTTTTCAGGAGGCTTTTTCCTGGCCAGGATGAGGTTCCCGTCGTTGCCCAGCAGGCCGACGCCTCTGCCGCCGTGGCTGGAGATGAGGCTGACGATGTCGGGGTTCACGTTGCCGACGAGCACCATGCGTACGACCTCCAGTGTTGCGTCATCCGTAACTCTCAGGCCCGCGACGAAACGCGGGTTCATCCCTGTCCGCTTCATCATCGCATCGATCTCCGGGCCGCCGCCGTGTACGATCACCGGCTTCGCCCCCAGGTTACGAAGTTTCACTATGTCCTCAACGATACCGCTTCTCGCCGCCGGGTCCACCATCGCATGGCCGCCGACCTTTACGACAATGATCGCTCCACAGATGGCCCTGGCCAGGGGCGTATCCTCAAGTACGAGGTCTGTATGTTCCATTCTGGAAAACACCAACCATAATAACAATCGCCAGCGAAA
The DNA here is from genome assembly GCA_963769045.1 of uncultured Methanocellaceae archaeon. Taxonomy (GTDB): domain Archaea; phylum Halobacteriota; class Methanocellia; order Methanocellales; family Methanocellaceae; genus Methanocella_A. The sequence goes on from CAVYKK010000009.1 coordinate 216,123, forward strand.
TAAATGTTGGCATCCGGGGAATACGGCGCCTCAATCCTGTGGGCCCGGGGCATTATCTGTGTAGTCGCGACTGATGCTGCCGATCTGGAAACGGTGGGAGGACGAAGCTGGGAGCCATAAAAGGCCCTCTGCCTAAAAAGGCCACTGGCCGCCCATGTTTATAATCTCTTTTTCGCCATCCCGGCGCCAAGATTAATAAGCTGCGAGGGCTAAATAATATTAGCGCGGGAGATAAACGGATGACAGACATGATTTATGACGTCGCTATTATCGGGGCCGGGCCGGCAGGCATGACCGCAGGGCTTTACTGCGGCCGGGCCAACCTGACGACCATCATCTTCGGCAACATCTTCGATTCACAGCTTGCCAAGGCGGGGGACGTGGAGAACTACCCGGGCTTCGAATCAATCCAGGGGATCGAGCTGGTCGAGAAATTTAACAAGCAGCTCGGCAAGTACAACGTCATGCACGTGCCTTCTTACATCAGCAGGATCACGAGAAACGACGTCTTCAGGCTCATTACTGAGAGCGGCGAGTTCGACGCCCGCAGTATCATCATCTCAACCGGCTCGAAGCACCGTGAGCTCAATATTCCCGGTGAAAAAGAGTTCAACTACAAGGGCGTGTCCTATTGCGCGGTGTGCGACGGCTCGTTCTATAAAGGCAAGCGCGTGGTGCTCATCGGGCACGGCGACCAGGCCGCCAAGTCGGCGCTTTATCTTGCCGGCCTCTGCAAGGAAGTGGTTATCCTCAGCAATCTCCCCGAGATCGAGACCACGGCGTATAAGGACCAGATACTATCCCAGCCGAACATCAGGGAAATCTTTAACGTGAGAGTACTTGCGATCAAAGGCACGGAGAACGTGGAAGCGATCGAATACACGGTCAAAGGCGAATCCACTGAGACGCTGAAGATCGACGGCATCTTCATCGAGGGCGGTACCCCGAACTCGGTGCTGGCGCGGGAGCTCGGCCTGGCGCTGGACGAGAGGAACAACGTCGCGGTCAACAGGCCGGACATGACCACTCAGGTCGAGGGCGTGTTCGCGGCCGGCGACGTGACAGGAGGCATCCACCAGATCTCCAAAGCCGTGGGTGAAGGAGCATGCGCGGCGGTCAGTGCGGCACTATACCTGAAGAAGAAAGCCCGGAAGTCCAGACCCTGAGCATAATTACTTTTTTATGTTTTTTCGTGTCGTCCGGCATCACCCCAACGCCCGCCACATTACGGACACTAATCCGGCCTGACCGGTAGCCGCTCGTTAAGCATGTCCTGACGATGTCCGTCAATTTACAAATAGATGACTTTCCGGATGTATTTCGTCTTGACTTCGAATCCCGGACCATACTTCTTTACGTACTCGCGTTCCGGGTCAGTCAGCATCTTAATGGCCTGATCTTCGGCATCGTCCTCGCTGTTTGCCTTTACCTTAAAAACCAGGTCTTCAGAGATATTGCCATAGAAGATGTGATCGGGTTTAACGAAGGTGATCTGACCGGTCCGCTTATCGGGCGATACGGTGAAACATACCTCGTAAAAACTTTCATCCGCGGGCATGATAGTAATATCAGTCGTATAACTATAAGAGTGTGCAGGCACGGTTCTGACAGAAAAAAGGGCCTAATTGACCGGCTCGATTTCCGAGATGAATCGCTCTTCGCAATGCCCGTACTTGTATAATACGCCTTGCGGCGAGGGATCCTTCATGATGCTTTCGACCCGTTTGGAGGCATCGCGCCGGTTTTTCGCCTGGATGATGAATACTTCGACGAAGGGGTCTCTGTTGATCTTGTTCCCTCTGATCCTTACCTTATACTCGTGTAATTTTACTTCTTCTTCCATGATTGACCTTAAATTAACACTTTTGAAAGCGGCAAAGGGCGATGATCCGCCTGCCCGCTTTTACTTAATATCTCTTGCTGCCCTTGGACGTCATTCTCGCCGTAACGTACCCGGCAATGTGGTTCCTGACATTCTTGGTCTGGATTTTTGCGAGCCGCGAGACCTTGGCCTTGTTCTCCTCGAAGTCAGTGCTGAACTCGTTCGGGTACTGCCTTAACAGGGTGTCTGCGGTGCTCTTGATATATGTCTGTCTTATGTTTCCCATAATAATCTCCTTCCCATCTATCCAAGATGGCTTAATCTGGCCATAATGGCCATCGCTAAAGCGTTTTCAGCTTATATATATGTGCCGCTCCTTTAATATCCCAAATTTCACGAACATGAAAAAGAGCTAATAAATTTGCCAGACAATGTTAATAGGACGTTAAACTATAAGAGTGTGTGCATTAAAGCCGTCTCGATTGAGCCCGGGTCGAATAGAGTCTGTGCGGAGGCGATAGCCCGCAGGCAGTTGCGCTGACCATGATACGGGCAGGCGATTTACTGCCGGCATGCTTTCCCGTCAGATTAAAGTTCATCTTACCGTTTGTTTTTATCCCGTAATAGATTGAAATACTCCGCGGAGAAATCCTGATATAATGAGTGACCAGGAAATCGCCGACCCGGAGATCGACGTCGGGACGCTGCTGGGCAACATCGAACGGATACGGGAGACGATCGTCAATGCGGCCCCGGGCCTGCAGTCGAACCACCACAATTACGTGCGCGTCTCTGCCATCGAGGGACTGGTCGAGAAAGCGATTAATTATGCTAAAAGTATGAAATGAAAATTTTTATCGATGACACCGATGTAAGCCGTCTTCACGCCGGACAATGGCATAGAAACGATAGGCTTAAGTAGTAAGACATATATGTACAACCAGATACATGTTTGTACATCTATGTACAATTATCAATACTGGTGTTTGCTATGAAGTCTAAAGATATCGTGATTGTAGGCGTGCTGCTCGGCATCGGCGCCATCGTCCGGCTGGTATCGCTGGTGGTGCCTGGCGCCATCACGAGCAACCTCGTCATCGCCTTCTATGCGCTGGCTATCGCGCTCATCCTGCCCAGCTTTAAGGAAGCCCTGGGCATCGGCCTGGTCGCCGGGATCATTTGTGCGCTGATCAGCCACTCCGTGTTCCCTCCCGCCAATCTAATCAGTGAGCCTGTCGGCGCACTGGTAGCGCTAGCCGTCATCTTAGGTGCGGAACGCTTCTCGAGAGACACAGGCAGGAAAGACAACATCATCGGCTATGTCCTCACTGCGATCAGTGCCCTGGTGCTCATCGTATTCGGCGGCCTGATCGCATTCGCCGACCTGCTCAAGCTCAAGGTCGATATGTGGACAAACATGGACCCGATGCTTAAGATCGGCATCGGTCTCGCGTTCGTCATCCTGCTGCTCATCGGGCTGTACCTCATCCCGAACGTGCTTCGGAAGTACAAGGCCGGCGTCACTGCGTTGATAGCGACGCTCGCCAGCGGCTTCACGTTCGCCGCCGTCGCCGCGTTCGTGATCGTACAGTTGCCGCAGTACCTGAACCAGGCCGCGCCCTCCCTCGCCAAAGGGGCCCCGCCCGTCGACGCGTTCATCCTCGGGCTGCTGCCGATTGTCATCGGCTGTGCAATCGTGAACTTCGTCATCGCGCAGGTACTTTACATACCGGCCAAAAAGGCCATGCGATAATCTCGAATCCACTATACTCTTTTTTTATTTTTTCCTTTTTAAGAATAAACTCAACCTGCACCAAACACTACGTTCACGAGGCCACAAAGTATAGTCATTCGTGAATCTTTTTTGTACAGGCTGGTGACCCTTTCAACACAAAGGCCACAATGGCCACAAAGGCCACAAGGTACATTTTATGAACAGGCAATGGCAGCCTTTTCTGTAACGGACTTCGTGTACATTGTGGCCATTGTGGCCTTTGTGTTGAAAGGGTCAGGTTCTCGAACAAAAAGTTACACGAAAAACTATACCCTTTGTTGTGTGCCGGCTGAGCGTACAAAAAGTTTCACGAATGACTATACACAACGGTTTTTATGACGTATACCAGCTATAATCGAGATAATTATATTAACTAACTGAATAAAATATAAACCGGGCATAGATGCCACATTTACGGTAAAAACACGTTGAGTTACCGGAGGTGAAAATCCGTATGGAAGCACGACAGGAGCTGGTCACGATCACCGTCGGGGGCCGGAAAGTAATGGTCCCGGGGCAGACGAGCACGACGGAGATCCGGACGATTGCCGGGCTGGATCGCGGGCATGTGCTCGCGCGGACATCCGACGGCGCGAACAGGGTGGTCAGCGGGAGCCTGCAGGTCAGGGAAGGCGAGGCGTTTGCCGTGGGGCGGTCGTTCACGAAAGGTTCGATGGACGACACGCGGCTGCTGGATGAGCTCGAGCGCCTCTCCCATTTTTTCGAGCTTGAGGCGGACGACCGCCTGAGCTGGGTGCTCATATACGGATACGGCCTGCCTGAAGGGTACAACAGGCAGCAGATCGATATTCTTTTCAATACCGCCGGGTTTCCATATATCCCGCCCGCAAGCATTTTCGGCGTTTACATGGAGCGCGGTCTGACCTATGCAGGCCGGCGATTACCGAACTACTACGAGGCGCTCACCCGGCGCATGTTCGGCCGGGAGTGGGCATGGTTCTGCACGGGGCATATGGCCTGGGACCCGTTAAAGGATGACCTCAAGACGTTTCTGGTCACGCTCGACCTGATGCTGGCCGACCCCCTTGGGGAGAGACTGGAGGACATCGCCGATGCCTGAAGATGGCCGTAAGTTCCGGATCATGGCGGCGAAAAAACAGCTGAAGGCAGACCGGTCGCTGCACGTGATCTTTCCGGAGAGGGACTTCAGGACCATGATGGCGTCATTCGGTGAACAGGATAACAGGGGCTATGAAGGGTATGCCATTGCACTTTGCGGCCATAAGGCAGGGGCAGAAAAGAAATCTGTCACCTATATGGCCAGGAGCATGCATATTCCCGGAGAGAGCGATCTCATCAACCATTCCAGCGTGAGCGTCACGCCATCGGGGGACTTCATGGAACCGGTCCTGGCGGAGGCTGCGCAACGACAGAGCACCGTGCTCGAGATACACACCCACCCGGGCTCCGCGGCCCCTGTCTTTTCTTCGGTCGATCTCGACCACGGCCTGGACAACGGGCGGTTTCTCAAGTCGTGCCGCACCAGGTTCAGCATGATGGTGATCGGCACCGAAGGCTTCTCGTTCCTGGAGTACAACGGCGAAAACGAAAGCCTGCAGGTACCGCAGGCCGTAACGGTATCGGTCATGACCCGCAGCGGAGTCAACAGGATAATGCCTGCCGCAGAGCCGCAATTCGACGGGCAGTCACCGGAGTCCGTAGACAGGCAGGTGCGCATCTGGGGCGCCCGGTGCCAGCACAGGATAGAGAACACACTCGCAGGCATCGTCGGCCTGGGCGGCACCGGCTCGGTATTACTGCAAATGCTGGCCAGGATGGGAGTAAAAAAATTTGTTCTCTGCGACCATGATGATATAGAGCGCTCCAACCTTAGCCGGCTTCCCTATGTCTTTCACGCAGACGAGGGCAAGAAGAAGACCAGAGCGGCCGCCGGCTACCTGAGGAAGATCGCAGGAAACGCCGAAGTGGTCACGGTAAACAACCGTGTCCAGGACGCTCCGGAAGCATTCCGGGCATGCGACGTGCTGTTCGGCTGTGCGGACAACGACGGCGCGAGGCTGTCTATGAATGAGATCTCGCTCAAATATTTTATCCCTTACATCGACACGGGAACGGAAATTTTCACTGAAGGCGACCATGTCCGGGACATGGGCGGACAGGTACGGGTGGTTGTCCCGTCCGCTACCGGATGCCTGGAGTGTGCCGGGGCCATCGATCACGAGGAAGCCGCAGCGAGCATGCTCCCGGGTGACGACCTCGCATTGCGAGAGGCCGCAGGATACGTCAGAGGCACCGGCCTCACGCCTGCGCCGGCGGTGATCACCCTGAACACGATCATTGCCTCTATGGCGGCCCAGGAGTTCGTCGACATGGTAGCTTGCCGGGACCGCGGAGCCGCGCCGAACTACTTGCTCTATGACGCCACGGGCCCGCGCATCGAACGTTTCTTATTTGAGCGCAATCCCGACTGCCCCATGTGCGGGCACAGCGGCATACTGGGCGCGGGCGACCCGAAGAAACAGTGGCGGCAGGGAGTAAAAAAGATACGGCCCGGCGATGCTGAAAGATTATAATACTTCAGCATGGCTACAGTATAGCGTGATCTGATGCCGGAAGAGGCCAGGCTGTCGAAACAGGAAAGAGAGAACTACCTGATCAGGCTGGAGAAGGAGTTCGCATTCGCCGGGACAAACATACCGGACACCATCACCGCAGGCGGCGAGCACATTCGTCTCCGGTCTTTCGTTTTCGAGGTCATGAAGAAGAAGGGCAGTGTCACGCCCGAAGAACAGGCTGAGATTGACAGGGTCGCGGCACTGGCACGAAAGAAGCGCGCCGAGATTGTCCGGACGATCGCGTCTGCCGACCTCACCGCAAGAGAGGCGGAGAACCTGTACCGGACCGCCGTCGGGCTGGACCGGGCGATCGACACGCTGGGGCGGGCTCACGAGCCAAGGTCCTCGGTCGTCGAAGAGGCCCGGAAAGCGAAAATGGAAGACGGACGGCGCTGGCTGGGCCTGGTCCGGCGCATCTATCACAACGAAAAGCGAGACAGGGACGGGTTCCAATGAACGGGAAAAAGAGAGTGGGCGGCTGCAGGCAATGCGGCAACTGCTGCCGGGACTTCATCATCGACGTGCGCATCGGCGACGTAACAGACTTCGAGTTCACCGATTACCTGCAGTGGATCAACTGCCACGCGAACGTGCAGGCCGATATCAAGAACTTCAAGCGCCGGGACGTGGAGCTGCTGATCAAGACGCCCTGCAAATACCTGGTGGATAACGGCGATGGCAAATGCACCTGTGCCATACAGGATTCCAAGCCCGAGATCTGCCGCCGTTACCCGGAAGAGGACTATGACGACGAGATAAGCCGAAAATGCGGCTTCAGGTTCGTCGATGCGACGGAGCGCAGACACTAAAAATATTTATAAGGCTATAATTCATAGATACCTTTCGAGAGCACAATATGGAAATTTGCAATAAATGTGGACTACCGTCCGATATCTGTATATGCGAAGACCTTGCGAAAGAGACACAAAAAATTATCATTACGACTAATACACGGCGGTTCAAGAAACTGACCACCGTGATCGATGGCATCGACACTAAAACGATGAACATCAAAGAACTCGCCCAGAAGCTGAAGACCAAGTTCGCGTGCGGCGGCACCATCAAGGAAGGCCGCATCGAGCTGCAGGGTGACCACAAAGAGGCGGTCAAGAACCTGCTGATCAGCTACGGGTTCTCCAAAGACCTCATCGAAGTCAGGTAAAAACCTCCTTTTGACTTTTCTGCTTACTAAATGGCTATGGTTAGCGTAGCTGGCACGCACCACGCTGCGCTTGCAGCCACAAAGACACGAAGGTACGAAGGGAACAAAATACGTATGATAAAAGACACGAAGACGATTAAGACACAAAGAAAATGGTCACTTCAGGATATGCTCAATATGTATCAGACCGGGGGATTGGATGAATTTGCCTGCCAGCTTTCTGCGCTTCACATCCCCGGACCGGGCATACGCGCATACGCGCGCGAGGCCAGGCAGGCGTGAATATAATTGTCATTCTTCGAAGGCGACACCTGACCTGTGCATGCGCACAGGTTCCACAGGCAAATGAAAAAAGGACCTTTGTGCCTTTTTACCCTTCGTGCCTTAAGCCGTTATTTTTTAATACCCTTTGTTCCCATCGTTTCCTTCGTGTCTTAGTGGCCGCAAGCGCAGCGTGGTACGGGAGAGCGATCAAACGTATAGATATCGATGGCGGCACGACAGGTCGCAGTTTCCTGCCGTTTCGGGGCTATTTCGTTGATCCTCTGTGCCCTCTGTGACCTCTGTGCTAAGCTCTGTGACCTCTTGAGACCTCTGGGACCTCTAAGAAGGCGAAATCCCCCGGTGACCTTCGAAAATTTTTCACAGGTAACGTTCAACTCTATAAGTAATCTAACTTCATTTGATACTGGTCTGGGCGTTGAACGTATCCGGGTAAATCGTCTTCGCACAACCGGTTTTTATCTGGGTGTTGAGGTGTAGTGATGGCAGGTAAGGATAAAGGTGACATGACCGTCCGTGAGGCTGGCCACAAAGGCGGCGAGACCACCAGGGAACGGTATGGTGAGGGCTTTTATGAGCAGATCGGAAAGAAGGGTGGCAAACGCGGGGGCGAGACCACCAAGGAGCGCTACGGCGGCAGCTTTTACGAAGACATCGGCCACAAGGGAGGCCAGAAAGTAAAAGAGCTGATCGAACGCGGCAAGAGCTCTCGGCCACGTAAATAAAGGCCTTTCGCTATGGACGCCCGTAAGCGAAAGTCGCTTCGCTACGGAAGCCCTAAGCGAAAGTCGCTTTCGCTATGGAAGCCCGTAAGCGAAAGTCCCTTTCGCTCCGGACGCCCGCAGACGCTCCCGGCCTGACAGGTAACGGGAGATTTTAGCGTTATATGCTCCGGGGCGACATATTATCTGTTTTGGGGCTTGTTCAGGTTACCAGGCGGCTATTTTTACGGTACAGATGCAATAAATCTGCCCGCGGGCAATTTTAAACGCGTTTTAACCGGGCAAAATTAAAAAAGAATAAAATTTTAGGGATTATATGGCATAGAGTGGGGTGTTTTTAGATATGGCTGAGAAAAAGGCAGAAATGACTGTAAGAGAGGCCGGACACAAAGGCGGCTCTACGACTAAAGAGCGCTACGGGGAAGGTTTCTACGAGGAAATTGGCAAGAAGGGAGGCAAGATCGGCGGCAAGAAGGGAGGCACCACGACCAAGCAGCGCTATGGCGAGGGCTTCTACGAGACGATCGGCCGGAAAGGCGGACAGAAGGTCCGCGAACTCATCGAACGCGGCAAGGCGGCATCGGCAGAAAGTAGTACGAGCCGCAGCACCAGCCGCAAGAAATAATAAAAATCTGGTAAAAACGGTTCCCAACCTATATTTTTTACCACATAAAGGACATGAAGGGCACGAAGGCCACGAAGGACATAGTGAACGCTCTGGAAAAGTGGCCCCGACATAAATCGATTTTTATCAATGCAGCGACTGGAAAACGCTCTTGAGTTTCAGCGCGTCTTCTTCCAGCAGCGGCGACTCGCAGATGACTGTCGCGTCGCGTCCGCTGTTGAGCAATGCCCGGGCGAACAGCTTCACGTCAGGCCCGCCATGGCCTAAGGGAACGTGCCGGACTTCCCGGGAGTTCTTGTATTCGATGCCGGAGAAGTGAATGTGTAGAGGACTCTTTTTCACTGCCATGACTTTGTCGAAGACTTCCTCGAAATCCGCCAGCTTCGTCAGCCCGCCGTCAGTCCTCGCGTAGATATGGGCGACGTCTATGACGACATCGGTACCGGGCGCGTGGCGGACGACCTCCAGCACGTCGTCCAGGCTGCCGAACTCGCCCAGGTCTCCCATGGTCTCTATTCCCAGGGGCACCGTGATCTTCTCCTTTTTCAGCGCCTTGACGATGTCCCGGAAGCTTTCTGTGACTACATCGGGCCGTTCTTCACGGGCCGCGTGTATCGTCACAATGGTGGCACCCAGCGCAGCCGCTACGCGGGCAGACTTCATGATCCAGTCCTTACTCTTCTCCCGTGTCTGCTCGCTCTTGCTGGTCAGGTTCACGTAATAGGGCGCATGGACGGACATGCCGATGCCCTCCTTTTTTGCCACGACGGCACTGGCGTTCGCGGCTTCTGGCGTCATGTATACGTTCCGGCCGAACTGTACTTCCATGGCGTCAAGCCCCAGCTCATGCAGCTTCGTGATGCCTGCTTCTGTGCCTTTGCCCTTGGCGCTGTGCGGTATTCCCGCGATACCAATCTTGATCATGAGTAACTGCGGATAATAAGACGCACGAATGTAAAAATATGGTGCTCAGGTTTTCCGTTATGGCAGGCCGGGCTGGCACTCGCGCACGCGTGTCGGCTTCTGGCAGGTTAAAATGATGCCAGCTTCTCGACGGCTTCCTCAATACTTCCTGTGGCGATAGCGCCCTGTGCTTTTAGCCGGTCAAGCATCTCCGTGGCTTTACCGTTTGTGAAGTCGCGCTTCTCCCCATTCTCGACAAGTATAATGGGCTTGCTCCCTGCGACAGCCATGACTGATTCGAGATTCTGCAGGTTGCCCCAGCCGAAGGGCGCATCGCTGACAATGATGACGTCCGCTGCCTTCATAGCCTCGATATTCAGGGCCGAAGCTTCGGGTGTAATGGGTGAGAACGGTGCTTCGCTTATTGTCTTGATACCCAGCTCGCCGGCGGTCTCGTAGTCGGAGTCCAGCACGTTTAGAACGCCTGCCGTGACCGCGTAACCCCGCGAGTCCAGCGCATACATGAGCCGGGCCCCGGTGCCTGCCCCGGAAACCAGGTGTATTTTCCTGCCACCGCTCTTTTGTGCCTCCGGCGGCACGGGATTCATCAACGTAATGTAAATCGAGCCGGTCATCGGGTGGCGCCTGACGGTAACGTCAGTCCGGAACGCTCTACGGATGTTCTCCCGGGTCAGGACTTCCACGGGGGTGCCTGTGGCCTCTATTGCTTTGCCGTTTAATAGTATGAGGCGGTCGCAGTACCGGGCGGCGAGGTTGAGGTCGTGGATGACCAGGACGATAAGCAATCCCCGGGTCTTTTTCAGACTGTCTACCAGCTCCAGTATCTCGATCTGGTGGTTGATGTCCAGGTGCGACACCGGCTCGTCCAGCAGCAAGATCGAAGGCTCCTGCGTCAAGGCCCTCGCGATAATCACGCGCTGCCTCTCGCCGCCGCTGAGCTCGTTGAACATGCGGTCCCGGAAGTCCCAGGTGCTGGTCAGCTCCATGGACGCCTGTGCGATCTCGTAGTCCTTTTTGCCCTCGATCTCGAACCGCTTCAGGTGCGGGTTTCGGCCCATGAGCACGATGTCGAGGCAGGTAAAATTGAAATCGGAGGGCGTGTCCTGCGATACCACCGCCATATTCCGCGCCAGCTCGCCCTGGGAGAAGGACTTCAGGTCGCGATCGAGTAACACGATGGAGCCGGAGACTGGCTTGATGGTCTTGCTAAGCGCTTTCAGCAGCGTGGATTTGCCCGAGCCGTTCGGGCCGATGATGCCGATGCACTCACCCTTCCCGGACCGCAGGAACACGTTCTCCAGCACCTTCACGTCCCCGTAGCTGCACGAGAGGCCCTGCACGTCCAGAATGCGATCATCGATCGGCGTCATCATACCGCCTTCCGCTTTTTACGGGACAGCAGGTACACGAAGAACGGCGCGCCAATGACTGCCGTGAGAATGCCTACGGGCATCTCAGACGGCTGCATGACCATCCGGGCAAAAGTGTCCGCCAGCGTCAGGAACATCGCGCCAGCCAGCAGTGAGGCGGGGATGAGGACCCGGTGGTCCGGCCCGAGGATGAGACGCATCATATGGGGAATGATCAGGCCTACGAACCCGATGATGCCGCTCACCGAGACGGCGGCCGCCGCCAGCAGCGACGACGCGACCAGCAGGATGGTCTTGACCCTGGAGACGTCCGTGCCCAGGTGCGCCGCCGACTCCTCGCCGAGGAGCATGACGTTCAGGTCCCGGGCGTACGCGTAAATGACCAGGGTGCCGATCAGCAGGAACGGAGCGATGATGATCACGTCTTCCCAGGCAGCGTTCCACAGCGCCCCCATCACCCAGAAGACGATCTGGTTCAGCTTCTGTCCCGAGATGTACATCAGGAAGTAGGTGACCGCCGAGAAGAACGCCGACACCGCGATGCCCGACAGCAACAGCGTCTCGACCGGGAACTTGTTGTGGACCCGGGCGATATTAAATACGAGGAACGCCCCCAGGAGTGCTCCTGCAAAGGCCCCGCCGACAATTCCGTACGAAAACAAGCTCGCGCCAACGCCGATAATGATGACCAGTGCCGCTCCCAGGGCCGCTCCCGACGAGATACCCAGGATATACGGGTCGGCCATCGGGTTTTTGAAGACACCCTGCGAGGTCACCCCAGCCAGCCCCAACGACGCTCCGACGAGCAGGCCAAGCAGGACACGTGGCATCCTGATGACAAGGACTATGTTCTCGTCGCCCTGACTCCATGTCTTCGCGATGTGGTCGCCAAGAATGGGGACCTTTGATAGCAGGATAAGGACCACTTTGTCCGGGCCGAGGTTCGACGGCCCCAGGGCTATGCTAAAGACCGCTACGGCGATGGTCAGCGCTAACAGCCCCAGCAAAATGAGCACCCACCTGAATACACGCCGTTCCATGCCGCCACCGCAAGTAAAATTGAGTAATGTCAATTTTTCTTTATACTGTAATGCGTCAACGTATAAAATAGTTGCCGGACAGCCGCATAGACAGTAATTAAACAAGCGAATTGGCCGATGGGTGGCTGGTGTGACGGAGGCCGGGCACTCGCGCCGGGCGCGCCAGGGATATTGGATGCAAGTAGGGGTGATCATCATTGTTAACCGTCACCTTTTTCAGGTTGAGGCATTGGTGTTTCGCCTTGTTCAGGCTATGCGACTCCTGTCACGCCTGCCAGGGGGCGCATTGTATAAATAAGGTCAATTTTATGGGGCGCCTATGGATTAATTTTAATAGAAACACCTTATAATAGCCTTCAAGAGGCGGGTTATCCTGGTCATTACAATTACACAGGAAAGGCCGGATTCGGCTGATGCGGTCAAGTTAATTGCCGAGCTGGATGCTCACCTCACTCCGCTGTATCCGAAATGGGACCAGAGCGGCCTGAGCCCCGAGGAGTTGGCCAGGGAAGGCGTGGTGTTCTTCATAATCCGCGTAGACAGCGTGCCCGCCGGCTGCGGAGGCTTGAAGTTCTACGAAGGCTTTGCCGAGATCAAACGGATGTACGTCCGCCCCCGGTTCCGGGGAAAAGGCCTGGGCAAGATGATGCTGGAACATCTCGAAGCTTATGCGCTAAAGCACGGGACCACGGTGCTGCGGCTGGAGACCGGTATCAACCAGCCCGAGGCTATGGGCCTGTACGAGCGGATGGGGTATTACAGGATACCGCCGTTTCCGCCCTATGTCGCCAGCACGGCCAGCCTGAGTCGCTTCTACGAGAAGCGCCTCGATCCTTGAGCCATATATGTCGCCGGTTACCTTTTTATATTAGGTGTCGCGAATAGAATAGAGCAAGACGCTGGGATAGCCAAGTCCGGTCAACGGCGACAGACTCAAGATCTGTTCCTGCAGAGGTTCTCCGGTTCGAATCCGGATCCCAGCACTATATTTTTGAAGGGCTCCCGGGGAACTCTCTAAAAAAGTTCCCCTGGGTCGCGACACCGTACGCCTGTGCCGAAGCTTCAGGCTATAAAACGGTTCTCATATGCTGCAACAACTGCTTTGTATTTCTCATCGATCAGCCGGCTGTCGAAGTCAATGAAATCGCGGATCATATTGTCTTGTTCTGCCTTCGTGAAATAGCCCATGACCGGCATGAAAAAGTGCTTTTCCTCCTTCTCTATATGACGCGGGTAAAACTCGACGATGACATTGAGGGCCGATATGACATCCGCCGGCGCGTTCCGCTCCCCGATCAGGTAGCGCTCTTTCGCGGCCTGGATTCTTTCGACGGTCTCCCGGGCGAACTTGTGTTCCTCTTTCAGATCTTCCATCGTCTTTCGGATTTCAGATGCCAGCGGCTTTGCCGCGAGAGCGGGAAACAGTACCCGCTCCTCCTTGCCATGGTGGCATATATCAGAAAACGTCCTCATGAAGTCCACGGCGTCGTCGACGAAGTCGGCGTCGACACGGCCATATCGTCCGATGCGGTCGAGCTCTCCACGCATGAGCTTCAGCATACGCTCGATAAGCCGGTGTTCGATCATAAGCATTCCTACGGGCAACATTTGATGCCTTTGCTCTTCGGATAGCGCCATTGCCGGTCACCTCTCGCCACGGACAGTCATGACTGCACCACACTATACGTGCAACAGGAAAAATAAGGATAGGCACGTTTATCGCGCCCGCGCGCGAAGGCGTCCGCAGACTGCAGCTATATGTTTTGTTGATCTAACGAGGCTATTTCAGCCGCTTCTCATCGTACAGTATGCCGCAGCCATCGAACCGGCTGGCCAGCCCGTTACCCAAGTTTGTCGATTCAGGCGTGCCGCGAATTTCGCCGTCGAGAATTTTGCGCACACCCGCCTGCATCTCTGTCAGCACATCGGGCTTCAGCGGCGCCTGGTTGTGCGAGGGATAGATCTTATCAATCCTGTCCGCCATGGCCGCCAGCCTGTCGATGCTCTTCGCATACGTGGCCAGCGGCAGGCTTTCCGGCAGCATCATCAGCACGTTGCCCGCCTGTATATTGTCACCGGCGAACAGCAGCCGCTCGCTGTGATCATACAGGCATATGCTGCCCGGCGTATGCCCCGGTGTCTCGATCACGTCGACAGTCCGTCCGCCCAGATCGATGCTAAGCGGGCCACTGAATGCATCGTAGCCGGGCAGCGGCGCGTGAATCCAGGCATCTTCCCGGAAGCCGGGAGGCCGGGTCTCTTCCGGGAAACGGCGCAGCGTCGCGGTGCGTTGTGCCGGGTCGTAGGACTTCTTCAAAAGCGGCACGTCGCCTTTGTTGATGTGAATGCGATCGTCGAACAGGTAATCGCCGCTGGTATGGTCGCGGTGGCCGTGCGTGTTAAAGATCGTCAATGGCAGTGACGTAAGGCCTTTGATGATTTGCGGCAGGTTCCCGAGGCCCCAGCCGCAGTCGACTAGCAGCGCATGCCGATCGCCCAGCACGAGGTACTCGCTGACCATTCCCGCTTCCTCGATGCGCCAGACTGTCGGCGACAGCCTGCTCACGTTGAACCATTGTAACTGTGTTTCGGCCATATTGTCTCCTCCGTCAAATCTATTACATCCCCGGATGGTATCAGGCCCGCGTCTGCGCACATGGCCCTGCCCGGTCTATCGAAATGCAGGCGATCACCTTCAGGCCGGTTTCGTGGCAATGGCGTACAGCGTGTTGGTCGCCAGCTCGATGCCCGCCGGAGTCCGGTGTTTTTCCAGCTCAATCGCGAGGTCGCCGCGTGCCCGGGGACGCAAGCTCTCGGGCACATGCACGAGGAAGTTCCCGAACGAGCTGGCCTCGTTGAACGCGAACACTTCTTCCGGCGATGAATAATTTCGTCTGCCCGCTTTTAGATTTATCTCGATTTCAGTAAAGCCTGCTCCGGCCAACAGTACTTCAAGCTCCTTTCGCGAAACTGGCTTGCTGGCATCTTCGGCCGTTTTCACCTGCCCTGCGTACGGAGGCCCGGCAAAAAGCCGGTTCGTGATGCTCTTGATTTCCGACAGGTTTTCACGGTCGCCGGTCGTGATGCCCACGTTTCCGCCCGGCTTGAGCAGCCGGAAGGCAGAGCTTAGCGCCGCAGGCTTGTCATCGATCCAGTGGAAGACCGAACAGAAACACACATGATCAAACGTACCTGCCGGCAGGTTGCCAGGGCTCTCGCCGCTACCGACGGCGAATTGCACGTTCCCGGCTGCAACGTCCTTCAGTTTACTCTCCGCCACGCTGATACGGTATGGCGAGGGGTCAACACCAAATACACGGCCATGAGGCCCTACAACAGGCGACAGGTACATCGCCAGGCGCCCGGTGCCGCATCCGATGTCCAGCACGCTGTCGCCCGACTTAATGCCCATCATTTTTGTCAGTACTATGCCCCTCTTGAACTGGCTGTCGCTTATGCGGTCATATCGTTCGGCCAGTTCCGGGGCATCCAGTTCTGTCTTGCCCATTAAATCACATGATAACAGGAATCGGATAAAGGCAATATACTTTTCAGCCGGCCCCGTTGATATAATTATTTTTTATGAACTTGTACTTCCCCGACCCGGTCCGTTCGATCCGGTCCACGATCCTGAACTCGAGGTTCCAGCCCTCGCTGCGGCTGCGGACGACGAGCCGGATACGATCGAGCTGGCGCTCGTCGAAGCCGTCGTCGGGCACGATCTTGATGACGATACGGTCCAGTGTCTCCTGGATGACCTGGTATTCCTTAATGCCCTGCAGTTCCCAGAAGATATAGAGGAAGAACCACCCGTGCACGCTCTTGCCTTCGGGCGTCACTAACACGTCTACCGTGCGGCCGTTCACTTCTTTCAGCAGTTTATATCCCCGGCCACAGCTGCACGTATCATCGAGCAGGTTTCCGTCATCGCCGGTATCGTATCGCAGGAACGGCATGGCATAGTTGTAGATGCTGGTGGCCACGATGCGGCCTTCGCCGCTGTCCATCTGCTCTCCGTTGCCGTCGACGATCTCCATGACACTTCGTTCCGTGTCGATATGCATGCCCGAGTGCTCGGCGCATTCGAAGGCCGTGACGCCGCCGTCGCTCAAGCCATAGGTATCATATACCGGGCAGCCAAAGACATCGGCAATCTTTGTCCTCATGGCCGGGTACAGCTTTTCGGAGGTGGTAAAGATGCCTTCCGGCCGGTGGATTTTCTGGTCATTCTTCTCCAGCCACTGCGCGAAAAAGTACAGAGACGATGCGTAGCCTCTTATGAACTTAGGCCGGAACGAATTGATGACGCCGGCATATTCCTTCATCTCCCGGTCGCCCATATCGAAGGAAGAGAGCTTTCTCAGGTTCCGTGCTATCTCGTGGGCCCTGGTAACCAGGTATGACCGATTGCCGGTATCCAGAGACGAGCCTGCCAGGAACACCATCCGGTCACCCAGCTCATAGCCGGCATAGCCCCAGCCGCGATACAATAGCGCTCCGCCCATGAAACGATCGAAGCTCGACTGGCGGTACTTCAGCGGCGTGCCGGTCGTGCCACCGGTGGCAGCTGTGGTGTACTTGATCCGTTTCAGGTATAGCGGCTTGAAATCGTCGGGATTCTTGTTGATGATCTGCTTATTGAGGAACGGGAGCTTCTCCAGGTCCTCTACAGTCTTGATGTCATAAGGCTTCATGCCAAGACGGTGGAAAAGCTTGTGATAATAGGGCACGTTCAGGTATGCGAAGCTTACCATATGCCGGAGCTGCTTTTCCTGCTCTTCCTTGAGATCCTCGTACCGCTTCCACTGGTTATCCATCAGCCTGCGGTATATCGGATAAAAATTGTGATTGCCCGCCTCATGGGCTAAGGTGAAAATGCACTTGCTGATCATAGTAAAATCATCTCGCGCCTGTGTCGTGCAATACAGCCCGATTCCGCGATCAATTTAACTTCCAACGGTAATATCTCCTGAACGTTTCGGCCCGGTATAAAGCCCTGGCATCCATCGGTAAATAATTATATATCTCATATTATATAACCATTTCCATACCTTTCGCTTGCATAGCATAGCATATCAGCCCATTAGGGACCGGAATATCCGGTAACGGTAATACTTTCATCACAGACTATGCAACAACTTAAATACAAAAACATGCAAGTAAGTATGATGCCAGAAAGATTCACTCGAGGCATCGGTGAAAGGACATGACAGACGAGTTCGTATTGATGTTGAAAGAGATACTCGATAAAGCAGGTATCGAAATAAGCATGGAACAACTAGAAACAGGCCTGAATTCCATGGTAGACGATGGCCCGAAGGAGGACCCGTGGCTGGACGAGGTCATCCGGAAGATCGAGGAGGAACGGAAAGCGAAAGGGGCCGATGCTACAGATAGCAAAGGCATATCTATGATGGACCGGGGCAATTGCTACGTCGTATCGGGGCCAGCGATGGTAGAGTACAAAGGCCGCACCGTAAAGAAATTCGAAGGAGAGGCGGCGCTGGTGCTAAAGCCAGACAACAGCATTGTCGTGCACAGCCTCCACGGGGTAAAACCGGTCAGCTATCTCGCACGGGCGGAGGAGATCTGGTCGAGGGGAAGTAAAGGGACGTTCACCATGGAAGCAGTAGCAGGTAATGACAGGCTGACAGTCACGTTCCAGAAAATGTGCGCTTTCGAGAGCCTGTTCAAAGAGTTGCCGCGCGAATCCGGAAGGCCCCGGGTAGAAAAGCCTCATGTCGAGAAGCCCGGAGAAGAAAAGATTGCCCTGACCGATGAGGAAAAAGTCCTCGAAACACAGTTGAAGCGGCTCCGCATCGACCTTGCTCAAAGCAACGGCATCTCATACCTGCCGGCAGTCTTCGACAACCGGGCCCTGTACGCCCTGGTCAGACAGCGTCCGGCGACCGTTGAAGAATTAAAGAAAATCAAAGGGTTCGGAGAAAAGCGCATCGGGAAGTATGGCGACACCATTCTACAGGCCATAAGGGGGGCTACGGCAGGGTCATTTTAGGCCTTTGATGCAAGCGACATCAGCATGACCGTCTATCTTTCGATGCTGACGATAAGAAACGCTTCACAGCCACAGGCGCACTTTTTCGATTCGGATTCCTTCCCGTCACTGAGACAATAATGATTGCCCACAATAGGCAGTATCTGCGATACAGCTTCGATGGTCCGCTCTCTGTCACAGTCTTTGCACAGGACCCGTACTTTAAGCCCGCTCATGTCATTCCCGATAAGGATAACCGCCGAAGGTATTTAACAGTGCCGGACTATGCCTCCGGCCCTATAGATCAACCCGCTCTGCGTAGAGTATCTTGTTCGTCAGCGGGTTCCTGTGGTACCGTATGCCTACCATGCTCCCGCCGCATTCAGGGCAAATCCTGTCATTGATGAGCCGCACATCCTTGATCACAGACCCGCAATCCTCGCAGCACAGCTCTATTTTCCGGGCTATAGTAAAATAGCCGGTTGTGTTCGCTAAGTCGCTCTGCATGACTATACCCCCGACTGATGCGCCTCTTAAGCGCCAGGTTGCTTATATATTTATAAGCAGGTGATATTTATGTTTTATCAGATTTATTTGGGCTTGCTACACTAAAGAAAAGGCAAAGTTTCCTTGAAAATCGTGAAACCGGCAAAGCGTCGGGTTACCGGACATCCGGGCAGGCCCCCCGCTTTTGTTCAATCTTTGTCAATGAGGGCTCCCGGCGTAGAAAAACGCCATAAAACGTTAAATGCAGGCATGAAAAACAGGTATCGGGGTTGATTTGTTATGCCAGTCTGTGATGCATGTGGGAGAGACCACTCGGACAAGTGTGAGATGATCGATTACGCGGGCCAGAAATTCAATGTTTGCGGCGGCTGTATTCCGGAAGTGAAGGAAAACCCGGCCGACTTCCTGGCAGGCAAGAAGGGCACCGATCCGGAGAGCAAAGACTTCGACATCTGCGGTCCGGAGAAAAAATAAGCGTGTTCGTCAGGCAGCAATGCTGCCAGAGAGACCGCAGGAGCCTGACATGTTTATGCCAGGCCTCGCTTTTTTTGGTTGTTACCATACCTGAAGACCATGACATGGTAATATCCCGTCCGGCCGGTTAATACCCGATAGACATGAACAACAGAGCCTGTTAAATAAAATTTTTTCGATGCTATCTTTGCCTTCGATAGCTAATCACGCGTAAAAATGCACTCAAACGTTAAATGCAGGCATGAAAAAGAGATGACAGGGTTGAATTGCTATGCCAGTCTGTGATGCATGTGGGAGAGACCACTCGGACAAGTGTGAGATGATCGATTACGCGGGCCAGAAGTTCAATGTATGCGGTAACTGTATTCCAGAAGTGAAGGAAAACCCGGCCGACTTCCTGGCAGGCAAGAAAGGCACGGAGCCCGAGAGTACCACGTTCGACGTCTGCAGGGAATAAAAAGGGTTTCCCGGCACGTTGCTTCTCTCGTGTGCCGGGTGTATGAGCTTGTTTGTGCGGCTTCAATAGCCGCGGATTTCCGACTTGACCTTCTCGAGTGCCGCAATACGCTTTTCCATGGACGGGTGGGTGGAGAACAGCTCCATCATGCCTTTTGCGGTTGCCGATATGCACAGCGCTTTGGCCGATTCCAGCCCGCGGGCGCTCTCGCTCGAGACCGGCTTTGCCGATATCTTCTTCAGCGCGCTGATCAGGCCGTCCGGGTTGCGGGTTACCAGGGCTGCGCCACGGTCGGCGCCGTACTCCCTGTACCGCGAGACGGTGTTGATGATGATCAGGCCGATGGTGTTCGAGAAGATGATCGAGACGAACCAGGCGATCATCGATGCGCCGAAGCCGCCCTCACGGTCGTCCCCACGCATGACCATACTGAGCGCGAAGTAGATGATCATGCTCATGACGGACACCACGAAGCTGGCGAAGGTGACTACGAACATGTCCCGGTTCTTGACATGCGTCATCTCATGGGCCAGCACGGCCTGCAGCTCCTGATCGTTCAGGCGGTTCAGGAGGCCGGTTGTGACCGCCACCACCGAGTTCCGGTAGTTCCGGCCGGTGGCGAACGCGTTGGGCATGTCGTTCTGGACGATGGCGATCTTCGGCTTGGGCAGCCCCATCTTCAGTGCCAGGTTCTCGATAGTCATGTGCAGCCGCGGCGCGTCGTTCTCGCTGACCACTTTGGCGCCCGTAGACCACAGGACGAGCTTGTCCGAGAAGAAGTACTGCAGGAACACGAAGCCGCCCGAAAATAGCATGATTATAAACCAGTAGCTCGGGAATAGCGCAAACAGGACGGTCATGGCCAGCGCATATAGCACGAGCAACGTACCGTAGACCACGATTTTCCGGATTGTGAAACCCCAGTCGATTGCCATACGATAATCATCTCTTTGTGGCGTCCTATTTTAATAGGCAGGCCTATATACTTTTTGATCGGATGAAAAAAGTGCCGGACGTCCCGGCTTATTTCATCCGTCCGTCGTCCTTCTTGCGCCAGACACGCCAGACCCACCAGAGCGATATCAGTGTAGCGACGGACGTCGAGCCGATCAGCAGGTATATGTACCACCAGTGATCGGCCATCGGGGCCCCCATGACCAGGTATCCGCTGCCAGCGATGGTGGCCAGGGTGTTGGGCACCAGTGCCGCCGTGCCGAGCACGGTCAGGTACGCGGTGACCAGCGCGAACCGGTTGTTCATGGTCTGCAGCTGGTTATTGTAGATGCTCTGCATCACTTCGAGGCCGGAGGCGAGCACGTTGGACATCTGCTCCGAGAGCTCGATATGCCGGTCGATGTTGTCAGATAAGATCCCTATCCTGCCGAGCAGCTTCTCGTCATCGGTGATCAGGTCGGCGTCGCCGTAGCGCAGGGACTCAATCACGTCCTTGCTGGCCCAGAGGGCGTTCAGGTAGATGATGAGGACATGCTTCATCTCGTAGATCTCGCGGGCGACGATCCTCTTATCCAGGTCTTCGTCGATCAGCCGCTTGCTGATGTCGTCCCCGTGCTTCTCGATCTCGCGCAGGTACTCGAAGTTACGGTCGTTGTTCTCGTCGATGATGCGTTCAAGGATGAGGGTGATACGATCGGCAGTTGTGTCCGCCTTGATCTTCTTGATGAAGGTCGGGGAGTAACGGGCGAATTTCATGATCCTGTTGACATCCCCCTCGTGTACGGTCATGATAAGGTTGCCTTTGATCAGGATGACGACCGGCCGCACTTTCACGTCGAAGGCGTTGACGATGATCGCGGGCATCATGATGCCAAGCTCTGTGTCCGCGTCCTCGTAGGACGACAGGAAACCCGACAACAGCTTCTGTATGGGTACCTGAGTAAAGCCCGCCGTCGCGGCAACCTTTTCGAGGTCCTTCTCGATCTCGTTAATCGAGTAATCGATCCACGCCACGCTGGCAGACTGGATGGCAGCGATATGCTCTTCCAGTGGCCGGTCGACCTGTTTTTCAACCTGCCCGTCCGGCTTTAGCCAGACGCAAACGTTCGGCTGCTTTGTCGACTGAATGGCCTGCGCGACCTGGTTATCCATATCGATCATCCTGTCCCTGTCGTTTTTACGATATTCCCTCTGGCTTTTCACCTATATTAGCTATGTGCTGAAGCCTGCTCCGGAACATTTCATACAAATCTATATTAATTAATAGATAATAGTATATACTGCAGGCGCATGCCACGTAAAGAGAAAATCTTTATGGAATGACACGGTATCTGCACAGTCAGAGTGAAAAGTCTATAGTTTCACAGTGGTTCAACAGTTTTATCAAATTTCGACAGGAAGGATACTCAATTGCACAGGATCGTCTCTAAGTCCCAGATCGCATCGTTCACCACGCAGATCGTCGTCGAGGCGCCTGACGTGGCAAGAAAGGCGCGCGCCGGGCAGTTCGTCATAGTGCGGGCAGCCGAGAACGGCGAACGCGTGCCGCTCACCATCGCCGACTACGACCGGGAGCAGGGCACCATTACCATGGTGATCCAGCCTGTGGGACGGTCTACGGGACAAATCTGCTCCATCTGCGAGGGAGACCGCCTTCTCGACGTGGCCGGGCCGCTGGGCAACCCGAGCGAGCTGGTCGAAGGCGGGACCGTCGTTTGCATCGGCGGAGGCATCGGCATCGCACCGATCTACCCTATCGCCAGGGAAATGAAAGCCCATGGCAACAAAGTCATTACAATCATCGGTGCAAGGAGCGCCGACTATCTCTTCTGGGAGGACAAGCTTGGCGCCGTCAGCGACGAGATGCACATAGCGACCGACGATGGGTCGAAGGGCATCAAGGGCTTCGTGACCATGCCGCTGCTGGACCTGATGAAGTCGGGCACGAAGATCGACCGCGTCATCGCCATCGGGCCGCTTGTCATGATGAAGAACATCGCCAACACGACAAAGCCTTTCGGAGTGAAGACCATTGTCAGCCTGAACCCGATCATGGTCGACGGCACAGGCATGTGCGGCTCCTGTCGCGTATCTATTGCGGGAAAGACGAAATTTTCCTGCGTGGACGGTCCCGAGTTCGACGCCCATGATGTCAACTTCGACGAACTGCTGGCCAGAGGGAGAATATATGCGCCCGAGGAGGGCGCGGCCCGGGAAGCCTATGAACACATGAAGGACGGTGTGCCGCTGTGCCTGGCGAGAAAGTAGACGACTGGCTCAAGCGCAAGAAGGCAGGCGTCGTGAAGGAAGAGAAGACCATCGACCGCCGCCAGCGTGTGCAGCCGAAAGAGCAGCCTCCGGAAGAGCGCATCAAAAACTTCCGGGAAGTGACGGGCACCTACACCGAAGACGAGGCGAAGCGCGAGGCGAAGCGCTGCCTGAAGTGCAAGACGCCCATGTGCATCGAGGGCTGCCCGGTGGGCATCGACATCCCGAAGTTCGTCATCGAGATCGCGGAGGGTAAGACGCAGGAAGCGGCAGGGACGATCAAGGACCGGAACAGCCTGCCGGCCATCTGCGGCCGCGTCTGCCCGCAGGAGTCCCAGTGCGAGAAGCTCTGTATCCTGGGCATGAAGTGGAAGCCGCTGTCCATCGGTCGTCTGGAGCGCTATGCCGCGGACCTGCAGACGGACAATCATGTCGAGCCCCAGCCACCGAATGGTCAGAAGGTCGCCGTGATTGGCTCTGGCCCCGCCGGGCTGACCGCAGCTGGTGAGCTGGCGAAGATGGGCTACAAAGTGGTCATATTCGAGGCATTACATACGGCTGGCGGTGTGCTGGCCTATGGCATCCCCGAGTTCCGCCTGCCCAAGGACATAGTGGCTAAAGAAGTCGCCTACGTCAAGAGCCTTGGCGTGGAGATACGGCTGAACCAGATCGTCGGCAAGACGGTCACCATCGATGAGCTGCTGAAGGAGTACGATGCGGTCTTCATCGGCAGCGGCGCAGGCCTGCCCAGCTTTTTGGGCATCCCGGGCGAGAACCTGAACGGCGTCTACTCGGCCAACGAGTACCTGACTCGGGTCAACCTGATGAAGGCCTACAGGTTCCCGGACTACGACACGCCCATCAAGAGAGGCAAGACAGTGGCCGTTGTCGGCGGTGGCAACGTGGCCATGGACGCGGCCAGGACGGCCCGCCGGCTCGGCGCGCATGTCTATCTCATTTACCGCAGGGGCGAAGAGGAAATGCCCGCGAGGCGCGAGGAGATCGAGCACGCGAGGGAAGAGGGCATCGAGTTCAGGCTGCTGATGAACCCGGTCAGAGTCGTCGGCGATGACCAGGGCTGGGTCAAGGGCATCGAGTGCGTGACCATGGAACTGTCGGAGCCCGATGAGTCCGGCCGGGCCAGGCCAGTGCCGGTAAAGGGCAGCGAGGCAGTCATCGATGTCGACACAGTCATCGTCGCTATAGGCAACTCGCCGAACCCGATGCTGGCAAAGACGACGCATGGCCTGAAGCTCAATAAACACGGTGCCATAGAGGTGGACGGATACACGTTCATGACCTCGAGGGACGGCGTGTTCGCGGGCGGCGACGCGGTCTCCGGGTCGGCCACGGTGATTAGCGCCATGGGGCAGGCGAAGGA
Source organism: uncultured Methanocellaceae archaeon (assembly GCA_963769045.1). Lineage (GTDB taxonomy): Archaea > Halobacteriota > Methanocellia > Methanocellales > Methanocellaceae > Methanocella_A. The sequence goes on from CAVYKK010000009.1 coordinate 240,477, forward strand.
AGCGGCAAAGGCTATTGACGAGTACATCAAGGGCAAGGCGGAAAAAAATTCCGCCTCTGCCTGATTTTACTTTTATTCTATCGTCGATTCAACGATTGTGAGATAACTGCTTAATACTCACTCGTATTTGTTACCTGACAGGGATTTGCGATGGAGTACTCTATCAGGACAGAGAACCTGTCGAAGGTCTATAGGAAGACAAAAGCCGTCGATTCGATCAATATCTGCTGTCGGTAAAGGCGAGGTCTGCGGATTCGTCGGCCCCAACGGCGCCGGCAAGACCACGACGATCGGCATGCTGACCGGCATGATCGTGCCGTCGGAGGGCAGGTGTTTCGTAAACGACATCGAAGTAGCGCGGCACCCGATCGAAGTGAAGCGGGTCATCGGCTACATGCCGGACGGCTTCGGGTTCTATGGCCACATGAACGCCACGCGTAACCTGAAGTACTTCGCCAGACTGTACGGCATCGAGGGCCATGCGGCCGAAACGAAGATCGCTTCCCTGCTCGAAACGGTAGGCCTGGCGAAAGTCGACAAGCCCACAGGCACGTATTCCCGGGGCATGCGGCAGCGGCTCGGCCTGGCCCGGGCATTGATAAACGATCCTGAGATCATTTTCCTGGACGAGCCGACTATCGGCGTAGACCCGGAAGGCGTGGTGCAGTTCCGGAACGTTATCAAAGAGCAGGCGGAGGCCGGCAAGACCATCTTTTTCTCGTCCCACATCCTCAGCGAGGTGCAGCACATCTGCAACACGGTCTGCATCATCTCCCATGGCAAGATCATGGCCCAGGGGACCCTTGACGAGGTCAAGGCGAAGATGCGCGGAGAAAAGGAGTACAAGATCATGGTCAGGGTCATCGGCACCATGCCGAAGCTGACCCACCCGCTGATCACCGACGCGGTATATCATAACGGCAGCGCCGTCATAAAGGCGAAAACGGACATCAGGGACGAGATTGCCGTGGAACTGGTCATGGGCAAGGCTCGCCTGACGGAGCTCCGGATGGAAGAGGAATCGCTGGAAGACGTGTTCATGGAAACCGTCTACAAGGGGGTCTGACATGAGGCCGGAACTGATTGTTGCGGAAAAAGAATTTCGCGACCACATCATGAGCAAGCGGTTCATTATCATATTTGGCATCATGATGCTGCTGGCCATTTATGCGATAAGCACGGGCATGGACGCATACAATAAAGCGCTCGACGAGTACAAGAACCCGCAGCTCTCGCCGGGCTATGCAGTACCAGCAGCAGGCGATCGATAATTATCAGCGAATGATCCAGGAAGCCCAGGCCCGGAACGATTCGCCGAGTCGATCAGCATGATGCAAAACCAGCTTGATATGATGCGGAACCCGTCGATGCCTTCCGTGCTGAACGTGTTCCAGAGCATGACTATGCTCTTTACCTTCGTCGGCATGATCCTGGGAGCCGCGATGGGCTTCGACCAGATCGCCCGGGAAAAGGACGAAGGGTCGCTGAAGTTCCTGGTCTCCAGCCCTATTTACCGGGACGCCATCATCAACGGCAAGACTATCGGGGCGATTGCCGCACTGGCCGCCGCCATGGGCGCTGCCTTTGCCATCGCCATCGCCATCGTCATGCTCAAGGGCATTGTGCCTGGCGTGGACGACCTGATCAGGATTTTCCTGTTCTTCATCGCGGCAATGCTCTACTGCGCGGCCTTTTTCGCACTGGCCATGATGGTGTCCGCACTCTCGAAGAACACGGCCATGGCTGCCATATTTACCGTGGGCATGGTGTTCGCCGTCTTCATATATACGGTGATGGCTGTGCTCGCTTGAGCATGATCGCCAGCAGCATCGTAGGCCCCGCGCCTGTCATCGACTATTCACACTATTATACTCCGGTCCCCGTCATCGGGAACGAGTCGGCTGGAAATGTCACCGTTATCCGGCCCCCGCCCCGGCCCAATACGATTATAGTGAGACCAACGATTGGACAATACAACGACCGGCTGCAACAAGTACAGTCGGAAGTCTCCAACATTTTGTCTGTATTTTCGCCCATCGATAGTTTCAGCGGCTATCTGGGCTACGGCCACATGGGCATCGGCCCGGCGATGATCACCCGGCAGAACACGTATGCATACATGTACGGTCCCGCGACGGGGATGGCCAGCAGCGGAGAGGAGATGTCGCTGCTGGACTCCCTGGCCAGCGTATGGATGCGAGTGCTGATCCTGATCGCGGAGATTATTGCGGCGTTCGGGATAGCGTACCTGGCCTTCATGAGGACGGACATAAGATAATTGCAGATGCGACTGATGAAGGACTAAGCCTGGTAGAATATGAGACCGGAACTGATCATTGCGGAGAAAGAGTTCAGGGACCACATCACGAGCAAGCGGTTCATCGTTGTGTTCGGCATCATGATACTGATCGCCGTCTATGGCATCAACGTAGGTATGGACAGCTATTACCAGAGGCTCGATAGCTACAAGACTGCGCAACCCGATCCGTATAACAACAACCGGTATATCATTCAGAATCTACAGGACGCAATCCAAAATGCTACGGAAAAGGGGAAGCCCGACGATTGTATCGCCGGGGCTGCAGTCTCAGCTCGATCTGCTGACCAATCCGCCTATGCCCACCGTACGGGAGGCGTTCCAGGGCATGATCTTCATCCTCACGCTCATGGGCATGGTCCTGGGAGCAACGATGGGCTTTGACCAAATCGCCCGGGAGAAAGACGAGGGCTCGATTAAGTTCCTCGCCTCCAGCCCCATCTACTGCGATGCCATCATCAATGGCAAGACCATCGGTGCCATCCTCACGCTTGCGATCGCAATGGCCGCCGCGTTCGCCGTCGCCCTGGCCATCGTCATGATCAAGGGCGCCGTGCCGGGCGTCGAGGACATGGTGAGGATTTCGCTGTTCTTCGTTGCCGCGCTACTGTATTGCACAGTGTTCTTCTCGATCGCAATGATGCTGTCGGCAATCGCGAAGAACACTGCCACGGCCGCCATATTCGCCGTGGGCCTCCTGGTGCTGCTGGCCCTGTACTCGCTCCTTTCGTACGGCATCGCCTACTCGATCGCCGACACGCTCATGGGCCCGGTGCCGAAAGAGGGCACGTACGATTACATGATCAGCACAGAAAGGGAAAACGGCACGTCAGTGCCGATGAATTACACTGAGTATGCCGCGTACCAGACGAAACGAGAGGCGTTGATCCGGCAAGTCTCGGACGTGATGACGGCCTTCTCCCCGATCAACGGCTTCGGCGGTACGTTAGGCATGGGCAACTCGGGTATCGGCGTGACGTTGCTGTCCAATCCGTCCACTACGCAATACGTTTCAGGGCCGAATTTTTTTACGAGTGTCAATATTCCGCAGGAAATGTCGCTGGTCGATGCACTCGGTAGCATATGGACGAAGGTACTGGCCATTATGGTCGAGATCGTCGCCGCGTTCGGCATCGCCTATGTAGCCTTCATGAGGGCAGATGTCCGATGAATATCATCGATACCGGAAGGAGATGACATTATGAAAGTTACGCCCGGAAAATACTTTTTCATCATTCTGTCGTTTATCGCTATGATCCTGACGATTATCCTGGCATATGCCATCGTCGTAACACCAGCCGGTATGCCCGGCCCGAAAAGCACGGCGGATAACTCCACAGGCCTGTATGCAATAACGCCATCAGACGGATCAGCAGGATACGTCTGGGTAGGATTCCCGAACGGCTCTGCAAATCTATCGGAAACCTACGCGACACCGACACCCATCGGATCTTACAGCAATTTCACGATTATACATCTGAACGACTCAGAATGGCAGTCGTACAATAAAACCCCGAAAGACGATATGCCGCTCTCCTGGTGGTCCTTCAATCAGACGCCCGTCGATGAACCGCACACCAGGGAAGCCGTGATCGTCTACTTCCGGGATAACCCCTCGTCGATGAACGCTTTTGCCGGCACTTACAACATTACCCCGATCTTCTACAAAGCCGATATCCGGATGGCTGTGTTCGAAACGGTAGTCAATCAGTTCCCGCTCGTGATAAGCAATAAGACCCGTGAAGTGATCGAGAAACTTTCGCAGGACCCCCTGGTCGAACTGGCCTATCGGGACACTTACTTGTTCCTGGATAGGAGAGAGCCGATTAATACTACGGCATCTGTGACCTACCCGGAGGAATACGACAGGAAAGGCCGGGAGTACGTGCCACATCAGCTAATGGTCGGCTTCTGGAGGATTCCGCCGTCAATCGATGAGTTTAGCGCTCGCTGCGGCGGGAAGCCGGTCAACCTGACTGAGTCGGATCTGGAATTCAAATGGGTACTGTTCGAAACCGAAGACATGAACGGCTTCATCGATCGCGCATCACAGGACCCATACGTCAGATACGTGGAACTGAACGGCATCTTCCGCATGGATGACATGGATGACAGCTTCCCGACGGCCATTATTAATGCCACAGGTCCGTCGGGGCTATGAGAGTATTTTCACGTCGTGTACAGAAAAGATATTTGTAGGACCCGGTTACAGTCCTATCGGGTAAGCTGACCGATATGACCGTCGAAGACATCCTCAAGCGCCGGATGAAGGAGCTGCTCCTGAAGGAGACGCCCTACGTGCTGGAAGAGGCCCGGTTCGGGATGTTCGACCTGGCGGTCTACATGCCCGAGGACTGTGCCTTCGAAGGGCTGTCCGAAAGCGGGCAGGTCAGCGCGGTCCGTGCGTGCAACCATTATTTGCTCGACGGCACCTGTGCCGACCGCAAAAAGACTTTTTTATCGAACTATGAGCCGGAGTACGACGAGCAGTGCCTGCTCACCGGATTCAGGGATAAGCCGACCGGCACAATCATTCCGGAAAAGGACTTCAACGATATGCTCGCCGACCGCAGGGGAATGAAGAAGAAGATGAGCTGCGATGCGGCGGAGAAACGGTGTGATTATCTCATTAAGCGCCTGACTACAGAGCAGTGCTTTTCACAGGGCACGAAGCTGAAGCAGGGCCTGCACCTGCTGGAATTCAAAAGCGACCACGACGACGTAAACCGCTTTTTAGAGCAGCTCCCCCACTACGCCATGCTCGGTGACTACGTCTGGCTCGTGCTGGGCGAACGGCAGAAAGAGCCGAAGTGGCTGCCGTCCTTCGTGGGCCTCTTCCGGGAAAGCGGCGAAGGCTTTGTCATGGTCAAGGAGAGCCAGTACCTGAAACGGCTCCCGCCCCTCAACGAGGCCGTGCTGCGCGAATGCGGCATCGAAGGGCTGAAGGGCGATAAGCTTTACTCGTTCATGCGCAAGTGGTTCATTAATTCTATTTTTTACCGTGCCGAAGGGCTGGTCGTGCCCATGGACGACCTGGACAACGTGCTGAAGGACAGGAAAGAAAAGGGACAGCAGCGCAGGCTATTCTAAGCCATCCTGAGGCTGCTATTAAACAGCCCGTATGGAAGCCGCAAGGAATCTGCGGATGACCGGAGCCCGGGTCAGGCATTAGAAGATGATAAACCGGCCGGGCATGCGTTGTATGCCAGGCAGGCGAGCGTCTGCGCGCGTGAAGACAGACAGGCCGACATCCTCCTGCTGATCATAGTACTTCAAGGGACGCTAATGATTAATCAGAGAAATGATACAGGTAGCCTCTTTGAATAATCCTTAGCGTCCTGGCGCCTTGGCGGCCTCCATACCGGAAGCCTATGCAACCTTGGTGTCATTGGCCCCCTTGGCGGCCTTACTGCCCGCGGCGGTTCATCATCTCGCAATAGTTACAGTAAATCTTTCCGGGCAGCACCTGCTCTCCGCACCGGTGGCAGACATTCACGGGCTCATCGGGGGCGCCGGGCTTAGTGACGACCCTGCGGCCGTCTGTGCCGCTCAGGCCTTTGAGCCGGTCTTCCTCCATCAGCTTCAATATTTTTACCTGTTCCCGGGAGATATACTGGAGGTATCGGCCTATGGAAAACATATAGACGTTCTCCATCGCGCTGGCGATGAAGTACTCGCCGTTGCCGGTGGCATCCAGGCCGGTGACGATGCCGTCGAACGGGAACGTCAGGAGTATCTGGCCGTTTTTATTCAGGATGTACACGCTGCGACTGGCGGTCGATACGAAGATCAGGCTGCCGTCGCCCGAGACCTTTATGCGCTCCACGGGGCCGGGCACGGTCTGGCGCCAGAGTTGCTGACCGTTTTTGTCGGTGTAGTAGACGAAGGAGTTGGCAAAGCCAATGGCCACGTAGCGGCCGTCCTCGGTGATCGAGATGTCGGTGATCCGCTGGGAGTACGAGTTTTCAGCCAGTTCGCCGCCCCTGTCGCTCAGCAAGTGCAGCTTGTTGTTCATGGTCTCCAGGATGTAGCTGAACTCGCCGTCATAGGAAGTATACACATGCACGATGGGCGAGCCTGCCAGGAATTCCCAGCGCAGGTTCCCGTCCTTGCCGAACATATAAGCCCGGTTGTCGGCGGTGCCTGCGACGACCAGTGCGCCGCTGCCCGATATGCAGGCGGTGACGACCGGGCGCTGATATGCCTTGCTCCATGCAACGTTGCCGCTCCGGTCGAACGCGCGCAGCACGCCGTCGTCCGAGCCCACGACCACGAATGACCCGTCGGGGGATACGTCCATGCAGCGAATCCTTCGTCCGATGCGGGCGGTCCAGAGCTGATCGCCCCGGCGGTTAAAGAACGATACCCCATTGTCTTTCGAGTACGAGCCGACGAATTCGCCGTCATCGGAGCACTTCGCGAAGACGACGTCGTCCCCGGTCGTGCTGGCCCATAACAGCCTGCCGCCGTATTCAATCAGGTAGACGTCGTGGTCTTCCGAGGCGGCCACGATGTGCGAGCCGTCCGGGGACATATAGATAAAAGGCACCTTTGCGTGTGCCTGCCTGGTCCATTCAGGCCCTATGATCTTTTCCGGCTGCATCCCCTATCACTCTTTGAGTAATTTATTGGATGAACATATATACACCCTTTATGGTCGTTCTTCTGACATCTTGGGCTCCGTAATGTTCATGATCATAGGCGGGAGTTATTGTGGCCAGCCATTCATTGCCTGTCACCGCCCGGATTATCGGCAGTAAGCTTGTGACTTATAGAAATGAAACAAAATCTATATGACTTTAAAAACTAAAAATAACTATATTATCACTTATAAAATAGAAAATAGCGTTAATTACTACCTGATAAAATTAACAGTCTGGGATTCGGTGGGAGAATGGGGAATAAAGTCGATCTGCAGAACATTACGCTAAAGTCGGTAATGTTAATATTTTTCGTGGCTCTTGTGCCAGCCATCATTGTTTCGTACATAGAGAACGCATCGCTGACCACCATCGGCATCGGTCTGGCGGCTTCCCTCGTCATGGGAGCCCTTGGCTTCACGGTGGTCAAGGGCATCATTACCCCGATCGGCAGGCTGGTCAGTGTCACAGACCGCCTTGCAGCGGGCGATCTCGACACAGACATGGACATAGGCGCAAAGACCGGCGAGCTCGGACAGATTAACAAGTCCGTCGCGAAGATGGTCACTCATATAAAGGACCGGGTTACATACAACGAATCCGTCCTGAAGGGCATCATAGACCCGTTGTATGTCGTAGACATAGACGGCAAGATAACGTACGTGAACGAGCCTGGCGCCCGGCTATTCGGCAAGGCCGCACCGGAGCTGCGGGGCAGGAAGCTGGACGACCAGTTTACCATAGCCGAGACCAGGTCCGGTGATTCCTACCTGACCAGGTGCCTGCGGTCGGGTGAGATGCGCAGCGGGTTCGAGAGCCAGCTCGTGATTAGCGGCCAAAAGGTGCACACCAGGGGTAGTATCGCGCCCATCAGGGACGCTAACGGCCGCGTTACGGGGGCCATAGAGCTGTTGCAGGACGTGACAAAGTCAAAGGAAGCCGAAGCGGCCATCCGGAACGCGGAGGCTGCTGCAAAGGAAAAGGCAGCCTTCAGCGAGGGGGTCCTGGCGTCGATCACGGACATCCACCTGGTCATCGACATGGATGGCAAAGTGGCCTATATCAACGATGCCGCACTCAATACACTTGGCTTTGCGAAAAATGAGGCCATAGGCCGGCAGGCTTACGAAGTCCTCGGCACATCTCGTGAAAAGGCCAACAACATTATCGCGAAAAAGCAGAATGTCTTCAACGTCGCGACAACGCTTACGACACGGCAGGGCAGAATATTACCGGTGGTGACGAACATCACCATGGTGAAGGATGCAAACGGCAATATTGTCCAGATAAGCGGCATTTACCGCGATGTCACTAAGGAAAAGGAAGCGAAGAAACAGCTGCAGGATATTATGGCTTCCGCGAACAAGATTGCGGAACGGGTCTCGGGCGCAAGCGGCAACGTCTCCACCTCCATCGAGCAGGTGATGACTTCGAGCAAGCAGATCAGCGACAGCATATCTCAGATTGCCTCAGGCAGCCAGAACCAGGCTCGTAGCGTCGAGAGCGTTAACAAGCTGATGCACGGGATGAGCGACAGCATCGCGAAGGTCACCAGCGAAGCTAAAATGACCAGCGAAGACGCGGTCCGGGCGAACGCCGAAGCGAAGAAGGGCTCGGAGAACGCCAAGGTCGCCATCCGGAAGATGAACGAGCTGCACGGCGCTGTAAACGACAGCGCGAAGATCGTGCAGGACCTGGGCGAGAAGAGCAAGAAGATTGGTCAGATCGTGGACATAATTACAACCATTGCAGGACAAACCAACCTGCTGGCCCTGAACGCGGCAATAGAAGCTGCCAGGGCGGGCGATGCCGGTCGCGGTTTCGCAGTGGTCGCAGAAGAGGTCAGAAAGCTGGCTGAGGAGTCGGCAAAAGCTGCCGAAGAGATCAATTCGCTGATCGGCGAAGTCAGGGAGCAGACCGCCCGGGCCGTGGAAAGCATGAACAAGGGCACGAAAGAAGTCGACGAGAGCAATAAGATCGTCGCCGAGTCCCTGAAGAGCCTCGAAGATATCGGCCACCTGATCGATACGACGGCAGTAAAAGCGCAGGAGATCGCGGCCATGACCGAGAAACAGGCGATCGACACTCAGCGCGTCGTCAAGGACATCGAGGAAATGGCAGCGGTAATTGAGCAGAGCGCGGCTGGCGCCGAACAAGTGAGCGCCTCGTCGCAGGAGACCACAGCGACATCGGAACAGGTCTCCGGCATGGCCATCGAGCTGACAAAGATCGCCGACGAGCTCAAGGCCGAGATCAGCAGGCTGAAGGTGGAGTAATACTCCACCACCCGGTATCCCGGGTTTTTTCTATTTTTTCCGGCAATGCCAGGGCATGCTGAGCCTGCAAACGGCTCCTGCCGTTATCACAAACACTAAATAATAAAAGAAATACTATCTACTACCGTCATAGAGAACCGTAGCAGAGGCCTTTTTAATGAAATTCGATCCTGAGCAGGTCAAGCAGGAGACCAGAGAAGATTTCGACAAAGCGTGGAGCACCGGCGGCAAATATCTCACGCCGACGGACCCCGCGAAGGACTATACCATTCCCATTAACCACGAGCATGGAAAGCCGCATCCCGTCTATGATACTCTGAACCGGCTCCGGCAGGCGTACCTGAACCTGGGCTTCGACGAGATGGTCAACCCCATTATCATCGAGGAAAGTGACATTTTCAAGCAGTTCAACTACGAGGCGCTGGCCGTGCTGGACCGGGTGTATTACATCGGCGGGCTGCCCAGGCCTAACGTAGGCATATCGGACGAGCGGTTCGCGCAGATCGAGCAGATCATCGGCCGCAGCCTGACCGACGTCGACAGAGAGACTATCAGGGAAATCCTGCACAAGTACAAGAAAGGCGAGATCGAGGGCGACGACCTGGTCGCCGATATCGCAGCAGGCCTGAAGGTGCAGGACTCGAAGATCGCCGTCGTGATCGACCACGTCTTCCCCGAGTTCAGGAAGCTGGAGCCGGTCTGCGCGCGCAGGACGCTACGCAGCCACATGACCTCCGGCTGGTTCATCACGCTTGGCGCTCTGGTAAACAGGAAGCCTACACCGCTCAAGCTTTTCTCAGTTGACCTCGTGTTCAGGCGGGAACAGGAAGAGAACGCCGACCGCCTGCGTGCCTATCACACGGCGTCCTGCGCGATCATGGATCCGGACGTGAGCGTGGAGCACGGAAAAGCCGTTGCCGCGGGCCTGCTGAAGCAGTTCGGCTTCTCGCAGTTCAAGTTCAAGCCAGACGACAAGCGGAGCAAATACTACACCCCTGACACGCAGATCGAGGTGTACGGCTACCACCCCGCGCTGAAGGGCAGCAACACCAAGTACAAGGACGGCTGGGTGGAGATCGCCACTTTCGGCATCTACTCGGCCACGGCGTTATCGCAGTACGACATCCCGTACCCGGTGATGAACCTCGGGCTGGGCGTGGAGCGGCTGGCCATGATCCTCTGCGAGGCAAAGGACATGCGCGACATGGTCTACCCCCAGTTCAAGGAAGAATGGGAAATGTCCGATGCCGAGATCGCCCGCATGATCTCGATAGAGAAGCACCCGCTGACGAAAGAGGGCCACGAGATCGCCATGGCAATCATTGCCACTGCCGAGCGCAACGGCTCAGCGGCGAGCCCCTGCCGGTTCGAGGCCTGGTCGGGCACCGTCAACGGCAAAAAGCTCCGCGTGGTCATCGAAGAGAAAGAGGAAAACAAGAAGCTGTGCGGCGGCGCATTCCTGAACGAGGTATATGTCTACAAGAGCGGTCTGCTCGGCATCCCCCTGAACAACCCGAAGTTCATGGAAGTCCAGGAAAAGGGCGTGCACGTCGGCATACGGTACATCGACGCTATCGCCAATGCCGCGGCCAGGAACATCGAGGAAGGCGTATACGATACGACGGTTAAAATGTCCCGGGCACCCGGCGACGTTTACGTGAAGGTCGACCCGATCGCGTTGCGTTATATCCAGGGCAAGAAAGCGAAGATCGACTTCCGCGGGCCAGTGTTCACCAGCATCAAGGCAGAGCCGGTCGAGTTATAGATATCAGATGCATTACTGAAGCGCGCCAATCTGCAAATATTTTTATTTTTTGTCTTCGGATATTCACGTCAATACATGCTTCGCTGCATGGGCTACTCCAGGTTTTTCCGGTCTTATGAAAAATTTAATAAAATGATGCCGATGCATGCCGATCTAAAGATAAATGCAATAAACCATATAAATGGAGTATAGACATAGCTATTTTTCATCGCCTTTACTTGAAAATACCCTTTTTCATCCATCGAGTGCTCCGCCGTCCGGGCCGCGTGCTTACACTATCAGAGATCAAAAGAGCAGGTTATGGTCTTTCCAATATTAATCGCGGTGCGACGCCCATGCTTACTTCGTCGCATGGGCTACTCCGGGTTTTTCAGGTGCTGCACCGTCCGGGCCGCGCTCGCACCCTCGCCGGACGTGCCCGGCTGCGCTTCGCTGCGCCGGACTCGACCGCTTCGCAAGCGCTAAGCAACGCGCCTATCGGCAGCGTTCATTGCCCGGCCGCCTCCGCACCCCTCGCACAGCTTCGCGTGCGAGGGGCCTTCGGCCAGGAAAAACCCTCCGCGGACCGCGAGAGCAGCAAAGGCTATTCGTACCAGGACTAGTGTTGGGTCGATGCCTGTACTAGTATTGGTAAGGGTTGCCTGTGCTGCTCCGCGGAAGGCGGAGGGTTTTTTCGGCTTGCCCGCTCGCACGCGTAGCTGTGCGAGGGGTGTGTAGGTGGCGGGTGTGAAAAACGTTGCCGATAGGCGCGTTTTTCAGGGCTTGCAAAGGAGGCTCAACGAGCATTGCGAGTTGGGCCGACGAAGGTGCGAGCCCGTCGCCCGACACCGGAACACCGGAAAAACCCGTAGTAGCACGTGCGGCGAAGCAAGCACGGGCGTCGCACCGCGATTATTATGGGAAGTATAGGATGTACGGTAATTGTTCTTTTCAACAAGAAGCAAGCACGGGCGTCGCACCGCGATTATTATGGGAAGTATAGGATGTACGGTAATTGTTCTTTTCAACAAGAAGCAAGCACGGGCGTCGCACCGCGATTAGAAAGGGAAGTATTGGATAGTAATTATAATGCCTGTTAACAAGAAGCAAGTAGAGTGTAATACTACGAGTGTTAGAAGTAAAAATATTATTGTCCTATGTCGCAGATCATGATAATATTCAAACCTGCATGTCGCCCCGGACGACTATCACAGGGCACGGTGATTTACGGATAACGGACTCGGAAACACTGCCCATGAACATGTACTGGATATTGGTCTTGCTGACGTTGCCTACCACGATCATGTCCGCATTCTCTGTGCCGGCGAGCCGGACGATCTCCTCCGCCGGGTCCCCGACCAGGATGTCTGTGGATACCTTCAGGCCTGCGCTGGCACACTTAGACGAAAGCTTCGCAAGCGTCTCTTCGCCGAACTTCCGCTCTTTATCGGCCTCGGCAGTGCGACCGTTAGCGCTTTCTTTGCGCTCCGCCGCACGTAGCTCGACAGTCTTCGGACTGATGACGAATACCCCGTGCACGGTCGCGCCCAGTTTCCGGGCAAGCTTGACCCCATAGTCCATAACCTTGCTGCCGATCGCCGAGCCATCCGTTGCGATGATTACCTTCACAGAACATCCCTTAGTTTTGGATATGATTCAATGGATAAATATTTGTCTCACATCCGGGCAAATAAAGCGAAAGGCAATGATAATAGATATTTATTAAATTTTTTATATACTCAGCCGGCACAGGACACTGAGTTTAGTCATTGGGTCGCTCATTGTGTATGCAGATAAGGTACCTCACACAGAGTTCACAGGGTATAGCCGTTCCTGTATCTTTTTGCTCAGGCTCATGACCCTTCCGACACGAAGGCCACAATGGCCACAATGTACACGAGGTTTTCGATGGAAAGAGGCAATAACAGCCTCTTTTAAAAGCGTACGTCGTGTACCTCGTGGCCTTCGTGGCCTTCGTGTCGGAAGGGTCACAAGCATACATAACCTTTTACAAATGACTATACACGAAGTTTTGATCGGAAGAGGCTACTGTAGCCAGTTCTTTAAACGTACCCCGTGTATAGTCATTCCTGTAACTTTTTGTACATGCTGAGCCGGCATTTAACGCAACGTACGCAACGGCCGCGACGTACACAACGTCTGATAATCCGGATACGCTTGCCATTACCGGTAAACGTAGCGTACGTTGCGGCCGTAGCGTACGTTGCGTCAGGTGCCGGCTCAGCGTTCAAAACATTTCACGAATGACTGTACTCTGTGAACTCTGTGTACTCTGTGTGGGGTGCCGGCTCATCGTTTACTATATTTTTGGAATGACTATAATAAGAGAAATATCAATCTTGATCTGTGGAACAGGACCGTCTTTATCGCGAGCAGGAGCGGCTTGCTAAACGTGCGACTCTATATGACGCCTTCGGTAAGATACGTTACGTGGCCGGCGTGGACTGTTCATATCTGGACGACCATATTATCGGCGGCGCCGTCGTTGTTGATTATGAGTCCCTGAAACTGGTCGAGAAGGCCCATGTTATTCTAAAACTTAAATTCCCCTACATCCCCGGCCTGCTTGCCTACCGCGAGGCCGCCGCCATGATGGCCGCTGTCCGGAAGATAGAGCACGATGTCGACGTCCTGATGATCGACGGCTTCGGCATCAACCACCCGCGCATGTGTGGCATCGCCACGCACGTCGGGGTCAAGCTGGATATCCCGGCGATCGGCGTCGGTAAAAGCTTCCTGTGCGGAGAGGCCTGCGGCGAAGGGTACATCTGCCAGTCTGGCGAGCGAGTTGGAAAAATGGTTTATTCGGTAGGCTCAAAGCGGCCGGTCTACGTGTCTCCGGGGCACAAGGTCTCGCTGGATACGGCCGTGGAGGTCGTGGAGCACTGCATACGGACGGGACGTCAGCCAGAGCCTACGCGACTCGCCCATGAATATGTGACCGCCCTGAAACAGGAGGTTATTTAAGCCTGGCAGGCAGTCACTGAAGAGAGACCGACAATGGAGAAACGTTCTTTTAAGGCCGTGATCAAGCGATATGATCCCGGATGGCATTATATCGACGTGCCGTTCGACACTATGGAGGCATACGGTATGGCATCGCGCATACCGGTGAACGCCACCATAGACGGGCTCGCCTTCCGTACGACACTCCTCCCGGGCGCCGAAGGCCATTACATGGTGATCAACGAGGTCATGAGAGAGGCTACCGGCAAGGACCTCAGTGATACTATCACCGTAGAGCTGGACGTCGACGACCGGCCCCGTGAAGTGACCGTGCCCGTGGACATACAGCAGGCGCTCCGCAAGGACAGAGTTGCCATGGAACGGTATACAGCTCTGTCGTACTCGCACCGCAAGAGGTACATCGAATGGGTGGAGGGCGCGAAGAAGAAGGAGACCAGGGCCCGGCGGGTCGCCAGGATGATCGATGAGCTGAAGGCGTCCGAAAAGACGATAAAAAAATCATAGACTTTTCATATCAGGCAATGAGAATACAGCCTCGTCAATGCTATGCGACTCCTGTCACGCCCGCCAGGGGCGCCAAGAGCCAGGGGCGCCAAGGATTTTTTAAAAAATTTCCGGACACGCGTGCGCGCGCGAGCGGCCAGGGCACCACGCTATGGTTTTCTGTGCACAGGCCTTCCCGTCGCCTAATGGGTTTTATAAAATGCCTCTTGAAAGTAAAAAAGAAAAAGAAGGCAGACGGGAAATGCCCGTCTTATTTCTTCGCGTGCTGTGTCTTCAGGTAAGGCATCAGGCCGCCGGCTTCGAGCAGCTCCTGCATGAACGCCGGTATGGGCTTCATGGGCAGCGTCTTGCCGGTCGTCAGGTTGCGGACCTCGTTCTTCGCGAAGTCGACCTCCAGCTCATCGCCCTGCTCCGCGTTCTTCGCGATGCCGGGGCACTCGATGAGGGGCAGGCCGATGTTGAAGCCGTTGCGGTAGAAGATCCTCGCGTAGGACTCGGCGATGATGCACGAGACGTCGCAGGCCAGGATGACCTGGGGCGCCTGTTCCCGGGATGAGCCGCAGCCGAAGTTGTTCGCAGCAACCAGGATGGGCTTTTTGACCTTCTGGGTGTCTGCGTAGAACGTCGGGTCGATCGACTCGAACGCGTGTACGGCCAGCTTCTTCAGGTCCAGCTCGTCATACTTGTACTTGCCGGAGATGACCTCGTCCGTGTTGGTGTCGGGCGGGTAGATGCGGAGTACTTTCGAGCGGATGTTCTTCAGTGTCATTTCAGCACCTCCCTCGGGTCGGTGACCTTGCCACAGATCGCGCTGACCGCGGCTACGGGCACGTTGGACAGGTAAATTTCCGCCTTGTTGTTGCCCATGCGGCCCTTGAAGTTCCGGTTCTGGGTGGACAGCACCTTCTCGCCGTCGCCCAACGCTACTGTCCTGCCGATGCAGAAGCCGCAGCCCGGCGGGCATATCGCAGCACCGGCCTCGACCAGCGTCTGGATGTAGCCGGCTTTCATGGCCTCGAGGAGCACGCCTCTGCTTGCTGCATACACCACCAGCCGCGTATCCCGGTGGACCTTCGCGCCCTTGAGGATTTCGGCGGCGATCTTGATGTCTTCGAGACGGCCGTTGGTGCAAGAGCCGATACAGACCTGGTTCAGCTCCATGCCGGCAAACTCACTGACAGGCTTCACGTTGTCCACGCGGTGCGGGGCGGCAATGAGCGGCTCCAGCTTCGTGGCATCGACGTTCAGCTCTTTTGCGTAGCTTGCATCCTTATCCGGTGCAAGCTCGCGGTACTCGTTGGCCCGGCCATACTTCGCCAGGAATGCCTTGACCTTGTCGTCCGCGGCACACAGTCCCACTTTGCCGCCGGCCTCGATGGCCATGTTGGACATGACCAGCCGGGACTCGACTGACATCTTCCGGACTGTGCTACCCAGGAACTCCATGCTCATGTAGGTCGCGCCGTCTGCCGTAATCTCCTTTACGATGTGCAGGAACACGTCCTTCGATGTGACGAACCTGGGCAGGTCGCCGTCGATCTGGAACTTGTAAGACTGGGGTACGCGAAGCCACGTCGTCCCGTAGGCCATGATGGCGCCCACGTCGGTCGAGCCCATGCCCGTGCCGAAGGCCGCCAGCGCGCCGTGAGTGCACGTATGACTGTCCGCGCCGATGACGATCTTGCCCGGTGCCGCGAACCGCTCTGCGACGATCTGGTGGCAGATGCCGTCGCCGTTCTCGAAAAAGTTCGGCATCTTATTCTCGCGGGCGAACTTCCGCATGAAGATCTGGACGTTCGACACCTGCTCGCTCGGAGAGGGCGAGGCGTGGTCACAGATACCCGCGACCTTCTTCGGGTCGAACACTTTCCGCGTGTTCAGCTCTTTCTCCATCTGCTGGATGGCCAGCGGCATGGTGCCGTCATGCGAGAAGACAAAGTCCACCGGCACGGTGACGATGTCGCCGGGCACGCAGTCGCTGCCGCTCTTTTCGGATAAGATCTTTTCAGCTAGGGTCTTGCCCATTGTTGTTCACCTGAGGCTTGTATCCGCTAATGCGCGCAGGAGTTTATAAAGTTTATCACACCGTACAGGGAAGGCACAAAGGACCCGGTGGCCCCGGGGATACCGGGAATTGTAGATGTTGGCACGCACCACGCTGCGCTTGCACCACAAAGACACAAAGGGAACAAAGGGAACAAAGGACTATTAAAATGGAAGGTTAAGACACGAAGATTTGAAAAGACACAAAGAGCTTGTTTTCATTTACTTTGTGTTTTAATCGTCTTTTTGTTAGTCATTCTCATAACTTTTTAGACTTTAAAGCCCGGTACACCGCATCACTATCTGTTTGTCCTGGCGCTCTTGGCGCTCGTCTTGGCGCTCTTGGCGAGAATTCCGTGCTGCGTGCGCCTTTACAGAGTAAAGATACCGGCTCTGTCAAGGCGATGTGTACCGGAACCAAAGAACCGTTTTATTCTCGCCAGGAGCGCCAAGACAAGCGCCAAGAGCGCCAGGACTGATTCCATATGGGCAAAAATGTGTATAAAAAGTTTCGGGAATGACTATGTCTTTAGTATTTCGTTTCTTTGTTCCCTTCATACCTTTGTGTCTTTGTGGCCGCAAGCGCAGCTTGGTGAATGTTTGAATAATCCGCTTTCGTATTGTAAGCGCAGCATGGTATAAGCATGCCGATAAAGGCTGTAAGATACAGGTACTGATACAGGTAGCGTTTTATACTATTGCTGTAAAACCAGACACCCGGGAAAAGCTATGGGGAAAATCAATGTCGAAGCGTGGGTGAAGGAATTCCGGCTGCGGTTCCTGCTCTTCGTCACGCTCCCCGTCATCCTCGGTTCGGCCATAGCGTACGAATATTTCCCGGCGCAGTTCAGCCTGCTCTACTTCGTCCTGGCGGCCGTCGCTATGATGCTTCTGCACGCAGGCACTATCATTATCAACGACTACTTCGACTATACGAGCGGGACTGACGTCATCAACCGGTCGCGGACCCCTTACAGCGGAGGGAGCGGCATGCTGCCGGACAAAATTCTCAAGCCCGGGCACGTGCTCGCGGCCAGCATCCTCTGCTTCGCAGTCTGCATCGTCCTGGGATTATTCATCGTAGTCACCCGTAGCACCGGCGTGCTCCTGATCGGTCTCGCAGGGGTCTGGCTGGGCGTCGCCTATACGGTGCCGCCGTTCAAGCTGGCATACAGGGGGCTGGGAGAACTGGCCAGACTGGTCGCCACCCCCTTGATCGTATCAGGCGCTTTTCTGGTGCAGATACCATTAAGTTCGTGGCAGGGCATCGACATGGCGTTACCGGCGATCGTCGCCTGCCTTGCAGTCTCCGCGCCGGTAGCGCTCCTCAATACCGCGGCGCTTTACATTTTCGAGTTCCCGGACTTCGAGGCCGACCGACAGACTGGCAAGCGTAACCTGGTTGTGCGCCTGGGCCGGGCCCGGGCGGCATGGCTCTTCCATGCAATGGCAGTGCTGGCGTTCCTGTCGCTGGCCGTATTTATCGCTATAGGTATCATCCCGCTAACCGGGCTGGCGGTGCTCCTGCTCCTGCCCGCATCCGCATACGCAGCAATAGGCCTGACTAAGTACAACGCAGAGGCGAAAGCGCTGGTACCCTATATGAGAGCGGCCAGCGGCGCCTACATCGTCGCTACGGCCGTCCTGGCACTGGCGTTCCTGCTATAGCCCAGATAAATCGTCCTGGCGCCCTTGGCAAGCATGACAGGGGCCGCATAGCCTGAACAAAGACCGTGATTCTTGCCCTGTCATGGCAATATGTACCGAAAGGCAAGTGGGCATGTAGACGCGCGCGAGTGCCCGCTGCCGGGACATTTCCATGAGGAAATTTTCAAGTAGTTATCTTGATCGGCTCATGCTTTTTCACCCTGGCAAGCTCGTACATGATGGCAGCGGTCGCAATGATACCCTTGCGATAGTTCTCAAGGCTGATGTGCTCGTTGGGCGAATGCTCGCCATCACCGGGGTCGCCCCATCCCGTGGTCACGATATCCTTCACGCCGGTTGCCGCCTGAAGCTGTGAGACGATCCCGCTTGTGCCGCCAGACCGGACCAACACAGGACGCGCGCCAAACGCATAGCGAATCGCCCGCGACGACACCCTGACTGCATCGCTGTCCCATGACGTGACGAAGGGCTCATCGCCGAACAGTCGATTTAACTTTATCCGGACCCCGGGTGGCGTTATCGAGCGCACATAAGCTTCGAAGAGAGGATAAATGTCATCCGGAGACTGATCGGGCACGAGACGAATGCTCACCAGTGCACCGACAGACGCGGGAATGATCATCAGGGGCTCTCCCTGGAGAGCGCCTCCCCATAGGCCGTTCACGTCCAGCGTGGGCCGGGCCATGGCACACTCCAGCGGCGTGTAGCCCTTTTCCGGCACCAGATCGCTGACTCCTGTACGGGCCTTAATCGCGCCCTCGTCGAAGGGCAGGTCAGCCATTTCCGCCCGCTCCGCGGGCGTAATGTCTCTCGCACGATCGTAGAAACCGGGTATCAATATCCGGCCGTCGGCGTCTTTCAGGCGGTCAATGATACTGGCCAGGGCCTGTGCAGGATTGGCGATCTCGCCCCCGTAGATGCCCGAATGCATGTCCGCGGCCGGCCCGCTGACTTCTATTGATGAGGACAACAGGCCCTTAGCCCCATAGTAGATGGCCGGGATATCTGCCCGGTACTTCAGGATATCTATTACGATGAGGATGTCAGACTTCAGCATTTCCGGGTGCGTTTCAACAAAGGCTTTCGTGCCCGAGCCACCGGCCTCTTCTTCGCCCTCGAAGAGCAGTTTCACGTTCACGGGCAACCGGCCGTCCGTCGCCAGGATGGCCTCGATTGCCTGGAGAATGGTGAACAGCTGGCCTTTGTCGTCTACGGCACCCCGTGCATATATCCGGCCATCTCTGATAACAGGAGAGAACGGCGGAGTCTTCCATTCTTCCGGCGGGCCCGGCGGCGCAACGTCGTAGTGGGCGTAAAACATCACGACAGGGGCATCCGGATAACGGCAGTACTCTGCGTAGACTACCGGATGGCCGGGCGTCTCATAAATGGCCGCGTCGAAGCCGGTCCGTCTCACCCGGGCCAGCAGCCACTCGGCTGCCCGCCGGACGTCCGGCGCATGACTTTCCACGCTGCTGATGCCCGGTATACGCAAGAACTCAGTCAACTCTGCGATCGAGCGCTCGTAGCTGCCATTTACGTATTTGAGTACTGCATCCGGTATCATAGCAACAGGTCGCCGTCCTTCATGATTTGCCTGCCATCGACCCACATGGAGGGGTTCAGCACCAGGCAGTCCTGGTGAATCAACGCAGGCGCGTCGTTGTCGAAGTTCGCGCCGATGGCAAAGTGCATGGTCTTCCACGCTTTCTCCGCTTCCATCAGGTTGTCAGTCGGTCTTGCCTTCGGGTTCAGGCCGATGCCCATTTCACCTAAATGACGGGCATTCTTCTCCTCGACCGACAGACCCCGGGCCCGGGCCATCTGCTCGCCCTTTTCAATTGCATTGAGGAGGTCCCCGGCTTCAGGCCCGCCGATCACATCGGTCACGTACCCGTCCTTAAAGGTCACGCGAATCGGGATTTGCGGGATTATGCTCCGGTCGAGAAGCGTCACAGAGCCATCGAATACCAGTGTACCGCTGGTGCCGCCGATGGCGGGAGAGACGAATGTCTCGCCACATGGCAGGTTGGCCATCTTGCCAGGCATGGTGAGATTGCCGTCGTCAGGTATTGCCTTGCGGCCGGCAATTGAAACGGTCACATCAGTACCGGCCGGCGATGTGACATGGACTTCCGTCCCTCTGTCCAGCACATCTTTAAGTGTGGCAGCCTGCGCCCAGAGCGCTGCATAGTCGATGGGCACCAGCCGCTCGATAAGGTCTGCGGTCGTTAACGCTGAAAAGAAACCCCTCATGCGCCGGTCGCCCCAGGACTGCTTGAAAATGAGGCTTTCGTACTTTTTGCCGTCTCTTCCGATGTAGCCGATGGTCGTCCCGTACGGGTCCTGTCCTGCCATTTTTTTCCACACGCCGATGAAAACGTCAGGTCCTGCCCTTAATGTGTCGAGCAGGAGCCGATCGGCATGTTCCAGACGATCTTTAACCGGCGATACAACGATAGTCAGGCCTGCCTCCGGCAGCCTTCGCCGCCTCGTAGTAAGCAATGGCGACCGGGAACGTATCTTCGGTGGGATTCGTGGCGATAAGCACTTCTTCGCCCTCCCGCAAGGCCAGGACTTCTTTCATGGCGATAGCAGCATGGGGATAGCTGCCGCTTCGCTGAGCTTGCCCGGACTCATGAAACAATAATTAATTCACAGGTATAAGTGCGTCTTCCCGAATTTTAGTGACTCCAGGCGGCACTGCTGCGGCAAAATCCACATTTAGTGCACGAGGCTCGCGATAGATGTAGCCAGCTACCGATAAGGTTAAAGATGTCTTGTAACCGGCATTAATTATAATTACAAAATATTTATAATATGTCGTAAAGATGTCCAACTTTCAGGAGATTCATAGCAATAAACAAGGAACGAATACACTTCGGGCGTTTAATGATACTATTGGAAAATCATGACTGGAATGAGCGGTGCGACCATCAACAATACTGGTAAGCGATTGGCGGACACAGGAAAATCAGGTTACTGGTAAATTCAGCGTATTTACGCCGGATCTTTTGAGACCAGATATCTCAGTCCGATGCAGATGATCGCCATCATCCTCCTCGCCACGATTGTCGGCGCCTTGCTCATCGTAATTAAAAGCATGAGCTATGTGGTCATGCAGCGGCGGCGGGAATTCGGCATCATGAAGGCTATAGGTTTCACGAAGGGGGACATCCAGAAAGAGATCGTAGTGGAGACATTCATTCAAATGTCCTTTGGCTTTGTCTTAGGCGTGATCCTTTCATTATTGGCAATTTTCGGGCTATCCAGGACTACAATATCGCTAACCATTCCCTGGGAATTAAACCCGTACCCGCATTTCCTGGTGGCGAACCCCGATATGGCCAGCACAGTACAGGTGTTTTCCCTACGCATTCAATTCCAGGCATTATATGCCCTGATCGCCCTGACCGTGGTCTTTATCGTCGGTCTCCTGACGGTCGTCGTTTTAACCAGGCTTATCAACAGACTCAAACCAGCGGAGATGCTTAGTCATGAGTGACATTGTAACAATTAAAAATATTTCCAAGTCCTACGGGAAGGTGAACGCCGTTAAAAACGTGTCCCTTGACGTAAATAACGGAGAGTTTTTAGCCATCCAGGGCCAGTCGGGCTCCGGGAAGACGACGCTGCTCAACCTCATGACCGGGCTGGAAAAACCGAGCGATGGTGAAGTAATAGTCAACGGGAAGCTGTTAAATAACATGAGTGAGGACGAGCTGGCGCTTTTCAGGCGGCACAACGTCGGCATCGTCTTCCAATTCTTCAATCTAATCCCCACCCTGAACGTCATCGAGAACATCGCCCTGCCGCTATTCCCGGAGAAAATGGGCAAGAAAGAGATGTTCAGTCGTGCTAAGAAGGTGGCCGAGGTCGTTGGCTTGAGCCACAGGCTTACACACTATCCGAACGAGTTGTCCGGCGGTGAGCAGCAGAGAGTGGCAATTGCGCGGTCGCTCATTAATGAGCCCAGGATTGTCTTCGCCGACGAGCCCACGGGCAACCTTGACTCTAAATCGGGCAAGATGATTATCGAGTTGCTCAAAGACCTGAATAAAAAGCAGAACCTGACTATCATTATGATCACGCATGATGATGCTATGGCCCGGGAGTCAGGTCGGATGATCAGAATGAGTGATGGGGCGATCAAGAATGAATAAGCTTTTTACGACATTATTAGTTGTCGCGGCGATAACACTCGCTGCTATAACGTTCGCTGATTCTTCACATGTAAATGCCGATACGGCTAAGGTGAACATTGTCGTCGCCGGTTTAACCTTATCACGAACGCAGGAAAGCATTTTGACGATCAAAAGCCCTGAACTGTCATCGTGAACGGACGAGCCCTGCAACGAGAACGGCAAGAAATACGTCACGCTGCATGGTAGAGGACGACGGCCCCGGCATACCGGACGAATTGAAGAGCCAACTCTTCCAGCTTCAAGCGGGGGCGCGACCAAGCGAATGCAAGGGCCCGGATTCTACCTTGTCAGGGCTGGTCGAGCTATCACGCCAGGTATGACATATTATAACCAGGCGGTAAACGTTAACATTGACATGCGGTTAATAGCTCCGGAATACAATTGGACGCCTTAAGTCCGGGCGGGTGCCCAGAAAAGTAAAAACCCTCGTCAGTTTCGTTGTCATCGCCCTGATATCTTCCGTCAGCATAACGCTCCCGTCGTTTGGCTTGAGCAACAAGCCATCAACGATAACAGTCCCGCTGTCGTTTTCACCGGAAGTGCTGATCGGCTTCTTTGTACTCATGTTAATTACTTCCATCGTTATCTCATATCTCCTTATCCGGAAAATATCGAACATGAAGCCTTCGGAAAACCTATATCGATTATGAATTAGAACTATTTTTATAATATGCAAGAGATAAATGGTAAACTCATGTTTGACATAAGCGTGCACTATACTTTTTGATGCGCGGTGAAACTAATCCCTTAGCGATAAATGCTCGACGGCCTCGCCATACAATTATATAAAATACAATGGATAAATGACAAAAAAACAGGGACTGTATATATCCCCGAAATAACAGCTAATCTACAAAACCAGAAAGCTTTTACCGAAGGTTTATCTATAAATATACATAGTATGCTGGAAATAGGGTATTACAAAACTCAAAACAATACCATACAGTACTGGTGAAATCTATGGAAGCGATGAGGGAGATAGAGCTGAAGGGTCACATCATCGACTCCTTCCTGCTGCCCAAAATCTTCGACAAAGTCATGGACATGAACGGGGAGTTCGAGATACTCCAGTTCGAGATCGGCCGCCAGAAGACCGATACCAGCTACGCCCGGCTGATGATCAAGGGCAAGGACAAAAAACACCTCGAGAACATTATCAGCGAGCTGCACCGCCTTGGCGCACAGCTCCCGGAAGCGGAGGACGTGGTTGTCGCTACCGCCCCGAAAGACAAGGTTGTGCCGAAGGGGTTCTATTCCACGACCAACCACTCCACGTACGTCAAGATCGCAGGCGAGTGGAAGCGCGTGGTGGACCAGAAGATGGACTCCATGATCGTGGTACGCAATGGCGTGCCGTCCTGCGTCACGCTTGGCCACATCAAGAAAGGCGATAAAGTCGTCGTGGGCAAGAACGGCATCCGCATCGTCCCGCCGGAGCGGCCCCGCGGACATACGATCTTCGAGTTCATGGGCGGACAGGTCTCCTCGGAGCGCCCGTCCCAGTCACTGATCAAGCAGATAGCGGAAGAGATCCTCGAGGTCAAGGCCAGCGGCGGCAAGGTCGTCGTCGTGGGCGGCCCCGCGATCATCCACACGGGCGGCGCACAGGCGCTCGCCGAGCTGATCCGCAACGGCTTCGTGGACGCCGTGCTCGCTGGCAACGCGCTCGCGGTGCACGACATCGAGTACAACCTCTACGGCACGTCGCTGGGCATGGACCTGAACACGGTCGAGCTCGCGCCGGAAGGCCACAAGCACCACATCTATGCGATCAGTGAAATCACCCGCGCCGGCTCGATCAAGAGACGCGGTCGAGAAGGGCGTGCTGACCGGCGGCATCATGTACGAGTGCATCCGGAACAACGTGCCCTACGTGCTGGCCGGCTCCATCCGGGACGACGGCCCGCTGCCCGACGTGATCACGGACACCATGATCGCCCAGGACATGATGCGCGAGCAGCTGAAAGACGCGGACCTCGTGCTCATGATGGCCACCATGCTCCACTCCATCGCATCGGGCAACTGTCTGCCATCCGACGTACGGACCATCTGCGTAGACATCAACCCGGCCACGGTCACAAAACTGATGGACCGGGGCAGCGCGCAGGCCATCGGCGTCGTAACGGACGTGGGCACCTTCCTGCCGTGGCTGGCCGAAGAGCTGGCGGCGCTCAAAAAGAACAAGCCTGAAGCCTGCATCTGCATCAAAAACGAGCCGCCGGCTAAAAAATAGGGGCTCGTTTATCTTTTTTCACAGGCACATGACCCTTCCAACACAAAGGCCACGAAGGCCACAATGTACACGAAGTCTTCGATGGAAAGAGGCAATAGCAGCCTCTTTTAAAAGTGTACGTCGTGTACCTCGTGGCCTTCGTGGCCATTGTGTCGGAAGGGTCCCGAGCGTACATGACCTTTTACGAATGACTATACTTCGTGGCCATTGTGGCCTTTGTGTCGGAAGGGTCATGTGCCTATTAACGAGCAAAAAAATATGATGACTAAACCCGATTTGAAAATAATGGAAACGAAGATCGAGGCAATAATAACCCGGCCGCTGGGAAAGACAGGGATTATACCGACACAGGTCGGCCTCGGCGGCGAAGGCGTCCTGCGCACGTTCGGCAAGTCGACCATGGCAAAGGCCGTGATCGACGAGGCCGTGCGACAGGGCATCACTTATTTTGACTCAGCCAGGGCCTATGCAGGAAGCGAGGGCTACTATGGCTCATACTGGCCCTTCCACCGCGAGTCCCGGGACCATATTTTCCAGACCAGCAAATCAGCCTCCAGGGACCGGGAAGGCGCTAAAAGAGACCTGGAGACCACACTGCGGACCATGGGCATCGGCCACCTCGACCTCTGGCAGATACACGACGTCCGCACCGAAGAGGACATCGAAGCCATCGAAGGCGAAGGCGGCGCGCTGGAAGCGTTCCTCGAAGCGAAAGAGAAAGGGCTCGTCAGGTTCATCGGCGTTACCGGGCACTACGACCCGGACATCCTTACGTATGCCGTCGAGCACTGGCCGGTCGATACCGTGCTGATGCCGGTCAATCCTGTGGAAGGCGCTATCGGCGGCTTTCTCGACCGCACGCTGCCGGCCGCACGGAAAAAAGGCCTGGGCATCATAGGCATGAAGGTGCTGGGCGCATCGAGCTACGTATACCGGGAGATGGGCATTACCCCAGAGCTGCTGATCAGATACGCGCTATCGCAGCCGATCTCGGTAGCCATCGTGGGCTGCTCGACGCCGGAGGAAGTCCGGACACTGGCCGATACTGGCAGGGATTTCCAGCCGATGGACGCAGACGGGCAGCGCAAGGTCGTGGCAACGTTCAAGCCGTTCTGCCACCCAGCTTGCCTACTACCGCGGCGACCTGTGAGAAGCAGACGGCCTGTCCATGGCCAAAATAGATTATACTGGCTGGCATAATATTATAATAAAGGTACGATGTGATGACCGAAAAGGAACGGGCGAAGAAAGAGAAAGAGAAGAAAAAGCGCCGGAAGAAAGGCGTAGACAACATTAGCCCCGGCGGAAGAACCGGTGAAAGGCCCGACCGGCGAGGACATCTTCAAGGTTTGATGCGGACTGTCGTCGATTCGCCCGGGAATGCTATCGACCAGATCATAATTATGGTCTTTCCTGGAATGGTTATGACAAGAAATAATTTTATACTCTCTCGATTTAACTGATCAGTCGTATGAAGGTCATGGGCATTCTCGGCAGCCCGAGAGGGAAGAACAGCCTGACGCGCAAGCTGCTGGAAAGCGCCCTTGCCGGGGCGGGGAAATGGGTGCCGGGACGGAGCTGATCGACGTCACGAAGCTCGACATCAAAGGCTGCCTGGGCTGTAACGCGTGCTATAAGGCCGGGAAGTGCGTGCTCAATGACGACTTCTACGGCGTCTATGAGAAAATGCTCGACGCAGATGGCATCATACTCGGGAGCCCGGTCTACTTCGACGCGGTCAGCGCGCAGCTCAAAGCATTCATCGACCGTACCGCGGATTGCCGGCACTGTCAGCTTCTGTCCGGTAAATATGGCATGTCGGTGACGGCAACAGCCAGCTCCGGCGCCGACGAGACGCTGAAGCAGCTGAACGATTTCATGTCGAAGTCCGGCGCCTTCACGATCGGCGGCGTCAAAGTCGTCATATCGTCGCCGGAATCCGGCCTCGAAGAAGGCATGACAAAAGGCCGTGGCCATGGGCATCGACCTGGCCGAAGCCATACGCACGAAACGCCAGTACCCCGAACAGGCCCGGCTGCAGAAAGCGTTTATCAAAGGGTTCAGCTTCGCCGTGGTAAAGAACCGTGAGAAGTGGCCCGGCGAATACGAGTACTACAAGGCCAAAGGCTGGATATGATATTACAAGGGCTAAAGCTGAAGGGAAATCCGGCGGGCGGCCGTTCGCGCGCGTACGCGTGACCGGAACCAGGGTTACCCTTTGTTAACGGACGAGAAACCCAAAGTTTCAGCCGATGGCTCTCGCCGCCCGTTTATAGTATTTTTCTTATCGGCCGCCGGCGGCTTTACCGGGATACGGTGCTCCGGGAACGCGATCCTGCTGCGTTTTCCGATAAACGAAGCGTCGACATCGGCCGCCATCTGTCTTGCCAGCGCGGCCGGGATGCCCATCACCATCAGGTCCGGCGGGAACCACAGGTTACCCGTCGGGTCGACAGGGCCGACGAAGGCCGACATCTTTCGGCGCATGCGGCGGCCATGCCCGCCGCATACGTTATCATTGTGGCGCAGGTGGGGCCTCCCGGGATCAGCGTCTTGAAAAAGGTGTCGCCGCTACGGTATTGCGCCAGCCCGCAGAGATTGCGGACCTGCTCGGCACCCGCAAAGAGGATGAACGAAAGGACCTGATCAGTGGGAACGCCCTCGTCGCAAGAGCCGATGACGAGGTATCGGCCGGGGGGAGTGATCTTCCCGGCGCGTGCCTTATACTCGTCGAACAGCTCCGGGGTCGCCTTCAGGTGCTCGGCCGCGCCGCCGCGAAAGTCCGGAGCGCCGACGGTCACGAAGTACTTTAGTTTCGGGTGGGGCTCCGAAAACCCCATCCATACCCTTCCGCCGCCGCAGCACTCCTCGTGCGCCGCCTCGACGTACAGCGGAGGCGTATCCGGATAGAGCGCTGAAGCGTAGATAGCCTTTGCGATACACCGGTCCACTGAATATGACGGTACCGCGCCCGCGGGTACCGTGTCCGACCCATAGACGCACAGGGGCCGCAGCTTCAGGCGGCCTGCCTCTGCCAGCTTCTTCCCGATCTCCGAAACGCTCGACATAGGCATCATTTCAGGTGCGTATATCCCTCGACCTTCGTGACCGTCCCGACGGCATCCGCGTAGGAGGCGTAGTACGGGCACTTGGTCTTCAGACATGTGGAGACGTGGATGACTTCCGCGCCCCGCTCCTTCAGCACACGGGCTTTTTCCAGGATCTTATCCGGCTTCCCGAGGCCGCAGCCCCCGCAGGTATCGAAACCGACGATCTCGATGTCGTCGCCATACTTCCCGAAGGCGTCCTTCTTTTCACGGATCACCTTAAAACAGGAAGTGCCCGGGCAAGTCTTCGCTTTCTCGTCACATCTGATGATAGCGATCTTCGTCATACAATCACCTGAAAATATGTATGATGCCGCATCGCATAACCTTTTAGGTTTTCCGGAGGCCACAGAGGTTTCTGAGGGCACAGAGTTTCACCACAGAGGTCACAGAGGACGACACAGAGGTTAGTTTAAGGAGACTGCTACATGAGCCGTCTTTTAAAAACGTCCTCTGTGTCGTCCTCTGTGACCTCTGTGACCTCTGTGCTGAGCTCTGTGGCCTCTGGAAACCTCTGAGACCTCCAAAATGCATCTTTCAGTGGCATCGTTTTTACATGCGTGTCTCGAATTGATATCCTGAGATGTGACGATGGTAAAGCTGGGCTTGAAACTGGGGCCGGAGGAATACCCGCCGGTCGATCTGCTGGAGTACGCCGTCATCGCCGAGGACGTGGGGTTCGAGACGATAGACGTAAGCGATCACTTTCATCCGTGGGCGGAGACGGGAAACGCCTGTTTCTCATGGACGTGGCTTGGCGCGGCCGCGTCGAGGACGAGCCATATCGAGCTGGGGACGGGAGTGACCTGCCCCATCCTGCGGTATCACCCGTCGATTATCGCGCAGGCCTCGGCAACGCTGGACAACTTCGCGCCGGGCCGCACTTACCTCGGCGTGGGCACAGGGGAAGCGCTGAACGAGTATGCTTCCACGGGCGTGTGGCCGGATTACGACGAGCGGCAGCAGATGCTGCTGGAGGCGATCACGCTGATCAGGGAGCTCTGGGAAGGCGGCTATGTCACCTTCGACGGCGTCTGGTACACCACGCGGAAGGCGAAGCTTTACACGGCACCGAAAAGCCGGATACCGATCATCATCTCCTCGCTTGTGCCCGAGAGCGCGGCCTTTGCAGGCACTAATGGGGACGGTTTGTTCACGGTGGGAGGCAAGCCGATAGAGCAGGTGCAGCAGATTGTCGACAACTTCGAGCAGGGCGCGACCGAGGCCGGAAAAGACCCGATGACGATGCCACGATACGTCGAACTGAACGTGGCGTACACGAAGGACACGAAACGGGCGGTGGCGGACTTCAGGAAGTACTGGGCGGGCGCCTATGTGCCGGCAATGTTCGACCAGAACATCTATACGCCGTCCATGTCGGAGCAAAACGGTGCTGTGGTCGGCGACGACACGATCATGAAAACAGCCTGTATCTCGGACGACCCGCAGAAGCACGTGGAATTCGTACAGCAATACATCGACGCGGGCTTCACGCACATATTCTTCCACGCAGCAGGCCCGGAACAGGCCATGTTCATACGAGACTACGCGAAGAACGTGCTGCCACTGATCAGGAAGAGGAATGCACAGGTATGTGCCCCCGTACGCTGTTAACAATGGGAAATTAGTTAAGCTGCGGTGCAAATCTGCCGTGGGAAGATGGTGATAAATTTGCCCGAGAAGAAGCTGGAGAAAGCGACCTTCGGTGCCGGGTGCTTCTGGCACGTTGAGGACGCGTTCATGAAAGTGCCCGGTGTCGTGTCCACCCAGGTCGGTTTCATGGGAGGACACGTGGAAAATCCGTCGTATAAACAGGTCTGTACCCATACGACCGGCCATGCCGAAGTGGTCGAGGTGACCTACGACCCGTCGAAGGTCAGCTACGATAAGCTGCTTGACGTGTTCTGGAACAGCCATGACCCGACGACGATGAACCGGCAGGGGCCGGATGTCGGCGACCAATACAGGTCGGCCATCTTCTATTATAGCCAGGAGCAGGAGGCAGCCGCAAAGGCATCGAAGGAGCGCCTCGAAAATAGCGGCAAGTACCGGAGCCCGATCGTCACACAGATCGTGCCGGCGGAAAAGTTCTGGCGAGCGGAGGAATATCACCAGAAATACTTCGAGAAGACCGGGCAACAAGCCTGCGGGATATAATGGGCCTGACGACCGACGGATGCATGCCAGGCAGGCGCAGGCGCACACGAGCGGCCGGGACGAACCGGCTTCCCTGACCGTTTAGTACTCATTATATTTTTTATTAGAGCCGCGCGCTTTTTCAACCGGATACTTCCGCTCGTTCTCTATCATCTTCCGGTCGAACGCCTCAGTCAGGTCGATGTCGTAGAGCTGGGCGAATCGCAGTGTCGCGAACAGGACGTCTGATACCTCTCCGCATATCTTCTCCCGTTGCACGGG
Organism: uncultured Methanocellaceae archaeon; assembly: GCA_963769045.1. Classification (GTDB taxonomy): domain Archaea; phylum Halobacteriota; class Methanocellia; order Methanocellales; family Methanocellaceae; genus Methanocella_A. The sequence continues at coordinate 270,620 of CAVYKK010000009.1, forward strand.
TGTCTCGAACATGCGCTTCATGTCGTCAGGGCTCTTGAACCGGAACAGCTCCAGCAGCTCGGCCGACTCTATGGTGATGCTCATGGCCAGCTCCTTGGCGTCGTGGAACTGGTCCCAGTCTCTCGCATCACAATACGCTTTTACGCGAGCCTTTAGCTCTTCAACTGTCGTGCTGCGATCATCATGCATATGTATCACTGGCTGTTGGCCGTGTCAAGGCGGTTCAGACGGCTAAATTTCATCTTCTCATGAGAAGGAATTTGCCGAGAATAAGCGCGAAGGCGACCCATACGATCATGGTTCCGACGCTGTGCGTGGGCAGCAGGCTGGCCGGATCGTTGAACAAAGGAGAAAACAGCGACGTGCCGACCGAAGTATGGTCGGTCTGTACGGCCATCGTGGCAGCTGTGTCATTGATGAAATAATTGCTCGAGTTGCCGACCGTCTCAATGACGTTGCTTTGTATGGAATGCACCGAGTCCATGCCGTACATCGTCAGGTTGTATGCGCCCATATCCGAAGAGTCCATAGCCTGAGATGCCTGGAAGGCCTGGAGCTCGTTTAAAGCGTCTGCCCGTTCCGCTTCGACGAAGCTGGTCAGGTTAGCTACCGTCTGATTGAACAGGTCAAGCGCACTCTGGTAGTCCGATGGCTGAAAGTCGCTCACGATGATAACCCCCATGATCGAGCGGATTACAGGTCTACGATTACCCGACGACCGCCCGGTAAATATACTATTGTAATTACAAATTTATAAGTCTTTCCATTTATTTAGTGTTAAAAAGGGCTTACTTATTGTAAATGATAAAAAATTCAATTGATTTGTATTATCGCAGGGATGAAACCGTACGCCCGATAGTTCAGAGACGAAAACGTGGACTGTGCGGGCAAGGGAAACGCGATCGGGCAGTCATGCCTGATGCCCGCAGCCGTTACTGTCTTGCCGGCGGCGTCGCGTTTTTACCGGGAATGTGCTAATCGCGTTCAACCGGGGATTGCGATTTCATCGCAAAAAAACTCAGGCACCGGCCGGCTCCGGTAGAGCAGCCGCGCCGTCGGCATGACGGTCTTAAGCAGCGAGTAAGGCTTGCTGCACTCCGTTTCTATCTCTTCGGGCGTCACGAAGAGGAGGTCGATGTCGACGGCAAACGCGGCGAGTTCGGCGGCGACGCCCCGGCCCCGCAGGTGCCGGGGCAGGCTCGTCCGCTTCACCACGATGAAGTCCAGGTCGCTGTCGGGCGTCATTGTAGCCTTGGCGTAGGAACCGAACAGGTAGACTTGATCGGGGCTGTAAAGCGCTACGATGCGCGCCGTGATGTCCTTGAGGTCCCGCCGGTCGATCACTCCGATACCTCGTACTGGACCACGAGCAGCAGGTCCTCGATCTCAGTGGCGGCAAGCGAGTTGAAGCCGGTTACGTCCGCCTTCCGGAGCTCGAGCGTCCAGGTCAGGTTCGCGCCCGGCACCGACGTGCTGCCGAGGCTGACCGGGTTCAGCGAGGGTTCGCTGTCCTTTCGGAACGCAAAGCTGTGCAACCCCGCCAGGACGGAATCGGGGCTCATGGTGATCGGCGGCTGGGCAGCCGTGCCCCCGGGGAGTGTGACCAGCAGAGTATAGTCGCCCGGGTCCGAGAGCCTGGCAATGAAGTCGATGCCCGTTATCCTGATGCCCAGGCCGTAGGTAAAGAACGGGAAGCGGTCCGGCGAGATTTCGAGCGTGAGCACCTGGGGCCCGGAGGCGGGATTGAGGAACTTTTGCCAGCTTGTGCCGTACTCGTGGCGGGCGCTGATCAGGCGATACAGCCCCTTGCGGCTTTCCGCGAGCGCGATTTCCTTGAGCCCGGCCTGGACGGCGCTCTTCACATTTGTCCGCAGCTCGTCCCCTCCGTCTCTGGCTGTGTACTGCAGGTGGAGGACGACATCGCTGATCGTGCCGTAGTCGAACTGCGGGTACACGGAGTTCATCCGCAGGTGCCAGGTACTGATAGCCCCGGCGCACTCGAACGGCAGGTAGCGCTCGTCGTCAAGACGCAGCTCGAACATGCCCCGGTCGTCCCGGGCGTTGCTCGTGACTATGGCGCCGGCCCCGCCCTGGTCGTCGACGAACCGGCCCGAATCGTCGCCGTCTTTATAGAACGCGTAGCCGTCGGCCTCGGGGCTGACGCGCACGTGGTTGTCCTGCAGCGTCAGCGTCATGGACACGCCGGTATACGGCCCCACCACGCAGGGTATCGTGACCCCGGCGCTCTTTATCCGTCGCAGGTAATGGCCGGGGTTCTCCAGATCGAACATGATTTCCGGCAGCTTGATCGAGCATTCGTGATTCGTGCGCAGTTCCACCAGGGCGTAGGGGTCGAGCGCCAGCAGCGATATGTGCTTCGTCAGCTCCAGCTCCCGGGCGTTCTGCTCATGGTAGGCCGATTTCAGGCGCTGCAGGTCGAACAGTAGCTTGTCGCCGGCCAGCAGCCCTTTTTTCAGGCTGTCCCAGTACCCGAACTGGACGTAGGACGAATCGCTGACGCCGAGTTCCCGCCGGTAGCACTGCTCGGCGCGCTTGGCCAGGGTATAGGCCAGCTGATAGGCCTGGAAGTACGTGGCGCTGGTCTGCGAGATCATCCATTCGTAGAGTTCGCGGTTGGTGTACTTGTCATGCATGAGCTGGTCGACATCGGATGCCATCTGGACAGTTATTTCGTGGTTGTCCATCTCCCGCCGGGCGATATCCTGGCGGATGGAAGCGGCCAGGGCCTGGGAATCGATCGCGCCCAGCTCGCCGGTGGCGAGGGTGTACTGGAGTTCCCAGTCTTCCTTGCGCCGCTGGTAGGAGCCTACGGACTGGCTCATTTGCGCCGAGGTGTGCAGGATCGCCGAAGCTATGCGGGCCGCCTTGCCCCAGCTGTCCCCGGAGCGCCCGAAGTTGGGGCCGCCCCATTTGGTAGTCGCATGGGGCGATCCTCCCGCGCCTGATCCTCCGGCCTGCGCTTCCGGTATCAGGTGGCTGACGCCGGACCCGGCCTCCAGGATGATCGCCGCCGCGTCCGTGATCATGCTGGCGCCCTGGGCCACCAGTGCTGCGGCCTCCCATTCGTTCGTCAGCTCGTCCTTGCGCGCTCCGTAGAACGTCTGGCGGTCGAGGGCGATCTGGCGCTGTTTCGATAGCACGTCTATCTGCTGATCGGCCTCGTCCAGCCTCCGCTGCATCACCGTCCGGACCTGCTCCTGCAGCCGTTTCTCGTAGCCTGAGCGCTGAAGTGCCAGGGCCTCGGAGTCCCGTTTTTCCAGCACCGAGAGCAGTTCGTTGCCGAAGCCGCGCACCATCTCGCAAAGCTCGATAGCCTCCTGCAGCACCACCCGGAAGCGATACGGGGGCAGCGCAGCGCTGGTGTCGTTCAGGATGCTGCCGAGGTCGAGGCCGGCCGCGGTCGCCCTGACGAGCAGGCCGGGGTCGATCGGCGGCGCGAACAGCGACAGCTGGCGCCTGATGCCCCGGATGTTCATGCAGTGCCGGATCTTGAACAGGCGATCTGATACCAGGTCCCAGTACCCCAGCAGCTGGTCGTTGGGCGGGATGCCGAAGTAGAGCGTCGGGAACTGCGGGAGCTTCGGGGTGGACGGGTCTATGGTGCTGCCCTGCGACTGGCCGGACGTATACGGCGGCGCCCTCGTATAGTCCGCCGCCTCGCCGCTCTGCACCGGGCCCAGCAGGTTCTCGGCGGCCAGGACGTACGCGTTCGCCAGGTCGTCCAGGCCGGCCTTCTGGAGGTCGGCAAACGTCATATCAGGGACCGTCAGGGACGACCTGACCGGCTCCGGCCGGGGCCCCAGGAGCTCGGCGGCAAGCACGTACATCTGCGTCGCCTCGTTGATCGACTCCATCGTGTCCTGGCTGAACAGCCGGTCGCCCCACGCGATCAGGTTGTCGATGTACTTCATGACGATGACGCGCTGGTACGCCACCGGCCGCATCTGCGCTACGACGTGGGGATCGAACGGATTGGCGCGCCATTCCTCCACCTGGTCGACGACGGCGGGATCGTTCTTGCTTATGAGGCTCATCAAGCCCTGGAGGCTCTGGGCCTGGTAATCCGCCATGTTGTAGAAGGGCTTGGTCACCCAGTACCGCTTCGGGACTGCCTCTTCCGAGCTGCTGGTGGGGTTAAAGATGTACTCGTACCAGTGTTTCGCCTCTTCGAAGCGCTGGTTGAGCCGCAGCGCTTCCCCGATCAGGAACGGGGCGTGGAAAAAGAGCTCCCAGTTGTATATCGCATAGCTGGCATAGGGGTCGAAGTCAACGGCCTCTGCAGGGAAGGGCGTCATGACCTGGCCGTACGGGACATAATAGTCCTTGAATGCCCCGGCGTCGAACGCCGGCGTCAGCTGCCGCTTCGCGGGGTCGAGCTGGAGGTCGCGGGCGAAGAGCGCGTCCACGCCGCCCCGGTTGAGCTCCCGGATGAACAGGGGCACGAACGGGTGATAGAACGGGATGAACGTATATTGGAACCTATAGCCGTCCGTGCAGCAGGGGACGATGTAGTAGGAGCGCAGGCTGTCCTCATAGAAGAACTGCAGGCTGGAATCGAAGTTGATGTGCTGGTGCGGCACGAGCAGGCGATAGAGGTCGGACTGGTCCAGCAGCGGCTGGCTAATCAGGGGATTACCGCCGCTCTGGGAGGTCGCCATGCAGGAGGCGACGCGCTTACGGCTCGGCGAGAGATACGTCCAGCTGCAGGGCACGATCGCCATCGCGTCGAACAGGCCGGTCGACGGCGGGTGGAGGCGGCCGAAGTTCAGGTCGGTGAGCAGGCCGATGCCGCCCGAGTCGGGCCCGATGTCGCCGTACTTGCTGGTGTCCAGCGCGTAGGCCTCGACCGAGTTGCCGGCGCCCCCGAGCACGAACTGGGCGTAATGCTTGCGGTCGAGCCCGCCCGCGCCGTTGTCCTGGTCGACGAAGAGGTCGATGCGGAGCAGCGGATCGACGAGGGTCGATCGCAGCGTCAGCTGGCGGGGCTCGACGTTGCCCGCGATGACGATCTTCTGCAGGGCGGTCTGTTTGGCAAGCCACTTCCGGCCCTTGAGCTCGCTCCAGGCCAGCTGGACCTCGAGGTGCTTACGGACGTCCGGCGGCGCGCTGCCGGACAGCTGCAAGACCGGCTTTTCCTGCTTCTTGTCGGTCTTCTCGTTGATGATGGCCCAGAACAGGTAGAGCCGCCGGTTCCAGACCACGGGCAGCACGTGATCGCTGACGATGTCGAGATCGACGGCCGACCAGGCCGTCCAGCGGGCGCAGTCGACCAGTTGCCGGTAATAGTACGCGGGCGGGTTGCCCTGCTTGCGTGCGACCACGTGTAACGCTTGCTTCCATTCGTTGCTCTGTGTCATGATTATAACCTCCTCATGCCCATCTCACCCAGACGGTTGCTTTACTCCCGGGTTCCTGGACGCTGGTCGCCGTCACCGTGCAGGAGCCCTGGTTCGTTCCCGGGGTGGTGAACCGCCCGTTGCCGGTGATGTATCCGGCAGTGGCGGACCACGTCACCGACTGGTCGGCCGCGCCGATCACCGTGGCGGTGAAATACACGTCCTCGCCCGGGCTGGGCTGGGCGTCCGGCGGATCGATCTTCACGATGACGCCGGTTACTTCCACGGTAGCCGTAGCCGACTTGCGCGGGTCTGCGACGCTGGTCGCCGTCACCTTGCAATCGCCCGGCATGGAGGGTGCGGTGAACATGCCGTTCTGGTCGATCTTCCCGTCCGTCGCCGACCACGTCACCGCTTTATTGGTAGCGTAGCCGACGACCGCCGAGAACTGGCAGGCCGTCCCGTGTTCTATACTTGCCGAGCCCGGCACGATCTTCACCGAGACTTCGTTGGCCGGCAGCGTCTGCTGGTCGTGGGCGGAATCGTTGTAGATGCCGGCGACCTGGAGCCGCGCCACCCCGTCCAGCTTCTCCAGGAACTTCCGCAGCGCCTCCTCGGCCGTGTCCCGGGTCACTTCGTTCTGCATCAGGTCGTTTTCCAGGTCAGCCATGAAGGACGACTTGTCCCTCCGCAGGGACGGCTCGATCCAGTTCTCCGGGTAGAGGAACACCTTCCGGTTGGCCTCCCAGAGCCGGTAGCGGCCCATCCACTGCCACTGCTGCCATTCGGGATCGGCGTTCGCGTCGACGGTCACCAGGGGCTCGATGTTGAGGATGCAGCGCAGCACGAAGAGCTGGACCGCCGCGCTCGCCTGGACGATGCGTGTCGTCCCCTGGCAGGCGCCCATCTCCACGTCGATCAGGAAGTGAGCGTAGACATCATTCACGTCGTTCCACCGCCGTACCCCGGCCGGGGGGTTGGCGAGCAGGTAAGCTACCAGGGCATCCCGCTGCCGCTCGCGCAGGGGGTCGCGCAGCTGCCGGGCGATCTGCAGCCACTGGTCGTCGGAGTACCTGGCCTTGACAGCCTGCTTGATGGCGTCTACCGTCCCGGCGGACGCCGTCTGCCCGATCCAGCCGCTGACGTCCGCGGGGGCTCCCAGCCGCCTCAGCATGGCAAAGGCGGCGGTGAGCCGCACCAGGGCCCGCTCGGTGCGATAGTCCCCCGGGTAATACAGCGAAAGCAGCCCCTTCGGGGCATTATCCGTCAGGCTGTACACGTGGGCCGTGTCGGCAGGTTCGCCGCAGAGGACCCTCAGGCTCCGGGACGGCCATCCGGTCCGGGCCTCGAGCGCCTGGAAATACTCGACGCTGGTTCCGCTCCTCGCCAGGTCCAGGAGGGACGTGAACGAGGTTCCGTCCGAAGGCAGCGTTTTTTTGATCCCGGCCCCGTCCGCCAGCCGGGTCCATGAGAGGTACCTGCTGCCCGCGCCAGGCTGCTCGGTCAACGGCAGCTTCGCGGGGTCGAGCCACCCGCTACCCGTACCGCGCTCCCGCAGCCACCGGGTCTCTTCCACACTGAGGCCGAAGCCGTTGATCACTTTCGCCGCCTTGTCGAGCGCCGTGTAATATGTGAAGTAGGGCTTGAACGGCACCGCCTGGTTGTCCGCGAGGGCCGTGCCCGATTCTTCAGGGCTAAGCGTTATGGGGCTGTTGTTCGTGGATGGATCTCGCACCACGTCGAGCAGGACGAGGAAATCGTCCAGCATCGCTTTCCGGGGGTCTGCCGCGGAGGGGAACCACTCCGTTACGAGCAAGGCCGTCGTGGCGACGGGGAGCGCCAGCGCGTCGGCCAGCTGCTGTATGACGAAGCCCGTCCCCAGGGACCGGCGCAGGTAAGCCAGTAGCCCTTTCAGGACGTATTCGTAGCGCGCCTGGCCGGGTTTCAGCGCACCGCCGATCAGGCTCGCCTCGGCGGCCGATCCGTCCATGTAGCGGCAGAGGCAGGACCGTATGAGGCCATCCGGGTCGCCCCCTGGCTTGCCATCAAGGATGGCCATGATGGCATCCGCTTTGTCCGGGCCGAGCAGCGGTCCGAGCCGTTTGCGTATCACCGTCCCGGTCGGGTCGGGGCTGAACGCGTTCTCGGCCGCGACCTTGTTCAGGCCGTCCAGTATGGACTTCAGGAGCGTGCCAACGGCCACGCCGTCGGGCGCGATGCCGGATGTGCGATCGCAGCGGTGCCGGAGCAGGTAGTCTGAGTTCGGCGATGGAAAACTTCGTGCCGCGTATCCGATCGGCCATGTCGCAAAATTCGAAAAGCCTCTCGGGGTACACCGGATCGAAGGGGTTGCCGGGCGGCAGGTTGACGTTCGGCACAAAGAGCGCCTTCAGGGAGATCAGCTCGCTGATCGTCACGTCCAGGCCCTTCGCGAGCACGATGTGGCGGTGGAGCGTCGAGAGATTTGCAAGGTTCAGCTTTCCGTCGGTGAACGCGTCGATGGCCAGGGCGAGCTCGGCGTCCGTGACCTCGAAGGCCCCCATGAGCGTCGGCTTGTGATCGGCCAGCAGAGGCGGACTGGGGTCGCCCGGCGGCCCGGACCTCGGTGCACGCGTCGTTGAGGTCGAAGGCCGGGTCCGCGGGGTTGATCACCGCGCGGTTCTGGAACAGCCTGCGGTAGAGAGAGTACCGCCAGGCCTTCCCGGCCCGGCGATTCCGGGATGTCCCGGGTCTCGATCGGCCCGAACAGTGTCATTGCAGCGCTCTCGGATATCCGGAAGCGCTTCATCGCCTGCCTGATCGTGTAAAGCTGGCGCAGGAACAGCTCGTTCAGCCGGCCGGGCCCGGGGGGCTTATCCGCCTGCAGCGTGGCGATCGCCGCGTCCAGCGTGTAGACGTCCCACCCGAGGCGGCGCATGAGCCGCACGAAACGGTGGATGCGCTCGGGCGCTTCGGGGTCCTGCGCCAGGCCAGCGATGGTCATCGTGGCCAGGTCGCCGGAGTCAGGCGGGTCGTTATGATACTGGAGGGCCGCCTTCGGGTTCACGAACGCCGTGTTGAGCAGCTGCGTGAGCGCCAGGTGGGTGAGCCCCGATCGGGCCAGCATGACCCTTACGTGGGCGAGGACCTCGATCCACGGCCCCGAGTACGTGATCTTGTAATCAACAGGGTCGGGCACGGTATTGTTATTCGGGCCCAGTCCCCAGCTTTCCCAGGGCTGGCGTGCCGTGGCGCCGGTGATGATATCCGCCTCGGCCCGGGACAGCAGCAGGCCTTCGATCGCCAGGCTGGCGAGGTGCAGGGGCGCCGTCGCCGGCCAGGGGCCGAAGATACGCATGAGCTGCACCCGCTCCACTCCGATCTGGCCCAGGTACGCCCGCGCTTCGCTCAAACGCAGGTCGAAGGGTAAGGTCCACGGGAAGACGACCGCAGGGTCGGCGAGCCGGGCGTACGCGGTCGTGTCGACCCACTGTGGGTTGGCATTCAGCTCTTCGCTGGTCAGGGTCGTCTGCCGCCCCAGCGCCGCCGCCTGCCGGGCCGCGAGCGACGCGGCCGGCGAGCCCACTGCTTCCTCCAGCAGCTCGTTGACCAGGTCGATATAGGGCATCATAACGTTGGTGTTGGCCGCGTTCAGCCTGATCTGGGTCAGGTCGGGGCGCCTTTCCGAGAGGACGTCCAATACGCTCTTGCCCGCCGCGTTCGCGCCCCGGTGGGAGAGGAAATGCAGCATGTCCACCAGGTATGCGGAGGGGCTGATCACGGTACGGCTCGGGTCGGAGGCGCTGTAGTCGAGCGATCCGAACAGAGTCGCCAGGTCGGGCAGCTCCAGGACGTCCTGCTGGTACACCCGGGGAACGGCATTCCCGATGGCGGCCGGCTCTAAGCCCTGGGCCATGATCCGAATGTTGATCGCCAGGGACAGGGCGATGGCGTACGTCCGCCCGGCTTTGTCGAAGATCTCCCTGGCCCCGGATTCGCCGATCTCCGGGCGGGCCCGGTACCGGTCGACGAATTTCTTGCGCCCCATGGCGTATATCTGCTGGGAGGAGTGGATGCCATCGGCGAGCAGCGGCCGTGCCCCCTCGTAGCTCGATGCCAGCCGGATGAGACGCTTGCACTTATTGAGCGATTCGCGCAGGACGCGGCGGTCGGAGCCGGCCACTGCCACGACGTTATCCTGCATGTACCGGTCGACGCTGGTGTGAAGCAGGTCGAAGCCGGGGTGCGCGTCGAGAAAGCCGGTGACGAGCAGCCGCTCTTTCGCGGGGAACGGGCTGTCACGGTCCCCGGCGAGCCGGGCGGAGAACGCGACGGTCGGGTAGGCGCGCCCGAAGTTACGCTCGAGCATGTGCGCGAAGGTATCGACCGCTGCCTGCGGGCTCTCTGCCGTGATGTTGGCCGGGATGCCGATCGGCTGGCCTTTGTAGGTACTGTTGAGATGTGCTTTCCAGTCGTCGGCGGTGAGCCGGGCGAGGTCGGAAGGTAGTTTGACCTTCTTTTGCTGCCGCATGTCCAGCAGCTTATTCACCAGTGGCATGTGTCCTTTGGCGTGTTTTCCGACGTCCACCGCGAAATGCAGCGACTCAGCCTCTTCAGGGGTGAAATCGGGGTTACGGCCGAGGCTTATCCAGAATTCCCGCGCCGAGACCCGCTTCGCAGCGTACAGCTCGATGAATTTTTGCTGCTTTTGCGCGGAGATGACCGCGGCGCCGAGTATGACCTTGATCGGCGTTTTGCCCGTGCCAAAAGTTGCATCCAGCGCAGCGCCGGTCCGGAGGGGAGCCAGGGCGGCCAGGTCGTTCCCGGCCCGGGCCTTATAGCTCGAAGGGATGACGTTACTGGCGATGGCGGCTTCGATCGCTTTGGCCATGACCGGGTCTGGCGTCGACAGGATCGCCCCCAGTATCCGCTGCATGTTGAAATCGAAGTCGACGCCGCCGCCGGTGGAGGCCAGGGCGATGACCGGGGCCTCGGGGGGCACGTTTTCGGCCAGCAGGCCGAAGAAAAGCTCAGGTGGGAGCCCGGTGGCGCCGGCCAGGCGGGCAGCCACCGAATAGAACCCGACCCGGGTCTTGCTCAGCCCCGTCTTGCCGGCGAGATATGTGAGGTCCTGGAAATTCCCGTCTTCGATGAACTCCTCGGGGCGCAGGGCGCTGACGTGGGGCTTCAGCGAGACACCGATGCGGGAGAACTCTGACGGCGTGCCGGCGGACTGATTGCCGAGGGCGATCGGCAGGTTCGCGCCGCTCCGGACGTTGAAGTGCACGCCGGAGGCGAAGAGGGATTTGCGTTTCTTGTCCAGCACCCGCAGCCGGAGGCTCAGGGCACCCGGCCTGTCGCCAGCCTTACACATGATACGGTAGTGGCCCTGTCCGTCGGTCACGGATCGCCCGATCTCCCGGGCGGCCCGGAGCTCACGGGCGTCGGCGACGACGGTCACTCCCGCCAGGGGCATGCCGTCCTCGTCCGTGACGTCGCCCTCGACATAGTATTCGCCGGACGCCGGCTGATAGTCGGCCGGAAGGTTTACCTGGAGCCGCCCGAGGGCATCTTTGAGCAGGCCCATGACCTGCTGATCGACCTCGCCTGTCGGGCTCAGTCCGGCCAGGGCCTGCAGGTGCCGCACCGCGTCCCCGGTGGTCTCGCCGAACCGTTGCTCTTTCGCCTCATTCTCATCGATCTCCAGCCCGACTGTAGCGAGAAGCTGGTGGAGGAGCGCGACATCCTTACCCTGTGCCCCGAAGGAGAGCCGGTTCCCGGACGTCGTTGCCTTTTTAGCCGCCTTGCCCTGTGCCGGAGCCTTTTTCACTGCAGCCAGCGCTTCCAGCGCGGCCATTGTGTCCCGGTCGACGACGCCCGTGGCGGGCAGTGCGTTCCTGAGCTGGAAACTTAACACGGCGTCCCGGGTGCCTTTGCCGAAGTATGTCCGGCTCGTTTCGTTCGCCGGGACCGTATATCCCTCTAGCCGCAACAGTGCGTGAAGGCGCTTGATCGCCTCGCCTTTCCTGCTTATTGACAGACTAATCGCCCTTGGTTTCATACAATTCCCCTGTTAAAGCCTCGTTTTCGTCGCTCGCATCGTATTACCGTCATGTCCTCACCAGCCAGCCTGGTTGACAAAGTTTTGCAGGAACCCCTGGTTCCATGATTCTACGGGGTCGGCATCGCGCAGTTCGATGTACTTATCTGCCGCCTGGTAGCCCGCGTAGCTGGCGACGAAGCCTACGCCCAGCCCCAGCAGGAAACCCCCGGCGGCGCCCCACGGGCCTCCGACTTCCGCACCCAGGCACGTGCCCTTCAAGGCCATGCCCAGCGCTTCCGTGGCCGCAATGCCGACACCCCAGGCGGCGCCCTGCCGGATAATTTCATCCTGGAGCGGCTTGTCAGAGCCTTCGCGCAACGATTGTTCACGGGCGTTGTTTAGCGCCACCCCCGTCTGATACAGGCTATATGCCAGTAATGCCATCCCGGCCATGCCTAATGCCGTATTGGTGCTGACGCTGCCGCTTTCGCCCTTCGAGCCTTTGGAGCCTTTGGAGCTCAGCATCTGTAATATCTTGGCATACGCGTCTTTTACCCGCGGCGGGGCCTTGTCGGGCATCGGCAAATCGCCTGCCAGCACGTCCCTCCAGAACTCCGCCCGGGCCGACACCTTGAAATCGATATAGCGTTCCCCCGTTTCGGGGTTGACTTTGATGTTGGCCAGCCGATAGAAGTATGTGAGCAGGCGCACCTTAGCGTTCGATTTGTCGAGAAACGCCTTGTTGAAATCCGAGGCGCTGGGGCTATAGGCTCTAGGCTTTCCCGTGCACTGGTTCGTGGAACTCTCATTCCATAGCTCGTTTAGCTCGACCGTATCGGCATAGCTGCCCTTCAGCATATCCTGGGCCGCCTTCATCTCGCCCTTTGTCCCTTTGGCGGCCTTGAGATCGACCTTGACAGCCGCCGGCCGGGGGCCTTCGCTTTTCGTCCCTTTGAAGCTGTTGTCGCGGGCCGTGTAGTGTGTCAGGTTATCAGCGTCGACCGCTTTACCCGGGTTTTGAGATTTGTTTGCGGTATGCTCGTTGGTCAAAACGAGGTCCGATCGCTTGAGGATGGGCTTTGGGACCAGGCCATCGTCGTCGATCTTGCTCACCGGCGAGTTCTCGCAATAAGCGTAAGGGCTTACGGGCAGGTTGCCCAGGTCCGGATCGAACGATACCCATTGCCCCAGCCACGGGGCATAATATCTCGCCCCGTAATAGTACAGCCCGGTCTCTTCGTCCCGCTCCTTGCCCGTATACCGGTACCGCTTGGTGCTCACTTCCACGCTGCCGGACTGGTTGCTCCGTACTGCCTGGTACGAGGTGCTGCCGTAGGGGTAGTATTCCTCGTAGGAGATGACGCCCGCGCGCTCGTCGAGCTCCAGGGCCGCTGAGCCGAGATGGTTGCCCAGCTGGTAGCGTACCAGGGTCTCGGGGAGCGTGACATCGGGATTTTTCTTGTCGATCGTCTTCGTATCGATCAGCGCGACGCACTGTCCCTCGTCCGTGACGCGGAGGGATTCCCGCTCAAGGACAGGATCGGCGCCGATCCCGGCGTACTTGCGGTATACCTCAAAGCTGCCGACGTAAATGCGCTCGTTCAGCGGCCGGCCCTCCTGCTCTACGACCTTCCGCACCCGCTGGCCGCCGGCGTCGTACGTGAAATACACGATACACCGCCCATCCTTATCCTTGCAGGCTGCCTGGAGCTGGTCCATGAAATCCCAGGACATGACCGGGAGGTGAGGTATGGAGGTCATGTTGCCATGGGCGTCGAAAGTAAAGTTTTCCGTCTCGCTGCCGACGGTGCAGGAGACTAGCCGGTTGCTCTTCTTTTTGCCGGGGGCCGCCTGATCAGGCTCCTGCGAGAACGTCCGAATCCAGTTGTTCGGGTTCGTGCCGTTGCCGGTACAGGCCTTGTGGTCTACGCGCTCGAAATTGCCCGCCTGATCGTAAGAATACTTCTCGGTATAGTTGCGCATCAGTCTGGAATCGCCGATCTGCTGGCGGAAGGTCCGCCCATCGTCGCCCCACGAAGGCCACGGCGTCTCGGCCGAGCCTATGTGTTCCCGGCCGCTCGCCCGGGACAGGCGATAGAGAGCGTCATAAGAATAATCCGATTCCGGCCGTATCACCGAGCCGCTGAAATAGATGGTCTGCAAGGCATCGTCACGGATGTGGACGATGTTTCCTGCCGGGTCGTAGGTATAGCTGATGTTTTGTACGCCGCAGGGACCGTCGCCCGGTTTCTGGCAGCTTCTGGAGGGATCGGCGTAGCGGCCCGTCATCTGGCAGTCATCCGGGAAACCGGTTCCCCGGGACGTGTGGAGACCGACCAGCCGGAACATATCCGGATCGTAGTCATACATGGTCTTCGCGCCATTGCCGTAGGTGACGAGCTCTCGCTGGCCCTTCGCGTCGTAGTCGACGCCCGTGATCACGTGACGGCTGGCCGTGGCAGGGTCGAGGAGCCCTGCGGGCTCGACGTCCAGGCCCGGCCATACGTCCACGCGCTCCAGTAAGCCGGCATCGTTATAGGCAGACTGGATCACGTTGAGCCCGGCCCCGGTGCAGTCACTGTGCGGAGCGATGCTCTGTACTGGCCGGTTGAGCGCGTCGTACGAGGTGCTGCCGGTGAACCCTTCGGGCTCCAGGGCAGCCTCGAGATCGGCCAGTAGTGCGGTAAGGGCGTCGGGCTCCAGGGATATCGCGCTTTGTCGGCCTGCGATAGCCCGGTCCAGGCAGTCGTCGAAAAACTTCCAGTCGGGACGCTGCCGATATTCCTTTGCGCACCGGCGCGTGCTGCGCAGGAGATTTCCTTTAAAGTCGTATGCCTCGCTAGTGCCCGTCAGAGGGCTCGTCGTGCAATTGACGACCGCGCCGGCGCCGTCCAGCACGAGAAAGGCGCGGCCCCGGAGGTTGAGTGACTGCGGTGCGGGGTTCCCCCCGGAAGGGTCCGAGTCCGGGTGCATTTCGCCGTACATCACCAGTTCGGCCAGCTGCTCGTTTCCGTCCCCTCCCTTGACCCACAGGCGTGTCTGCCGCCGGAGCGCGTCGTAGGTGCGGCGTACCGTGCGGCCCAGGCTGTCCCAGCCGAAGACCGCGCCCCCGGCCGCGTCGTGAAGCGTCCAGCGGGTGCCGGAATCGATGCTTTCCTGCCGGATAAGGTTGCCCAGCATGTCGTAGTCGTACTTCATCACCGGGCGATCCAGCGCATCCCGGATCTCGCGCAGGTTGCCTTCGAGGTCCGCCATGGCACGCGTCTTGTATTTGCCCCCTTTGCCGTTATCGGCCACGGTCAGGAACGTCCGGCCTGCGGGATCTGAGTAGGTGATCGACGGCGTATCGGCATGGGCCAGAGTTCTCACGGCGGCTTTCTGCCCGGGCTCCAGGCCCAGCCCGTCTTCCGGAGGGGCGAGGGGGTCGACGTTCTGCATCTGAAGCCACGTCTTCCACCCGCCGGGCTGTGGCACGGCCTGCCGGAGGTAGCCGGAAACGTAGCCCGCGATGTCCGGGTCGGTCCCCGGGTCGAAAGCGACGGTATCGTTGACGTCGAAGGCCGCCTGTTTCCAGGGGCTGAACACCGTCTTCTCATAGGTATGGTTCGGGTGTAGCACGGCCACGGCGCGGCCGACAGGGTCATAGAACAGGACAGAGCTAACCCCTGCGGCTTTTCCGAACCTGTACTCGTGGGTGTCGTCGAAGAAGGGCTCGTATTGCCGGACAGGCTTGCCCTTATTATTGAAGATCGTCCAGCCGCTGGCAATCCATCGGGAGCTTGCGGCAGCGCCGTTGACCGGCCCGGGCTCAGCCGGGCATTTTCTTCTGGATTTCCCGCCCGAATCCGTCGGAGTAAGAGAAGCTCACCCGCACCTCCCGTCCGCCCGCCGGGACAGGGTCACTCATGTGGGTTTCCCCCGCGATGCTTGCCACGTAAGGCGGCCTGCCGGGGTCTCCGGTCCGGAAGTACCGGCCCCGCTCGTAGACGACGTAGCTGGTAGCTGTCCCTAACAGGCCAGCCGCCTGGTTTCCGGGGTCGGCGAAGAACGCGTCGATCCGGTCCTGCGGAAGGTCCGTCTCGACACCACCGATCGAGTCCCCCTCGCCGCCCTTATGGATGGCGGTGGCCACGACCTGCCCGAGGGCGTCGAACAGGGCTTCGCTGACGGTCCCGTTGGGGTCGGTAACCGCGGACGGCAGCATCACCCGGTAATCGTTCCGGGCCGACATCGTATTGCCGAGCGGGTCACAGGTGCCGACCACGAGAAGGCAGTAATTTTTATCGGGATCAGTCTCGTCGCTGTCGTAGGCAACGCTGGTCCGGTTGCCGTGCGGGTCCTCGAAACGGTGGGGCAGGTAGAAATGCCTGCCTGCAAAATCCAGTTCCTGCCGGGGATTGTCGCCAGCTTCCGGGCTATAGTAAACCCGCCCCGACGGGGCCCACCAGAGATCGCCGGGATCGTCCGCCGGAAACAGGGTGTCCGACTGGTAGTCCCGGGCGGACTTATAGACCTGGCTTAAAAGATAACGCCCCGTGTCGCACAACAGTGCCTTGCGGTCACCCAGGAGGTCCTCCGGGGGGCCCTGATCAGACGGCCGTCTGTAAACCGCATCGAGCAGGCCGGGCGTAAACGCGAGCCGGTACGATTCGCCGGGAAGCGCCCGCGACTCCAGCTTTCCCAGGCCGAGAAGCCCGCTCAGCCCGTCGGCGCGATAGAGCGCCCTGGCGTGCCCCATCAGCCGCCGCTGGCGGGGCTTTAGCGCGGGATCGGCCCCCGAACCGGCCTCCGCGTCAAAGCGAAGCTGCACCTTCCCGTTTATGCGCTCAACCTGTCCGTCCTTCAGAACCAGGAAATCTTCCGGGCGATAACGTGCCTGCGAAGCAGGCCTTATGAAGCCAGTCAGCTCGTAGGTGCGCGATTCGCAGGGAAGCGGCGTACGGTAGTCGTCGGCCCCATCGACATCATTGGACACCATGCTTTCCGTATAGGTGATAAGCGAGGTCGTCTGCATCACCGGGTCGTCGCCGTCCAGATCGGAGTCTGCCTGTCGCCGCCCGTACGCAATGGCCACGGATTTGGTCACGTTGCCGAACTCGTCGGCCTCGAGCGTCATCGCGTGAGAGACCCGCGGGTCGTCCGGGTTGCGCTCGTGGTAGTATTCTAACGTCTCCCGCGGCTGAACCAGAAATACCCCGTGCAGGCCGGGGCCCGCGTGCTGCAGGAGCCGGACCTCGTGGTTATTTTCGGTAATCTTGTAGGGAATGGCTTCTTTATCCGTGCCGTCCCGGGCGAAGACCTCCTGCCGCAGGACCGACCTCTTGAGTGCCCTGCACGCTTCCCGCTCTTCCCCGGCCGTCAGGCCTTCGGGCAACACCGTGTCCGGTAAAAGCGTCCGCAGAAACGCGTCGAGCGCGCTGTCATAGCCCGGATCATCCGGGCCGGGTGCGCCGTAATATTCGCTGGCCGCGCGGCGGCTGATCGCCGCTCCCTGCAGGTACGCGCCGGTATGGTACCAGGTCTTTGTCAGCACGGGCGGGACGCCGGACGCTGCGTCGACGTTCGCCGGGTCCGGGAACGCGTCGGAGCCGCTCAGGGCCGCATACTCGTCCGTGTCCAGCTGCTCGACCATCCCGAATCCCCGGAACTCCCGCTCGACGCCGTCGTAGTGGCCATGATGGTATTTGTACTGCGTCACGAACAGGTTCCGGCTGATCCGGTCGTACGTCTCGACTCGCGTCACCACGTGGACCGGGAACGGCAGCCGGGTGACCCACGGCGTTCCCGCCGCCCTGTCGGCCAGGTAGAAAGCGGTCGACGTGCCGTACTCGATGACGGTCTCCGCGCCCGTGTTGTTCGTCACTCCGGTGAGCAAGTAGGGCTTCCGTTCGCCCATAAGCCGTATGTACGAAATCTGGCGGGAACCCGTTTCCGGCAGGGCGGTCGACCACACCAGGCACCCGGTGCCGTTCCCGAACAGGTCGACTATGGCAACCGAGGATAGATCGTCGACCGGCGGGAACTGCCGGAGATGCTGTGGCGCGCCCCACCGGTTCCCCGAGAGGTTGGGGTAGACGTCGACCCGGTCATGGCGCAGGTACAGGATGTCCGTCGTCCCGGACCCGTCGATGTCGGCCAGCCGGACCCGGGCCTGGCTGAAGAGGTCCGGCGCATCGAAGGCCGGGGAATTGTCCATCGTGACCCTGGCGCCGAATTGCCCGTATCCCAGGTTAGGCCAGTAGCTGATCTCCCCGTTGCGTATCCGGACGATATCGCTCAGCCCGTCGCCGCTCATGTCGGCGAGGTAGACCGACTGCGTGCCGTCCGCGAAGATCAGCCGCGGCCCCTTCTCCTCGCTCCCGGGAAGGTATACCTTCTCCGACGGGCCGAACCCGGCCCGGCCAAGCGAAGGATACCAGGTCAGCGCCTCGCCCCCGGCGACCAGCACGTCGCCGAGGCCGTCACCGGTGAGATCGACGTACCTGAGGCCGGGATCGTCCCACCGGATGCCGGGCAGGGAAGGGAACGGCGTGAAGGGGTCCCAGCCCCCGTCGATCGTCCGCTCGTAGAAACCGTTTACCGGGGCGTCCAGCCTGACGAGGTCCAGCTTTCCCGCGCCTGCCAGGTCCATCAGCAGCTGCCGCCCACGGCCGATGTCGGCGGTCGAAGGCACGGATGCCACCGGCCGGGTCGCGCCGAGCCGGCCCTCTCCGAGGTTGGGCTTATAATACCAGGCTTCGCCCTGCTCCGTGAGGATGCCGGAAATGCCGTCGCCGTCCAGGTCGACCCACCGGTAGCGATCGTTGTCCAGGCCGACGGGGAGGTTTTCCAGGCTCCCGGGGTCCAGCACCTCGACCGTATCCCGGAGGACCGCCTCGGAATACTTGAACCTGACCGGGGGCAGCGACTCTTTTACGTATGCCCCGTCCTTTCGCTTATAGCCGGACTCCGCGACGGACTCCACGAAGGAAGCGACCGGGCTTTCCCGGTAGGCCAGATCCATCGAGCGGACGAGATAGTCGGGTATGCTCAGCTCGCCCGGGAAGTGATGGAACATGAGGATGCGCCGGCACAGGCGGTACGTGCGAACCTCGAAACCCGGGCGATAGGTCGAGAACGGATCCTGACGCACCGCCCATTCCGAAACCCGCGCGGTAGTGGGCGAGCCCGGGTCGTGTTCGCCATAGTCGAACACCACCTCGAACATCCAGTCCTTGCGGCTACGCAGGTCTTCGCCTTTTTCGTACGGGCGCTTGTTGCCATAACGGACGGATTTCAGGTATCGGTTCGCGGTACGGCCTGCCTCCGCCCGGTTCCGCTCGTGAGCGCTGGCCCGGTCGACGCCGGCGGAATTTTCTTCCCCGTACTCATAAACGATGGCGTTCCCCTTATCGTCGTGGCTTTCGGAGATCAGCCAGCAGTACACGCGGCTCTTATCGGCGGGGTCGGCGATCCGGGCATTTTCGGTCCCGCCGTAGATGCTCGTGACGTTGTCTTTCGAGATGGCCCGCCAGCAGGTTTCGCCGGTCTGCCCGTCGGTACAGCGTTCGATGCGGGCGAACAGGCCTTCCGTGCGGGGACGATATCGCCGGACGGACGGCGTACCGGTGCCCGATCCGGTCACGGGGACGAGGTCTTCCGCGCCCGACAGGATAAAGACGTCCGAGTCCCCGGCATCCGCGTAACGCGGGATACCTTTGTCGGTCTTCCGGGTGATCGCAGGCAGCGAAAGGCTCCAGCCGAGCCCGAATGCCCCGTTGCCTGCCCCGGAATCGTACGAGAGGGCCAGCTGCGGGCCAAAGCCAGAGCGCCCCGGGGTGGTGAAGATCGGGATACTGACAGACCCGGTGCCGGTTACCGGGCTGGCGGAAAATTTCTCGCCGATCCCGCGGATCGCGCCCCCGCCGCGGGGAAGCGACAGGGAGGGGATGACCCGGTTTTTCTCCGGAGGGCTATCGCCGGCTTTTACGAAGCTGTCCCTGTATGCCAGCGGATACTGATCGTTTTTCCCCGTCATCTCTCGCCCGTCCCTCATGCAGATTTACCAGTCAGACTGTGCCGATCCATACGCAACTAACGATACCGATGACCAGAAGCGGCACAATCGCAGCGGGTAATTCCAGAGATGCCAGCCCCGATAAGCCCCATTGCCTTAGCCCCGTCCCATACCGTTTTTATGCCTGACACCATTTTTCAGGCTTTAATTTTATAATAAGCACATGGTCAGTAATAAATGTTATGGACAGAGGCTGTTACCGGACCGAATAATAATGATTTGGCGTTTATGCCATCCCATCAGATACAGGGATATGGCGACACGCGCCGGCCAGGCTCATGGCTCTCGATGTCGGGATAAGGCCTGCGGCCTTAACGAAGGCCGTAAAATGAATGCCGCGAGCGGCGATAAATCATTTGCTTTCGGTCGTTCGATCGATGCCGGCGTATTCGCCTTCCCTGATAAGCCCGGCCAGCTGATAAACGGGGACCTTGACCGCATCTTTCCGGGTGCCGATGCCGGGCTCCTTCTGGATGGGCTCAATGCATTTCAGGGTATAGTCGTCGAATACGAATTCATGGCAGACTCCAAAAAATATATATAAAGAAAAAATTAGTAATACTAAGAATTTCATACTGATGACGACCTCATTGAGAGAAACGCGTCAGGCGTCCCTGTATGCCGAAGCTTGATCGAGGCTATTCTATGACAGTTGGTATAACTAGCCCGGAGGGCTAAGAAATTGTACTAACAGGCATTTGCTAAAGGCTGGGAAATCGGCCAGTCCATGCCCATCAGCATGTCACTATTCGAACGTACGGAGACAGCATAATGGTTCTCTCGAACTACGAAAACCTGGAAAAGATATTCGAAGGGTCCGGCACGATTATTTATAAAGCATCCGACAAAGAGAGACCCGGCCGGCTGGTCACTATCAAGCTGCTGAAAGGCGGCAGCCTGTCCGAATATAAAAAGGCCCGGTTCAGCCAGAAGATCGAGCATCTCAAGGTGCTGAACGACCTGTCGTTGATTACGCCGTTGATGGTCAGCGAAAAAGACGGTTCCCATTACATAATACAGGACTACTTTGACGGCATCCCCCTCGATAAGCTGACACAAGCGAATAAGGCCGTTTCATTAAATGCGTTTTTCACTATAGCCTGTAACCTGGCATCTGCCCTTGAAAAGGTGCAGGATGCAGGCATCATCCATGGCGGCGTCAAGCCGCACAACATACTGGTCAATCCCGACACACTCGAAATCCGGCTGATTGACTTCATCAGCGTCCTGGACGTCAGGGAGGTCAGCCATTTCATTTACAATCCCGAATTCATCAGAGGGACCCTGGCCTATGCCTCGCCGGAGCAGACGGGCCGCATCAATCACCGGGTGGTCTTCTCTTCCGACCTCTATTCCCTGGGAATCATTTTCTATGAGATGCTGACCGGCAATCTGCCGTTCTATTCCGAAGACCCTCTCGAACTAATCCATTCCCATCTCGCGGAAAATACTCCTCCGGTACATGAGCTGAAACGCGATATCCCGGTCGTATTAAGCAACATCATCGCCAAATTGATGTCCAAGGAGCCCGAAAAACGCTACCAGAGCGCAAGCGGACTGCTTGCGGACCTTGCCAGGTGCCGGGATGAGTATGCCGCCAGCGGGACGATACTGGAATTTCCCCTGGAAAGCGGCGTGTCAGCCGACAGGGTGATATTCATATCCAGGATGGTGGGCCGCGACCTCGAAGCCAGAATGATCCTGGACGAATATGACCGGGTCGTCGAAGGGCAGTTTCGCTCAGTGTTCGTCTCCGGCCTGTCAGGCATCGGAAAAACGCGCCTGATACAGGAGCTTCAGACGCCCATCGTGAAGCACAGGGGCTACTTTACTTCCGGAAAATTCGACGTTTACCAGAAAAATATCCCTTATAGTTCCCTCATCCAGGCATTCAGGAATCTGATGCGCACCTTTCTGACCGAAAGCGACGAACGGGTCGGGCTCTGGAAAAACCGGATTTTGAAGGCGGTGGGGAAGAACGGCAGGGTCCTGATCGAGGTCATCCCGGAGCTGGAAGCGCTCATAGGGCCGCAGCCAGAGGTCCCGGTACTGCCCCCGATCGAATCGATGAACCGGTTCCACGATGTCTTCGACAAATTCCTGGGCTGCCTGGCGAGCAAAGAGAGCCCCCTGATCCTGTTTATCGACGATCTCCAGTGGTGCGATTCGGCGTCCTTCGACTTCCTGGCCAACGTGTTCAACAATTACGCGGACCACCCCCACCTGTTCTTTTTGGGAGCCTATCGCCATAACGAGGTGGACCCAAGCCATCCGTTATCCAGGCTGATTCGCAATGCAGTAGAGACCAGACAACCATTGAAAGAGATCCGCCTGAGCCCCTTAAAGCCCGAGCACTGCCACGAGATGGTTTCCTACATTCTTGACTGTCCGCCCCAGCAAAGCAAGGCCCTGGCGGATTTCATCACCAATTTGAGCGAAGGCAATCCTCTTTTTGTCAGCGAGAGCCTCTCTTATCTTTATAGCGAAAGCCTCCTGTATCTGGATGAAGACAGGCAATGGCAATGGAACATCGAAAAGGTCCGCGAGTCCCATATGCCTACCACGGTCGTCGCATTATTCAGCTCTAAGCTCAGGAAGTTCGACCCGGACCTGATCAGCCTGCTCGAATATTGCGCCTGCATGGGGAACACCTTTTCTCCGGACGAGCTGGCGTCGGTCAAAGGGATCACGCTCCTGGAAACGTTCAAGATGCTCAAGCCGGTCCTCGGACAGGGGCTGCTGATCGAAAACAAGAACCAGCTGCAGTTTATCCACGACAAAGTCCAGGAAGCGACACTTTCCGCTATCCCGGCAGAGAGACGGCGTAGAATCCACTGGCAGGTCGGCAACCACCTGCTTCGGGCAATCCATGAAGGCGCCGACATTGAAAAACAGGATAACCTGTTTACTATCGTTTCACATCTCAACATGGGGAAGGAAAACGAGATCGACTCTAAAACATCGTATGTCCTGAGCGACATTAACTACCATGCCGGCAACAAGGCCCTGGATTCCCTGGCTACGGAGGCGGCAAACGAATATTTTAAGTTCGCGAGAGATCTCCTGCCCGATGACTGCTGGAGTAAAGGGCACTACGAGCGTACTTTCAAGATATTCCAGAAAGCGGCCAAGACCGAGCTGATGTGCGGCAAATACGAGAACTCGGAAAGGCTGCTCAACTACCTGCTGGACCACGCCAGGACCGATATGGACAAGGCGGAATGCCTGGCAGAACAGACGACATCGCTGTCGTCCGTCGGCAATTTCAACAAGGCCGTCGAGACGGCAAACCGGGGGCTGGCATATTTCAGTAAGTCCATCCCGGACGATGCGGAAAAGGCGGACACGAAAAGAAAAGCCCTGATGGAGGAAATCGCTTCAGAAAAGATCGATGTCTGGGATACTATCCTGAATATGCCATTCACCAGAGACCGGAAGAGCAAGATCGAGCTTTCCTTCTACAGCGAGCTTATCCCTGACCTGTACATGTCGGGGCTCGTGCCGCAGCTTTACCTCTCGGCGGCGCAATCGACCCGGCACTGTCTCGCGGGCGGCATGGACGAGTCAGTCATTTACTCGTTCAGCATCATGGGGCTGCAGAAAGGCGAAGAGGGCGACTTCGAGCAGGCGTTCAGGTACGAGGACCTGGCCCGCGAGCTGTCGGCCAAATACCCCAACACGTTCGGCGCCACAAGGGGGATGAACGGCATCGTGTGGTGCAACATGCACTCGCGGAGCCACCCGAGGCAGATCGTCGACTACTGCCTGAAGTCCATCCAGTGCGGAAAGAACTGCGGCGACCTCTACAACGCAGGCCTTTCCTACGGCCCGCTGATGTGGAACCTCCAGGTACAGGGCTCGGACATGTCCGCCATCGAAGAATACGCCAGGGAATGCCTGCAGTTTTCTAACCGGTATCACCTCTCCTTCTCCGCAGGCCTCGCCGAAGCAATGCAGGCGGGCTGGATCGAGCCTATGAAGAATGGCTATTCACCCGTAGACATGGAAAAGAAACTGCGACGATGGGAAAAAGAAAACCACATCGCATCGGCGGGAAGCTACTATGTCCACCTGGCCATGGCGCACTATTATTTCGAGGAGTACGAAGAGGCCGGGGAGTGCCTGGACAGGGTGCGCAAATACCTGTCCGGCCTCACGGATAACGTGCTAAAACGACAGTGGCACGTCTTCCTGGTGTTGAACAGCCTCAAGCTATACGAAAAGGGCCCGGGCATCAAAAACAAAAGCGAATTACTGGAACAGATCAATCCTATTATTGAAAAAGTCGAGACCTGGGCAGGCCTGGGGCCTTTATTAAAACCGTATCTCGCCTTTCTTTACGCTGAGAAGGAACGGGTTACCGGCGAATCCAGAGAGGCCAGGAGCCTCTACCTCGATGCGATAGACCTTGCGCATAGCCAGGGATATACGTTCCTGGAAGGTCATATCAACGAATGTTTCGGGGAATTTCACCAGCAGGCGCGCCATTTCTCGGCAGGAATGTATTTCCAGGAGGCAGAGCGGTTATACAGACAATGCCGGGCAGAGCGGAAGGTGGCAAGTCTCCGGCAAAAATATTCCAGGTATCCCGGAGAAGGAACTCCGGCTACTGCCTCTGCCAGTGTCGTCGCTAACCCGCCCCTCGACGTAAATTACCTGATGAAATCGTCCTTTGCCATTTCCGCCGAGATAGAACAGCACGCGCTGCTGGAAAAGATCATGGAAGTAGTCATGGAAAGCTCCGGGGCTCAGGACGGGTACCTGTTGCTCGAAGACAAGGGCGGTCTCGTTGTCCGCGCGGAAAGCCATCTCACGAAAAAGCCGGCACCCGCGCTTGATAAAAACTTCGAGCACGTCGACGATATCTGTAAAGCCATCGTCCGTTACGTATACCGGACCACAGACCGGGTCGTCCTCAATAATGCCTGCCAGGATGACCTGTTCAAAGATAACCCGGAGGCCAGGGAGATGCGGCTGCGCTCGGTCCTCTGTCTGCCGGTGATCAAACAGTCGAGGATGATAGGCGTCTTATACCTCGAAAACCGCCTGTCTGACGGCGTGTTCACCCCGAAAAATACGCATATGACGGAACTGTTGACGGGGCAGGCGGCAATCTCGCTGGAGAACGTGCGGTTGCTATACGAGATGAAGAAGGCAGAAGAAGCGCAGCGGGAAAGCGATATCAGGTTCCGGTCGCTGATCCAGAACTCGTCTGACATCATCAGGATCATGGACAGAGAAGGCCGCATCATATATGATTCACCGTCATCCGATAAGATCCTCGGGTATCCAGCTGATTATATGCTGGGCAGATCGCCCCTGGAGTTCATACATCCCGATGACATGGACCGTGTGCGCGACGACCTGAGAGAAACCTTCGACAGGCGTAACCCGGGAATACCTACCGAGTTCCGGATCCGGAAAGCAGACGGCGAATATCTTGACGTCGAGTCGATCGGTGTGAATCTGATTGGTGTCCAGGGCGTGGACGGGATCGTGGTCACGACTCGTCCTATCACTGAGCGCAAGCAGGCGGAACTGGAGAAAGAACGGTTACTGGTGCAATTGAAGGCTAAGACATCCGAGCTGCTGATCGCCAATGAAGAGCTGGAGGTCAAGAGTGAAGAGGTTGCCGCCCAGGCGGAGGAGATCGAGTGCACGAACGAGGAGCTGCGTGCGAATTATGAAGAGCTACGGAGGGTAACCGCATCCCTGCGTGAAACTCACGATTACCTGGAGAGTCTTATCAATTACG
The DNA here is from genome assembly GCA_963769045.1 of uncultured Methanocellaceae archaeon. Classification (GTDB taxonomy): domain Archaea; phylum Halobacteriota; class Methanocellia; order Methanocellales; family Methanocellaceae; genus Methanocella_A. The sequence continues at coordinate 295,810 of CAVYKK010000009.1, forward strand.
CCAACGCGCCGATCATTGTCTGGGACCATAAATTTACCATTACGAGGTTTAACCATGCCTTCGAGCATCTCTCCGGCTATATGGCAAATGAAGTCATAGGAAAAGACCTGAGCATGCTCTTCCCGCTCGACAGCAGAGGGGAATCGCTGGATAAAATAACGAAGACTCTCGAAGGCGAGCACTGGGAGTCTGTCGAGATACCCATCCAGCACAAGTATGGCAACGTCCGCATAGCGCTATGGAACTCTGCGAACATATATGATGCCCAGAAAAATTTGCTGGCGACTATTGCGCAGGGGCAGGACATCAGTGCGCGAAAGCTGGCGGAAAAAGAGCTGGAAGACGAAAAAGCACAGGCTGAGCTGTACCTGGACCTGATGGGCCACGATATCAGCAACATGCACCAGATTGCGTTAATGCAGCTTGAGCTGGCCGGCGAGATCATGAGCACCAGCGGGAAACTCGAGGGAGACGATAAGGAATTAATCGACACCCCGTTTAAAACACTGATGAGAGCTGCCCGGCTGATCGACAACGTGCGGAAGCTGCAGAAGCATAAGTCGGGCGAGTATAAAATGGAGACTCTCGACCTGGCGAAGGTCCTCGAAGACGTCCTGGCTATGTACACCGAAATTCCTGGCCGCAGCATCAGTATCAATTATAATCCGAATTGCGGGTGCCTGGTGCGGGCTAATCCGCTGTTGAAAGACGTGCTCAGTAATCTTGTGGACAATGCGGTGAAGCACTCCGGCAATCCGCTGGAGATCAATGCAGGTGTCCACAGGGTCGGCCTGAACGGGTGTTCGTATTACCGCTTGGCGATAGAGGATAACGGGACAGGCATTCCCGACGATAAGAAGGAAGAATTATTCCAGCGGTTCAAGCGGGGCCAGACAAAAGCGAAAGGGACGGGCCTCGGCCTGTACCTCGTCAAGAGCCTTGTGGAAGGCTTCGGCGGCTACGTCGAAGTACAGAACCGCGTTTTGACAGACCATACGAAGGGCACCAGGTTTTTAGTGTACCTGCCCGCTATCAAGGAGGAGTGCAATGACAGATAATACACGTGCCAGCGTCGCCATTGTCGACGATGACCCGCAACTGGTCAGGACCTATGAGCTGTTGTTCAAACACCGGCAGGTGCCCGTCTCTTTTATCGCTTATGACAGCTACTCGGCCCTTATTAAGTTTAATAATGCCAGCCCCAGGCCGGGAGTAGTCATCATCGATTACCGTATGCCTTACAAGAATGGCCTCGACCTTATGATTGAGATTTTAAAGATAGAGCCGGATACGAAAATCATTTTCATAAGTGCCGATGATAGCATAGGGCAGTCTGTACTCGATGCAGGCGCGGATGTGTTTTTGAAAAAGCCGACCAGCATAAAAGAGATCATGGATAGTGTTAGTCTTGTGTCTGGATCGTCATATCGCTCAACTCTATAATTCCTTTTTTGGCTTTTTTGTTTCTTTTTGAAGAACGGCAGACTGAAAGTTTAACAATAAATTAGATTCGTAGTCCCCGGCTTTCAAGGATGCCCGTCAATATGTCCGGGCCAAGCCGCAAGGGAGGGAGAAAGTACTCCCGGCAAGTCCTGGCCAGCCCGGATAGAATTTCAATTCTCAGCTACTTAAGAACAAGTTGTTTAATCTCAATTTTTTTACGATTAAATCGGCGAGCTACGACTGTTTAAAATCTTATATTAGCAATAGTCGAGGAAACGGTAGGATTATTATCAGGGAACGTATTTATAGAATATATTTAAACGTAGAGATAAATTTTCAAGAGTGATTAAGTTATGGGGTGGGCGGATCTCGTCGGTGAGGCTTTTAGCAAACCGGGTTCCCGGCGTATCCGGTTAGCGCTTTCTCTCTTGTTCATCTCGCTGGCTACCGCCATTCTGATGATAATTTTTCAATCGGCGAAGATGATTTTGGACCCGGATATAACGTTGTTGGAATCACATCTATACACCATAGTTTTTATCTGCGTTATGGCCCCGATTATCGCCCTGTTAGTACTGCTCAGGTTTGAGAAGCTTTATGAAAAAATAACCGAAGAGAACCGGGAACGCAAGCGGGCCGGAGAGGCGCTTCGTGAGAGTGAGGAGAAGTTTCGGGTCCTGTTCGAGAGGGCAAGCATGGCTATCTTCGTCGCGGACGTGGCGACCGGGCGTATAATCGACTGCAATGAGATGGCCGAAGAATTGACTGGCAGGTCACGGGATGAGATCATCGGGCTGCACCAGACGCAGTTGCACCCTGCGGATAGGACGGGAGTGCAGAGAGAGCAGTTCGCGCGCCACGTCAAAGGAATCATTTTCAACAACGATGAGGCTGAGGTCGTACACCGAGATGGCAGGGTCATCCCCGTGATAGTTAATGAGGCACCGTTGACGGTCAATGGCCGGGACATAATGATCGGATTCTTCCTCGACATCACCGAGCGCAAGCGGGCCGAGGAAGCATTGAAGAAAGACCGGTATATACTCGCCAAGTCCCAGGAGGTAGCACACGTAGGCAACTGGGCCTGGAACCTCCAGACCGGCGAAATCACGGGTTCGGCGGAAAACTACCGGATCTTCGGATATAAGCCCGAGGAGGTGAGACCGACACTGGAATGGGTGCTATCCCTGGTCCACCCCGACGATCGGGCGTCAATGGCCGATTTCATGGGGTCCAGGGCGAGGGATGGAATACAGGGGAACATCGACTATCGTGTCATGCAACCGGATGGGTCAGTAAAATACGTGAACACGATCGTGGATAAAGCGGTCTGTGATAAATCCGGAAAGGTAAAGCGATTGTATGGCATAAGCCAGGACATTACCGGGCACAAGCGGGCGGAGGAAGCGCTGAGTGAGGCAAAGCAGCAAGCTGAATTGTACCTTGACCTGATGGGCCATGACATTAATAACATGCACCAGATCGCACTGGGCTACCTGGAATTGGCACGGGAAATGCCCGCAAGTGCGTTGAATGATGAGATGATTGGTAAGTCAATAGAAGTGTTGCAGCGGAGTGCGCAGTTGATAAAGAATGTGAGAAAGCTGCAGAAGCTCAACGATGGGATGTTACGGATGCACGATGTCGACGTGACAGAGGTACTTTCGGATCTGCAGCACGAGTTCAGCGGTGTACCAGGCAAGACGGTCATCTTGAAGCTGAACGGCTGTGGTCATTGCCATGTCCGGGCGAACGAGCTGTTGCATGACGTGTTTGCTAACCTGGTGAGCAATGCGATCAAGCACACCGGAAACCGGGCAAATATTGACATAAGCCTCGACTTAATAAACGGAAACGGTGGCCTGCATTGCCGGGTCAGCGTCGAGGACAACGGGCCGGGCGTTCCCGACGATTTCAAGCCCACGATTTTCAACAGGATGCTAAAGGGCACCAGAAATGCGAAGGGTATGGGCCTCGGGTTGTACCTGGTCAAATCGCTCGTAGACAGCTACGGCGGCCGGGTGTGGATCGAGGACCGGGTATTTGGCGACTACACGAAGGGCGCCAGGTTCGTGGTCATGCTGCCCGCCGTCGATAATTAACTTTTTTTGCTACCGGTTTTATTTAATTTGCAAAATATTTATAGTAAGGAATTGTGGTCTTTATTGAATCATAATTGTTATGAATGATTAGAGATGATATTCGAATTATTTATGTTTTAAGTATGGTGCAGGGCATGGAAAATGCGGCGATAGACTCGGGCATCGATGTGATAGGCCGTGTACCATGGGGCACGCATTTCAGCCTCTTCTACCAGACGAAGCAGGATTTGATCGATGTCCTCGTCCCGTATTTCAAGGCGGGTCTGAAGAACAACGAGTTCTGCATGTGGATTACTGCAGAGTCCTTGAATGCCGGGGAAGTCAAAGCGTATATGGCTGAGGCTATGCCCGATTTCGACGTGTATTTTGAGAAAGGGCAAATCGAGATCATTCCGTATACAGAGTGGTATACGATCAACGGCGGATTTGACCCGGAGCGAGTGCTCACCGGTTGGATAGAAAAGCTGCGGAAGGCCGGGGAGCGGGGTTTTCGTGGCTTGAGGGCGACGGGGGACGTGTCCTGGCTGGAGACCGGCGGCTGGAAGGACTTTCTTGACTACGAGCAGACATGTCAACGATATCATAGTACGGCATGAAATGATTGCCCTGTGCACTTATCCCCTGGACGGGTGTGATGCCAACAATATCCTGGACGTGGTGAACGCCCACCAGTTCGCCCTGACCAGGCGCAATGGCGAGTGGAAGATCATCGAGGACCAGGGACAGAAGAAAGCGAGGAAAGCGCTACTGGAGAGTGAGGAGAAGTTCAGGCAGCTGGCGGAGATTTCCCCTGCCGCCATCATCATTTACCAGGGCGAAAGCGTCGTTTATGTGAACCCTGCCGCCGAGATGATGACGGGGTATAAGCTTGAAGAGTTTCTCAAGATGAAACCTTGGGATATTGTGCACCCGGACTATCGCAAGTTGATCAAGGAAAAGACTTCCCTGCGCATGAAGGGAGTCCAGCTGTCGGAGCACTATGATGTAAAACTTGTGACCAAAGACGGCCGGGAGCTATGGACGAGCAACTCGACGGCGGCAATAAAGTACATGGGCAAGCCGGCAGGGCTGGTCAATGCCATCGATATCACAGAGCGCAAGCAGGCTGAGGAGGCGTTGCGGGAGAGCGAGGAGAAGCTGCGGTGCTATTACGAGTTGCCCTTGATCGGCATGGCTTTGACCTCGATTGAAAAAGGTTGGCTCCAGGCAAACGATGAGATATGCAGGATTTTGGGATATTCCCGGGATGAGCTATTCCGGATGAGGTGGGATGAAATCACTTATCCTGACGACCTTGACAATGATCTGGAGCTTTTTGACCAGCTTCTCTCGGGCGAAATTGATAACTACATGATCGAGAAGAGATTCGTGCGCAAGAACGGCGAGGTCATCCCTACTCAAATATCCATTGGTTGTATCCGAAACCCTGACAAAAGCGTCCGCTATATTGTCGGGCTCATGCAGGACATTACAGAGCGCAAGCGAGCCGAGGTTGAGTTGAGAAACGCCAAGTTACAAGCGGAATTATATCTCGATCTGATGGGCCACGACATCAACAACATGCACCAGATCGCCCTCGGGTATCTGGAACTGGCCCGGGACATGCACCCGGAGGCCGGCGAGAGCGAGTTTTTAAACAAGCCTATTGAAGTGCTGCAGCGGAGTGCCCAACTGATCAAGAATGTGAGGAAGCTGCAGAAGCTCAGCGACGGCATGTTCCAGATCCAGGATGTCGACGTAGGCAAGGTGCTCGCGGACGTAAAGCGAGAGTTCGGGGCGGTACCCCAAAAGGTGGTTACGCTAAACCTGAACGGCTGCGACCATTGTCAGGTCAGGGCAAACGAGCTATTGCACGACGTGTTCGCCAACCTGGTGGGCAACGCGATCAAGCACACCGGAGACCGGGCGGAAATATTAATAAACCTCAAGCTGGCGGAGGAGAATGGCCATATCTACTGTAGCGCGTCTGTCGAGGATAACGGCCCCGGTATTCCTGATGATAACAAAGGCACGATTTTTAACAGGACACTAAAGGGTACTTCTAAAACGAAGGGCATGGGCCTCGGCCTGTACCTGGTCCGGTCGCTCGTGGAAAGCTATAACGGAAAAGTGTGGGTCGAGGACCGGGTGCCGGGCGACCATACGAAGGGCGCAAAGTTCGTAGTCATGCTTCCAGCGGTCGAAAAGTAAATTATTTTATATTAACATTGTAATAAATGGCAAAATCGACTCGCCGTATATATCCCCGAGTTTTAAGTGGGGCCGCCCGGATTTGAACCGGGGTCTCAAGACCCCCAGTCTTGAAGGATGGACCAGTCTACCCTACGGCCCCACTATGTAAAACGTAGTGTAGAAGTGCCTTCCACGTATATATTACTTGTGATGAGAAAAACCGCTTTACGCATCGAGGAAGGCGTACAGGCTGGCGGAAGCATATGAAGCCAGTATCGCACAGCCCGGTTGGTCCCATAGATATTTGTACATGTGCTCGCCTATAAAATATAGTCAGAATAGCAATAAAAAATAAGTATCATTTCAGACAGAAATATTGATGATAATAACGTGCAGAAGGTATATTTTCTCACTGATTAGCAACAAATTGGTGATCGATAAATTATAGGGTTAATTTAATAACCGATAAAGAATAACCATTCATTATCAAACCGAAGGGTAAGGGAAATAATGGATCTGGACGACAAAGACAGGAAGATCATTTCAATGTTCGAGGAGGACCCTGGGGCATCCCAGACTGATATCGCACAAAAGGTGAGCCTGTCCCAGCCGACCGTCGGCGCCCGCATCCAGAAGCTCCGGCAATCAGGCGCGCTGGAGACCGCGGCGGGCATGGACCTCAAGAAGGTAGGCCTCAACCTTGCCAAGGTCGACCTGACGACCCGGGATTCCATCGACATCATCAGTCAGTTCAAAAGCTGTCCCTATTTCCTGAACGGCATGATCGTCTCCGGCCGGGAGAACCTGTGCATGTTTTTCGTGGCGGAAGACATCGCGACCATCGAGTCGATTGTCGACCGGCACCTGCGCAGCAACCCGTCGGTCGCCTCTGTCAACCTCGGCATCGTCATCTCGCAGGTGTACGACATGGCCCAGCCCGTGAAAATGGCCCTTGAGAAGGCCGATATCGCCCATTGCGGCTCCGACTGCGCCACCTGCCAGTACTACCTGAATAACCAGTGCCTCGGCTGCCCGGCGACGAAATTTTACAAAGGCAAGTTCTGGTAGACCAGGCCGCCAAGGGCTAGAAGAGACGCCAGGACGCCACTTAGAAACTAAGAGACGCCAAGAGACCAAGCTATTTTCAAAGAGCAGGCTTATCGAGTCATTCTCTTGTTTGAGGGGGTGAATAAACCCGCTCTGGTTCATAGTGTTAGTTATTTGCATATCTTTTTGTACAGGCTGAGAAGGCACCTGACCAAAGGCCGCGAAGGCCACAATGGCCACAACGTACGTTTAAAAAAGGTTCATGGAAGCCACTTTGTAAAAAGGACTTCGTGGCCATTGTGGCCTTAGTGGCCTTCGTGTCTGATGCCTTCTCATTGTATACAACATTTCAGTAATGACTATATCTTAAACTTAAAAAGCGGACTTGGCGCCTTGGCGTCTCTTCTTGGCCCCGTGGAATCTTATAGCGTGCAGGAAGGTGACTCGGCTCCTTTGGGCTCGCTTACGTACGTGTAGGCGGACATGGCGGCCTTGGCGCCCTCGCCGGCGGCCACGATGACCTGCTTCTGCGGCACGCTGGTCACGTCCCCGCAGGCGAAAACGCCTTCGGCACTGGTGCGGCAGTGATCGTCGACGACGATCTCGCCCCGGGCGTTCGTTTTGACCAGGCCTTTGAGGAAGGCGGTGTTCGGGTCCTGTCCGATCTCGACGAAGATCCCGCTGACCGGCAGTGTCTGACTCTTTGCCGTCCTGTGACCTGACAGTAATGGATTCAACGAAGTCCCTGCCGGATATTTTCTCCACGGCATAGCCTTCGAGCACAGTGGCTTTATCGCTCTTTCTGATAAGGACCGTGGTGACCTGGTCGCATTTGAGACGGCTGCGGACGATCATGTAGACCTTCGGGCATATCTTGATCAGTTCCATCACAGCCTCGGCAGCCGCGTTGCCGCCGCCGACGACCGCCACGTCCGTGCCGGCGTAAAGCGGGGCATCGCATGTGGTGCAATAGCTGACACCTTTGCTGACATACTCCTTCTCACCGGGGACGCCGATGTCCTTCCAGTGGGAGCCCGAGGCAATGATCACACTGCGGGCTTCGTAAGTCCGACCGCCATTTGTCTTGACGCTGTACCCGTCCGGAGTGCGCTCGATACCGATGACACGATCAGCCACGTGCTCGACGTCCAGCCGTTCCATCTGCGCCCGCATCTTCCGGGCCAGGTCCGACCCGCTGATAGCTTCGAATCCGGGATAGTTCTCTATGTTGCCGCTTTTGCTCATGTTCCCGCCCATCGAATCCGTAATAAGCTCAAGCGACATGCCTTTTCGTTTCGCATAGATGGCTGCAGTCATACCCGCAGGCCCGGCGCCTATGATAACAGTGTCTAGCAACGTCATTCAGACTCCCTGCCGATCAGTCCCATGTAAACAAATGAGCCGATGATTGCATATTAAGCCTTCGTGCAAGCCGGTCCCTCACTTCGTCGATGATCGGGGGCAGGCTCATACTGCTGGCATCAGACAGATAGCGGGAGCAATAAAGATGAAGCTTTCCCGTCGTTACGGGTTATTTTTTTGCTTGAAGACGAGCCAGAAGACCGGGATGGCAATCATGGCTACCATGCCCATGAAGAAAATCCAGAACGCCGGAAGGCTCGGTATGCCCATATTTACAGGCTCGGCCTCGAGATAAGGCTGAAATGCAGGGTCTGTCGATCAGCTGCTCGTTCACATCATCGCCCAACGGGGACAACGTATCGTCTATCGAGGACGACATATTCTGCGCCCGCACCACCGGAGCTGTTATACACAAGAAGAATACCGCACACATCATGCCTGCGCAGAGCACCGATATCAATATCATTTCCCTGATACTCATCGTATGATCTCCATATTTAATCCCGTTGACAGGCAGGCCCCACACGTGACTGCGAATCACACAGTCATTCTGTCAATCAAATCCAAACTAAATACTAATATACCAATAACAGCCAAATTAATTTATATCTTTTCTATTAAAACTCTATTACAGCTAATACAATGAAGATATTACATTTATAGATAAAATAGAGAATTTAAAAATCGTAGAGGCCCCCGTTACTGAGCCGATAACAGTTTGTTCAACTTTAGCATATTGAAGCCGACCATCACATGGTCACCGACGACCACTACAGGGGTTATGTGCGTGCCATACCGGTGCTCCATCTCGTCGCCTGCTTTTTTATCCTTCACGATGTTGATGTCCTGGAACGGGACGCCTTTCGCCTTAAGGTAGTCTTTCACACGATCGCAGTCCTTGCATGCGGATCTCGAATAGATCATGACCTTCTCCATGTTAACCTCAAATATATATTTAAAAAAATATGAATATATAGCTTATTCTACCTATGAATATAAAACATATTCTACTGGAGAGAAGGCACCGTGGCCTCATGCCGCCGCTTCTTCAGCCCGGCCCCTCGCTTTCTCCAGGTCACCGGCCACGTCAGACAGCCCCAGAGAGCGCAGCTTTTCCGCGGTCGGCCAGCCCAGCCGCAGGTCCCAGCCCCGGGCCCGGTAGTATTCGTCCAGCATCGGCTCGAGATGTACCACGCTGCCCTCCGCCGGCCCGGTCGGCGCAGGCTCGCCGGTGAGCCGCTGCGGCAGCCGGTCTTCCTTCCGGGTAAAACCCTGCCGCGCGTTGAATGCCCGCTGCAGGTTCCACGTACGCTCGCCGACTTCCAGCAGCCGGGGCCCGTCGAAGTCGAATCCGGTTATTGCAGAAAGCTGCCGCGCGTAATGACTCGGCTCGACCGAGTAACCGATGATGGTGAACATGCAGCAGACCAGCGAGTTGACCGCCACCGCATAGTTCTGCGCCGGCACCAGCCATGCGACTTTGCCCGTCTTCCGATAGCGGATCGAACTGTTCCGGGCATGCCCAGCTCTTTCGACCGGAAACCGAGACATTCGGTGGCCGATGCGAAGGGCCGAAGATCGTCGCCGCCACGGTTGTCCACCGCATAGCCCAGCGCCGTCGCCTTGCTTCCGCGCGCATCGGTGTCCGGCAGATTCATGTCCTTGACGGCTACCGTATAGTTTTCCGCGCCTCTGCCGATCTTTCGTGCAGCCTCACGGATGCCGTCCGCCAGCACCGCCCCGAACTCCATGCGTGTGGCAATTTTGGGGATCATGGCTACCATGGCCTCATGGTTGCCGAACCGCAGGTCGAGTCCCCGTGTGTCCTCGCGGCCGATAATGCCGCGTTCGTAGAGCTCCATCGCCCAGGCAATCATCGCCCCGGTGCTCTCCTTATCCAGGCCATACTGGTCGCACCACAGGTTAGCCCGGGCGATGGCCTCCGGGTTGTTGTTGCCGCACAGGGAGCCGAACGCGACTGCGGCAGGATAGTCCGGGCCTTTGCCGCGGGTGCCGAAGTAGGGGCCGTGCGGCACGTTAATCAGCCTCGTACAATGGATCGTGCAGCAGTAGCAGCCACGGGTGCGGGTCAAAATCGTCCGGGCCATTTCCTGCCCGGAAATATCGTGGGCATGCTCGAATGTCCCCTGACTGTAATTCCGTGTCGGAAGCACGCCATGCTCGTTCATCAGGTCCATAATGCCAGTGAACCCATAGGCCGGGAACATCTGACCGGAGATGACGTTATCGTTGCACAGCTTGATTAACTCGTTCATAGACGCAAAATATGCCGGCGGGTTCGCCGCCTCGAAGCTCTGCGTGCCTCTGACTGCGATGGCCTTCAGCTTTTTGGAGCCCATGACGGCACCGGTACCCCCGCGCTCGGCGGCACGCTGTCGGTCGTTCTGTATACTCGCGTACCTGACCAGGTTTTCCCCGGCCGGCCCGATGGCCGTCACGCTGACCTTTCGGTCGTTCAGCTCGTCCTTGATGAGCGCGTCGGTCTGGAACACGTCATGGCCCCAGAGACTGCCTGCATCGAGGAGCTTCGGCTCGCCGTCGTCGATGAACAGGTATACCGGCTTCTCGCTCTTTCCCTGTACGATGATGCCGTCGTAGCCGGCCAGCTTGAGCATCGTCCCCCAGTAGCCCCCGGCATGCGCCGTTGTCTGGCAGCCGGTCAGCGGCGACTTCGTCGTGACACAGTGTCTGCCCGATGTCGGGGCTAAAGAGCCGGTCACCGGGCCGGTCATGAAGATAAGCCGGTTGTCCGGCCCCAGCGCGTCCGCATGCGGAGGCACTTCGTCGTACAGGAATTTTGCCGCGAGGCCTTCGCCCCCGATGAAGTCCCTCAGGACAGCCTCGTCGGGCGTTTCGTCGCGTGTCTCCAGCCGATCGAGGTCGACACGCAGTATCTTGCCGGCATATCCGCAGGGCATCATTTCACCCCAGTACCCAGCTCAGCGCATTTGTCGGGCAGTACCTGACACACATGGGCTGGCCCAGGCAGAAGTCGCACTTCCGGGGCATCCGGAGATCCGGGTAGAACTGCAGGACGTTGGTCGGACACACTTCGAGGCAGTCGCCGCAGCCGATGCATTTGTCCGGGTCGAGACGATATATCCCCTGCTCGCTGGTCGTCAGGATAGTAAAATCCTGATAAATAGCGTCGACCGGACACGCGTCCGCACACCGGCCGCACTGGATGCAGAGGCGTATGTGGTGCGTGTCAGGGTACTCCAGATCGACGATGATCCGGCCCCGCTTCGGGTTAAAAACGACCTCGTGCGCCCACGTGCAGATGGACTCGCACCGGTGACAGTGTATGCATACGTCCTCGTTCTTGGTCAGCCTCGGCATAGCTCATTCCCCATAATAGATACCTGATTACGTATTGTCAACGCGGGTGATAACGTTATTGAAAAACAAGGGCGGCGGCACATGATCACTGGCCTTAACGTTTGCCCGATAAAATTTATCAATGTTTATATAATTAACAATATATAATTAATACGAATGTCAGGCAACACAGGTGGCGAGCCAGGGGAGCTGACAGAGTATATCGAAGAGATAACCCTTAAACGCGACCTTGGCGTTCTCGGATCATTCTCCATTGGCTTCGCCGATGTGGGCGCCGACATTTACGTGGCCCTCGGGCTGGTACTCTTCTTCGCCATGGGAGCCGCGCCGCTGGCGCTGGGGATAGCGGCAATCGGATACATGTTCACTGCGTTGAGCTACGCAGAGCTCGCTTCCGCCATCCCCCGGGCCGGCGGTGCCTCGGTGTTCGCCCGCGAGGCATTCAACGACTTCTGGGGTTTCATCGCAGGCTGGGGTCTGCTGCTCGACTATACGATCGATATCGCGCTCTTCGGCTGGATCACGATGGGCTATCTCGGCAGCTTCTGCATGAACCTCGGCCAGGCAGGCATACCGTACGTCGGCGCGCTGGCCGGGCTCAACAGCCTGAATACGGTCCCCGTCGGCAGCGGCCTTATCCCGAATTATGCGTTTCAGGCAGTGGCGACGATCTTGCTGGCCGTAGGCCTGATGTGCCTGAACTACATCGGCATCAAGGAATCGTCTAACTTCAATATTACGCTCTCAGTCCTGAGCATCATCAGCGAGATCGCCCTGCTCTTCATCGGTTTTACCATCGTCTGGAACTACGATACTTTCGTCAGCAGTATCACGTCCCTGGGCACGTCCGTGAGCTGGTCGAACTTCGGCTGGGGCATCACCGTGGCCATGGTCTCCTTCATCGGCCTCGAGTCCATCTCACAGGCCGCCGAAGAGACGAAAAGGCCCGACCTGACCATCCCCAGGGCTACGCTGGCGTTAATCGTCGCCGTGATACTTGCCGGGATGCTGCTGTGCGTCCTGGCCGTCGGCCTGCCCACACTGACCCCGAAAGAGATCGGCCAGGGCTTTACCAATGATCCGGTCACCGGCGTGGCCATCGGGATCGTCAAGGGCCTGCCGGCGCTGAATCCGCTGGTTATCATATTGCCGTTGTGGGTAGGGTTCCTGGGCTTCGTCATGCTGCTCATGTCCACGAACACCGGCGTCATCGGCGCCTCCCGGGTCACCTATTCGATGGCCCGGTCCAGGCAGATACCGGACTGGTTCAGCCACGTCCACCCGAAGTTCAGGGTACCCACGCGTACAATCGTCGTGTTTACGCTGGCATCGGTCGGGTTCGTCCTGTTCGTCTGGATCATGGGCACCTATCGGCTGACATCCGAAGACCCGACGATCATCCTGGGCGACCTGTACAACTATGGCGCGCTGGTCTCCTTCATGCTGGTCAACCTCGCGCTGATCAGGCTGCGCAACCGGCGCCCGGAACTGTACCGGCCATTCAGGTCGCCGCTGACGATCCAGGTGCCATGGAAAGGTAAAAAGGCGGAGCTACCCGTGTTGCCTGCCCTGGGGTTCGTGGTCTGTCTCTGCGTATGGATAATGGTGCTGAGCCTGCACGAGATCGGCAAGATCGTGGGCACGCTCTGGTTCATCGTGGGCATCATCTTCTACCTGTGGTATCGCCGACATATCCGCCTTAGCTGGAAGGAGCCGGTCCCCGGGACGCTGGCGACAGACCCGGAGGTAGCCCATAAGCTGCACCCGGAGATCGCGGGGCAACTCAAGAGAGGAGAGATCGGAGGCAAGAGGTGAGGTCATGGACAGTCAGGTAAAGCAGAACGCAGGAGAGGAGGCAAGAGGTGAGGTCATGGACAGTCAGGTAAAGCAGAACGCGTGGAGAACAACGGTACGCCAGTATCCTATAAGAATATCCTGCTGCCAGTCTCCCGTCCGGAGAGCGTAGGCAGCCTCGTGAAGATCGCCTGTGACCTGCTCGAGCGGGGCGGTAAGCTCCGGATACTGAGTGTCATCGAGATCCCGCAGCAACTGCCCTATGAATATGCGGATACCCGGAAGGAGGGTTCCCGGAAAATCCTGACCGCGGCAGCAGAACAGGCCAGGAGCTACGGTGTCGACGTAACGCCGGAGATAGTATCCGCACGGTTTGCCTCCGAGGCGATACTGGACCTGGCCAATCGCTACCACAGTGACATGATATTGCTCGGCTCCAGCCAGCGCACGATGCCCGAAAAAGTCCTGTTTGGCAACGTAGTGGACCATGTGCTCCGCCACGCCCCTTGTGAAGTGATCATCTTCAGCTACCGGCGTGAATTATACCCGGTCATGTACGACCGCATCCTGGTGCCCACGTCAGGCTACAGGCACGCTCAGCGGGCAATGGACATCGCCATCAACTTCGTAAAGCGTTTCGGCGGGGAAATCACTGCGATGTACGTGGGCTCGTCCTCCGACGCGGAGAAAGCCAACATCGTCCTGAAGAAGACGGAAGCACACGCACAGCGCCTGGGCGTGAAGAGCGATACCCTGTTCCGGACGGGCAACGTGGTCGATAAGATCATCGAGACGACACTGAACGGGCAGTACACGCTAATCATCATCGGCTCCACGGAGCGGCCTGGCTACTATAAGTTCCTGCTCGGCAGTGTGGCCGACGAGATCGTAAAGCGGGCGCCATGCAATGTGCTCGTGGTACGGACGAAAAAATAACCGCTGCCCATATCGCCCGATAACCCGCCAGTTTTCAGCCGGATTGTCCAGCGACCGGCCTACAGTTAGACGATTTAGCCATAACCGTTATATCCGCTACCGCAGAATGTTCACCGCTGACAGTTTGCGCGATGAAGCCCCGCATATTAGGACACCACAGGGCATACCAGACCTCCAGAAATTCAACCCGACCGCGTGCCGAGCGCTACCGTCAAGCAAACGTACAGGAGGAACAACCATCGAAACCAGTGAGATCGCCGTGCTGGACGAGAAAGAATCGAGGCTCGTGCAGCAGCTTGAAAATTTCGGGCTTTGCGGCTCCGCAGCCCGGATCATAATTTATCTGAAGGTGAGCACCGATTCCACAATCAGAGAGATCGGGGCCTCCACAGGGCTGTCGACAGCCATGGTCAGCATTACGCTAAAAAGGTTACGACAGGACGGGATCGTCAGGAGAGAGGCAACCGTCCGTAAAACACAAAAGAAAGCGCCTATCCGCTTTTGCCTGACAGGAGACTTTAATCACGTCCTATCGATCATCGAAGAGAACAAGCGCAGAGAAGTCGAACAATTTATCAGGGAGACTTCCCGCGTCAAAAGGCAATGGGCCGCCCATTTCAAGCAACAGGGCTCATGAGTCGGATTTTTCATTAAAATAGCCCTTCAAACCGCTTAGCCGGCATTCCGCATAGAGTATAATCATTCGCATATTATTTTGTACAGGCTGAGAAGGCATCAGACACAAAGGCCACAATGGCCACGAGGTACACAGAGTACGGTTAAAGAAAGGGCCACCGCAGCCTCTTTCGATCAAGACTTCGTGTACTCTGTGTATAGTCATTCGTAAAAGGTTATGTACGCTCTTGACCCTTCCGACACGAAGGCCACGAAGGCCACGAGGTACACGACGTATACTTTTATAAGAGGCTGCTATTGCCTCTTTCCATCGAAGACCTCGCGTACATTGTGGCCATTGTGGCCTTCGTGTTGGAAGGGTCATGAGCCTGAACAAAAAGATACAGGAATGACTATACTCTGTGAACTCTGTGTTTGGTGGCTTATCTGCATACACAAAAAGCAACCCCAATGACTATACTCTGTCACAGGTGCCGGCTCAGGATGCAAAAAAATTGGAACGACTATTCTTATATCCCGTATTTCGACTTGAGGTCGTAGACGGCGCGCTCGACGGCCTTCAGCGTCTTTTCGGCCTCCATGGCGGTCATTTTTTCGCCGGCCATCACTCGCTCGTAACAAGTGATTGCGTTGTCGAGGTCCTGGCCGTTCTCGCCGAGATACGGCGCCAGCGTATCGGAAATCTCGCCGTCATAGCTGTCGGCGATCAGCTTTTTCAGGTAGAGGACACGGTCGTACAGCGAGCAGTCCTCGACGCTGGTGTAGTCGAGAATATGGTCGCCGGTCAGCGAGCTGCGCAGGAGCGCGTTCAGGAACGCGTCGAACGCCATGACGGCGTCGACGACGGAAAGCGAATAGTTCTCCTCGCCCAGCAGCCGGCGGGCGTTGAGCAGCATGAGCTTGTAGACCGCGGGCTCAGAGGACAGCATCATGTTCAGCATCATGACGTCCTCAGAGGACAGGGTCACCGGCTCCGCCGGCGGCACGGCGTCCGCACGGTAGATGTCCATGGGCTCGCTGAAGGCATTCTTCAGGCTGACCTGCCCGACGCTGAAGCTACGGTGGTTCAGGCTGAAGCCGATGTCTTCCCGGACAAGCGCCAGGGACAGCATGAACCTTTTCACGTGCTCGAAGGCCTCATTGCCCAGCAGTCCTGCCTTCGCGGGAGCGCCCTCCATGAGTCCCCTGACGACTTCGTGAGTAGTTTCGAACTCGACCGTGCCGGAGGTGGACTTGCCAGACAGGCCTGTGACCGGGTGCAGGTTCTCGATCTTGATCAGCTTCTTCTGGTCAAGGTAGGTGACCGGGGAAGGAAGGTCGACCGCGAAGCCGTTGACAGTGAACTCCACCCTGACGATGAACGGCAGCCCGGCCGTCAGCAGGTGCTCCAGCGCTCCCGTCGGGGAACTCCGGGCCAGCGTCTCCTCCTGCTTTTTCTTCAGGTCCGTCGCACGCCGGGCTACGACCGAATCGTAGACGGCCTTCTCCCGCTCTACGATGCTCAGGTACTCCCCGCCCAGCGATTCGCCGAGCATCTTCATCTCGAGGAAGTAGCTCTCGAACTCGTCGGGCGTCATGGAACCTGAGATGCTCATCAGGTTGTAGAGCGTATTGAACATGGATTCCCGGGTCGCGTTCGCGTGAGACTTCTTGGTCTCGTAGGAGCGCACGAAAAAGTCTTTGGCATCTTTGGCCTGACCGTCCTTCAATAACGTAAGGCCGATGTTGTTCTGGGCCTCGGCGATTTCCTTGTAAGACTGGTTCTTCTCGAATAGCGTCAGCGCG
Source organism: uncultured Methanocellaceae archaeon (assembly GCA_963769045.1). Taxonomy (GTDB): domain Archaea; phylum Halobacteriota; class Methanocellia; order Methanocellales; family Methanocellaceae; genus Methanocella_A. The sequence goes on from CAVYKK010000009.1 coordinate 312,447, forward strand.
ACCTCGAACTCGGTACGGGCCTGACTATACTTTTTCAAAGAGAGTAAATAATTCCCGTTCTGGAACCTTCGCATAGCTATCTTCAGTGATTTCTCGGCATCCATTCCAATCCATTCCCGTGTAATAATTAGCCGCTTTCGATATTTAAGCGTTGTACTCTTTCTGTTTATTCGCTAACACGTATCACGCTGCGCTTGCGACCACAAAGACGTAGTCATTCCTGAAATGTTGTATACAATGAGAAGGCATCAGACACGAAGGCCACAAAGGCCACAAAGGCCACGAAGTCCTTTTTATGAAGAGGCTTCCATTAACCTTTTAAACGTACGTTGTGGCCATTGTCGGCCTTCGTGGCCTTTGTGGCCGCAAGCGCAGCGTGGTGCGTGGATTTATTTGCACATCCATGCATCGAGAAAATATATGCCTGAGTAAGCCCATTATCATGCGGAAACCAAAGTGAGATACAATGCTTTTTAACGTGCTCGTCGACGTATACGAACGGCTGAAGGCTACGCCTTCCCGGCTGGAGAAGACCGCGCTGATCGCCGACTTTATCGGCCAGGTGCCGGCGGACGACCTGCCGATCATCGTGACCTTCCTGACCGGGCGCATATTCCCTGGCTGGGATCAGCGGAAGACGGGTATCGCCAGTCAGTCGATGATCAAGATTATCTCGACGATCACCCATAACAGCGAGGCTATGGTCGTCGACAGCTACAAGCATAGCGGACAGCTCGGGCTGACGGCAGAGGAAATGTTCGCAAAGCGGAAGCAGCAGACGTTCTTCGAGCCGGAGGACGTCACGGTCAAGGAGCTGTACGCAGTTTTCTCGGAGCTGGCCCGGCTAAGCGGTGCCGGCTCGGCGACGAAGAAGCAGAAAATTCTGGTGGGCGTGCTGAACAGGGCGACGTCGCCAGTGGAGGCCAGGTACATTGTCAGTCTGACCATCGAGAACGTGCTCTCGGGCGCCAAAGAAGGCGTTATGGAGGAAGCGATCGCTAAAGCCTTCGGCGTGGACGCAGGGCTCATCCGGCGGGCGCACATGCTGACATCGGACCTGGGCGAGACGGCGAAGATCGCGAAGCTAGAGGGCGCCGACGGCCTCGCGGCGATCACGATCCAGCCCATGCGGCCAGTACGGCCTATGCTGGCGCAGAACGTGGCGAACATCCGGGAAGCGCTGGACGAGATGGGGGGCACTGCCGAGTTTGAGGTCAAGTACGACGGCGCCAGGCTGCAGATACATAAGAAAGGCAATGAGGTCAGACTGTATTCCCGGCGGCTGGAAGACCTGACGGATGCATTGCCGGAGATCGTCAACTTTGTCCGGCAGAGCGTGACATCGGACACCGCCATCCTTGACAGCGAGTGCATCGCCATCGACAGGGCGACGGGCCGGCCGATACCGTTCCAGAACATCCTGACCAGGCTCCGGCGCATCTACAAGGTAGAGGAGACCCGCCTGCAGTTCCCGCTGAATTTGAGACCGTTCGACGTGCTGTACAATAACGGCCAGAGCCTGCTGGAGCTGCCGTTGCGAGAGCGGCGCGTGATACTGGAGACGATCATCGCCCCGCTCAACGGCGAATGCAAGCCGGCGGAAGGGCTGATCACCGGCGACGAGGCGAAGGCGCAGGAGATGTTCGGCGAGTCTATCCGCAGCGGCAACGAGGGGCTCATGGGCAAAGACCTGAACGCGACCTATACGCCGGGCGTCCGTGGCAAGAAGATGGTGAAGATCAAGTCGGTACTGGATACACTTGACCTCGCCATCGTATCGGCCGAATGGGGCCACGGCCGGAAGGCCGGATGGCTCACCTCCTTCGAGGTCGCCTGCCTCGACGAGCAGTCGGGAGAATACCTGGTAATGGGCAAAGTCGCGAGCGGCTTCTCGGACGAGGAGCTGATCGCCATGACCGAGCGGCTCAAGCCACTGATCACCGGCGAACATGGCCGTATCGCGGACGTCCAGCCGGACGTGATTGTCGAGGTCAAGTTCGAGGAGATACAGACCAGCCCGATTTATAATTCAGGCTATGCGCTGCGGTTCCCGCGGCTGGTTCGTGTGCGGGAAGACCTGAGCCCGGAAGAGGTAAACACATTCGCCCGGGTGATGAACATCTATAACATCCAGCAGCGGTACGTGAGCAAGCCCAAAGAGCAGCCATGAGCCCTCGCACCGCCGACAGCCTGCACTGCAAAGCTTTCATTTATTTTGTAGCGGATACACTCACGATCTTGATGAACGATAAGAAACAGAGCATTCACGACATGGTCGCCGGCACGGTTGTCGTCTATAAGTAATCCGCCTGTCGTAAGGTTATATCAATATTTTTCTACTCTTTTTGGCTGACGATAGTCTACCAAATGCGCAGACTTTTTGTTTATATGGCAGTAAAAGCTTTCAATAAATATATAAGCACCAAATAAATAAAAATAAATGCATATTGTACTTGCTGTAGCACGAGTCAGGCTGCAAATGAGCAACGGTCAGCCATCCTTACAGCAGACGATTAAAACGCACCATAGAGGTGAGAAAATGCTCGACAAGAAACGATTCATAGTCTGTACGCTTATAGTATCTGCCCTTTTTGTTTCCCTGTCCATCGGCTGCACGTCAGCGCAGTCGGCGAACAATACGTCAACGACTGCGACCATCATCGGCCAGGTCACGGTCAATGGCGTGGCCACGAACGGCGTCGCCGTCACCGTGGGCTCCAGCTCGGCTACAACGACGGATTATCAGGGCACAAGCGGCGTATATGCCGTCAGCAACGTGCCATACGGGGTCAGCCTGCCGTTTACCGCCAGCTACCAGGGCCACACGTATACGGATACCATCGACCCCTTAAGCACGGCCCAGCAATACTACCAGATATCGGCGGTCGACATCAACACCACGACGTCGACCCCGGTGCCTGCCACGCCCACGCCGGTTGCGAATGCTACGGCGACGCCAGCACCAAACGCGACAGCGACTCCGGCGCCTAATGCTACTGTAACGCCAGCGCCCAATGCCACTGCAACGCCAGCGCCCAATGCCACTGCAACGCCAGCGCCCAATGCCACGGCGACCCCGGCTCCAAACGCGACGGTGACCCCGGTACCTAACTCCACCGTCACTCCGGCGCCAGCCTCTGTCGCGCCAGCGCCAGTCCCGCCTGCTCCGATGACAGTAGCAGCCACGCCGATGCCGGTTACACCCACACCATTGCCGGTGACACCGACTCCCATGCCTACCGCGACACCGGCACCAACGCTGCCTCAGACACCCACTCAGACGAAATCGCCGGGCTTTGAAGGTTTGCTGGCGGTCATGTCCGTGCTTGCAGTCGGGTATATGGTATTGAAGAAGAAGCGATAGGCGCTTCTTCTTTCTTTTCCACTTTTTTTAACAGCAACAGGCATATTTGCGTGCAGTCCGCGATCAGCCGGATATGGCCCGCCCTAAAAAATGGAAGTATATATGCTTGCTGAAAAACCCGTGAGCCAGAGGGGTGATTTCCGCTTACATATTGCCATACGTTATTATCAAGGCGGGGAGGATTAGCGTCTATGCAACTCTTTCGCGAAAAGGTCCGGGAAATAGAGGCCGATTTCGATACGATGACCGTCATCGACCCGAAAGCAGAATTCCTGCCGCTGGACGACTGCGATCGGGATGATTACTGAGCGAAAACCAGTCGATCGGCCCGTGACAGAATTACTCAAGCCGGAACGAGACACATGGATTTTAAGACGATTGTCACACAGCGCTATAACGTGAAAAAATTCGACGGCAGCAGGATTGACGAGTCCCGGCTACAGGAGCTTTTTGACATCATCCGCTACGCGCCGTCCGCGGATAACCTCCAGCCCTGGAAGATCAAGGTAATCGGAGACCGGGAAACGCTGGACCGGCTCATCCCCGCGACGCTGCCGTTCAACCAGGAACGGATAAAGACGTGCTCGCATCTTTTATTGTTTTGCGCGGATAGAGACCTGGAATCACACTGGCCCCGGCTCGAAGCGGCCATGAGAGAGGCCGGGCTGCCGGAAACAGAAATCCAGCACACTGCCGGCGTGGCGAAAATGATCATGAGCCGGTCGCCCGAGGAGCGGCTGAACCGGTCGCAATGGGACGTATTTCTCGCGGTGGGCAACGCTGTCAACGGCGCGAAAGCGCTGGGGATCGATGCATCACTCATGGGCGGTTTCAACGCGAAGGAATTCATCCGTATACTATCGCTACCGGATAATCTTGCCCCCGTGCTGCTGGTCGCCCTGGGAAAAGCGGGTGACAGACCACTTCCGAAGGTCAGGTTCTCCCGAGACGAGATATTTTTCTAAAAAGGTAAAATGGAAAGGTCACTTATTTCAAAGCAGACATTTCCATCTCGAAGGCCGCAATGGGCATCTCTATGCCCCATTTCTTCAATACAACGGGGTTAAGCTCGCCGATCATGCCGGCCTTCATATCCCCAATGAATATCTCGGCACACCGGCCGGAAATGTACGACGGGTGGTCAGTGGCCACGGTGCGGAGCTTATCCAGCTTGCCGAAGTTGAGACACAGCGACTGCAGCTTTGCCTTGATCTCGTTGTAGCCGGCTTTCGCGTAGCAGAGCGCACACGCGAGGTGATCTTCTTCCTTCACGCCGGTATTCTCGCTCAGGTCGATGTGCGCCGTCTTGCCGATCTCGAAGATGTCCTGCGGGTACTCCCGGTGCAGGTTGTTCGACAGCACAATTAGAAGCGACGGGAGGATCGACGGCCGGACGACGTTGTACTGCTCGGCATACGGGTTGGCCACCGCGACGACATCGTTCGTCCCGGGCACGTTCATCTTCGTGAATACCTCGTCTTTGCCGATCAGGACGAAGTTCAGCGTGTCCTGGCAGCCCAGGCCGATCATCACGTCTCTGGCCGCACTCGCCAGCCGGTTGTCGGCTGTGAGCCCGCCCACAGAGGGTGTGTTAGGGTATGTCGGCTTGATATTGTTATAGCCATAGGCACGGCCTGCGTCGTCGACCACGTCGCGCCGGTGCATGATATCCGTACGGTACGGCGGGATGTCGGCGATCACGTAATCGCTGGCCGCTTCGCTGATACCTAAGCCCATGTGCTCCAGCAGCTCCTTGATCTGCAGTGAGGTCAGCTCCAGGCCGAGCATGTTGTTCACGTACTCTACGTCGACACTCATCGTGCGGATACTGAAGTCGGGCCGGGATACCTTGCGGTCCGGGTATTCGACCTGCAGGCTGAATATCTCGGCACCCCGCATGTCGAGTGCGTAGAGGACGATGTTGAGCATATAGTCGATGGTCCGAAGGTCCTCGCCGGTCAGCTCGATGAGCAGCTCGTGTGTGTTGAGGGAGACTTCGGTCCGCTTCGAGTTGATGATGGGCGGGAAGGAGAAGATCGCCTCGTCGTCCACGATGATCGGCATGAGCTTCTTGTCTTCGAGCACATAGCGGTAGTCCATGCCCTTCGGGTGCTTCTCCAGCACGTCGGCCAGCGTCATCTCCGTATCGCTTTGCAGCGGGACGAACTTCACGCTGTCCGCAGGAACGGCCCGGTAGTGGATGGTCTTGCCCTTGATCGCGGACAGGTCGTGCACGCCGATGGCACCCTTCTTGCGTTTGCGCCCGAAGGTGCCGTGCAGCTTTTCCTGCAGGTGCATCAGCGACTTTATCGACTCGTCGGTGAAATTAATGTTTTTCACGATGGCGCCGGTGATGAACGGCCTTACCGGCTCGACCTCGCGGTTGACGATCAGCCGGTAGTCGGATTTGCGGACCCCGGGCACTGTAAGGCCTGTCTTTATGCCATAATAGGCACGGAGCAACCGGGCTATGCCTTCGACGGATAGCAGATCAGCCCGGTCGCTGGTGACCTCGAATGTCACCTCGTCGCCCTGTACGTCCTCGGTCTCCAGCCCCAGCTCGAACAGGTCCTCCCGGACCTTGTCCAGCGTGACGTCTCTGCCGATGAGCTTTACGAGGTCGGGAAAGTTCAGTGTTACTGTTGCCATATGACGGGCACGCTCCTGAGGAAATCGATGTTACACAGCGGACCATGCAGGTCCCGGATGTCTTCGTAGCCATAGAGGATCATCATGAGCCGCTCCAGCGACAGGCCCCAGGCCATCACGTCGCAGTCGATGCCGAAAGGCGCCAGCATCTCGTCCCGGAACATGCCGGAGTTGCCGACTTCTATCCAGCGATTGGTCCGCGGGTGCCGGCCGTATATCTCGAGGCTCGGCTCCGTGTACGGGTTATAGGTCGGCTTGAACTTCAGCGTGGTGATGCCGAAGCGATTGTAGAACTCCCTGAACGTGCCCATGAGGTCGCGTACGCTCAGGTGGTGGTCCATGACCCAGCCCTCGATCTGGCAGAACTCCAGCAGGTGGGTCTGGTCGATCGTATCGTTCCTGAACACCTTCTCGACGGAGAAGAATTTGTGCGGGGGCTTATTGTACTTTGCCAGGTAGCGGGTGGTCAGCGAGGTCGTATGGCCGCGCAGCACCAGCTTCTTCGCGATCATTTCGTCCCACTCGTAGTTCCAGCCGAGCGAGCCGGTGTTGCCGCCGTCCTTGTGTACCTGTTTGACTTTGGCCACAAGGTTTTCTGGCAGGTGGTGAATGTACTTAGGGTCCCGGAGGTTGAACTGGTCCCAGTGAGTGCGCGCCGGGTGGTCCTGTGGCATGAAGAGCAGGTCGTTCACGTAGAACTCCGCGTCGACCATGGGCCCTTCCATCTCCTTGAAGCCCATCTCGATCAGCATGCGTTTGACGGTGTCCATGCCCATGCGCAGGATGTGCTTCTTGCCGCCGTATTCCTGCAGCACCGGAGCCGACACGTCGAACTTGCGGAAGACCTTGCCCTGCCAGGAACCGGAAGCGATCATGTCGGGCGTGAGCTGGGCCACTTCTTCCGTTATCTCGATGCCCATCTCTTTTATCTTTTCGCCGGCGTCCGTGATCCTGACGAGCTTCTCCTTTTCCTCCGTCATCAGGACGAGGTTGCGCTTTATGAGGTCCTTTACAGCTTTTGCGTCCAGGCTTTTTGCCGGCTTGTGGAGCACGATGGCTTCAAGCGTCTTCTCATCGGGCGACGGCGACGCGTTTTGAGGGAACAGTATGGTCTGGCCGTCCCGCTTCTCGAACTTCGCCCAGCCTTTCTGCCGCAGCCAGCCCATGGCAATGTTCACGATGCCGGACGGAAATTGTTTCTTCAGGTCGTCCAGCGACATACCTTCGGCAGGAAGCGCATCGTGGACAATGCGCTCGGGCAGGCCCTGGTCCGCATATTTACGGCCTTCTTCCGTGAGCACGTACTCTGTCTCGACCTCGTCCCGGACGAGAGAGAGCCCCTTGTCCGCGAGCATGGCGGCCGCCTGGGTGACGGCTTCGGGCTTCAGGCCGGTGCGTACGGCGATCTCGTCCGTCGTGGCCTCGTCGTTGCCCAGCTCCCGGAGCACCAGCCGCTCGTTGATTGATAAATCCATAACTATTCTACCCTCTTGAACCGATCACTTGAACTGTTTACACTTCTCGACGGAGATGCGATCGCCTTCCTTGACGCTGCAGTACTCCTTCATCGTCTTCTTCAGCTTAGCCACTTCTTTCTTGTCCTGTGGCCGCTTGAGCTTATCGTAGACCGCGCTGTAGTCGCTGACCAGGAAGTCTTCCACTTTGTCCTTCGCCTTCTCGCGGTTCTCCTGGTGCTTCTCAAGGAACTTCACGACGCGATCGGCCAGCTCCTGCTTGCACTCCCCGCACATGATCTCGCCTTTCAGGCACTTTTGTTCACGCCGGTCCAGCTTTTCCTGGTCCATCTCGAACAGGTAATAGTAATACTGGTAAATCGCGCAGATCGAGGGCACGCCGCCCTGCTCCTTCTGCTCCTGTATGGAGACTTTGCCGCCGGTGAAGGCGCTCAAAATCTTCTTTTTCGCGGTCTTCGGGTCGTCGGTCGTGTAGATAGTCATCTCCGGTTTCGACGCAGACATCTTGTCCGACCCGCCGAGTCCGGGCAGGAAGGTACAGTGAATGGCCGCAGGCTTGTAGAAGCCAAGCTTCGGGGCCACGTCGCGGGTGACGCGGAAGTGCGGGTCCTGATCGATGGCCTGCGGGATGAGCACCGGCAGGTTCTTGCCCGCCTCGACCGAAGGGAGAAACGCCGGGGCCGACTGCATAGCCGTGAAGAAGATCATGCCGATGTTGGTGCTGTTGTCGAAGCCGAAGACAGCCTTCGCGGTCGAAAACGTGATCTTCTTCGCAACTTCAGTGGCGATGCGGTAGAGCGTCTTGCTATACTCGTAATCCGAGAAGATACGCGTCTTCTTCGGGTCGAAGCCCAGCGCGATCACGTCCAGCGCATTCTCGTAGGCAAAGGACATTGCATCTTTCCGGGCCAGCTCAGGCTTGTACATGAACTTCTCGTCGTCGGTCATCTGGAAGTACAGCGGCACGTCGAACGTGTCCTGCAGGTACTTCGTGAACATCCAGGGCATCAGGTGCCCGAGGTGCGTATTACCGGATGGCCCGCGGCCGGTATAGAGGACGAACTTTTCTCCGGCCTCGTATCGGTCCAGCAGCCACTTCAGGTCGCGGTGGGAGAAGAATATCTTACGGCGCAGTGCGAAAGGTATGCTCCCGGTCAGGCGCTGCCAGCGTGCAAGCAGGTCTTCGTCGATCGGCTCAGTGCCGAACTCCTCGATGAGCTTCTTATAATCGATCTTGCCGCTCACGTCCCACGGCGTCACTGTGAAGTCCTGGTTCATCTCGATCTACCTGGCGAAACGCTGAGATAAAAAGCCTGATACATCAGTGTGTTTCTATCTCGGATATCCATCGCAGCATAATGATTTTAACTTACTTTAATGTTACTGTCGAATGAAGCGGTCGCAGGCCTGACCAGGCGGCGGGCAGCACAGAAAGGCTACAGGAGCCGGGCACTGTCGATGGAAGTATTCGTTTTCAATCGCTTATTTATACAATTAAGCGAATAAAGTGTAGTCACAGGAAGTGATCAATATCGCACTAATGTCGGATGAAACTGGCCATGTATCGTTAGCTGCCGCTTTGCTGGTGTTACTCCTGGGGCCATTTTCATTATTTTTCATATTTTTCATGATATGATGTAAAAGCCGGCGCCGGACTGGTTCCGGGCCTTCGGGTTTTTTCGTTTACAGCTTGATGCGCCCAAGGCTGAAGTAGTGTATGCCGTCCTTGTCGTAAGCAAATAGCATTTCTTTACGGACACTGTTCGCCAGCCGTACCGACCGGGAGAGTCCCTGGAGATTGAACACATAATCAAGGCTGTGCGCGTCCACCAGGTACCGGGAGTGCGGTATCTTGGCGATTGACTCCACCTGTTCATAGACACGGAAGCTGCTGCCGAACTTGAACCCGGTCTTGGCTACCAGGCCTTTGTCCCGCAGGTCTGCATAGACCGCGAGTTTCCGCTCGAACTCGGGCTCGAAGGCCAGCGCCCGGGCCACGAAGGCGTCGAGCGCCATCGTCGCCCCGGACCGGTCGGCGACTTCGAGCCTATTGCGCATGATCAGGTACGCCGACTCGACGAGCGAAAGCTGGAGCCGCTGCTCGTCCAGCGGGTTGCCGTAGAATCCCTGTGCGTGCAACGTTTCGGACAGCCCCCTGTCCCAGATGACCACGCGGTCTTCCAGCAGCGTGGCGACGCCGGACTGCGGCGTAATGTCTGGCAGAGACATCTCTCCCTTCAGCGTGCTCATTTTCACGCCATAATAGGTGATGTCACTCTCCTCGTCGACGATGGCCAGCACCATCTCCTTGCGCACGTTCAGGGCTGCCTGGAGGTTGTTTACGATGTCCGCCAGCGGCAGCGGCTTACGCTCGCTGATCACGTGGAGGAAATACTTTGAAGGCGTGACGTTCGGCCGTCCGCCCCGCGGGAACACACGGAAGTCGATAACGCCCGGCTGCACGAAGTAGCCCCGCTCCCGGAGGTCACGGTAGACGATGTACTTCAGCTCGAAGAGCTCCTGGGCCTGTGAGGCGATGATGAACAGCTCCCGGAAGCCGAGCGGCTTCCCGTCGGCCGTAACGGAAATTTTCTCGCGGTCCAGCAGGTAGGCAGCCTCGACCAGCGCCATCTCGAGCTTATCGCCTTTGATCCTGCCGTAGTACAGGGTCTCGTACAGCTCCGGAACCGCTTCCTTGCCGAAGATCACCCTGTCGCCCTGGAGAACACCTTTCATGCAACCCTCTGCGCATAACATAGGAGTAAAGATATAAAAAGATTAACACAGCCCGCCGTAAGTTACCAGGTAGCCAGGAAGGGGCCACCTGGCGGCTTCAGTCGCCTCGTATCTCGTCGAAGGCCAGCTGGTCCCATTTCTTCAGCCCTTTGACAATGTCGAATTCGACCGGCGTGAGCACCGGGACGTTATATCGTAGCGCATCGTCGATGGCCACCCGGGGACAGACCGTCGAGACATAGGCATCGACCTTGAACGCGATCAGCCGCTCCGGCGATATCTCGCGTATGGTAATCAGTACGGCGTCGCCGGCGATTTCTTTGATCCGCTTTGCCAGCTCCAGCCGCTTCTGCCCCGGCTTCATGCCGATGATGATACCCCATTTTTTTGCGTCCAGCGCTTTGGACATGATGGCATAGCGCTGTCGCATGATGCGCTCGATGTCGACCTTCCGGGCCTCGCCGGTGAACGGGTCGGCAGCGACGACGGGCACCTGTGTGGTCATCTGCACGCCCATCGGGTGGAAGTTGCCGGTGCCGACGAACAGGATCGAGTCCACGTCCTGTGGCGCAGCGCTGAAATTGCATCCAAGCAGCTGTCCGGGGTAGGTGATCCGGGAGTCTCCGGGCTTAACGACCGGCTCTTTGCCCGCGGCCGCCAGGATGGATTCTATCTTTGGCAGCATGTGGATATGCTGTACCGTGGTCACCACACCGACACGCTTCCCGAGCATGGGCAGTGCCTGCAGGACGGCGGCTTCCACGTCCACGTCGTGGTAATACTCGATGTAGACGATACGGTCGTCCTCCAGCAGCCGGGAATGCCCGAAGTGGAAGAGCACGTCCACCATGTCCAGCAGACTGTCGTCGATGTCACAGGCCCCGTAGCAAGGGTCGCCGGAGATAATGACGGTCGCGCCGGTCATGGACTCGACGGCTTTCGCTATGTCCGGGGCCTGTCGCTTCAGGCCCTCCGGGAACTGCAGGCCGACGACCTTAGCGTTCCGGGCCGCTATGGCAGAGACAATCTTATCAAGATTAATCATGATGTCCGCTGCGGTCTATGTTGTCGATCGAACTATATAATCATATACACAATGCGTGTAACGTACACCGGGTACATTATTGCCCGGGCGTATGACGGCCGGTCGCTTAAAACGCGGCGATCACCGCCTTACCCGTCAATAACCATAATAATCTTTTTATTTAAGTGCTTATATTGTAAGCATATAGTGAAGTAGCCTGCCTCCGTGGCTCAGGTGGTCAGAGCGGCCGACATGTAATCAGACGATGACATGTAATCGGCAATGCGTCAGTTCAAATCTGACCGGGGGCTTATCATATAGACCATAAAAACGCAAAACCACCCAACAGGCAATAATCCACTTCCGAAAGCAAGATGGCAGCCAGCATCGCCCGGCGGGCGCCTATCACATCCGGATGCCCGCCGGCCCATGCTGAGGCCCGGCCATACTTTTTACCGTATTGCCAGCGCCTGCCGGGGTCCATAAATTTTAAATACCGCATACGTGTAATATGCTTCGTTCAAAGTGCCTCTGTGGCTTAGCCCGGCATAGCGGCTGATTTGTAATCAGCAGGTCGCGAGTTCAAATCTCGCCGGAGGCTCTTTCCTTTTTAATAGCAATAATTAAGAGAGCGAATGAAACATTGATATTTTGAGTTTGAGATCATGCCGGATATTGCGAAAGCAAGACCATTTCATGAATATATGGACGAATATCGAAAACAAATGGAGAAAGGAGACATCAAAGAGGCATATAGAGGATTGATGGAATATATTCAGGAATTGAGGCTGTATTTTAAAGATAAATACCCCGATTATGTAGTATCCGGAAGCATCTATTACGGATATATGGATATGACGTATTTTTCCTTCTTCCCGGAATCTTTAAAACTTCGAAACTTGAAGGTTGCTATAGTTTTTCTTCATGATACATGTAGATTTGAAGTCTGGCTGGCAGGATATAATAAGCAGGTTCAAACAAAATACTGGAAATTGTTTAAGGAAAGAGGCTGGAACAAATACCGTATTCCATCAACGACAAAAGGCGCTGATTCTATTATAGAGTACACCTTAGTTGAAAACCCGGATTTTAGTGATTTAGATACGTTAACAAAGCAAATAGAGAGCGGGACATTGAAATTCATTATGGATGTCGAGGACTACCTGGCTAAACATTAAAGCTGACTCTGATTACTCTATCTCTTCTTAGACAAATAAAAAACTAGTAATCAACAGGTCGCGAGTTCAAACCTCGCCCGAGGCTTATTTTCATTTTTTCCTGTTCTTATTCATTCAGCGCCGATTTCTTTAATCGGGGCCATAATACATTTATAGTTGACGATGCCATACGTTTAATTTGCCGTTGCACGTCTCGGGGCTCGCGCCACGCGCGACCGGGAGCTTGCGGTGCCCGGATGCCACGGCACAGACAAGGACGGGCCAATGAGCCCGATGCGGTCATAAAACGAAAAGCTATCACGAGGGATTTAATATGGCGCAATGTTTGGTAAATGCAGTGCAGAAGATACCGCGCCCTGGCTCGATGAAAATGCAGGTTAAGCTCTGGGTCAGGCAGAAGAACCTATCCATCGTGAACCGCATCCCTGAGTCCGCGATAATCCAGATCACGAATTTTATTGCCTGGACGTACGCTATGACACCCAGCACAGATCGCCCGGCGTAATTGCCGGGCAGCTATTTTGCGAGCAGGGACGCATCAGGGCCGACATCCCCGATCTGTCCGGGGAAGTGCCGCCATGTATGCGGAGCCCCGGCTTTACCCGGCGGTTATTTGATTGCCAGGAGTCCGGCGACCTATGCAGCCAGTGCAGGCAGCCCGGGCATGGGCATGGTACCTGAGGTCGAGCATGGCGATGCGTCCCGATGCTCGATCGGGCAGCGACAGCGCCCGTGGACCGATCGTTCAAGCGAGAATGGATAACGTCAGTAAATACAAGGCCTGGAAGGTTATTTCATGACCCCGGCGGCGAGTCGGTCTGGCATGGTCTCATTGCCATCGGATAAACTGCGACTGACGGGCGCATGACATACTTCCCGACAGGAGGAGGCGATAAGGATGGAAATGCAGGTAATGAGACCGGAAGACGTGGTGACGCTCTGGTGCTATACGCTGGTAAAGCGCGATGACGGCGATAGCTGGTATGGCCACGTGGCCATCTTCGGCGGAGACAGGTACACGTGGATCATGGCCGTGATCGGTACTGACACGGCCGGCGATCTCCTGGCCAATGCCGGGGAATACGAGTGCGAATTGTCCGAGGACGTGACAGAGGGCCTGGCCTACGACATGAGCGAGCGGGCGGTAGAGCATATCGATAGCGCAGCCAGAGAAATGCTTCGCGACAGGCGGGGCAACGTAACGATGCTTAGCGATCTGAGCAGGCTCGGCGACGGGACGCTGCCAATACAGTCCCATCCCCTGATCCCTGCATTAGAATCCCTGCACATGAACCATGGCGACCGAAGGGTGGTGACGAGATGAGACAGGTTACTATGCGCCTCTGTCTTGACGGGATGGGCCATACGCAGAGCGCATTGCCAGCAGAAAAACAGTTTCGGCCGCTATCGGGGAGATGACATGAAGGACGTGAAGTTCTGGATAGGCGTAGCTGCCATATTCGTCCTCTGGGGCAGCCTGCTACTCGGCTTCTGCATCGTCTGCAGCGCCATCGCCGCCTTCTACGGCTATCCTTCCGGCCCGGACTCTGCAGAGCCGATCCAGGCGCCCCCGGCGATGATTAACGACGAAGAAGCTACGGCCGGTTTCGCGTGCGACAATACCGGAAACGACTACGTCGGGACTAACAGGGATCGCGACGGCCACCCGGACGCCAGTAGTGCAAGAATGACGAATGAAGAGGGACGGAAATGATGGAACCGACAGTGAAATGTGCCGGGTGCAGCAGGCATGTGCCCATCATTGTCACGAGCGACGAGGTCGAGCCGGTATATCGGGAAGCTTTTGGCGTCTTCCTTGAAGCGCTGGTGAGAAAAATTGAAAAAATGATAGATAGGTGATGAAATGCCCGTGACTGAGAAGAAAAAGATGGACTACTGCGAAAAAATTCGCAATTTGACCGTAGCCGCCAGGAATGTACGTAGCGGTCAGCCCCCGAGCCAGATACAGCCTGACGGGGTGATCGCCCTCAAAGAGAACGAAAGGCTGTATTTTAAGATAGGCGGCGTGTACCTGTACGAGGGGCAGAGCATCAGGACAGGCAAAGGCATCGCCATCACGGTGGGAAAGGGGAGCGCGAAGGCCGGGAGGAGGGGTAACGCGCTCGATACAGGGTCGTTGTACCTGACCGATAAAAGAGTAGTATTCCTGGGCATAAATCAGGCGGCCACCATACCACTGGAGTTTATAATGGCCAGTACACACTTCGCCGATGGAATCCTGATCAGTGGAGACCGGTGGACGACGCCCATCCTGGCGATAAACAGTGCAGCAGAGCCCATATACTGGGACAGCTTCAACGCTATCCTCGAAGCATTGGTGAGGGGAAGGAGAGAACCGGTCGGGGACTTGAGCGAAGCAGACGTATAATATCGTGCTGCAGCAATTTCGTCCGGCCTGTGATCGTCACAGACGCAGGCCGCTCCCCATGCCAGTAATCGCCCGGCATTCCGTTAGAGGGGGCATCCCGGTAACGATCGCAACGTTTCAGCGTACCGGAGAGTGATCCGCGTGCTCTCCGGCTTCAGCGGGATGCGGATCTCATCGAGGATGTATCTGCAAACTATCATCTCGTTGTCGAACCTCGTCCGGGATAATGTGGAACAGGCCGACGTGCTTGACGTCGCCCCTGGTGTCGCCGACGTCGAAGATACCGGAGCCGCGGATGACGAAGTGCCCGACGAAACTGGCCGGGCATTTCCGGAGCGCGAGCGAGATGCCGATCACGATGATCGGCATGTATACGGCCATGCCCGGGTTGAAGAAGGGCATGGCCAGCATGGTTGCCAAAAGCGCGACGATCGCAGGGTGATAATGGTATCCCGTACTTTGATACTCATCGGGAATGAACCGTGATACTACGCTTCCTGAAGAATGGATCGCCGGATGTTTTTCCGGCGATCCTTAGCAAAACGCCTACCTGACGTGGTCGATAACGTCCTTACCTTTCCTGTCCATTACCTTCATCGTAACGGCGGCTGGCGATCCGGGGAGCTTAACGCTGCCGGGCTTTTTTACCGACGATCTGTGCGGATTTGATACCCGTGAGGATCGCCAGCACGCGGACTTTGCCCTCGTAATTCTCCTGGATGCGCGCGCCCCAGATGACGTTGGCGCGGGCGTCGAGCTCATAAGTAAGCGAGCTCGCAATGCCTTCTGCCTCGTGCAGCGTCAGGTCCTGGCCTCCGGTGATGTGAATGAGCGCCCCGGTGGCGCCCCGGCAGTCGACGTCGAGCAGCGGCTGATCCAGTGCTGCCTTTACCACGCTGCCCGCCTTGTTCTCCCCCTTTGCCTCTCCGACCAGCAGCACCGCGACGCCGCCTGCATTCATGATCGTCTTGATATCGGCGTAGTCGATGTTGATCAGGGACGGCCGGGTGATCGTCTCCGAAATGCCTTTCACCGTCTCTGAAATCAGCTGATCCATGACCGAGAAGGACTGCTCCAGCGGCAGGTTCGGCACCATCTCGAGCAAACGGTTATTGTCCAGCAGGATGACGGTGTCTGCGGCAGCCGCCAGGGCCGCGATGCCTTCCTCGGCCCTCAGCATCCGGGCCCGTTCTACCTTGAACGGCGTCGAGACCATGCAGATGGTGATGGCGCCCTGCTCTTTGGCGATCTGCGCGACCACCGGCGCCGTGCCCGTGCCGGTCCCGCCTCCCATGCCGGCAGTGATGAAAACCAGGTCGGTATCCTTCAACTCTTCCGCGAGCGTGGCCCTCGCCAGCTCGGCTGCACGCTGACCGATCTCGGGATAGCCGCCTGCGCCCAGGCCCCGGGTCAGCGATTTGCCCACCAGTATCTTTTTGTCCGCGTTGATCATATCGAGGTGCTGGCGGTCCGTGTTGATGGCGATGATCTCAACGTCGTCCGCGCCGATGGCGTAAAGCCGGTTAATCGTGTTGTTGCCGGCGCCACCGCAGCCGAGGACCTTGATCTTCGGCTGCCCGAACTCCTCAAAATCAGTCGTGCTTTCCGTAGAAACGCTCCTTTTTTCAGTCCTTAAGCCGTCGAATTTTAGGGCTTCCTGTACGATGAATTCCATAGATCTTCCTCCCAAACCTCCTTTCGAGCCAGTCTTGTGCCGTACGTGTGGATGGCGTCGATGGCGACGCCGATGGCAGCCGCTACCCGCGGCCACAGATAGCAGACGCTAAAGGAAATTGCTTCAGCGCACAGGCATAAGTCGAATCAGCGCATTATCGCTGCCGGGCTTTCGCCTGTCCTGCACCCATCCATCCCACTAAGGTTAGCCTGAGCAAGTATTTAGGCCTTCTCCTGAGGAAAAGTTAATTCTCTACGATGGGCAGCAAGATCACGAACTTTGCGCCCCTCGAAGGGTCGCCCGGTACACGGTCCTCAGCCCAGACCCGGCCACCGTACCGGTCTAACAGTGTTTTCACGAGGTACAGCCCGAGACCTTTGCCGTATGCCCGAGTTTCCCCCCGCCACGACCTGTCGAACAGCCTGGGCTTCATCTCATCCGGTATGCCGGGCCCGTTGTCTTCAACAGTGCACCTACAGTATGGCCGGCCGTTCACGTCTGTGCTATCAACCCGGACATCGACGACCACGAGCCTGTCCGGCCAGGAGTGCTTGACCGCATTGCTGATGATGTTGAAAAACGCTTCCTGGAGAAGTTCGCTGCCCCTGACGGTACAATGGGGAATATCGCGCATGTTGATGGTGACTTCCTTGTCACCGACCCTGAAGTCACGGGATTTTAGTTTCTCGAAAAGATCGTGCAGATCGACTGACCGGGTCTTTTCGCCGTTTTCAGCCAGCCGTTGAAGCTTCCGGATATTAGATATCAGCCTCGAGCTGCTCTGTACTGCCTGCAACGGCTTCTCGATCAACGCTTTGCCGCCTTGATCGATCTTTCCGCCCTCACCCAGCATCTGGAGCGTAAGCTCCAGGTATCCTTGCGCGACCTGGTTCATGTTGTTAATATCGTGGGCTATCAGGTCGAGATACAGCTCGGCCTGCACCTTCGAATCCGCCAGCTCCTTTTCGATCTGCTTGCGATCGGTGACGTCGCGGTTGCTGCCCCGGATTCCGGCATAGCGGCCGCTGTCGTCATAAACTGGCTGACAGAGATGGTGTATCCACCTTATCTCTCCGCTCCGGGTAATTATCCGTAACTCGATGTCGCTTCCTTGTGCCGGTTTCTCATGCTGGTGCGAGAGAAAAATCTGCAGATCATCCGGATATACGATCTTTTGCAGCAAATCTGGATTTTCTATAAACTCCTGGCTCGTGTACCCGGTAATTCGCTTGCACGAGGGCGAGACGTACAAGAATTGGTTTTTCGGGCTAATCCAGTATTCCCAATCATAGGTGTAGTCCGCCACTATGCGGTATTTCTCCTGGCTATCGCATTGTACACCCGACATCTCTTTACGCCCCATATCCAACACTATCTCTCCGACGTCCTCGCATCATGCTTGACCATCGTGCTCCATAGCCTGGCGAACATCATGATCTTATTGCTGTGGTCATGTTTTTAACTTTAACCCGATGAACTCGCCCGCCAGTATGGATGCCGGGTACAGCACTTCCTCCTCGGTCCGGGCATGCAGGGCCAGCTTCTCCGCAAACCGGGCGGCCTGCGGCTTATTCTCCTTTTTCGCAGCCTCCTCCAGCGGTTTCAGCGCCCCGACGATCTCCCGGTGCTCGGCAAGCATTTCAGGCATCTCGGCCTTGAGCTTGCCGGCCATTTTTGCGGCACCGGCCATGTCCGGCGTGACTTTCCCGGCAGCGAGCGACACCAGCAGCCCCAGGGGCGGCAGCGCAAACTCTTCCTCCTTGAGGAAGTGCGGATGCAGCACCCGCGCTACGTTCCCGGCCGCGGTCCCTGCCTCGCCGCCGGACTTGATGATCTGCGCGAGTTCCGCGTGCAATTCCTCATGCTCCTTTCGTAGTGATTCTGGTATAGTATAGCCCATTTTGGTCCTCCTGGTTATCTTCAAGGTTGCGTGTAAATAATTATATAATTTTAGCTGCCGCTTGTGGCTGATAATGATCTTTTTCTCTCTTCCCCGGGATATTCTTTGGCCTGCTATTAAGAGGCGAATACTCGGATGAGGGGTTGAAATAATGAAATCTTCCCGCGGTTTCTATTGATGACGGTTAAAAATATTGCTGCCACAAGTGAAATTGGAGGTTAATGCATGGCGGGCGTTGGCAGGAGATCTGATTTCGGGAAACCGGATTATGACACGAATGCTGATGCGGAGAACAGGCTGGACACTACTGATCCGCTCATCGACTGGACCCTGCCCTATGAGGGGCGAGTACAGGCCTTGATGCGCCGGGGCATGGAACACAAGCAGGCCGAGGAATACGTTGATCACGCCATGCAGGATGCCCGGGAGCGGGAGTTCCGCAAGCGTGACATCCTGATAGAGCAGACGAAGTTCCGCAAGGAGCTGGGCGATCTCAAGAACTGCACACCCGTCGACGAGAGCTGCCTGTTGCCTGGACAGGATAAGGCGGAATCCGCCCGGAGACGGCAGGGACCGCTGCCTGAGAATCAGTAATTCCGCAGAGTTAGAGCTATGGGGGATATCAATGTACGTGGGCAGACTGGTGACCATCGGGAAAACGAACGGCAGGCTGTGGGCGGGCTACCGGGTCTCGTCCCGGACCTTCCCGGAAAGATATGCGGTAAAGCTGAACGAGTCCACCGTGGCCATCATGCCGGAGGACGTAAAAGACCTCGAGAAAAGCCCTTATATTTCTTATAACTGCATAAGGGTGCTGCCTGGCGTGGCCGTCGTAGCCAACGGTTCCCATACCGATCCCATCATCGAGAAAATTCAGATAGGCTACCCGGCCAGGGATGCCATAGCGCTGAGCCTGTTAGCGATGGACTACGAGAAAAATTCGCTCAACACCCCGCGAATTGCGGCCGTGATCAGCAAGGGCGAGGCCGACCTGGGCATCATCACGAAAGAGGGGATCAACGTAACCGCTTTTCCGCTCCACGAGAAAGAATGCCTGATGGTGGCCACCTACGAGAAGACGGTCTTCTCACGGCTGACCGTTGAGGCGTATTCTGCGGAGGACGTGGCGAAAAAGATGTACGATCTGATCTTCGAGAAGCCGGTCTGCGCCGCGGGCGCCTTCCAGGAAAACGGCCGGTTCCAGATTGGCATTTACAACGGGCCGCAATAAAACGCCTCGATCGGAAAGGCGAAGACGGCCATACGGGGCATAGCGGGCAGCAGCCATGCCCTTGCCTGCAGCTGCGGCTGCCCCGTACATGGCCGTATCGTTTAGAATTAGCTTACTTGAATTACATTTCCGTAATAAAAGCTTTATTACCAGGTAGTTGCTTATAGAAATTACGTACACAACGTACGTACAAATGAAGTGGAGATGAAACTTATGATAAGCATGAACGTAAAATCCCAGACCTTCCTGTTCGTAATCGAGATTGGCCTCGTACTGTTCGTCATCATGATGGCCGGGACCGCATATATCCATTAAAATCGTTTTCCCCGCGATCATTCTCTTTGTTTAAATTGATTTTCATAGTTTTATAATTCTATCCTGATACTAGCTTTTTTAACAGGCCAGGCTATCGAAAAAAATTATTATAAAAATGGCCGGGGCGCATTTTTTCATTTCAGAAGCTATTGGGGGTATGATTCAGAAATTAGAAGCATGCGCACCCCGGACCACCGATTACTACTGTACAATAGATATACATATATATTTTTTGGTAATATTATATGCTAAATATTAGAAAAAAAGAATTAGTTGGTTTTTTCCGACATAATTATAATAGTACTGACCGTTATCCCTGATACCGATCGCGGCAGACGACCTCTTCCAGACTCTTGCGAGGCCTGCCCGCCGGCACCTCGTCAGGGTAACCAAGCGGCGTCATTGCCACGACTCGCACATGGTCAGGCACCCCGAGGATTTCCCTCACCTCACTCTCGTTAAAGGCGCCGAGCCAGCATGTCCCCAGTCCCAGTTCCGTTGCCTGCAGCATCATAAAAGAGAACGCGATGGACACATCGATAATGCCGGCCGACTGCCCGCACGCCATCACATATTCCGGCGCAATGGCACAACCTGCAATGACCACAGGCGCCTGGCTTAGAAACATCTGTCCCCTTGCCGCCATCGCCAGCTTCTTGCGGGTTTCCCCGTCGGTCACGACAATAAACTTCCAGTCCTGCCGGTTGCCTGCCGATGGCGCTATCCTGCCCGCTTCCAGCACACGGCTGAGCGTAGCTTCGTCGATCTTCCTGTCCTGATAAGCCCTGATGCTCTTTCGCTGGCTGATAGCCGTAAAAACGTCCATGGAATGATCTCCCATATATCCACGGATGCCTGCGGGCTTATAACCTGCAGATAAAATCAGGGTTCGTTCTTCGGTTTCGCCCGCGCTCGCACGTGGCCGTATATTTGCGTGATCTCTTCCGCCGTAAGCGCAGGCTTATTCGTCTCCGGGTCGATAGGCGCGTTGTGGATCATCTCATTGAGCAGCTTCCGGTGCATCATCTCGCGTATCCGGGGATTATTCACCTGTGCCATGCCACTGTTGCGCGACGCTGCCGCCGCTTCCTCGTCGAAGTCCCCGCCGTTCCGGGCCGGGCATATTTCCTTGACCATGGCCATGATCAGGCTGCTGACCATCCGCTCGAGGTCCGGCACGATGATCAGGCCGTCGGGCATGTCACGGATGAAGCAGGACTTATACTCGTCCGCAGACACCTCGGACTTCGCATGGTGGGATATGTTGATGCCCGGGAAATCAAAAGGATGCATGGCGCAGGTGTCAGGACGTACCGGGTAAATGGCACATTTGCCATCATGCCGGAACCTGCAGCCCCCGTTCACGTCAAGGACAAAGGTGGCGCCGCCCTTGCCGTCCTCCATCTTGCGACAGTACTGATCGAAAAACGCCTTCGGAGTCATCCCCAGGTACGATGAGATGTTAAAAATATTCGTGACATTGATATTGATCGTCTCGTAGACGGAGCAGCATGTACCGCACCCGCGGCATTTCAGGTCAGTGCTGTCGACTACCGTCAGGCCTTTGATGCGCAGAGCGTCCATGTCAGGTGGGTATTATCCCATCGTTTATACATGTTTTGTGTAAAATATTACAAGATTTTGTATACACTGAGAAGGCATCAAACACAAAGGCCACAATGGCCACAAAGTACACGAAGGCCTTATTAAAAAAGAGGCTGCAGGGGATTGTTATATTAAACGTACGTTGTGGCCATTGTGGCCTTCGTGGCCTTCGTGTCAGATGCCTTATCCGCACATACAAGAAGATAAGCGAATGGCGATGTATCCCCGGATAAAGTTATGACCGATCAGCCACTAACAGATGAGTCGAGGTCTGCGACAATGAGCGATGACAGGTACGAGCGCGGCAGAGAGCTGCTGGACAGGATAAACCCGGAGAACTCCGCACGCCTGGCGGAGAACCTGCAGGACATCGCGCCGGACATGGCCGCGGTACGTCTTTGAGTTCGCGTACGGTGATATCTACAGCCGCCCCGGACTGGACATCAAGTCCCGGGAACTGGCGACCGTGGCGGCGCTGACGGCACTGGGCAACGCCCCGCTGCAGTTGAAGTCCCACATCAACGGCGCGCTGAACGCCGGCTGGAGCCGGGAAGAGATCGTGGAAGCGATCATGCAGATGGCGGTCTACGCCGGGTTCCCGGCCTCGCTGAACGGGCTCTACGCAGCAAAAGAGGTCTTTGCGGAGATAGACAAAAAGAGATTGCCATGAGCGGCAGCGTTCACCTGAATGGCGATTCGACCATCTCGGGCCTGCCGAAGGATTCCTTCAGCTCGATCAGGTTCTTCTCGTCGGTGGCAATCCGGCCTTCGCTGCCGCACAGCGGGCAGTTCACGTACGCGTTGGTGCCACCTTCGCCCAACACATTGTCAGTCATGTAGGCAAAGTTGTTCACGTTAGCACTCGAGGTACCCAATTCTCCGATATAGTACATCCTGACGACGTATTTCGCATTGTGGACCTTGTTGTGGAGCAGGTGTCGCTGGTTCGGGTTCGGGCCTTTTGCGCTCTGGCACTCGTGCTCCACGTAGAACAGCCTGCCCCCGTCCATCCTGTATGCGGCCATGGTTAACCTCCGTCATTTGTCCGTTTTTACTGGCACCTCTGGCCAGCGTCTCATGTAGTCAAGTATATAATATCCCGGCATGGGGGATATACATGTGATAATGTTAAAAGCGGAAATGACGCAGGCCTGCCGGTTTAATGATGCCGCTCATTGGTTATAAATAGCCATGAGCACCTAAGATATCGTTCATACAGGAGCTTTAACGAAATGGGCCCGAAAATCCGGACTGGACGATTAGAGCTAATAGCTGAGACCGCCGAGCTGGGCAAGGCAGAGGTCTCCGGCCAGGGCCGTCTGGCCGAAGCGCTCGGCGCAGATGTCCCGGAAAACTGGCCACCGGAGACAGCCCGGGATGTGGTCGAATTTTTCTCCGCGAAGCTACAGAGAGACCCGGAGCTTGCCGGATGGCTGAACTGGTACTGGGTCCTCGCGGGGCCGGAGCCTGGCGACCGGACTCTGATCGGCGACGGGGGCTTCACATCGCCGCCGGTGGACGGCGTCGTAGCCATCGGGTATGCGCTGCTGCCGCAATACCGGGGAAATGGATACGCGACCGAAGCGGTAAAAGCGCTGACGGTATGGGCGTTTTCACACCCGGATGTGCAGAAGGTCATAGCGGAAACGTTGCCAGACAATGAGAGGTCTGTCCGGGTACTGATGCGGATGGGATTCAGGCAGGTACCAGGGGCCTCCGAGCCGGGCCATATCAGGTTCGCGCTGGAACGTCCATAAAATACTATCGACTGCAGACCGTTTTTATGGATAAATCGCCTGCGCCGCGGCCCCTGCCGATGCGATGCTCCTTACATAAAGTATTAATACCATCAATATTTACAATAGGTAAATTGTATGTGCCATGCCAGCCCGGAACTTCGACCCCGGGATAAGCAGGCACATCCCTGTAGAGCGATCAATAAGACAAGGTCAGAAGATAACATGGACACGATAATCAAAACCGTATCAAGCACCAACCAGGAAACTTACGAGACACAGGCACCGGGCGCCGTCGCGGCATCCGACGACGAGCTGCTCGATGCCTACTCGAGAGCCGTGGTCGGCGCCGTTGAGAAAGTCAGCCCATCGGTCGTCAAGATCGACGTGAAGAAGCGCATTGCCCAGCCGATGATGTTCGGGACGACGACCCGCGAGGTGCCGGGCAGCGGCTCGGGCTTTATCTTCACCCCGGACGGGTTCATCCTCACGAACAGCCACGTGGTACACGACGTAATCGATATCGACGTGGCGCTGTCCGACGGCCGCCATTTCCCGGCGAAGGTCATCGGCGACGACCCGGACACCGACCTCGCAGTCATCCGTATCGAGGCACAGGACCTCGTGGCCGCGAAGCTGGGCAACTCCGGGTCGCTGAAGGTCGGGCAGATGGTCATCGCGATTGGGAACCCGTATGGCTTCCAGTGCACGGTCACTTCCGGCGTGGTCAGCGCGGTAGGCCGCTCGCTCCGCACCAGCACCGGCCGGCTCATCGACGACGTCATCCAGACAGACGCTTCCCTTAACCCGGGCAACTCCGGCGGACCGCTGGTCAACTCCCGCGGAGAGGTGATCGGTGTCAATACGGCCATCATCCTGCCGGCGCAGGGAATCTGCTTTGCCATCCCGTCAAATATCGCAAACTTCGTGGCATCGAGCCTGATGCGGGACGGCCGCATCCGCCGGGGCCGCATCGGCATGGCAGGCCAGAACGTCGACCTCAAGGAGGACTACGTCAAATCGATGAAGCTCACGTCCGGGCAGGGCGTGCTCGTGGTCAGCATCGAGAAGGGCGGCCCCGCGCAAAAGGCAGGGCTCGAGCCCGGCGACGTGATCATCGGCCTCGAGAGTACCCCGATCTCGAACATCGACGACCTGCATAAGCTGCTCACCGAGGACATGATCGGCAAAGCCGTGACGCTGGCAGCTATCAGGCGCTATGATCGCATCCAGCTCAAGGTCACGCCCGAGGAGTCCCGGCCGGCCATCATCGAGCAATAATCATCCATCCAACCTCAATACCCTGCCGGCGCCGTACCACACCACCACGGCGCCGACATATTTTTTTCAGTTCAACGATTTGGCGATTAGATTAAAATACTTAGTAACAGGCAGTTACACATACGAGATTATGTGGCATAGCAAGAAAGGATTCCGTCCGCCATAGCGCTATCAATGATCATCGCTGGCTGCGCGAGCCCGATCTTAACCGCACAGATGCCATATCTGAAAATGCGTGACGGTATTCCCGGCGATAATTGCCACCGCATGATTTGGCAATGCAGCCTGACATCTCTGTGTTTCCGGAGGAAATCCAGGCATGGCAAGCAAGGTTTACCTGGCCCGCCTCAGGATCGGTAAGGCCCGGGTCAACACGGTGACGAAGATCAGGAAGCTCTTCGACGTGGCAGGTTTCGGCAACATCGTCACTACGGGCGAACTGCTGCCGGTAAAGGTACACTTCGGTGAGCGGGGCAACGACACGTACGTCCGACCAGTTTACGTGCGACAGGTGATCGACAAAATACTGGAGAAGGGCGGCAAGCCTTTCCTGACCGACACGAATACACTCTATTCTGGCAGCAGACACGACTCGGTCGACCACCTGATCACGGCCATCGAGCATGGCTTCGACTTTTCCGTGGTCAGGGCACCCCTGATCATCGCTGACGGCCTGGTCAGCGATAACTTCCGGGAAGTGCCGATCAACGGCAGACATTTCAGCAAGGTCAAGATCGCCAGCGACATCCTCACTCCGCCGGGCATGATAGTGCTCTCCCATGTCAAAGGGCATGGCATGGCCGGGTTCGGCGGCGCGATCAAGAACCTGGCCATGGGCTGTGCCCCGGCCAGCGGGAAGATGGACCAGCACAGGGGGCTCCGGCCTGCGGTCGACGAGGGCACCTGTGCAGGCTGTGGCAAGTGCGCGGCGGTCTGCCCGAGGGAAGCAGTCCACATGGACGAGGAAGCCGGGGCGGTGGTGGATGACGAGGTCTGCATTGGCTGCGGGGAGTGCATGACAGTCTGCCCCGTGGGCTCTATCAGCTTTGACTGGGACCGGGACATCGTCCCATTCATGGAGATGATGACCGAGTACGCTCTCGGCGCGGTGGCGGGAAAGCAGGGAAGGATCGGCTACATGAACTTCCTCATCCAGATCACCCCGGAGTGCGACTGCGTCCCCTGGAGCGACGCGCCAATCGTGCCGGACATCGGCATCCTTGCCTCGACCGACCCGGTGGCCATCGACCAGGCCAGCTTCGACCTGGTAAGCCAGCAGATCGGGCTGAAAGGGGGCAGGCTGAAGAGCGACTTCGAGCCCGGGCAGGACAAGTTCAAGGGCACCTGGCCGGATACGCGAGGGCTGGTCCAAATAAAATACGGCGAAGAGATCGGGCTGGGCACCAGCCAGTATACCCTGAAAGAGATCTGATAGCGCATCCGGCTACAACGCCCACATTCTCGGGTTCAGCCAGCTGTCTGTCTTTGTCATATTCATGGAGTCAGACATGACCGCGTATTGATCGGCCAGCTTGACTACGTTCCACGGGTTAATATAGCTCGGATAGGACGTCCTGTTCATGTATGTGCTATCGATGCCGCTCCGGCCGATCACGTTAGTCGTGAAACGGTCCCAGCCGGTTATGTTCTCGATCTCCTCCCGCGAGGCCTTTCTCGGGTTATAGTCGGGGTTCATTGGTTCGGTAAACGGCTTGTTCGCCTGCCGGGCCATCGGCTTCGTGAGCAGTGTTGCTGACTTCGGCAACGGCATGGTTTTTTCGGCAGTCTGCGCTTTAGTCTCATTTGCCTTGCCTGTCGCGTTAGTCGCATTGCCTGCAGGTACCGCCGTTGGCGCAGGCGTCGGTGTCGCTGTGACGGCCAGGATATTGGTCGTGTCCTCAACGCCGACCTCTGTGGATACTTCGTTTTTTATCACAGGCTCCAGTTTCGTCAGATTGTTCATGGAAGCGTTGCGAGTCTCATTCAGGGCCGACGGGATGGGTGCAGCCATGCTCGTCGAATTGTTTTGCCTTGACAGATTACCGGTCGGCTGTGTGCTACGCTCAGGGGAAATCAGGTTGTCTACTTTTGTCATCTGAGGGAAGATCAGGCTGGAGAATATCGGCGTGGTCGTATGGATCGGGTCGCCGATGGGCGTGTGCAGAAAACCGGTGGACGTGGGGTTATCGAACTTCAGGAAGCTGAAGGATGCCGTGTAGAAACCGGTGTCGGTGGCGTCGACGGCCGCAGCATTGGTCTGTGCCAGGCCGATGCTGCCGTCCGGCGTCCGGCCAAAGTCGAACGCTTCCGCATCGGTGCCTGCGGCGGTCTGGCGATGGAACAAGGGTCTGCGATGGGAGCGGTGGTCATATAGGCCTGTTCCTGAATAAGAAGATTGCCGCTCTGGACTTCGAACTGCGATTCCTGGTAGCCCTGCACGAGGGCAGGAATGGCCCCTGCACTGATGACGATCAACAGCACTAATAGTGCAAGAGGCCGCTTTAGTCCCGTCTCGAATACCCCCTCAAAACCCCTTAATATACCCAATAACGAGAGAGGGCACGGGCATTATTAAATATTGACATCATTTTTCCCAGAGAAAAGGTAAAAGAAGCAAAATTATGCTGGATAAGTCTGACGCCATGCCATTTTGCGCTTCCGGCACGCAGGCTGGTATGGCTTGTGGTCAGGTCATCACCGACAGGTTACTCCCCTGCTGTTGCCGTCTAAGCCTGAACAAAAAGACATACAAAAATCTATAGTATGCTGCTGGCAGCCCTGATCAGGTGCCTAAGGCAGCGGTCGTCAGCGGCAGGACGGGAAAGACGTGCATGTCGCCTGTTACCAGATGCATGACTGCGGTCTGCAGCACAGCGCCTGCCGTCTCGACGGTCGGGTCGGCTACAGGCTTCTCACCGACAGACGAAGTGATCGGACTTTCTGCCGACATGGCCTGTACGGCCACAGTGTTCTGGCCGGCCGGCACAGCGCCATCGCCCAGCGCATACATCGTACCGTCGTTTTCTATGTACTTGATCCTTCCCGCGACCGGATCGCTGCCCGGGCTGCCCTGAAGGCCGCGCAGCCGGTCCAGAGCGGTCTGCGGCAGGCTGGCAGCGATACCATCGATGATGGTGTAGGTATACTTGATCACGCCACCTATGCCCTCAATGTATTTCACGTCATCCTGCGTCACCGGGCTTTTGAATACGATGATGACGTTTTCACTCGGGCCTGCGGCGCTGACCGCCGTAGAGCCTGCCGCGAACAGGGATAAGATAAAAATACTCATCAGCACGATTGCAGTGATTTTTTTCATGACGTATCCTCCGGCATAAGATGAGATGCCGATCGATAGATGATCACGCACCGGAATATCAGGCATTGTGATAAATAGAGCAAAATAACGCCCGATTATGAAATGTTAAGCGTGATAGCCGCTTATATAAAAATCCGACAGCGGATAATAGCCCGATGAAAAAGAAAAGGTCAGGGGTGGGGCGGATATGCGCTCCCGGCCCCCACCCTTGTCATATAGAAAGTCCCATCGCCATTGCGGACACCTGCATAGGACTTGTAGTCGTGATAGTAGGCAGTCTGCACCCCGGAGGTCAGCCATTCACTGACGAAGCCCGACTGGAGCAGGTTCACGCAGCGATTATATTGATCGTACACGTGGAACGCAGAGGCAGTACGCCATTGCCGGACCAGGCCCGGACGCGCCTCGTCGTCCTGGTAAAACTTCTCCAGCGCTATGTCTGCTCCGTCCATCGTCTGCGTCGCGGGCAGTACGTACTGGTAAGTATAGTATTTCCGGGCGGTCATATCATAGACCGAAAACTCGAGGCGGTTAAAGTTAGAGCCCCGGGGATTGACGGTCCGGATGTAAATCGAGAACTCGTGGCTCGCCGGGCAGGAGATCGTCTTCAGCCATGGATAACTATAGGCACTGATGAAGATGGTGAAGTCAACGTAATTGGCGTTGCTCCAGTTCCGGCCGATGACGATATCGTTCTCCGGCTGATAGCCGTTCACGGCCTTACTCCACAGGTGCAAGGCCAGTATCTCGTCGTATTGCATGTTGGCAAGTGACTTCGAGCTGATGCGGGCATATACGCTGGATGCCAGGACAGAGGGCGTCCGTGAGCTCACTCCACAGGCGCCGATATAAGTCGCAGCATAGTTATCGCTGTATCCCGAGATATAAGGGAGCGTCTCCCCCCTTGTAATCGACTGGATGCCGACGCTGCCGGATGCGGCTGTCCACTGTCCCGACCGGCCGGGAGGCAGAATGCTGACGTATCCCGCTGGCGCATGGCCCGGGTAAACCTGGCCTGCGCCTCCGGCTACAGAGCTTTTATTATCGGTGCTCGACTGCGTACCGTTAACGTTCGAATAGTCTTTCTGTGCCACGGCAACGATAGAAAAACAAGCGCTAAACAACAGCACAGTGATCAGGCCAATTGATACAATCTTCTTCAAGATATCACCCTGCGTGAGGATATGCGGACACAGGGCAAACAGGCGGTAGGCCTGCCCTGTGCACGGGGGCATGGAAACCGGCCATAGCCAACCCCCGGAGACGGCCGGTTATTATGCCTCTTTTTAGCGTATGGCTGGTAATCATACGCTAATACAAATAAACGCCCGTTTAGTATAAAAATGTTATGATAATGCTACAAATATATTCAATTAAGTGAAAATTAGGCTAATATAAAAAATAAGAAGGATTACTCTATTTTTTTACACCCGGGCGACCCGGGACGATAACGCCACAAGCGACCCGATCGCCGCTGTTACCCGCAGGGTCTGTCATCTGGTCGTCCGGGCCCGAATGTATGACTAAGGAGCTGCCGTCGCTGTCGAATACTGTGGTCGGGCCGGGCGATAATGTAAACCGGTCCGTGGTCGTGTTCAGGTACCCCACGCCATCCGCGTTGACCTGCAGGTCGGGCAGATCGCCCGCGTGAGGGCCGTCCGGGTTCTTGAGGCCATGATGTTTGCCCAGCGGATTGAAGTGAGCCCCTGCAGAGGCAAAAGGCGGGCTGCAGTTCCCTTTTTCGTGGACATGGATGCCATGCAGGCCGGGCGATAGACCACTGGCCCGGACATCGATGTGCACGACGCCGCTGCTGTCTTCAGTGAAGGTAGCAGTCCCGGTTTCACGGCCGTTTGCGTCTTTCAGGAGCGCGTAAGCGTCGTGAGTGGCAGCCTGCTGAGCACAGGCACCATATGGTAAAGCCATAACGGCTAACACAATCAGTACGAGTATTATTCTCTTCATATTACTCCCCCTACAAATCAAAGACAGGTTTTTCCGTTGAATTAAGTTTGCTGCGGAATAATACCGGGATATATCAAGGGTGACAGGTTCGACCGGGCTTATCGTACGGAAGAGTAGCCCGGACAGATATCCTGTAGATATGTCATACGATCGCTTTCAGTTCAACGTTGTGGCCATAAGGGTATAAAACCATGAGAGATAAACGGTCATACGCCTGCGGAACACGGCTATATCCCCCAGACTATATATTTTCGTTTCCACAGGCATCTTACTATTATGCTTCTTCTACCCCATGCCCCATCATTCATACTGTATTAAAATCCGTCCCAATTCTGGCAAGATCGTATCGATCGGCTAACAGCAGCAACATATAATAGAACATGGATGCCAGCATAAACAATATCCCTATTGACCCCCACGACTCGACCGGCACGTATAACACCACAAGGATGCTGAGAGCGAGATATATCGGGCAGAGTAGCCACGAATATCTCTTATACACTTCGGCACGTACCCCTCTGATTATACCGGTCTTGAACACGAGGTCTCTGATTCTCCCGAACAAGAGGAACACCATGATCGACATACCAAACATTACGCATATAAGCATCATCGTCTGCCCCTGTTGATCTGGCATAGAGTCTCCTAGATCAGATCCCGGAAACCCGATAAACTGTGTGACGATCGCATATCCTGACCAGAACAGGATAAGGGTCAGAGCTTCGACAAAAAAACCGGCATATGGGCTATCCATAAACACCCTGATTTTTGGTGATATTCTTAGCCGGAAGATTAACAGTAGCGATAATCCCGCTCCGATCACTAAGTTCGTATACGGCCCGGCGACGACGCGGAGTGCCGTAGCCTTACTACTATCCGTAAACGTAGTCAGGCCACCGATATCCAGGGGCGTTAGCCCGATATTCACGATGGGGATCCCGACTAAATTTTCGCCAAATATAAAACCGATAATGGCATGGCCCAGCTCATGTGCGCCGACAACCAGGGACATCGCGGCCGTCTGCGTGATATCGACAAGGACGACGCACAGGATAAACAGGACGATTGCTCCGGGGACAGGTCTCATCGAAAGTTTTCCGGCCATTACGACGTCAATCCTCAATGCGGGAATAATATCCCGATCAGCTTTCGAACCTCGTGCCTGCGACAAAACCCCCGGCCCCGAAAAGTAACGCGCTTATGATCCGGATGTTCGTCCAGTCCATTTGCGTTTGTTCCGTCACGCCAGAGGAGGAAGGCATCAGTGAAGCTGCCGATACCTGCTCCTGTATCCATTGGAAACCGAAGGCGACAAGCAGCCCCAGAGATATCCCGATGATCGTCCAGAGGATTATCATTTTACGCATCAGGTTACCCCCGGGGGATTCGATTTCATCCACCGCACAATGATTCCATGGCTGCCATCGGCCGTCGTCATACCATCCCGCATATTCAATCCTTACCTTGAAGGAGCTTGCCCACCACAGGCATATTATAAAATTGTTAATACCGGATAAATAATTTGTGCAACCTGTGAAAAATATATTTGGTTTCAGGCTTACTGTGCAAGCGTTAACGAAAATTATTATCGTTAATGATGATTTTTCCACTGCAGGAAACATATTGCCATGAACTCTTGCAACATCTCAGTGTTATGATAATAAAACAATAAAGGAATAGAACCCATTTGGTATGGTGCGGGGATATATTGCGGCCTGGACTGCGGAATACCACCAGTCTATGAAGAGAAAGATGGATCTTAAACTGCTGATGTCGTACGAAGGTCAAGTGGCTGGCCGGTATTTTGAGTGCTTGACCCGTGTGTTCAATGCGGTAGCACCACAATTTAACTTCAAGGGCAGGGGCGACAAGTCT
Source organism: uncultured Methanocellaceae archaeon (assembly GCA_963769045.1). GTDB lineage: Archaea > Halobacteriota > Methanocellia > Methanocellales > Methanocellaceae > Methanocella_A. Next base: position 344,164 of record CAVYKK010000009.1, read on the forward strand.
AACTCTAAGAATATAAATGCGAGCGACGAGATAAACGCCATGAACAGCGGAAGGAGCTGGGCATTAGCAAGACGACCCTCTGGTACATGCAGAAGAACCTCCGGGAAGGTAAACGGGTTAAGATTTATAATAAAACAATGGCTAAAATGAACAGTGATAATAGGGATTGAGAACTGTGGGCGCGCATTATCAATTTACCTGTGAATCGTGCGGCTACAATACGCTATGTAGTGGCGGCCCTGACATGGGGTTCTTTTGTGCGACCGCAACGATATTCTGTGAGAAATGCCAGGAGCTTTACGATATCACCATATCCGAAGAGCCTTGGGCGCTCCAACCGGGATGGACACCGAAAGAGGTACACTGTCCTAAATCGAAAAAACATATCTGCAAGCTTTGGAAACATCCCGGCCCGTGTCCAAAATGTGGCCACACATTAAAAAGAGATAAAGACCCAACCATTATGTGGGACTAAACATTTACTGGAAAGTTAATTACCACTCTCTATCTTTTTCAATCGCATCTCCATCTCTATCAGGATGTTCATGAGCATGGACTCCATATGGTCAGGGTGATTGACCAGGGGCTCCTCACGCTTCCCGGCCACCTCGAAGACCAGCCAGTCGAAGACCTCGCGGCGCTTTCTCTATTGGCCGCGAACATATTTATATAAAGACTTTTAGAACTAAATCAGTTTCATTACCGCGATCATCATGGGCCCGCGTATGGTGGAAGAGAAGAAGGATACCGATAAAGACCGAGCGGAGCTTATCGCTGAGCTGAATGCCCTGCGCGATTTTAATTCTCGTTTGAAGGACGTGGTGAAACGTTACGAAAAGGTTTCAGGCAAGAAAGAATTATACCGCAGCCTGTACGATCTCGAAGCCGGGAAGGAGAGCTTAGAGTCGCTGCATGATGAGTTAATGGAGAAGCAGAGGGAAGTTGAACTCCAGGGCGAGGAACTGGCGACTCAGAACGAGGAGCTGAGGGTGCAGCTGGAGGAGATCAACGCCCGTGATAATGAAGCTGCCAGTATGAACGCCGCGTTGCGGGAGAGTGAGGAGCGATATCGCTCGTTGTTTGAACACATGCTGAACGGTTTCGCGTACTGCAAGATGCTTTACGACAACCATGGTAATCCGGAAGATTATATCTATCTCGTTGTCAATACCGCTTTCGGAAGGTTGACTGGCCTGGAAAACGTAGTTGGTAAAAGGGCTACCGAGGCGATCCCGGAGACCATAGAGTCCCATCCAGAGTTGTTAGAGATTTATGGCCGGGTAGCTGCGACCGGTAAGCCAGAGCATTTCGAGAACGATTTCAAGCACCTGGGGGCATGGTTGTCTATTTCTGTCTACAGTACCGGGCAGGGATACTTCACTGCTGTTTTCGATAACATCACCGAGCGCAAGCAGGCTGAGGAAGCGTTGTGTGAGAGTGAGGAGCGGTTCCGGGCATTGGCGGATAATATTCCCAACCTGGCGTGGATGGCCAATGCGGATGGCTGGATTTTCTGGTATAACAAGCAGTGGTACGATTATACGGGCACTACGCTGGAAGAGATGCAGGGGTGGGGCTGGCAGAAGGTGCACCATCCCGATCATGTTAAGGCGGTAATGGAAGAGTGGAGTTCGCGTATCAAGGCGGGTCAGCCTTATGACAACGTATTCCCGCTGCGTGGCAAGGATGGGAACTACCGCTGGTTCCTCACCAGGGTCACGCCTATCCGGGATGCACAGGGTAACATCCAGCGCTGGTTCGGCACTAATACCGATATTACCGAGCGCAAGCGGGCCGAGGAGGCGCTGCGGGAGAGCGAGGAGAAGCATCGGGAGTTGGTGGAGAACGCGAACAGTATTATCCTGAGGGCGGACCGGGATGGAACTATCACCTTTTTCAACGAGTTCGCCCAGCGGTTTTTCGACTATTCCGAGACGGAGATCATCGGCAGGAACGCGATCGGGACGATCATACCGGCGAGCGACTCTGCCGGGAGGGATCTCGCGACGATGTTGGATGACCTGCTGCGGCACCCGGAGGAGTATCGGACCAACACCCATCAGAACATGCGTAAGAATGGCGAGCTTGTGTGGGTCGCTTGGACCAATAAGGCGATCTATGACGATGCGGGGAACCTGGCCGGATTGTTCAGTGTTGGCAACGATATTACCCAGCTCAAGCGGGCCGAGGAGGCGCTGCGGGAGACGCGGGATTACCTGGAGAGCCTTATCAACTATGCGAACGCGCCGATCATCGTCTGGGACCCCGGGTTTACTATCACTCAGTTTAATCATGCCTTCGAGTGGCTCTCTGGTTATGAGGTCGGCGAGGTTGTCGGGAAGAACCTGAAGATGCTCTTCCCGCCCGGCAGCATCGATGAATCGCTGGAGAAGATCAGGAGCACGCTGGATGGAGAGCGCTGGGAATCAGTTGAGATACCCATCCTCTGCAAAGATGGTAGCACCCGCATTGCTCTCTGGAACTCGGCGAACATTTACGGTGAACATGACAAGCTACTGGCAACCATTGCCCAAGGCCAGGACATTACCGAACGCAAGCAGGCAGAGAAAGAGTTGAAGGAGACCAAGGCACAGGTAGAACTGTTCCTTGATCTGATGGGCCATGATATCAATAACATGAACATGGTCGCCATGGGCTTCCTCGAGTTAGCCAGGGAGACCATTGACGGTGATGGTAAGCTTGACTCGGCTAATGTTGATCTGCTGGACAGTGCGTTCGCTTCAATCAACAGCAGCTCTATCCTAATCAGTAACGTCAGGAAGCTGCAACGAGGCAGGATGGGCGAATGCAAGCCGGAGGTGTACAACCTCGGTGCACTAGTCGGGGAGGTGTGCGAGCAGTTCAAGTCCGTCCCGGATAAGCAAGTTAACATCTCTTTTGGCAAGGCCAATGGTGTTCGGGTGCAGGCCAACGAGCTGCTCCGGGATGTGTTCGCCAACCTGGTCGGGAACGCCATAAAACACTCAAAAGGGCTCGCCTCCATCAACATCAGTATGAACTCGGAGATAAAGGATGGCCGGCGGTACTGTACAGTTAGCATCGAAGACAATGGCCCGGGCATACCAGACCTGATGAAGAGTGTGATCTTCGACCGGTTCCGCCGGGGTGACACGAAGGCACAGGGCAGCGGCCTCGGGCTTTACCTGGTCAAATCTCTCGTCGAGAGCTACGGTGGCCGTGCCTGGGTCGAAGACCGGGTGAAGGGCGACTATACGAAGGGCGCCAAGTTCGTGGTCATGCTGCCAGCCGTAGACCAATAATTTCCATGCAGAGAAACATTATATTGCTGTATTATCTGCAAATCGCGACAATGCTACTGATAAACGCCCAGTCGTATGCGTTGGCTGAAAATGTGTACAGCTGATGACTTTTATAAAATGTTTTAACTTTTTATGGTGGTAGCGATGAGCCCTCGACCGATAGCCAAGGCCAAAAAGGAGAAAGACCTCTGCAATGATGATGTCTTAAGGCTATCCCTGCTGGCTTTGGATGTATCCTCGGATTCGTGTATCCGGGCAGACCGGAAGGGGCGTATTGTATACGTAAATGAAACTGCTTGTCACGCTCCTGGCTACACAAAAAATGAGCTTTTATCCATGAAAGTCCAGGACATCAATCCCGGCAACGATGAGAACCGGTATTCGCAGGGATGGGACGATGTTAAACGATTGGGCTATATAAAATTCGAGACATTACATGTGAGAAAGGATGGTAGCAGGTTCACTGTGGCGATGACAGTCAATTTCCTCAAGCTGGGAGAACGGGAGTACGTTGCCGCCTTCATTGGGGCTATTACCGAGCGTAAGCGGGCCGAGGAGGCGTTGCGGGAGAGCGAGGAGAGTTACCGCAGCCTTGCCGAGAGCACTGGTGACCGGGTATGGGAAACAGACAAGAACTTTATTACATTGGGAGTGCAGAGGGTCACGAATACCCTGGCCTTCAGGCCAGGGATGAAGTGAACCCTCGCCGGCTTTCTTCGCTTTTCTTGAAACGGTTCTGCGTGTGCCTTTTAAAAGAGTAATGCGTATCATGGCTGACCGTTGGTCTTTGGGTAAAAGGTTGCCAACGGTCAGAATGATACAAGTTGGAATTGAATAGTTTTTGCCATGGCTATGGACAAATAACTTACCATCTAGTGTTTGTCCCCAAGTACAGACGTAAAATTTTCTACGGTAGCATTAAAAGTGATTGCAAGTCGGTGATCCGGGGATATTTGTGATCGATGTGGTTACAAGGTGATCAGTTTGCATGTGGCCGCTGATCATGTGCACTTGTTTGTCGAGTTCCATCCCACGGTACCGCTCAGTAGTGTTGTGAAGCAGCTTAAGGGCGAGAGTGCTGTCAGGCTCACAGATAATCATTATCCATATCAGTTAATGATTACACCAAAACAGGTTCTTGCATAGCCTGTTTAACCCGGGGTGGGGCCGCACCTACTTTGATTTTTTTCCTTAATAGTCGCTTGTTTTATAATAATATGTTTAGTTACATATATATTTATATTATATAATTGCTTATTTAGCCTTTAGGAGGTTTGACATAATATGAAGATTAATAAAGCAGCAACCGCTCTTATTATTCTACTTGTTTTGCTCGCTCTCATCACGCCTTCAGTGAGCGCGATGTCGAGTACGAGCACGCAAACAGGCGTATCGGATAAGCACGCGGTAAACGGATTCAAATTCAACGATATAAACGGCAACGGCATACGAGATCCGGGAGAGCCGGGGATACCAAACGTCGTCGTGGAACTGTTCAATTCGACCAACATATTGGTAGCCCAGACCACCACGGACCAGACCGGCTTCTACGAGTTCAGGCACCTCGGCGTGGGCAGCTATACGGTACAGGAAATAGTCCCAACAGGATATCTTAACACCACCCCCACAAGCCTGGCGGTAGCTATAGCACCTAAAACCAGCATAGTCAACGTGAACTTCGGTAACGCCCAGCCCGCCACCATAGAGGGCTTGAAATACCATGACCTGAACAAGAACGGATTATATGATCCTGGGGAACCGGGTCTGCCTGGATGGGCCATCGACCTGGCCAACACAAGCGGCCCAGTCGGCACCACGGTAACAGGAGCTAGCGGCGCATTCCAGTTCAACAACCTCAGACCAGGCCAATACACGATAAGCGAAGTATTACAGTCAGGATTCACGAATACAAGCCCCCTATCAATGATGGTGACCGTGACCTCGGGACAGGTACTCAACGTGACCACCAGCTTCGGATTGTTTGGTAACATACCAGCCGTGAAATTTGCCTACGTAGCCAATGCAGGTAGTAATTCTGTATCAGTTATTGATACGTCTACGAACACGGTAGTAGGCTCCCCAATACCCGTCGGGGGTGCTCCGGTTGACGTGGCGATTACTCCGGATGGCACCAGAGTATACGTAACCAATCAAGCTAGTGCTTCTGTGTCGGTTATTGATACGTCTACGAACACGGTAGTAGGCTCCCCAATACCCGTCGGGGGTGCTCCGTTTGGCGTGGCGATTACTCCGGATGGCACCAGAGCATACGTAACCAATATAGGAAGTAATTCTGTGTCGGTTATTGATACGTCTACCAACACGGTAGTAGGCTCTCAAATCCCCGTCGGGAATATTCCAATTGACGTGGCGATTACTCCGGATGGCACCAGAGCATACGTAACCAATGCAGGTAGTAATTCTGTGTCGGTTATTGATACGTCTACGAACACGGTAGTAGGCTCCCCAATACCAGACAGGATTTTTCCGCGTGGCGTGGCGATTACTCCGGATGGCACCCGAGTATACGTAACCAATCAAGCTAGTGCTTCTGTATCAGTTATTGATACGTCTACCAACACGGTAGTAGGCACCCCAATACCCGTCGGGAATAATCCGGATGGCGTCGCGATTACTCCGGATGGCACCAGAGCATACGTAACCAATGCAGGTAGTAATTCTGTATCAGTTATTGATACGTCAACCAACACGGTAGTAGGCACCCCAATACCCGTCGGGAGTATTCCGTATGGCGTGGCGATTACTCCGGATGGCACCAGAGTATACGTAACCAATCAAGGTAGTAAGTCTGTATCAGTTATTGATACGTCTACGAACACGGTAGTAGGCACCCCAATACCCGTCGGGAATGCTCCGTTTGGCATGGCGATTACCCCCTAACCCATAGCTAAAATAAAAAGCAATGATATGAATGATGTGTGGGCCTTTGAATGGGCTCACATTCCTTTTTATTACTTAATTGATATTAAACGAGTGGCGCCTTTTTTTAAATATGTATTACACACTACGTCTTGCAGAGCCGCCTCCTGGCAGGACGCCGCCAATAAAATCGCTGAAACTTAGTTGCAAAAATCTGATGAATAACGCAAAAACCGATACCTGGTATATATCCCCAAACTTGCGATGGGCGAGACTGAATTTGAACGGAGATTGTTTTCATAATGTTAGAATTATTTGCAAAAATTAGGGGTCTATCTATTACCACTTTTAGCATGGTGCGGGGGACGTGATTCGAACACGTGAACTCCTTCGAGACTAGCCCCTCAAGCTAGCGCCTTTGACCTGTCTGGGCAACCCCCGCAAAGAGGCTGTAAAAACGCAAAATCGCCCATGGCGGTTTTGCAGAACGTACAAAGGCACTGTTGAAATATAAAACTTTCCCTTCCCGCCTGCCCGACGTTGAACAGAGATTGCCGGTGCAGCGGCCGTAATCAGAACCGCAGCCCGAAGTAGACGTTGTGATGATAGCAGTACACGTCGTACAGCGTGCCGCCGATGTTGTGCTCGTCGTGCAGCAGGATGCCGGATAAAACCGAACTGGCCGCCTGGCGGCCGTTCTCGAACGAGTCGGCACTGACAGTCCCGTTCATGATCAGCGAAAGGCTAGAAGCACGCAGATCGTGGCTACAACATAGAAAAGGCTCATTTTTCCTTCGGTCATTCGTCTCTCAATCCCCTGTATCTGGTACAGAATTGAGATTTACCTGTTCTATTAAATCCTTTTTGGATATTTCGCTTGAATAGCACCTTATCTGGCCATTAACCGCGAAATATCGTGATATTTCATAAATGCTCAGAAAAAAGCGTTGAAAATTACCAATAAGTCGAAAATATGCACTTAACAATCGATTGCTCTATGCTGGCAACGAGCAATAAGATATCAATTTTTTATTATCCATATTAAAGCTCTGAAAATTGGCCTTGTTCGGGCAAGCGTCGAACGATATTCTCGCAGAGAGCGCGGAGACGGCGCAGAGAACTCTGTTAATGATAAATTGCTGTTTTCATGTGAAGGGGCGACGAAAATCCATACCCCCCGGGCTGCAGGAGTCAGGAGCCTAAGGAGTGTATGGAGGCGAGGGTGCCTGAGCCGACGGAGTCGGAAGGAGCTGAGGGAGACCGACTTTTAAGAAGGGAGCTTAAGGAGTCAAGGAGTTTAAGGAGGACGAATTTAAAAAATGCTCCCTGGACTCCTTAGCTCCTTATGCTCCGTTCTTATCGTTCGTCTCCATAGACTCCTTATTCCTCCATCGACTCAGGCACCTTCGCCTCCATAACCTCCTTGACCTCCAAATTTTCATGGGACACAGAGGCATTCAAAAAATAACCTTTCTATTTGTTAATAAATCTCCGCGTACTCTGCGCCGTCTCCACGCTATCTGCGAGAAACCAGTGCTACGCTTGCCGACACTATAAAAGATTTCCGGGGTTACCAGGTGCCGCGAGGATCGCCATGGACCTAATTCAACAATATCCTGGCCCTGATTCCGTCTTGGCGATCCTGGCGGTACCTGGCGATCTTGGCGCGCTTTACCGCTGCGCATAGCTCTGAAAGAGTTGGAATCTCATGCCAAAATGCGAATAATTACCAGTAATCGTCTACCGGGCCCCATCGCTTTCCTCCCGCTTCAGCGCCTCCAGTACCGAGACAACGTCCTTGCACCACGCGACCTCTTCCTTGAAATAGGAGAGACCGAGCTTCGTGATCATCGACAGGTAGAGCGCATTGGGCCCGTAGACGGCCTCGTCGCCCGCCTCTGCGAGGTACTGGCCCATCAGGGCGAGCTCGCCCTCGCGTTTCTTCCGGTAGGCATCGAGCTTCCGGATCATCTCATCCGTCGAGATCAGGCTGCCGAAGCACATTTTCAGCAGGACGTCGTACTCGCCGGTGTCCGGGCTCCTGATCCATGCCGTGACCGTCGCCAGCCCTTTTTCGGTGAGCTGATACGTCTTGCTCTCGGGCCTTTTGCCAGCAGGACCGACCATGACCGTCGCGAGCCCATCCTTTTCGAGCCGGTTGAGTGTCGGGTATATCTGGCCGTAGCTCATGTCCATGACCAGGTACTTGAGGCACTCGTCGGCCCACTTTTTGATATCGTAGCCGGTCATGGGGCTGCCGCTGAGGAGCCCCATGATCATGTATTTCGCATAGTTCGTTTTAGGCATGTTAGCTCCTTAATGGGCGCCCCCGCCGAGGTTCAGCCCTACGACGCCGGCGATGATGAGCGATATTGAAGCGAGCTTTATCGCCGTCGCAGGCTCCTTGAAATATAGAATACCAATACACGCGATCAGCGCCGTGCCTACCCCGGACCAGATGGCATAGGCCACGCTGACGTCGATCTTCTTCAGCGTCAGCGTGAGCATGGACAGGCTGAGCAGGTAAAAGACAATGACACCGGCGGTGGGCAGCAGCTTTGAGAAACCGTCGGACAATTTCATACAGGTGGTGCCTGCCACCTCGAAGAGAATAGCCCCGAGGAGGAATGCCCAGTAAAGTAATTCAATGCCCATTATATCACACCGTATCCAGGTATTTTTTCTTGAAGAGCCAGAGGCCGATCGCGAAGTATGCGACGGTGAGCACGGCGAGGGCGCCGATCTCGAACTGCAAGCCGGCCAGGCCGGTCCCGTAGTTCAGTATCCTGTCGATCGCAAAGATCGCGTGAGTGGTCGGCAGCACGTCGTTCACGTTGATCGCATGGCCGAACAGCGTGAAAACGTGCAGCGCCGGCAGAGGGAACATCCCGCCCGAGAAGAACATCAGGATAAAGAACGGGAAGCACCCGATCGTCATCAGGTCGAAGATGCTGCGCAGGAACGCTGCCATGATCAGGCTGATACCGATGATCGACAGCGAACATAACACGCAGACGAGCAGTACTTCGAGCAGCGGGCCGCCGGGCCGGTAGCCGACGGCGATGGCGGTCAGGAAGGTCAGGCCCATGGCGCCAATGCCTATGAGTATCTGGCCAAGGCTGACCGATGCCAGGTAGTCGAGACGCCCGCATCTTCGACATCTTGAGCCGGATGATCGTGCCTTTGTCCTTCTCCCGGATGATCGAGGCGGCGGCCGTGAACATGAGCATCATCAGCGACAGCGCCAGCAGCCCGGGGACCATCCCGTCGAAAGTGCTGGCTGGCTTCGTGCCTGCCGTGTCGCCAACCGTCGTGATGTCGAGTGCGACGGGCACCTTTGCGCCGGTCGCTTCAGCCGCGTAAGTATAGGTGATCATGTCGCTGTAGGACGCGGCCAGGATGTACTTCGGGTTGGACGGATCGCCTGTCGTACGTACGGTGGCCGGAGACTGGTTTCCATCCTCACGGAAGCCCGCCAGCGTGCCGGAGAAATCTTCAGGTATCTCGACGACCAGATCGGCAGTCCGGTCGATCAGGCTGACCTTCGCCCTGGCAAGATCGCCCTCTTCCCGGACCTGCATGACCTTCGTGCCGTCGGGGTAGCTGGCGTTCGTCATCAGCGCGATGAGGTCGTTGCCCGCGTTGAACGTCACATTACCGTCGATCATCGCACCGACATCCTGGTTATCGATGAGTACCACGTACGTCTGCGGCGCAGCAGTGATATAGAAGTACATGAGTATGACGAATATCGGCGCGAACAGGAGGGTCATGCTCAATATTTTCCAGTCCCGCAGGTTCTCGACGGCCGTTTTCTTGAAAAGCGCAAAAAATCTCATTCTCTCAGCTTCCTCCCGGTAAGCAGGATAAAGACGTCTTCCAGCGATTTTTTACGCAACGTCATGTCCTCGATCTTTACACCGAGGCCACGCAGGTGTTCCATCACCTGTGGCAGGACCGAGGGAATATCGACGCCCACCAGACGCAGCACGCCGTCATGGAAGGTCATGCTTCGGATATTCCCGGGCAGGGCACGTTCCAGCTCGCCTACTCTTGCCGTTTCGCCGGAGACCCGTATCTCGAGGATATCCCCGTCCCCGATGTGGCTTTTTAAATTGTCCGGCGTGTCGAGGACTAACAGTTTGCCATGATCGATGATGGCCACCCGATCGGCGAGGCGTTCGGCCTCGTCCATGTCGTGGGTCGTCAGGATCACGGTCGTCTGCCCGGTCAGTGACCGGATATACTCGCGGACCAGCACTCTGCTCTGCGGGTCGAGCCCTGCCTGGGGCTCGTCAAGGATGAGCAGTTCAGGCCCATGGACCAGTGCAAGGGCAATGTTCAGCCTGCGTTTCATGCCGCCCGATAATGTCCGGGCCAGCGCGTGCTGTTTTTCCTCGAGTCCAAGCTTCCGGAGCAGGACGAGCCCCCGCTCCTTTGCCTCGGCCTCGGTGAGGTCGTACATCTGGCCCATGATCACGATTTGTTCCAGACAGGTCAGCATCTCCCAGATGACCAGGTCCTGGGGGCATAGCCCGATATGGCGCCGGTAGTCCTGCCCTTCCGCCAGGCCGTTCATCCGCACCTCGCCCGCATCGCTCCGGACAAGGCCGCAGATCATGCTGATCGCGGTCGTCTTGCCTGCGCCGTTCGGCCCGAGGAACGCGAATACCTCGCCCTGCCGTACGCTGAAGGCCAGGTCGTCGACCGCCCGCAGTGCTCCGTAGGACTTCGTCAGGCCGCTGACAGTAAGAAAATCGTGGTCATGAGTGACTTCCATCTCGATCGCCCATATATCTAAATGATATATCTAATAGATATATGGGAATGTATTTAAAACTAATGGGCCGGGCAGTAACAGCTCGAGAAAAAAGGATTATGCCGGTGGCTTTACCATCGGGAACCCGCGATTTGCCCAGGCCGTGGTGCCGCCCAGCACGTTATAGACATTGGTGAAACCGGCGTTCTGCAGTATGCTGGCCCCTATGCTCCCCCGGTGCCCGATGCTGCAGGTCACCGCTATGGGTGCGTCTTTCGGGCCGTCCGGGAGGTTGTCCTTCAACGTGCCCACGAAACGCATTTCAGCGCCAGGCATGATACCGTCCTGCCACTCGTCCGGGTCGCGCACGTCGACGATGCGGATGCCGCCCGCGTCCGAGAGCACTTTCAGTGCGTCTACGGAGATAGCGCCGACATGCTCCACGGACATGCCCTGGTTCTGCCATGTCTCGAAGCCGCCGCAGAGGTATCCTTCCACGTTGTCGAATCCGATGCGGGCGAGAAGTCGGGTGACAGTGGCAACGTCCTCGGGACGTTCAGTCACCAGATAGACGGGTTTACCGGCATCCAGGAGCCATCCGGGGAAAACGGCATTGCCGCCGGGCCAGATGCTTATCGACCCGGGTATATGGCCTCCGGCAAAAGCCTGAGGCAGCCTGGTATCTATGAGCTGTATTCCGCTTTCCAGCATCGCTTCGGCAAGTTCGCCAGGCATTACGGGCTTCGGGCCGGGGCCTGCTTTTATTGGCGGAGCGCCCGCAGCGTTCAGTACTTCCATGCGACGGAAATATGGCGGATACAATGGCTTCTCTGCTGCCTTTTTGCTGACGAACGTGTCCCGGTCGTACGACAGCCACCGGTTAGCGAGACGCTCATAGCCGAGGGTCGTCTCGTCCCGGTCGCTGATGCCCGCGCCACACACAGAGCCAGCGCCATGAGCGGGGCATAAGATAGTCTGGTCACCCAGCGGCAGCAGCTTCTCGTGGATGGACCGGTACAGCATTCCGGCGCATTCAGCCTTACGTTCCTCGCCATAAAAATCGATGCGGCCGCAGCTCCCGGCGAAAAGCACGTCGCCACTGAAGACCATGAGTGCCACATCCGGATTCTCTGCTTCGTAAAGCGCATAGGACAGGCTGTCCATGGTATGCCCGGGTGTTTCGAGTGCCCGGATAAACATCCTGCCGCATTTGAGCGTATCGCCGTCCTTCAGCCGGACATCGCCATAGCGGACCTCGTCGTTCGTGCCACGGCAGATCAGTCCACCCGTCTGTGCCTTCAGCGGCAGAGAGCCCGCCAGGAAATCCTCGTGGCGGTGGGTCTCGAGAATGTACTTGATTTCCATACAGCGTTCTCTGGCAGCCCCCAGGTAAACGTCAATGTCCCGTCGGGGGTCGATGACGACGGCTTCTCGCCCGGAGCCGATCAAATAAGAGCTGGCGGCGAGGCCTTCGGCGGTGAACTTCAGGAAGATCATGGCGATCAATATAATATTGGCTTTATAATGATAAATAACATGCGTAAACCGTTTTTATGTCCATCGAGGCCAGTGCCAGTATAGTCGACAGCAGATGCTTTTTTCGGTGCAAACCGGGGACAATGTGGAAATATTATTGAATATATTACCAATAATTTTCTAAAATATTTCCTATAAAGGGAAAGTATATAATAGATATTGCTAAACGGTTGATTACTTACTCAGGAGGGGTAACCATAAAAAAACGCATACTATTAATTGCCGCGATAGCGCTCGTTATTGTGGCTTCAGCGCTCATCGTACAGGCTCACTCCCCCGATATGAACGCTGCGCAAGATAACAGTCCGACTACGTATATCGTAGCGTTCAACGATGACAGCAATTCCGCAAGCGTGATGGACGAACAGGTCAGCACGTTTGCCGCAGAGAACAACGCTGTCGTGTTAGACAGATATAATCTCATCAACGCCGTCGCGATTAGCGTGCCGGACCAGGCGTCCGCCAAGTAAGCTCGCTTCGATGGACGGCGTCAGGTACGTCGAAAAGGACATCACTTTCCACGCTTCCCTTGACAAGTCGGCCCCACAGACGGGTGCCCCGGTCGCCTGGGACGCCGGCCTGACCGGCAAAGGCGTGGTCGTCTGCCTCGTAGACTCGGGCATCGACGGCAGCCACCCGGACCTGAAGGGCCGGATCATCGGCTGGAAAGACATTGCCGAAGGCAAGACGACCGGCCCGTACGATGATTATGGCCACGGCACCCATTGCGCCGGCATCATCGGCGGCAGCGGCGCCGCCTCGAACGGCAAGTACAAGGGCATCGCCCCTGAGGTACAGTTCATCGGCGTGAAAGTGCTGGGCAAGGACGGCTCGGGCAGCGAGTCCAGCATCCTGGCAGGCCTCGAGTACGCGGCCACCACCAACGCCAGCGTGATCTCTATGTCTCTTGGCTCTGACCAGCACTCGCAGGCGATCTGCGATGCGGTCAGCAAGTGTGTGAAGAATGGCAAGATCGTTATCGTCGCGGCCGGCAACAGCGGCCCGGGTGCAAAGACGATCGGCTGTCCCAGCGATAACAAGGACGTAATCACCGTCGGAGCGGTAGACAGGAGCGACAAGGTCACCTCGTTCAGCTCGAGGGGCCCGTTGAAGGACGGCTCCGTCAAGCCCGATGTGACCGCTCCCGGCTACCAGATCGTCTCCTGCCGTGCTACCGGCATCAAGAACGACAAGGCGGTAGACACGTATTATATCTCCATGAGCGGCACCTCGATGGCATGCCCCATGACAGCGGGTACTGCGGCGCTAATGGTCCAGAAGGACCGCACAATGACGCCGCAGAAGGCAAAGGAAATAATGGAAAAGACGGCAAAGCCACTGGGCACGAAGATCCCCAACAATGACTATGGTTACGGCAGGATCAACATAAAGGACATCCTGGCTTACATGGACGGCAAATGGACGCCCGCACCATCGCCGACACCGACACCCACGGTAACGCCAAAGCCGGGCGTATCACCGACGCCGAAGCCAACGCTGAAACCGACACCCACGGTAACGCCAAAGCCTGGCGTATCACCGACACCGACACCGACGCTTAAACCGTCGCCGAAGCCAACGGTTACGCCGAAGCCCGGACACCCCGGACACCCGCATCCGGGAAACCCATACCCTGGCTACCCATACCCTGGTAACCCGTACCCTAGCTACCCCGGATATAATCCCTACCCGGGATACCCGTACTTTTAAACAGGGGGCTTCTGCCCCCGACTTTTTCTCTTTAGCACATCTGCGTTTTTTGGAGTCAATTATCAATGTGCACCACGTTGCGCTTGCATTCACAAAGACACGAAGGGACGAAGGGAACAAAGAAACGTAAAACGGAAGACACAAAGGCCACAACGTACGTTTTAGAAAGGTTCATGGAAGCCCCTTTATTAAAGGACTTCGTGGCCTTTGTGGCCATTGTGGCCTTCGTGTCTGATGCCTTCTCATTGTATACAACATTTCAGGAATGATTATATCTTTGTGGTGCAAGCGCAGCGTAGTGCGTGCCAGCATCACCAATAGTTGGCACTCGATAAGTAGCAGAGTCATCTTTCTGTCGTTATGCAGATATCCAGGCGTCAAAAGATTTTTAACATCAAACGTAATAAGAATATCAATAATCGTATTACTAATTACACGGAGACAGATAATGGAACAGGAATTAATGCGCATCGGGGTGTCATTGCCGGACAACCTCCTTGGCCGCTTCGACCAGATCATCGAGAAGCGCGGCTACTCCTCCCGGTCCGAAGGCATACGGGACGCCATCAGGAACTACATCCTGCACTACGAGTGGATGAACGAGGTGGAGGGCGCCCGCATAGGGATTATCACGATGATCTACGACCATGACCAGCGAGGCCTGGTCAACAACCTGACGGACATCCAGCACGAGTTCATGGACATGATCAAGTCCTCGGTCCACGTGCACCTCGACCACGACAACTGCCTGGAGATCATCATGCTCCAGGGCGAAGGCCAGAAGGTCAAAGAGGTCGCGGAGAAGATGATGTCCCTGAAGGGCGTCAAGCACGTCAAGCTGACCACGATTTCCCCGAACACTGAGCTCTAGGCCTTAGCATGACAATCCCCGCGTGGATGAGCAGGACGGACGACAGTCAGCCGCCGGCCTGCAGTACAGGCAGCGGCCGCAAGAGCTTCGCGAGGAAGACAGCAGACAGCCTGCTCGGATTCTTCGAGGGTTCGCTCGCATCGGGCGGCTACGCCAGACGCGACGGGCTCCTGCAGAGCCTGGACCCCCGTATCAAGCTTATCGCCGCGCTCGCGCTGGTCGTTTCCGTGACGCTGGTCGGCGATCTGCCCGCCCTGGTATGCGTATACCTGCTTTTGCTCGCGCTGGCATACGCGAGCAAGGTCGACCTCGGCTACTTTAACGCAGTGGTATGGGCATTCATCCCGTTCTTCTCCGGCGTGATCGTCCTGCCGCTACTGTTTAACGTGTTCATGGCCGGGGACCCGCTGTTCCATATCTTCTCTTCGGGCGGCTTCACGTTATATGTCACGAAACAGGGACTGCTGTTCGCCGTCTCCTTCGTCGCGAGAGTGACTACATGCGCCGCAGCGGTGGTCCTGCTTGTCCTGACCACGCCACAGGAGTCGTTATTCAAGTCGTTCAGATCGCTCGGCGTGCCAAAGATCTACGTCCTGACGCTGGACATGGCCTACAGGTACATTTTCCTGCTCATGGACGTCACCCGGGACATGCTGACGGCAAAAAAGAGCCGCACGATACGGGGCGGCGGCATGCTTTCGGAACAGCGGTGGATAGCGGGACGTATCGGATACCTGCTATTTCGCACGCTGGACACGAGCGATAAGGTTCATAAGGCAATGATCAGCAGGGGCTTCACCGGAGATGTAAAGGTGCTCAAACGGTTCCGGGCGACAGGCAGGGATTACGCGGCCCTCGCCGCCTCGCTGGCCGTTAGCATATTGCTGGTGCTCTATTCACAAAACCTGATCAGGATTTAGGTCTTACCATGGAAAATGTCTTCGAGCTAAAGGATGTCTCATACTCCTACCTGAATAAGTTCACGGCGATCAGCAACGTAAGCCTGACCATAGGCAAAGGCGAGCAGGTCGTGCTGATGGGCGCCAACGGCTGCGGAAAGTCTACGCTGCTGTCAGTGCTGGACGCGCTGGTCTATCCCGCGAGCGGCGAGTTCCGGGCGTTCGGTAACCCCGTGACCGAAGAAGTCTTTGATTCCCTGGCCGGCAATGAGTTCAGCCGTTTCTTCCGCCGCAAGGTCGGGTTCGTGTTCCAGAACTCCGACGCGCAGCTGTTCTCTTCGACCGTCTACGACGAGATCGCCTTCGGCCCGCTGCAGCTCGACATGAAGCCCGACGAGGTCAAAGCCCGGGTCGAAGAGGTCATGGGCATGATCGAGATCGGGCATTTGCGAGACCGCGCGCCACATACACTGAGTGGCGGCGAGAAGAAGAAGGTCTGTATCGCCTCGGTGCTGGCGACCAACCCGGACGTGCTGCTGCTGGACGAGCCGACGTCGGGCCTGGACCCGCGGACACAGCTCTGGCTGATCGAGCTGCTGCACGAGCTGGGACATGCAGGCAAGACCATCGTGACCGCGACCCACGACCTCGACGCCATCGAGCACATCAGCAGCCGGGCCATCGTCATGGGCGAAGACCACACAATTAAGGTGGACGGGTGGACCCATAAGATCGTCAACGACCTGGAGTTGCTTCTGTCCACTAACCTGATCCACAAGCACATGCACCGGCACGGCACGATCACCCACCAGCACATGCATACGCACGACCACGACCACGTCCACGATCACGAGCGCTGATACCATGGACCGGATGGGACAACAGATCGCTTTCCTGATGGAGATCGACCGGCTCAAGCACATATACCGTCAGACGTACCTGCTGGATAAATCCCGGCATGACAGCGACGTCGAGCACTCCTGGCACTTTGCCGTGATGGCGATGGTGCTTTCGGAGTACGCGAAGGACGCCATCGACGTGTGCAAGGTCATGAAGATGGCGCTGATACACGACATCGTGGAGATCGACGCCGGCGACGTGTTCATTTATGACCGAAAAGACGGCGGGGACCATTATGCTAAGGAGCAGGCGGCCGCGAAACGGATTTTCGGCATGCTGCCGGCCGGACAGGCGAAGGAGTACATTGCCCTGTGGGAAGAGTTCGAAGCCCGCCAGACGCCTGAGGCAAAGTTCGCCGCCGCGCTCGACCGGCTGGACCCGATTCTACACAACTATTACACCGAAGGCATGGCCTGGCGGGAGCACGGCGTGACCGCCGATAAAGTCCTGGCCATCAATAGCCGCATCGGCCTCGCATCGCCGGAGCTATGGGACAAAGTGCAGGAAATTGTCCGTGATTGCGTGGAGAAGGGGTACTTGAAACCTGGCGACAACACTACGGAATAGAGTTGATTTACATAAAGTGTTACACTTTAAAAAATTTTTATTACGAATGTTGATTGTAAAACATTCATTAATAACACTAACATACTACCTATTATCACCAGCTTCTTGAGACCAACATGCCCGGGAGCAGGTATACTACTATAGAAATCATGGCTGTAGTTGTCCTGTAATGGCAGGCTAATATCATTATGTGATGAAACACATTATCATTCTGAAGGCCTTAATTAGTGTTACTAATCGATACTATTTTATAACTAAAAGTGTCATTTACGTAATGGTGAGCTTCTGCACATACCTGATACGTACCTCGGGCCTATGGGGTACATACCACTGTTCATAATCATGATACCGATCTGGCTATACGCCAGCTATCGCCTCAACAAAGAGCTACGCTCGAGGCAGGTGCCGCTCCTCGCCCTGGCCGCGGCCTTCGCCTTTGTTATCATGATGTTCAACATCCCAATGCCGGGGGGCACGTCGGGACACATGGTCGGCGCCGCGCTGATCAGCATTATCCTCGGCCCATGGGCAGCCGTAGTCGCGATGACAGTGACACTGGTCATACAGGCGTTTGTCATGAGGGACGGTGGCATCACGGCGATCGGGGCCAACTGCTTCACCATGGCTTTCCTGATGCCGGTGAGCGCATATATCACTTACAGGGTCATCAGCAGCCGTTCGGGGGCGACGTCATTGAGAAGACTCCTGGCCGCAGCCGTCGCCGGGTTCGTGTCACTGGTAATCGGCGGCGTGGCTACCGGGTTCATCCTGGGCTCCCAGTACCCGCAATTCTTCCCGTACGCATACAACGTATCGCTACCGGCCATGCTGATCGACAGCCTCTTCTTTGGCATTTTCGAGGCGGTCGTCACCGGGCTCATCTTTGCGTATATCCAGCGCAACGACCCGTCGCTGATCGCAGGCAAGGCAAAAGCACCGGCCACGGTAACACAAAAGTCGAACAGTAAGCTCGTAAGGAATCTCCTCATCGGGCTGGCCGCACTGGTCGTGCTCACGCCCATCGGCCTGTACGCGTCTGGCGTGCCCTTCGGCGAATGGAGCCTGGAGGAACTGCAGCAGGAAGCCGGGTATATACCCTCCGGCATTAGCGCAGGGGCTGGCGATTTATTTAACACGCCACTTTCCGACTATGGGATTCCTGGCCTCAGCGCGCCCGTCGGATACGTCATCTCGGCCATCGTCGGCGTGGCACTGTGCGGAGGCCTGCTCTATCTGGCGATGCTCTGGGCAAAAAAGAAGGAAAAGGCAGAAGAATAATGGCCTGCAGGCTTTCCCTTAGATGATTCCGACCGAAATTTTATTATTTTCTTGCTCCCGCATGGACCGGCGCAAGTAGTCATTTATGTACTGTTGTAAATACTGAGCCGGTATCTTACACAACGTACACGACGTACACCGTACACGACGTTTTACAGGTAATGGCAAGCGTAGCTTTATTAATAAACGTCGTGTACGTCGTGTACGTCGGGTACGTTGTGTTTGGTGCCGGCAAGCAGGTACAAAAAGATCCAGAAATGGCTAAACTGTATAGGTTGTTTAGCGACCTGTTAATTACCCGATTGTATCCTGGTTATCGTTTAATGGACTGTGTCCTGTCGCTTCTTCAGGTGCTCATATCCCTTACAGGAAATCTCGCTCTTCCGGCCGTTATCGTCCAGCGTGAGCCCCGACTTCACGGCCTTACCGATCACTGTAAAGCTGACGTCCATGATTTTATCGATGTCTGCAGGAGCGACGGTAAACAACAGCTCGAACTCGCCCCCGAAGCAGATGGCCATTTCCAGCAGCTCCGCATGGTCTTTTGCGACCCGACGCGCCTCTTCTCTTACCGGGAGCTTATCGGCATACACGACGAATCCCAGCTTGCTTGCGTTCGAAAGCTCGTAGAGCGATTTGCCCAGGCCGTCGCTGATGTCCATCATCCCGGTCACGCCGGGATACTGTGACAGTTTCATCCCCTCGGCCACACGGGGCTTCGGCCTGAAGAAAGTTGTCGAGTAGCACCTCGCGGTCGTGCGGCGGGGCTGGCCTGCCTTCGATGAGGACTTTGTACGCGGCTGCAGGAGTGCCCAGATAGCCGGTCGTGCACAGCAGGTCGCCTTCCCGGACCGTGGAACGCAGCTTGACCTTATCCTTATCCACCCGGCCCAGCGCGGTCGTCACCATGGTCAGCTCCTGGTGCTGGTCGGTGTCGCCTCCGACGATCTCGGTGCCGTATGTCCGGGCACAGTCGTTCATGCCTCTGGCGATGTCTTCCGCGAACGCGACGTCTGTGTCCCCGGGAATGCCCATGGCGGCGACGATGCCGATCGGCCGTGCCCCCATGGCGGCCACGTCGCTGAGGCTGACCGCTACGCTCATCCAGCCGATGTCGCTGCCGGTCATCTCCCGGGGGAAGTCGGTGACACGGTGGAGCATGTCGATGGTAACCACGAGATAGTCCGTACCGTTGTCCAGCACGGCGCAGTCGTCGCCCAGGTACTTTGAGCGCAGGATGCTCCCGATGCGCTTTATCAGCCCGATCTCGCCTATCTCGTTGACCTTCATCCTTTACCCCTAAAGCTTACTCCTACAGTTTGATCATTAACGTCCTGCGGGTCCCGATCAGCCTCGCGTCGATCAGGCTTTCCACGCGGTCATAGTCCTTCCGGGATAATAACATGTTCGCCGACCGCAGGCCCATGGCGGATGCCTTGCTCAACGCGGCGAAGACCAGGTCGGGCGCATCCGCCTCGGAAGACCAACCCCGGACAATGGCGTTGCCGGGCTGCGGGCTGTGGCAGGAAAGCACGGCGGGGTGACCGTTGACCGTCAAATATTGCGTGTGTCGCTGCACGTTCCTGCAGGAAGCGATTGAGAGCTGGTCGGCCATCTCGAACACGTGATATGTAGAGCTTTGCAGCCTCCCTATCTTCATGTCCATCCCCCAGGTGAAGGACTGCATGCTCAAAGGAGGCGGCAGCGGCGCCACGTCGACAAGATAATCCCCGGGCAACGCTTCGATTTCCACCAGGGCGTCCCGGAAGGAAAATCCGCGCTGGCGATAGAACCCTTCCGTGGCCTGTGCCGCCGAGACGGTCAGGGAATCGCATCGGTTCTTTTTTGCGTACTGCAGGGCTTTTTCGACCATCATGGTCCCGATGCCCCTGCCGGCATAGTCCTTGTGGACATACAAGAGGCCGATGTGACAGTTTTTGCCATACGGAGTCCCCTCCCGGCCGACGAATAGTTCCATCTCCGCTGCCGGCATGCCGTCGACTTCCGCAACGAAGGGCAAGTAGTGATTCAGCAGCAGGTTGTTCAGGTGGATGGCGCAGGTCTCCGTGCTCATCCACTGTCCGCCAAAGCCATACCGCTCGTCCAGTGTCAGGGCATCATAACCGACGTCACAATGCTCGCCGTCTGCTTCGCGGTACCACTGAGGCACGTGAGACATGTGTATGCGGGTGATCGCCGCGGCATCGTCGAGCCGGGCGAGCCGGATGGTAACCAGGCCGGCGGGCATGGTGGTCATATCCTCACATGCACCGTATGTGCCCTTTATAAAAATATCTACTGGGGCTCCTCGAAGAAGGAGCGATATAGATCTTCCAGGCTCGTCATCGTCTGGCGCGCCTCATAGATCTCTGTGAAAGCCGACGCATGCCTTATGACGCCGGGTATATGGATGATGTCGTCCACCTCGACGGTCACGATGCCTTCGCCTGCATACGTATGGTTGACGAACAGTTGCTGGTTGATCGACTGCACCAGCCGGGCCTGGCTCAGCGGGCTCACCCGTAGCGTGATGGCCGGCCGGCCGATCTTCTCCCGCACCGACGTCATGCTCTCGTTCAGCAGCGTGGCGCCTTCCTTGATGATGGTCACGCCGTCGCAGATGCGGTCCAGCATGTCCATGTTATTGGAGGTCAGGAGAATCGTCTTGTCGCCGGTGCTGCGCAGGTTATTGATCAGTGTAGCACAAAAAATGGGGTCCAGCTCCGAGAGCGACCCGTCCATCAGGATGACACTGGCGTCCGTGAACAAGCCCATGGCAATGGAGACACGTCGCTTCATGCCCCGGGACAGCTCGCCGATCTTCGTGTCCATGAAGGGGGCGATCTCCAGCATCCCCGCCAGCACGTCCGCCCGGTAGGTTATGTCTTCTCTTGCCAGCCGACAGGCTTTGCCGTGCTTCCACAGCAATGTCCTCGGCGTCTGGTTGTCCGGTATCCTGCAGATGTCGGGGACCCGGGCGACCATGCCCTTCAGTTCCGGGCTCGATACCGACAGGCCGTTAATGATCGCAGAACCCGTGTCAGGCTTGACTTCGCCAGCCAGCACTTTGACTGCCGTGCTCTTGCCGCTGCCGTTGGGCCCGACCAGCGCGTGTACCGTATTCTTGCGCACCGACAGGTCAAATCCGTTCAACGCCCGGACTTTGCCGTATGTT
Organism: uncultured Methanocellaceae archaeon; assembly: GCA_963769045.1. Classification (GTDB taxonomy): domain Archaea; phylum Halobacteriota; class Methanocellia; order Methanocellales; family Methanocellaceae; genus Methanocella_A. The sequence goes on from CAVYKK010000009.1 coordinate 366,020, forward strand.
TTTACTAACCCGTGGACCTCAATCACGCCGACCACTGTATGTATGATTGCCCTTTTACTATTTAAACGTTGGAGCATTGGACACGGAGGCCACTAAGGCCACAAAGGGCACAAAGGGGCGCTTGTGTAGCTGTTATTATGGCTTGCATCCTCCGTGCCCTTCGTGCCGGCCTTAGTGCCCTCCGTGTCCAATGCCCAGAAGATTGATATTACCCTCGGCATATAAGTCTGGAAGATGAACCACGACAGGATAAGGCACGCGGATATCCACGGCACGATGACCGTCGATGCGCTGGTGCGCCAGATGGGCGGCTGTGCCTTCGGCGCCGGGAGGATAGCGGCGGCGTGCGATGTGCTTGAGGAGATGCAGGCAGAAGATGTTACTAAATTTTTCGGGCTGTCGGGCGCCATGGTGCCGGCGGGCATGCGGACGCTGATCTCGGACATGATCCGCGACGGCTACATCGACGTACTCGTCACCACCGGGGCCAACATGGTGCATGACGTGATCGAGGGTATCGGCGGCTGCCACACCAAGGGATGCGACCACGTCGACGACATCCAGCTTAAGAAAGACCGGATCAACCGCATCTATGACGTGTTCCTCGAGGAAGAATGTTTCGAAGCGTTAGAGGAGAAGATGCAGTCCGTCTACGGGAGCCTCGACCCGAAGAAGACCTATTCGATCCGGGAGCTGATGGGCGAGATCGGCCGCAGCCTCGACGATAAGCATTCCATTCTCCGGGCGGCGTACGAATGCGACGTGCCCGTCTACTGTCCGGCTGTCCAGGACTCGATCATCGGCCTGCAGGCATGGCTGTTCAAGCAGGCCAACAAGATGAACGTCGACGCGTTCGCCGACATGAAGGACCTGATGGATCGGTGCTTCGAGGCAAAGCGGACGGGAGCGCTGCTGATCGGCGGGGGCGTGCCGAAGAACTACATCTTCCAGAGCATGCTGGTCACCCCGAGAGGCGGCTTCGACTATGCGATCCAGATCACTATGGATCGCGCGGAGACCGGCGGGCTGTCGGGCGCCACGCTGGACGAGGCGCGGAGCTGGGGCAAGGTAGGCGAGAACGCTAAGGCCGTACAGGTCTACTGCGACGCGACCATAGCACTGCCAATGATGGTGGCATCCGTCAACGAGCGGCTGGGCCGGAAGTGAGGGGTATTATGGCCAGTGAGGACTACTTAAAAGGCTACATCGAGGGCTTCAAGGAGGCGCTGGCCACTGTCGGCCAGGACCTCCAGGACAACGAGATCAAGGAATATTCGGTCGAAGACTACGGGAAACTGTACCAGAACGTCGCGAAGCAGATGGGTAACTGTGTGCTGTGCCCGAAGGCCGACATCGGCACCGAGAAAGGCTGCCCGGTCGGCAAGACGATCTGGTGTCCGCGGATCACTGAAACGCTTGAAGACAGCACCGGGAAAGAGTGACAGAATATGGCTCCGGAATTACAGGTGAATGGTCTGAAGGTCGTCAGCGGCAGAGACATGAAATGTGCCTGCTGTGGCAAATGCTGCCGGACCTATTCAAAAGTAGACGTAAGCATCACCGATATTTTTAATATTTCAGAATATCTCGGCATCAGCACGGAAGAGTTCTTTTCAAAGTACTGTAAGGTCATGAGCGATGCCGCAGACAGCGCAGAGTTCCTGCTGGACATCGAAGGCGGATGCAAGTTCCAGAAGGACAATAAATGCACAATATACCCCGTCAGGACGGACATGTGTGCCATGTACCCGTACAACCTCATGTGCCTGAACACCTCGAACGGTCTGAAGAAAGATGTACATGACGGGCTCGATGAATGCTACGTGCGTTCACTCCCCGACGATCTCATCTTCGTCCCGGACCTTGAGCGTATGGTTGACAGCCGTATCATGTTCATGGTCAAAGAGCTATATACGGCCAGGTTCGGCTGCACCTTCAGGGAGGAAGACGCCCTGGAATATCATCAAAAAGGGCTGGCACAGGTGAAGAACGAGCGTTTACGCAACCTCATGCATATGCAGTTACTGACCGAGTTCCAAAAAGACCCGCCCCGTGACGTGGATACGAAAGAGCTTTTGTTATCTCCAGAGGAAATAAAGCAGGTCTATAACCATTTCAGGGGTCTCCCGCGGGCCTGACTTTAGCCATTGCGATATGTATGGCTGCCGCCAGTACAGCGCGAAATCAGGCGAATTTTTTTATACGGGAAAAAACATGCCGCTCATTTATTCACTGTCGACTTCACCATCAGCACAGGGCACGGCGATCCGGTGACCAGTTTGTCTGCGATCGAGCCGAGCAGGAAGTTAGGGACTTTCGGGCCCTCAGTGGCTCCGATCATCATCAGGTCGTAGCCACGGTCCGCCTCGTCCAGGATGGTCTCGACTACCGGGCCCTGCCGGAAGAGCGCCCGGTGCTTTACGCCGGATGCCGTCAGGACATCGAGCACCGGCCTTAACGCGACAGCGGCTTCGTCGTGGGACTTTCCTACGTACAACACCGTAATGTCGCTGTCGTATTTCTTTGACATAATCTCGGCGAGCTTTGCGGCCCGCGCGGTGTGCTGGTAGCCGGACGTCGGGATGAGTATCTTTTTAAAGCCCATGGGCTGGTCGTCGCGGTACCGCAGCACAGTCGTCTCGATGTTGGCGTTCCGGATGACCTCGTCCATCTTGTTGCCGAAGACTCGCTTCAGCCGTTTCCGGTAGGTGGAGTTGGAAAGCAGGATCAGGTCGTACTTGCCGGTGGCCGCCTCGTCGACGATGCCCGAGGCCACGGACTTTGCGTTTTTCACCCGATAGTTGATGCACAGGCCGTCGGTGGCCGCGAGATGATAGGTCGTCGATATGGCGCTCATCGCCCGCCTCCATTCCGTGGGCGAGACGCTCAACACTCCGTCTGCCGTGAAGACGTGGAAGAACGTCAGCTCGCCGCCTGGCGCGAGAAAGACGTTGACGAAATCGACCAGGAACTTCAGGTTCGAGGTCCTCGTGATCGGGATGAGAATGTTATGGTACACGTCTACACCTGATATTGACATACCATGAAGCCGGAAATATAAATATTATCGCCTGCTTATGAGCCGGAGCCGTCGTGGTACAGTAAAAGCAGCTTTATTTACTTTGACGTACGTTTATCCGGCGATGAAATACGCAGTCTCGCCATCGCCGGAGCAGGCGCTGGAGATGCTCAATGAAAGCCGGAAGGCCATGGCCACCATCGTCGGCCGCTGTCGCATCGAATACTCGGGACGGGCAAAATCTTTCCTGGACTACGGCGATCGCCTCGTGATCCTCAAGCCGGACGGCACCGTCATGGTGCACGGCGATTCCCGGCGCGAGCCGCTCAACTGGCAGCCCCCGGGCACAAAGGTCAGCTTCGCCCTGGACGACGGCCTTGCTATCGAGGCCAGGCGGACCAGCCCGCCGGAATACATGCATGTCCACTTCAAGGACATCCACGCCGTCAGCGTGTTCCGGCTGGACGACGCCGTGGAGATCGACCTGGTGGGCGAGGAGACCGACATCAAAGACCGCATCGAGAAAGACCCGTCTGTCATCGAGCCGGGACTGCACGTTATCCGCCGAGAAGTGCCGACCGAGTCGGGCTACATCGATATGCTGTGCGAGGACTCGGAGGGCCGCACGGTCATCGTCGAGGTCAAGCGCACTTCGATTTCGCCGTCTTCCGTATACCAGCTCGAGGCCTATTTGCTGGATATGCGCAAGAAGAATAAGGACGTGCAGGTACGCGGCATCCTCTGCGCGCCCCGAATATCGAATATGGCCAGGGTGCTCATCGAGGAAAAGGGCATGGAGTACCGGGAAATCGGGTACGAGTTCGACCTGAATGACAAAAAACAGCGGTCGTTGGACAGCTTTTAAACATTATGGCCTCCTGCATTTTTCGGATATGCATAACATGTCAAGACTCGGCAGATGAGAAAAATATTTTCAGTTAAGGTTATTAGAAATTTGGCCTTGTTCATGCAATCCGACTGTCACGCTCGCCCTGGCGAGCGTGACAGTAGGCGCATGCCTATACTAAGGAAAATATTCATGGGACTCCAGGGCGACCTATCCGGGCGGGCGGTGGCTCGCGCGCGAGATGGACAGCGGCCGACGATTCCGGATGCCGCCCATAGATTTCCATATGCTTATATGTCGCCGTGCCAAGTCGCTTTTATGAAACGATCGTGGGGCGCAGTTATCGTTCTCATTCTTCTCTTATCTGCCGTGCTTGTTACTATCGGCCCGGCCCATGCGCTATTCTCGTTTCCTGTATTTGGCTCTGTGCCCTTGAATTCTGTTTCTATTGACAACAAGGCGCAATCGGATGACGTGGCGCTGTCGCGGAGTATAGCCATCGGCGAGGGCTACAATGGCAAATCGTTCGGCGCGCAAAAGGGCGAAGTGCTGGTCGTCCAGCTCAAAGAGACCGACCCGGCACAGTCATGGCATTACACAGGCCAGGGAAGCTTTGCGATCATCGACGAAACAGTCCTCAAGTCATTCCCGGCGCTACATGATTTCCGCGTCAGGGTGCGCGGGCCCGGCGACCTGATGTTCGCAAAGGTCGACAGCCGGAGCGGAGACGTCGTCGAGCGATTCGGCGTCCACGTCGTCATTGAGGAGCCGAAGCCGAAGGGCGATATCATCACCAGATATCCGTTATACGACTTCAACGCCATCGACTTTTTCCCCGGTATGCTGAGCCTCTGGCGATAGCTATGATATAGCCATTCGAGAAATGTTGTGAATACTGAGAAGGCACCTGACACAAAGGCCACAATGGCCACAAAGGCCACGAAGTACGTTTTAAAGAACGGGGCACCATAGCCTCTTTTATCTAGTACTTTGTGGCCTTTGTGGCCTTTGTGGCCATTGTGGCCTTCGTGTCAGGTGCCTTATTAGCCTGTACAAAAAGACACGACCAGTTATATAACTTAATAAAAAAAGGAAATGGCCGCCAGCCATTATGGCTGAATAGTCGGCGCCATGAACGTCAGGGTACTCTGCAATGCATCGGCCTGTTTCCGGACTTCGATGGCCAGCGAGCTGTAGTGGTTAGCCTGTGCGACATAATTGTTGTATTTCACCAGATTTTGTTGTTCGGCAGGCCGGGTCTTCTGGTATGCATACTCTGAGAAGGCATCGCTGGCGTTCTGGAAGCTCATGGACTCGTAGTCCGCGATCTCCTCCCACTTGTCGCTGAGGCTTGTCTCAGTCGAGCTGCCTGCATACTGCTTCATTGCCTTGAAGTCTTCGGCGGCGGCATCCATACGATCTTTGGCCACCAGCATCTGTTTGCTGGCGTTCGTGTAGTCCCCTGTGACGGACGTGTTGTTGGCGTCCCTCATGAGCGTAATACCGGAGTTGTAGTGATCGATGCCCGAGTAGAACCGCTCCACGTACTGGTACTCCCGCTCCGCGGTCTGGTTTCCGGGGACAGGCGTGGGCGTCGGGGAAGGGGTAACTGTCGGGGATGGAGCTGGCGACGGTGTGGCCGTTGGAGAAGGGCTCGTGCAGCCGGCTATGATCAGCACGGCCGCAATCGTCATTACTACAAGGATAGCCGTTGTAAAACGGGATGAGTTCGTCAAGGTAACACCTTTATTTCCTATTTACCCGCGCCGGCGATATAGATATGCAATGGCCAGCAGCGCCACGATACAGGCCATGGCCCCGAAGCCGGGGATGACCGAGTTCAGCGGGTGCTGCTGTTTCCAGAGCCGCTCCGTCGCGCTGGTATTGTTCGCAAGCGTGTAGGCGCGGATCGAGTTATCGATCGCGCTGCGATAGTTCTCTTTTGCGTAATCGCTGACAGAGTCGTTGTAAGCGTTTCGCGAGCTGTTCAGCTCTTCGTTCGCGGGCGGGCTCTTGAGTGTGCCGGTCAGGCTGATCTTCTCCCTGGCCTGCTGCATATGGTAATCCGCATCGGTCTTCATGGCCTGCACGGCGATGGCTTCGGCAACGTTCGCCATCTTTGTCGCGTTACGGTAGAGGGAGCTGTTGAAGTCCGCCCGGGCAGCTTCCAGCCTGCTGTGCGCATCTCTGAGGAGACTGTTAGCGGTGGAGCTCGCCAAACCGTCGGCAAGCGCGATAGTGTCTCCAGCCAGGCCGATAGCGTTGAGCGCATCGATGCGGGACGTATCGATCTCGCTGACGTTCTGCCGGTACATGAACTGGGCGTTCAACGCCCGGTCGACGATGCTGTCGGCAAGCGCGATCTGGTCTGCGGCCAGGGTCCATGCCTCGGCGGCGACGTAATCGTCCGCCTGCTTGAGGTGAGACTGCGACTCGTTGACCAGGCTTTTGACCTCCGGGCTGCCGGAACCGGCGAGGACCGCCAGCTTATTGTTGACCAGACTGATGCGTCCCTGCGTCGCATTTAAGCTTGCCAGGTAGTTGCTTTCCATGGTCTTTGCATCATTGACATAGAGCGATATCTGGTAGGAGTCGTCCATGGCCGCCTGGTAATCGTTGGCGTTGTACGCGCTCCAGCCGCGGTTAAGCGCATCCGTAGCGTTGATCAGGTCGGCTCTCGCGCCTTTGCTATAGTAGTCGGACGACTTTGCGGCCGCCAGCGTGTCGTTGGCCATCTGGAGAAGCGTCAGGGCTTGCTGCCGCATCTGCGAATCCACATAAATATGCTCGGTCGGACCTGTAACCGAATCGGGATCCCATGCGGACGTCTGCGTATTGTACCGCGTGATGTTTAGCCTGAAATAGTACTGGTGGTACCCGACCGAGGCGTTCCTGTCGCAGCTCAGCAGGATCTGTCCGGGCCTGCCTGCCATGTTCGACTCGATCTGTACATAGCTGTTGCCGAGGTCGAGCTCGTAGAACGTGCCGTCCGCCATCCAGTCGTAATGCACGCCGATCTTGTACACCCTCACGGGAAAGTTCTCGTTGTTCTTGACCGTCATGTCCGCGGCTAATACCTGCCCCTGCAGCAACGTGCCCGATGGTACCGATGCGTTAACGGACAGGTTTGCGTATGCATGCGCCTGCGGTACAAGTGTCAAAGCCACGCAGAAAGCGATGAACAGTACAATGGTCAGGCCCTTCATAGCCGATCATGAGGCCGGCATCGCTCTTAAGATTTGTGCTTTGGACACAAAGGTCACTAAGGGCACGAAGGGCATAAAGGCAACTGTCAGATGCCATATGTTGCGCCTATGACGCCATTTGTGTCCATTGTGCCCTTTGTGTCCTTTGTGTGAGTATTTCTACCCGGAAGTCGATGCTCAGATCATGCCCGTGCGGAGTCTCTTCATCAGCAGGCAAAACCTCGACTTCATGATCCAGGACTGCGACCTGCGAAAGCCGGAAGAGGCCTGTGGCCTGTTAGTGGGAGCCTTCGAGGATACCGCAGCGAACGCGTCCGATGTCATGCCGGTGAGAAACCAGAGCATGTCGCCTTTCAGATTCTCCATTGACCCGATCGTGATGTTCAAGGCGCTGAAGAAGGCGGAGGAGCACGACGAGACCATAATCGGCGTATACCATTCGCACCCGTCAGGCGT
>CAVYKK010000010.1:0-15153 GCA_963769045.1 uncultured Methanocellaceae archaeon
GTCATTCTTTTTTACTCAACCTGTAGTCAACACTGTATTGGCTATGCGACCCCTGTCAGGCCCGCCAAGGGCGCTAAGAGCCAAGGTCATTTAAAACAGTTTATACTCTTTCTGCGTCAGCACGGGTGCCGCTTTCTTCGTCGCGTTAGCTTTCTTCCATTGTGCCGCCCATTCGCCGGGTGCGTCGCGGCTGGTGCCGCCGTGGGGTGTCAGGCGCTCACGGATACGTGTCAGGACAGGCGTGTTCACCGCGACACCTGAAATGATAGCCTCACCCTTAGCCAGCGCGGGCAGCTCGTCCAGCAGCTCGCGGCTCATGGTCTCGATGCTGGCCGCGATCTGTCCCTGGTCGACCGGGTTGATGATGCGCATGGTGATCTGCGTCATGCACTGGGACAGGGAGTCGCTGTCCAGCTTGGACGGCCGCTGGGAGACCATGCAGACGCCGATGCCGAACTTGCGGCCTTCGGACAAGATGGTCTTGAGGATCGACTTCGACTTCGCCTCTCCGTTCTGGGGCGCGTAACGGTGGGCCTCTTCGAGCACCACGAACGCAGGATACGGCAGGTACCGTTCCTGGCCCTCATTGAACCGCTGGTTCACCGTGCCTTCCCGGGCGTCGAACAAAAGTCTTAACAGAACGGACGTAATCAACTGCTGATCGGACTCGCCGATGCCGCTCAGGTCGAGGACCGTAAGCTGTCCCGGCACGAACAGTTCTCCGAGCCGGACATGCTGGTAGTCGTCGATGATACCGCTGTTCATGATGCCCTGGAAACGCCAGGTGATGGCGTTGATCGTCGAGTCGTTGTTCTCGTTGCCGCCGAGGTTCTCGATCTCCCTCAGCAGGTCGGATTTCTTGTGGTTCTTGCCGCTTCTCCAGGCCCGGAAGGCACGGACGAAGAACTCCCGCATCTTGTCCGACAGGTCTGAGCATGCCCAGGAAATCGCCCAGCTCGAGCTCTGTGATCTTGATCTTAATATTGTCTTTCCGGTATATCCTGACCAAGGGCGCGTAGTCGTCCCGACGGAACACCGGATTGTTAGCAATGGTACCAAGAGTAGTATATTCACCGTGCGGGTCCACCACCATGACGGCTGCCCTGTTGCGCGGCATCATCAGTTCTTCGAGCAGGACGCCAACGGTATAGCTCTTGCCGCTCCCTGTCGAGGCGATCACGCAGAGGTGCTGGCTTACGACATCGCGGACGCTGAGCACTACCGGCACGTCAGAGCCAAGGACCGAGCCGATAGTCGCCGACCCTGGCTCACCGTCGCCTGCCTTGCTGATATGCTTGAGGATTTCGCCTCCCGCCTCGTAGATCGACTCGCCGCAGTCCGGCATGGTGCGCGGGTGCTTGAACTCGCCCTGCTTATCATTGAAGTATCCTACGACGCTCGCCGTTATGAGATACTGTCCATAGTCCTCGGGGTCTAAGCCGCCAAACTCGAGGATTGCCTTAGGGTCGATGCCACTGTCCCCGATCAGCTCGTCAGGGAACGGCTTGAAAGACTGCGCATAACATACACGGCAGAGCACGTGACGGTCAGGATCAACCCATCGGTCCTGGTAGGAGACAAAGTCACCGGTCTTGAACTTTTTCGAAGAAATGAAATGGACATCGTTCTCTTCGACATCGCGTACGATACCGACCGGCTTCATAGCTTCCTCTCCGTGAGCTTCTTCAGCGCCTTCAGCATCGGCAAGCACTAGGCATCGCACGGGCCGCATTGTCTATTGCACTGGTGACAGTGGCCGAATCAACGGACTGCTGCAGCCGCCGGTAGTAAGCGAAGCTGGCTTTGCCCTGGCACAGGTGGAAGGCCCGGATTTCCTCCGGCTCCATGACCTCGGCCAGGTCGTTGATGCCCGGGGTGAACTTCAGGTCATAGCTGGGCCCGGTTTCCAGCGTGTTACCTATGCCGGTAATGACGAGATAAGAACTGCGATAATCCGTAGCGTAGGGCAGGAATACTTCCTGTTTGCCTTCAGGGAGGTAAGGGAGGTAGTCTTCCTTGACGTTGTGGAGGGCGTTTATCACAATGCCGATGACTTTTCCCTCCTGCGCCTTGATCGAGACGTATGTGCCAGGTGCTATGCCCGAGACGGGGACGTAGCCGTCGCTCCGGTCCACGGGCGTCTTGACCACGTATTCCGAGAAAGTCCTCACCTGCACGACCGATCCGATTTTCATGCCCTGTCTCCAGTCCGTTATTTCTAATAATCCCCTGTAAGGCCTCGATCACTAACGCATGCCTATCTGATATACAATGCTTAAGGGAGAAATACTTGATGCACGAGCATTTTGAAAATAATGTGTCGTATCTCAATGTAAAAATCATATTTCCTTGTATACGCATTGGTACTTTTACTCTGTTTATAAAATGCGACTCCTGTCGGGCCCGCCAAGGGCGCCAAGGGCCAAGTTCGCCAAGACGGTCCTTAATACCATTTATCATAAAGCCTGTGTCTGGTCATTTTAAGGCTATGCGCAGCGGTAAAGCGCGCCAAGAACGCCAGGTACCGCCAAGTTCGCCAAGGTTTAATACGGACTAGAATTTGCACACTACTATTCAATCCTTGGCGTTCTTGGCGGTTCCTGGCGTTCTTGGCGAGCTATAATGCTGCGTATAGTCCAAACAGGGCGGCATCTCCACAGCATTCACAGAAAAGCACAATTAAACCGCCTTGGCGCCCTTGGCCCTTGGCGCCCTTGGCGAGCGTGACCGGGGTCGCATAGCCTAAGCTAAGCGATTTTCATAGCCTGATCTAGAATAATTTTAAAGAAACAAGCAATTATAACTGCTTGTTTAATTCTTTCGCGCTCTTGTAGATTTTTATCCGATGCTTGGCTGCAAAAGCATCGATCATGCCCCGGAACATTTCCGTCTCGGCAAAACTAATAGAAGCATACTCGTGTGCCCTGTGTATAATGTCAGGATACCCCGGGCGAATAATGCATTCCGCGCGTAACGTATCCGCTATCTGCTCGATGAGCCCCTCGTCATAGCACCACTTCGGCACTTCCACCTTGCTGACAAGGTGTCCGCCCGACATAATGAAGAAGAATACAACATTGTCCCGGTGCCTGCCGTAGAGGTCGAGGGTCGAATGCTGGCCTTTCTGCAGTCGGTCGTCGCGGTCGCATGTGAAAGCCCTGGTACGGTCGCCCCACCTGAAACGATCACTGATCAGGAATGCATCGGTCAGGTGGCCGGAGGGCTGCAGCCTGAAGGCATAGCGCATGAACGTGAGGATGTCCTTGCTCATGGACATATCCGTATAGGCGATGAGCGGCGATCGGGTCTCTTCGGATACATCGAGTAGATCTGTAATCGCTTTGATGTACCGGGCCTGTTCCTTCTCTTCCTGCTGGCCGGTGAACGACAGCACCAGCGAGCCGTCCAGAAATGCCATGTCACCCGGGTGCTCTTTCATGAATTCGCCGATCTGCTTGCACTCCAGCTCGAAGCGTTTCGTGGAGACGGGGGCCTGGGCGAAGACGTAGCTGCCGTTCTCCTCGAAGTCCGCCGGCAGCATCAGGTGCAGCTTAGAGCTCGTAGAGAACCGTCGTTCCCCGTTGTGGCTGTTCATGACAGTACATGCCTGGACCAGCCCGATGGGCACGGATATGTGCCTCGACGGGTAGACCTGACTGCCGTCAACGGCGGCAACGTTCCTGTCTTTCAGGACGTCCAGCGCCCAGTCAGTGGCATCCTGCCGTGACTCGAACGCATGTCCGAACCGGTGGACGAAGGGTCCCGCTTCCAGCACTTTACTGCCGGAGTACATGTCGAGTTGCGCGTTGAACGAGATATCAAGATCGTCGAGCAGGCGCAGCTTATCGGCGTATAGCTTTCCGACCGGGGACGTCTCGCTGTCGTAGCCGATGATCTCCTCCTTGCGGGCGTCCAGCTCGCCGGACAGCAGTTTCAAATCAAGCAACGGGCCGCCCCCTGACGCCGCTTTCGCCGTTGACCTTCTCGATCTCGACGACGTTCTCCAGGTTGGAGTTGAACGTATCGTCGTGCGAGATGACGATCATCTGTTTGAAGCCCCGGATGCGGAGGATTTCCTGCGCCAGGTTCAGCCGGCGGCTCTCGTCCAGGTTCTGCGTGGGCTCGTCGAGGAAGACCACGTCGCTGCTGGTCAGAATCTTCAGTATAGCGAGCCTCACGGCCAGGGCGGCGCTCATCTGCTCGCCGCCGGACAGCTGTCTGAAACCGCGCTCCCGGCCGTCCTCGATCAGCAGGATATCGTAGTCCTGTGTCCAGCGGATTTCCACGCGGCGGTCGTTGGCGATCTCGCAGTACATACTGGTAGCTTCGCGCGAAATGTAGTCGAGGTAGACCTTTACGATCTCCGGGCCGGCCATCTTGAGTATGCTCCGCGACAGGTCGACGAACCGCAGGTACTCGCGCTCGGCGTCCTGGCTTTGCCCGATCTCTTTAATCCGGGCCAGGTCGAGGGCAATCTGGCCGATGTCCGTGTTGACTGCCGACAGCCTGCGGGCGCCAGCCTCCATCCGGGCGGCTATCGAGGCGATCTCGCCTGACAGCAAATCGCAATCGGCCTTCGATTTCGCATGGCCCTCTTTGTCGTAGGACCGCTGCTTTTCCTCCAGCTCCGCGCCGATTTCCCGGAGCTTTTGTTCGTGCTGCGCCTGTACCGATGTCGCTTTTGCCAGGGCTTTCTGCAGGTCGTCCTTCTGGCCCGCCAGTTTCAGGTTCTGCTGGTATGCCTCGTAGTTAGGGCGGAGATTCCTGATTTCCGCATTCACCGCCTCGATCGACTTAGCCAGCGGCCCGAAGCCGCTGAGTCTGACGACCAGCGGCATTATCTCGGCGTTCTTTGCCTGGATGTCTTTTGCTATAGCCTCTTTTTCGGCCAGGGCTTTCTCGCGCTTCTTTAAGGTCTCCCGCCTGACCGCCAGTTCGATCTTCGCATTGCCCAGCGCTTTAGCCTTAAAGGCAATCTCGTTCAATTTTACCAGCAGGCCGGCTCTGTCGTCCTCTATGCGCTTTATCTGCCCGGTGAAATACGCTGAAAAATCGTGGACAGACGAGCACTCGACGCCTAGCAGGACCGGGCATGTGTTGCCCTTGCTCCCTTTCGCCCGGGCCATTCGCTCTTTGACCTGAGCCAGCTCTATGTCCCTGGCGCTGGCCATGGAGGCGATTTTCGCCTTTTCTTCCTCGAGGCGCTCCTGTTCTGCCGCCTTCTGCTCCAGCGCCGGCAGCTCTTTTTCCGCCTGCGTGACCTCGGCCATTGTTTTATCGCAATTGCCGTCGTGGACCTTTAGCATGTTTAGGCTGTTATGGATAGCATCAATCGCATTCTTGACCTCGTCACGCTCGACGCGCTTCTTTTCGAGGGCATCTTTCTCTTCCAGCTTCGTCAGGTACACTTTGTAACCGGGCTCATTCTCCCGCAGACGTCCGGTAGCGGCTTCTGCGGCTTCGAGCTGCTTTCGGGCCGCTTCCAGGTCGCGTCCGGCTCCTGTGAACTCTGCCATGGCGACGCGCTGTCGCGCCTCCAGTTCCCGCACGACCTTCTCCACGGCGTCCATTGTCTCTTTCTTTACCCGGGCTTCGTCCAGCAGGCGCTTTTTCTCGGCAACCTGTGCGGTGAACCCCTGCTTTTCAGTCTCGAGCTGCTTACGCTCGTCCTCCAGCGTCGCCAGCTTGTCCGCCCGCCCTTCGAGGAACTTCTTCTCGTTTTCGAGTGTTTCGATCCGCCGCTCGACCAGGTTCTTCAGCGAGAGCATGTTCTTCGAAGCGAGGTCATACTCCTCGATGCGCAGCAGCGGGTTGAAGATCGCTTTGCGCTTGTCCTTACTCTCGAGGAACTCTGAGACGAAGGTACCCTGCAGCACTCCGATGGCGTTCTCGAATAGCGACCGGAGCTGCTTCAGCTCGTTGACTTTGTAGCCGAGCAATTCGCACAGCATGTCGCCGACATCGTCCTTGCCCTCGCAGAGCCTGACGCCCTGCTCGTTCTCGATATGATAGGCCTGCGATGCGCCGCACTTGCGGGTGACCGTATATTCCAGGCCGTCCGCGCTCTCGAATGTGATGGCAACCCTGCCGGTCTTTTCGCCCTTGCGGACGAACTCGCTCTGCGTATACGGCAGGCAGTCGAACAGCGAATATCCGATCGCTTCCAATACTGTAGACTTGCCTGCTCCGTTCAGGCCTGCAATGCCGGTGATGCCATCGGCCAGTTCGATTTCGGCCGACTTATAACTCTTGATGTTCTCCAGCGAAATCTTGCGGATGATCACGCTTTATCACTCCAGAACTCGCTGAGCGTATTCCGTTGCACCTTCGGCACGGGCGGCTCTTCTAAGACGGGCTGATCAGGCGGCCGGGAAGATTTTCTCTTCCTTTCCTTCTTTTCCTTCGCGGGCTTTGGCGCGGGTGCAGGGGTGGGTTCCGCCCCGGCAGGCGGCTTCATTTCCTCCGCGGCCTTCACCACGACGATGGCTTTTTCGGAGACCGGGGCTTTTTTGTTCTTTATGTCATCAAAGGTCTTCCGCATCAGCGCATCTAATGTCTCCGCGTCGGCGCCTTTGACCGCCATGTCCTTTACTTCCGACAGCGATGCGGCAAAATAGTGGCCGTAGTCCGACAGCATGCTGTCCGCCGAGGCAAACCGGCTCAAGGACCTCACGCTCGATTGCTACCCGGTCGATGCCTTCGGCGTCTACGCCGGAGATGCAGAACGGGTCGTTTGACAGGTCGAAACGTACATCTACGTACAGCGGGTCCAGCTTTTCCGACACGATCTGCCTGACGTGTTCCACGTCGATGTGAGAGCGATCGAAGCCCAGGCAGCCCCGGAACGAGACGATGACAACCGGCTGCTCGTCGGGCCGGGGCATCGACGCCACTTTCTTTTCGAGCGCCGAGATAAGCGATGGCGCGTCAAGATGGTCCTCGAGCCTGACGCTCGCGAAAATGAAGGGGCGCCGTTTAATCTGTTTATCGATAAGAGTAACCTTTCCGTCCTTTACGTGATAGAACCCCTTGGGCTCGTTCACTTCCGACAGTGAGCAGGTATCCGGGCTGCCGGGGTTATATGCCCAGGCGTCCAGCTCATAGGCATTGTGATAGTGGCCGAGCGCAAGGTAGTCCACGACCTCTTTCAGCTTGAGGAAGTCCTCGTAGGGCGTCTCGCCGATGATGTTGCCTTTCGTCTGCCCTTCGACGCCGGCGTGCATCATGAGAATGGTGTATTGCGGGGGGTTCGAGGCGTTGATCTCCCTGATCTCATCGACGATGCGCGGTATGATTGCCGACGTGGCCGAGCCCGCGTAGCTCATGCCGAAAATCCTGGCGCCGCCGATGTCGACATAGTGTTCCATCAGCTTTTCCTCGCCCGGCCTGATGAGCCTGATCAGGTCGTGCTTTTCCAGCGCCTCCAGCCACGACATGTGGTCCCTGATAAAAGGCCGGTCATGGTTGCCGGCAATGGCCACGCAAGGGATGCCCGCGTCTTTCAGCTTCGAGAGGATGTGGAACGCCTGCATGTACGTCGGCGCGTTGATGTTCCTGGAGTTGAACAGGTCGCCGGCGACCAGCACGAACCCTGCCTTTTCGGCTATGGCGTACTCAACGACCTTCAGGAACGAGCTGCCGAAATCGCGGAACCTCTGGTCCAGCTCGTACTGGCGGTAGCCAAGGTGCAGGTCGGCGGTGTGGATGAAGTTCATCAGGCAACCCCTTCTTATTTAGTGGTATTGATAGGCAGGCGAGTATTAACCTTTAACTCAACTGCATGCTGAAACTATTGACCCTCAGGGGTCTCATCTGCCGGCAGCTTTGTTTTCAGGTAATCGAGCCGTTGCTTCATGACCCCGACCTCGTAGTCCAGGCGTTCGTTCCTGAACAGGCCTGCATCGTGTTCGATTGCGCCCGAACGGGCAGCGATCTCTTCTAATGCTTTCGCGGTACGCTTCATTGTCCTCTCGCCGAGGCCACCGACCTTCAGCCGCGCCTCGATGCCGTTCACCCGCAGCTCGAGACGCTTGAGGTCTTTCAGCAGGTCTCCGCCGCCGAGGGCGCCGTCCAGCGTCTGCAGCGACTTCAGGACGTCCCTGCCGCGCCGGGTCAGCTTCACGTATTTCATCCGGCCTTCGCTGACAAACTCCACGAGGCCGTAGGCTTCCATGTCCGACAGGATGTTGGTCGTGTGGGCGAACGTGGTATCCGCCTCTTTCATCAGCAATGATACATAAGGCTTCTCAGCACGTGGTATCGCGAGCAGGATGGAGCAGGGCTTATTCTGCATGAAAAGAAGTTTGATGTCTTTGCGGTCTTCCGGAATGCTCTCACCTCAATATATACAATCAAATATCTATTAAACTATATAACCATTTCCGGGGCAACCTGTAATAGAAGCAGACATCAATTTTTAGGCAGGTAAATGGCGTCGATGACCTGGCCGGGCTTCGCGTCGATGTCCATCCCGGGACGCGCACGCGCGCGAACGGCCGCCCGCCTTCTATATCTGGAGCGGCTTGCGCTCGCCGCCACAAGCCCACTTGATGAATTCGGGCGACGGCCACTGGTGGAGCGCACAGGCTACGACATAGCCTTCTCCGTACTTTTTGCTGATCAGTACCGGCCGGTCTTCCTCTCTGACCATGACGACGTTGCCGTCCCAGGCAGTGAAGTACCCGTCGCAGTCCAGTATGCCGGGCTTGATAAAAGTGGCAGCCGGGTCGTCGGGCTTCACCAGCCGGACGTCGGCCTCCTTGAATTTCATGTGATAGGCAAGCTTTACGGGCAGCCAGTCGTACTCATAGTCGTCGACGATGGCCCCGAATGCGAGGACGATGCCGCCGTTCTTGATAAACATGCCTATCTTTTCCGCATTTCGCTCCAGCGCCAGCCGCACGCCTTTATAATATTTGTCAGCGGCGAACCCCGACGGGACGATCAGGAGACTGACCGGCTGGCAGAACGGCGAGCCGAATGCCGCCGGCGTCACCTGGGTGCAGGCCAGACCCTGTTCGCGGAATAGCGTCTCGAATACATTGCCCCGGTCCGTGACGACCATCGCGCACGCAAACGTCATCCTGATCACCTGGCTACTGTATCGTATTAAAAGTATTGTCGTCGAGGCCGGTTTCAGATCCTCTTGCTCTCGATCCGCGCCAGCGCATTGACCGCGGCTCTCTTGACCCGCGGGTTGTCCACGGGTACCTTCTGCAGCGGGATTTCCGCGCGGTTATCCCCGATCATTCCGAGGGCCGTCGCGGCGTTTTCACTGACCTGTGCCGATTTGTCGTCGAGCGCTTTGATCAGCGGAATGACCGCGGCTCTCTGGCATAGCTGGCCCAGGGCAAGAGCTGCATGCGCCCGGACGGTCTCGTCCGGATACTCGAGCAAAATAGCCAGCAAATCGGCAGCGTCCACGTTCATCGTGATGCCCATGGCGTCAATAGTGCCCAGCGACGCAGGAATGTCTTCGCCATCCAGCGCGCTGTATAGTCGCTTGACCTGCATGCGGAATAGTTCTTCCTTGCTCAGCTGCCTGGTGCTGTCCGGCGACTGCCTGGACTGCTTGATCTTTCCGACCACTTCCAGTACCGAGGCTTCGTAGTCATCGGGCAGGTCCGGCTGTTCGTGTCCGGCTTTACGATGCCGCCAGGATGGCGCCAATCCGGCGATCTTCTTTTTCATAATCCGATATATATCAGGACCGTCACTCATCCCCAATACCTTCCCGGTAAATATGATTAATTTTGGGATTTAACGGATAAATACTCACCGGTTTTACTATCGAACTTTTCATTTGTATGATAGCCCCCGGAACCCGAAGCCATTTATATTTCCATGCCCCTAATCTTTAGTCATATGATCCCGTGTCCGACATGCGGCAGCCCGGACTGCGTCAGGCCTGCGGAGGAGCTGATCGCCGAATCTGCGGGCATGTATGCGCCCTGTAGTGTATGCGCGACGGAGCAGCCGCTGGACAAGCTCCTGCCGTTTTCCGGCCTCGGCCGGTTTTTCGACCGGGACGCAGGCCGCTGTCCTGCCTGCGGCAAGCGTCACATCGACTATGTGATGGCACAGGTGCTGGGTATTCTGATCAGCCGGGGCCTGAAGAACGGGCGGACGCCGCTGCGGGATGTGGGCTCGCCGCTGATCGCCTGCGGCTTCGAGATGTCCGAGGCACCGCGGCTGGGGGGCAAAAGCCTGATCGTCCTGCTGGACGACGTTGACCGTGCCGCCGCAGAGCTTATACTCGCCGAAGTCCCTGAGGTCAAGGGAGTCCTAAAGCGGAAGGGCGGGCCGCTGAAGAGCGTCGGCCTTTCCGACATGGGCGCAAAACCTCACACTTACGAGCTGCTGGCCGGCTGCGACGTGCGGTCGGATATCGTTTCCAGCCTGTTAGGGGAAATGGCCTTCTATCGGAACCATAGTCAGATGCATATCGAGTTCCGGCGGAATAACTCGGTCAAGATCAAGGTGCTGGAACAGATGTTCCTTGACGGCGAACTGGATGGCAAGGTGGTGGTCGACGGGCTGGCCAGCGCGGGCACGCTGGGGCTGTTGGCGGCCGCATCGGGGTCAAGGAGAGTCATTTTAAACGATGCCTGGCTCCCGGCCGTGAAAAACATCCTGCTCAACATTGAGGTCAATAAGAAGGCGCTCGGCGTCGAGCTGAGGCAGGTCACGGCGATGGAAGGGCTGCCCCTGATCAGTAAAGAGCCGACACTGGTGGCCCGTGCTTCAGGCGCTGTCGAGATCGACGTGTATCACGGTGATTTACGTCAGCTGGCAGGTGTCGTCAAAGGGTGTGATGTCTGCATCATCGACACGTTCCCCGGCGTGGCCCCGGATGCGTTTGTCGATGCATGGAAAGGCATCACGAAAGACCGGGTTCTGACTTTATAGCGTACCCTGCTTTGCCACACGCGCATGTGAGAGCCCGCCCGGCTGCTGCGCGATTTTTAAATACGTTGCCGCCATTCGTACTTTCGATAATAAGGTGCATGCACATGAAAGTCATCGGTATCGTCGGCAGCCCGAGGCCAAAGGGCAACACGGAATATCTCGTTAACGAAGCGCTTAATGTCTTGAAAAAGGAAGGCATCGAGGTAGAGATGATCAAGCTCGGCGAGAAGAACGTGGCGCCCTGCGAGGCCTGTAACGCCTGCACCGCGCTGCAGAACTGCAAGATCGAGGATGATTTCCAGGAGATCTTCGAGAAGATCGAGGCTGCCGACGGCATCATCGTCGGAAGCCCGGTGTACTATGGCTCGGCCTCGCCGCAGGTGATGTCGTTACTAGACCGCACAGGCTATGTCTCTATGAAACGCGGCCGGACGCTTGAGCGAAAAGTAGGCGCAGCGATTGCTGTCGCACGCCGTGCCGGTGCAAACTTTACCTTTGCGCAGCTGAACTATTTCTTCTTCATCAACGGGATGATAGTGCCGGGCTCTACATACTGGAACGTGGCCTACGGTCTGGCGCACGAGGATGTCAAAAAGGACGAGGAAGGCATACAGACGGTCAGGAACGTCGCGTCGAATATGGCGTGGCTTTTAAAGAAGATACATGCCTGATATCCGGATGGTCGTAAAAATGTTTTTCTGAACCCGTTCAGTTCAGGACAGCCATTGCCGCAGCGGCTGCCGTGTGGCTGCTGAAGATGCCGTACAGCATGATCAGGTAGCCGTTTGTCGCCATCAGCAGGCTGACGATGGCCGTGCCGAACCCTGCGCCTGCCATCGGGATGACGTTGAAGTAGGAGAGCCCTGTCATGATTAAGAACATGACACCTATGGTCGTTATTGCCGCACCGAGGATTTCGAAGTTCCCGATTTTTCTCATCGACACAACCCTTCTTCTTGATTTGTAAGTACACTATGTACGTAAAATCAGTAAGCCATTACTTGTTTATAAATCTTTTATTACCTTTTTATAAGTATTATTTAGTAACGTAAGCAATAAATATTGTTTATTTGTGTGCCCGGCAAATTGAGTTCCAGAGGCTTACATGGGAAATCATATAAAATGAGGGACGCTATTATTCTATGCTATGATGATCACGACGGTGGTGGGCAGCTACCCTGCAGGCATTGCGATCAAGTCTGAAGAGGACGTGAAGAAGGCAATCGAAATTGCCGTAAAGGACCAGGAACGGGCAGGCGTGGCCATCATCTCGGACGGCCAGGTGCGCGCGGACATGGTGGGCATTTTCGCCCTGAACATGCCCGGCTATCGCAAAGAGGGCGGCCGCTACCGGGTCGTCGGCCGTATCGAGGTGCCGGACCGTCCTGCGACCGCCGGGGACTATCAGTTCGCACGCAAGATCGCCAGGGCAAAGGTAAAAGGCATCGTCACAGGCCCTACCACAATGGCAAAAAGCTCTGTTGTGGAGGCAGGTTCGCCATACAAGTCCAATGCTGACCCTGAACTGATCTTCGATATCGCCTACGCGCAGGCGGCCGAGGTGCGCGCGTTAACGGCAGCTGGCGCCGAAGTAATACAAATCGATGAGCCCTACTTCAGCATCGGGGCAGACCTGGAGACCGGCATAAAGGCGGTTAACATTGTGGCGAAGGCTGCTGAGACGCCGGCCATGCACGTATGCGGCGACATCCGGCCTATCTTTGGAAAGCTGCTAGAGGCCAACGTCCAGATACTGGACCATGAGTTCGCGAGGTCGAAGAACCTTGAGGCCATGGACCGGGAGCTGATCGAGTCTCACGATAAGATGATCGGTTTTGGTGTCCTGGACACGACCTCGGACATCGTCGAGAGTGTGGACATGATAGAAAAGACCATCCGGCAGGGTATAGAGAAGATCGGTAAAAAGAACATGTGGATTGACCCCGACTGCGGCATGCGTATGCGCAAGAAGGATGCGGCGTTCCAGAAACTCGCCAACATGGTTGAAGCGGTCAGAAGGATCGGATAGACGCCTTTTTTCTCGCAGCCATCGCAGCCGTAGCAATCCGGGCTGATATTGGCGGAAATTAAAGTAAATATTTCGAAATCATAGTTGAAATCGGATATAATTGCCTGATATATTTTCTTATTTGAAAACGGGTGCAATTCGAAATTTATATAGCCAATCAGCGCAAATATACGTTTAACTTGCAGTCGTCTGCTCTCCTATATCGGGTGTCATGTATGTCCGCTTTCCGGACATTCTGGCAGGCCTGCGATATTATTACTATGAAAAGGTGATATTGATGGTAGATGGAACTACAACGCCTCCTCCGGGAGCGCCAATCCCGCCGCCGGTAGCCCCGGTGTACGCCAGCGCCAGCGCGGCGCCGAAAAATCCGCTCGTATCTGCGATTGTATCTTTAATCATCCCCGGCGTGGGGCAGATCATTAATGGTCAGACAAAGAAGGGCATCATACTGCTGGTTATCTGGATCGTGCTCTGGATCGCTATCGGAATAGCGTACTTCGTAGGCAGTCTCCTGACGCTTGGCTACGGCTTCTGCTGCTGTCTGCCAGTGTTCCTGGTGCCGTTCCTGTTAAACCTCTATGCGGCATACGACGCATACAAGTCGGCTAACGACATCAACTCCGGCATCTTTGTCAAGGACTGGATGTCCTGAAACCGGCTTTTTTCTTTCATTTTTGGCACAGCGCTGCTTATTTATACTGCAAGCGATACTATTGCTGGGCCCTGTACGATACGATGGGCTATTGCGGTGGGATTTCATGAAGTGCTATGTGCATAACGATGCGGACGCCGTGGGTACGTGCGTCGAATGCGGCAAGGCGCTTTGCGCCGACTGCATGGTGAACGCCAGTGGCCGCGTTATCTGTAAGGACTGCGCGGGCAGGCTGGCCACACACAGGGCTTATGCGCCGGAGCAGAAAAAAGAGCCGTTTCTTGCGCTCATCCTCTCCCTGCTGGGAGGCTTCGTCACCGGTAGCGTATTGTTCAGCCTGGGGCAGCTTTACAACGGTCAGGTAAAAAAGTTCATCATCCTGACGGTTATTAACATCTGCATCGGGACTGCGGTTGGCATCATCTACATCTTCGGCAGCGTGCTCACCGGCCTCATCGGGTGCCTGTGCTGCCTGCCCGTGCTGGCGCTGCCGTTAATCCTGTACCTCTACGAGCTATACGACGCCTACGACACGGCAGAACGGATCAACAGGGGCGAGCTGGTCAGGGACTGGCTCGACTAATTTAATTTAACAATTGTTTTTACTTTTTCTACAATCTATCATATTGTCTTCAAACTGATTATCCATAGAGCAGTTTAGCATACTCTATCTCTTTCACGGTGCGACGTCCGTTATATCCTGTCATCAAGCAATCTAAACAATGGTTTGTCTTCATATTGTTCGCGGTGCGACGCCCATGCGTTCTTGCAATACTAAAGATTTTTTAAACAGCATGATATGGTCAATCCAATATTAATCGCGGTGCGACGCCCATGCCGGCTGATGCTGCATGGGCTACTCCGGGTTTTTCCGGTGCTCCGCCGTCCGGGCCGCGCTCGCACCCCCGGAGACACGACCCGGCGGCGCCTCGCTTCGCTCGGCTGCGCCAGGTCGAGTCCCTTCGCAAGCGCTAAGCAACGCGCCCTTCAGGCAGCGTTCATTACCCGGCCGCCTCCGCACCCCTCGCACAGCTTCGCGTGCGAGGGGCCTTCGGCCAGAAAAACCCTCCGCCGACCGCGAAGCAGCAAAGGCTCAATGCACTGGACTAATAAGGGATCGTTGCCTGTTTTAGTGTTAGCAGGGGTAGCCGGTGCTTCTCCGCGGAAGGCGGAGGGTTTTTTCGGCTTGCCCTCTCGCACGCGTCAGCTGTGCGAGGGGTGTGGAGGTGTCGGGTGTGAAAAACGCTGCCCAAAGGGCGCGTTTTTCAGGGCTTGCAAAGGAGGCTCAACGCCGCCGAAGGCGCGTTGGGCCGACGAAGGTGCGAGCCCGTCGCCCGACACCGGAACACCGGAAAAACCCGTAGTAGCACGTGCGGCGAAGCAAGCACGGGCGTCGCACCGCGATTAGAAAGGGAAGTATTGGATATCGGCCGGTATGACTTTTCAAGTTGTCATTATTCCTTTTCAACAAGAAGCAAGCACGGGCGTCGCACCGCGATTAATATGGGAAGTATCAATTAATTTGTATTCTGATCATATAGTAGCACATACTATTCTTATC
>CAVYKK010000011.1:0-15810 GCA_963769045.1 uncultured Methanocellaceae archaeon
CCAAAAAAGTCCCCCTGTACACCTGCATAAACAGCAATTGTTACCAATTACTATTATCAGTCATGACACCAGGCCCGGCCACCATCGCGCGCGCGTTTGCATGTACGACATGCGACTATAGCCATGCTTTACCGCCAGTCTCCAGTCATCGAAAGTTAGCGGTTGCGGCTCGCGGTAACACAGTAATTTATAAGTAATAGACCGTTATTGTATTTTGCATTACAACCGAGGCATTTTCATGGCGAAAAAAGCGGCCGTAAAGAAGACGGCGAAGGAGATCAAAGAGGAAAAGTCAAAGCGCTGGCTGCAAATCGGGCTGGCGCTGTTACTCATATTCATCATGATCGGGGCTGTATTTCAAGTGTTTTTCAGCGGAGGCCCGAACAATAGCGATTCTACCGATACTGGCAAAGGCAAGTTCAACTCTATAGTCGATGCTCTCAAGAATATCCCGCAGAACGCTCAGTACCTCAGGTACGCGGACCTCAACTCGAGCAGCATGGTAAGTGAATGGGTGAAGAGCAACTTCTATTCTAACATAGCCAACGCAACGCTCTTCGGCGCTGCGCCACGCAAGGACGCGTTTGCCCTGTACCCATTCCCAACGTTCGGCTACTTCGACGAGAGCCAGCAGTGGGTGCTGCTCTCTGACTTCGGGCCCAACTACGATAACGCCACCTTTACCGAAGCTACCGTCAGCGGCTATCCGATACGCATGATCACCGACGTATACGCGTTTAGCCCCAAGACTACCCCTGTTGTCATCGGGCGCAAGGAGGCCGTGGCAACCGTCGATTACTTCATGGACGCAGGATCCGTGAGCCAGAGCGCTTACGCTGATTATTCAGACGTGCTGGAGCAGGCTGCCCGTACTAATGCGACCCCGGACAAGGCTCAGTTCGCAGTAGTGGGCTCGTCCAGCTCGATCGGGTTCGGCGACCGGTACTACGCGGGAATTGCACCAGTCAACGAAATGTCGAGCAACTATACGATCGTCGTGCACCTTGGCGGTGCGGTGAACGAGACGCAGCAGAAGAATTTCCAGACCACGTACAAGCAAGCGGCATTGCAGTTCGGCCTGGATTCGTTCGAGCCCAGGTTCACTGACAACTACCTGATCATCGAAGCGCGCGGCGATACGATCGTATGCCTCTATGACATGGTAACCAACTGGCCGGGCTTCGTGCAGGAAGTCAAGACCCAGACCACGTGAGTGCAACCCTACCGGCATGCGGCAGCCCTTCAGGCTGCCGATCATTTCTTTTTTCTTCGATTATTTAATTTGATATCTGACATAAAGCATAGTGTCAATCTGCATGCTATCATTGCCGTGCAGTTGCCATCGGCCGGAGCCAGGGCTAAACACTCTTATCAAAAAAGGAAAAAATAGCGCCTTTATTTCTTTATGACGGCATTGCCCGCTATCCTGTGCGCCCTGCCATACGTGTACCAGATGCGGCAGGCGCCTTCGGAGGACACCATGCAGGCGCCCACCGGCTTCAGCGGCGTGCATGCCTTGCCGAACAGCCTGCAGTCCGTCGGCTCCTTGATGCCGCGCAGCAGCTGGTTGCAAAGGCATCCCGTTGTCACTTTCCGGTCGACCAGCTCGACGCCGAACTTCTTGAGCGCATCAAATTTCTCGTACTGCGGCTTCAGCTTCAGCCCGGAGCCCGGTATGGACGGGAAGCCCCGCCAGACGATGTCGCAGACATCGAACACCTCGCTCATCATGTGCAGGGCCTTCACGTTGCCTTCGGGCTTCACGGCCCGCGGGTAGGCGTTCTCCACTTCGGCGCGTCCTTCCACGACCTGCTTGACCAGCAGGTACAGCCCGTACATGACTTCCAGCGGCTCGAACCCGGCGATGACCTGCGGCACCTTGAATGCCTCGTACTCCTTCGTGCCGGCGATGGTGCAGACGTGGCCCGGCAGCAGGAAGCCGGACAGGCTGGCCTCCCCCTGCTCCATGAGCCATTTCATGGCGGGAGGCACCAGCCGGTGAGAGACCAGGACGGAGAAGTTATCGGGCGGGCTGGCAAGCAGTATAGCCGCCGTCGTAGGCGCGGTGGTCTCGAAGCCGACGGCCATGAACACGACCTCCTTCGAGGGGTTCTGGCGGGCTATGTCCACTGCCTGCGCAATGCTCTGGACGATGCGGATGTCGCCGACAGAGTCATACAGGCTCGACTTCGTGCCCGGCACGCGCAGCAAATCGCCGTAGGTGCAGATGATCTTGCCTTGCTCGGCGAGCTCGACGATCGCGTCGATCTCGCTCTGCGGGGTAACGCAGACCGGACAGCCGGGGCCCATGACTACCTTGACGTTCGGCGGTAATAGCGACCTGATGCCGCTCTTGGTGATCGTGTACTCGTGCGTGCCGCACACGTGCATGATCTTGATCTCCCGCCCTGCGGCAAGCTTCTCTATCTTTTCAGCCAGGCCCTTAGCCAGTTGTTCCTGGTTTTGCGCCGTTAGCTGTTCCTGGTCCTGCGCCATATTATTTCTCTCCTCTGCCCACTGCAAGCATCTTATCCAATGCATTTTTCGCTTTAATACGAATATCTTCCGGCACGCTGATCGGCGTGCGCATATCCCGAAGGCTGTCCCTTATCGTCTCCAGCGTGTTCATCTTCATGTTCGGACAGACGACGTAGTTGGATACCGGGTAATAGTTCCTGCCCGGGTTTTCCTTCTTGAGCCGGTGGATGATGCCGACCTCTGTGCCGATGATCAGGTCTTTGTCCGTCTTCTTTGCGTACTTCAGCATGCCGTCCGTCGAGTAGACGCCGTCCGCCAGGTCGATGACCTCCTGCCGGCACTCCGGGTGCACGAGCACTTCGGCGCCGGGATGGTCCATCTTCGAGATCAGGATGTCGCCGGCCGTGATCTGGTGGTGCGTCGGGCAGAAGCCGTTCCACGGGTAAATCTTCTTCGAGGTGAACCGCTGGGTGTACATCGCCAGGTTGTAGTCCGGCACGAAGATTATCTCGTCCTGCTCCAGCGAGTTGACGACCTTGATCGAATTGGAAGAGGTGCAGCAGATGTCGCTCTCCGCCTTCACCGCAGCGGATGAGTTGACATAGCAGACTGTAGCCGCATCAGGGTGATCTCTTTTAAAGGCACGAAGAGCGCCCGCGGTAATCATCTCTGACATGGGGCATTTCGCCTCCGGCTTTGGCAACAGAACGGTCTTGTCCGGGTTCAGCACCGCGGCTGACTCGGCCATGAAGTCCACGCCACAGAAGACGATGACCTTCGCATCGGCCTCGACTGCCTTCTGGCTCAGTCCCAGCGAGTCGCCCGTGTAGTCGGCGATGTCCTGCACTTCGCCGCGCTGGTAGTTGTGGGCCAGTATCACGGCGTTCCTCTCTTTCTTGAGCTTCAGAATCTCGTCAGCAAGGCTCATAGCGGTCTCTTTCGGGATGTTGCAGAACCTTGTACCTGCAAATAATTAAACTTATCCGTGACAGTGTCCGACCGCCGGCATCTCCCCTGGTGGCAGGCTCGCACCCGGCCTTGCCGCTCGAATCGCCTGTAACCTATTTTTCTTTGCCCTGCGCCATTGTCATGGGGAGTTAGGCATGGTTTCGACGTACGTTGAGGAAGAGCGGCTGCCTGACGATATTAGCCGGAAGATCGAGGCCGCAGAGAAGCTCGAAGGCAACATAGCGGCGACAGACCGGCAACTGGCCGCGAGACAGGACCAGCTGTATTCCGGCGACGACGAAGTCTACAGGGCAGTGATCGGAGACGCAAGACGGGACATATCAGTCGCATCGGCCAGGACGGACGGCTGGAAAGCGGAGATCGACCGGCTGGAAAAAGACTTTTCAGAGCTGCGTTCGAAGGCGGACAGGCTCTCTTCCGGCGACAGGGACCGGGCATCAGAGGGGCTAAAGGAATTGCGCAGGGAACTGGAAGCAATTCGCTTACGGCTGACGTCCGTCGATGACAGGGTCATGGACATGCTGGACCGGGTGCTGTATATCACCGAACGTCATTAGCCAGGCCTTTATTTTTTATACCCCTCGGTCGCGAGAGATACCCCTGCGTCTCTCAGCACGCTCTCCGCCCATGCGTGGTGTGCCGCATACGCCTCCCAGACCGACTTTCCCCATCGGTATGCGGCGATATCGTGTTCATCCGGACCTTTCGCACGGTACAAGTCCAGCACCGTGACATCGCCTCTCCTGCCCGCGGGGACGCGAATATCGGGGAAGCTCCGGTAAAAATGTTCCATAATGTACGGGATCGGCCCTTTGATCTTCTGGCGCAAGTCGGGGTCGCCGCCGCCGTACAGCAGCCAGCCCAGCCGGACGAGGTGGAGGGCGTTCGATCGCGGGCCGTGATCTTCGGAGTGCTGCAGCACAAAGCTGTCCACCGTAACCAGGTGAGCCTTGCCGTACGCGGGGCTATGGTATTCCCTGGCCAGCACGTCGCCGAAGTACTGCTCACGGCACGCCTCCGCAGAGCCTGTTTCAGCCCCGCACATCTCGCATTTGCCCACGCTTAATTCCCGGTGACTCCATCGGCATTCGTGTATAAAGCTTTATCTTCGCTTCCCGGGCACGGCCTTTTACCATTTACCTGCACCCGGCGAATAATGTGAATAACCATTAAAATCTCTGCAAGCGAGCTATCATTCGAGGTATCATTCATGGTGGGGATTTCTAAATCGGCCATTCTAATCGGAGCGCTCTTGCTGATGATCATAGCCGTAGCTGTCGTGCGGTTCCTGGTCCACGAGCTGATCCGGTTCGTCGAAATATCGGCTATCCTGGTGCTTATCATCCTGGTACTGGCGTGGCTCGTGGCGAGAAAGTCAGGACAGCCCGGTGTCAGCAAGCCGTAAACATCAGGTATTGCTCATGTAATCGCGCGCGAGCGCCCCTGCGCCCGCACATCCCTTTTTCGGCATCGACTAATGAGCGAACAGCATGTAGAGCAGTGTCCCCGTGACAAAGGTCTCCATGAACGCGGCCACGAACAGCAGTGGCGCCACCCAGAAGATGAAGATGAGAAGCCCTTCCCGGACGTCCCTCCACAGGTGGACCTTCTTGAGTACAATCGCTCGTATCACGTCGAAGCCCAGCTTGAGGCCTATCGCGGCCGAGAGGAAGACCATGGGCATCTCGATAATGCCGTGCGGCAGGATGCCGACCATGACGTACAGGAGCCCGGCCTTCGCCAGCGTGGCGCCGACCACGATGCCGATGACGACCCCGTTGGCCATCATGAAGAGCAGCGGGGCGATGCCGAGGGCGGGGCCCAGGACGACGACCAGGAAGCATTTGATCACGTTATTCTCGAAAATGCCGAGCATGAGCTGGATGGCGGAGGTCTGCTTGAGCGGGCCGACCTCCTCCTTGAAGCCCGTGATAGTCTGGTCAGTGAACGATGGCGACATTACCGCAACCATGTAGCCCAGTGCCATGAAAATGGCAAACACTGCCACTACCGTCAGTAAGTACCATCGCAACTTGTAGGTATAGTCGAGGAAATCCCTCGCCCCCGGAATCTTTTTATTGAACGCCATAACATCCCCAACCCGGAAGCCGACGCACAGGGCCGGCCCGTAAAATAATTACCACAAAAATAGAATAAATTGCCTATTATATTTATAGTGATGTGCCGCTTATTACGGGCCTGAAAGAGCATGTGGCGTCGGCGTCAGAAAAATCGCGCACTGTCCCGCTGTACAGGCTATGCGTGGGTATATTTGCCGGCAGGGATACCATCGCCCAGGCATCGTTCGCGTGCGCGCGCGAGCGACCGCGCAGACATCCGTTATATATCTCGCCTCACCCGCTTACTATGTCAGGAAATAGACAATCTCCATCGTAATGTAGCTCTCGACGAACGCAGCGACCAGCAGTAGCGGCAGCACCCATACGGCGAAGATCGCGAAGCCATCCGTCAGCTCCCGTCGCATGTCGGCCGGCTGCCTGAACAGGGTCATCAGCACGCAATAGCCAAGGCGCAGGCCAATGGCAGCGGACAGTGCCATCATCGGCAGCTCGATGATGCCATGCGGCAAGATCGCTGCCACCGTGAACAGCAGCCCTTTGTTACCTGCCGTAAATGCGCCCATCAGCCCAATCACGAGCCCATTGTCGAAAGCGATCAAAATCGGGATCAGTCCCAGGGCGAGGCCCAGCAGGACCATGACCAGGCAGATGATGCCATTGTGTACGAACAGGTTGATCATCAGGCCGAACGAGGAGTCCGTATCGATGTCTCCCATCTGTTCTACCACGAGGCTGACGATCTTCTCCGTCTCGTCAGGCATCGTCGCCGCGAAGACGGCCCCGATCAAAAAGGATAGCAGCATGAGCAGGGCTATGGCATAGACGAAGTACCTGATCTTGTATACATAGGCCGCGAAGTCCCGCGGCCCCGGAATGAAACCCTGTATCATGTCTGTACGAAAGTCAGCTCGAGCGTGTTCCGTATGCCCGGCCCGAAACCGAGCACCAGCAGCACGAACTTGACCGCATAATAAAGCTGCGGGTCATCCTTGAAATACTTCTCGATGATAAAGATCACCGGGATGAAGACCGCCAGCTTCAGTGCGTACATGACGGCCGCCGAGCCGGCAAAGTTGATGAAAAAGACCGGTACCACGTGCTTTTCCGCGAAGCCTCCGACCAGGTCGATGGCCGTGAACGTCGAGGAGGCGTCGAACATGTGCGCCCCGAGGATGGCAACGTTGAGCTTGTTCGTAAGGAAATCCCACTTGAACTGCCGGGCGATCAGGTAGATGCCGCCCGTAAACGCAGAGGCCAGCAGCACGATGACAATGGGCGCCCACCACGCGCTGCTGAAGTGCTTCGTGGACAGCAGTGCCAGCACGACGACGATGCCCACGATGCCGGTCCAGAAGTAGGGCTTCGAGTAGTCCTTTATGGTGCCTTTGCGCTGTAATAACAGGCAGGTGAGCAGCACCGCGGCCGTGATGACGAACGCGAGGACATAGACCAGCGGGGTGATAAACAGGTAGCTGAATGGCGGCTGCAGCAGGCCCACGTCCTGTATGACGCGCAGCGAGGCGCCGAAGAGGATGTAGGGCGCGGTAGAGATGACAAAGCGCTCATCGAGCTTGATTTTGAGAATGTCCATTAACTTTAATATTGCAAACAGGCTAATACCAAGGATAATAGCATAGGTGACCGTGTTGACGGGGTTGTAGCCCTCGCCCGAGTACACGATCGGATGGATGAAGTATTTGTCGATGAAGCCGACAATGTCGGAGCCGATATCGAAGTCCATATTCTCACCTGTGGGGTGTTATAACGAGCAATTCTGATATAAACGTATCCAAGCACAGCGAGAAATGGATGCAGCTGCCACGCAACGTGATCGCCGGGCCCGGCGCCATCCGCAGCGTGGGCGACCTGTGCCGCAGCATGCGCCTCAAGGGACGTGCGCTCATCGTCACCGGAAAGACGACGAAGCACATCGCCGGCGAAGCCGCGGCCGACAGCCTCCGGGCGGGCGGCTACGACGTGGACTTCCTGGTCGTCGACGAGGCCACCATGGCCAACGTCGAGAAGGCTAAAGCGATGGCGAAGGAGACGAAGGCCGACTTCATGCTCGGGATCGGCGGCGGGAAAGCCATCGACATCGCCAAGCTCGCCTCGACACAGCAGGACATGTTCTTCGTCAGCGTGCCGACGGCCGCGTCGCACGACGGCATCGCCTCTTCCCGTGCCTCGATAAAGCACGACGGCGAGACCGTCTCGATACAGGCCGAGGCCCCGCTGTGCGTGATCGCCGACACTGACATCATCGCCCGGTCGCCGTACCGGCTGCTGGCCGCAGGATGCGGCGACGTGATCTCGAACTACACGGCAGTGCTGGACTGGCGGCTCGCCTCCAGGCTCAGGAACGTCTATATTTCCGAGTACGCGGCGGCCCTGTCCATCATGACCGCACAGATTATCATGGACTCGGCACCCCAGATCAGACCCGGTCTGGAGGAATCGGTCGGGCAGGTAGTCAAAGCGCTGGTCTCCTCGTCCGTCGCCATGAGCATCGCCGGCTCGTCCGCCCCGGCCAGCGGCAGCGAGCACAAGTTCTCGCACGTGCTCGACCGCATCGCGCCGAAGCCCGCTTTACACGGAGAACAGTGCGGCGTGGGCACGATCATGATGATGTACCTGCACGGCGGCGACTGGCAAAACATACGCAACGCGCTGCTTACGATTGGCGCGCCGGTAGACGCAAAGGGACTGGGCATCGAGGACAAGTACATCATTCAGGGGTTGACTGAAGCCCATAAAATCCGGCCTGAACGCTATACGATTCTGGGTGATACGGGCATCACCCGGGAAGCGGCGATCAATGCGGCCAAGGCGACCGGTGTCATCGAATAATTTTTTTAGCTATCATCGCAGGTTAGCAATTTCAGAATTTGCTCCGGGTAGAATATTCGATATGTCCAAATATTGACATACATGTTCGTCTTTGTACCAGTCGCGGTGCGACGCCCGTGCTTGCTTCTTGTCAAAAAGACCTATTGACCAATATCCTATACTTCCCATATTAATCGCGGTGCGACGCCCGTGCTTGCTTCGCCGCACGTGCTACTCCGGGGTTTTCCGGTGTTCCGGTGTCGGGCGACGGGCTCGCACCTTCGTCGGCCCAACTCGCCTCGGCTCGTTGAGCCTCCTTTGCAAGCCCTGAAAAACGCGCCTATCGGCAACGTTTTTCACACCCGCCACCTCCACACCCCTCGCACAGCTACGCGTGCGAAGGGGCAAGCCGAAAAAACCCTCCGCCTTCCGCGGAGAAGCATACGCTACCCATACCAATGTGGTATATGCAACGATCCACTACGAGTCCAGTACGTGAGCCTTTGCTGCTCTCGCGGTCCGCGGAGGGTTTTTTCGGCCGAAGGCCCCTCGCACGCGAAGCTGTGCGAGGGGTGCGGAGGCGGCCGGGCAATGAACGCTGCCGACAGGCGCGTTGCTTAGCGCTTGCAGCGGACCGTGACCCGGCGCAGCGAAGCGCAGCCGGTTTTCGTGTCCGCGAGGTGCGAGCGCGGCCCGGACGGTGGAGCACCGGAAAAACCCGGAGTAGCCCATGCAGCGCAGCCGGCATGGGCGTCGCACCGCGTTTAGAAGATGCAGACAAGGTGACCGATGTCCGCTTATTGATGAATAAAATGTAGTGAAGATAAGAAAAATGGTGGGAACTACGACTATTTGATCGGCGTCCCATTAATAGGTTGTTAACCGGCTAATAACGTCCATTCTAGTTATCATGCCCTTTGGCCGGCCGTCTTCCGTGACCAGCAGCCTGCCGACCTTGCTCTTGTTCATCAGCGACACCGCTTCATACATAGGCTCAGCGGAGTCTATGGAGATGACGTTGTGCGTCATGAACTCGGTGACCTTGTGGTCTTCCTTGCCCGAGGCAACGGCCCTGCCGATATCCGTGTAAGTGATCATGCCCGCGATTTTCCCGCCGTCTTCGACCGGGGAGCCGTGTATGTCGTTCTTAGCGAATGTGATCAGCGCATCCTTGATCGTGGCATTGGCAGGCACGGTGATGAGCCTGTGGTTGATGTAGTCACGCACTGGCTTCTTGGGTATAGAGATCATTTCGGTGATGCTTAGCAGCACCACGCCGCTGATGTCGTCCCTTCCGACCACGTCGCCGCGGACGACCAGCTTGTTCACCGGCGTCGGGCCGACCTGTACGGAGTCGCCTACCTCAAAGTTCCTGATGTCGCCTAAAATCTTGATGCTGGCCCGGCAGGTGTCCGGGTGCCGGACAGTGTTCAGGTCGATCTCCGCCACATTGGTGTTCGGCACGCGCTCGCCGTTCCGGAAGATGGCCACGTCGGCCTCGTGCTCCACGGCCGTCAGGTTCAGCGCCTGGTAAGCCGAGCCCGTCGCCTTGTATCCGCCCTTCGGCCCCGGAACGCCTTCTACCAGTCCAAGCGCCTTCAGCGACTGCATCTGGTTGCGTACAGTCCCCGGGTTGCGATCGATCCGCTCGGATATCTCCTCGCCTTTGATCGCCCTGCCTTTCTCGCGGAACAGGTTGATGAGCGCTGAAAGAATTTCTCTCTGGATAACAGTTAACTCTACCATTCTACCACTTCTACCCTCAATGAGATAAATGTAAACGTAATGATCATCGATCTAACTTAACTTATTATAATGTTTTTTCGTTATATACTTTACCCGGACGGCTGACAAAAGGGTGATCCGGCGCCTTCAGTAAGCCTTTATATCATGATGTCATAACCTACCTTGAGGGTTATGGGAAAGGTTTCTGACGAGCTGCCCCACGGCCACTATGTCGTGCCGTTCTCGCAGGCAGTCAAGTTCCACGGCCACGTTTGCCCTGGCCTGGCCATCGGCTACTATGCTTCTCACATCGCTATGTGCTGGCTCGCAACGGAGAAGTCCCCGGACGATGAGGCCTATGCCGTCCTCGAGAGCGCGGGCTGCGGCGCTGATGCCGTGCAGGCGATCACGGGCTGTACTATCGGCAAGGGTAACATGATCATTCACGATAACGGCAAGCAGGTCTACACGTTTGGCATCCGCGGGCGCCCGAAGGCCATTCGTATTGCGTTGCGGCCAGAGTATATCGTGGACCGGCTCGACCCCGGGCTGCAGGAGCTGCGCGATAAGGTATCGGCGGGTTCGGCCACTGTCGAAGAGGTCGATGATCTGCGCCGCCGGATCGAGCGCGTCTGCCGCACAATTCTCGAGAGCCCCGGCGAATCGGTGTTCGACGTAAAGGAGATAAACGGCAAAGAGCCGGAGCGGGCAGGCAGTGTCGGCACTGTCGTATGCTCGAAATGCGGCGAGCCCGTATCGGCCGCAAAGGCAAAGAAGGCCGGGGCCGGGTACCTGTGCCCCGAGTGCGGCAAGACGAAGTAGTCTGTCTGTTTCTTATCATTACCGGTCAATCTCGTGCGCAGGAAGGCGTGTCGGCAATGACCGACGATATGGCCTGATAGTAAACTTTTATCCTTACGTCTGTCCATTCAACTCTGTATAGCGGTCACTATGAAAATCGACACTCACCTGCACACCACCTGCTCCGACGGCCGGAAGACGGTCGCCGAACTTTTCCGGATTGCCTCCGGCCTCGGGATCGAGCTCATGGCCATCACAGATCACGACACTCTCGCCGCCTACCCGGAAGCGTTCGCAGAAGCAGAGCGCTATAAAATCTCATTGGTGCCCGGCATGGAGCTGTCCACGAGGGACGAGGGCGGCAACAAAGACGTGCATGTGGTGGGCCTGAAAGTGGACGTGGACTATGCCCCGCTGCGCCGGGAATTGGAGAAGCTCGCGGAAGCCCGGATCGAGGCACGGAAAAAGCTGCTTGGCAGGGTGAACGCTTATCTCTCGGTGAAACACGAAGGCTGGCAGCCTGTCCGGTTCGAGGACGTGCGTCGCCGGGTGACCGGGAACATCGTGGGCAAGCCGCACATCGCCGCCGCCATCATCGAAAACGCGACGAAGGCAGGCCTGACGGTCAGCGAGGAAGAGCTTTACCGTCTCTTCAGGACGCCCGGCATCGAGTCGAAGAAAGCCTATGAGCTGACCATGGGGGAATGCATTGACTTAATCGGCCGCGCGGGAGGCGTGGCCGTACTGGCCCACCCCTGCGAATACGCTCAACCCGGCGAGGCCATGGAAAGGTTCGCCCGGCTCGGCGGCCAGGCCACGGAACTGTGTAAGTACCGCTATAAGATGAAGATGCACGCCATCAACACGCTTGAGCCCGTCTACCGGCCTGCAGTAGAGCGATGTATGAACGATCAGGTCGTCACGCTGGCGCGCAAGTACTGCCTGAAGCTCACCGCCTCGTCGGACTACCACGGCAAGGTCGGCGAGCCGGGCATGGAGACCGGCGAGTACGGCATAGACGTGAGCTGGCTCATGGAATAAGCGCCGCTATTTCTTCACCGCATCGCCACGCTGCGGCTGTGACTTGATGCTGCTCCGCCGGGACCCGGGGCCGATGTTCCTTAACAACGAAGCGATAGCCGCGCAGACGGCGATTATGCCGCCGATGACGATCGTGATCGTGACCGCGTTGATGAACAGCGAGTTGCCGGCCAGGACGCCGCCCGGCGTCGAGAAGTCGATGCCCTCGATGGAGCCGAACTGGAGGGAGATGGATACGGCCGCCAGCGATACGCCCAGCGTGAACCCGAGGTTCCGGACGGTCGCCGTGACACTGGACGCGATGCTCAGCTTTTCCCGGGGCAGCGCGGACATAAGCTCGGTGTTGTTGGGGCTCTGGAACAGCGCGCCGCCGACGCCTAGCAATATCATTGCGAGGAACATGACCGGGACGCTGATGATGTAGGCCGCATAGCCCATGGTGAAGAGGCCGAGGGACACGATTCCCACTCCGACGGTGCTGTAGTACCGCGAGTGGTGCTTGTCGTACAGCCATCCGCCTACCGGAGCGCCGACGACCATGATGAAGGGCACGACCAGCATGAACATGCCGACCTGTGACTGCGAGAAGCCAAGCACGCCCTGGAAGTAGAAGGGGCTGCAGATGTTCATCATGAAGATGCCGATGAAATAGAGTATCATGCTCACGCAGGGCAGCACGAACAGTTTCACCCGGAAGATGCTCAAGTCAAGCAACGGGTCTTTAGTGCGACGTTCCACGAAGATGAAGGCGGACAGGGCCACGGCGAAGACCGCAGCCAGCGCGTACTCGAATGCCGTGAGCGAGGCCGTTTCCGCGAGCTGGTTCAAGAAGGCCACCAGCGAGACCACGCTGATAATCAGCAGCGCAGCCCCCGGTACATCCATCTTGAACCGCTTCGCCCGGTGCTCGTGCACGCGCAGGAACTTCAGCGCGAGGAGGAATAGAATGATGCCGATGGGCACGTTGATCAGGAAGATATATTGCCAGCCCAGCGCCTCTGTGATGAAACCGCCCAGGATGGGCCCGACGATGCTGCCCACGGCCACGGTCGAGCCGATATAGCCCATCGCCCTGCCCCGCTCGTCCGCCGGAAATGCCTGGAAGATGATGGCTGCACTGATGCTGAACATCATCGCGCCACCAATGGCCTGCAGGATACGGAATCCTACGAGCATGGTCAGGCTGGTGCTGAGGCCACAGGCCAGCGAGCCCAGCGTGAAGATGCCAATGCCTGCGGTGAACATAGGCACACGGCCCGTGAAGTCGGAGACCTTGCCGCAGATGAGCAGCAGGCTGGTGATCGTGAGCAGGTAGGCAGTGGTAATCCACTGCGAAGCGGTCAGGTCCACGCTGAAATGCGAGGTCATCGTCGGCAGCGCGATGCTGACCACGATGCCGTCCAGCACCGACATGAAGATGCCCGCCAGCACGATAACCATGATGATATAGCGGTTCCGGTATGCCTGTCCGGTGATCTTCTCCTGTTCTGCGGCCGAGTGCTCCATCGATATCGATATAGCTAAGGACACATAGCGGAAATACTTTACTGCTGTCCCGTCAGCCGATAGCAAGCGACACGGGAAGCCCGAAGAAACGCCCGATATCCTCTGCCTCTTCGTTGATAAGCTCTCCTGTCGTGTCATCAAAGGACTCGAACGGGCTCACCATGATATTCATCTTCCTGCCCCGGCGCTCATATCTCCATACGCCTGCCGCAATGCCGTCGACCAGCACGACGGGGACGGTCTGGCCGCCATGATAGACTTCGCTCATATATCTTTTCGGGACGAGACATTTGCGATCGGCATATCCCAGGACAAGGGTATCAAAGGCCGGAAGAAGATTAACGACCTTACGGCCATGCGCCGGTTTTTCCAGCGACTGGTACAGCGATTTCGGCG
Organism: uncultured Methanocellaceae archaeon; assembly: GCA_963769045.1. Classification (GTDB taxonomy): domain Archaea; phylum Halobacteriota; class Methanocellia; order Methanocellales; family Methanocellaceae; genus Methanocella_A. The sequence continues at coordinate 13,824 of CAVYKK010000011.1, forward strand.
ACCGGAGAGTACGATCACCCACCCTGATCTCCTGTAAAGCCTCCCTGTCAACGGCCAGCTTCCACCCCTTCCTGGCATCGGCCACAGGCAGCCCTGACCAGGCGGAGAAGTCCTGCGGGCTTGCCGGCCCATAGCCCTGCAGGTACCGGATAGCCAGTCCGGCCAGCGCCTCTTCGCCAGTTAAAACTTTTTGTTTTCCGGTCCATTCGCTGACAAGTCCATATGTCCATTCGCCTTCCGGAGTGTCCGGGCCTATGCATACGAGGCCTGTGAGGGCTGCATAAGCGACGAGATGGTATGGCGCCTGTGTTTTTCGCTCGATGCCAATGCCATGCTCGATCAGCGCATCTGTCAGCGCGTCTCTGGTCAACGGCCCCTCATCGGCGAGGATTGTCCCCATTACTTCCAGGCCGCGAGAAATCTTCTCGTCGTCCAGCCCCAGTTCCAGGCGCCTTCTCCTGCCTTTCGCCAGTATGAAGGGGCCCAGGAGCGAAACCATCCAGCCGAGATCATTTGAGTCTACGAGATGTATCGTCCCGCGCATAGCCCACGTGCGCACAAGGGTGCGGTTTTCCATCGCCCGCTTAACATCGGCAGGCTCAAGCCCTTTGATACGGGCACGCAGAGAGAGCATCATGGCGGGCCCGGACTGGGCGTTTACACCGCCGAGCGATCGAACGACGGCGGCGAGGCTATCGACGGGGGCTTTTTGGTGCAAATGCTGGGCGCAAATGCGCATGGCCCGTACCTGCTCCGGAGATATGTTCGCCGTATCATCTCGGTACATAGATATTCTTTTTATGACCGATCGTGTATTTAGACAAGACGCTGCAAGCAAAAAGATAAAGCGAAGGATGTCTCAGAAACACTTTCGGATCGGACACGCATGGCAAAGGCTCGGGACACGCTGGACAGTCGGGAGATCGCCATAGCGGCGTTATGTGTCTTAGTCCTGGTTCTGGCCGTGCGATACCTGTATGCCAGCGACAACGGCTTTTATCGCGGGCTTTACCTTTGTCCGGCCACACTGCTGGTCATCATGCTGGTTTTCCTCGCATTCGATGTCTGGAAACGGGTGAGATGATCGGGCAAACAACGGCTTTGCCTGCTGTAGACGATTCCCGGCGTGACCCGGGCCCGGCAGCTATAAAAAATGGCAATGTCGTGCTATCGCGTGCTTAACATTATCTCGACACTGCCGTCAGTTTTCAATGGTGGTAATATGAAGCTCGCAGTAATAATCGTACTGGCGGCGGTCCTCGTATTTTTCACGGGAGTCGCCACCGCAGGCACGGCGCAGGTGCTCATTAAGGACTTTAAGTTCCAGCCGGACAGCATCACGATACAAAAGGGAGATACGGTCACATGGACCCACCCGGGTTCGGCAAGCCATACGGTGAAATTCGCCGACTCGGAGTCGCCCGTCCTGAAGAACGGGGCAACGTACTCGAAAACGTTCGACCAGACCGGCACATTCGACTATAGTTGTGGCATCCACCCTTACATGAAGGGCAAGGTCATCGTAAGGTAAGCCTGATTTCCGGAGGACTATCGGGGGTGCTTTTTACTTTCCCCCATTCCTTTTTTGATCTGGCATTTTCCGGATATACTCGCGGTATCGCAATAGAACCCGTGTTCTGGATTATCCTTAAAAATATGATTTACAGATGGCAAGGTTTATTAATATCACAGGTCGATGGGTTATAGAGCGTGAATGAACTTGAAATGTCCCGAATGTAACACCGAAAGCGTGTTCCTGACGTATGTGAACGTCGGCCAGCGCAGGGGCGGCAGCTCGACCCGGCTGGCTCAGTACAGGTGTCCCAAGTGCGATCAAATATTCGAAAAGCGGCGATAGCGCAGCCGGACGTAAGTCCGGGGACAACAGGTACGATCACAAATTAATATCTGACACGCAGCACAAAACGCTTTTTATAGGCCCACAACCCGGCATCCTTTTACGCCAGATCGCAGGAAATCAGGTATT
>CAVYKK010000012.1:0-76561 GCA_963769045.1 uncultured Methanocellaceae archaeon
AACATGACAGAGCACGTGAAAGACGCCTTTATTATGACCGATGCTCACGGGCTCCGATCATTGTCCCATCGGGATAAAGATCGATAGTATGATCGGTACGCCATCGTTTCACCCCGCTCGGCGGCCGCTTCTCCGTATATATTTATAGATATATTTATATAAATATCGGTTAGACCTCTAGCGATGGCCATTTCGGCGTCCGTCGGCCAGGGAGCCGGGCGGCCGGGGCCGTCCCTGCAGGAGGAATGACCTTTGAAATACACTTATTGGGGCATAATTGTTGTACTGATCGTCGTCGCGGCAATGGTGTGCGGGTGCGCCAGCGGCCCGGGCGTTAAGCCCGCGCCGACCGGCACGCCTGCGGGCAACGCGACCGCCGGCCCGACCGTAGTTCCCGGCATGGCTAAGTCTGGTTCGCTCTTCGACATGGGCAAGATGAAATGGTTCGAGTACCGGCTGACCACGACGGGCGAAGGTGGCAAGGCCGCAGTGTCGGACCTCCGGTTCGACTATACGACAGCCACGGTTAATGGCAACGTGGTGAAAGACGATCGTATCACGATGAAGGTATCCGATCCGAACATGATCCTGACCATGGACAGCTACTACGACCCGGCCACCGACAGGCAGATCGGCGGCCATATGAAGATGGTGTCCGACGACGTCACGATCTCGGAACAGGACATAGCAACAGCTGACGACCGGTACAGGAGCAGCGACATAGCCGGGACCTTTGCGACCGGCGACTGGCCGCTGGCTGGCCAGGGCGCCGAAGCGGTGACCATCGACGGCAAGACTTACACCTGTACGAAGTACTCGGTGGGCAACGCCGGCGAGTATGGTACGGCGTGGGTGGACAAGGGAGTGCCCGTGCCGGTGAAAATAGAGTCGAAGTCGGCCGCCGAAGGGACATCGACCTGGGAACTGCTCGGATGGGGCTGAAAGCCCTATCGCTTTTTTTTAACACGCAAGCTCATCTGGAGTAATTATTTATAACAATAATAGTTTAAGTAAACTAATTTATGGCCTTCTGGCTATAACTATGGCAAATTTACTATCTGATAAAATTTTTAATTCGAATAGGAGGTATTAGAGTTGAAACTCGGGTTAAATTGTATATTACTGATATTTCTGGTGACGATTGCGCTGGCCATGTCCGGCTGTTCCGGCAGCGATACCAGCGGCACGGTGACTCCGACGCCTGTGCCTGGCACTGCGGGAACGCCCACGGCTGCACCGACGGCTGCGTCTACGTCCACGCCTGCACCGGTCGCCAGCGAGCCCTCGAGCGTGGGGCAGCTGTACAATATCAACGACCTGCACACGTACACGTACCGTATGACCAGCGTGGCAAACGGGCAGACTCAAACCGGCACCTTCACGATTTCTTTCACCGACACGACCTATGAGGGCGTTGAGGCGCGGCGCATTTATTTGAACTTCGACGCGCCGGCGACGGGCGAAACGGGTGCCGGGCAGTTTCTCGTGGATGTCTACACGCGTAAGTCGGACAACAGCACGCTCGGCGGCCACATGAAGTGGGTGGCGAACGGAAAGACGATCATCGATAATGAAATCCCCGCAGACCAGGCTTCCGGCTACACGAAGAACGATCTCGCGTCCAGCGGCAGCGCCTCGGACCATACCCCGCTGACGAAGGTCGGAACGGAAACGGTAACCATCGACAGCAAGACCTACTCCTGTACTAAGTACACCTACGTCGATGATGGAACCACGCATACCGTCTGGTACACCCCTCAGGCCCCGATGCCTGTCAAGATACAGGGGACGGACAGCCAGGGCAACCCTAACACAATTGAATTGATTAGCTGGAGCTAAGGGCTCCAGCCCCTTTTTCTTTTAAAACATTACTCTGTCCGGGGCAAGTAAAGCACTGCCGGCCATTATTGCATAATTATTAATAATCCGGAGGCTAACAAACAAATCGTCTACAATGCTGGCATCATTCCGACAACGCCGGCATAGCGGGCATGCCGTAAGATGAGGTGGGTAAACTTGAAGATGAGACATGGCAGCATTCTATTAATCCTGCTTGTATTGGCGGCATTAGCCGTATCCGGCTGCTCCGGCGGCAATCCGACGAGCACGCCAGCCCCGACGCCGACATCGCCTGCAAGCACACCGTGCCCGACGCCGACATGGAATGTAGTCGATACGCCGGCCCGGGTCGATCAGCTATTCCACCTGGACAGCCTTCACTGGTACCGGTACAAGTCGAGCCTCTCGTCCGGCACAGTAGACCTGTCGAGCCTGTACAAGTTCGAGTACAGCGACGAGACCTATGCCGGTACGGCTGCGAAGCACACGAGGATTACCGCCAACAATACGGTCAGCGGGCTGGAAAGCATCTGCGACATCTACACGAGCAGAACCGACGGCCGGTCGCTCGGCGGCCATTTGAAGTCGTTCATTTTCGGCACTCCCACGACGGAAACGAGCTTCGAAGCGGGGCAGGGCACGAATTATCTAAACACGGACCTGGCTAACCAGGCCAGGGCTAACAGCCAGGTCGCGTTGACGTACTCAGGAGAGGAAAAGGTCACTGTCGACGGCAATACATATACCTGCACCCGCTATGTTTACACCTTCGAGGGCGTCACCTATACCGCCTGGTATTCTCCGCAGGCTCCCGCGCCCGTGAAAGTCACCTGGACTGATAAGTACATCGGGGGAACGGCATATTTGAAGCTGGAGCTGCTGGGCTGGGGCTAGAGGCCTCATCCGTTTTTATATAAAAATTACTCTTCCTGCGGCAGGTAATAGTACTCGCCCTGTTTCTTCTGTTCCCGGTCCAGGTTGGACTCCGCCTTGTTGACGCGGGGGCGCTTCGTCTCTTCGTCGCGCCGGAAGGTAATATCAAGGCTGGCCAGGAACCGGTTCATGCCCTCGCGCATGTTGAAAGGCCCGTGCACTTCGCCGTGGACGCCGGGCTCGCCGTCGAAGACGAGCAGCCTGTCGCTCAAAAGGTCGATCATGTAGATGTCGTGGTCGATGACGCAGACGGTGACGTCGTTGTTCTCCGCAAACCGCTTGATCACCTTGGTGGCCAGCGTACGCTGCTCCACGTCCAGGTGAGCGGAAGGCTCGTCGAGGATGAACATGTTGGCGTCCCGGCCCAGGCATGCGGCGATGGCGACACGCTGCAGCTCGCCGCCGGACAGGTCGTTCAGGTTGCAGTCCATGAGCCGCTCGATCTGCAGCGGCAGGAGGATCTCCGTCCGGAGGTAACTGCCTTCGAACTTAATGGAGATGCTTCGCAGGTACGCCCGCACGCTCATCTCCACGTCCGCTTTGATGTACTGCGGCTTGTAGGAGATCTTCACATTGAAGTCCAGCTTGCCCTGGTCGGGCTCGATCTCGCCGGCCAGCAGGCGGGCGAAGGTCGTCTTGCCGATGCCGTTCTGGCCCACGATGCCGACCACTTCGCGTTTCCGCAGCTCGCCGCCCTTGATGTCCAGGCGGAACTTGCCCATTGTCTTGCTGAACGAGCCGAACTCCAGCAGCGGGAACACGTCCTTCTGTTCCCGCGGGGCCTTGACCTCGAACTCGATGGCGGTGGGCCGGATGCGGATGTTCTCCTCCGGCAGGTAGCCTTTCAGGTATTCGTTGATGCCGACGCGGACGCCCTTCGGGTGGGTGATCACGCCGTAGCCGCCGGGCTCGCCGTAGGCGACATGGATCACGTCGGCCAGCAGGTCCAGGATGGCCAAGTCGTGCTCGACTACCATGACGTTCCGCGATTCACCCATGCGCTTGATCAGCTTCGCGCACCGGATGCGCTGGTATATGTCAAGGTACGGAGTGACTTCGTCGAAGAAGTAGAAGCCCGCGTCGCGCATGGCGCATGCGGCAATGGCGACACGCTGCAGCTCGCCGCCGGACAGCTCCGCTATTTCGCGATCGAGCAATGCGGTCAGGCCCAGCTCGGCGGTCATCTCGTCCATGGCGCCCCGCTCGTCCGCTTTCTTCAGTAGGTCGCGGACCTTACCCTTGAATGCCTTAGGGATGAGATCAACGTACTGCGGCTTCTGGGAGGTCTTGACCTGCTTGCTGGCGACGGCCCGCATATAGTCCTGCAGCTCCGAGCCGGTGAAATACTTGATTACGTCATCCCACTTCGTGTCCTTGCTGCCGAGGTTGGGCATCATCTGCCCGGAGAGGATCTTGATCGCTGTGGTCTTGCCGATGCCGTTCTGGCCCAGTAAGCCGCTGACCCGGCCATGGGACGGCTGCGGGAGCCCGTAGAGTGCAAAGCCGTTCTCGCCGTACCGGTGAGTCAGCTGATCCGCGAGCTTGTCCGGCAGGCCGATGATCATGATGGCCTTGTTGGGGCACTTCTTTATACAAATGCCGCAGCCGACGCACAGCTCTTCCGAAATGACCGCCTTTCCGTCCTCGCCCATGACGACGGTCTCGTCGCCGCCTCTCACCTTGGGGCAGTACTTGATGCACTCCTGGGCGCACTTTCGAGGCTGGCAACGGTCTTTTTCAAGAATGGCAATTCGCATGGTCACCACGCTCTTGTTTAGAATAAGGGCACAAAGCTAAGCTCGGGCCCGTTGAGCAGGAGGGTCCAGGCGACGAACCAGAAGCAGAAGGTCATGAATGAGAGGAAGAACCAGTCTTTGAAACCAAACCGCTTCGAGTCCACACCCAGCACAGGGAAGATGAACTTCTGCACGTAGATAACGAGGACCAGCACAATGAGCGAGTAGATCCGGATAGGTTCATTGTTGTAAAAGAACAGGTAGGATAGAAGCCCTGCCAGCGCGCCCAGTAGCGATGGTATGATTACCATCTTTACGCCCCGGATGTGGAACGCGATACGCTCTTCCTTTGTCGGTGTTTTGATCTCCATGCTCTGTCCTCCGGTTATGATTAATAAAATGTTATGCTACCGGTTATCTTAATCCTGCTTGCTGATAACAGCGCATCATATTTATTGTTTGTGTCGGCCGGTCATTCCGGCCTGCCCGGTTAGTTATATTTAAGCAATATATATAAATTTGTTGCCGGCATCCAGCCCTGCAGCAGGATATTATTTTATAATGGCCCATGAAAAATAACAGTGACGCCGGGCGGGAAGCCCGCGGGAGACATCATGAGGATGTTATGGTGATAACATGAGGATCGCAATCATCGGAGGAACCGGGGACATCGGCGAAGGCCTGGCACTGCGGCTGGCGCAGCAGAACGAGGTCATCGTCGGCTCGAGAGAAGCGGCCAAGGCAACGGAGGCCGCGGATAACTATAACAAGCTGTTGAAATCACGCGGGCTGAAGGACGAGATCAAGGGCATGGGCAACGAGGACGCGGCGAAGGGCGCGGACGTGGTCATCCTGGCCGTCCGGTACCAGTTCGCCATCCCCACGCTGCAGGCGCTGAACCAGGCCGGCGTACTGGAGAATCAGATCGTGATCACGCCCATCGTGCCCATGGCGAAGGGGAAGCTCTGCTCCTACACCCCGCCGGAGTGCGGCAGCGCCACGAAACAGTGCTGCGCGGTGCTCCCGCCCGGCATGAAGATGGTGTCCACCTTCCATTCGCTGCCGGCGCCGCGGCTGGCCAACCTGGACGATAAGCTCGGCTTCGACGTGATCGTCTGCGCGGACGACGAGGATGCGAAGAAGACGGTGATGAAGCTGGCGGAACAGCTCGGCGACGTCCGGGCGCTTGACGGCGGCTCCCTCGAGGAGGCGAGCCTGATCGAGAGCCTCACGCCCCTGCTGATCAACCTCGCCATCAGGAACAAGATGAAACCGCTGTCAATAAAGTTCATCTAATGGCGACGTCCCCGGCGGCCTCCGCCGAAAACAAGGGGCCGCTCGCTAAAAAAAGGGGCAGCCTCTGCTAAAAACAAGGGGCAGCCTCTGCTGCGGTCGCGCGCGCGACTGACAGGTTTTTGCACGCTTACCGGCATGACATTCGCCAATCGAGTCGCGGCGCAGCGCGCCATGGGCGGGAGGGCGGGCAACAGGCAGCCTCCGCCGGAGGCGGCATGCGACCAATCGGCGGCGCGCAAGCCAATCGGTGTGCATGCCCGTCAAGTTTATCGTGGACACGAGGGACGTAATGCCGGAAATGATCATAACTCTTTACGAAAATCTCTGCAAGGAGTTCGGCCCTCTCGATGACTGGTGGCCAGCCGCATCGGATTTCGAGCGCATCACCGGGGCCATCCTGGTCCAGCAGACCCGCTGGGAGAACGTGGACCGGGTCCTCCGCGAGATGCGGCGCCGCGGCCTGATGAGCCCGGAGGCGATCGCCGCGCTCTCCGCTGAATAGCACTGGAGGCCATCGTGCGGCCGGCGGGCTTCTACAGGAACAAGGCACGGAGCCTGCAGGGCATCGCCCGCTATATGGCTGAGAACCCTGATGCTTTTTCAAAACCGGCCGATGAACTGCGGCAGGAACTGCTCGCGCTGCGCGGCGTCGGGCGACGAGACCGCCGACGTTCTCGTTTTATATGTCGCCGGAAAGCCGTCATTCGTCGTCGACGCCTACGCCCGGAGGACGCTGAAGTGCATGGGCATCGAGGGGAACTACCGGCAGCTGCAGCAGCGGTTCCACGAAAGCCTGCCCGCGGACGTCGGAATGTACCGGCACTACCACGCGCTGTTCGTCGAGCACGGCAAACGCTACTGTAACAAGAAGGCGAAGGGCTGCGCGGATTGCGCCGTCAAAAGAACCGTTTTATAATAGTACCGGGCATATCCGGATGGACATAATATTCATGAAAGCGATTGTCTGGACGCAGTACGGTCCCCCGGAAGTTCTACGGCTGGCGGAGGTAGCGAAGCCCGCCCCGAAAGACGACGAAGTGCTGATTAGAGTATATGCGACCACGGTAACGGCGGGAGACTGCGAGATCCGGCAGCTGAAAATCCCGCTCCTGTTTCGGCTTCCTATGCGGCTGTACGCTGGCCTCAGGAAACCTACAAGGATCACTATTCTCGGACAGGAGCTGGCCGGGGAAGTCGAGGCGACAGGCAAAGCCGTCAGAGGATTCAAGAAAGGCGACCGGGTTTTCGGAACGACCGGTACCAGCTTCGGGGCATACGCCGAGTACGCGTGCCTGCCGGAAAAGCCCGGGGACGGGGTGCTGGCGACAATACCGGCCGGCCTGACTTACGAAGAGGCTGCCGCCGTACCTGTCGGGGGCCTGGAAGCACTGCATTTTCTCAGGAAAGGCAACGTCGGAAGCGGACAGAAGGTCCTGATCAACGGCGCGGGCGGAAGCATTGGCACATTTGCCGTGCAGCTCGCAAAACACTTCGGGGCAGAAGTGACCGGTGTGGATAGCGGGGGCAAGCTGGACATGCTGCGCTCGATCGGAACGGACTACGTCATCGACTACGCCCGGGAGGACTTCACGAAAAACGGCGAGGCCTACGACGTCATTTTCGACGTGGCAGGCAAGAGCTCGTTTTCACGTAGCGTAAGGTCGCTGAAGAAAGGCGGGCGCTATATCCTGGCCAACCCGGGGCTGTCACACATCGTTCGCGGGCTGTGGACCTCGCTGAGCAGCGGCCGAAAAGTAATCATCGGTGGGTCAAGTTACCGTAACGAGGACCTGCTATTCCTCCGGGAGCTCATCGAGGCGGGCGAGATCAGGCCGGTCCTCGATCGGCGCTATCCGCTGGAGCAAATGGCCGAGGCTCACCGGTATGTCGAAACAGGGCAAAAGAAGGGAAGCGTGGTCATCACGGTTAACCAATAACCATTAAACCCGACAAAGCGTGGAAAATTATTGCTGTGGCTCACCAATGAAATCGTTACTGGTCCTGTATTCTTACCATCACAACAATACCGAGAAAGTCGCTAACGTCATCGGGAAAGTGCTCGATGTGCAGGTAAAGGCGCCGCAGCAGGTACGTCCCGAAGAGCTGCAGGAGTGCGATCTCATCGAGTTTGGCTCGGGGATATACAGCGAAAGACACCACCAGTCGCTGCTGGACCTTGCTGATAAGCTGCCTCAGGTCACCAACAGGAAGGCGTTCATTTTCTCTACCAAAGGCGTGCCGGCGACGCTGTTCGGCGAGAGCATGGGCAGTGATCAGATGATGAAAACCACAGGCTGATCAAGGAAAAGCTGCAGGCCAAAGGCTATGCGATCGTCGGCGAGTTCTCCTACAGCTTTTCCTTTAGCGACCGGTGGCAGATCCGGGCAGGATGCCGGTGGTCAGGCTGGTAAAAGCTACGAATAGGAAGGCGGCCCCAATGAGTCCGGGGCATTTCAAGCCCCTTCTCTTTTTGTTAAACAGCCATTATCAGGCCTTCAGCGGTTTCTTTACCTGACGATTCTAACAGAGAAATTTGCCCATACTGATTTTCCGGTAGTAAACTATAAGTAATAGTTATGGATACATATCAGCAATAGGTATACCATTCTAATGTGCAAGTAATGGTATGTGGTATCAATGCATTCAGAACTTGAAAAGTGGCAGAAGGAACTGAGGAAGGGGAGCACCAAGATGGCACTTCTCTCGCTGCTCGGCCACCAGGACATGTACGGATACGAGATCACCAGGGAGATCAGCCGTGTAACTGACGGGGTCATCGCGCTGAAGGAAAACAACGCGTACCCGGCCCTCCACCTGATGGAGACCGAGGGGCTGATCTCCAGCTACTGGAAGGAGACGGAGCCGGGCATGCCGCCCCGCAAGTACTACAGCATCACCCCGCAGGGACGGGCTTTCTTCGAGGACATGAAGAAAGAGTGGTCGAGACACAACGAGGCCATGGAACTGATATGGCAATACAACGGATAAGGAGACATAGTATGGAATTTTCGGAGGATGCAAAACGCGAGATCGAGAAAAATCTGGGAGAGGTCGTCCGCCGCATCAGCATGGATAGCCGAGAGCGCACGGACATCATGAACGAGCTGCGTTCGACCTACTACGAGGCCGCCGAGGACGAGGCCCGGGCCCGGGGCTCGGACACTGTCACCCTGGCCGACGCCCGGGCGGCGAAGGCGAGCATCAGCTCCCCCCGGGAGACGGGCGACAGCTTCATGGAATCGTACGCGGCGCACCTGAAGCGGGCGGGGTTCTGGCCGCGGCTGGCCGCGTTCATCATCGACAGCGCCATCCTCTGTGCACTGGTGTTCAGCCTCATGATGCCGTTCCTGGCGTTCATGCTGCTGACGGGCATGCCTACGGACGACGCCGCCAACGAGGCCTGGTTCTACGCATTGAGCCCCGAGATGAAGCTACTGTTCCTCGTCACCGTGGTCACCGTGCTGCCCGCGTTCCTGATCATCATCTTTGGCTACTACTTCGTGATCGAAGGGCACTTCGGCCGGACCCCGGGCAAGTACGTCATGGGCCTGCGGGTGCTCAAGACCGACGGCACGAGGATCGGGTACAAGGAAGCTATCCTGCGGAACCTGTCGAAGTACAACAACATTCTGATCGTCATCGATGTCCTCATCATGCTGATCTTCTTCAACAGGGAGAAGCAGCGGGGCTGCGACCGGATAGCGGACACCATCGTGGTGCACACGAAAGCCTGAGCGGCAGCCTGGCCGGGGACCGGCCTGCGCTCCTCTGAAAGGCGACGCAGTACGCCGGCCAGCCCGGGCCGGCGACCATAATATTACCTGACAATGACACCTATAGCCCTGGCTATAAAATTTGCAAAATAAAATTGAAAATACACTGAGAGGGATTGAAAGTATGACAACCGAAAATGGCAAAACGAGATCGCTCATGAACACCGCCAGGCTGGCGGTGTTCCTGTACCTACTGTTAGAAGACGAGAAAGAAATCTGCGAGGTGTGACACAATGACTATGACAGCAAAAAAAACTGATTCGTACAAGGGGTCTGCAAGAGCTGCCGGCCTCCTGTTAATCATCGGAACAGCGGCGGGTTTCATAAGCATGGGCCTGATGGCAGACGTCCTGGGGGCTCCCGATTACCTGACACAGATGGCAGCGAACGAAAACATGGTGCTGGCGGGAGGGTTTTTCATGCTGGTCATGGGCGGCGCCTGTGCCGGCATAGCCATCGCCATGTACCCGGTGCTCCGAAAGTACAGCGAAAGCCTGGCCCTCGGCGCAGTCGCCTTCAGGCTCATCGAAGGCGTGGGGATGATCATTAGCGTGATCGGCCTCGTCTCGCTGCTGGCAGTGAGCCAGGGATACGTGAAGGCCGGGCCTGCGGATGCAGCCTATTTCCAGGCCCTGGGCACCACGATCCTCGCAGGATATAACTGGGTGGTCAACGTGGGCTTTGGTTTAGCCTGGTGCACCGGCGCTCTGCTTTACTACTACATCTTCCTCCGGACCAGGCTGGTGCCGCTATGGCTGACGGCCTGGGGTTTCCTCGGAATCACGCTGAGCGTCACGTTTTGCCTGCTGGCCATGTTCAACTACGTAGGTACGGACTCACCGCTCCAGTTCTTGTTGAGCGTCCCCATCATGATACAGGAGATGGTCCTGGCGGTCTGGCTGATCTTCAAAGGCTTCGACCCGGCCGCCGTCGAAGCCCTGTCGGCCCGGGCCGACATGGTCGTCGTCGCCCAGAATGCGAGCATCATTAAGCAGAGCGCGTGACAGAGGGACAAGATATGGACACATATCAAATGCTCCTTACTTTTTGAAAAGGTTAGCATTAATAACCATGATAATATGAGCACATTCAAAACAGAGAAGGAGGCATCTTATGGAACTCACCTGGAGCAGTAAGGCTTTAGTCGTGACTTTGCTCTTTCGTTTGCTTTTTGGCGGGTATCTGATAGGGATGGATCAATACAACTATAATGATGCTGGAAGCGCGTTAACTGTCCTGTTAATATACGGCTTGATTGGCATTTTCGCAACCCTGTTCATAGCAGGCAAAAAATATGGACTCCCGGGCATAATTGGTCTGGATGTCATTTTCATCCTGGTGCAGTCTGTGTTCATATTCCTTGCTTTAAGTCAAATAGTAGATGCAGGCCTGCATGGTCCGATTGCGAATTGGTGGGCCGCGTTGTTGATGTATATGTTCTCCCTGCTAACGCTCATATTTGCCATCAAAATCTACAGAGAAAACAAACACTCATTGCATACTTTGAGATCTCCGATTGCCTCTTGATAAAAAATTTACGACCTGGAAAGTGATTAACCTTGAAAATGAAAGCGATTGTATATGAAAAATATGGACCACCGGATGTTCTTCATTTCAAAGAGGTAGATAAACCTACTCCCAAAGACAATGAGGTGCTGATAAAAGTACACGCGACGACCGTTGCTGCGGGAGACTGGCGCATGCGCAGGGCACAACCGTTCATGGCGCGGCTGTACAACGGCCTATTCAGGCCGAAGAGGATCACCGTACTGGGATTCGACCTGGCCGGTGAAGTCGAGACAATCGGTAAAAACGTAAAACGATTCAAGCCCGGCGACCGGGTTTTCGCGTGGACCGGCTTCGGCTTCGGCGCCTATGCCGAGTACAAGTGCATGCCGGAAAGCGGCAAGCCCATGGACGGGATGATCGAGCTGATGCCGGCAGGTATGGCCTACGAGGAGGCCGCTGCGGTCCCTTCCGGCGGCATTACCGCGCTGAGCTTCATGAGAAAAGGAAACGTCCGGGAAGGACAGAAAGTCCTCGTCTACGGCGCTTCCGGGAGCGTGGGCACTTACGCAATACAACTGGCCCGGCACTTCGGCGCGGAAGTGACAGGGGTCTGCAGCACGGCGAACCTGGAGATGGTAAAATCGCTGGGCGCCGATAAAGTCGTCGATTACACGAAAGAGGACTTCACCGGAAACGGCGAGACCTACGACCTCGTGTTCGACGCGGTCGGAAAAAGTTCGCGCTCGCGCTGGAAAAGGTCGCTGACGAAAGATGGAATCTACATTTCCGTCATGTCTTCCGGCAGCCTTCTGGCCGGGGACCTCGCGTTCCTCAAAGAGCTGATCGAGGCGGGGAAGATGCGGCCGGTCATCGACCGGCGCTACCCGCTGGAGCAGATCGTCGAGGCCCACCGCTACGTCGAGCAAGGGCATAAAAAGGGAAACGTCGTTATTACTGTGGGACACGATGAAGGGAAAGGGTGAAATGATGGAAGGGAAAGACAGAATACTCAAGGATCAGCTGCCGGTAAAGGCGCTCCTGATCGTATATTCGTATCACCACATGAACACGGAGAAAGTGGCGAATGTCTTCGCTAACGTGCTCGGCGCGCAGGTGAAAATGCCGCAGCGCACGATTCCCGAAGAGCTCGGGGACTACGACTTCATCGGCTTCGGCTCCGGCATAGATAGCGGAAGGCATTACAAGGAGTTGCTCGATTTTGCCGACAGGCTGCCCCCGGCAGCCGGCAAGAAAGCGTTCATCTTTTCCACGAGCGCCATGGTGAGCGCTGACAAGGTGGCCAAAGACCACACGGCGCTCCGGGAAAAGCTGCAGGCGAAAGGGTACGTGATCGTCGACGAGTTCGCCTGCAAGGGGTACAACACTAATAGCTTCCTCAAGTACATCGGGGGAATAAACAAGGGGAAGCCCAACGCAGAAGACCTTAAGCACGCGGAAGAGTTCGCCCTGAACCTGAAACAGAAGATAAACGGCAGATAGCTACGCGGAGGAGATGACAGGATGGAAGACGCGAGGATCATACTTTCGGCCATATGGGCAGCCCTGATGTTATCATACCTCCTGGGCGACGTACTCCGCATCTTCAGCGGGGACTACCAGAAAATGACAGAGAAGACAGGTGTGAAGTTTACCGGAAAGATGTGGCTGGGCATCTCGATGCTGATGGTAATCCCGTGCATCATGGTGGTCCTGACCCTGACCCTGGACTATTCTATAAGTCGCTGGGCGAACATCGCGATGGCTGTATTCTTCTTCGGCTTCAACATCATAGGGTTGCCTTCCTATCCATCGGCTTACGACAAGTTCCTGAACGTCGTGGGGCTCGGGTTCAACGTAATGACGGTCTGGTATGCCTGGAACTGGGTTTGAGCGACAGGCGATACGCCGTATTACATGGACGCGAGGAGACCGAAAGTACAGGCGGACTATTCTCTAAGACTCTTTTACCGCTGATGGGGTCTACGACAAAATGTTTTTCATTTAGTTCCGGTTATTCTATTCTTGTATGGCGGAAAAAGTTCGGGATACCCTGTCTTCAGATTTAATCAAAGCTGAAGGAAAGTCCCGGAGGCTACCTGTTAATGGTGGCACAAAAATGGGAGCGGGCCGTCGATCACGTCCTCGGCGACTTCGACACCACCTGTACTCAGGTAGAGTTCCTGTCGTGTCTTGAGGAGCTTACGAGGGAGGGAAACCCCGCTACGCAGAAAGACGTTGCCGGGTTCCTCGACAGGGATAAAAACACGGTTTCCGAGGTCATGAGGTCTCTGGAGAAGAGAGGCTACATTACCCGGACGGTAAGCGATAGCGACTTGCGCGCGAAGTACATCCGCCTCACCGACAAAGGATACGATCTGCTCGAGAAGTCCGTCCGTGAAATGGTACGGATGAACGAGCGTTTTTTCCCCGAACACGACGAAAACGATGAGCTAAAAAAGCTGTTGATGAAGTACCTTTAACTATTCCAAGCGGAGAGCGAGAGAAGTCCCGGTACTTCAGGGCGGGGTAATTCACCGGCTGGTATCCATTTTCAATCCGTAAAGTATAAATAGTTCGTACTATATTACAATTGGTACGTATACGTACTGTAATTGTACGTACAATACGTTTACGTACTATAAGGTGATATCATGAGCTTTGAAACGGATGCTATTAATGGATTTATAAGGAGAAAAGCGAGGGATTTTGAATCTAATCCCATTTCCAGCCCGAACAGGAACCTCGCCAGAGTAGCAGGGGTCCTGTACCTGATCATGATCGTGTGCGGAATGGCCGCTCAGTTGATCCGTGGCAGTCTTATCGTGCCCGAAAACGGCGTGGCAACGACCGGTAACATCATGGCTTCCGAGTCGTTATTCCGGGTGGCCTTCATCAGCGATCTGTTCATGGCGACGGGCTTTCTGCTGTTTGCCTGGGCGTTATACGTGCTGCTTAAGCCGGTCAATAAAAACATAGCGTTATTGTTCGTGCTACTGGCCACGGCCAGTGTCGCGATCCTTAGCCTCAACCTGCTCAACCAGTTTGCGATCCTCATCTTATTGAACGATGCCGGCTACCTGGCGGCGTTCGGGGCGGTTCAGCTGAACGCCATGGTGATGTTATTCGCTGATCTGCAATACTATGGATATTACATAGCCCAGATTTCATTCGGCCTCTGGTTAGTGCCTCTCGGGTACCTGGTGATCAAGTCAGGTTTCCTCCCGAGGATACTGGGCATTTTATTAATCATTGCCACGTTCGGCCATCTGTCCGGATTTCTCGCGGCGTTCCTTCTCCCGGGCTTCGAATCGTTTGCTGATCTGGCTGCGGCCCTGGAAATCCCGTTCGGCCTGTGGTTGCTGGTCAAAGGCGTGCAGGGCCGGCAGCCGGTAAAAAATCCTGGCCAACAGACGGCGATAAGTTAACATGAGATGATAGAATGATGCAGAACGGGAATAATCTCGAGGGTCGGCGGCCAGAGAAAACGCTTCTGGTCGTCTTTTCATATCATCACATGAATACCGAGAAAGTCGCCAGAGTCTTCGCAAAAGTGCTCGATGCACAGGTGAAAACACCGCAGCAGGTTAACACCGAAGAGCTCGGGGACTATGATTTCATAGGCTTCGGCTCGGGGATCGACAGCGGACGGCATTATAAAGAGTTACTCGACTTTGCCGATCAGCTTCCCCGGGTCGCCGGGAAGAAGGCATTCATCTTCTCGACGAGCGCTATCATGGGAGCGGATAAAGTCGGGAAAGACCACGCGTCGCTCCGGGAAAAGTTGCAGGCAAAGGGATACGTGATCGTCGACGAGTTCGCCTGCAAAGGGTACAACACGAACAGCTTCCTCAAGTACATCGGCGGGATGAACAAGGGCAGACCTAACGCCGAAGACCTCAAGCACGCGGAACAGTTCGCCCAAGGCCTGAAACAGACGCTGAAAGAAATGTGAACACAGGCCGGCTATTGGTCCGGTCATGATATTCCGGCGGCCGGTCCGGCAAAATATTTTTCATCAAGTTCCAGTCATTCATACTTGTATGGCCGAAAAAGTCGACCGGGAATCCCTGCTGGTTATGTTCAGCAAGCTCAACGATACCCCCGGGTACTACATGATGCAAGCGGTCCAGAAATGGGACAGAGAACTAGACGATATCTTCGACGGTTTAGACACGACCCGGACACAGATGGTCCTCTTGACTGCCCTCGTGAAACTCTCAAAGGATGGAAATCCCGTTACCCAGAAGCAGGTGGCCGACTCCGTCGGCCGGGACCAGAATACGGTCTCTGCGGTCATGAGGACGCTGGAGAAGAAGGGCCATATCACCAGATCGTCGACCGAAGATGACCTGCGCGCGAAATTCATCTTAATAACAGACAAAGGGCTCAGCCTGGTTGAACAGGCGACCAGGAAAATTCTGGTCATGAACCAGCGTTTATTCCCCGATGTCAACGACAATAAAGAGCTGATAAGGCTGTCGTTGAAGTACATTTAATGGCAAGGCCTTCATCTTTTATCCATAACTTATTTATAGCCGGCCACCTATTCTAAAAAAGCTACGTGCACGTAGTATACGTGCACGTAGTATACTTGAACTTACTAAATGGAATCGAATCGACAGGAGTAAAATAATGAAACCAGAGCTGAATGAAATAAATTCGATTAATTACAGGGCAAAAATCGTGGGAATATTATTTATTATCGGGACGGTGGCTGGCATACTTGGTGCAATCATTATCTCGCCAATTCTCAACGCTACTGATTATCTCGCAAAGTTTTCTGCCGATCAGAACCAGGTATTGGCAGGCGTGTTTCTTGAGCTTGTCATGGCTGTGGCATGTGCCAGCATTGCTATCTGGCTGTATCCGGTCTTAAAGAAGTACAGTGAAAGCCTGGCGCTCGGGGCTGTCGGTTTCAGGCTGATCGAGGCCGTGTTCGGCTTTGTCTCTGTCCTCAGCCTGCTATTACTATTGGCCCTGAGCCAGGAATTTGTAAAAGCAGGAACTCCGGATTCATCGTATTATCAATTATTAGGTGAGCTGTTAAAAGCCGGGCACAACTGGGTTGGCCCTGTGATCATGTTGCTGCCCTGGTGTATAGGTGCTCTCATGTACTATTACATATTTTATCAGACCAAGCTCGTTCCCCGCTGGCTATCGGGCTGGGGCATTATCGCAGTCACATTGTCCATAGCAGCAACCATATTAGTCCTGTTCAGCGTCATCGAACCTTTCTCGACGGCCCAGATCATATTTAATTTCCTGATCATGGTGCAAGAAATGGTCCTGGCAGTATGGCTGATCGTTAAAGGATTCAATCCGTCCGCAATCCTTTCCGAGCCGCTAAAACAGCCAGTGATACGATAGCATAACCAGGCGGAAGCCGACAAGGTGGATTATGAGATCCCTTTTAATCTTATTTTCGTATCACTATAAAAAATGCCTTCATTTTCTCGACCAACGGCGCCCCGGCGTCGCTGCTTAGCGAGAGCATGAGCCGCGATCAGATGGCAAAAAACTACTGGCTGATCAAGGAAAAGTTGCAGACAAAAGGCTACGCGATCGTCGGGGAGTTTTCCTGCCCGGGCTTCAACACGAACCTCTTCCTGAAACACCTCGGAGGGTTGAACAGGGGCCGGCCGAACGAAGAAGACCTGGGGCGCGCGGAAGCCTTTGCCCGGAGCCTGCGACAGGAACTCAATGAGAAGTAAAAAAGGAGCAGGCTGCGGCATGACCCGTTTTAATGCAGGAAGCCGGTGCCACAAAACGTTTTATTAAAGTTCCTGCTATTCTATTCTTGTATGGCCAAAAAAGTCGACTGGGAGTCCCTGTCATTACAGTACGACAAGATGGGTGAACGACCCTGGCGCTACCTCACTGTAGTGATAAAAAAATGGGAAAAAGAGGTGGGCGACGTCCTCGAAAGCTTCGAAACGACGAGGACACAGGTCGAGTTCCTGATGTGCATAACGAAGTTCACCAAGGAAGGAAGGGCCATCACTCAGAAGGACGTGGCCAGGGCTCTTGGCCGGGCTGAAAACACGGCCTCCGGAGTCTTCAGGAGCCTGGAGAAGAAGGGCTACATCGTCAGGTCGGCGAGCGAGGATGATCAGCGCGCGAAACATGTCGTCATCACAGAAAAAGGGCTCCGCCTGGTCGAAAAGGCTCTCAACGAGATCATCCTCGTCGACGAGCGCTTTTTTCCCGATGAACGCGACAACGAAGAGCTGATAAAGCTGCTGAAAAAATACTTTTGAAGGCCGGAAGCTCGCATGCCAGGCCATAAGTTATATATAGCCCATGCCCCTTTTCACATATACTTCGTATACGAACTATTCATATACGAACTATATCTGATATTGACAGAGGTATCATCATGGATGCTGAAATGCGGGCGGATAGTCCGGTAAAATTTGCTCCCAGACTGCTGGGGGCGGCATATTTGTTTGTAATTTTAACCAGCCTGAGCTGCGGTCTCCTGCTTAAGTCGGCAGCCGGCTCGGGCAGCATAGCGGATGTGCTGGCCAGCGTTTCGAATAATACCGCCCTGCTGCGCGTCGTCATCCTGGACGGGCTGCTGAACAGCACGGGGATAGTCGCCCTGGCGGTTCTGCTTTACGTGGTCTTGAAGGAACAGGGCAAACTGATGGCGCGCGTCGCCCTGGGATTGTGGCTGGCAGAAGCAATATTCTATGCCATTATACAACTAGGGCTGCTGACACTGATACCATTAAGCACGGAGTTCGTCGCTGCGGGCGCCCCGGCAGGTTCATTCTATCAGACGCTGGGCGATTTCCTGTACAATGGCGTTTTCAGCCAGGGAATGACCATACACATGTGGTTCTATTGCACGGGTGGACTGCTGTGGTATTACCTGTTTTACAGGTCGAACTACATCCCGCGTGCCATATCCGTCTTTGGCCTGCTGGCGGTTGTTTTAGGGCTGGGAAGTGTCGTATTCCAGCTACTGGGATATGAGGTTCCAATCCTGGTATCGCTGCCGCTCCTACCGTTCGAGCTGGCCATCGGGGCATGGCTCCTGACCAGGGGCATTAAAATTGAGCGGGCACGGGACGTGAGTCCGTCCGGCGCGTACTAACTAATATCGGCGATTAGCCCTGGGGTGACCGGCCTCAAGCCGGTCGTTCTCCTTTTTCTTAAGCCCGTCACCAGCCGCAGAGTAAGTTATTTATACCTTGCGTGGCACAGTATACTGTGTGGCAGTATTACTTGCGACACATGTTATCTGGCAAGAAAAGTGATACAGATGGACGCAATCTTGGAACGGTTCGAGACGGAGGTCAGGCGGGGGATGATGCAGGTGACTATCATGTGTCTCCTCGATCAGGAGTCCTACGGCTACGACATCATCCGGAACCTGAAAGAGGTCGGCATCGAGGTCGACGACGGCACGCTCTACCCGATCCTGCGCCGGCTCGAAGACGACAAACTCCTCGTGAGCCACTGGGAGACGACGGGCCCGCGCCCGAGGAAGTATTACGTGATCACGGAATACGGAAGGGGTATAAGGGAGAAGATGCTCGCCTCGCTCGGGTCGATGAACGTGGCGCTGGAGACGATGAAAGGCCGGATACGGGGGAAGAACTAAAATGTACGAGAGGTTGATCGACGAATACGTCGGAAAGGTCACGAAAGATATGGGCGCGGAGCAGCGGGCCGAGGTCGGCAGGGAGCTGACGTCGCACATTTACGATAGCGCCGAAGCCATCGCGGCAAAACGCGGGGCTCAGATCGACGAAGCCATCGTCAGGGAAGTGCTGGCGAAGATGATGCCGCCCGAAAAGCTCGCGGCTATGTATCCGTCGAAGGAGACGTTCCTCAAGAGCGGCGTGTGGAAAGCGGCACTGGCGCTTGGAGGCATCGCTGTCGCCTTCCTGCTGCTGGCGGCGCTTATCTACGTCGTGGCGCCCGAAGTAGCCGGTATAACTGTCGGCGTCATACTCTCGGTCGTATCGGCGCTGGCGCTGGCGATCGTTGCGCTGGTAGCCATATTCTTCGCCATCTACCTGTACGAGTCCCGGCTCAAGATGACCTACGACGCCCGCCTGCGCAGGCTCGTAAAAAGCCTTGAATACCCTGCTTCGCCTCTCGAGATAGGCATCGTGATCGTCCTGTCGGTGTTCGGGATAGCCGTTGTGCTGCTCTGGCCTGCCATACCGTTCCCTGCAGGCTTCAGCCCGATCAGGCTCGTGCCGCTGTTCTCGCCGGCGTTCGGGACGTTCGTACCGTATTACGTCCTGTGGCTGGTGGCGACGATCGCCGCGCAGGTACTTTACCTCGTGCTCCGGCAAAAGTGGGTGCCATCGCTTGTGGAGACAGGGCTGGGCCTGGCCAGCGCATTACTGGCCTTCTGGCTCTTACGGGCATTCCCGTTCAACCCCGAGCTATCCGGGATGATCGGGGCAGGCCTCAAGGTGCTGCTGGCCATTTGCATCGTGCTTGCACTGATCGACGCCGCCCAGAAGCTGTGGCAGACCGCCCGGTTCTTCATATACGGAGACCTGAGGAACGGCCAGTCAGTGTGAGCCCGGCCTTCGACGGGCGTTATCCGGCGGGATAAGGACGGCGTTATCCGGCGGGATAACGCCGTCGGCGTTTACGGGAATTGATAATGGTATTGAAAAGGTAGCTGTCGCTATCGCTGTGGAAGATGAAAACAAAGACTGAATTGGAGGAATTAACATGGTAAATCAGACGAGAATTCTTGAAGATGTGAAGATAGACGTGAAGCTGAAGATCGCTGCATTATGGGCAACCGTGATGCTGTTGTTTGCCTACGGGGACATTTTCGGCTATTTCCGGCCCGGGTTTATCGGGGAGATAATGGCAGGGAAGGTAGCGGGTAACCAGGTTGACCAGATATTCCTGATGTTTACGGCGGCTTACGTGACGATCCCGAGCCTCATGGTTTTCCTGTCGCTCGTGCTGAAGCCGGGCATCAGCCGCCCGGCGAACATTGTGCTTAGCATCGCGTATGCGGCCAGCATTTTGCTATTCTGCGTCGGCGAGTCGTATGCATATTATATATTCCTGAGCGTCCTGGAGTGCGTGCTCCTGCTCGCAATCGCCTGGTACGCGTGGAAGTGGCCGAAACAAGAATCGCCCCGATAAAAAATCCGATGAATGAGAGATGATCAAATGATAGCAGCAATACAGGCAAAATATGGGCCCGGCAGGTTTAGGTCATAAGACATAAATAGCCCCGGGGAACAATTGATAGCGGGACAACGGCGATCGCTCGGCGATCGCATAAGAAAATATTTAATATCACGATACAGGTCGATTCATTATGTCAGGAACCAGTGAGAACGCGTTACCGGCGCAGGAGTGCTCATCGTGCAAGGACGGCCAGGGCTCCAGCCGGTGTGCCACGTGCCCGTCGAAGTCGCCGGAGAAACAGGCCCAGAAAACGGCACAGCAGCAGGCCATCGAGCAACGTCTCAAGCTCGTGAAGCACCGCATCGCCATCGTGAGCGGCAAGGGCGGCGTGGGCAAGAGCACGATCACCGCCAGCCTGGCGCTCAACTTATCCATGATGGGCTACAAGGTAGGCATCCTTGACGCAGACGTGAGCGGCCCGAACATCCCCCACCTGCTCGGCCTCGAAGGGCGGCATCTCGAAGGCTCGGCGCTGGGCCTGGAGCCTGTCACGTCCCGCAACGGGATCAAGGCGATATCCTCCGAGTTCGTCCTGACCACCAGCGACACGCCCATGCTGTGGCGCGGCCCCATGCGGACGTCGCTCGTCACCCAGTTCATTACGGACGTCAACTGGGGCGAGCTGGACTACCTGTTGATCGACCTGCCGCCGGGCACCGGCGACGAGCCGATGAGCGTCATGCAGCTCATACCGCTGGACGGCATAATCATCGTGAGCACGTCCTCCAACCTGTCCATCCTCGACGTGAGCAAGATCATCAACATGGCGAAGACGATCAACGTCCCGGTGATCGGGCTGGTCGAGAACATGTCCTACATGTGCTGCCCGGACTGTGACAAGAAGATAAAGCTGTTCGGGGAGAGCAAAGTTGAGAAGTTGGCGAAACAATACGGGCTCAACCTGATCGGGGAAGTCCCGCTCGACCCGATGAACAACGGCCGGGACGAGTTGCCTGCCGACGGGAAATCGCTTATCGTGACTGCTGTCAAAGGCATCGCGATAAAAGTCGTCGATTACGCCGAGCACGGTCGCTGATCTGTCAGTCGGCTATTACCGGGCAGGTATTCTTCCCCAGCAGCGCATAGATTACGCACCACCCGTACAGGGCTTCGAGGATGGAGAAGGCGCCGATGAGCACGATGAGGGCTCCGACCCAGATGTTGATCCGGTAGGTTACGTATATTCCTATGGCTGAGAGGATCATGCCGATGCCAAACCGGATCATCCGGTCTCGTGCGCCGATGTTCGGCCTCATGAGACCGGGATTGGCGTCAGTGCCCATAAAATAATCCGCAATAACAAGCAGCCCGCCATTTTCAAACTGCGCAGATGCCGATTAAGGCTCAGTGCCGCTACTGGAGACTATGGCACGAGGCAACGCTTCGTGCCCGGGACATCGCGGGGGAAGTCCTCGACTTCGCCGGGCGACACAGATAAAGATACTATAGCTTTTGCTAGTCGTCATCAATTTCAATTCTTTTATCTATTAAGGACTCGATATTGCCGCCATCCGGCTTGATCCAGGCCTCGGCCAGTACACCCGTGAGTGCCCACCCTGCACAGCCCTCGAAGACCGTGAACGCGCCGATCCCGAGGACCAGCAGCCCGGGCAACAGACTGACCAGTGTCGCGTAGATGCCGACGGCCACGATTATGAGGCCCATGCTAGTCCGTAAAATCCGTTCAGTCCTGCTCAGGTTCTGCTTCATGATCGGTGTTCAACTCCCGCGATGAAAAACCGGTCCGGAAAGTTCGCGCATGCCCCGGGTCATTTACCTGTGTAATCACCGGAGCATCGGGCACAGGAGGCGCCAGGGCGCGGAGGGCACATAGGGCATTGAGGCTGTGAGAAATGTTCAGCGACGCACACTTTGTGGCCTTATGCCAGCCTATTTTCCGCCCGCGTTTTTCACCGCCCTCGCCGCCCGCTTGAGGGCCTTGATGGCATTAAGGACGGCGAAACCTGCGATCACCAGACCTGCGCCGAATTTTATAATCTTTCCGAGGCCGCTTTTTTTCCCTGCCATATGGCTCAGGTCTTCACGCAGGAATAAAAGGCCGCGTCAGCTTTTTACCGGCGCGGCGGGCCTGAGTTACAGGTTATAGATACTGCGATAGTCCCCAGGCTCCCTTGGCGTTGTCTGGTAACTGCCCATATCGGTCTGGATGGTCTCTGTCTTTCGCTTCATCATCCGGGAAAGCTCGTATATGGCGAAACCTGCGATGGCTAAAGCTGCGGTGTATTTGATCGCTTTCTTCACTGCACCCATGTTCATTCCCCATTGACTACAATGTTGCCGCGTAAAAAATGGTCTGCCGGGATTTCGCCGGCAGATCCGGACTTCGACGTGTCGCGCTGGTTCTGCCCGACCAGACACCGATGGTATCCATGGCCGGATTTCCTGCTTTTTTCCATTATGCAGGCGGGGCTATAGGCAGGTATGACTTATCGACGTAGTCGGGTATGGCAATGTTATTGGTATGTGTGCCCGGAGAGGTAGCGTTGACGATGGCGAACCACATGTGACCGACCCCGTTAGCATCGGTAATCTCAGCCGTCACGTTATAGATCCCGGACGGCACCCGGTCGAACCGGTAGCTGCCCAGCGCATCGCGATCGCGGACAGTATTGGAGATCTGCGGGTTGTTCTCCACGTCTGCAATCCGGTCGTTGATGAACCATCCCGAGTCGTTGATGTGGCCTTCCCGCAGCGTGACGCGGGCGCCCGGCACACCGTTCTTGTTCTTATCCGTGACCATGCCCGCGACCATGCCCCAGTTGTGGTCAGCGGCCGAAGCGTTCCCGCTGTCGGGCGTGACAACATCTGCGCTGCCGTTTACGGGCCGGGGACTCGGGGTGGCTTCTGCCGTGTCCGCAAGGCCGCCGATGATAATGTCGGGGATGGCTATATTCGCAATCGTTGCCCCGGACTGGCTAACGTTCGCAAAACGGAACCACCGGTGGCTAATTCCCGCCGCGTCGACATACTCGGCCGTCACGTTATATAACCCCGGCAGGACACCGATAAAGATGTATGTGCCGATGGCGGCTACGGTCGTGTCCCCGTTGGTTGCCTTTGGATTGTCGCTTATGGCAACCGGGTTCGCATTGACGTACATGCCGGTAGCATTGTCGAGGCGCATTTCCCACAGCTCCACCGTGGCGCCGGGGATGCCATTCAGTTTCTTGTCGGTGACGATACCGCCGATCGTGGCCATCCCTCCGGCTGTATCGATATCGGCGGAGCCGTCGCCACTGGCGAGGCCGCCCCCGTTGTTGAATGCGATATACGTGGCCGCAACGGCCACGAAGCAAAAGATGACGGCTACGACCGCCACTTCCATTACTTTCGTATGAACACTTCCTGTGAAATTTCAGTTCACAGATAAGAATAAAAAAGAGGTTAATAAATAGGCTCTCTCACAATCTATTAATGCCTTGCAGCACGCGGATACGGTTTTATTTCTGGATAATAACCGTGACGATATCGCCGTCGAGCAGCCCGTGGTCGAGCCCGACCCGCTGGCCGGCGTGCTTGGCCGAGTCGCCCCAGACCCTTGCGTAGCGGAACTTCCGGCGGAAGTCCTTGTGCAGGCGGTCGCATATGTCGCCGACGGTGCTGCCTTCCCGCATGATCATCGGCTCATCGAGGTCCGCCTGTTCGCCCTGCGGCTTGAGGTAGACGTTGATGAAGCCCAGCGTGTCATAGATCTCTTCCCTGAGCACGTCGAGATTCATGTCCAGGTCAGCCGATATCTCGATGGCTTCGGGCATGTGCTTCATGTGGTTCCGGTCGGCGAGGTCGATCTTGTTGATCACCATCAGGGCGGGTATGTACACACGGTTGCCCCGCACAACGTCGATGATCTGGTCGGAGGACACGTCCTCCCTGATGTTGACCAGAGCGTTATGGATCTTGTACTCGCTGAGGATAGTCTTGATCGTCTCGTGGTCGATGCTGAGCTCGACCGTCGAGGACACCATCACGCCGCCCCTGAGCGTCCGGGTGATCGTCACGTCGGGCGGCCGCTGGTTGATGCGGATGCCCGCATCGTACAGCTCTTTCTCCAGCACGGGCAGCTGCTGGTAGTTGAACACGTCGATCAGCAGCACGATGAGGTCGCAGGAGCGGATGACCGAGATGACCTCGCGGCCTTTGCCGCGGCCTGCCGCCGCGCCCTTGACCAGCCCGGGCAGGTCGAGGACCTGGATCTTGGCATCCTTATACTCCATGACGCCGGGAATGACGTCCAGCGTGGTGAACTCGTAGGCGCCGACCTCGGAATGCGCGTCGGTCAGCTTGTTAATGAGCGTGGACTTGCCTACCGAAGGAAAGCCGACTAGCGTAACGGTAGCGTCGCCACTCTTCTTGACGCTGTAGCCTCCCGCGCCGCCGCCCTTGGACATTGCCTGCTTGATGAGATCGTCCTTGAGACGGGCCATCTTCGCCTTGAGGCGGCCGAGGTGGTGCTCCGTAGCCTTGTTTTTTTGAGTTTTGTCGATTTCCTCTTGAATCGCCCTTACTTCTTCCTCGATCGTCATATCTTTAAAATCCCTTTTTTAAAAAGGCCGAAAGGGCCGGGACCGGGATTCGAACCCGGCTCATGGGATCCACAGTCCCGTAGGATGGCCAACTACCCCATCCCGGCAAAAGCAACACCACTACTGATTTTCACTTTAATAAAGCTTATGGTCACCCATTGGACACGGAGGGCACAAAGGCTACGGAGGCCACAAAGGTCAATAATATGGCTCCGGCCACCGGTCAACAGGACGGGTACGTCGATTATTCCCCGGCTGACGCTGCGTGCGGTCGAGAATAAGTAACAGGCTCGCATTCCAGGCGTATACCTGGCTGCGGGAGGTCTTTTATAGAGCCTCAGGAAGTCCGCTCCCAGATGATACTGAACACGATGTTCATCAGGGAGACTGCCATCGGGTTCTCCGAGGTGATCCCTGTCATGGCATCCGGCACGGGCGGGATCCACATCATTTCTTTGTCGTCGGCCAGGACGCCAAGAGCGTGCCGGAATTGTTCCGGCGATACCGGCATGGACGCGAACTTTGCCAGCAATGGCTCCAGTCCCCGGATGTCGATCGTGCTCGCGTCGTGGACATGGACCTCGGGAAACGCGTCCTTTATCATGGCCACGTTGTCCGGGCCGAAGGTCAGCACGTCGATGGGGTAGCCCCGGCCGACCACAAGCCCGAGGTACACGATGTACTCGCCGGGGAGGACAGCCTTGACCGAACGGCTGGCGCCTTCCAGCATCTCTTCCAGCTTGTGCTCCACGTTCTCCCGGCCGAACAGCGTCCATAGTACGTTTGGGTAGTCCTGACTGATCCTCGACTTCTCCAGCTCGTCGAGCTCAAGGATAGCGACGTCTTCGGCTTTGCGGTGCACTTCGGTCATGTGCCGCAGCGCGATCTTCGGAGGCGTTGCCCTGTAGACGGCCGGGCGGGCGCTCATGATCTGGACCAGGCCTTTGTCGGTCAACGTTTTAAGGCTCTGGTAGACGCTTGGCTTCGGTATCTCCAGGTACTCGTAAATCTGTTTGGCTTCCGCTTTATCGAACATGACCAGTGCCGAGTACACTTTCGCCTCATACTCAGTCAGCCCGAGCGTCTTCAAAGACTCGATAAGAGTGCCGGAAATTACAGACATAGAGTGCCACCTGTTTGGCCATTTATTTGCCATATTATTTAGTAGTTATGTTTAAAACTACCTAACGCAAACTTTATATAACTTTCGATTGTAGTAGTTATTAATAAAACTACTGCCTTTGGCTATGGTAATACCGGGAAAAAGTTCCTGAAGAGGCAAGTGTCATAATTGATTCGGGCATTATACGAATAAATGCCTGGTGGCTGCGGAGGAATTGCTACGCTCTCCCAAGAAATTGTCCTTGAAAAAAGAGAGAAAGGCGAGAATATCATCGACTGTTCGGGCCTTACCATGAGGTTCGGCAAGATCACGGCGCTCGACGGCGTCGACCTGAAGGTCGGCTACGGCGAGAACTTCGGCATGCTGGGCCCCAACGGCTCCGGCAAGACCACGCTGATACGGGTCCTGTGCGGCCTGTTAAAGCCGACCGCGGGCTCGGCGACGGTGATGGGCCAGAGGATGCCATCGCGGGCGAACAACGCAGACATTGGCTATATGACCCAGATGGACGCCATGTACAACGACCTGTCCGTCCGGGAGAACGTACGGTTCTTCGCCTCCGTCTACGGGCTGAAGGGTAGGGAGCGGGAAGAGCGGATCGATGAAGTCCTCAAGGTCGCCGACCTTGACAAACGCCAGAATAGCATCGTCGGCACGCTGTCAGGCGGCATGAAAAAGCGGGCATCCATGGCCTGCGTGCTGGTGCACCGCCCGAAGATACTGTTCCTCGACGAGCCCACCGTGGGCGTCGACCCGAAGCTACGGGCCCAGTTCTGGGACTACTTCAGGGAACTCAACAAACAAGGTGTCACCCTCATCGTCTCCACACACATCATGGACGAGGCGGAACGCTGCGGGAGGCTGGCTTTCATACGGGACGGAAAGATACTGGAGACCGGCACCCCGGCCCAGCTGAAGGACCGGATGCAGTGCGCCACGCTCGAAGAAGCGTACATGTGCTACGCGGAGGGAAAGCATGGATCCGTCTAGGATTATTTCGCTGGCCCGCCGCATCGTCACACAGTGCGTGCGGGACAAGCGCACCTTCGCGCTGATCATCATCGTCCCGTCGCTGGTCATGGCGCTGCTCGGCTATTTCTATACGACAAACACCAGCAGCACGATCACCATCGGGGTCGTGGACCAGGATCAGGGCGTCGGGCTGCTGAAGATGTCCGGTTTCGTCATCGACGAGCTGAAGCAGCAGCCGAACGTGACAGTAGTGCTGCTGGGCTCCGAAGACCCTGATCAGGCGATCAAAGATAAAAAGGTTGATGCGGCCGTCATTTTCGACAACGGCTTCACATCGGGCGTCCTGGCGGGAAAGCAGGCCAACATGGAAGTCGTCAGCGAGGGCACCGACCAGATGAAGACAGCGCTGGCTTCGAGGGCCGTGGGCAGTGCCGCCATGTCTGCCGTGGCAAAAAAAGTACAGAGCCAGGACTCGAACGCTTCCTCCGCGTTCCTGAACCTCGACAGCCGGACGATATACGCCACAGGCTATACCACGCTCGACCTGTTCGCGCCGTACCTGCTGGGCATCATCGCCTTCGCCTTCATCTTCATATTCACGGGCGTCACGTTCCTGCGGGAGCGGTCGTTCGGCACTATCGAGCGCCTGCTTGTATCGCCGCTGACCCGCTCTGAGATGATCCTTGGCTACATGATCGGGTTCAGCGTGTTTGCGATCATCCAGTCGGCCATCATCCTCGCCTTCGCGCTCTTCGTCCTGAAGGTGAAGATCGCCGGCGACGTCTACGCCGTGGTCGTGCTGCAGCTGCTGCTGACCATCGTGAGCGTGAACCTGGGCATCTTCTTCAGCTCCTTCGCCCGGAACGAGTTCCAGGCGGTCCAGTTCATCCCGCTGCTCATCCTGCCGCAGGTGTTCCTGGACGGCATGTTCTGGCCCATCGCGACGCTGCCCAATTACCTCCAGGTCTTCTCCTACATCATGCCCCTGACCTACGCCAACGATGCGCTGCAGAATATCATGGTGCGCGGCTACGGCCTCGGCTCGGTATGGGTGGACCTCGTGGTGCTGCTGGCCTTCGCGGTCGTGATGATCGTGCTGTCGACGCTGAGCCTGAACAAGCAGCTCCAGGCATAGGACACAGAGGGCATTGAGGGGCAAGCGTATACATCTTTATCCGGGCTATGCATCCTCCGTGCCCTTTGTGCCCTTTGTGCCCTTTGTGCCCTCCGTGTCCAATGCTAGATAAAGGCTTTTATATACGGTGAACATGTCCTAATACTGCGTACGGGAATCGCCCGTGCGGAAGATGACGGTGTATGAGAAGGAAAAATGATAAGATCATCGTCTTTGGCATGATCGCTGTCGGCGTCCTCGCCATGGTCGGCGTGGTCGCGATACTGGGCATCGGCACCTACGTCTATACGAGCGAGAAGCCATCGCCGACGCCGGCACCGACACCGACGGCAGTGCCGGTGGCAACGGCGATGCCGGTGACAGACCTGAACAAAACGTTCGAGATTAAAAAAGTGCTCAGCGACGGGGCCAGCAGGACCTATACGCTCGATATCGGGCTAAAGCCCGGTGTGGCGCCGGTCGATATGAGCAAAGTGACCGTACAGGTCGTGGCGGATGGCAAGGCCTATGACGTCTGGGACTTCAGCCATGGCGAGCACATCTCCACAGGTAACGGCGACGTCATCCTCAGCGAGGGTGAGACGTTTACGCTGACCATTTATCTGCCACAGGCAAAGGTGCCGCTGCAGACCGACCCGCTGATGCAGGTCATCATCCTTGTGAACGGACAGCAGGCAATGTCGCGCGACGTGTTTGCCGTTTAGCCATTAATAAAAAATTAGTTATCAAATTTTTGCCAGTCGGGATCTAGTCCAACTAAAATATTTTCTTTGAAACATGATTCTAACTCTTTTGAGTATGGGTTTTCACGACGAGGTTTATAGTGGATTTTTATCCGATTATTGCTATCTAAACTAACTAAACCAATATTAGCGACCTTAAAATCATCGATATGCGTTAAAGCCGGTTTAATATAATCAGAGTCTAGAATTACCCACGATGTATCCGCAAAAGCTTTATATCGATAGGCTTGGGCAATAGCTTTTTTCCACTTAGAAAGTTTAGCTTCAAAAGCAAAGGTGCATCTGATTTTTTGTTTTCCTTTATTTGATTTATTTACATTTGCTATTACAAAATCGGGAATCCCAAATAATCCATCTAATTCTTTTTTGTAATAAGTTTGGTGACTATGTGAGTTGGTCAATTGCTTAATAGGCAGGTTAGAGAGAGCACTTTCAACAAGATCTTTTTCTTTTAGATAAGCCATTTATCTCCAACCTTTAATTTCTGCATATTGATTAGCAGCGGTTAACCACTTATCTAGATGGGTTCCGTCGCTATCATCTTCTAGTATTACACCCTTCTTATTTAAATGATTATAATTATTACGAGCAGTATCGACTAAATGACAAAATTCTAAGTATCTTTTTTGCCCACTAAAGGTATTAAGATATGATAATTGTTTTGATAGCTCTAAGAAATAGTGTTTATATAATTCTGATTTATTAAAATTCCACCTATAACTTTTTTGAAACATTAATGCTTGATAGTTATTAACATCAAAGATATCGTCATTTCCAAATGCTCTCCTAATTGCTCCAATATATCGATGATCTACAGATTGAAGCAATTTAGACATATATATGCGGGGGGTAGGACCTTGTTGTTTGCTTGGAATTTTTTCTTGAAAAGCCTTAATATTAAACATCCTCAAATTTTCATATGAACCCATTGTAATAGCTTTTGGAGAAGCAATTGAGAGTAAAAGCGATTCAACATTTAAATAACCAAGAATTACTTCTAAACTATTATTATTTAGAACATCTATTACATGAAGTATTGAGTATAATAGATCAATATCTTTTATTTGTTTAGGCTTTATTGGTCTTTCGCAAATTAGGTATACACCGCTTATTTCTTTAAATTTTGTTATCCAGTTTAGTTTATCTGATAGGTATTCATCATCAAGTAACATATCATTATTTAAAATTACTTGTAGTAAAACCGGTTTATTAGGTTTAATGCGATTTATTTCTTTTAAAAATGGCTTAACAAATAGATTCTCTTGCATATCAGTAAAATTTGAGGGCATACCAGACAAATATCTAGCCGGTATAACAATATATCGAAAATCATTACTAATTTGATACTGGATACAATTTTTTGCGCAGTCGTCAGCAAAGGAATCGGAATATTGAACAGTATTAAATCCATTGCCTATATTATTAGGAAAAAAATCGTATGAAGATAATTCTCCTCTGGAGATATTTGGTAAGAAAAATTGAGGATCAAAAATAGAAGTTTTCTTAAGATTGGCGTCTAATTTTAAAATCTTTTTATTATTGATATATCGTGGTGCAAATATTAAGCCATCAGCAGTTTTATCATTGTTTAGACTTTCAATATTCCATATAGAATTATAACCTAATTGGTGGTAAATTTCCATATTTAATCATACCCCTTGATACAGCAGTTGATATCAGTTAGTAAATCTTCGGATCGTCGATATCGCTCGAAAGGTTCGTGACCAAGTAATTTTTTTATAAGCAATTTTAGTTCTGATACTTCGATATTTTCTAAAATAGAACGGTCCCAATTATCGTTTAATATATTATTATCGATTGAATCTCCACCCACTAGATCAGGACTAAACGGGTGTTTTCCTCTTAATAATAATTGAGTTAAAATAATTCCCAAGCAAAATTGGTCAGTTCGATCATCAATATCTTGTTTTCTATTCCATAGTTGTTCAGGGGATGCATAATATGGTGTGCAAGGTCCTCTTGGGTAATAGGTCTTAGTTAATGATGGGTAATTTAATAGTCTAGCTATACCAAGGTCTATTATTTTAGGTACATTATTATTTGTAATTAATATATTATCAGGCTTTACATCTCGATGAACAATATTATTATCCCATAATAGTTTAAGTCCAATTGTTAAATGTCTAACTAAAAATAGTATATTTTTTGGAGTTTCAAATCTTTTGTAACAATAAGATAATGGTGAAGATTCAATAAATTCTTCAATAATTACAAATCTTTTATCTTCCAAAATGTTAAAGTCGTAAGATTTAGGATAATAAACAGAACTAATCGATTGAAGCAGGGCTACTTCCCGTTTTATTCGTTCTAAATCAGCAGAAGAACTATAGCCCCCAATTTTTATTACTGAAGGACCGTATAGAGGATGCAAAATGTGATAAACTACCTTTTGGCCACCTTTTTTTAACAGTTTAGGATTATCGTAACAAGAAATAATATCTTCACAGTTAACAGTATCCACCCAAGCGCCACCCGATCTATTAAAAAGATATCATTTATCGAGTATATATTTCCTTTTGTCTTATTAATTTTTAAAATATAAGAAAAAAATTAGAGAAACGGGGTCTATCAGACCCCTGTTCTCTGTTTAGTTTTACGCGTAGAGGCTGGACCTCGGCGCCTCGACGTGCTCTTCCTTGTGGAGCACCTTTTCGATGGCCTTCTCGAAGTCTTCCTTGCTGACTGACTTGCTCCGCCGGCGGATAGCGAACATGCCGGCTTCGGTGACGATAGACTTGATGTCCGCGCCGCTCGTGCCCTCGGTCTCGGAGATAATATCGGCCATGTCGACATCGGTCTCCATGGTCATCTTCCGGGTGTGGATCTTGAAGATCGCTTCCCTGCCCTTCTCGTCCGGCACCGGGACCTCGATGATCCTGTCGAACCGGCCCGGCCTCAGGATAGCTGGGTCCAGCATGTCGATGCGGTTGGTGGCCGCCATGATGCGGACGTTGCCGCGGTCGGTGAACCCGTCCAGCTCGGACAGGAGCTGCATCATGGTCCGGTTGACCTCGGCGCTGCCGGTGGTGCCGTCGTGGGTGCGGCGGCTGCCGACTGCGTCCAGCTCGTCGATGAAGATGATGCTCGGCGCCTTGTCGCGGGCCATCTGGAACAGGTCGCGCACCAGCTGGGCGCCCTCGCCGATGAACTTGTGGACCAGCTCGGAGCCTGACATCCGGATAAACGTCGCGTTAGCCTTATTGGCCACGGCCTTCGCGAGCAGCGTCTTGCCGGTGCCTGGCGGGCCGTAGAGCAGTACGCCCTTGGGCGGCTCGATGCCGACGCTGGCGAACAGCTCGGGCTGCGTCAGCGGCAGCTCGACGGTCTCGATGATCTCCTGCAGCTCCTTGTCCAGGCCGCCCACGTCGCTATAATCGACGTTCGGCGCCTCGATGACTTCCATGACCCTGGCGCGCACGTCGGCGGGCTTCTCCAGGATCTTGACGATGGCGAGCGAATTGTTGACCGCTACGCGTGTGCCCAGCGTGAGCTTCTGGAGGATCTCGTCAGACGGCTTGGTCAGCACTTCCTGGTTGTTGCCATGCTGGCGCAGGATGACCATCCCGGTGTCCGCCACCTCGATGACGCTGGCGATGAAGAGAGGAGTCCGGCGGAGGTGCGCGTTCTCCTGCTGCAGCCTCTGGATCTCCTTCAGGTTATTGTTATTGATCATGGTGGATTCAAGAAGCCTCGATTTCAGCTCCTCGTACTGGAGCCGGAGAAGCTCGAGCTCCTCCAGGGAGACTTGTTTCTCCTTCTCGAGAGCCTGAACCCTGTCGATCATGGGCTCCGGAAACGATTCCGGTGTGTCAGTCTTCGTCATATAAAAAACAATAAGACGCGTTGCGTACTAAAATCTTTTCGGTTTCAACATGGTAATTCCGTTTTTACAGCGGAATATCAGTACAGCAAATCGATTTCCGTATTTGCGACTGTGCAACCCTCAAACAGTTGTAGGCGTTGGCGAGGGCGTATTTAACTACTCCCTGATCGCCTGTCCGCCAGTAGGCTGCTAAGGAAGCCCTGACATCGTCTACCATCGCCTCCTCGACCCGCCGGAGGCCATAATATCCCTCCACATAGTCCAGATCGGCGGATGGCACGTTCAGGTGGTCCTTGACAAATTGGCAGGTATCGTGTTTCCTGAACTTCATGAGCGTCTGGCGCATCCGCGGGTAGATTTCAGGATGAAGGTCCCGGGCCCGCAGGAGCATATAAGGCAGATCGAAACCCGTCTCGATAGACTCGGTCGCCCCGTAGTGCGCGGCGATGGTGCCCCCGTCGAAGGTGTCGATATAATTCAAAAAGCCCTTGAGCACCTGGCCTTCCTCCAGCTCGGAGGCGGTGGCCCCGACGAAGACCT
This sequence comes from uncultured Methanocellaceae archaeon, assembly GCA_963769045.1. Lineage (GTDB taxonomy): Archaea > Halobacteriota > Methanocellia > Methanocellales > Methanocellaceae > Methanocella_A. The sequence continues at coordinate 33,168 of CAVYKK010000012.1, forward strand.
TCACATATGCCTTGCTGATTGAACTGAGCCCCGTCGTGTGGGCGGCCGCGATCAGACAGATCGGATAGTCGGCAGCCGCAGGGTACTCGTCCGGCGAAAAAGCCAGCACGTCCACCGCGACCAGCACGCCGTTGAGGTAGTCCTGCGATATCCGCAACGGGTCGATCTCTATCTGCAGGCACTGGCTCATGGTGTAGAAATATGACGGCTATGGGATAAATACTTCTTTAGGCTGTTTGAGACAGCGTAAGGTCATGTCTGATCGATGCTCGGCCTTTCTCACGTCTGAGTATCAACAAACGTATTCTTCGCCATCGTGAAAATGCTTAACTACCGATTTCCAATAATACCTATTCTCATCGCGGTGTGACACCCGTGCTTGCTTCTTGTAAAAAAGAACAATTACCGGACATCCTATACTTCCCTTTCTAATCGCGGTGCGACGCCCGTGCTTGCTTCTTGTAAAAAGCCATACCGGTCAATAGCTAATACTTCCCATTCTAATCGCGGTGCGACGCCCGTGCTTGCTTCTTGTAAAAAGCCATACCGGTCAATAGCTAATACTTCCCATTCTAATCGCGGTGCGACGCCCGTGCTTGCTTCGCCGCACGTGCTACTACGGGTTTTTCCGGTGTTACGGTGTCGGGCGACGGGCTCGCACCTTCGTCGGCCCAACGCGCCTTCGGCGGCGTCGAGCCTCCTTTGCAAGCCCTGAAAAACGCGCTTTCAGCAGCGTTTTTCACACCCGCCACCTACACACCCCTCGCACAGCTACGCGTGCGAAGGGGCAAGCCGAAAAAACCCTCCGCCTTCCGCGGAGAAGCACCGGCTACCCATACCGACACCAGAATTTGCATCAAGCCAACACTAGTCCTGGAGCGCATAGCCTTTGCTTCTCCGCGGTCGGCGGAGGGTTTTTCTGGCCGAAGGCCCCTCGCACGCGATAGCTGTGCGAGGGGTGTGGAGGCGGCCGGGCAATGAACGCTGCCGAAGGCGCGTTGCTTAGCGCTTGCGAAGGGACTCGACCGGGCGCAGCCGAGCGAAGCGAGGCGCTGCCGTGTCGTGTCTCCGGGGGTGCGAGCGCGGCCCGGACGGCGAAGCACCGGAAAAACCCGGAGTAGCCCATGCGACGAAGTAAGCATGGGCGTCGCACCGCGATTTGTATTGGACAGACCATGTCCTGCTCTATTGATCTCTGATTTTGCAAGAACGCGGCCCGGACGGCGGAGCACTCGACGGATGAAAAAGGGTATTTTCAAGTAGAGGTGATGAAAAATAGCTATGTCTAAACTCCATTTATATGGTTTATTACGTTTATCGTTAGATCGGCATGCGTCGGCTTCATTTATTAAATTTTTCATGAGACCGGAAAAACCCGGAGTAGCCCATGCGACGAAGTAAGCATGGGCGTCGCACCGCGATTGGTATTGGACAGACTATATTCTGCTCTATTGATCTCCTAAATTGCACGAACGCATGGGCGTCGCACCGCGATGAAATGATGATGGCATAGGGTTGATGTTCGCTGTGTATATGTTATTGCACGAACGCATGGGCGTCGCACCGCGATGAAATGATGCTGATGCAGAGGACGACGCTTACCAAATAATTGTTAATGCAAGAACGCGGCACGGAGGTGCATAACAGAAAGGCATGGGCAATGCACAGCGATTGGTAAGAAGACGAGCCAGTTTTTCTATGCGTGAGGAATTTGCTTTAGTAAAAGCAAATGCGATTCTTATACATGTGTTATAAATTTTAAATATCTCATCACCGTCTCTTTCTTGACGATGCCCTTCTTCACGAGGATGTATAATACGACAGCCGCCATGATGATCACCGCTACGATGATGACTACCGCATAGGTGAGCAGGTGAGCGTATTCCATGATCGACTCCCACTTTTCGCCCAGGCTGAACCCGAGGTAGGACAGGACCAGGCACCAGGGAAGCGCGCCGGCCATGCTATAGGCCATGAACTTGTAGAAGTTCATCCCCAGCAGGCCCGCAGGGATGTTGACGATGGTGCGCACCACCGGCAGCAGCCTCGTGTAGAAGACCGCCGACTCGCCGAACTTGCAGAACCACTTCTCGGCCCAGACCATCTTGTCCGGCGTGACGCCGAGGTACTTGCCGTAGCGGTCAACCATGGGCTTGCCGCCCCAGGAGCCAATCCCATAGCCGATGGCCGAGCCAAGGCCGGTGCCGAGAGACCCGACGACCGCCGCCAGGACCCAGTTCATCGGGGCGTTCGCTCCGGACGAGAGGAAGCCCGCGAAGGTCATGATGAGTTCGCTTGGTACAGGAATTCCGGCGCTCTCGATGGTCATCAGGACAAAGACGCCGATATAGCCCATGCTCGCCAGTGTATCGGTGATCGTCCCGGATAAGTCGCCAAGCTGCAGGATAAGTCCGTACATGTATAAGCCAACTGTTTTTGTGAGGGTTCGAATGTATATACTTTTGTATAAAGATGCTTATGCGACGACCATATGCCTGTGAGCCCGGGAAAGCATGTGATAAAATAGTTAAAGAGAGGGCGATTTACTCTTCTCTGGCAACGACTATGACTGGAAGATGGGCGAGACAGTTCCTGAAAGCAGAGATGAGCAGACGGGCATTCCTGAAGGCTACGGGAGCGGCCGCCATCATGGCCGCGGCGGGCACGCTGGGCTGCACGGGCACGCAGGGCGCCGCTAACCCGACACTGGCGCCGACAGCGGCAGCGACGAAAGACCCGTCCGTGCTGTCGGAAAAGCTGGTCGTCGCTACCGATGCGGACCCGGCAAAGCTGGCAGACAAGGCGATCGACGCGTACGGGGGCCTGGAGAGCATCGTGCGATCGGGAGACAATGTCATCGTGAAGGCCAACTTCTCGTGGGCTTGCCGGCCGGAACAGGGCGGGTGCAACAACCCCGGGGTGCTGGCCCGCATCATGCAGCGGTGCAAAGAGGCCGGGGCGGGAAGCGTGACGGCCGTGGACTACACCATCGACAACGCCCAGGAGTGCCTGCGGGTCAGCGGCATCCGGAAGTCAGTCGAAGATGCGGGGCTCAAGGTACAGGCGTTCAAGCGCGACGAGTTCGAGGACCGGTCTGTCGATGGCGTCTCCCTCAAGTCGACGCAGGTGCCGAAGATGCTGAAAGACTGCGACGTGCTCATCAGCGCGCCGGCGATCAAGAGCCATGGCAACACCCTGATGACCGGGGGCATGAAGAACCTCATGGGCCTCATCCAGGACCGCGGCGACCTGCACAACGGCAATCTCGACCAGAAGATCGCCGACCTCGCCGGGCTGTTCCGGCCCGACCTGACCATCGCCGACGCGTACCTCGTGGTAAAGAACGGCGGGCCCCGGGGCTCTGACGACCCCTCCGACCTCCTGTCCCCGCACCAGGTGGTCATGGGCAATGATATCGTAGCAGTCGACGCCTACTGTGCCAGCTACCTGGGCCTCGGTCCGGAGGACGTCGCGCACGTGAAGCTGGCGGCACGGGACGGGCTTGGCCAGATTGATCTCAGCAAAATGAACGTCATTAAAGTATGAAAACGAGAATCCCTTTCCGCTACTTCAGGCTGCTGGTACAGGCAGCCTTTTTCACGGGCTTCGTCTACCTGTTCCTGAATGTCCCCTACCCGGCGGCGATGCCTTATTCTACACTGCCCCTGTCTGCCGACCCGCTGGCGGCGGTCAGCGGGATGATCTTCAGCACGGGGGCGTGGCTGCCGGCGCTGATTCCTGTCGCCGGGTTCCTGCTGGTTGCCCTGGTGCTCGGCCGGGCTTTCTGCGGCTGGGCCTGCCCGGTGGGCTTTTTGAACGATGTGATCGGCCAGGTGCGCCGGGGAAAGAACAGGGACAGGTTCGGCTATCTCCAGTACGGTGTGCTGGCTGCCGTGCTCCTCGTCTCTGCGGTCGCCGTCGACGTGCTTTCCATCGCCGACCCGCTGGTGATCTTCCAGCGTTCGGCATACATGTTATGGGCGGGTGCCGGGGTTCCTGTCGTGCTCTTGCTGATCCTGCTGGCCGCGCTTGTCGTCCCGAGGTTCTGGTGCCGGGCGCTGTGCCCGCTGGGCGGCATGCTGGGCGTATTCGCCCTGGCGTCGCCGTTCGGCTTCAGGACGAACGACAAATGTGTCCGCTGTGGTAAATGTCGTAATGCCTGCCCGATGGGGGCGATCTCGAAGGATATCCGCTGGGACGCCACGGCCTGCACGAAATGCCTGGAGTGCGAGAAGGCCTGCCCGAAGGGGGTGGTCAGTTTCGCGCCGTCGATGCCGAAGGCCCCTTCGGTCTCGCCTTCCCGGCGATCGTTCATCGCCGGCGTGGCGGCGCTCGCTGCCCTCTTCGCGTCCGCCCGGGTGGCTTCCGCGCTGACGCCGGAGAGATCGCTGATCAGGCCGCCCGGCTCGCTGGCCGAGGAGCGTTTCAACGCGGCCTGCGCCCGCTGCGAGGCCTGCGTACGCGCCTGCCCGAACCAGGTCATCCGGCCGGCCGGGCTTGACGCGGGGCTGGAGCGTTTCTACACCCCGGGCCTCGACTTCGACCGGAGCTATTGTATGCGATGCGGTACCTGCGGCCAGGTCTGCCCTACAGGCGCGGTTATAAGCCTGCCGGAGGACAAGATCAAGTTAGGGACGGCGAGTATCGACACCAGGCAGTGCCTGGCCTGGAATGACGTCCGGTGCCTGGTCTGCGACGAGGTCTGCCCGAAGCGCGCCATCGGGGAGGCGAAAAAGCTGCGCCCCCGGGTGGAAGAGGACGTCTGTATAGGGTGTGGCCAGTGCCAGCTCAACTGTCCCGTGGAAGGTAAAGCGATCCGGGTTACCAGCACAGGGGAGAGGAGAAGATGAACAACCAGGGAGTCGCGGACATACTTTTAGACATTTCGAGGCTGCTCGAGCTGGAGGGCGACGACGCCTACCGCATCCGCGCCTACCGTAAGGCAGCCCAGAGTATCGAGAGCCTCGACGGCGACGTGAACGAGTATTATCGCGAAGGCCGCCTGCGGGACATCCCGGGCGTCGGGGAGAGCATCGCCGGCACCATTGCTGGAGGTGCTCGATACCGGCCAGAGCCGGATGTACGAGTCGCTAAAAAAAGACGTGCCCCCGGAGCTCTACGAAGTCGTTGAGGTGCCGGGCATCGGCCGCAAGACCGCGCTGAAGGTCTACCGGGCCCTGGGGGCGAAGACGGTGGAAGACTTCCGGAAAGCGGCGAAGTCCCGACGCATCCGGAAGGTCCGCGGGCTGGGCGAGCGCACGGAACAGAAAATTCTCGAGTCCATCGACCGGTACCGCAAGACGCAGGGAGAGGTGCGTGTCCCCATCTACCGGGCACGCGCCATAGCATCGAACCTGATGAGCTATTTTGCCGATTGCGAGGGCTTAATCGCGGCGGACGTCGCCGGAAGCATCCGCCGGTGGAAAACGATGGTCGGCGACATCAACATCTTAGCCGTCGCCGGCAACCCGGAAGAGATCGTCGACTGCTTCTGCAATAACCCGCTGAGTAAGGTGGTCAAAGAGCGGGAGAGCCGTTATGCCAGGGTCACCACCAGCTACCGCATGGATGCGACGCTGGAGGTGGTGAGCCCCGACGACTACGGGCTACACATGATCTGGGACACTGGCTCTGACTGCCACCTGCGGTGCCTCGCGGAACACGCCGCCGGACAGGGCGTCAGGCTGGGCCATGACGGGTATTACGTCGAGGCGACAGGCGAACGAAAGACCTTCCCCGACGAGGAAGGCCTGTACCGGTCGCTGGGCCTCGAATATATACCGCCCGAGCTGCGGGAGGGCAAAGGCGAGATCGGCTCTGCAAGAGAGGGCACGCTCCCCGACCTGATCACGCAGGACAGTATCAAAGGCGACCTGCACGTGCACACCGAGTGGAGCGACGGCTCCGACAGTATTCGGGACATGGCCATGGCCGCGAGGGCAATGGGCTACGAGTACGTTGCGATCTGCGATCACTCCAGGTCGCTGCACATCGCCAACGGCCTCAGCGTGGAGAAGCTGCGCGACCAGATGGTCGAGATAGACCGGCTCAACGACACGCTGGAAGGCTTCACGATACTCAAGGGCAGCGAGGTCGACATCCTGACCGACGGCAGCCTCGACCTGCCGGACGACGTGCTGGCGGAACTGGACATCGTGGTCGGCTCGGTCCACATCAACATGCGGCAGGACGCCGATACGATCACCCGCAGGGTGCTCAACGCGCTGGAGAACGAGTACCTGACCATCCTCGCCCACCCGACATCGCGGATAATCGGCCGGAGAGAGCCCATGGCGCTGGACATCGACCGCGTCATCGAGGCCGCCCTGGAGCACGACAAGGTGCTCGAAGTGAACGCTTATCCTGACCGGCTGGACCTGAGCGACGAGAACGTGTGCAGGGCGATGGAGGCCGGTGCCATGATCTCCATCGACACCGACTCCCATTCGATCGCAGAGCTATGCTTCATCGAGTACGGCGTGCACAACGCCCGGCGCGGGCGGGCCACGAAGGCACGGACGCTGAATACGCTCTCGTACGACGCGCTCAACGCGTTCCTGCAGGGATGAATCTTCGTTCGCGCACGCGGGCGGCCGCCAGCCTGGTTGCCTGCCAGACCGTTTTCATGTCGATACCTTTTTTTCTCCGCATTGCCAGATTACTATCATCATGATTCGCACGTTCATAGCCGTCAACCTGGACCAGGCCATCCGGGACAGGATCGGCGAGGCCGAGAAGGACTTCGACATCAAGGGGGTAAAGCTTGTCGATCCGGCGCTGATTCACGTCACGATGAAGTTCCTCGGGTACGTGGAGGAAAATCGCATAGACGAGATCGCGGAGGCCCTGAAAAAGGTGAAGGTGCCGCCGTTCACCGCCCATATGCGGTCCATAGGCGGGTTCCCGAACGCGCGCAGCCCCAGGGTCATCTGGATTGGCGCCGAGCCAGGAGAGACCTTTGCGGAGATGAACCGCCAGGTAGAGGACGTGCTGGCCGATATAGGGTTCGAGCGGGAGGGACGGTTCAAGCCCCACGTGACCATCGGGCGTGTGAAGTTCCCTGACCCGATGCAGAAGCAGAAGCTGCCACAGCTCTTCGAGAAGTACCGGGACTTCGACGCGGGGACCATGCAGGTCGACCGCATTTACGTGATGAAGAGCACGCTGAGCCCGAAAGGGCCGAAATACGAGGCGCTGAGAGAGATCAGCCTGTAATAGAGGTTTTTTCATTTGATCGAGGACATTACGAGAGAGGTGCTGAAGCTGGTCAAGCCCTCGGCGAAGGACGCTGACCACCTGCGCGCGCTGGCAAAAGACATCATCGCCCGGCTCGACGCTAAAGCTGTGGAGATGCGCCTGGACGTGTACGCCATTCACGTGGGCTCTACCGCCCGGGACACCTGGCTGAAGGGCAAGAAGGACGTCGACATCTTTCTCATGTTCCCGCCGGACACTCCCCGGGAAAAGCTGGAGGAGTCCGGCCTGAAGCTGGCGCAGAGCCTCACGGACGACTATGAGGAGAGGTACGCGGAGCACCCGTACATCAAGGCGAGCTTCGGCGGCATCGACATCGACCTGGTGCCCTGCTACCGGGTGCCCGACGCGGCGCACATCCAGTCCGCGGTCGATCGCAGCCCGTTCCACAATGCCTACGTGCTGGCGCATATCAACGGCCTCTGCGACGAGGCCCGCCTGCTGAAGCAGTTCATGCACGGCACCGGCGTGTACGGCTCCGAGCTGAAGACACAGGGTTTTTCCGGCTACCTGTGCGAGCTGCTCATCATCAGATATGGCTCCTTCATGGAGGCCGTACGGGCGGGCGCCGGCCTGCGCAGGGGCACGATCATCGACATCGAGGGACATATGGATAAGGCCATTAATCACCCGGAGCCGCTGATCGTCATCGACCCGGTGGACCCGCGCCGCAACGTGGCCGCGGCACTGTCCGCGCAAAAGTTCTACGAGTACATCGACGCCTGTCGGGACTTCATCGATAAGTCGTCCCTGGATTTCTTCTTCCCGCCGGAGACGGAGCCGCTGGACGAGCCTGAACTGCTGGAGGTCATCAACGCACGGGGCACGCTCCTCATGGCGGTAGCGTTCCGCACCCCGGACATCGTCGAGGACACGCTCTACCCGCAGCTGCGCAAAGGCGCCGAATCGGTCGCAGCCATGCTGGAGCGGCACGAGTTCCACGTGTTCGAGAGCGGCGTCTGGTCCGGCGGGGGCTGGAGTGCCCTTGTCCTCGAGATGCTGGTCTGGCGGCTGCCGGACATAGAGCGCCACCCGGGGCCCCCGGTGGAACAGCGGGAGCACGCGGCCCGGTTCAAGCAGAAGTACCCGGACGCCTACGTCTACGGCGATCGCTACGCGGTCAACCTGCCCCGGGAGTACACGACTGCCGAAAGCCTCATCGGCCAGCGCCTGACGGAATGCGGGCTGGGCAAGAACGTGGCCATGTCCATCAAGAACGAGTACATCCTCCTGACCGGCGCCAGCCTGCTGAGCCTCGGCCCGGGCATGGGGACGTTTCTCCGCCGGTTCCTCCGCTAGACTGCCAGGCGGTCGTCTTGGGTTCGCGCGCGAAGGACGGCGGCAGCCGTCTCTATAATCGCCAGTATTCTTTCTGTATGTTGGCAGCGTACTCCGTGTACAGCGTCGCCATATCGCTCGTCGGCGCGGTGATCTCCGGCTTCTCGCCGAGGAACCCGCGGATGGTCGCCTCGATGCAGGACGGCAGCTCGTTCGAGTATCCGCCCTCGAGGAGTGCGGCGATGCCCCGGTTTCCACGTATCTCCCGCAGTGCGTACGCCATGGCCTGGAACCCGGCAGCCGAGAGGTGCATTCCCCCCAGCGGGTCGCCCCACAGCGGGTCGTAGCCGGCGGACACGATGATCTGCTCCGGCCTGTAGCTGTCCGCGATCGGCAGGAGCAGCCGGCGGAAGATATTCATATAGTCGGCGTCCGTGGCCCGGACGGACAGCGCCACGTTCACGTTGTAGCCTTCGCCGTCCCCCGCCCCGACGTCCTCGGGGCTGCCGGTGCCCGGGAACCAGGGGTACTGGTGGATGGAGAAGTACAGGACGTCCGGCGTGGTGTAGAACATGTGCTCGGTGCCGTTGCCGTGGTGGACGTCCCAGTCGACGATGAGGACCCGCTTCATCGTCTTCAGCGCGTGGGCGGCGGCGATCGCTACGTTGTTGAACAGGCAGAAGCCCATGGCATGATCCGGCATCGCGTGATGCCCGGGCGGCCGGACGATACCGAAGGCTAGCTCTCGATCGCCGGTCTCGTCCACGCACCCGACGGCAGCGCCGGCGGCCAGTGCGGCCGCGGCGGGGGAGCTTTCCGTCATCTCCACCTCACCCTCGAACGTCCCCGGGCCGAATACCCTGACCCGCTGTATGTAGGCCGGATCGTGGACCATGGCGATTTCCTCGTCGCTGGCAGGCCCGGGACAAAGCAGGTCGGCGCGGCCCATGATACCTGAGTCTTTCAGCCGTGTCATAGTCCTTGCGGCACGGGACGGCCTCTCGATGTGGGATTCGCTGCCGTGTTTCAGGAACGTATCCGCGTAAAAGATACAGGCCTTCTGTGTCACAAATTAAAATATAATCACGAATATTATTTGAGGATTTTCCATGACACGGTGACCAGGCCGTTCCCGCGTTTCTGCTGGAGATCGCAGACAGGAGGCTGATATAGGTGAAAATAGCCAAAAAATGCCTTGCCGCAGGCCTGCAGTGGAAATGGTGGTATGCCCTGATTACACAAACGGCATACGTTACCGGGGTTATAAAAAGACAGCTTTGACAGTTGCCGGTCTAAAGGACATATAAAAAAATAATTAAATAATAATTTGGGAGGGGTTATTATATGATCGCCCTTATCAAATCGTATTTTCAGAACAATAAGGTTACGTCGGGCACATCTACCGTTATTATGTAAAGCAAAAGTGCACAAAGCTTAAATATCATCGCCTGTTTATTAAAAGGTTGCGCGATAATATATTCAACCAAATTTTTATTATCGCAACAATAAGGGTAAAGTATATATAATAACGGTTGGTTAACTATCTACCGTCAGAATTCATATATTAAATATTTAATTCTGATTGGGAAATAATTTTCGATTGAGGTGGACAGGATGAAAAAACTTACAGTACCAGTATTAGACGAGAAAGACAAGGAATTCGTTGAGACCCTGGTCAACGTAGGGTTAAAGAGGAACGTCGCCAAGACGCTGGTCTACCTGGCGAACGTCGACGAGACCATCAGCCGGGATATCGAACTTGGCGCAGACCTCAGGCAGCCTGAAGTGAGCATCGTCATGAGAGAGCTCCGGGATCAGAGCTGGATTGAGGAGAGGGAGATCAAGAAGGAAGGCAAGGGCAGGCCGCTGAAGTGCTACAAGCTCTCGACCAGCATTACCGACATCATCTCCACGCTCGAGGAACGCAAGCGTGTCGAGGCGCAGCTGCATCTGGACAACATCCAGAAGCTCAGGTCGCTCACCGACAAGCTCAAGTAAGCGTTCAACCTTTTTCTCCATTTTATCCCGCGCCCGGCAGCGTGCGCCATCTTCGGTAACTACCTGTAGATTTGGTCTGGAATTCTTTCGGAAGACAAAGGTGACGCTATCGTTTTCATATTATATAACGTTCAAAATAAGAAAAACTATATAAGCAATTTCAGTGAACAATACTTGAAATGAGTGAGGACAGTTGCGAGGGCCTGAAGCTTATACAGATAGACGATGCGGGCATCGGTTCTCCGGTGGGCGGCGCCGCGATCGGGGCGCTTGAGGCAGAATCCGGCATTTTCAGGCATAAGCTGATCGGCGAAGAGTACTTCCAGGACGGCAGGTATGCGGCCAAGGAGTACCAGGACCGCACGGTCGGCATCATAAGCGAACTTTTCCAGGAGATGGGGGTCACAAAAGAGACGCACCGGATAGAGATCTGTTCCGGGCACATTTTCGACCACGTCAGGCTCTGGCTGGACGAGCAGGGCTACAGCTGGAAATCCGTCAAGATCGAGGGGCAGCTCCAGCTTAAAATCGAGGACTCGTTCTCAGACTACCTGGTGAGCATCGGCGTGCCGGAAAAAATCCGCCGGATCGAGGTAGGCCGCGACCAGTTCATGTACCTCTTCAACTGGGTGCGAGAAGACCCCGAACGCAGAGTCCAATATTGCAAGACCAACGGCAACAAGTGGAAGAACAAATGGTCCCACCGGCTGTACGAAAAACAGCACATCCGCCACTAAAGCTGTTTTGTAATACTCTTTATTAGCGCTCGTGACCCTTTCGACACAAAGGCCACAATGGCCACGAAGGCCACGAAGTACGTTTTAAGAATAATGGCGATGGGAGCCTCTTTCCAATAAAAAACGTAGTGACCATTGTGACCATTGTGGCCTTCGTGTCGAAAGGGTCAGGTGCCTGAGCAGCAAAATAGGACAGGGAGACCTTGGGCAAGTGGCCCGTCGGTCTGTCCGTCCTGTCTAGCACTTCGATTTGTCTACGCGAGACTAGCCGTGCCTTCCATGCCCTCCGCGCTTACAGGTACGTGAAGCCGCCGTATGGCATGTACCCGTAGGGCGTGAAGCCGATGCCTTCCGTGCTGGCGTAGCCGGCGCCCGGGTACGGGCCGAACGGGCTGATGCCCGGGTAGCTGTAGAACGTGTCCGAGACCTGTGCCTGCGGAGGCACGAAAGTCCCGCCGACAGCGCTTGCGGAGACCGTCCGCGTGAATCCGCCCGTCTGCACGAGCGGCCCGCATGGCGCAATCTGTGCGGAAACGCCCGTCGATACGACGAGCAGCGCCAGCAGCAGGGCCGTTGCTAACAATACTTTCTTGAACTGCTTCATCAACATTCATCCCCTTTTACTGATCGGGCGCACGATTTATAAAACGCTATTCTGAAAAAAGGGCGGATATCCTGTCGGGGATGGCAGCCGTGTCGCGGGGGCATGTCGTACCGGCGCCGACCCGAAGGGATTTAAAAATCCGGCTCGTGTCAGGATACGGCCCGGACAGGCCGGGCAGATGGTGCCAGCATGGGGAGAGGATGGAAACAGCTAACGGAAGGCAGCGGGGCAGCGATGACCGGGCTCGTCCTGATCAACGTCTTCTGGGGCGCGTCCTCCATCGCGGCAAAGGAGGCGCTGCTACAGCTCAGTGCCGTCGAGATCGTCACTGTGCGCTTTGCCATCGCATTCGCGGCCGTCCTGCTGATCGCGCTGCTTTTCGCGCCGGAATCGCTGCGGATATCGACGCGCGACCTGCCGATGTTAGCGTTTTTATCCGTCGCCGGGGTGTCGCTGCAGTTCGTGCTCCAGGTCACGGCGCTCGTGTACACGACCGCTACGAATTTTTCGCTGCTCTTCAACCTGTCCACGTTCTTCATCATGATTCTCGGGGCCGTGATGCTCGGGGAGCGGCCCGGCAAGAAACAGATAACTGGAGCAGTGATCGCCTTCGCCGGGGTGTTCCTGATCGTCAGCGGGGGCAGCATCGACCTGTCGGCCGCGCACCTCCCGGGCGACCTGATCGGGCTGGCGAGCGCCGCCCTGTTCGGCGTGTACACGGTCGCGATCAAGCGAGTCTCGGACAGGTACAGCCCGATGACCATTCTGGTCTACACGTTCTTCTTCGGCGTCCTCGGCCTGCTGCCCGTATACGTCTTCGCGACGCCCATGACGCCGCTGGCCGGGCTGAGCACGGTGTCCTGGGCGTCCATGCTGTTCCTGGCGCTCTTCTGCTCGGTGATAGCGTTCCTCGTCTACAACCACGGGATGGCCCGGCTGCGGGCTTCCGATGCCGCGATGACCATCTACGTGACACCGCTCGCCGGCGTGACGCTGGCCGTACTGCTACTGGGCGAGGCACTGACCGCGATCACGCTGGCCGGGGCGGCACTCATCTTGGCCGGCCTCTACGTCTCCAGGGGTCGCGAAGCTGTACCAGAGGCCCACGGGCACGCATCGTCGGAGGCGCAGGACGGGTAACGGTAGACTCCGTGACCGTCTGCGATATATGGGTGCGGCTACGCTTGCGCGCGCGAGCGGCCGACCGGCCGGCAACGTGAAGCCCGCGGCTTTTCATCTTCTTATGCCTGATCGGGATAACTTTTATGCCCTCGCCGGGTACCTACACTGTGATGCCAGACTTCAGCGACCCGACCCATGCGGCGGGCCATGCCTTCGAGCGGCACGTGATCGGGCTGCTCGGGAAGGACTTCAGGGTAATGAGCTGGATGGGCGACGGCGCCCGGAGACGGGAGGAGATCGACTTCAGCCCTGACCTCGTCGTGGAGCACGTGCCCTCCCGGACGGTCATCGGCATCGAGTGCAAGTACCGGTCGACGCTTTTCGGCGGGAATATCTCCTGGGCTAAAGAGTACCAGCCGGCCAAGTACCAGCGGTTCGCAAACGCGACAGGATTCCGCGTCTTCGTGGTCATCGGCATCGGAGGGACCCCGGAGAGCCCGCAGTACATGTACAGCCTGCCGCTCTGGCAGGCACGGTACAACCGTCTCAAGCCTGATGACCTGAAGCGGTACAGGCGCGACCCGCGACGGAAATTCTCTTATGACCGGGCCTCGGGCATGCTGGCGTGAGGACGATGACGCCTGCGCACTCGATGTCGTAGACGACGACCATAGTTATGGGGGTCGTAGACGACGCCCAAAGCTTAGACGTCGTCAAGCGACGTCTACGGATACAGATGTCGTAGACGACCTCTGCTGATGCAGAGGTCGTAAAGGTTATTGTCTCCCGCGCCGTTTCCTTCCTCGATGGAAGGCTGTATACTGCTGTTTTCCGACATACACGCCGATATCGGCGCGCTGGACGCGATTTTACGTCTGGCCGCCGGCCGGACCTTTGCCAGGCGCTACGGCCGGGTAGAGCGGACGTTTAACCTGGGCGATGTCGTGCAGCGGGGATACAGCCCCTGTGAAGTAATTGACCGCCTGAAAGGCGTCCCTCGCCTGACGTCAGTGCTCGGCAATCACGACGAGGCCTTCGTCTGGTCGGCTCCCGTGTCCGGCAGCGATGCCAGAAGTCTCGAAGCGCACGAAGAGTGCCGCAGGCGGGGCGGATGGGAAGAGTTCTTCCGCGACATGCCTGTCGCCTATGCCGACCGCGAGGAACGGCTGTACGCCGTCCACGGGGGGCCGCTGGACCCGGCGAGTATTTGCGCCGGGGAAGCCGGGCCGATGGCCTCGTGGACCACCTCGCAGACCTGGCAGCGGATATCCCGCGCCGGGATGAGCTATTATGACCTGAGCGGCTACCACTATATGCCGGAGGAGGCCTTTGCCGCCCTGGGCCCGCATATGATGCCGGGCTACGCCATCGTCTGCGGCCACGAGCACGCGGAAGCCGCGTATATAGAAAGAGACGGAAAGGTAGAGGACATCCTGTTCGACCTGGAAAAGGTCTCGTTCACCGCCGGCGGCAGGAAGGTCGAGGAGAAAAAGATCGCGCTGGACGACGACGCGAACTACCTGGTGCGCCTCGGCCTCGCAGGGCCGGCCGGCTACTACCGGCGCTACGGCTGGGACCGGTGCTATTTCGGCGTCTACTACAAGGAAGACGGAAAGCGCTTTATCTCGCTGCTGAGCTTCCCGCTGGGCCGGGACGCGGTTCCGCCATAAAGATTAAACCATGACAGCTATGGACCGGGCATATCGCTGGCTGACGGGGCAACAGACCCTGCCGCCGTCGCGCGACCTGATCACGCTGCCGCCACAGCACGCCTCGCAGTTCCGGCACCGCAACGCCTGAGGCGAAGAGGGATCGTTCCTGTTCTCGTCCCGGATTTTCCGACAGATAGAAAGTGCGGTCTCTTGCGGGATTTTTATGGCCATGATGCTCACTCCTTCTGCTATTGCCCTGCCCGGATATAACTGTTAGGGCCGGTCAGAGCATAATCGCCGATTATTTCCCTTACAGGCGATTAAACAACAATCAATTCCGTATTTTATTCATTATATTCCAAATAAGATATATCATTCCATGACGGAAATATCTATTAATTCTTTCTACATGCGCGCGATCAATGGCCATCAAGGAAACCGGGTATATGCGAAGCCATGACAATAATCAGGCAGAGCAAAATAAGCTCAGGGCCGACGAGGACAGGTATCGGTTCCTGCTGGAGAACTCGGGCGACATTCTCTGGACCACCGACCTGGACGGCACCTGGCAGTTCATGACGGAAAATGTTGAAAAGATCGCTCATATCCCGCTAAGCGACATCATCGGGAAAAAGGCCTGGGACTTCGTGGCGCCCGAGTACGTCCCCGTATTAAAGGAAAAGCTGGAGAGACGTTTGCGCAACGAGGATATTCCGCCTTACGAGGTGGTTATCGTCAACGGATACGGGCAACGCGTCCCCTTCGAGGTGAAGACTTCCCCCATAATAAACAGGAAAGGAGAGATCATCGGTATCCAGGGAATTTCGAGAGATATAACCGAGCGTAAACGTGCGGAAGAAGCCGTCCGGAAAAGCGAGGAAAAGTTCAGGAACCTCGTCGAGAGCATCTATGACTGGGTATGGGAGATAAATGGCGGGGGCATCTTTACGTATTCCAGTCCCAGGGTCATGGATTATCTCGGGTACCGGCCGGAAGAGATCCTGGGCAAATCGATTTACAGCTTCACGGACCCCGCTCACGCCAAACGTTTATCGGAGATCCTGGAGGGCCTGGCCAGACGACACGGACAATTTGCCGTGGCCGAGAAAACCCTGATCAGCAGGCACGGCGAGCACGTTGACTTCGAGATGAACGTCAGCCCGGTCTACAACAGCCACGGCATGTTGCGAGGCTTCCGGGGCATCTGCAGGGACATCCGCGACCGGAAACGCGCGGAGGACGCGTCAAGGAGGGCTTACGCAGAGCTGGAGCGGCGGGTGGAAGAACGCACCGCGGAGCTGAATGAAGCCAAAGCCCGGGCCGAACTATACGTTGACCTGATGAGCCACGACATCAACAACATGAACATGGTAGCCATGGGCGACCTGGAGATGGCCCAACGCCTGGTGGCCGGCAATGAGGATGCCGCCAGGCTGCTGAACGGCGCGCTGGACATGCTAGAGAGCAGCACGGAGCTCATAGAGAACGTCTCGAAGCTCCAGCGGGCGGAGCAGGGTGGCCTGGAGACCAGGATCATCGACCTGTGCGACGTCCTGGAGGACGTGAAGAAGAAATACGCGAAGGCGTCGGGCAGGGAGGTAACAATAAACATACGGTACCACGAGAAAAACGGCTGCCTGGTGGTCGCGAACAGGCTGATCGAGGACGTGTACTCGAACCTGGTCGGCAATTCTATTAAGCACGCGCTTCCCGGCAGGCCGGTGGTGATAGACCTGGAGCTGTCGAAAACGAGCGAAGGCGGAAGAGAGTGTTACCGGGTCGTCGTCGAGGACAACGGCCCGGGCATACCGGATGAGCTGAAGGGCAAACTCTTTTCCCGGCTGGAGAGGGGCAAGACAAAGACGACCGGCAGGGGGCTGGGACTCTATCTCGTGAAGATGCTCGTCACGTATTTCCACGGGAAAGTATGGGTGGAAGACCGCGTGCCCGGCGACTGCAGCAAGGGAAGCAAATTCGTGGTACTGTTGCCGGCGTCGCCGGGATAATGCCGGCAGAGGCATGCTTTCCGGGGAAAAACCGTATGCAACGTGCAATACCTATTTTAGCCTTTTTAGCACATTGTGACATATATGATATGCGACGTCGACGGCCTTGAGATATACTACGAGACCTGCGGAGAAGGCACCCCTGTGCTGATGATCCACGGCTTCGGCATCGACCACCACGTGATGACCGGCTGCATGGAGCCGATCTTCCGGGGCCGTCCGGGCTGGAAGCGTATCTACATCGACCTGCCGGGCATGGGAAAGACCAGGGGCACGGACGACATCGTAAACGCAGACGGGATGCTCGACGTCGTGATAAGGTTCGTCGAAAAGGTCGTGCCTGAAGGCCGTTTCCTGGTGGCCGGCGAGTCCTACGGCGGATACCTGGCGCAGGGCATGGTATACCGTGTCCCCGAACGGCTGGACGGAGTACTGCTCATCTGCCCGGTGGTCGTCGCCGACAGGAAGAAACGCACTCTGCCCCGCCGGGCGACGTTTTTCAGGAACGAGGCCCTGCTGGCCGGCATCGAGCCCGCGGTCAGGTCGTTTTTCGAGCGCATGCTGGTGCTGCAGGACAAAAAGCGATGGGAGCGTTTCCAGGCCGATATCGTCCCGGGCATGCGATCGAAAGACGAAGCCTTCCTGAGCCGGTTCCAGCAGTCCGGCTATGCGTTTTCCTTCGACGTGGAAAAGCCCCCGCGACCATTCGGGAAGCCGTCCCTGCTGCTGGCCGGTCGGCAGGACGCTACCGTGGGGTGGGAGGACATGCTGAAGGTCGTCCGCAACTACACCCGGGGCACGTTCGCCGTGCTGGACAGGGCAGGCCATGGCCTCGAGGCGGAGCAGGAAACGGCGTTTAACTGCCTGGTCAACGAATGGCTGGACCGGGTCGAAGAATATAAGAAAAAGCCTGACTGATAGCGTTTTCACTCGTACTATTCAAACCATTTCTCGTAGTCCCGGTGATCTGTAAAGCAACGGATGATATACAATATCCCTTCTTTATATTCGTACACAAGCCGCCTGCCGCCCACCTCATCGACGTTATATGGCAGGCCATGCTTCAGGTGCCTTCGCGGGGGCAGTCCCGATATTTTGTCTATGTGCTTCGCGAAAATCAGGGCAGGCTTCTCGTCCATTTTGCGCAGGTCGCGTCTGGCTTTATCGGACAGGAGGACCTGCGTCATAATCCCAGTTCTTTTTTAACGTCTTCCCACCTATGGGTTTTCTGCTTGCCTGATTCGATTTCGGCCATCTCTGCGTCGATTGCCTTTCTGACCAGGATTACTTCTTCCAGCTCGATTTCACGCTTGTAACATGCAAGGGCCTGGCGTATGACTTCCGTCCGGTTGCCGGCAAGCTCTTTTTTGATCACGCGATCGATAAATTCCTCGTATGGTGTCCCTAAGTTTATGTTTCTTACGACCATGATATGCACTAAAATGTATATTCAATGTATGTTTATATAGCAATTTTGGACCCATTTACTCGATAGCGTCAATGGATAGAAGTCAAGGCAATACCACATCGTCCAAATTGAATACTTGAAAATTTCATTGACCCTGTCACCAACCTGGTTACAGGAACTAGTTCACCCCCACGCCTGTGGGGACTTTGCTGCGCCTTATTCGGCTCCTGATGCTAACGGCGGTTCACCCCCACGCCTGTGGGGACTTCGGGGTCGCGATCCTGCCGTCGATTGTAGCCATCGGTTCACCCCCACGCACGTGGGGACTTCGAGAGGTCATACATCGCGGTCGGCGGCTTCGTCGGTTGACCCCCACGCACGTGGGGACTTCCTTGACGAATGGATGCGTACCCTGCTGCCTGCAGGTTCACCCCCACGCACGTGGGGACTTCCTGCGGTTGCCATTCGCGATCGCGCTTACAATCGGTTCACCCCCACGCACGTGGGGACTTCTCCGACAACGCCACACTATGAATACGGTGGAGAGGTTCACCCCCACGCACGTGGGGACTTCGCTATTGTACCATGACCTGCCGGACGGCCTCTTGGTTCACCCCCACGCACGTGGGGACTTCGTCTTACACTACTAATAACAATGCTCGTATGTCGGTTCACCCCCACGCACGTGGGGACTTCCGATCTTCCCGAACGGCCTGAAGTGGCAAAACAGGTTCACCCCCACGCACGTGGGGACTTCTCCGGCCATACGTCGGTCATGACGACGCCGCCGCCGGTTCACCCCCACGCACGTGGGGACTTCGGGAATTGTGGTCGCTGATTCGGACGTGCGGATAGTCGGTTCACCCCCACGCACGTGGGGACTTCGTGCAGCAGCAGGTGTACAGTTGTGCCAGTTAACGGTTCACCCCCACGCACGTGGGGACTTCTCGGGTACGCGGCACTTCGACCTCCTGCTCGTCCGGTTCACCCCCACGCACGTGGGGACTTCGCGATCAGTCGACGAGGGCCAGCCGGCCCAGTACAGGTTCACCCCCACGCACGTGGGGACTTCGATAACCGCCTCAACACATACCTCTGTAACGCCGGTTCACCCCCACGCACGTGGGGACTTCCATGTCGTACACTCTTGGAGTCAACGGCCGTACGAAGGTTCACCCCCACGCACGTGGGGACTTCCTCGGTGCTTTATCCGAACCGCGCGCCAGACAGGTTCACCCCCACGCACGTGGGGACTTCTGCCTGCACCAGAACCTGACTTAAATCATGCACCAAGGTTCACCCCCACGCACGTGGGGACTTCATGTGTCTCACGCCGCTCGTCGTCGACCTTCGACGGTTCACCCCCACGCACGTGGGGACTTCAGCCGACTGAACGCGAACAGGAACGGGCCGCAGGTTCACCCCCACGCACGTGGGGACTTCGTTCTTAGGCTTCACTGGCACTGGTCTCGTCACTCGGTTCACCCCCACGCACGTGGGGACTTCTGGATCATGGCGGCGGATGTCGTTACTGCCAACTGCAGGTTCACCCCCACGCACGTGGGGACTTCGAAGGCCCGTCTGCAGTAATGACTGCTTCATGGAAGGTTCACCCCCACGCACGTGGGGACTTCGAATATCACGAATACCGTGATCACGCGAGCCGGACGGTTCACCCCCACGCACGTGGGGACTTCAAAATCGCCATGTAACATGTCACTAATTCCACATAGGTTCACCCCCACGCACGTGGGGACTTCGTCACCGCTCGCTTACGTGGCACATCTTGTCTACGGTTCACCCCCACGCACGTGGGGACTTCCACGGCCGCACTATCCTCGGGTATTTACGCCTCCCGGTTCACCCCCACGCACGTGGGGACTTCTCCTGCTTCGCTGTCTTGGTGCACCCGTGACTCGGTTCACCCCCACGCACGTGGGGACTTCATGAGGCTGCTGCAAGTCTCTTTGGAGATTTGCGGTTCACCCCCACGCACGTGGGGACTTCGTCGGCAACAACACGACCTTCACGATCGACATAGGTTCACCCCCACGCACGTGGGGACTTCGTCTTTCAACGGTGCGCCGGTCACGCCACCACCGGTTCACCCCCACGCACGTGGGGACTTCCTGTAACGTATGATTGGCTATGTCCATGATTTAGGTTCACCCCCACGCACGTGGGGACTTCTAGGTCGTCGTCGCGTACTTGACCTGCAGCTTCGGTTCACCCCCACGCACGTGGGGACTTCAAATCGGCAACTACCGGGACAGCCACCGTTGTCGGTTCACCCCCACGCACGTGGGGACTTCTGTCATAGCTTGTACGGGTTCTCCGCCGCCGCCGGTTCACCCCCACGCACGTGGGGACTTCTGATCAAAAGGGATAGTGTTAAGACTACTTTCTAGGTTCACCCCCACGCACGTGGGGACTTCGAAGATCTCGTCCATCTCCATGAACACCGGATCCGGTTCACCCCCACGCACGTGGGGACTTCTAACGCTTATTAAGATGGGGCTCGTACCTTTGTGGTTCACCCCCACGCACGTGGGGACTTCTTGATCGTGGCGGTTGCCTTTCCACCTGCTTTCGGTTCACCCCCACGCACGTGGGGACTTCTTATAGTTTACCGCGTCGTCAGAGATCACGATAGGTTCACCCCCACGCACGTGGGGACTTCGGCTTCGGGTGTTCGCTATAGTTGCGGGGATACGGTTCACCCCCACGCACGTGGGGACTTCACTTTGCCCTTCACGCCAGCACGTTTCCCGATCGGTTCACCCCCACGCACGTGGGGACTTCGCTAAAAACGCTTTCTAAAAACGGTGGTGGTAAGGTTCACCCCCACGCACGTGGGGACTTCAACTCCACGATCTCGCCGATAGACACAACACTACGGTTCACCCCCACGCACGTGGGGACTTCTAGATTATCTCGCGTATCTTCAAAGGCGTATCGGTTCACCCCCACGCACGTGGGGACTTCTAACGCTTATTAAGATGGGGCTCGTACCTTTGTGGTTCACCCCCACGCACGTGGGGACTTCTTGATCGTGGCGGTTGCCTTTCCACCTGCTTTCGGTTCACCCCCACGCACGTGGGGACTTCTTATAGTTTACCGCGTCGTCAGAGATCACGATAGGTTCACCCCCACGCACGTGGGGACTTCGGCTTCGGGTGTTCGCTATAGTTGCGGGGATACGGTTCACCCCCACGCACGTGGGGACTTCACTTTGCCCTTCACGCCAGCACGTTCCCGATCGGTTCACCCCCACGCACGTGGGGACTTCGCTAAAAACGCTTTCTAAAAACGGTGGTGGTAAGGTTCACCCCCACGCACGTGGGGACTTCGACTCCACGATCTCAGCCGATAGACACAACACTACGGTTCACCCCCACGCACGTGGGGACTTCTCAGAATGATCTCGCGTATCGCTCAAAGGCCGTATCGGTTCACCCCCACGCACGTGGGGACTTCTGCGCACCTGTCCGCAAGCTCACGCGACGACCGTCGGTTCACCCCCACGCACGTGGGGACTTCACCGATGCGACGGCTGTGTCGCGTCAGCGACGGCGGTTCACCCCCACGCACGTGGGGACTTCGCTACTCTTATATGAATTATTGGCAGATCTGGAGGTTCACCCCCACGCACGTGGGGACTTCGAATATGCCAACGACCATCGGGAGGTCTGACATGCGGTTCACCCCCACGCACGTGGGGACTTCGATATACCGGCTACGTGCTGCGCTGCTGGAACAGGTTCACCCCCACGCACGTGGGGACTTCCGGATAGTCCATCGTGTCCTGACGAGTGCCAGTGGTTCACCCCCACGCACGTGGGGACTTCCCCTGATGCTGGATGAACGCGTACCGGCCCGGACAGGTTCACCCCCACGCACGTGGGGACTTCTCGCTCGATTATGTCGGCGATGTCGGCGATGTCGGTTCACCCCCACGCACGTGGGGACTTCGCGCGTGGCACGGCCAGTCAGGTGTCGCTCGACCGGTTCACCCCCACGCACGTGGGGACTTCTCAGTTTGTTGAAAGTGCCGCGTCATCCAGCACAGGTTCACCCCCACGCACGTGGGGACTTCATTTACATCCGATGCTGGCATCTGCGATAAATCGGTTCACCCCCACGCACGTGGGGACTTCGTGCTCGGTCGTCGTCCTGCCATCGCAGCCGCCGGTTCACCCCCACGCACGTGGGGACTTCTTCTGCGGCACTGTTCAGGCTGCCCGCCATATCGGTTCACCCCCACGCACGTGGGGACTTCCAGCGAGACCCGCCATCGCTATGACCGCATCGGCGGTTCACCCCCACGCACGTGGGGACTTCCTTAACAAATCCTGTCGGCAAGACGCGCGCCTTCGGTTCACCCCCACGCACGTGGGGACTTCACGTTCCAAATACTGTACGAGGGCGGCGACGACGGTTCACCCCCACGCACGTGGGGACTTCATCAGCCTGATACATTCAGAAACGCCGCCGGTGTAGGTTCACCCCCACGCACGTGGGGACTTCAGTGGTTTTGTCACTCACGTACAGGTATTCATCGGTTCACCCCCACGCACGTGGGGACTTCTTCTGCTTTTACTTCGGGTTCAATGGATACATCGGTTCACCCCCACGCACGTGGGGACTTCTTCTGCTTTCACTTCGGGTTTAATGGATACATCGGTTCACCCCCACGCACGTGGGGACTTCGTTAATCCTGCCTTTGTGGCGGCCCCTCCGTCCATGGTTCACCCCCACGCACGTGGGGACTTCATTGAGGTGGCCGCTTTATCTGATGATGTCTCTAGGTTCACCCCCACGCACGTGGGGACTTCTTATCGAGGCGGTACAAATGAGTCTTTGTCATAGGTTCACCCCCACGCACGTGGGGACTTCTCGTCCACAGCAACGCAGGTGCCGATCGTTCGTAGGTTCACCCCCACGCACGTGGGGACTTCGCCGAGCTCGAGTCGGGCACGGTTCACCCCCACGCACGTGGGGACTTCAGGACGCGACATGTCGTCAGGTTCACCCCCACGCACGTGGGGACTTCGTCTACGTCTGTCACGTGCGATCAGGTTCACCCCCACGCACGTGGGGACTTCATAGATCAGGCTGCATCGTGAGCAGGTTCACCCCCACGCACGTGGGGACTTCGCGACCCGGCCAGCGGCATCGCCGAGCCTGACGGTTCACCCCCACGCACGTGGGGACTTCGTCATCTGACGGGTATCTGACGTGGCAGCGATGCCAGGTTCACCCCCACGCACGTGGGGACTTCGTAGTCACGACTGATCGTGCGATCAGCGTCTGTCGGTTCACCCCCACGCACGTGGGGACTTCTCGATGCATGCTCGCGCACGACGCCTGATCGTCACCGGTTCACCCCCACGCACGTGGGGACTTCATCGTAGCACTGACGCTTTCGACGGCGCTGTCCGGTTCACCCCCACGCACGTGGGGACTTCTACGCATGCTGGCGACATCGGCTGCATCGGCCGACGGTTCACCCCCACGCACGTGGGGACTTCCCTTAATTTTTTTATCGAATTGCATTATTATGGTTCATTTGGGACTTTTACCAAATACAGCCCTTCCATGTCTATAACTTCACGACTGGTATCCCCGAAATTTTTAAGAATGAAGCCCTGTTCGTTGTTTCTGGTATAAATCATTGTGCAACCGCCATGACGCATGTTTTTGATAATCTTTTCCCATAGTTTCAGGCGTACTGTGACGGATAGCTTCCCTACGAAAACGCCGGTCCGTGGCTCGATCATCCAGCGGGTAAGTTCTCCTTTCAACGACTGAGGTACTTTTTCAACGATAAAAATTGTAATAGATGCCATATCTATACGCTCTCATTGTTGGCTATTTGCTGTAATTAACACCGCCAGGCTTGACTCCAGTAGCCGGATCATAGAGGTTGACTGGTGAAAAGATGTCAGAGTCGAAATCTTCTGAAGTAAGCTCTGGGGGAATTTCAACATTCAGGGCTTCTTCTATGTCTGGTACAATTCTTTTTAACAGGTCTATGTTGTTGAATTGATCCCTGCATTTAGATCGCACAGCCCTTTCAAGATTGTCAGGCTGGCTGGCCGTCGCTTCGAAGGCCAGCGGGATTGTCAGATCGGCCTTGTATAGGTCGGCGATATCGTACACAAAAGAAAGCTGATGGCCAGTATGGATGAACCCGAGTCCGGGAGAATAGCCGATAGAAACAATGGCAGCGTGGCAAATGCCGTAAAGGCATGAATTAGCAACAGAGAGTGCTCGGTTAACCGGATCGGCATTTTGCCAGTTCGCAGGGTCGAAACTTCTACCGGTCCAGATGACACCGGTGCGGTTGCTGGCCGCTGCGTATGACTGCCTCACTCGCTGGCCTTCCATACCCCTCAATTGTTGTATGTTGAGGTTGTCGGGTATCTTTTCACTGAACCTCATCCGGTACATCTTGTAGATGACCTGTTGCCGCAGGCGGGGATTGCTGACCAAAAGCGCCTGCCGGACCAGTTTAGTCGCGTGGCGTGTCTCGCCCGTACCGAGAGCATAGAACCGTATGATGCCCTCGCCGCACCAGCCCACGAGGCAGCCGTTGTCGGCGAGGGTTTTTATCGCCTCGTGCGTGATGCTTGTGCCGGGGCCGAGGAGTAGCAGGGCAAGACTGGCGCATGGTACACTGACCTTTCCGCCCTCGTCATGCAATGCTACTGCTTTGTCCTCACGGTCAATCTTGCAATGCTCGACATACAGGTAGCTCCAGCCGTCCTCGATCCTGGGAAGATCATGGAGGTCGTGGGGCATAGTATCACGCTGCCCTTGCGATGGATAGCAGCCCGAATCCGTAGGCTTTGCCGGGGCCGATGCCATGGCCAATTGCTGACAGGAAAAGGTCCCGGTCGGTCACTCGCAGCCTTCCCTCGTACAGGACTGATGCGAATGATAGCTGGTTAGTGGTGTCCGATCCTTTCATCGATTGGTTACCTCTGGCATTTGTCTTCATGCCTGTAACGGAGCCCTCGTCATTCGCTATGGCGTCGATAAGCTCCGGTATGGTTTTCACTGAGAGAAGCTCGAAGCCGCTATCTTTGCTTTTTCGTGTCAGCCATTCAATCTGCGACGATTCATCTTTGAGCGGTATCCGGGTGCCGTTACATTTAGGCTTGCCTGCGGCGATATCGGACTTCTTTGTCGTCCCGGTCTTTTTCGTCGGGTTGGCGCGGAGACGGAATAGGAAGATGTCGTCCGTGGCTATATGCCCGTACTGCTCGGCTATTTGTTTGCAGGCAGGATTCTCGATCGACGAGTCTTCGATTAGGTACCCGGCAGGGAGCTTTGACCAGTCTGGCTTTTCAGTTGACTGGACGAGCAGAACTGGAGTGCCATTACGCGAAATATCGAGTCTGTGAAGTACTCCGAACTGCTGGCGCACATCCGTACTTCCGCCGAGGTCCGGGAACGCACTGAGCACTGTGCGATGCAGGTGCTGGCAGTCGCCCAGGTCACGGCGTACACCCCTTGATTTCGTATCGAGGATCAGTCTGGAGAGGTACATGGTTTATCCTCCTTGTGTGGCGTGTTTACGTAATATTGTTTTACTTTTCGTGAACCGTACATACGTACAGGGCTGATGATCCTGCGGTCGCTCAGAATAGAATCGCCTTTGAGATCTTCACTCACGCACCTGTAGTCGATCCGGTATATCCTTACCGCGTAATTCTATCGTGGTGGCTTTCCATGGATACTTTTCTAGGAAGCCCTCGATGGAACTATATAGATAGCTGATTTCCTCCACGACAGGCCGGGTCGGAGGGCAAGACTTTCGTCCGAGAAATATCGGCCATACAGGATCGATCAGTGCCGCATGTATCTTCTTTAGAAGATCTTCGGGCCCGGAGACTGCTACAAGGAAAGAAGCATCCTGCAGGTACGTACGGTTAGTCAGTATAGTAGATGCATTGTCCTTGCCAGTGACTCCATTTGTTATTGTATGGTAGTCTCTAAGCGGACTGCCAGGGCTCTCGACTCTGACGCCGATACGTATCTGCAATTCTATCTCAGTGACTATCCGCGGATCTTCCCTGCGATATCCCAGCGCGCATCCGATGAGTCCCACTATGCCGGATTTGGTAGGCTCATCGCTGGAGTCACGCTCGCCCCAGCGGGCACGGAGTCCCCAGGACTGTAGGGGCCCTTCAAATCGTAATATCAGCAAAGGTGGATTGATAAGAAATCCCCCTACAACGCCGTTAATAGTTTGCTGACAAGCTCGGTTTCTGTGTTACAGGTTTCCGTGCCCTTGATCGTCGCATTCCCGGTAGTGAACCATAGCCGGGGGCTTGATTCCAGCTCGTATTTGCTATTGATAACCTCAGCGTATCGAGCCAGCTTTTCGATGCTATCTTCGATGAGGTCTTTTTTGGCGCTTGGCACGGCCGGCTTTACGAAGGCGTTTGCATAGCTGACCGGGACTTTCTTTTTCTTACTTCGATGAGAACTGCATCGGGCAACTGGTGGGCCGCGAAGGTATTTTGTTTACCGCTTGGAGTCGTTTTCAAGGCAGCAATGATAAACGCCCTGAGTGTAGTCAGAGCAACGTCTCTTGCCTCTTTTATCGTCTTCTCGTTATGGTCGGGCCCGCAGAGATTATTGATAAGGCCGTCTATATCGAGCGAGAAATACTTGTAGTAACAGGCAGAGTTGAACTGAACGTCACCGATCATGCCTGCGCCCGCATCATCTTCACTTTTTGTCTTAAGGTCGTCCACTGCCGTGAAGTAGTCGAACTCATGGTCCATCTTATTCGTCGAAATGGCATGTGCCACCTGCATCGAGGCGTCAATGTTTTCGAACGCATCAGAAGTAACCATTCGACCGAACATAGCGATATCTGGCGTTATAGGCCGCCATCCCGTTAGTTTATCTTCTATCTTACCTGCCTCTACCTTCTTGAACTGCTCTGGAGTCCCTGCCGATGCAATCACTTCTTTCATTACCTTTACGACTGTTTCGATATCGTTGCTGGTTAGGAACATGATTTGCGTCGTGTCTTCCTTATCGCCCTCTTTTACTTCATTGTCGCTCTCTTTCTTCTTTTTCTTTGACTTCCCGAGCTCCATTACTTTCTGAGATGCAATTTCGGCCATCTTGGCATCAACGCCATCACGAATAAGACGTTTCTTAACCTCCTCTGGCAATCGCCTGGTCCTGATGCCCATAGGTATGTTTTTCATTTCTTCCTTGAAGACAGGTGAAGTCCGAATGCTCCGCTTGATTGATTGGCTCGATATGCGAGACCTTCTTACGCTTCCGAACATACAATCTTTAGGGCTCCCGGTATCGTCTCTGTTCAGGTTGCACGGCGCGTGGTTTTGTAGCATGTGTATCTCTACTAGCATTGCTTAATCCCTCCAATAATTCAAAGACTAATTTTCATTCGATGACGGAACATGTCCGAAATACGAATCCGCCCACCGTTTTTGTACTCTTTTACTTGGACGGGTCCAGAACTCCAGATCATTGATGAGTTGTACCCAGTCAATTCCTTCCTCTTCACTTTCGGCGAGCTTGACACACTGCCTCAGCCGATATGCAAGTTCGCCGCCGCCAGGCTGGTAACCATCGATCTTATCGAAATCGCTATCCAGAAGGACAGACATACGATTATCGATGTTTTCCGACCGTTTCTTACGCACAGCGAGCATCGTCTCTCCGAAGTTACCCGATCTCCGGTATTCGTTCAGAGCGTACAGCGTGGCTACTAAGAAGTATATCTCCTCGTTGTATCCGCCTGCCACTCCGTGCGGAAGAACCCGGTAGAAAGTCGGCATCGCTCCGCGGGACTCTCCGAGAGTATTTCCGGCATTGCGCCTTAGGATAGCTTTGTCTCCTCTGCTTAGGCCGGAGAGATTTTTAAGGAACTCCTCGGCCCTCAAAACATATTCGGGCTTTTCGTCATTGTTCATTCTTTCGTTTCCCTCCTTTCTTTATTTTTGGCTTTCTAGTTTCAGGATATAATTGTGATTTAACACTCCCCCAGTACAACCTCATGGCGCGCACTCGGTCCTCTAGATCTCGCGCCTTTGCGTCCATCGGATCGAGGTTGTCATCGAGACACCTTGCACCGATTTTCGAAGTGAGGCCTTTCCATGTGCCTAGTAAGATTTGCTGAGCATCGGAGTCTGACGGGCTGATAGCCTGCTGATATGACAATTCTCGCAAATACCTGTCCATAAACAATGGCTTGATAGACGACCAGTATGCATATGTGGCTTTCTCAACGATGCTATCCAGATTATCGGTAGATTTTTGATCCTTTCTGGCATATGCTCTTTTTATTGCATACCGGATACTTCTTGCCACAACATCTGCGCAATCAATTGCATCCTGTACTTGTTTGCCAGAATTTTTTACTATCATCACTCCCCAAGGGAGAGATATTTGTTCAATCGTCCATTCACGCAGCCTAACTTCTAATGCGTCTTTTCGAAGACCGTATACCTCAAGAATGAGTGGCTTTTTATCTGATATGGCTTCAATCTCAACCAATTTTTGATATTGAGTCACAATAGAAGGCTTTTCAAAAGATTCTTTATTAACAGTGTTATAATCATCTTTATGGAGGAGCGCCAAAGGTCCAATGTCTCTCCATGGCTCACGGCTTTCAGAGGGTTTTAAAGGCATCTTTCCTTTACTTGTTATCTTATAGGCTACCTGTGGATCAGCCCAATTATCTGATGCTTTAAAACCTCCTCCATAATACATCTCACGTACTAAAGATTCTTTATTCTTGCCAGAATATGTACATACACCGCCATCGCCAGGTAATAGTCTGATCCGTCTTGCTCTCCAAGTTAATCCCTCTGGTAAAGAGAACTGATTAACGAGCTTTTCTGGCTCAATGACATTATCGCTTCTCCAAGCTGGCGGTTCGTTACCAATTGGCTTGATTATTGGATCGATCACGCAAGAATTATACAAAATTGTCTGAAAGATATTATCTCCCCGTATAAGAACGTACAACGGTGGGCCATTATTGATTCCACGTACATACCCTACGCCAGCATAAAAGGTGAACGGCGGTATTGTAACTAATCCTCTAGCACATTGTTCAAATGAAAACGCATGAGCACTATCTGTGTCATGGGATAAAAATTTGTTATTAAAACTCGGAGAAAGGTGCTGCATTAAAAATTGTATTGGCCATATTTTTGTTATTTTATCTATTTCATCATTCTCTGGATACTGCATGAAGGGGTATTTTTCATCAAATAAATCGAATCGATTCTTCCATTGATTGGCGTAAACATCTATTACGTCCATATCAAATTGTTTCAGTGCAATAAATTTTTTTAATTCAGATGCTTTTTTAAGCGCCAATGCATCCATTACAAATGCGATAAGAAGCCGGTATATACCGAGCTGTATTAGCGGCGATGGATCAGATACACTGGTGAGAATATGTGCATCTCGCAGAGTATCCAGAATGCTCCGCTCTTTTGTATCCCCAGACTGGTCCGTGACTGGTATCCAAGGCTCAGTCAACAAATTAAATGTTGCCACTTTTGTCCTCCTTGTCTATAGTAATACCTTGTTCCTCATCATCTTTGATCGTAATTCGCTTACCATTTTGATCAATGCCTACCCACTGGCAATCTTTCAACCGAAGTATCAATTTGCCTGTAAGCCAGCGGGGTGAAGGTTTTATTTCTTCATAGCCCTCTGATCGTTTCAAGCCGTTGAGTTTGTATGCGGGTAGATTAACGAGATTCTTCATAATGTCGGCAAGAATCTCCTTCTTGGGAGATAGTTTTGATTCAAATGTGCTATTGTATTCATTTCCATCAAGCAAGATAACCTGCCGTTCCTCGTATTCGCTAAATCGCGTACTGGCAAAAAAGTAGGATCGGGCCTCGCCTTCATTCTCGTTGAATGAGCAGGGTCTTGTCATTGAAAAAAAACTAAATTCATCAACATCTGGCTGATGGATTAGATAAGTTGAAGCCGCACCAGCAGCCTTGCTTCTTTTTGCTATCATATAATTGTACGCGACATCAATGTCTTCTTTCGGAACCCATTTTAATCCCGCTGCAGGAGGTAATCCCTTATCGGAATATACCAGCTCAATGAGCTCGCGCATGCCCGCTGGCAGACTTATGCTTTCCCTGTTTAAGGCGAATAACGTTCTGATCAGAACATAGCGATCGTAAACATATTCGGTCTTTCCAAAATCAAGGCTGCCGCTGGCTGGAAGCAGCACGT
This sequence comes from uncultured Methanocellaceae archaeon, assembly GCA_963769045.1. Lineage (GTDB taxonomy): Archaea > Halobacteriota > Methanocellia > Methanocellales > Methanocellaceae > Methanocella_A. The sequence goes on from CAVYKK010000012.1 coordinate 63,488, forward strand.
GTAGCGTTCGCTCGTTTCCAGATGGTCGACCCTTTCGATCGTGCCGGTGCAGGCGTCCCGCTCTCTGCAGTAACAGGTCGATGGGCGCTACTTCTGTGATCATCTCGTCGAAGTCCAGATCGAGGCTTTGCTCTACGACTTGCGTGGCCACGAGAATCGCTCTGCGCGGCCGTATCGCCATATCGGAGCTGCCATCCTCCCGCAGGCTGCTTTTATCGAAACGGCTTAATACCTCTTTCTCGATCTCCTGCCGCTTTCCTGCGCGGAACCTTGCATGGAACAGCTTTAACCATATGTCATCATCTTTAAGCAGCTTTTTAAGCTCGCGATATATGCCCTGTGCCGAACCAACAGTGTTAGCGATGACACATATACATCCGCCGTTCTTCGATAGAGCGACGGCAAGTTCTGCCGTTGCCCTGGCATTTTCCAGCATGCCCTGGTGCAGTGATAAAGAAATTTTGACGTGAGAAACTTCGCCTTCGACAAAGACCTCTTTCATACAACCGTGGCTATCTACGGTTGTGATAAGAGGGTAAGGCTTACTTTCGCTATCACATGGAAGAATTGTATGTCCACTGTACGCGGATATAAGTGCAGCTTTTTTCGTATTTGGCAATGTCGCAGATAGCATGATGACAGGTAGCCCGAGCGCTGAACACCAGCGCAGGAGCATCGTTAATATGGAGTTCATATAAGCATCGTATGCATGAACCTCATCGATGATCAGGACTTTTCCGGATAGTCCGAACAGGCGCAGGAATCCGAATCGGACGTTAAGGACGCTCATCAGTGTCTGGTCAATGGTTCCCACGGCATATGGCGCCAGAAGGCCTCTTTTCATTGGCCTGAACCAATCGATAGCTGCACTATCATCAGGCATGTCGGGCTCTTTTGTTACGATGTGAGACGTTCTGTCATCGATCAGCCATGCCATGCCGTGAACCAATCGTACTTTCTGGCCATAGCCTTGTTTATCAAGTAATTCGGACAATCTTTTGTGCATCTGGTTACTGGTCGCTGCTGTCGGAAGCGCGATATACAGGCCATTTAAGGATAGGCTCGTCATAAACCGTGTCGCCAAATAGATTGCCGCCTCAGTTTTACCATCGCCAGTTGGAGCTTCGACGATGAAAAGTCCGGGCATTGACCCGTTCTGAGCGATCGTCTCGCACGTTTTTTGTACTGGTCTGGGCACAAACCCGTGCCAGACATCGCCAAACATGGTCAGATTGTCCCAGTCCACCTGATCACTGAATCCTACCATATCCACGGCTTTACTGGCTTGTGCCATGCTAATTCTTGCATATTCGCATTCATCTGCTACATTTGGGTGGACTGGCATCAGGTCCGTATTCGATGCTATCCAATCACTTAAGACGATGAGCCCCAGAAGCAAAGTGCCGGCTGTGCTATAATCTGTAAATCCATCTGGAGACCAGGAGCACGGATGAAATGCGTGTTTCAATCGTTCCGCCAGTAGATCGCGACAGACATCCCATTTCTCGTCACAATCATTCAAGGTCTCGATATCAAACTCACTGTGGTGTCCGAGGTGACAATAAGCAACTGTCACACGAGGCATAATGTCCCATCCGTAAGCCTTCCCCAAGTGTTTTTTTGTAAAATAATAACTCCGTATAGCGTGTCTGAATTTTGGAATCTCTGTCGTTCTGAACTTCAGCCCTGCCTCACGCAGTGGTTTTATCAACTCTTCTCCGCCCATCATCTGAAAATCTGGATCGCATTTACCGATATCATGTAGAGCGACAAGATACGCCAGCCATGCTTTACAATTATCTTCAGGACATCCGGTAGCAGCAGCAAACTTCCGAAGAACAGGCGAGAATGTCTTTGTAGATAACAGTGCGATGGCAACATTACCAGCATCGATCATATGATACAATAGAGGATGAAACGGCTCGCTCTTAGCCCAGACCTTCAAGAGGTCATCTAGTTCTTCCACACCCACATTCCCCAGAACTCAATTGTAAGTTATTGGTACTCAATCCACTAATATAAATTGAATCGCCATATCGTTGAACTGACGATTATAAAAGAGTCATTTATACTTATAACTATAATCCAAGCGGTGTGAAAGTAATCGCTACAGTTGTGAGGACATAGCACTGACATAACGATAAAATGATATTCAAAAGACGCCAGATAACCACCTGGTGTGCAAGCAATGGTGCTATGGAGCGTCATCGACACGGAAACGACTGGTCTTTACGATGAGGATTATGCCGTCAGCCTCGGCACGCTGATCGCCGACATCAGCCCGGAGAGACACACGATCGAATGCGTCGACTCCATGTACTCGCTGATACGAATTCCCGATCCTTCGATGACGGAAAAAACCAGGTACATCCATGACATTTCTTCAGAAGAGGTCGCCAGGGCTCCGGGTCCTGCGGAAGTATGCGGACAATACCTGAAATTGCTCGATCGACACGAGTTCAGGCATGCAGCGGCATGGAACCAGGCTTTCGACAGGCGTTTCGTCGAGAAGCTTTTCGATCAGGCGAAAATGAAGCGACCCGCCCTGCAATGGATGGAGATGCAGCCGTTCCATCGGGCCCGGCTCGATTCGCATGTCTGTCAATTGAAATGTGGCAGTATCCGGGCACTTTCAGGTCACCATGCCTTGAAAGACTGCGCCAGGGCTATCGGAGTATATGCGGAGAATAATGGTTATGCTCTCGATACCTCTTCAGTCCTGAAAGCACTGACCATCTGTAGATAAACCTGAATCCTGACAGATGATACGGGATGTATCATGTCCCCTATGCAGATTAATTTATTTTTTATCTTTTGAGTCCTTTTTGCCCTTCGCCCGTGCCGCGGGCAGCAGTACGACGAACCTGCTCCCCTTGCTGCAGTCGCCCGGCACACGGTCCTCGGCCCACACGAGACCCCCGTAGTTCTCGACCAGCGTCTTCACCAGGTACAGGCCCAGGCCGCTGCCCTTTGCCTTCGTGTCGCCGCGCCGCATCCGGTCGAAGACCTTCTCCTTCATCTCGTCGGGGATACCCGGACCGTCGTCCTCGATCGCGACCCTGCAGTACGCCCGGTCCTTAACCCGGGTCTCTTCGAGCCAGATATCGACGATCGGCTCCTTCCCGCCGTGCTTTACCGCGTTGCCCACGATGTTCGTGAAAACGTCGTACAGCAACCCGTCCGCCTTGACTTTGCAGTCCTGCACGGTGGCCGAGTACCGGATGGCCGCCTTCGTGCCGGGCACCTTCGAGAAGGTGGACTGCGCCCTCTGGAGCATCTCGTCGACGTCGGTCTCGACGAAGCCCTTCCTCTCGGAGCTGGCCTGCTGCAGCTTCCGCACGTTCTCAATGAGGCGGGAACTGGCCTGGATGGCGCCCAGCGATTTCGACAGCATCTCCCGCTGGCGTCCGTCGAGGCCCGCTTCGGACAGCGTGATTTCGAGATAACCCAGGGCGATCTGGTTCATGTTGTTGATGTCGTGGCCCATCAGGTCCAGGTACAGCTCGGACCGGGCTTTGGCCTCTTCCATGGCGTTTTCCGATTGCTTACGTACGGTGATGTCCTGGGTGATGCCGTAGACCCACTTGACGTTGCCTGCCTTGTCCCGGACGATCTTATCCGCGAGGGTGTTCGCATAGCGCACAGAGCCATCCGGACGCACGATGCGATAGTCAACGCTGCCGCGCTTCCCGTCACGACTGGCTGACTCCAGCAGGGCTGACAGCAGGTTGCGGTCGTCTGCGTGCACGCGAGCCATGATCCATTCCAGGGTGGGCTGCGCGTCCCGGGACTCGTAGCCGAAGATGCGGTAGTTCTCGTCGGACCCGTTTAGCTCGCCGGTCTGCACGTTCCAGGCCCAGTTACCTACGTGGGCCATCTCCTGTGACTTCGCCAGGATGTACTGGCTCTTCTTCAGCTTTTCCTCGGCGTGCTTGCGCTGTGTAATATCCTGGTTAATCCCGTAAGCCCACTTTATGCGGCCGTTCGCATCAGCGACCACCCTGTCCAGCAGGGTATTCACGTACCGGATGGTGCCGTCGGACCTGATGATGCGGTAGTCGATGCTGCCGCGCCTTCCCTCCCGGCAGACAGCGTCGATGAACTCGGCCACCATGTTCCGGTCCTCGGGGTAGACGCGGGACAAGAGCCACCGGGAGGTCGGCTGCAGCTCCCCGGGCGGATAGCCGAAGATGCGGAAGCCTTCGTCGGACCAGTTCATCTCGCCGGTCTGCACGTTCCAGGCCCAGTTACCTACGTGGGCCATCTCCTGCGACTTCGCCAGGATGAACTGGCTCTTCTTCAGCGCCTTCTCCGCACGCTTCTGTTCGGTGATATCCCGTGCGATGGTCGAAGCGCCGATGATGTCGCCGTTAATATCGGCGATGGGGGAGATGGTGATAGAGACGATTATTCTACGGTCGTCCTTGGTGATGCGCTCGGTCTCGTAGTGCTCGATGCGCTCTCCGCGCTTCACTTTTTCCAGGATGGCCTGGATTTCCCCGGAGCGTTCCGGGGGCACGACGATGTCGATCGTCTTCCCCACGGCCTCGGCGGCCGTATAGCCGTACAGGCGCTCCGCGCCCCGGTTCCAGCTGGTGATCGTGCCGTCCAGGCGTTTGCTGAGGATGGCGTCGTCACTGGACATGACGATGGATGCGAGCCGGGACAGCTCTTCTTCTGCCCGCTTGCGCCCGGTGATGTCCCGGTTGCTTCCCCGGTTCCCCATGAATTGCCCTTCCGCGTCGAACACCGGCATGCACGTGTGGTGCAGCCACCGCATCTCCCCGTCCCTGGTATAGATACGGAATTCCAGGTCGCCATGCCGGACTTCTGCCCGCTGGTGCATCAGGAATGAGGGCCGGTCCTCCGGGTAAATGATATCACAGAGCAGGCGGGGTTTAGCGATGAACTCTTCGGCCCTGTACCCGGTGATCCGCTCACAGGACGGCGAGGAGTATAAAAATTTCAGTTCCGGGCTCAGCCAGAACTCCCAGTCGTAGGTGTTTTCCGCCACGATACGGTACTTGGCCTCGCTCTTCCGAAGCGCGTCCTCTGCCGCCTTGCGCTCGGTGATATCGAGCGCAGTGAACGTTACGCCGGCCTGCATGTTGCCACGGTCGATCGGCGAGGAGCTGAGCAGGACGTCAATCACCCGGCCGTCCTTTCTGCGCCAACGCGTCTCTACGGAGCCACGGCCGAGCTTTTCCATGATATCGTACTTCACCCTGCCTACCCGCTCGAATTCCTCTTGCGTGGGATACAATATCAGGGCGTTTTTGCCGATCAGCTCTTCACGCCGGTAGCCTGTCATCTCGCACAGGCGCTCGTTCGCCTCCATGATGACACGGTTGACGACCACGCCGATGCCGGCGGGTGCGCTCCTGAAGATACTGTCCAGCTTGGCCTCGCTCTTCCGCAGCGCATCTTCCGCGCACTTTTGCTCGGTGATGTCGGTGATGAAGCCTTCGAGGAACAAATCGCCGCCTGCGCCGGCCGAGGCCAGCCGCCCCTGCTCCAACACCCACTTTTCCTGGCTGCCTGCGGTGATGATGCGGTAGGTGATCTTGTATGGCTCGCTTCGCTCCAGCGCCCGCCGGACCGTGTCCCGGACCATTTTCCGGTCGTCCGGGTGGATGAGCTGGTTATAAGAAATGCTGCGGCTGCGAACCAGGTCGTCCGGCACGTAGCCGGTCAGCTCGAAACAGCCGTCGTTAACGTATTCCATGGTCCAGTCCGCGTCGTTGCGGCAACGGTACACCATGCCCGGCAGGTTGCTGAGCAGTATGGACTGGAAACGCTTGTAATCCTGCAGCTTCCCCCTGTCCTCACTGTTAGAAAGACTACGACTGTGGCCGGCCATCGGTTAATTCACCATGAACATTACTGCCCCGGTTTTTATCGTGATCGTATAAAATCTAATTGGGTGAATATTACTCTGTCAAATAATAAACGTTACCGATTTGCAGGGGCTTATATAAAAACAATCACCTGCCAGAGTCGGGAAAAATCCTGGAAAAATTAAGAGCCTCGAGCAGGGTTATGTACACTAAGTTGCAATCTAATCGCTATCCATTTATAGTTGAAATGTCGTCCTCTCCCTCATGGCAGAATCGCTTGAAAACCGGTTCCACGGTTTAGATAGCAAGTACGCTCGCTACTCAGAAAGCGTACTGCAGCATGGAATCGACAGCGGCAAGATCACCAAAGACGATGTGGACTTGATTCAGGTTGTACCAACTCATTTCTATATTAGCGAGGATAGACTATCAAACAGCGATTTGACCTCTGCTCTACTTAATCTACCATATCTTTCAATGGATTCGGCCTGCTTTGGTATATCAAATAGATGCTCTATTAAAAAATTCATTTCGCTTAGTTTTTCTCCAAGATAATTTAAGTCAATATCTCGGCCACCCGTATTAGGATCTAATAGGGCGATGATATCTGCATAATCCTTTACCATTTTACCATATTCCCATTCTACATCGTGAGAATCGGCAGCTTCTACTCTGTGTTTTCGATCCCAAGAAGCTTTTAGTTTATATAATGTTAAAAGAGATCTTTCTGGCACTCTTGCATTTAGTGACTCATTTAATGGCCTTATTACCGATCTACCTATTAATTCGCGGAAGCTTAATTCTTCAGCCCTACCATAAAATTTACAAGGATCAGATGTCGTAGCAAAGTCGACGATTATATCGCCGTAAGGAGTGCTTTTAGCCACCGTGTTAAAGATACCAATGGAATGGATGTGGTATCCCCTCTCGGTCCTTAAATAATGCTTCAAACTACTTCTTGTACTGCTATTTGTAATTAAGTCGATGTCAACTGATTTTAACGTTGGATTATAAGCATAAACAGCCCATCCGCCTATTAGAAAAGTATTTTCAAGGCTGTGTCTGCCTTCTCGTTCGCTTATCCACCTTGAAATTGCTTCTAGCTCGCCAATAGAAATTTCAAAGATTCTTGGATCTGGGTTATAGGGAGGCATACTTATCGACCATAGCTTTTAAAATATCTTTACCCTTGTAGCCTAAACCTGCGATATCCAAGAGAGTTAGTTCGGGGGATACGACCTTTACACCTTCAAGTATCCTACAATCGCTAAAAACGTCCCTATCAGGCGAATATAACTTTATTATTATCATCCCATCATTACTAATGTCATCTGATAAAACTTCGATCAATCGATCGATATCTGTTCTCTTAATATACAGATATGCGATGTCGCCTCTAATCGAATAACCAGTGTATAAACCAGCTGCAGTATAACTCGTAAAAGCGCAATTGATATTTGCACTTTCGGACACATCTGTGATGTACTGTGCAGCATCAAATGAGCTATTTCTTTTAATCTTAATCTCTTTAATAAACAAATTTTCAAAGGGGCGTTCCCAACCTACACCATTTAATAATTTATTTACATCAGAGATTGAAACAAGGTTATCTGTCTTGGCAACAACGTTCTGAGATAGTAAAGCTTGAACAATCTTATGAGTCCATGCATATGATATGTTTTTTATTAACGATAGATGTCTAATTGAGGTCGTTTTTTCTTTTATCAAGGCAGCAATGATTTGCCAAGATTTTTCAGAAGTTAATTTAACACCTGAAGATGGCCTATAGAAAGTTGAATTCGGTATATTAATAGTCCCAGGGATTTTAATAAAATCAATATCAAGAGACTTAACAATATATTCAACCTGTGGAGTAATTGCTTTCCCCACAATAATGAAGTGATAATTGGTGTTATCACGATGATATTTTCTAACGATATCCCTGTAAAGGTTCAATTGAGCGATTGTAGATAAATTGACATTATTTTTAAATTCAATCACGAATTTATTAAAGCTATCTTCAATAAGCAAATCAATTTCAATCAGTGATAACTCATTGCTAATGTGGTAATTGCTATTGAATCTTGCAGACCCACTAAGTGATAACTTACTGCGAAGGAACTCGTAAAGTGGTTCATACGAAGATACTTGGGTCTCTATCATGATAATTATCACTATATAACGATACTATATAAACATATCACTGATATGTATCCCTATTTAATGATACAATATAAAGGTATCACTGATAACTACTTAATTTGTGTTATTTTTTATAGTGCAGTTTGGCAATTCAATTAAACGGAAACTAAACATAGGGTTGTAGCGAATCCGGTATAATTGCTATTAAAGAAAACGATGAGTTATGGGTAGATTGTAACCAATAAAACTAGAGCCTCGGGCGAGATTACAGAGTAATATTCTAAAATGTAGGGATTTGCTTAAGTAGTTTGACGGTTATGTATCGAGCATGAACACGGCAAAGGCTGAAAACAGATTTCATGCTACGGATACGATGCACGATAACAGGAGGGAACGGGAGGTATCCAGCGCAGTAAAGGACCAGAAAATCACGGAGGATGATGCGGTCCTTATACGCGAATTTATTAGCGAGGTGATAGCTACCCGTCACATCGTCCCTAAACGCGCCTATAAGCTGGCCTACGTGCTCGTAGGGTGGCGTAGATACATCGGCCCGTTCCGTGCAAATACCATTGGGGACATCTACCAGGGAATAGAGAAGTTTCATCGAGCCGGGTTTAAGACCAACACATTGACTGACTACGATAAGTTTCTTAAACGGTTTTACCTCTGGATGATTGAGAACAAATATTCGAGCATCAGCGAGGTTAAAATCCGGAAAATCAGCGTGGACCGTGTCGATTCGATGACCAAGACCGCCGAGGACCTTATCAGCGAGGACCAGGTAAAACAAATGATTGATGCCTGTCAGAACAGCAAAGACCGCGCTTTGATAAGCATGTTGAACGAAGGCGCTTTCCGGGTGGGGGAGCTTGGAAATCTTACGTGGGGACAGGTTAAATTCAGCGAATACAACATTACCGTAAACGTAGACGATAAAACAGGAAAACCGCGAATGGTACCACTCTACAAAAGTATCCCGTATATTTCGGCTTGGAGGCAGGATTACCCGGCAGATGTAACGTCAGAGACGTACGTGTTCATTACTCGGCAGGGGCGGCAGATGCAATATCAAGGCCTAGTTAAACAGTTGAATAAGATAGCCGAGAGGGCGGGCATCGAGAAACATCTTACTCCCCATACGTTCAGGCATAGCACGATTACTAGGATGATAAAAGAGGGTGTGAGCGAGAGCGTTATTAAGCTAATGTGTTGGGGGACCGTCGAGACGGACCAGTTTAAGACCTATGCGCACCTGACCGCGGTAGACATCGAGAAAGAAATGGCCGCGTATTCGGGCGTAGTCACCCCGGAGCAGAGACAAAAGAGTAAGACTCTCGAACCGCGTCAGTGCCCGAGGTGCTACGCGATAAACACGCCGGACCAGGAATATTGTGGCAAGTGTGGGCTTCCGTTAACTGACCTCGCCACAGGCAACCAGGACGGCCTCATGAAATTTTTGTATGCAGAGGCTTCGACCAACCCGCAGGTGGCCGAGGCAATCCGCATTATTTCAGAGGCGGCTTTGAAAAACAAGCAATAATCAGCCATATTAAACTATTTTTCTTGTTTTCGGGAAAAAGCATTTCGGAAGTAATGATGATTAGATAAAGGGTGTACAGTAAAAGAATGAATGAATACTAGGCTTATTGTTATTATACTCTAGTATAATAATTTTTTATTGCCTAGTATTCTGCTTACTGTTGTTAAACCTACTTATATCTATTTATTATCTAATGTTTCGGCAAGCGTCGCCACTGTTTTCTCCGAAATCGTTATATAGCGGGGCCTTTTTAATAGAGAATCAGCGGTAAAAAACGAGATGATAGGAGGGCCTGACCCAAGCATGTTCCAGCATGCAAGGGCCACGGTCCCTGTAACGATGCCATAATAGCATAGTCCAGGTAAGAATCGGGCGGGCTGATAAATAAACCTTATCATAACCCGGCCAGCTTCTTTTGGCTCGGCTCAGGGAATTCCCTCCGGATCACCTCCCGCCATAGAAATTCGAGGTGAAATGATGGAAACACAACACAAGAGAGCTGCGGCTATCGACGAACGCAGAAAGGACAGAGTTTACAGAACGGATAGGGCCACCTACGAGTCCCTTCCGGCGATATGTAAACTGATAGCGGATGCATGCATCCGGGCCGGCAGCCTGGTCATAACGGAGGGCTAGGTCATGTCCGATGTTAGAGGCTCTCGCGCCGGGCCTGCCTTCCTGGTAATTTTTAGACTTGGTGGGGACCTGGCCAAGTGGAAAGGCTTAAACGCCGGACAGCGCCCTGGTGACAGGTGGGACCCAAGCTCGAAAATCTTAATTTTTGAGCTTGGGAGGACCTGGCGCCGGAAAGAGGCGATGACCGGCGTATTATGCCTTTCCACGACACCCCACAGGGCCAACTGCACGACTACGCCGGAGGCCGTAGGGCCGCGACAGCGGCCCGCCCGCCGCAGGCGGGCCTTCCCTTGTTTCTACTATAGAACAATTGAAACTGAAAAGACGGGGGCATAGGGAATGATTGAAAGAAAGAAATGCCCTCAACCAATTGGATACTTTGTAAAAAGAGGTGATAAAGAAAAGAAAGTAAAGCATCCGGCAAATTGTAATTGCTGGAGCTGTAGCGTATGCGGACCGAGAAAACAGCGCAAGTTTCTTTTCTGCTTAAATCAGGCCAGCAAAGCAATGATAAACGAAGGATTTCGTTTTAGAGGGCTGACCTTAACACTTGGGCCAAACGCAAAGAACCAGGACTTAGGGAGATACTGGCATAGGTTCGTAATGTCATTAAAAAAGGCAGGATACAATTTCCAGTATTTGTGGGTTAAAGAATTCCAGAAAAACGGCAAACTGCACATGCACGTTTTAATAACGTCATTTATCCCCTGGAATGTAATAAAATATTATTGGTGTTTAGCAACAAACGGTACGTCATCCATTGTATGGATCGCAGAAGCACAAGTAAAATACACCGCTGCATACATGTCCAAGTATATCACGAAAAGCCTAGTAGATGCACCGTTCCGTAAAGGTGAGCGAAGATATGGCATGTCACAAGGAGTGCGCGAGGAATGGCCAATAAGGTCAAAACTTGAAAAATCGGAAGAATCAGCATATGAATTCTTCTATAAACCAGATAATACAAACCTCTTGGAAAATGCCAGAGATGAATTAACAAAAAGAATAAATCGTCGTGGTGAGTGGCGATCAGAAATATCAAACGATAAAAAACGTAAGCATAAACATATTCATGGCAAGAGGAGACAATTTAAACCAAAGCACAATAAATAAATCCTATTTTTTATCTATAATAAAACAAAAAATTCCAAATGGCAACTTATGTTATTAATATTATGAGTAATGAATCTATAAAAGATAATAGAAACATTATATACAAAAATAGTTACATACTGTAGGGATAATGAAGCATAAGGCACTAATCGGTGGCATATTAATTTTGATTATTGCTCTAATAGCAATTATTACCTATACTCTACTCAATGCTTCTAATGTGTCTGTTGCTGCATTAGTGGTGGATGCAGATGGAAATCCTGCCAGTAATGTTAGCGTTACATTGTGGCATGACGGTAAAATTGTTAAGACGCAAAACAATCGGATTTTTCAAGATGGGTATAATCATAGTTGGCTTATGTTTGATAATTTACACAAGGACTATTATTGCGTTATTGGTGAAAAAAACGGCTATATTGGATGGAGTTTTTACGATAGGGATAACCCTCTGCCGCTCTGGGTTAATTTATTAGACGGCCCAAACGTTACAGGCGTCTATTTAAATCGAACTTATATTAATCCCGCAAAAGTCTATGGTAATTCTAATCCTGCACAATTCTATTATAATGTCTCGAAATCAGAGATCGATGGAGCAATATCAGTTGCTATGAATAACTCGTCAGTACAGAGTATTGTAAATGGGACAGATAATAGAATACTGTATGTAGATAAGCGAATTGATATGATAGGGCAAAATCCAAATTATAAAGTCTATTTATGGGAACAACCAAAGAGAATGGAAAATGAGACAGGATGGAGTTGGGATTACAGTAAATTTGGGAATTTAAGTGTATATGTGGATATAGAGCAAAACAAAGTTATCAAAATTGCTTAAGCACATATAAAATCAAAAAGACATAATGGCGTAAAGAAGCCCAATCAGTTTAAAACAATCGATTCGTGTCCTATGCCAACTAGAAAAAAATGGACAGCTTTGTACCCATTTGGTATGGTGCAAAGGAAGCTATTTTAAAAAATTATTATTATGGGCTTGAGATTTGAACCTCAAGCCCGAGAGCCTCGGGCGAGATTTGAACTCGCGACCTCGTCCTTACCAAGGACGCGCTATGCCGGGCTAAGCCACCGAGGCAACCAGATGTTGCAACACAGAAATGTCACATCTTGTTAATAAATATATCGGTTCTGCGCTCGCCGCAATCCAAAAAGCGACGGCCGGAGCCGTTTAGCCGATTATAGCTTTCCGACCAGGTCCATCGAGGGCTTTATAGTCTCCTCGCCGGGCTCCCAGCTTGCGGGACAGACGTTGCCCTTGTGGTCGCGTACGAACTTCGCGGCCTCCAGCTTGCGCAGTATCTCTTTCGCGCTCCGGCCGAAGCTGTTGTCATGCATCTCCATGGCCTTCAGGTACCCGTCCGGGTCGATGATGAAGCTCGCGCGAAAGGAGACCCCCTCTTCGGGAATGTAGGTGCCGAACTCGTTGCATAGCTTTGTCGTCGTGTCGGCGAGCATTGGAAAACGGATCTTTTTGATCTTCGGCGAGGTATCGTGCCAGGCCTTGTGCACGTACGCGGTGTCCCGGCTGACGCTGAACACCTCGGCGCCCAGGCTGCGGAACTGGTCGTACAGGCCGGCCATCTCCTCCAGCTCCGTCGGGCAGACGAACGTAAAGTCCGCCGGGTAGAAGATGAGCACCATCCACTCGCCCCGGTAGTCGGAGAACTTGATCTTCTTGATCTGATCCTCGTAAAACGCGTCGACCTCTAAATCCGGTACCTTCTCGTTAATCCGCAGCACAGGCATTACTCCTGTCCATCATTTTTATTATATGGATATTTATAATTT
>CAVYKK010000013.1:0-264060 GCA_963769045.1 uncultured Methanocellaceae archaeon
CGGGGTCGGACTTCAGAGAATCTAATGCCTTCTTCGGATATTGGGTCGGTAACAAGGACCTTCATGATAAATTACCCCTGTATGGGTTCGTGTAACTCTAATGGACTCTATATGTTGATAAGTTTTTGGGGCTACCCCATAATTTCGGGCACCTGTTACCTGCGGCGATGGCACGCACCACGCTGCGCTTACACCACAAAAAAGGAAAATAGGTTCTATGTGTTAGTCATTCCTGAATCTTTTTGTAGAGGCAGGTGACCCTTTCGACACAAAGGCCACAATGGCCACGAGGTACACAACGTACATTTAAAGAAAAGGGCAATGACAGCCTTTTCCCTTAAAAGAACTTCGTGTACATTGTGGCCATTGTGGCCTTTGTGTCGAAAGGGCTCATGTTCCCCGATAAAAAGTTACAGGATGCGTTATAATAAGTTTTTGGGGCTACCCCATAATTTCGGGCACCTGTTACCTGCGGCGATGGCACGCACCACGCTGCGCTTACACCACAAAAAAGGAAAATAGGTTCTATGTGTTAGTCATTCCTGAATCTTTTTGTAGAGGCAGGTGACCCTTTCGACACAAAGGCCACAATGGCCACGAGGTACACAACGTACATTTAAAGAAAAGGGCAATGACAGCCTTTTCCCTTAAAAGAACTTCGTGTACATTGTGGCCATTGTGGCCTTTGTGTCGAAAGGGTCATGTTCCCGATAAAAAGTTACAGGATGGCTATGTCTTTAAATTTTTCGCGTCTTTGTGACTGCAAGCGTAGCGTGGTGCCGGTAGATTATTAAAAGGCCGGAGACAGGCCGGGAAAATATATAATCATAGCCCTGAAATATAGAGCAGGAAATTCTTATGGCAGAGGTTGTGGTCCCGAAGCTGGAAACACAGACTGTAAAGCCTCAGCATTCGCTGTTACAGAACGTCGGCGCGCTGGCGCTGGCGATGGTACTCGACTTCGCCGATGCGGTGCCATCCGAATTACTGTTCGCGGTGGGGCTGGTGCCCATACCCGTCGGCTATGAGGCGGGGATCAGCGTCGTCGAGGCCGCTTATCTTAATTATCTGGGCGTGCCCATCGTCAAGACGCTGGCCATGGCCGGGCCGGACTTGATTCCGCTGATCGACGTCATCCCCTGGTGCACGCTGGCGGTGCTGGATACAAGGTTCGGCCTGAAGATACCGCTGGTCACGAAGCTGTTTAATTATTGACGAGACCGGACAGAAATCAGGCGATGAAAAAACGACCTGGCTGTCGTCGCAGACCGTCCGGGCACTCGCGCACGCGAACGGTAAGGCACGTTAATATAACGCCTTTATATTATGTTAAATACTAAATGTGACATGAAACATCACAATATTATTAAATAGTGATGAAGCCCTTATTCTATTTTGTAGCCATGTTACATGAGACGTAACATGGAGGATTTTCATGTATACGCCCGAGTGGATACAGGATATGGCCAACCGCATCGCGGGTGACATTGTGAACGCGCCCGAGCGGGGGCCGTGTATTCAGGCGTACAGGAGCAAAAACCACCTGACGCAGGACGAGCTGAGCCACATCATGCGGCTCCGCCGCGAGACGATCTCGCGGATCGAGCACGGGAAGGTCAACCCGACCACCGGCTTCGTCCACGTGTTCTCGGGCGCCATGGCCCTGATGGAAGCCGTGAAATCTTATCGGTCGATGAACAGGAACGTCGAGTACCCCTACTTCAGCCGCATCGGCGCTGAGCTGGGCGTGCCGACAGACAGTATCGCATCCATCATCGACCTCGCGATAAAGAGCTATGAACAGAAGAGGAAGAAAGCAATTCGCTCGCTGGAGACATGACAATGGCTGGAAATATTGATCTTAAGGCCGGAAAGCAGAAAATCAGTGTGCTCGCTGGAGAGAATAGAATGTCTGGAAAAGAAAAGTTAGTCGTATGGCTGGAAGACGTAAGGAACACGGATATCCCCATCGTAGGCGGCAAGGGCGCCAGCCTCGGGGAGATGATCAACGCTGAGCTGCCCGTGCCCCGCGGGTTCGTAGTCACTGCCCAGGCGTTCAGGAAGTTCATCGACGATGCGGGCATATCGGACAAACTGTTCAAAGGCCTGGAGGTCGACGTGGACGACCAGAAGGAGCTGGCAAAGGCCGAGGCATTTGCCAAGAACCTCATCAAGAGCCAGCCCATGCCGAAGGCCATCGCCGACGAGATCCGGAGAGACTACGAGACGATGTGCCAGCGCGAGGGTGGAGAGACCTATGTCGCGGCAAGATCGAGCGCGACGGCGGAAGATTTGCCGGAGGCCAGCTTCGCGGGCCAGCAGGAGACCTTCCTGAACGTACGCGGCGTGAACGACCTCCTGAAAGCGGTGCAGAACTGCTGGGCTTCACTCTACGGCGCCCGTGCGATCTACTACCGGGTAAAACAGAAGTTCCCCCACGAGCTGGTGAATATCGCGGTGGTCGTCCAGAAGATGGTCGACGCGGACAGCGCAGGTGTCATGTTCACCCGCCACCCGACGACCGGGGACAACATCGTGATCATCGAGGCCGCCTGGGGCCTGGGCGAAGCAGTGGTATCAGGCTCGGTCTCGCCGGATAACTACGTGGTCAGGGACGGCAAGATCATCCAGAACAAGCTCGCGACGAAGCAGATCATGATCATAAGGGATCCGAAGACGAGGAAGACGAAGAAGATCGACACCCCGGAGGATAAGAAGAACATTCAGGTGCTCACCAAGGACGAGATCATGAAGCTGGCTGACCTCGGCAGGATCATCGAGGACCACTACGGGAAACCGCAGGACATCGAGTGGGCGATCCAGAACGGCGAGATCTACCTGCTTCAGTCCAGGCCGATCACCACCATCCAGAAGGGTGAGGCCAAAGGCGGCAAGGCCAGCGGCGAGATCATCCTGGAAGGCCTCGGCGCGTCGCCGGGCGTCGCCAGCGGCAAAGTGAAGATCATCAAGGGCATGGACACGCTCGACCGGGTGCTGGAAGGCGACATCCTGGTCACCAAGATGACCACGCCGGACATGGTACCTGCCATGAAGCGGTCGGCAGCTATCATCACCGATGAGGGCGGCCTGACCTGTCACGCAGCTATTGTATCCCGTGAGCTGGGCACGCCTGCGGTTGTAGGCACAAAAGAAGCGACGAAGATACTGCAGGACGAACAGGTCGTCACCGTGGACGGTGAGATGGGCCGCGTATTCCTCGGGGCTGTGAAGAAGGAGGCCCCGGCTACGAAAGGCGAGGAGGCCGCAGCAGTCCCCAGGATTGCCGTGACCAAGCCGATCACCGCCACGGAAGTGAAGGTCAATGTCTCCATACCGGAGGCAGCCGAGCGGGCGAAGCAGACCATGGCCGACGGCGTCGGGCTGCTCCGCATCGAGCACATGATCCTGGGCCTCAACACCCACCCCGAAGTCTACATGAAGGGCGGCCGCTCAGGCGAGTACGTGGACGAACTGGTAAAAGGCATCAGGACAGTCGCCGACGCCTTCTACCCGAAGCCCGTCTGGGTGCGGACGCTGGACGCGCCGACCGACGAGTTCCGGGCGATGAAGGGCGGCGAGAACGAGCCGTACGAGCACAACCCGATGCTGGGCATGCGGGGCATCCGTCGCGACCTGCGGGAGACGGAGCACTTCAAGCTGGAGATGGCGGCGTTCAAGAAGCTCTTCGAGATGGGCTATGACAACATCGGCATCATGCTGCCCCTCGTCCAGCACCCGAAGGAGCTGCGGAAGGCTAAAGAGCTAATGGTCGAGTGTGGCATCGACATCGAGAAGGTCGATGTCGGCATCATGGTCGAGATACCTGCGTCCGCCATCATCATCGATGAATTTATTAAGGAAGGCATTGACTTTGTATCGTTCGGCACCAACGACCTGACCCAGTATACGCTCGCGGTCGACCGGAACAACGAGCTGGTGGCCGACCTGTACAACGAGCTGCACCCGGCAGTGCTCAAGCTGATCGAATATGTGATCGGCGAGTGCAACAAGGCCGGCGTGAAGACTTCCATCTGCGGCCAGGCGGGCAGCAGGCCGGAAGTGGCGAAACGCCTCGTGGCGATGGGCATCACCAGCATTTCAGCGAACATCGATGCGGTAGATGCCGTCAGGGAGATGGTGGCCAGGACCGAGCACGCTTTGATACTGGAAGCGGCCAGGCAAAAACAGTGAGTGATGCGTTTTGAGGGATGACGGGGCGGACGAGCAGCAGATATTCGAGGAGCTGTGCGAGGCAGGAAAGAAGGACGTGCCCTACGGGCGCGTCCTGAGCTCCATGTGCACCGCCCCCCACCCGGTCGCCGCTAGGGCGCACCGGGCGTTCATCCGCACCAACCTCGGCGACCCGAAGCTCTTCCCCGGCACGGCCGCCATCGAACGCAAGTGCGTGGAGATGCTGGGCGACCTGCTCCACCTGCCCGGCGCCCCGGGGTATATTACCACCGGCGGCACCGAAAGCAACATACAGGCGCTCCGCGCTGCCGTCCAGCGCCACGGCAAACTGGACCGGACAAAGGCGAACGTGATAGTGCCGGAGTCGGCCCACTACTCTTTTGAGAAAGCGTCGCAGCTCCTGGGCATAGAGCTTCGCAGGGCGCCGCTGGATGACGAGCTCCGCGTCGACCCGGCGGGGATGGCCTCGCTGATCGATAAGCATACCGTCGCGCTGGTGGCCGTGGCCGGGACGACCGAGTTCGGCCAGGTGGACCCGGTGGAGGAGATAGGGAGACTCGCCGAAGAGAAAGGCATTTACTTCCATGTCGATGCCGCTTTCGGCGGCTTTGTCATCCCCTTCCTGAAAGGCTGTCAGCCCGCTTTCGATTTCGCGGTACCCGGCGTCTCCTCGATCGCCATAGACCCGCACAAGATGGGTATGAGCACGATCCCCTCCGGAGGACTGCTTTACAGGAACGAGAGCCTGATGCAGCCGCTGGAGATCAGCGCCCAGTACCTGACCTCGCAGTTCCAGACGTCGCTGGCGGGCACGCGGAGCGGGGCATCGGCGGCCGCGACCTACGCGGTGATGCGGTACCTGGGCCGGGACGGCTACAGGAACATCGTGTCGCAGTGTATGGAGAACACGCAGCTCCTGGTCGATAACATGAGACGGATCGGGCTGGAGACCGTGATCGACCCGGTCCTTAACATCGCGGCGTTCAAGGCGCCCGACCCGCAGGGTATAAGGAAAAGGTTATGCGAATATAACTGGTATGTGTCGACGACCGTGCGCCCCTGCGCGCTGCGCATGGTGGTCATGCCCCACGTAACGGCAGACGTCGTCGAGGCCTTCGCGGCCGACCTGAAAAAAGCGCTGTAGGTGACTGACATGCTTAAAATTCTCAAGGAATCGCTGAAGAATGCGCCGATCGTGAAGCGGGGCGAGTACAACTATTTCATCCATCCGATCTCGGACGGCGTCCCCCTGGTCAGGCCGGAATTGCTGAGAGAAGTAATCGCCTGCGTGGTCAGGTACGCGGACCTCGACGTCGACAAGATCGTCACCATCGAAGCCATGGGGCTGCCGCTGGGCTCGGCGCTTTCCCAGATCACGGACCTCCCGTTCATCATCGTCCGGAAGCGTAAATACGGCCTGCCCGGCGAGATTGCGGTACACCAGGCGACCGGGTACTCGAAAGGAGAACTGTACCTGAACGGCATCAACAAAGGCGACCGGGTCATCATCATCGACGACGTGATCAGCACCGGCGGCACGTCCCGGGCAGTAATCAAGGCGCTCGAGATGGCCGGCGCGGAGATCAAGGACATCATCGTGGTTATCGAGCGCGGCGATGGCAAGAAGATCATCGAGGACATGGGCTATGACGTCAAGACGCTCGTCAAGATCGACGTGGATGCGAACGGCGTCAAGGTGCTGGGCACTATCGAAGATCGCCATTAATCCCTTTTTATCAGGCTTTTACCGGCCTGCGCCATCCCCCATGAGAGGCGCCGCCGGTTTAGTTGTCGGGCAATGGAGAGGCTCTCGAAGGGCCATTGACGCTTTTTATTTTAGTTTTCTGGATGTCACGGCCATGGCGAGACAAATAATCGCAATGATAGCGGCAAAGCCGGGCGCAGGCTCCGAGACATCTGATGCAACGACGGTTGTCGGGAACGGCTTTGGTGTCACAGTGATAGTCGGCACAGGCGTTGGTGTCGCGGTAACTGTGGGCTCAGGCGACGGCGCAGGCGTAGGGGCCGGTGTCGGTGTCGGTGTGGGGGTCGCGGTGGGCGCAGGAGTCGGAGAAGGCGCAGGCGTAGGCGTAGGGGGCACCGGGGTCACGGTGATAGTCGGAGCGCCGGGGTATACGTCGTTATCCATCAGGTCAGTCGTGACACTGGCGTTCGGGCCAATGGCAAAGGGTATGGAACGCGCTTCGGGGTAAGGGGGTATCTTTACTACAAGTACGAAGGCACGTTCGGGAGATACGCTGGCTGTGGCCATCGTGTACTTTCCATCATCGCCGGTGGTATTGCTGGCGTATACAATGACCGGGTTTTTAACGTTCACGAGCTGGACGGTGGCGCCCTGGATACCGGACCCGTTGGCGGCTGTGATCCGGCCGGATACGTTACCCGTGCCCGAAAATACGGGGTATGGCCCGTCGGGCAGCGTTAGTATGACATTAACGGAATCGTTACCAGAATCGCTCGCCATGAAGGCATTCGAGTATCCGTTGAGGTACCCGTCCTTCGAGGCGAACACGCGATAGATGCACTGGCCCCCGGTCGAGTTTACGCCGGTGAAGTTGCAACTCCCATTCGGGAAGGTATAGCCTGTAGCGTATATTATCGATGTATCGGTGACGTCGGTGATGGCCACGAACGCGTCGGCGATCGGAGTCAGCGGGTTGTTGAAAACCACGTTAACGGATACGTTGCCGGGCAACACGCCTTCGGGCATCGTAGGGTATTCGCGATTGGCCGGCTGATCGGCCGCCCATGCGGGTATGGAGAGAAAGACCATGCAGGCCGCCGTCATAATGATGGCAAATCTGATCAATGCTTGTGACATGAAGCCCATCTCTGGAAGGGCTTAATAAAAGGTTTCTGTCAGTAACTGTTTAAACGGCAAATGTAGCGCTTATCGCGCATGTCCGGGCACGTCATCGTCGGGCGCATCCTGTAAAAGGGTCGTCCCGGTCTTCACTGTTTTTGTCTCTATGGCAGTCTGGGAATTCACGGCGTTAAATATTTATAATCGGCATAAACAATTGTTAATAACGCCGTGATATCATGAAGCCGCCCTGTGAAGTCATTGTCTGGTACGTCATCCCGACCATCCGCGCCGAACTGGCCAAAGAGCTTGTGAAAATGGGCATGTCCCAGAAAGAAATATCCATGCGACTCGGCATCACCCAGTCCGCGGTCTCCCAGTACATCAAAGACAAGCGGGGCAAGGGCATCCCCATCAACAAGGAAGTCCGCAAGGGCATCAAGACGCTGGCGAAGCAGGTCATGGTCGAGAAAAACCCCAAGGACACGATCCCCGGCATCTGCATGGTCTGCGCCATCGTCAAGTCAAGCGGCTCGCTCTGCGAGCTGCATAAAAAGGATGATGCCAGCCTCGAAGGCTGCGACGTCTGCTTCGATGGCAGCAAGCTGCACACCCTTTAACCGCTCGCTTTTTTTAGTCTCATTTTGCCTCTATCAAAATCTATAAGTCATGAATGCGGGCTATTAACAATTGTTAAGTTACATTGCAGGAATGGCAGAGAGGCTATGCAACCGGCTGCAGACCGGTTCAGGGAAGTTCGATTCTTCCTTCTTGCTTAACGTTTTTGAGGATAACATGAGGATCGTGGCTATACATGCAGACCGCATGAGCTACAAGGCCAATCGCAAGACGAAGTTTGCCGAGGAGATCGCGGCGAAGGAGGATTCTCTGGATGACTGCGTCGTCCTGCTTTCCTCAGTGGAGAGGCTGGATGAGGTCAACCCGGGGCTGGTAGTCGAATCGGCAAAGAAAGACATCCTGCAGTGGCTGGCCAGGCTGAAGGCGACAAGAGTCATGATCTTCCCCTTCGCTCATCTGACATCGACGCTGAGCTCTCCTGTAGTGGCGCTTGAAGTCCTTAAAAGCCTGGAAACCGGACTGACGGAGGCGGGCATCGAGGTCAAGCGGGCCCCGTTCGGCTGGTACAAGGAGTACGATATCAAAAGCAAAGGACACCCGCTGGCGGAGAGGTCCATGGTCATATGTCCCTACGAGGGCCAGGCCTGTGACTTCCACTGCCCTTACTGCGAGAACCCGATTGAGCTGCGTGACATGAAAGAGGTCGAGGCGGAACGCATGCCAAAAGTCCACGCGGAAACGGTAAAGGCCGTCCCGGTACACGGGCTTGAGAGGGTTTAAATAAAAATGAGCACATACATTAGAATAGACCAGAGCGGATGATTACATGAAGAGGGTATATTTAGATAACAGCGCCACCACAAAAGTCGACGACGAAGTGGTCAACGCGATGCTTCCTTTTTTCACCGAGAAATACGGCAACCCGTCCAGCCTCTACACGCTGGGCCGGGAATCCCATGAGGCGATAGAGGCCGCACGACAGCAGGTGGCCACAGCCATAGGCGCAAATCCCGCGGAGGTCGTTTTCACTTCGGGCGGCACGGAATCGGACAATATTGCCATCATCGGCAGTGCCCTGGCCAACAAGAAAAAGGGCAACCACATCATCACCTCGTCCATCGAGCACCCTGCCGTCCTCGAGACCTGTCGCCACCTCGAAAAGGAAGGCTTCAAGGTCACCTATCTGCCGGTAAGCCCTGAAGGGATCGTAAAGGTGGAAGACGTCCGGGCTGCCATTACGAACGAGACCATTCTCATTACGATCATGCAGGTGAACAACGAGATCGGCTCCATCCAGCCCATCGCCGAAATAGGCAAGATCGCGAAGGAGAAAGGGGTCAAGTTCCACACCGATGCCGTGCAGGCCATGGGCAAGGTCAAAGTGGACGTCAACGAGCTGGGCGTCGACATGCTTTCCCTGTCGGGCCACAAGATACACGGCCCCAAGGGCGTGGGCGCGCTCTACGTGCGCAAAGGCACCCCGGTACGGTCGCTGGTCCACGGCGGCGGCCACGAGCGGGGCATCCGTAGCGGCACCGAGAATGCGCCGGGCATCGCCGGCCTGGGCAAAGCCTGTGAAGTCATGACCCGCGACTTCGACCGCAACGTGGCGCACATGACGCGGCTCAGGGATAAGCTCATGGACGGCTTACTGAAGATCGAGAGCAGCCGGCTGAACGGGCCGAGAGGCACGAAGAGGTCGCCTAACAACGTGAACGTCAGCTACAGCTTCATCGAAGGCGAGTCCATGGTGCTGCTGCTGGACATGGCAGGCATCGAGGTATCCACCGGTTCGGCGTGCTCCTCGAAGAAGCTGGAGCCTTCGCACGTGCTGCTGTCCTGCGGGCTGCCCGCAGAGGAAGCGCACGGTTCGCTGCGCATGACGAACAGCAAGTACAGCACCGAGGAAGAGATCGACTACGTAATAGAGACCCTTCCGGGCATCGTGGCGAGGCTCCGGGAGATGTCGCCGTTATACAGGAGGCCAGCATAATGTATTCCCCTAAAGTGATGCAGAACTTTTCCAATCCCCAGAACGTGGGCGAAATCCCGAATGCCGACGGCGTCGGCACCGTGGGCAACCCGGTCTGTGGCGACCTGATGACCATCTACATCAAGGTCAAGGACGATAAGCTGGAGGACGTTAAATTTAAGACGTTCGGCTGCGGCGCGGCCATCGCGACCAGCAGCATGATCACGCAGATGGCCCGGGGCAAGACCATCGAGGAAGCGCTCAAGATCACCCGTAACGACGTAGCCAACGAGCTGGAAGGCCTGCCGCCCCAGAAAATGCACTGCTCCAACCTTGCGGCGGATGCGCTCAAGGCCGCGATCGAAGACTATCGGAAGAAGCAGGCGGCGAAGAAGTAGATGGCGGAGCAGCTCCGGATCGGCCACCTGTCTACCTTTTATCATACGGCGTTCGTCCTGATGGGCACCGACTGGCTGGCCGCATCCGGGGTCGACGCGTCCTGGAGGCTGTTCCCGTCCGGGCCGGACATCATGAAGGCCATGGGCGCAGGAGAGATCGACCTGGCTTACATCGGCCTGCCGCCCGCCATGATCGGCATCGATAAGGGCATGCCGGTAAAATGCATCGCCGGCGGCCACGAGGAAGGCACGGTGCTCGTCGCGCAGGGGAAATACCTCTCGATCGACGAGATCAGGGACGAGAAGGCCACGCTGGAGCAATTTGCCGGTAAGATCATCGGCTGTCCCCCAAAAGGCTCTATCCACGATATTATCATCCGCGACCTGCTCGACCGCTATGGCCTGCAAAACGTCGACGTCTACAATTTCGCCTGGGCCGACTTCGCGCTGGCCGCACTGACAGACGGCGAGATCGAAGCGGCCATCGGCACGCCGGCGCTCGCCGTGGGCGTGCGCAAGTTTGCCGGAGGCAAGATCGTGATACCGCCGCACAGGCTCTGGCCGCACAATCCGAGCTATGGCATCGTAGCGACGAACGATTTGTTGAAAAGGGAGACAGTCGCCAGTGCGTTCTTGCGCGCACACGAACGTGCCAGCACCTTCATCCGAGACGAGCCACGGGCTGCAGCGAAGATCGTGGCGCAGGTCACCGGCATCGTGGACGATGAGTACGTGCTCGAATGCTACGGGGTTTCGCCCCGGTACTGCGCGGCGCTCTCACCCGATTATATCGCTTCGACCATGCGTTTCGCAGCAGTGCTGCACAAGCTCGGGTACACGTCGCGCACGTTAACCGAAGCGGACGTCTTCGACCGGCGACTGATCGATGCGGTCCACCCGGAGCCTCCGCACTACAATATGCCGCTATCAGAGAGTATAAAGACAATGAAAGATCATGGTTAATGGCCGGAGTGATATCGTGAAGGTCAGGTTCAGGCTCTTTGCCAATTTCAGGGAAGCTGCAAAGCAGAAAGACGTAGAGATCGCCGTCGGCGGCAACACGATAAATGACGCCATCAGGGCGCTTCTCGTCTGCTACCCGGCCATGGAGCCGATGCTGTACCAGGACGGCCGCCTGAAGCAGTACGTGAATGTCCTCTTGAACGGGCAGATCGTCAAAGGCGACCAGACCGCCTCGGTGACAGTGAAGGAAGGCGACGAGATCGCCCTCTTCCCGCCGGTTTCCGGCGGATGATCTTTTTTCTTCGATACGATAAGCGAGCTGTTGCGCCTCTTTCGCCTTGTTTTACCCTTTTGTATTATTTATTATCCTTTTTGTGATAAATGTTTAGATAGTTTGCACATTCAATCGGAAGATTTATTTTGTTTGGGAATAGACGTCCTTTGTATAAGGTGAAACAAACGGAGATGAGCCTGGCTATGGACATTAAAAATATTACAGTCATCGGCGGCCTCGGCAAGGACGGCCGGCGGGAGCCCCTGGAACAGGTGACGTTCGAGATGGGCGATGTCGTGAGCATCGTAGGGCCGACGGGATGCGGCAAGACCACCCTGATCAACGACATCGAGCTGTTTGCCGACGGCGACACGCCCTCGGGCCGCCGGGTGCTCATGGACGGCGCCCCGCGCTCCGGCGACGCCGAATGCGACCCGTCAAAGAACCCCATCGCGCTCATCTCCCAGCACACTAATTTTCTCTCCGATCTCCCGGTCAGGGAGTTCCTCTGTACCCACGCTACTATCCGCAAAAGCGGAGATCCTGTGGCACTGGTACAGGAGACGCTGGAATTCGCCAACCAGCTCACCGGCGAGCCGATCGACCTGAACTGCAAGATGACAGGGCTTTCCGGCGGCCAGACGCGATCGCTGTTGATCGCCGATGCGGTGGTCATCGGTAACTCGCCTATCATTCTTCTCGACGAGATCGAGAACGCGGGCATTCACAGGACCCGGGCGCTCGAACTACTCCGGCAGTACAGGAAGATTTTCATCTTCGTCACCCACGACCCGCGGATCGCCCTGCTTTCGGATTACCGGATCGTCATGGGCCAGGGCGCGATGCGGCAGATCATCCATACGGACAGCAGTGAGAAACGCATGGCAGGGGAGATCGGCAAAATCGACGACCTGCTGCTTGACTTCAGGAACATACTGCGGGCCGGGGGCAGGCTGGGGCCTCGGGATATGGACCGGCTGCGATCGATGGCCGTGCTGGAGCCCGCATGAAGCCTCATGTGACCTGCTGGAGGTTAGCATGAGGGCAGTGATCTGTGCAGGGCCGCCGACGAGCGGCAAGACCACGGTGCTCAAGCACGCGGTCAAGAAACTCAAGGCGGAAGGTTACAAACTGGCCTACCTGAAGGTGGACGTCCAGTACGCGGACGAGGACGAGATCTTCAGCCGGGAGTTCGGCATCCCGGTAAAAAAGGTGTACTCCGGCGAGCTTTGCCCGGACCACTGCAATGTCATGGTACTCGGGGACGCGGTCGAATGGGCCGAAAAGGAACAGGCTGATTTCCTGATAGTGGAAACGGCAGGACTCTGCTTCCGTTGTTCGCCTTATATCGACGGCGCGCTTGGTATCGTTGTCCTTGAGGCGACCAGCGGTATGAACCTGCCCAGGAAGATCGGGCCCATGCTGTCGCTGGCCGACGTCGCTGTGGTCACCAAGATCGACCTCATTTCCCAGGCGGAGCGCGAGGTGTTCCGGGCCCGCATCCTCGAGACGGCGCCGGGCATGAGCATCGTGGAGACCAACGCGTTGTACGGGATCGGCGTCGACCGTCTGGTGAAGAAGATCAAAGAGTCGCCCGTCCTGGCCCCTCCGCTGTTCCTCCGGGGCAACCCGCCGGTGGGGACGTGTACCATTTGCGTGGGAAAGAAAGAGATCGGCTGGAAGCAGCACTTCGGTGTGCTCCGGCCGCTTGACGGCGAGATGTTTTACAGAGGGGAATAGATCAAGGTGGATTGTACGATGAATCAAGAGATGGAAGCATTACCGGGCCTCGACTGCGGCATGTGCGGCGTTAAGACCTGCGAGCAGTTCGCGGAAATAATCCGGGCGAATCCCGGGGAGCGAAAGCGGTGCGTGCAGACGGCGAGGCAGCGTGCTCAGGATAGCGGAGGCGCCAGTATCCCTGGCGGAGCAGATCACGGACAATACGGCCGCCAGCATCGGTAAAGACTCGCTGGGCCGGGACGTCCAGTTCATCCTCGACAAGAACCCGGAGGACGTGGGCCCGAGGGAGACCATCATACCTCACAACCCTATGCTGACACGGGAGATGAACATCCAGAAGGGCGACGTCCTCATTGGCAGGCCGCTCGGCATGTCCTGCGGCTGCCCGGTAGCTCACAGCGGCATGGTCATGGATGTGGACCACCGCACAGGTGTCATCGTCTGGTGCGTCACCGGCCCGCTGATGAACCGTGGCAAGCCGATCAAGGACCTCGGCTACTACTCGGCGCAGGCCTACGAGGGCATCGTGAAGGACACAGCCGTCGAGCTGAAGATCGGTATGCGATACTGGTACCTGCCCCGGCGATGTATGCTCCAGTGGCGGCACAGCGGCACAGTGATCTTCATGAACCGGACCCCCGAGGGCGTCCGGGTGAGGGTCGAGGGGATAATGATTGGGTAACGACAGCAAAATGCTCTCGTCAGCCAGGCTGGCGTTCGCGCGCGCGAGTGCCTGCCGTCCCATTCGATGCCGACCGGCAGTCTTCCTCTTTGTATTTTTGTGACCACGATAGTGCATGTTTATAATGCCTTTGATTTGCCAGAGTAATCAAATTTTTAATTTGTTTTTCTTTGTAAGCTGGAAAATATTGCATGCTTACCAATATTATTTTATACGATCGGACGCTTAACTTTTACTAATTCTATGTCAGCGAAGGACAGGTCGGTCGGGTGCGAGGTCTGTGGCAAAGAGCTCCTGCTGTACAAGTGCAAGTTCTGCGGAAAAGCCTTCTGTGAGGCACACAAGGCCCCGGAAAAGCACGAGTGCCAGGGCCTGGCCGAATACCGCAGGCAAAAGGAATCCGGCACTATGGTCAAGCCGGGCGTATCTGACATCAGCGATGGTGAAGATACCCGTGGCAGGCCTTCCGCGCTTAGAGTCGCGGTGAACAGGGGAGCCCTGGCCGTCAAGTTGCTTTCAGTGCTGGCCGTCATCGCAGCCTGCATAATAGCGTTCATTCTTTTACTGAGCTATGTGGACATCAACACCCCGACCTACACGGTCTCGATACCGGTCAGCAACGCCACCGGCGCCGCGGTCGCGCTGGTCAATTATAAGAACGCCACGGACCCGACCTGCGACCAGCTGGCGGATTTCCTGAAGGCCGATAAGACGATCGAGACCCGGTACAGCTACCCGAACTTTACCTGTGCCGATTTCGCCCGGAAAGTGCATGACAATGCCGAAGCCAGCGGCATCAGGTGCGGCTTCGTCGCTATCGATTTCTACGACACGGCCATCGACTACTCGGTATACGACAACGGGAACGGCAAGTTCAGCGCACCGGTGCGCTCGTCGGACGTGGGCCATGGCATCGACGTCTTCAACACTTCCGACAGAGGACTGGTCTTTGTCGACGCTTCCTCCCAGTCAGACTATGCCGGCGAGAACCCCGAAGTACGCATCGACTATCTCGAGAAGGGCAAGGAGCTCAATGGCATTGATATCGAGTGGGCGACCAATACCAGCTACTCATTCTACGAGAGCTACAAGAAAGACCACCTGAATCTGATCTACGACCAGCGGAAATACTATGACGATCGCAATGCCCTCGACGCCCAGATCCAGGCAAACGGCGGCCCGACTTATGAAATGAGGCTGAAGAACGACCAGCTGAACTCGCTGGCGATGGACCTCAACCTGCGCGAGAGCCGGCTCGGGCCTTTATACTATCCGCAGGGCATCGTGAAAGACTACACGATCTACTGGTAGTCAGATGGTCATTCCTGGCCCTTTTTTATACAAACTGAGCCGGCAATCAATACAGAATACAGTCATTTGTACGTCTTTTTGTCCGGGCACTTGACCCTTTCGACACAAAGGCCACAATGGCCACAATGTACACGAAGTCCCTTACAGTAATGGCTGCCATTGCCCCTCTTAAAAATTAACGTTGTGTACATCGTGGCCTTCGTGGCCTTTGTGTCGAAAGGGTCACCAGCTTGTACAGAAAGATAAACAAATGACTGCACTCTGTGTTAGATATCTTCTAAGCATATACAGGGCTCGATAAAGCAAAAAAAGTAAATATTGTAATAAGGGCAGGAAAGCCTGCCCTCCTACATCATGGCCTTTTCGCCTAGCGCGATGGTCTTCTTCATCTCCGCCTGGAGCTGGGACGGAAGCCCTTTGACGTCTACATCCAGGAAACCCCGGACGATTAAAGCGGTAGCAGTGTCAGCGTCCACGCCTCTGGCCATGAGATACTGGATTTCCTCTTCGGCGATCTTGCCGACAGCCGCTTCATGGCTAAGGTCTACGCCCGGTATGCTGCCCAGCAGCTCTGGCACTGCGTAGATGGTGCCGCCTTCGCCTAAGATAAGGCCGCGGCACTCGAGATGTGCCTTGACACCCGCAATGTCGCCCTGGATGAGACCGCGTGACGCAATGTAGCCGCCCTTCGTGATCGTCCTCGCAATGAGCTCGGCCTTGCAGCCTTTTGCCTTTAAGACCGCTTTGGAGCCGAGATCGAAGTGTGTGCCCTTCGAGGCGTAGACGATCGTGTTATACCGTGCGACGCTGTTCTCGCCCTCCATGACCGTGCCGGGGTACATCTGGATGTCCTTCACCGGCGTCATGCACACGTAGTTGCTCATGAACACAGCGTTCTTGCCCATGACCGTCGCGGAACGCGGCCTCACGTGGACGTCCTCCGCCCAGTTGTGGACCATGGTGAAGGTCAGCTTCGCATTGTCTTTGACGTAGAACTCCGAGATGCCGACGTGCAGGCCGCTGGTCACGTGGGTATCGCTGGTACAGCCGGAGATGATGTGGAACTCGCTGCCCTCTTCGGCGATGATGATGTTGTGGACGTTCTGGATCATGTTCTCCCGGCCCATGTACAGGCACGCCTGCAGGGGGAACGTGATCTTCGCCCCCGGCAACGCCCGGAGGAAATAGCCTGCAGACGGGTGCATCGCGCTGTACGCGGTGTACTTGTCGGCGTCCGGCTGCACGATCTTGAAGTAGTAGTCCTTCAGCCAGTCGTACTTCTCCAGCGCATCGTTGATGTCCATGATCTCCAGCCCTTCCTGCGCGGTAGCCGTGTGGATGACGGACTGGTCGTGCATGAAGAACGAGCCGGAACGCTCCTTCATCGAGGCGTCCACGCCCGCGTGAAGAGCCCGGTCCTGCACGCCTTTCGACAGAGCAGAGAGCGAAGTAATCCGCTCCCGGGCCGGGGTCTGCTGCTGGAACTTCTGGAGGTCGATATCCGGGCCATACAGCGCTTTCTTATCCTGTGCCGCCTGTGCCCGCTTCGTTATTTCTTCGCGCATGCCATGCACTCTCCGTAGCCGTTCTTCCTTATGTCTTCCAGCAATTCTACCGAGTTACCCTGGCAGAGGACGTGACCCTTCATCATGACGTAGGCCCTGTCGGCCTTGACGAAGTCCAGGATGTTGCCGAAGTGGGTGATAATGAGGCCTGACTTGGTGCGCTCGATAGTCTTCTTCTCCTTCTCGAGCAGCTCGTTGATTGTCCGTCCCACCAGGCCGATGTTAACAAGGTCGACGCCGCTGTCCGGCTCGTCCAGCATGACGAAGTCCGGGCGCTGGCCTAAAAGCTGCAGCAGCTCGGAGCGTTTGA
Source organism: uncultured Methanocellaceae archaeon (assembly GCA_963769045.1). Lineage (GTDB taxonomy): Archaea > Halobacteriota > Methanocellia > Methanocellales > Methanocellaceae > Methanocella_A. The sequence continues at coordinate 16,813 of CAVYKK010000013.1, forward strand.
TCTCGCCGCCGGAGAAGCCGAGGTTCACGTCCCGGTCCATGAAGGTCTCGAGGTTCAGCTTTTTTGCCAGGTCGTCGATCTCCGCGTCCGTGACCTTTCGTCCCCGTGACTCGAGGCTGATGCGGACCATGTCCCTGAGCTTCACGCCCCTGATGACCGGGGGATGCTGGAACAGGATGCCGATGCCGAGCTTCGACCGCTCGTCCATCGGGGCATCGGTGATGTCCTTGTTCTTGTAATAGATCTTGCCAGCGGTGATTTTGTAGCGGGGCACCCCGGCAATCGTGAACAGCAGCGAGCTCTTGCCGGACCCGTTGGGGCCGAACAGGGCATGCGTCTCGCCCTCTTTAATGGCCATGTTTACGTCGTTGAGGATGCGCTTATCGTCTACCTCGACGCTTAAATGTTCAATACTAAGCATATGGGCTCCATCCTGAAATAATAACGATCGTGCTATGGAGATAATATGACTAATATCTTAAATGGTTTTGGTTTTGAATAGTAAAAATCGTGCTCTGACGTCCGTTCCATCATGCCATAAAAACCAATATACGGGTTCTTCTTCATATCAGTCGTGGCGCTATGCCCATGCGGTCATGATAATATTAACCAGGTACAGGACTTTCCAATACCAATCGCGGTACGACGCCCATGCTTGCTTCTTGCATAAGCATCACCTCTGATAACCATTACTTCCAATATTAATCGCGGTGCGACGCCCGTGCTTGCTTCGCCGCACGTGCTACTACGGGTTTTTCCGGTGTTCCGGTGTCGGGCGACGGGCTCGCACCTTCGTCGGCACAACGCGCCTTCGGCAGCGTTGAGCCTCCTTTGCAAGCCCTGAAAAACGCGCCCTTCGGGCAACGTTTTTCACACCCGACACCTCCACACCCCTCGCACAGCTGAAGCGTGCGAAGGGGCAAGCCGAAAAAACCCTCCGCCTTCCGCGGAGAAGCACAGGCAACCCATACCAACACCAGTACATGCATCGATCCGATACTAGTCCTTGTATGAATAGCCTATGCTGCTCCGCGGAAGGCGGAGGGTTTTTCTGGCCGAAGGCCCCTCGCACGCGTAGCTGTGCGAGGGGTGCGGAGGCGGCCGGGCAATGAACGCTGCCGACAGGCGCGTTGCTTAGCGCTTGCGAAGCGGTCGAGTCCGGCGCAGCCGAAGGCGCAGCCGTGCTCGTCCGGCGAGGGTGCGAGCGCGGCCCGGACGGCGGAGCACTCGACGGATGAAAAAGGGTATTTTCAAGTAGAGGTGATGAAAAATAGCTATGTCTAAACTCCATTTATATGGTTTATTACGTTTATCGTTAGATCGGCATGCGTCGGCTTCATTTTATTAAATTTTTCATGAGACCGGAAAAACCCGGAGTAGCCCATGCGACGGAGTAAGCATGGGCGTCGCACCGCGATTAATATTGGACAGACCATATCATGCCCTATTGATCTCCGATATTGTAAGAACGCGGCCCGGACGGCGTAGTACCGGAAAAACCCGGAGTAGCCCATGCAGCATCAGCAGGCATGGACGTCGCACCGCGATTGATATTGGATAGACCATAATGTGCTGTAATATAAATCTTGAATATTGCAAGAACGCATGGGCGTCGCACCACGATTAGTATTTGACAGACCACATTTTGGAGCTATAGGAACATATGTAATTGTAAGGAAAGAGCGGATGTCGGCTTTGCGAAAACAAAATGAAGCTGACACAGACTTCGGTGCTTTATGAACACGTGACCATAGGACGTCGAAATGTAAAAAAGAAAAAAAGTTTTTCAAATTTTCAGGCCGCTGATGACGTCGACCGCGCGGTTGATCTCGTCCTTGGTGATCACGAACGGAGGCACGAGACGAATGACGGTATCTGAAGCGACGTTGATGATCACGCCCTTCTCCCGGGCCTGGTCGACCAGCGCGTTGCCTTCCCGCTTCATCTGCACGCCGATCATCATGCCGAGGCCGCGGACGTGGTCCACGAAGTCCTGCTTGCACTTCTTCGCAAGCTCGCTCTTCATGTAATTACCCATGTCCCGGGACCGCTCGACCAGCTTCTCTTCTTCCATGGCCTTGATCGTGCCCAGCGCGGCTGCGCAGGCCAGCGGGTTGCCGCCGAACGTGGAGGCGTGGTCGCCTTTGGTGAAGGATTTGGCCACGTTCTCGGTCGCCATCATGACGCCCATGGGGAAGCCGCCGGCGATGCCTTTGGCCACGCACATGACGTCCGGCTGGACGCCGAAGTGGTCCTTGCCGAACCATTTGCCGGTGCGGCCCATGCCGGTCTGCACCTCGTCGAAGATGAGGACGATGTCGGCCCGGTCGCAGATCTTCTTGACCTCTTTCAGGTAATCCTTATTGGGGATATTGACGCCGCCTTCGCCCTGCACCGGCTCGATGATGACTGCGGCCGTGTCCGAGTCGATCTCGTTCCGGATGGCCTCGGCGTCGCCGTATGGGACGAAGCTGGCGCCCGGCACCAGGGGCTCGAAAGGCTTGCGGTATTTGGCTTTATGGGTGATGCTCAGCGCGCCCATGGTCCGGCCGTGGAAGCAGTGCTCTGTAGCGATGAAGCCCTTGTTCTCGGTGTTCTTGCGGGCCAGCTTCAGCGCCGCCTCGATGGCCTCGGTGCCCGAGTTGCAGAAGAACACGCGGTCCATGCCCGATACCTGTGCGAGCTTAGCGGCCAGCTCCGGCTGCAGCTCGTTATAGTACAGGTTGGACGTGTGCATGAGCTTCGCCGCCTGCTCCTGGATGGCCGCGACGACCGTCGGGTGGCAGTGGCCAAGGTTGTTCACCGCTATGCCGGCGACACAGTCCACGTACTCCCTGCCGTCCGCGTCCCACACCAGTGCGCCCTTGCCCCGTGTGATCACGAGGGGCTGGCGCCCGTAGGTCTGAAAGACGTATTTAGCGTCCTTCGCGACGGCCCCCTCCCCGGGGGCCCTGCCAAAAGTGTTACCCTCCATTGTTTCTCACTTTGTCATTGATAATTGTTAATTGTATCAGGCTTGCTTACTCGAATTCTATCGTCGCCGGGGGCTTGGGCGTGATATCATATACCACCCGCGCGACCGACGGTATCTCGGACGTGATGCGCGACGACATCCGGTTGAGCGTCTCCCAGGGCAGCTCCATATGGTTAGCGGTCATAGCGTCCCGGGACTCTACGGCCCTGACTGCGATGATCCAGCCATGACAGCGGTTGTCGCCCTTGACGCCGGTGCCCTTTTCCAGCAACGCCGCCAGGCATTGCCAGGGGCGGTACTGCTGGACCAGCTCCTGCTCGACGATGGCGTTGGCTTCACGCACGATGGCTACCTTCTCTCTCGTGACCTCGCCGATGACGCGGACCGATAAGCCCGGCCCGGGGAACGGCATGCGTTCCGATATCTCGGAGGGGAGGTCCAGCGCCCGCGCGACGTCCCTGACCTCGTCTTTGTACAAATCCGCAATCGGCTCGATGATGCCCTTGAAGTCTATCACCGACGGCAGCCCGCCCACGTTGTGGTGGGACTTGATGCCTCCCTCGGACTCGATGCGGTCGGGATAGATGGTGCCCTGTATGAGATAGTCTACGTCCAGCGTTTTCGCGACCTGCTCGAACACGCGGATGAACGTCTCCCCGACGGCCTTGCGCTTCAGCTCGGGGTCGGTGATCCCCTTCAGCGCCGCGAAGAACTGGTCGCTCGCGTCCACGATGCGAGGCTTCATGAAGCTGAAGATCTCCCTGATCCGGTCAGTCTCGCCCTTGCGCATGAGGCCCGTGTCCACATATACGGGCACGAGACGGTCGCCGATCGCCCGATGGGCTATGATGGCGCAGACTGAGCTGTCCACGCCTCCGGACAGCGCGATGAGCGCCTTGCCGCCTCTTACCTGGCCCTTCAGGGTCGCTGTTGCCTCTTCGATAAACGCGTTCGCATCCACGATATTTTGCTCCGTTTGATTTTTGAAATAAGGACGTTCAGTATTTAAAATTATCTACCCACGGTCTGCTATCCCTGTGATCACAGGGCGTCCCTGCGATATCACATGGCGGACGGACAGGATTTTCAGGGATGTTGAGACGACGTCGCGCTATTGTTGCCCCGATGGTATTCATACAGCGAGAACGGACTCTCGCACGGGAGATACAATGCAGGTTGAAACCAGTCGCACGGAACCCGATTTTTTCATGATCGGCTACGAGAAGATCGACGTGGAAGAGCTGTTCGACATGCTGGAAACAGCCGGGGTCCACTGCCTGGTAGACGTGAGGAATTTGCCACGCTCACGCAGGGCGTTCTATAATAAAGACGTCCTGCAGCGGAAGCTGAATGATCTCAGCGAAGCCCATGGCTATAAGATTGAATATATCTCGATCACTGCATTGGGCAACCCGCCGGAGAACCGGAAGGGACACTGCGGCAGCCCGGAGGCAACTGCCGCCTATCGGAGCCATGTACTTACGCAGGAGGCCGCGCTTGATGAGCTGCAAGGCATCATCGGGCGCTGTCGGACGGCCCTGATGTGCTACGAGGCTGACCCGGCATGCTGTCACAGGTCGGAACTGGCTGTCATCATAGCAGAGCGCTACGGGCTTACGGGACGTGATTTGAGAACGGATAAAGCGCTGGCATAAAGAAATGACGTCAACAGGTCGGCCCCCAGCACTTCTTTTATCCGATTAGCCACCTTGAAAGATTTATATGTCTTCGTATGGACAGCTACCAGCACTCGCATAGATACCCAATAGATAAATACGCCGGGCATATTAAATACTACCGTAATGGCTGAAAAGCGCACGACGCAGGCACGGCTGGGCCCTATAGACGTCGATTTTTACACCGTCGGCTATGAGAAGCTCAACGTGGAGGACCTTTTTGCCATCCTGAAGGGAGCATGCGTACATTGCCTCGTGGACGTGAGGGAAGCGCCCTGGTCCCGGGTGCCCGAATACAGGAAAAGCGTCCTGGAGGACAGGCTGGAAGGACTCGGGGCATCACAGGGGTTTCGCATCAGGTATATTTCTATGCCATCGCTGGGCAACCCTCCGGAGAACAGGAAAAGCGATCGCAGCCACACGGATGCTATGGCATTTTATAGAAAGCATGCGGCGGCAAAGACGAAAGAGCTGGACGAGCTGCGGGATATTATAGCGAGATGCAAGACAGCCCTGATGTGCTATGAGGCTGACCCCGGAGAGTGCCACCGGTCGGAACTCGCAAAAGTCATGACGGAGAAATACGGGCTGACATTTGCCGATCTGAGGAAATAGTCACGATCGCCTTGCCGCTTGCGCGCGTGATTTATGGGCCCCGCATCGCTTTCTCGTCCCTGTGTGCGGTGTGTTCGCCTATAATGAGCCCCTTCTCCTGCTTCGCTTTCTCGCAGACGTGCCTGATGCCCGCCTCCGACAGGCTTTTTCCGACCTGCGCCGCCAGCTTTTTCGCCCCTTCGTCCGGCGACCCCTGGACAGCCAGCCCCGCGGAGAGGATGTCGGACTTCTGCACAAACTGTACTCCGAAGAAGGACAGGATGTTCTCGATGCTTTCGATGCACTTGAGCTGTCCGCCGTTGCCGGTGCCAAAGGCGACGGCCGGCTTGCCCTCAAAGTGTCCCTTGAACGGGAGGGCGCCGTCGAACAGCGACTTCATCTCGCCGCTCATATAGCTGTAGTATGTCGGCGATCCGAACGCCAGCGCCGATGCGTGCTCGATGTCCTGCGGCCCTGCTTCGCCGGCTCGCTTGATCTCGACCTCGACGTTCTGCCCGTGTTTGGCGCCGTCTGCGATGGCCCGGGCCAGCGCCTCGGTATTGCCGGACATGGAAGTATAGATTATGAGAATTCTCGGCTTGTCGACCATAAGAGTCACAGTAAAACGTTGGCTGCCCGGGATGATAACACTAAGGGCACGAAGGTCACAAAGGACACAAAGAGCCCCAAGGATGCCTTTTAACACTGGTAAATTCCAATCACATAGTCATTCTTGGTTTCCTTTGTGTCCTTTCTGACCTTCGTGATAACAGAAATGAAAGAGATAGAGTGCCGTCGTCCGGAGCGCAGCCTGATTTCACCCACCCACGCCGGGCTCCGATCGTGTAGCACTCTTAGCTTGTAACCCCATCTTACACCTGCCACACCGGGGAATCGTCAGGTGATCTGCCGGGCCGGATCCGTGATCCGGCCCTGGTGCTGTTCCATCCTTCCTCAAACCCGATCCTATATGCCACACAGGTCTTTGATAATAGGTAGTGCCAGCCCGCTTTCGCGACGGCCAGCCCCACGGGAGGTCCCAAATGTAGATTAATCAATTATCTTTATAAAACTTGCCAAATTTAAAAGCATTGGACACAAAGGGCACTAAGGGCACAAAGGCCACGGAGGAAAAGGGTGAATTCATCAGTTTTTTACCATTCGTGCCATCTATGACCTCCGTGCCCTTAATGCCCTTTGTGTCCAAAGCCAAAAAAAAGTAATAGGCACGGGAAACCTTTGTGCCCTTTGTGGCCTCCGTGCCCTTTGTGTCCAATGCCTAAAGGCTGCCAACGAACTTGGGGCGCTTCGAAAGGTTCCTGACGACGGGCAGCGGCCTGGTGGGCAGGCACGCGGTCTCCTTCTGCAGGCGGGCGATCAGCTCTTCCCGTGTCATCTCGACCTTCTTCGGCTTGCCCGGCTCCGACTCGGCCCGGACGACGACGGACAGCCTGTCGCTGTTTACCTCGGCGTCGCCGATGGTGACCACGTAGGGAATCCATTCCTTTGCCGCGTCCCGGACTTTCTTGCCCACGGTCTCCTCGCGGTCGTCGATGTCCGCGCGGATGCCGCACAGGTCGTCAGCCAGCTTCTCTGCGAAGGGCACGTGCTTATCGCCGACTGTGACGATACGGACCTGGGTCGGGGACAGCCAGACGGGCAGCATGGGCACCTGGCCTTTTTCCGCCAGCATCGACTGCTTCTCCAGCTGGCCGTAGATGAGGCGCTCGATAGCGCCGGACGGCGAGCAATGGAGGATGATGGGACGCTGCTTGTTACCGCTCTGGTCGACGTAGGTGATGTCGTACCGCTCAGCGTTCTCCACGTCGATCTGTACGGTGGAGAGCGCGCTGGCCTTGTTGAGGCTGTCGATGAAGTTGAATTCGAACTTCAGCACGAAATAGAAGAACCGCTGGTCCCACATCTCGATGACAACCGGCTTGCCGGCCCGCTCGACCAGGCTCTCGATGAACGCCTTGTTGTTGTCGTAGAACTCCTTCGTGAAGCGGATGGCCACCTCGTAGTCGGAGAGGTCGATCCCTACAGTCGCCAGCGTCTCGATGCTCATGTCGTACTGGTCTTTGAACTCCCTTGTCGCGCTTTCCATGTCCGTGCATAAAGTGTGCATATCCGGCATGGTGAACGCCCGCAGCCTGCGCAGGCCGACGAGCTCGCCGCGCTGCTCCTTACGGAACGAGTAGCGGGTGACCTCAATCATCTTCAGCGGCAGGTTCCTGTACGAGATAGTCATGTCGTGGCTCATCAGGAACTGGCCGAAGCATGCGGCGAACCGCAGGAACAGGTTCTTCTTGTCCGCGATCACCGTGTACTGCCGGGCAGGGAACCGGTCCAGGTACTTCTTGAGCGTCGGGTGCTCCATGTCGTACATGATGGGCGTCTCGACTTCCATCGCGCCCTTCTTCGCCGCTTCCATGAGCACGTAATTCTCGAGGAGCGCCTTCATCATCCGGCCTTTCGGGTACCACCGCATGTTGCCAGGGTCGCTGCCGGGCTCGTAGTCGGCCAGCTCCAGGCGCTTCATCAGCTCCACATGGGGCGGGACACGGTCGACGGCGCGCTTCTTGGCCATCTCGTAGTCCACGAACGCCTTCAGCTTATCGTGACCCTTATAGTCGAATGTCTTCGGGTCCTTCAGCTGGCCGTCGGTGTCGAGCACGTAGAAGTAGCTCTTCAGCTTCTCCTCGTTCTTGACCGCCTCGGAGACGACTTCCGGCTTCTCGGCCGGAGTGATAGCTACAGTCTCCGCCTCGCAGCCGGCAGGGCGGATCGAGCGGGACAGCTCAGACAGCGGGTGCCCCTTGCATTTGATCGTAAACTGCTTGTACCAGCCGAACGGCGACCTCTTCACTTCAAAGCCCCTGGCCTTCAGGCCCTGTTCCAGGCCTTTGAGCACTTCCACGGCCGTCTTCGGTGACGATAGCTGGGAGCTCAGGTGAGCGTAGGGATATAGCATGATCCGGTTAGCCTTCACCTGGCCCGCGACATTGACGATCGCTTCCATGCCTTTGCCGATCACTTCGCCGGGATTGGTCTCGTCCGGCTTCTCCACGGCAATGAAAGCGGTGAGCGCATCTTCCATCCGCCCGGTCTTGAGGATGTCCTCGACGGGCTCGGCGACGGGTGTGCTCTTCTTGACCTCGTATTCTATGAAGTCAGAATGGATGAGTAGTAATTGCATCCTTTCACCTTGATGCTCTATAAAAACGCCATTTTCAGTTATATAATTTGGGGTATGACAGGGGCGGCGAATGCGTATTTAGCGCTTGAAAAGACGGCGGCAGTCGCTTATGCCCGCTCATCAATAAATATCATATTCCTGCACATTAGTCGTGATTAATCATTAACAATCGAAATCTTTATTTGTAATGATTGTTAATTAGCAATTAATAGCAATTCTTGAGGGGCATCACATGAGCGCCACAGAAAACTATGGAATACCATCTACGAGCAAAGCGATAAGCGGCAAAAGCTGGCAGCTTCGAAACGAGAACAACATTGAGATCGTTGAGAAGTTCGGCATCTGCAACTGCGATTATCACAAGGCTAACAATAATAACGGCTCGGTCTGGGATGACGTAAAGAAGGAATTCGACTGGCACTATACCGGCCGGGTAAACATCGCCCACGAAGCTATCGACCGGCATGCCGCATCCTGGCGCAAGAACAAAGTCGCGCTGTACTGGGAGGGCCCCAACAAGGAGCACTCGAAGTACACCTTCTCTGAGCTCAAGCTGCAGTCAGACAAGTTTGCCAATGTGCTCCGGAAGGCAGGGGCTAAGAAGGGCGACCGCATCTTCGTGTACCTTCCCAGAATCCCTGAACTCTACATCAGTGCGGTGGCCATCGCCAAGATCGGCGCGATCTTCGCCCCGCTGTTCGGCGGGTTCCGTGCAGAGGCCGTCCGAGACCGCATGAACGACTGCGGCGCCGAGATGGTCGTCACCACCCCGGACATGAAGCGACTGGGCATCGATTCGATCAGGCACGAGGTCCCGACACTGAAGACGATCATCGTCTGCCAGGCGCCCGAGAGCTTCAAGTTCGGCGAAGGTGAGCTGAGCTACGATGCTGAAATGATGTACGCGCCGGAAGAGTTCGAGATGGAATGGTGCCACCTCGAGGACCCGGTCATCATGCACTACACCTCGGGCACGACCGGGAAGAGCAAAGGCGTCATCCACGTGCACAATGCCATGATCGGGCACTACATCACCACGAAATGGGTGCAGGACCTGCGGGACGACGACGTCTACTGGTGTACTGCCGACCCGGGCTGGGTCACAGGGACGTCCTATGGCATCTTCGGCCCCTGGCTCAACGGTGCGTCGCAGGTCGTCTACGCGGGGCGGTTCAGTGCCGACGCCTGGTACTCGATCATCGACAAGTACAAGGTCACGGTCTGGTACACGGCGCCCACCGCGCTGCGTATGCTCATGAAAGCGGGCGACGAAGTGGTAAACCGGTACAGCCTCAAGAGCATGCGCTTTATCACCAGCGTCGGCGAGCCGCTGAACCCCGAGGTCATACGGTGGGGCATGAAGGTCTATGACCTCCCTATCCATGAAAACTACTGGATGACCGAGACGGGCTGCAACATGATAGCGAACTTCTACAGCCTGCCCCTTAAGGTGGGCTCCATGGGCAAGCCGTTCCCCGGCATCCAGGCAGCGGTCATCGACGAAAAGGGCAACCAGCTGCCAGCAGGAGTGCCTGGCAACCTGGCTATCAAAGCAGGCTGGCCATCCATGATGCGGGGGATATGGAATAATCCGGAGAAGTATAGGGAGTACTTCCGCATCCCCGGCTGGTACGTCACCGGCGACAGCGCGTATATCGACAGTGACGGGTATTTCTGGTTCATGGGCCGCATGGACGACGTGATAAAGTCTTCAGGCGAGCGCGTCGGCCCCTTCGAGGTGGAGAGCGCATTGCTGGAGCACCCGGCGGTGGCCGAGGCCGGTGTCATCGGCAAGCCGGATCCGCTGTACGGCAACATCATCAAGGCCTTCATCGCCCTGAAGCCGGGCCATGACGGCAGCGAGGAGCTGAAGCGGGAAATCTCGGAGTTCGTCAAGACCAAGCTGGCGGCTCATGCGTTCCCCAAGGAGATTGACTTCAAGGAGAGCCTGCCAAAGACGAGGAGTGGCAAGATCATGCGCCGTGTCCTCAAGGCACAGGAGCTCGGGCTCCCGCTCGGCGACCTCGCGACGCTCGATGATGAATAAGAAACGGGACGGGGCATGGAGGAATGGGGGCCTCCATGCCTGCCGGTTTTCCCGACTTGGCCTGGCGGTTCCGCTGGAACCATGGCCATGCTAATAAATAACATGGAAGATGCCCGGATTTTTATCGCCGGTTCGTGAAACCTGTAAGTATAATTTATCCATAATTAACGATGATTATAGATTGTGGGAGCGGGATAAAATAATCCTGCTCCGCACGCAGGTTAAGGCTCATAACTGATCGGCGCGACCCGCCGGAAGAGGGGGCTTTGCCGTCTACAAAGCTGCTTTTTCCGGGCGATCGCCCGCACGTATGGACATTGGACAGACCAGTCGGAGGTGTTCGACCAGACCAGATTGTTGAAATGTCCGGTAAAAGAGTGGAAGGAGGATTGATACACAGGACTAGACCGAATATCCCGGAATAAACTGCACAGGAGGTGATAACCAGATTACTACAATTATTGATTCGTTATTTCCATAGTAAAGCCCGATATACTACTGTCCCGTCCGGAGGTGAAAAAGCTCTGAAATAAAGCATACGATTTTTAATATTTTACATCCCGAAGGTAAACCGTACGGCATCAATTACCCGGTGTAACCCGATCGCCGACTCGATATCCTTTTTATACGCCAGGTAAGCCATGGCCATCCCCTGCCTGACAATAGACAGTAATGTTTTTAGGATTAAGATAATGTTTTAACATAATAAAAGAAAAGTGGTGATACCATGATCGATGACGACTTCGACTACCTCGCCCCCGGCGGCAGATCATTCACGCTCACCGCGGGAACGCTCGCCCGGCTCAACAAGAAGTCCCGGGTGCTCGAAATCGCCTGCGGCCGCGGCGCAGCAGCATGCGCGCTCGCAGAGCGGTTTGGCTGTCACGTCGAAGGCTTCGACATCGACCCCAACATCGTCGAGCACGCCCGGGAAAAGGCGACAGATATGGGACTGTCGGAGCTGGTCGACTTCCAGGTCAGGGACGGCCGGGAGATGGACTTCGGCACCGGGCACTACGACCTCATCCTGGCCGAGGGCGGCGCACTCACCTATGTCGGCAGGGAAGAAGGCATCGAACGCTGTGCATCGCTGCTGAAAGACGGTAAGACACTGGCCGTCGTCGATTTAATCTACCTGAGCGAAAACGTCCCTTCGGTGATAAGAAAAGCCTACGAGGAAGATGTGTTTAGCTACCTGACCGAGATCGGGTACCGCAAGCTCCTCGAAAAGCACGGCTTCGAGATCGTGCACCTGTCACTCATGCCCCAGTCGGCCTGGGACCGGTACTACATGGGGATGAAGCGCACCATCTCCCGGCCCGGCGGCTTCGTGACGCCAGAGTTTGTCAAGTCGATGGAGCGGGAGACCGATGTGTTCTACAACAAGGGCGGCATGCACCACGTCGGGTACGTGTTCATTGTTGCCAGAATGGCCCGGGGCAAGCAGGTGAAGCCGGGGCCGAAGAACCTGCGCGTGCCGCTGTTCGGAAGCTGGCCGTAAGGCGCCAAGAGGCCAAGAAGAGACGCCAGGGCGCCACTTAGCACCGAAAGGTTTCAAGGCGCCAGGTGTCTTTTTAGATAAATGCTGGAATGATGCTTGCCTTGTCAGGGCAGTGCGACTCCTGTCAGGCTCGCCAGGTTCGCCAAGAGCCAAGGGCGCCAAAACGATTTTAAAGGGCGGGGCTTTGCGAAGTCGGCGAGCGGGGGTTCGCGCGCGGGCGCATGGCAGGGATTGACTTTCGCACATTTTCCCGGGGTCGGCTGGTATCTCATTGGAAAATATCTGTGGGGGCTGCCAGGACGCCAGGACGCCAATAATATTATCAGAATCGGCATTCTTCGACCGCTTCTTGATAGATCATGGCGCCCCTGGCCCTTGGCGCCCCTGGCGAGCGTGACAGGAGTCGCACAGCCTGAGCAAAGCCCAGTTCCCGTACACAACATTTATGTACAGGCAAGCATATTTTAGGTTCGCATTTTCGAAAGCTCCGATAGTGTAGCGGCCAATCATGCCGGCCTTTCGAGCCGGCGACTCGGGTTCGAATCCCGATCGGAGCACTCTATTTTATATATTTCTTTCAAAATGATTTTAAATAACTAGATGTTATATAGAGTAATGATATAATTGTAACAGCTAATTGAAACAACCTTAGAGGAGAGGAATCGAATTACGTCGGTAATATATGAAACGCGTGGGAGAGCAAGAGAATATTGCGAACTAGCTGCAAATCTCTATCGAGGCTGCGCCCATTCCTGTACATATTGTTATGCTCCTCTAGCAATAAAAATGGATAGAGATAGTTTTTATCGCCCACAAGTACGTAGAGATATATTAAAAAATTTAGAAAAAGATGCTGAAGAGTTAAAGAACAGTGGAGAAAAAAGAACTATACTTTTATCATTTACTACAGATCCATATCAACCTATTGATATTAAAGAACAGTTGACACGTAAGGCGATAATAGTTCTACACAATAATGATTTAAAAGTGTCTATATTGACGAAAGGGGGCAAAAATTCTGAAAGAGATTTCGATCTCCTATCATTGAACCCTCAACTAAGCGAATATGGAGTAACACTTGTTTTTACCGATGAAACTTGGAGAGAAAAAATTGAACCATATGCTGCTAAAACTACTGAAAGAATCGCATCATTAAAAAAAGCTCATGATAGGGGAATTTATACATATGTTTCGCTTGAGCCGGTATGGTTCCCTGAGCAGACACTTGAAATCATAGATTTAACACATAATTTCGTAGATTTATATAAAGTAGGGAAGTTAAATTATAACAAGCAGCAATATAACGTTAATTGGCATGACTTTTTAGAGAAAGTAAAAGACAAATTAGAATATTATGGCAAGAAATATTATATTAAAGATGATTTAAAAAAATTCTCCTAAGCGTTTTTGCTCTTTAGGAGTTTTCTTCTCTATAGTAATTTTTTCTGCATCCTTTTTCCATTCATTGATTACCCAGTTATTATACTCTGGGATACCTTTTAGTTTATAGACATAATGCCCCGCATTGCTATCTGTACAGAGTAGTAAACAATAGACTATAGCAGAGTCGTTTGTTATTTTTATCTCTGTAATAATTGGCGGTTTTTCATATAGTTCAGATAGCCTGCTGGCATATATATTTATTATAGCTTCTCTGGTATTTAGTCCCGCATTTCTATATTCTTCGATAATCGGTCTCCACTCAGATTCGCTCATACCTAAAGCTATTTCGATTACATTAGGGTTAGTATCTATGTTTCTCTGTAGGTCATGGGTCATTAAGTTAATAATTAATTCGGGTTTTCTTACCTGATCTTTTCCCTTGTAATGATAAGTCTTTTTAAGATTGCCTATTCGTTTTACAACGTCCCAAGGTAGATGGGTTGCTTTATATGGATCTAATATCCAAATATTTGGATAATTGAAAACGTTTCTTTGCTCTCCAAATTCAATCGCTTTTTCTACTGCAGCTTCAATAGGTAAGGAAATAATTTCAGTATTTCGTGTTCTATTGCCCCCATATCTAGCGACCAAAATTTCTAAATTTGTTTTTTGCATTGAACATTTTCTTTCTTCCTCATGGTAAGTATTTAAAAAAAGGAATCGTCCATTTGGATAGCGGTTTAGATATTTATTCAGCTAGGCCGGCGGTACCAAGCCAAGTCGGCTCAGAACCACCATTTTCTTCACTATCGGTGCAATAACATAGCCCTGTAGAAGCATAAAGATCGAATATATCTAATGATGGAGGATTTTTCTTTACGTTATTTTGCCAAATTTTAAGATACTCTTCAATAAATTTGTGCTTTTGTCTTGAATGCCATTTTACGGCATCATATAATATGCCATTATTATCTCGATAATAATTTTCATCTTGATAAAATGTCATTAGATAAAGGGATAGATTATTTCTAATATAAACTTTAGGTAGGTAATACTTTTTATTATTCATTACAATATTAAATTATATAAATTATCAAATATTGTTCTTTGACTCGCCATACCCTGAATAAATTTAGCTATTAATAAAGCATCTTTAAGTAAAATGAAAAAAATACCATTATTTATTGATAATAAAAATTCACAATGTCGTTGATATATTCGAAAATAATAAATATAGGTTATGTGCCTACTCATCAATCGGTGACAAAGTAATTGATTAGTGAGTTCACCAACTATATAGACCTGCAAAATTTAAGCAACAATGTTGGGCCTTTGGGTACACAACTCCTTGGCACGACTACGAATGCCCTTATTCAAGGCGTAAATAATGACATCAAGGAACTCGCCCGGGAAGAGATGAAAGATGTCAACGAGTGGATACGGCTTCCCATTAAAATTGCCGTTTGGGGAACTGTAATCATCTTCCTCGTTGCACTTTGTCTTGTTGTCTACGGCTTTTACGCACTTGTGATCAGGCCGATTCGAAGTTCGACCAAACCACAGTCCAACGTATAGCTTAAAGTTTTAAGGGAAAACAAGTAGAAGTTTGCGGGGATGTTTTTTGTTCCCCGCTTCCTACTTTGCTAATTTTAAAAAATATTTAAAAAGAAATTGTAGGAATATTTCTATAGGCTGAACTGCTCGCCCTTCGTCGTCACCGGATCGAAGTTATCCCCCGACGCGATGCATTCGATCTGCGTGGGCCCGCTCCTCGGAATCTTCAGCGTCGCTTCCGCAGTCCGCCCCTCGCCAGCCGGGATGTCGCCGACGCTGATGTCGAAGGTAGGCTCCCATACCCGGTCCTCGCCATAGTTCAGCGCGAGGGAGGCGAAGTAGACCGAGACGTTCTGTGCAGTCTGTGTGCCGCCGTTGGCCACGTTGCAGTGGACATGGTAGTAGACGTAAAGCTCGTCAGAGCTTTCCTGGCTCGCATTCATGTCCAGTGTGATACCGGCTGCGCCCTGCATGGCGTATATGGTCGCTGGCGTGTTGCGGTATTGTTCGGGGATGTCGCCCAGGCCCCGGAGGGGCGGCATGGTCTCGAGGTAGTAGTACTGCGCGCCATCGTATGTGTAATATCGCCCTTCGGCGCTTTCGTTCGTGCCCTGCATCCCGACGGCCATGTGTCCCGGGAAACCGAGAAGCACCGCGTCGAATCCCATCTGGTCAAGCAGGTTCGCCGCCAGGATGGACATGTCCTCGCTGTCTCCGCCGCCGTCGATCAGCGTCTCCAGCGGGAACTTCGGGTAATCGTCGTAAGCCGCATTGTCGGGCGAAACGTTGGGCAGCGACTGCAGGAAAGTGATGACGGCCGCGGCCCCGTTTTCATTGCTGAGGCCCGCATCGTCTACGGAATCCATCAGCCGGGTGACCAGCTCGACGAAGTAGAAGTGCTCGTCGACGGAGACCTTGTACCCGGCATAGTCCGACCCGCGGGTATGCGGCCGGTTTTTATACGTGTCGTAGTCGCTCTTTAGCATGCCGAAATACACAACGTAAGACTGGTTGTTGAATGTCCACTCATACATCCGGGTGATCTCTTCAGGCGCTATAGTCGGCTCAGGCGTCGGTGTCGGTGTCGGCGTCGGAAGCAATGTCGGTGTAGCCGTGGGCCCCTGTGTCGCCGCGGGCGTCGGCGTCGCGGAAGGCTGGGGGAAGGTGTCGGTGATATTGTCGCCTGGCTGTCGCCACCTGACAGAGGACTGGTACAGCCACCGAGGATGACCGCTATGGCCATGATAATCAATACGACTGCTATGCTGCCGGCCACATGTCCTGCCGGCAAGATCGGCTTCCGACTCATAGGTAGTTCCGGGCGGCCATTACTTGTATACTTGCCGGACGGGCCGGTGCGTTCAGATATATCGCGCCAGGGCTCGGAATGCACATACTACCAGCCTGCATGACATTGAGGCCCGGCCCCCGTCAGAGAGCCGGACTGCCTTCATTTCTTTTACTAAAAACAGATATGTGGTTGGTTGGTTGTACAAACATCAATAGTTCAGGGGCATCATAACTACTTCCTGTGTAGAATATATTGGACTATATAGAAACGTTTAGCCCTCAATAATGCTACTACATGCCGATACGACCGGTTGATATTGCCAGGGCTTTGTTCGTTATCAGTTTTTATAACTGGCAACCAGTATCATATTAATTCATAACTGATTATATTAATAATATTTATAAACATATGCAGGAAATGCTATTCTGGGTATTGAGGTCTGTGAAAATGAGGGTAGTGATCGTCCGTCTAGTAATGCTACTCATGGCATTGTCGTTGTTCACGCCGGTGGCCGGGGCGCAGTCAGGTATCGGGTTTTCCGGCAGCCCGGTGAACATCGGTATGCCGTTCGCCGTGGGTCCGGGCTTTACGGTTGCGGCCCCCTTTGCGCAGGGGTCTGTATTTATGCAGGCGTTTAACACGAGTATGCTGGCCCGCGATTACACAGGCAGCCTGGCCATCGCATTCCCGCCCGCCGATACCGTGGGCTTCGGGTTTCCCGTCTTCGCCGGGCCGTCCATCGCCCAGACGACCAGCGAGAGCATCGCAGCCACGCAATCGTACTTCTTCAACGACTTCGTGGCGGCATAAAAAGAAAAACAGTTTTTCTTTTTAGTATTCGTAGCCCGGGCTCTTGACGCCTATGTCTATCCTGCTGCCGTCTGGCATCGGCAGGCCGAACATTTTTGCGTACAGGACTCCCAGCTCTACCGGTTCCTCGTTCAGGATATGGGGGAACGGGCGGCCAATCGTGACGGAATAGGGCGTACCTTCCCTTATGACGCCGCCGGCCATGATGTAGTCGGGCGTAAGCGATTCGGTCAGGGATTCCTCGCTGGCCGGCGGGGCTTCCTTGTTGCAGGTCGGGCAGGTCGCAGGTGCCTGCCCCTCACCGCCGGTGGCCACAGCATTGGAAATAAGCGAACTATTGCCTCGGGCGTTGTCCTGCGGCATGCGGGTCACATTATTGGCAGTAATATTTCCAGGAGTCGTCGGCTCATTAGCCATTGTGCTATTCTCCATGGATTTTACGGCATCGTTGATAAAATCGGGCTTCATCAGTGTGTAGTTGCCGTTACCGATGCCGACGTTGCCGATACCCCCCGTACCGTTCCATGAAACGATCTTCTCGGCGCTGCTACCCTTGTTGGCATAGTTGCACGGCTCGCAGACGCGGGCGCTCCGGTTAGCCCATATGTCGAAATCGGCGTGGCCGCATGCTGCCGGCGCGAAAAAGTTGACGGACAGTGCCAGGAAGAATCCCGTAAGTATGAAAAGGGCAAATGCCCCCTTTAATTGCCTTCATATACCCCCACTCTGACATGAGGTACTACCATTTCCGGGAGTTTATGCCTGCATGCCGGTATTAACGCCATATAACCTCACGGCCGGGAGATATGACAGAAGGCCGCCGGGCAACGAATCTTAAATGTTATGACGGTTTGACACAG
Source organism: uncultured Methanocellaceae archaeon (assembly GCA_963769045.1). Classification (GTDB taxonomy): domain Archaea; phylum Halobacteriota; class Methanocellia; order Methanocellales; family Methanocellaceae; genus Methanocella_A. The sequence goes on from CAVYKK010000013.1 coordinate 34,702, forward strand.
GTGATACATAGCCGCCTGCGTTCCAGAGATGCATGTGTTTATCTTAATTGTTAAACAACATTCACGTGTATAGCAAAATATATGATAGACCGGGCCTATGTAGTGGTACTGGGTGAATGGTCGTGGCGCTGGATAAGGTGAAGCTGAGACAGATCGGCATCGTCCGCTCGGACATCAAAGATCGTGAGGATATGCCGTTGCAGGGAGTCGATGCCACGGTCGAGGTCTTCCCGGAGTACGAAGAGGCGCTGGAAGGCCTGGACGGACATACCCATGTGTTCATACTCTGCTGGCTCCACAAGGCAGGACGTGATTTTCTCATGGTCAGGCCACGCAAGTTCTCACAGGAGCTGCCGGAACGCGGCGTGTTCTCTGTGCGGTCGCCCGTCAGGCCTAACCCTGTATCGCTCACCCCTTCGAGGCTCATCAGCCGGGACGGGCGGTTCATGCGGGTGGCTAATTTCGATATCATCGACGGCACGCCCGTGATCGACATCAAGCCCTATGAGCCCGGATGGGACTGTATCTTTTCCGCGAAAGACCACGACAGGACAGAGAAGCAGCGCCACATGCTGCCCGCCGAGATCAGAGAAGACCTGTTGCGCGAGGCTGTCAATTACCACGGCGAGCGCTGTACCGGCCTGGCGCTGGCGGTGCGGATGGCCATGTTCGCCGGCCAGAAGCTTGGCTGCGACCTGCGACGGGACGAGGTCTGCATCCTCATCGGGAAGAACCACTGCATATCGGACAGCCTGATAGGCATTACAGGGGCCCGGCTGGGCAATAACCGCCTGTACTACAACCTGAACCCGAAGGTGACCCGGTACAAGGACTCGTACTCGATCTATAACGCAGAGAAGACGATCGTATTCCGGCTGCGGCGGTTCATGAAGGATTTCGACACTATCCTGGACTGCAACGTCACCGACCTCTTCGACATAGAGATCTTATGATCGTAGAAATTATTGTATATCATTCATGAGGCACAGCATGAAAGCGGTAATCTTTTACTTCTCGGAGTCAGGCAACACAGAGAAGGTTGCCATCACGATCTACGAGCGGCTTGAAAAGGCGGGATACGAGGTCGCGCCAGTCAGGTTCCTGGACATAGAGGACCTGCCCGCGGCAGCGGACGGCGTCGACCTCTTCGCCGTGGGATTCCCCACCTTCTTCGGCTATACGCCGAAGTTCATGTCCGATGCCCTGAAAGGCCTGAAAAATGTCCACGAAACGGATGCCATCGTCTTCACGACTTACGGCGGCATGACCGCAGGCGATAGCCTTTATGAAGCGGCATCCATACTCGCGAGGAAAGGCTATAACATTCTTGGCGGCCTCAAGATCGAGGGCAGTGACGACTACCCGCAAGGCCGCGAGCTCCGGATCAACGAAGGGCGGCCGGACGAGGGCGATCTAATGATCGCTAACGAGTTCGTGGATAAAATTCTGGAAGCGAAGGCCGGCGGACGCAGCCTCGACCCGGTCGTACTGGCCAGTAACACGTCGTTCTTCGCAGTAAACCGGGGGAAGCCAAGACGAAGGGTCATCGGTCGGATGCGCAAGCCCGTAGAAGGCAAGGTCGTGTTCGACCCGAAGCAGTGCATTTTCTGTGTGACCTGCATACAGTCCTGTCCCACGAAGAGCATCAAGAAAGGCAAGAGGACACCGGAGTTCAACTGGAAGTGTATCGACGGGGTACGCTGTTACCAGTGTGTACGCGCCTGCCCAGGCAAGGCGTTTACGGTCGAGTATCCCCTGCCGGTCGAGGAATATAAAAAATTCAAGGCGCTTGTGGCGGATAGTCCCGCCGAGAAAAAACGCCGTTACATTGTTGCATGAAGTCCTGAGGAGCCACGGTTTTATGACTAAATTCGAAGATCTGGAGCCCGAACTCCAGGAAGCGGTGAATCAGTACCGGCACTATGGCCGCGAGATGTATGACTATGATCGCAAAGTCAGTAAGTTCGATCGGGATGAGGACTTGAAGAAGCTGCACGAGGCGGTCGAAAAACGAAAGCTATGGGAGGATAAGATCAAAGAGCTGATCAAGGGCCGGGAAAAAGAGCTGAACTGGCTGCTGATCGGCTGATCAGTCATCAGGTCGTCTGCTCACTTTTTTTATCTTGAAAGATGTATGGTTACGGACTGCCCTGCCTTCACTGGCTCCCGGGCGATGAAATAGCCGTCCGCGAGCGTGGTACGGGCCGACGTTGACAGCAGCGACGTATTGTATTCCGGGCCGTTCAAAAGCTCCACGGAGGAGCCGGGGTAACCGACCGGCCAGGCCTGCCCTCCGGACAGCTCGACGAAGACCACGTAATCGAAGCCCGGGGACGGGGGAGACATGTCGCGGCTGACAGGCATACGGATGCCTGAAGCTCTCGCAGGCCCTTGCACGAACCTCCACACGAGAAGCTCCAGTGCCGTGTAGGAGCCGGAAGGCTTCCCGGGTAGCGAGAACACGGGCTTATGGCCGCGGTAAGATGCGATAAACGGCTTGCCCGGCTTGACGCGGACGCCTTTGAATATCACGTCGCCCTCTTCGGCCACTTTGGAGACCAGGTCCATCCTGCCCATGGAAACGCCCCCGATGGTGATGACGAAGTCATGGCTTGCAAGGGCTGTATCGATGCTACGCGTTAGCTCTTCCATGCTGTCTCCGGCGGGGGCGGCTCTCGTGGACAGGCAGCCCCATGACTCAAGCATGGCACAGGCCATGGGCCCGTTGGCGTCCGGAACTGTCCCGTCCCGTATCTCATCGCCCGTCGCGATGACGGCGACCCGGGGTTTCCGGTATACGATCACGCGGTCGATGCCGGCGGCATGAAAGGCGCCGGCCATGGCCGGGACGATGATGTTGCCTTTGGAAAGCAGCAATCCGCCGGCTCTCATGTCGGCGCCGGTACGTACGACGTTGGTCCATGGGTGCAACAGGACGCCTTTCAACGTACTGCCTTCGACGACGGCATCCTCGACCTGGAGCACGGCATCGGCATCGTCCGGCAGGCGTGCGCCGGTCGTGACGTAGACGGCTTCGCCGGTCCCGATACTCCGGAATCCCCTGCCCGCAAATGCCTCGCCGACGAGACGTAGCGGATACCCGTCAGACACGCGTATCGCATAGCCATCCATGGTGCAGAGATCATACCCGGGCATGTTTTTTCGTGAGATGGCATCGACCGCCAGTTTCCTTCCCGCGGACTCTTCGATGGTCACTTCCTCGACAGACAGGGTGCTGTAAAAATCCTCGCGCATCCGGTCGATGAGCTTCAGCGCCTCATCCAGATGCACCATTTTTCGATATCCGCATTCTGTCGCCATGCTGTAAGTCACCCTTTGATGCCGGAAATGCGTTCCAGGCCGCTGTAGACCGTCATCCTCGGAGGCCGGGCAAAGCATGCCAGCGTCATGCCCAGCCTGCGGGCGACATCAACGCCTGAGGTCAACGGCGCCGTGTTGCTGACGATCATCGGCAGCCCTGCACGATATGCCTTCGCTACCATTCCCGCGGGCATGCGGCCGGTGGAGATCAGGTAACAGTCCGACAGGTCCCGGCCGTCAATGAGAGCTTTGCCGACGGCCTTATCTATCGAGCTGTGCCGTCCGATGTCCTCGGCATATGAGACCAGCCCGCCAATGCTGTCGCAGATGACGCTGCAATGAGCTCCGCCAGTCTGCCGCCACAACGACGCAAGGTCGTTGATCAGGCCCATGCTTTCGTAAACAGTGGCAATGTCAACGGTCAGCGACGACCGGACCGGATCAGAGAGTTCGGCCCAGGACGACCGCACCCCGACACACCCGGAACTGCGGACGCAGCCAAAGCTGCGGACGCAGCCAAAGCTGCGTGCCTCCATCCAGAGGCCGACGTCGTCAGGCGGGAGAGAGGCCATCGAGACTTCGACGTTCGGCCACCTGACCGCGACCCGGCTCACATCGGAGGCCGACTTCGCGAGGCCCTCACAGACAAGGTACCCGTATGCGAACGCTTCGAGATCGGCAGGCGTCATGGTAAGGCTGGCAATGCGCCGGCCGTCGAGGAGCAGGTTCACCGACTCCTCCACGCATACGTCGACTTCCTTACGGCACGCCTGGTCGCGGACGATTTCCGTCACGATGCAAGACTCGGTGAGCCCTTCAGGCTGCTGCCCGGTGCTGCCGATCATTTCTCCCGTCAGCTTATCCATGGCCGATTTTCCCGGGACACAGTCAGTGCAAGTCCCGCATAATCTATTACGTCCTCAATTAAATAGTTACCTGTTTTGGTTACATATCAATGTAAATGCAACCTAATATGGTATACAAATGGACTAAGTACGGCGAATACATACACAGGAAAAAGTCATATGGTGCCGGGGCTCATCGGCCATACGGCCTGCGCCGTCGATGTTTCCGGCAGGCCGGCGAGCATGTGTTCGCCATGATAGACAGCCATCCAGCCCGGCCGCGGTATGTGTACCAGACCGATGCCCGATTTTTGGGCTTCTGCGACGGCCCCGGAGGCCGGCGACCCGCAGCAGATGACAAGAGGCAGGCCGGCGTTAGCCGCTGCCCGGATCGTCCAGGGCGTCGCCCTGCCGGTAAATAAAAGAAAACAAGGGCCGAGGTCATACCCGTTAATCATCGCTTTTCCGATCGCTTTGCTGACGGCCCCGAACCCGTGCAGGTCCTCGGCCGAGGATACCGCTCCTCCGTAGGCAGTAAAAAGCACTGCGCAGTGAGCTGCGCCGGTGCTGCGGCCCAGAGGGGAATACTGATCCAGGGACATGTACCGTTCGAAAACCAGTCGCACGTCTACACCTGGCAAATGCGCATGCGACGGAGGCTGGCGAGCCACAGGGCCAGCCTCAACCGCAATACTGTCGCTTTTAATAATCGAGGATTTTAAGTCTGATGCCGAGGCGATGAGCCCTTCGCACAGCAGGTAGCCGTACGCAAGGGCTTCCAGGTCCCGGGAGAAGGTATCGAATGCCCCGGCCAGCGTACCGTTCAGATAGATACTGACCGGGCGGTCCTCGCAAAGGTGGACCTTCGCCGGCCTGCATGTGTCACCGCAAACCTCTATGGCCTCGCAGATGACCTCGTCCGGCATGGGTTACCGCCTAATTTTTCCAGCTCTTCGCTTCGTTCCCGTTGAAGTATGCCTTTCTCATCAGCATTATCGGGTCCAGCACCGGGCCGTTGCACTTCTCGATAGTGGCGGGCCAGTTCTTGTAGGCCGGGCTGCCGGTGCTCTGGGTCTCGGGCAGGACCACGATGTTGGCCCAGACGCCCCGGACGATGAAGATTTCGCCTTTCTGCTGGCCCCGGGCCTTGCGGGCACGCAGTACGACGCTGTCGCCCAGCGAGTTGGAGACCTTCACGAACCATGGCCTCCCGAGCGCTTCGAAGTCCTCCGGGTTGATGTCGCAATATGAGCATTCCCGGGTATAGTCGTCGGTGAACTTTCCGCCACCCTTAATGACCTTTCCCTCATAGACCGTGGAACCGGTGTTTAAAATTACATCCATTGCCATGTCGGTCACCTCACTTCTTCCCTTCTTTCTTCGCTTTCTTCTCCTTGACCTTCACGAACAGCTGCTCGAGCGTATCCTTGTTCGACGTGGTGAAGTCGAAAGGCGGCTTCGTGAACGCCCGTCGCGTACAGCGGGACGTTGTCCATGCGATAGAACGTGCCTTCGCACTCCATGCCGTCGAACACACCCGGCATCACGGCATCGCTGACGAACGCCATGGGCCCGGGGGCCACCTCGATGGAGGCGACCGGCAGTTCGGCCAGGCGCTCCACGGCTTTCTTGGGCAGGTGGGCGCCGAGGTCGGCACACATGCAGAGGACTGCATCTACTTCACCGCGGACCAGCGCGTCTACTGTCGAGTACTCGCCGGGCTGGTACCGGGGGACGCCCCGGGAGAAGTCTACCGCGAACGGGAAACCTACCTGCCACGACAATACCTGGTTGAAGCCTGCCACGTTGCAGTGGCCGCGGTTGGCCAGGATCACGAACTTGGTGAACTTGTTGCACTCCTGGGTGAACCGCATGGCGATCTCTGCGTTGCGATGCTTGCCGAAGCTGCTGGCGATGCCCAGTCCGACCCAGATTGCGCCGAAGTGAGATGCCTTGACCATGTCGACCAGCTGCATGACCTTCTCCCGCGGGACGCCGATGGTTTCCCAGGTCGACTCGTGGGGCTCCTGGCCTCTGAGGATGGTCATCAGTGCGTCCAGTAGCTCGAAGTCCTTGCCGGGCCTGAGCTGGATGTGCAGGTCTGCGAGTTCGGTAGTCGGGGTCTTGCGCGGGTCTACCACAACGCACTTCCTTCCCTTGAAGCCGGTCTCGGTGAAGAAGCCCCGGGGGAAGTGAGAGAATCCGCTCATGTGGCGGGGGTGAGAGTCGATGGGGTTGCAGCCCCAGTAAATGTTCAGGTCACAGCGGTTCTTGCACTCGCCCAGGGTGCAGCCGGCCTGCCCGACATCCTGTACGGCCATGACGGTCGGGCCGTGGCAGATGGTCGCGTTGCCGTCCACCAGCCCGCCCAGCTCCTCGGCGATGGCGATGCCGACGGACATGGCCTCGGTGGACGTCTCGCTGCCCATGAAGAACAGGGGCCGCTTCGCGTTGACCAGCATCTCGGCCGTGTAGTCCAGCACGTCCTCCCATTTCGCGGGCTTGCCGAATAGCAGCGGCTCCTTGAGGCGGTGGTGACTCCGTATCTCCTGGAACTTGCCGTCGCCCATCAGGCAGGCGTTCTTGGTCATAATCGCGTCGTCGGTCAGCTCGATGTAGATGTCGTCGCAGGACATGCCGCACGTGGGGCAGGTCACGTCCGAACAGATGACCTTCTTGCCGTCTTTTCTCAATACATCCTTGTTCTTAACCTCTTCAGATATCACGATGAACACCTCGATCGGTTTGCACTCCGTCTGTGATTGTAAGCCAGGGCCCGGGACAGTCATGACGGGGTTGCGGTCCCGCCAATGCCCGCCAATGCTCAGGGCCCTACAATTTGCTTGGGTAAAACGATTTAAATAGTTATCTACAGTGGTTAACATTTTCCAGATAATTAATCACATGATGTAAACATTGGAAGAAAATATTTTATAATAATTTAGAAAATTGGTCGATGTAATGGTATTATTTCATATATATTGAATATTATAAAAATGTCATGCGGGACAGGTATGCCATGACTCATAAACTATATATCCGGCCGCGGGTTAAACAGATTTGTTAAACAGGAAGGTTGCGGCATGAGAGAAGACGAGAAAGATACGCTTCTGACACCGAAGCAGATCGAGATACTGAAGATGAAACGGAAAGGCCTGTCCCAGGCGGACATCGCCCGGACGCTGAAGACCACCAGGGGCAACATCAGCACGATCGAGAGCACGGCGATGAAGAACATCGAGAAAGCACAGAAGACGCTGAAGTTCTATCACGCCATCGATGCGCCGATCTGGATGACTGTGCCGTCTGGCACCGACCTGTACGATATCCCGCCCCGGGTGTTCAAAGAGGCCGACCGGAAGAAGATCAAGATCGCGGTAGACTCCGCGACGATCATCGTCAAGCTAAAGACTGTGTCACCCGAGAAGATACACCGGCGCGTCACCGTCGACGAGATCGAGGTCTCCGTGGACAAAAACGGCAACGTCTCCGTGTTCTAATTCAAAGACAGACGACAGGGGCCTTAGTCGGATATTAATGACAAAAGGACAGGGCTGTCGTCGCATGCCAGGGTGCAGGCGTCGTGCGCGCGAGTGCTCGCGGCCCCGTCGCCGGCCTGACAAATTGATAATCATCGAGTCGTAGCCCGCACTTTATCGTAGTAGGCCATGTTGCCGCAGCCGCGGCATACGCCGTTATCGAAGGTCTGCTCTGGCGCCATCTCGCCACAGGCGGGGCACGTCTTTGACGTCCACTTTTTCTTGGGGGTGAAGCGCACGCCCACCGGCTCCCAGGCCAGGATGTCGTGACCGGCGCAGAGGATTTCTTCCAGTAGCTTTTCCCCGGACACGCCGCCCTTGTAGGAGGGGTCGTTTGTGTACCAGCGCCACAGCGTCGGGTACTTTTTCACCCGATCGCTGTCGATATATACCCGGATGCCCTCGGCCCGGTCGCCTTCGCTGTACCGGTTGATGGTGATCGCGAACCGGCCGGTCTCGATGATCCGGAGACCATGGTTGCCCAGCGTAGTGTGGACGATGACCTGCAGCGCGTCCGGCGCACACTTCGATGTCTCCGAGACGGCGTACAGCTTTTCTCCCGGCTTCGCGCCGAGCTTCTCCAGCGCAAGGTCGACCATGAAGGCCGCGATCAGCAGGCCGGCCGCAGGGAAAGTGTGGAAGTCGACGCACTTGCGTATATAGCCCTGTACCCTGTCGTCAACGTTGCACTTAGCCATGAGAAGGCCTATGTCCGCATTACTATGTTCCTTCATCGTACTATGGTAAAGCAGGCTGGTATATAAAAATTATGATAAACAGCGACAGTTAGTTTACATAAAGTGTTAAACGTCGTCGCTGCTGGTCCGGCGGGCTGACATTCTTTCCTTTGTTTCTCGTCAGCACCTTGTATGCCAGATATAGTAATATGCCGGCAGCAAGGCCTATCGTCGGGTCGATGAGCAGCGTCACCAGGCCCATGGCGCCTGTGATTATCAGGTGGTCGGTCCTGGCTGCACTCTTCAGCAGCTCAAACCCGGCAAAGAATAGCAGCGTGCCGAGGATGCCGAACGGGATGAGTATGAGCATGGCCGATGTGGCTATAAAAGAGAGGGCGACGAACAGCACTCCGATCATAATATTTGCCCCGCCCGTCCTGGCGCCGAACCGGTAGTGCGCCGCCATGCCGCCGGCCCCGTGGCACATGGGGAAGCCGCCGAGCGGAGTGGCGATCACATTGGCAGCGCCGATGGTCAGGGACAGCTTTTTATTCGAGATCTTCTCCTTGAACAGGTCGGAGGCCAGCAGGCTGGTGGCCAGCACGGCGTTGGTCAGGGTCAGCGGCACCTGTGCGATACCCGCCTTGTACGCCCCGCTGATCAGCTCGTTGACGCCCGGCAGGTAAAAGTCGAGGGGTATGCCCGGCTGTATGGGTGGCATGCCGGACCGGTAGATGCCATAGCCGAGGCCCAGGCCCAGGATGGCGAGCGCGCCCAGGAAGCCGACATTGCCTTTCTTGCGATCGGCCAGCAGGATGACCAGGTAAATGGCGACGGCGAGTAAGCCGATACGCCAGTCGCCGGTGATGTACTGTCCGCCTTTGACCAGCAGCAGGAACGCCAGCCCGAGCTGGACGCCGCGGATCAGGCTGACCGGGAAGTACTTCTCCACGTATTTGATCAGGCCAGTCAGCCCCAGCAGCAGGAAAAACAGGCCGACAAACAGGCCCGCGCCGATGATCTCGCCCTGGGTGAGCCCGACACCCGTGACGCTGATGGCGCCGACCACTTTCAGCGGCTCGGCCGCCACCGGCAGCCGGTAGAGTCAGGCCGGAGACTATGTAGAAAAGGCCAAACGCCAGCAATATCGGGCCAAGCTCCATATGCGTGGTTATCACGGCCGCGAGGACGAACGGGACGATGGTCCCGAGGTCGGCCAGCGATCCGGCGAACTCAGGCAAGGTGAACTTTGGCGCTGGCATATCGATCAGGGTATGCCATAAAGATAGATAAACACTTTGTAGTGCCGCAATCCAGAACGCTTGCGCCGCTCACTTAACGATCATCGCCGGCGCCTATTCCAGAAACAGTATGTCGACCGGCTGCCCGTCCCTGCAGCAGTCATCTTCCTCTGGCACGATCATATACGCATACTCGCCATCACATGGCGTAGGCCCTACTGTGCCGACAGGTGTCGCTTTGCCGTCATGCACCCGGACCTTCACGAACGAGCGGCTTGCCCGCGGACCCGGGCCTTTCCCGGACAGGACAGCCGTGTCACGGACGTAACGAGAAGAAGGGTACCTGCCCAGCTTTCGCACTGCCCGGTCGACGAATATCATGGCGCCTACCGCGCAGGCATCGGGGAAGCCGGGCAAAAAGACGATAGGAGTCTTTCTGTCGCCTTCCTCCACGTATCCCATGCCCACCGGCCTGCCGGGCCGGATGCCGACACCGTGGACCACAACTCTGCCCATCGACGCCACGATCTGCGGCATGAGGTCCCTCACGCCTACAGAGGTGCCGCCGGTCGTCACGATTAGATCGTAACCGAGGCCGGAGCTGACCGCCTCTGTCAGCTTTTCAAGCTCGTCGGGCACGATGTCCCAGACAGACGGCTTCCCGCCATACCGCCTGACCAGAAGCTGACACATCAGGCCGTTGCTCTCGTTGATCGTCCCCGGGCCGGCCTTTTGTCCCCGCCCGACGAGCTCGTCGCCGGTAGGGATTATCAGCACACGGGGCTTCTCGTAGACATCGACGCCCGTCATGCCCAGCGTGGCCAGCAGTGCGATGTTCGTCGGCTTGAGCTGGAGACCTGCCCTGAAGACGAGATCGCCCTGCCGGATGATCGATCCCCGTGGCGTGAAATTATCTCCCGGCCGGGCCTCGATCGACAGGCGTATGCCGTCCGGCTCTTCCGTCGTGTCTTCGACCGGGACTACCGCATCGGCTCCCGGGGGCAGTGCGCTGCCCGTATGTACCCACAGGCACTGCCCCTGCCCGACCCTGCCGTCAGTGCAAGGCCGGAGCAGGGCTCGGCCGCCAGTCGTATCTTCCGATCGCACGGCGTAGCCGTCCATGTAGCAGCGGTCGTAGTGGGGGTAATCTACGGGGGCGACGATATCCGCCGACAGTATCCGGTTATCGGCATAGTCAAGCTCCGTCTTATAGGACCGGGAGACCGGCAGGACGTGGGTGAGAAAAGCTTCTGTTGCGTCCTCGACACTCACGAGTTTATGGTTTTTACTTTTCACTGGCATAATACTCATACCGTCAATAATCGGCTCCGGTATCCGGTTTTCCTTTTTCATCCTGCCGGGACTGATGCTCGATCATCTCGCGCAGGGACATCTCCTGCAGCACTGGCAGGTACCTGATGTAGGTGTCACGATGGATGTGTGCCTCTTTTAGTGCATCCGTCATAGACATGCCGCACGCGATCAGCTTGTGGCAATGTCTGGCCCGGAACAACGTCTTAACAGCCCTCGACAAGACAACCTCCGACTCATTATACTGCTATCTGAATGCGACTGCAATTCAAATAGTTAACGTTTATGTTAAACTAGATTAATTGTTTAACATAATGCAACGATAGACAGGATCGTGCGGCCGGAAGCAGATGACAGGGCTCGCGAGGAGAATCAACGACATACGGTAAAGGGCGATCGCATTATCGCCGGACCCGGGCTTATAATGAGGTTTACCTGGCGCACATATCCACCCGTAGTCCATGGCATAGATGACGCCAGCCGGCGAACTGGTAAACTCCAGAAGCGTGGACTCCGGTGCAGGCGTATTGATCAGGACATGCCCGGAAACCTGATTAATACCTGACAGGCTGTAACCGACAGCGATTGCCATCATTTCATGATCATTACAGACGTGGACTTGATCATGACAGTGACCTTGTCGCCGGCCTTAAGCCCCAGGTCATCCACGGCATCTTTTGTGATCGCAGACTCGATGACATTGTCTCCGACCTGTATCAGGACTACAGCCATGACTGTGCCCGGCTTTACTTCCTTGACCGTTCCCGGCAGCCTGTTCCTCGCGCTTACTTTCATGAATACATCCCCGTATAAGAACTGGAATAGTAAATCGATATAATTGCTCGTACCGTATTTCAGCGTCATCGTCAGCTACGCCGCTCTGGCGATAAAAAAGGAAGAGGCGGGCGGTCCGCCTCTTGTATCATTCCGACACTTACGTGCGGAAATTTCGGATTCCGGAAATTAATTGGTATACGACACTTTCCCGAGCTTGGGCTCGAAGAAGTTGTCCTCTTCCGTACGAACCGCGTGCGAGAATAGCGCAAGCGGTATTTCCATCGGGCAGCACTCTTCGCACTGTCCGCAGTTGATACAGGAATCCGAAATGTGCGCCAGGCGCCGCAGGTGGAACATCTGGTCGACCGGGAGGGTGCCCGGGCGGACCATGAGGGAGGGGTTCTTGAGCCGGTCCGCTGCGGGGAAACAGACGGGGCACTTGTCGATGCACGCATAGCACTTGGTGCACCGCGCCGTTTCCACCTTGAATCGTCTCCCAGAGTTTCGGGGAGAGTTCGGTAAAGTCCTTCTTGCGCCACTTGTCCGCCAGCTTGAACATCGCGCCCTCGACCTTGCCGCGGATCTCAATGCCCTTGGGGTTAGCCGGCTCTACCGCGATCTTCTTCGCGGCTACCGCCCGGTCAGGAGGTCCGCACCCTTATCGCTGCAGACCTCGACGAACGTGGCCTTGCCAGCCTTGTCGCCGATGACGCCCCAGTTGCCGCAGGCCAGGTCCGCCTGCCGCGGGACCTTTACCTTGCACCGGCGGCAGTTGGTGCGGCGCCCGTAGCCAGCATCTTCCAGCTCGTCGACGGAAATGCCCTTGTGGCTGCCGTCGGCCAGCTGGATGATAAACTGGCCCTTGTCGATCTCTTCCTTGACGACGGCGTTCGGGTCGACACCGTACTTCTCCGCGATCATCTTCCGGGCCGTGACCGGGCTGACCGAGCCGCCGCAGTTCACGCCGATCATGAGGATGTTGTCCAGGTTGATCTGCCTTGCGCTTTGCCAGCTCCAGGAAGCCCATCATGTCACATCCCTTAACGACGACGCCCAGCTTCTTGCCCTCCATGGCGGGCACGTAGTTCTTCACCAGCTTGGCCAGCATTACCGTGCCGCAGTGGAGCGATCCTGCCGTCTGGTCGATGTCTTTCGGATCAGAGATCAGGGTCGGCACTGCATCATACAGGTCCACGCCGCTTCTTTACGGCCAGTACTGCGTCGACCGCCTTGCTCTCGAGCGCATATTTGAGAAGCGTTGTGACTGCGCCGCCGCATTCTGCCTTTTTCGCCAGGCCGGCATCCGTAGTCCACGCGTAGAGCATCTCGCCTTTCTTAGCCATTTAGTTCACCCCTGCGATCTTTTCAACTTTCACAGCACAGTGCTTCAGTTCCGGCATCTTGGACAGCGGGTCCAGCGCCGTGTTGGTGAGGTTGTTGACCGAGCCCGTACCGAAGTGCATAGCCATATACAGGACACCCGGCGCGACGTCCTCGCTCAGGCGAGCGAGCGCCGCCACTTCGCCGCGACGGCTGGACAGCTTGATCTTCTCGCCTTCCTTGATGCCGATTCTCTTCGCATCCTGGGTATTGATCTGTACGTATGCTTCGGGCACCTCGTAATCCAGTACCTTGCTGCGTCCGGTCTGGGTCCTGCTGTGGTAGTGGAAGATCAGACGTCCGGTCATCAGGGTGAACGGATATGCGCCATCGGCTACCTCTGCGGGCGGGTGATACTCTAACCCGAAGAACGTGCCCAGGCCGTCGGCGGAAGCGAACTTCTCCTTGTGCAGGATGGGTGTTCCCGCGTGCTCGATCGTCGGACAGGGCCAGTGTATGGATTCCGGCTTCTCCATCTTCTCGTAGGTCGCTCCGAACAGGTTCGGCGTGCATGCCCGCATGTCGTCCCATACGTCCTTTGCCGAGTGGAAGTCGAATCCCTTCATGCCCATCTTCTTCGCCAGCATGACGAAGATCTCCCAGTCGGCCCTGGCTTCTCCAGGTGGCGCGACGGCCTTGCGGACACGATTGATGCGCCGCTCGCCGCTCGTGAACGTGCCGTCCTTTTCCGCGAAGCAGGCGCCGGGCAGCACGACGTCGGCGTACTTGCAGCTCTCGGTCCAGAAGATGTCCTGGATAACGAGGAAGTCGAGCTTGTCCAGCTGATTTCATGACGAGGTTAGAGTCCGGATAGGTAACCACGGGGTTCAGGCCGAGGATGTACATGGCCTTGATCGGTTCGCCGCACTGTTTGATCTGCTCGACCAGGGTCGCACCGTACCACTCCGGCAGACCGGTGACTCCCCAGGCCTTCTCCATCTTCGCCCGGTTGTCCGCCACTTCACACTTCTGGTAGCCCGAGAATACGTTCGGATATGCGCCCATGTCGCAGGCGCCCTGCACGTTGTTCTGGCCACGCAGCGGGTTCACACCGACACCCGGCCTTCCGATATTGCCGCAGAGCATGGACAGGTTGCCCAGCGAACGGACATTGTCGGTGCCGGTCGTCAGCTCGGTGATGCCGAGGCAGTAGATGATAACGGCGTTCTTTGCTGCCGCATACTTGAACGCGATCTCCTTGACCTTCTCGGTCGGCACGCCCGTGATATGCTCCACGTCGGCGTACTTCTCGACCATCTTCTTGAGATCATCGAAGCCCTTGGTCCGCTTCTCGATGAACTCCTTGTTCTGCTTGCCCTCCTTGATGATCCAGTACATCATGGAGTTGATCAGCGCAATGTGGGTAGACGGGTTGAACTGGAGCCAGTCGTCTGCCAGCCTTGCCGTTGCAGAGTACCTGGGGTCGACGACGATGATGGGGATACCCTTCTTCTTCGCCTGCACGACGCGGCGTGCCGCCAGCGGGTGCGCCTCGACGGCGTTGGATCCCCACATGACGATCAGGTCGGAGTTCAGGACGTCCTCGAACGGGTTGGTCGCGGCTCCCGAGCCGAATGAGAGTGAAAGTCCGGCTACCGAGGGGCCGTGGCAGATACGGGCACAGTTGTCGATGTTGTTAGTCTTGAACGCCATCCTGGCCCACTTCTGCATGATGTAGCAGTCCTCGTTCGGGGTACGGCAGGACACCTGGAAGCCCAGGGACTTCGGACCGAACTTCTCAGAGGTCTCCTTGAACTTACTGGCGATCAGGCCAAGAGCTTCATCCCACGAAGCCTCTACAAACTTGTCACCCTTCTTGATCAACGGCTTTGTCAGCCGGTCCGGGCTATGGACAAATTCCCAGCAGGTAGCGCCCTTGGGACAGAGCTTACCTTCGTTCACCGGGCTGCGTTTATAGGGCTCTACACCCACTAACTTCCCGTCGCTGACGACGAGGTTCAGGCCACAGCCCACACCGCAATATGGGCATGTCGTTGGCACATACGTTATCTCTGGTATCTTATTCAATGATTCATCCTCCTATACAATCTAACCAAAAATCAAAACCGGCCGATAGCAACAATGAAACACCCCTCCTCCAACTCATCGGGTTTTATTCGCATTGTAACCGGCAACCACAGAATCGTTTAAAATAGACACTATATAACAGTTACCTATAAAAATTAAAAATCCAAAAAAAGTAATTAAAAACGGTTACACGATTATTACTATTATATAAATATGAAAATAGGCGTACGCAGCATTGAAATAAGATTAATAAATTTTCATAATGTCCCCGGATAATAATTTTCGACCCATTATTGACTGCCTGGAGATATGCTGCCGGAACGAGCGGGAATCAAACAATGATCGCAGACAAGTAAGGCGAAATTTGCAATTGCTGATAAGAAACGGATAAGCTCCGGACAATCTGTGTATAAACAAATTGTTAAACACTTGTTTGTAGTTAAATAAAATTAATATACCAGATCAGCAATATACAATTTTGGGCCTGTGGACATCGATTGCATGGCTATCTCAACACTATACCTGTTAAACGTATATTTAACACAACAGCAGGCCTATTTTCTTTTTTGATATAGAAGAATTTCCCTGGTCAAATACGGGACAGATCCGCAGATGGCTGACCCGAAAGCCGGAAGCCGAATGCGCCAGTTGCGCGTAGCCATAATGTCACATTGTCCCGATCAGTCACGTTACCGCTTGATTCCGCTCAGGATGGCAACGCCGTCCCCTTCATGTAAAACTCTGATGTCTCCCAGGCGGCCGGTTTCCATGGCCGACCGGAGCTGTCCCGTGGAAAATCCCTGCCTGCCCCGCCTGGAGTACCTGTCCAGCACGATAAGGGACGACCAGTCGTCATTGACTAATATCAGAAACATAGTTCCTCAGTGACAAGCATACCGCCACGGACTAACAGGTCGCGGGCACTGGATACGAGCGCACATAGATCGTCGTACGAGGCAGTGACGTTCGATATGAGCACGACGTCATATTTCCTACCGGGCTTGAGGTCCTGGAAATCGCCCGGGATGACGCTGACGCGATCGGCCGCACCATATCGATCAATATTCTCTCGGGCAATGGCCGTGACTGCAGGAAGGTCCAGCACCCACGCCTTCAGCCCCGGGTACTTCTCGGTAAAGAATATGCTGTAAAGGCCGTGTCCCCCGCCGATGTCCAGCAGCCTCTTCCTGCCGGACAGGTCCACCTTTTCGACTGCCTCCTGGACGTATCCGAGCATGGCGAACGCGCCGATGTTTTTCAATAGCTCCGGGGTCCAGTAATCCTTCGAAATGTTGTCCTTCTGCGGCCCCTCGTCAACGTAGTTTCGCAGGGCATCGTACGTTTCCAGGTCCTTAAAAATTTCATCGCCGATATATGACGGGCTGTCGCTACTCAGGTACAGCCTCGATACGGCCGTATTTATGTAACCGGGTTTGCCGCCCGTTTCTATCGTTTCCACGTAGCCGAAACGGGCCAGGACGTTAAGAAGGTAGCAGACGAAACGGGCATCGACGCCCAGGCTGACCGCAAGGTCCTCCGGCGTGGCCGGCTGGCAGAGATACGTGAAAAGGTCGATCTCAGCAGAGATCCTCACCACGTCGTATAGCTTCCTGTAGTTGATTAGCGTTTTAAGATTGCCGGGGGTAACGGGCCCGGAGGTCCGACGCAGGCCGGCGAGGGCGTCTCCTAAGTCGGGCTTGAGCCGCAAGGCCTCCTCATATTCCCGGGCGGCCTCCTCCGTCCTTCCTGCAGACTCGAGGAACCTGCCCATCCGGTTATGGTAGTAGGGCCACCCGGGCCTCAACCGCATGGCCGCTTTCAACTCACGCATCGCGGCTTCAGCCATGCCTTTTTTATCATAAGCATCGCAGAGCCCGAAATGGGAGCATGGGTCAGACTTATCGAGCGCGATGGCTGCCTTGTATTCTTCAATGGCCTCATCCAGCCTGCCCTCTTCCACGAGCGCATCCGCGTGCTGCTTTGTTGTCGCCTGCCTTTTCACGTTATGTCTCGCCATGCCGGTCGCATCCCATAAATAGCCGGGCCGGGCCTACGATACGGAATGGACTTAACCGCCTCGACTCCGTTCTCGATAGCCCGGACTTCGTCCCGGTCATGTGTTACTCTTTACGTTTCCAGTATATTCCCCGGTAATAATCTTACTTGCCCTGTGCTGTCCCGTTCCCGGAACCGCTTCCGCTGCCCGTCCCTGTTCCCGGTCCGGAGCCGAAGGCCGGGGGATTGAGAATATTATTCAGGTCCTGTTCGGAGAGGTTATATTCGAAGATCTTAGTGTAGAACTGCCTGATCTCGCCCCTGGCGGTCATATCATTGAAACGGTCAGGGTATGCGGTGATAGCGAGCCATTCCGGGATCAGCACCGCAGACTCGGCCGAAGGCCGGTTCCATATGAACATTCCCGAGGGCAGGAGATACACGTGTTTATTTTTCACTGCCTTGATCTGCGACCACACCGTGCTGTTATAGAGGTCCTCGGGCTTCCCGTTATCGATGACGATGATATCCGGGTCCCAGCTCAATATCTGTTCCATGGACATGGCCATAAGGCCTCCCTCGCTGCCGCCAAGCGTAGTGACGCCCCCGGCCGCATTCTTACAGCCTGCTGCCCCTATCCGTTCCTGCATAAACGTGTCCCCGCCGTAAGTGGTGAGATGATCCGGGTTGAAACCGAAATAAACAACCGGCTTCTGGTCGTCGGACAGGTTTGATGTCCTCGATTCCAGGAGCGCCAGCTTATCATCGAGGTACCGGTTATACTTGTCAGACTTTTGCTCGTTACCGAATAGCTTGCCGAAATAGCTTAACTCGTCCTTAATAGTCTTGAAGCTGGCGTCGTTTGTGGAGACCTCCAGTGTCGGTATCTTCGTGGTCTTCTCGACCGCCTCCATGTCGACGATGCTGCCGATACAGATGTCCGGGTCAGCCCTTAGCAGTTCCTCGGTGTTAATGTTCCCGACGGTAGAGCGGGGAGCCGACATATTCTTTATCCGGGGGTCGATCTTCTGCAGCAGCGATGACTTCTGCGTCGCCGTTGTGATGGCACAAAGCCGGTCCTGCGCACCGATGATGTACATGTCCTGGACGAGAGGCGATGTGAATACGGCTACCTTGCTAATATTTAACGGTATTTCGACCGACCGGTTATTCAGATCGGTAACGTTCCTCGTAACTGATGGCGATGCTGTCGGGCCGACGTTCGTCGTGCAGCCGGCGTATAAAACTGCCAGCAGCAATATGCATGTTATCGCAATGATCTTTTTCATACAACCACCTCATAATCAATATTGGTTACATATCGTTTGGTAGTTAACTAATAAAGGTTGCTTATATATGAAGGTTGTTTTTTTTAGATAGCGTTATTTAAAGAAATCTTACCATGTTTGCCTTGTGCACGTATCCTCCAGCCGCCCGTGATGCCGATGATGTCGGCAGGTGCCCGGGTGACCGCCGTTCTTGACCGGTCGCCAGGACATGGGCTTTTATAAAATAACCGCCAATAAGCAGTCAGTCGGATGGAGATACCTGTGGACTCGAAAGACATCCCGAAGCTCGCCGCATCGCTGGCGCTATCGTTTGCAGCAGCCATTATCGGCGCGCTGGCTGTAACGCCGAATATTGCATGGCAGGACACACTGAGCAAACCATTCTTCGCCCCTCCAAACTGGCTGTTCGGCCCGGCATGGGCCGTCCTGTTCTTACTGATGGCGATCGCGTTCTATCTCGTCTGGCAGAAGTGGCCGGCGAAAGAGGCTAAATGGGCAATGGCACTATACATGGCCCAGCTGGCGCTGAACGTGCTCTGGAACTACCTGTTCTTCGGGATGCACTGGATCAACCTCGGGCTCGTTGAGATCATCGTGCTCCTCGCCATGATCACCCTGACCGTCAACGCGTTCTACAGGGTAGACAAAAGGGCCGCGTACCTGATGACACCCTATCTGCTCTGGGTGGCTTTCGCCACCTGCCTGAATGCCGCTCTATGGCTCTTGAACCCGTGATATCATGAAAGTCGGGAAATTACTCATCGCACTCGCATCGATCGCAGCGATAGCGTCGCCTTTAGCGGCTGCATCTGCTGCTGCGGGCTCGACGGGTACTTCAGTAAGCTGAAAGGGCCGGTGACCGACATCAGTCTTCCGCAGACACTCTCTGTTGGCGAAAAGGATTACAGCCTGCTGTATTCCTACGATTACCTGAACCGTTCGGCAGCCAAGGCCGGGTTCAAAGTCGTTCATCCCCCGGATAGGCTACAACCCTGACATGTACGGCCGCAACGTGGACCAGATGATGGACGTGGGCGCCGTGGACCAGTACAAGTGGTTCGAGTACGGCGATTCTGGCGGCAACGTCAGCTTCGGCGGGTTCCTCGCGAAGGCCG
Organism: uncultured Methanocellaceae archaeon; assembly: GCA_963769045.1. Taxonomy (GTDB): domain Archaea; phylum Halobacteriota; class Methanocellia; order Methanocellales; family Methanocellaceae; genus Methanocella_A. Next base: position 54,220 of record CAVYKK010000013.1, read on the forward strand.
GGAGCCCCTTTGTCGTGGACTCCGGCATCCAGAGCATGAACACGATGCTTAGCGTCTCCATGGGCATCATCAACGACCCGTACCTGAACCAGGGTGGCGCCAGCAACCTCACCCGTGTCGGCACCACGAAAGTCGGGGGCGGGGGCGACCTGTACCGCTTTGATGCAGATTACAATGGTACAAGGAGCAAATGCTATTTCGTGATGGGCAGATACAGCAACGTGTATGTGGCCGTGTACTCCTTCGAGTCGTTCGATGTGGCTGAAAACGTCACGGGACAAGCGATTATGTGGATTGACAATGCATCTATTAAAAGGTGAGAAAATGAAATCCTCTGATCAATCACTGTGGGATACCCATGCTTGCTTCTTGTGAAAACGCATAAGACTGAATATCAGTCACGCCCCATTCTAATCGCGGTGCGACGCCCGTGCTTGCTTCTTGTAAAAAGCTATACCGGTCAATAGCAAATTCTTCCCATTCTAATCGCGGTGCGACGCCCGTGCTTGCTTCTTGTAAAAAGCTATACCGGTCAATAGCAAATTCTTCCCATTCTAATCGCGGTGCGACGCCCGTGCTTGCTTCGCCGCACGTGCTACTACGGGTTTTTCCGGTGTTACGGTGTCGGACGACGGGCTCGCACCTTCGTCGGCCCAACGCGCCTTCGGCGGCGTTGAGCCTCCTCTGCAAGCCCTGAAAAACGCGCCCAAAGGGCAGCGTTTTTCACACCCGACACCTCCACACCCCTCGCACAGCTGATGCGTGCGAGAGGGCAAGCCGAAAAAACCCTCCGCCTTCCGCGGAGAAGCACCGGCAACCCATACCAACAATAGTACAGGCAATGATCCAATACTAGTCCTGATACGCTTAGCCTTTGCTGCTCTCGCGGTCCACAGAGGGTTTTTCTGGCCGAAGGCCCCTCGCACGCGAAGCTGTGCGAGGGGTGCGGAGGCGGCCGGGCAATGAACGCTGCCGACAGGCGCGTTGCTTAGCGCTTGCGAAGCGCTCCGGTCAGCGCTGCCGAAGGCGCAGCTGTCCGGTGACGCGAGGGTGCGAGCGCGGCCCGGACGGCGGAACATCGGAAAAACCCGGAGCAGCCCATGCGACGAAGTAAGCATGGGCGTCGCACCGCGATGGGTATTGGACAGACTAAATCTGGATAATCTATTGGCATAGAAATGAATGAGAGAGGCTATGATTATCAGTGATTATTCTCCGTGCCCATCTATTGTATCCCTTTATAACCATTGAGGACATAGACCTAGCAGGAGGCCTTATTATCCTACCCTTTGACGAAGAGCTTCTAGTAAAAATTATTGAAAAAGCCAGCCCCAGTGTCGTGAACATCAACACGGTCATGCTCATGCAGGACGCGTACATGAACGTCACGCCACAGCAAGGCATGGGCTCGGGCATTATCATCGACCCGAAAGGGTACATCCTGACGAACAACCACATCGCGGAGAACGCGCAGAGCATGATGGTAAGCATGTTCGACGGCACCAAGCTCGAGGGCAAGGTAGTAGGGACTGACCCCATGTCGGACGTGGCGGTCATCAAGGTAGAGACGGGCAGGAAAAAGCTGCCGGCGGCGACGCTTGGCGACTCGGACAAGGTCCATGTCGGACATATCGCGGTGGCGATCGGGAACCCGTTCGGCTTCATGCTCCGGGGCCCGACGGTGACGGTGGGCGTTATCAGTGCTCTTAACCGCACGATTCAGGCGGAGAAGGGCGTCTACGAAAACCTGATCCAGACCGACGCCCATATCAACCCGGGCAACAGCGGCGGCCCGCTGTTGAACAAGGAGGGCGAGGTCATCGGCATGAACTCGGCCAACATCCCCTTCGCCCAGGGCATCGGCTTCTCCATCCCCATCAACCTCGCCATGCGCGTTGCGAAAGAGCTGATGGAACACGGCAAGGTCGTGCGACCGTGGCTGGGGATTCTCGGCGTCGGCATCAACAAGGAGCTGGCTGAATACTATAACCTCAGCTCGAACGAAGGCGTGCTGGTCACGCGGAGCTTCGAGAACAGCCCGGCAGGCCAGCAGCGGATCACCGCTGGCGACATCATCCTGAGCGTCAACGGGAAGAAGATCGCCGACATGTCGGAGCTCGCAGGGTATGTCAGGAATAAGAAAGTGGGCGATGTGCTGACACTGGCCGTCAAGCGGGGCAACATCCAGGGAGATGTGAAGGTCCGGCTGGCCGAGACGCCGACCACGTGATTCTTTTTAATAACATTCCTTATGTCATCCGGGGAAAAGCAGATAATTTGCCCATAAACGGCCGGGCAGTCGAGCATGCCATGCCTGCCTGCAAGTATGCGCGCGAGAGCTGGCGGCCCGGACGTTGTAGGTTTTTTCCAGGAAGCGCCGTTGTTATAGTTTGCCCTTTCATGCAAACTCTTTTATAATCGTTCGTAACATATAGAACGATTATGACATGTTCGCCTGCTGCCCCGGGGAGGCGCGGCTGGCGGGACAGGCACCGGGAGGTCGGTGACATTATGCAGAAGACCATCGAGAACCTGACGAAGGCATTCATAGGCGAGAGCCAGGCACGGAACAGGTATACCTTCTACGCCAGCACGGCACGGAAGGAAGGCTACGAGCAGATCGCGGAGATATTCGAGATCACGGCCATGAACGAGAACGAGCATGGCGAGTGGTTCTATAAGATGCTGAACCAGGCCATCGAGAAGAGCGGGAAGAAGATCGACCCGATGGTTGTGGAGGCAGAGGCGCCCATCATGTGGAAGACGACGGCTGATAACCTGAAGGCAGCCATCGCCGGCGAGCACATGGAGAATTCGACGCTCTATCCGGCGTTCGCAGACCAGGCCCAGAAGGATGGCTTTCCGGCGTTTGCAGCGCGCATACGCTCCATCGGGAAGGCGGAAGTCCACCACGAGGAGCGCTATAAGTCGCTGCTGAAGGAACTGGAAGGCGGGACGTTGTTCAAGAAAACGGAGCCGGTCTGGTGGTTCTGCCGGAAGTGCGGCTACATCCACTTCGGCATCGAGCCGCCCAAGAAATGCCCGTCATGCGATCACGAGCGGTCTTATTATCAGGTCAGAAGCGAGCAATATTAAGGAGGCAACCGATATGGCAGAGCTGAACCAGATCTATAAGTGCAACGTTTGCGGCAACGTGGTCGAAGTCGTCCACGCGGGCGGCGGCGTCAACCTCGTCTGCTGTGGCCAGCCGATGGCCCTGTTGAAGGAAAACTCGGTGGACGCGAGCAAAGAGAAGCATGTACCGGTGGTCACCCAGACTGCGACCGGTACGCTGATCAAGGTGGGCGCGGCGCCGCACCCGATGGAGGAAAAGCACTACATCGAGTTCGTCGAGCTGATAGCCGACGGCAGGGTCTGCCGGAAGCACCTGAAGCCCGGCGATAAGCCGGAGTTCGAGTTCGGCAGCAAGCCCGCGCAATATACGGCGAGGGCCTACTGCAACCTGCACGGTCTCTGGAAGTCCTGAAGCGCTTCCTGAGCCATTTTTCTTTTATAATTTTCGTTTTTAATTGTACATTATTGCGATAATGAGGCTACCTTACCCCTGGTCTGCATGCGAATATCCACAAAATATAAATACACAACCGCATAAAACACCCAATCCAATGAACTGTAGATTTTCTCCGACGGGGCAGGCATGGGGTCTACTGGTAAGTCTGGACCTCTATGGCTGCAATGGCAAGATCAATGACGGTAAGGCGATCAAAAATTATGTCACCACGCTCTGTGATGACGTCATCCATATGAAGCGCTACGGCGACTGTCATCTGGAGCTATTCGGCGAGGCGGGCACGCCTCTGGCAGGCTACTCGATGTTCCAGTTCATCGAGACGAGCTGCATCAGCGGCCACTTTTCCGAGTCCGACAACTCGGCATATATCGACGTATTCTCATGCGCCGATTTCGACCCTGAGGCAGTGAAGGCATTCACAATGAAATACTTCGGCGCCGTGCGCGCGAACATGACCGTGACGCCACGTCTCTACGATGAGAATGTGCGCGGCGGCAAGGTGCCTGAAAAGACCACCAGCAAGAAGGTAAAGGCTTAAAGCGCTTTCACCTTTTTTCAACATTTTGCGCCTTTCTGTTACTTTAGCTTTGCTCAGGTCAGCTTTTTCGCGGAAATACCCTGCCGACCACAGGTATGATTTTGAGTGGCAAGGCTTTATACGTCCGCCCGCAAATTAGTCTTTTAACGGAGCGACGGGCTTATGGTCAGGCTTTTATCGGGCAGGGACGTGGCGGAGACAGTGACGATGGACGACATCGTGCCCGCTGTCGAGCATGTGTTCGAGGAATACGCAGAAGGCAGGGTGATCATGCCTCCGAAAATCTACCTCGACATCCCGGGACACGGGGACTTCCGTGCCATGCCCGCCTACGTGCCGTCAATCGGCACTGCCGGCATCAAGTGGGTGAACGTGCACCCCAATAACCCGGAGCACGACCTGCCCACGGTCATGGCGACCATCCTGCTGAATGACCCGATGACCGGGAAGCCTATCGCCGTCATGGACGGCACCTATATCACCGACATGCGCACGGGCGCGGCAGGGGGCGTCGCGGCGAAGTACCTGGCGAAGAGCGTCGCCACCGTCGGCCTGATCGGCAGCGGCCACCAGGCGTGGACCCAGATGCTCGCCTATCGCAGTGTCTTTGGCGATAAGATAAAGCTGGTCAAGGTCTATAGCCGACACCTCCGGCACTCCGAGGCGCTGGCGCAGCGCATCGAGAAGTACCTCGGGTACGACGCGAAGGCCTGTGAGACGCCACAGGAAGCTGCTGACGCTAACCTGATCGCTACCGTTACCCCGGCACGCTCGCCCATCCTGCAGCCCGAATGGGTAAAGCCCGGCACGCACATCAACGCCATCGGCGCCGACGCCCCGGGCAAGCAGGAGCTGTTCACCGAGCCTCACGCTCAAGGCGCGCGTCTTCGTGGACTCGATCGAGCAGGCGTCCCATTCCGGCGAGATCAATATTCCGTGGAGCAAAGGATTGCTCGACGAGAAAAAGCTGGCCGGCACTATCGGCCAGGTCATTGCACGCAAAGTCCCCGGCCGCAAAGACGACGAGATCACGGTCTTCGACTCCACAGGTCTGAGCATACAGGATATGGCTGTCGCACATATGGTCTACGAACGGGCGATGAAGACCGGGCGAGGGACTGATTTTGAATCTCAGTGAGACCTTCGCAGCACATAAAGTCTATATCTTTTTGGGGCGAATTGCGTAGTCGAACTATCATGCGGATCGATACCCACATCCATACGGTTTTAAGCGACGGCACGGAGAGACCCTGCGGATATCCTGCGGCTTGCCGCCGGCAGCGGTATCGATCTCGTCAGTATCACCGACCATGACAGGGTAAAGGCGTACCCTGAAGCGATCAGGCTGGGAAGACAGCATTGCATAAAGGTCGTGCCGGGCGTGGAGATCACGACGAAGGACGAGCCAGGCTGTACATGCATCCACATAGTCGGGCTTGGCGTCGATACGGGGCCGGAAGTTTCACGAGTGCTCGACAGGTCAGTCATCGCCCAGGATAAGGCTAACCTGGCCTTCCTCGACAAAGTCAACGATCACCTTGCAAGCAAATTCCCGTCCTGGCAGCCCGTGACCGGGATCAAGCCGAGTATCTTTTTTAACGCTATGCAGATGGCGAAGACATGCGGTATCCGGATGACCGAGAAGGAGATGATGGACGTCATCCTGGACCACGACCTGTGGGTGCCCGTGGACTTCGAGATTACGGTGAACGAGGCGGTCGCGTACATTAAAAAGTGGGGCGGCATTCCAGTGCTGGCGCATCCGTTCGACTTCAGCAACGATGCGTCACTGGTGCTGAAGCGGTTCCTGGATGCCGGCGGGGAAGGAGTCGAGCTATGCAAGTACCGGCACAAGGTCCGCTCTTCTGCACTGAGCGCGCTCAATCCTGGAGGAACTGATCGCGAAGGAGCGGGAAATGAACCTCTGGACCCTGGAACAGGCGCGGAAGCACGGTCTGAAGCTGACCATGGCCTCAGACCACCACGACGCCAGCCGTCCCATGGGCATGGACCCGGCGGAGTACGGCATCGACGTCGGCTGGCTGTACGAACTATGAGGACATGTGCCCCTTATCCAGGGCATATTGTGACGAAAACCCTGTCTCATGATCGGGTCTGAAAGGTAATATAGCCCGGTCGAGGGTATACCTCGTCATGCGTGTTCTGGTGTCTTTGATTATGTACATACTGATATTGGAAAAATCTCTCCCATGAATAGACAGGTAGCACATATTAAGCTACCAATCTATTATTTATTAAATGTATAACAAATGAAGTGAAAATTCTATGGGCGATGTCGATGGGAAAGAAGCTTATTAATTCACCTGTCATTTTAAATTTTTTAATATTTTCAATAATCGGCATATTATCGCTATCTATATTAGCGCTGTCCGTGAACGTGAGCGCTCAACGAGACGCATCGGTTACAGCGAACTTATCGAAAGAGCCAATACCTTCTGGTTATGTGATGAATATTAACATTAGCGGATACCACGTACCCTCCCTTACTCCGGAACAGCTATCGTACACCGGAGCAATAGCCGGAAATATCCGGACATATTTCGGATACATGGCCAGTGTTAACGTATCTCTGTGGGGGGATGGAAGTCTGGTTAACCGGTCGGATAACCCACAGGTATCCGCTGCCCGCAATTATTCTGGCACGAGTGTAGACTATTTATTCGATCACGTAGCACCCGGTAACTATACGGTAAGAGTAGATTATTTTGCAGGCGGCAATTATAACGATACCGTGACCGTTGTGGTAGGAACCAAACCGATGAGGGCCGATATCGTCCTATCTAAAGCGTTCAACAGACCCACCACCTGGCCGGTGGTTAACTTTACCCCCAGTATCGGCGAATTTTCTCAGACGCCCACTGCGGCTCCGGTTATTATTAACGCATCCTCAACGGCAAATCCTGGAGCAAACAGCACTTCGACGGCAGCCCCTGCACCGCTTTTACCTGGCGTTATTATGATCGTTATCATCGGGTCTGTAGCGTTTATCAGAAATAGTTTACGTAATAGAAATCGTTAAGCACGGGCTAAGGCTGACCACGGCTTCGGACCACCACGACGCCACCCGGCTTGGGCATGGACCCCGGCGGAGTACGGCATCGACGTCGGCTGGCTATATAATCTGTAGCCGGCTTTTTTATCCCTGCAGATGACATTTTTTCATATGCCAGGCAGGGATGGCACGGGGCCGCTGGGCATGGGGCCTTGTGGCAGAGAAGGCTGCGAATGCCGCAAGCGGCTGAAAACGGCGGAAACAGGCAAATCCGGAGATCAACATGCAAAGTCCGCCGCGCTCCGGCGCGATCGTGAGCCCGGCTAAGGTTCGCGTACTTTTTATTATGGCAGGCCGCATATATTCAACAAATCAGGAGTGCTACTTATGGATAAAGTGCAACTGGGCCCTCAGCCGTACATGAGCGTCATGCCCGCCGTGCTAGTAGGTACGAACGTGAAAGGCAAGCCGAACTTTATGACGGCCGCATGGGCTACCGTTGCCTGCATGGCGCCGCCGATGGTCTGCATGGCGATCAACCATGCGAGACACACGCTGAAGGGTATAGACGAGAACGGCACCTTCAGCCTGAACGTCCCCTCGGCAAAGCAGGTCGTCGAGACCGATCACTGCGGTTTAACCACAGGTGCCCGGGTAGACAAGTCGAAGGTATTCGAGGCGTTTTACGGCAAGCTCAAGACCGCACCGATGGCCGAAGAATGCCCGGTCAACATCGAGTGCAGGGTCTTTAAGTCAGTCGACTGCGGCAGCCACGAGCTTTACATCGGCGAAATCGTGGAGATCTACGTCAGCAAAGACTGCGCGACCGACGGGAAACCGGACGTCGCGAAAATCGACCCGGTGGTCTACTCGCAGGCAACCTACTGGCAGATAGGCAAGCAGGCAGGCAAAGCGTTCTCGGCCGGCAAAGCCTACAGGAAGAAATAGAGGGATAGATTGCACGATCACAAGAAGAAATACCACGACGAGGCCGAGCGCAGACAATGGCAGGAGCCGGAGCCGATACTGAAATCAATCGACATGGCCCCGGGGATGACGTTCGCAGACATCGGCTGTGGCGACGGGTTCTTCGCGCTCCCGGCCGCCCGGTTGGCAGGCGGGGACGGCAGGGTGTTCGGCATCGATGCCGATGCCGGATCGATCAAGAGGCTGGGGGAGAAGGCCGAGAACGAAGGCCTGTTCAACGTCAGCCTGATCGCCGCAGAGGCTGAGAGCGTCGTACCCTGCGAAGGCTGTGCCGACATCGTCTTCTTCGGCATCTGCCTCCACGACTTCCGCGACCCGGAGCAGGTGCTGATGAATGCCAGGCGCATGGTCAAAGAAAACGGGAAGCTGGCCGACCTGGACTGGAAGAAAAAGCCTACGTCGCGCGGGCCTCCTGTCGACATCCGGTTCGACGAGACGAAAGCGTCCGCGCTGATTACGTCCGCAGGCTTCGCCATAGAATCGGTATCTGACATCGGGCCTGACCACTACCTGATCATAGCCAGGCCATCGTAACTGGTCAATAAGCATTTATATGCAAGAAACTAAACTTGCTACGAGGTAAAGCATGGTCGACGTCATCATCATCTACGATACGATCACGGGCACGACGGCAAAGGCGGCGGCGGAAGTGCTCGCGGGGGTAAAGGCCAGCGGCGCGGATTGTATAGTGAAGAAGGTACAGGAGGCGTCGGAAAACGATCTTGCGTACCCGCCCGGCATCATACTGGGCTCGCCCAACGTCAACGACAACTACTCCGGCCGAATGCGGGGTTTCATCGACGGCCCGATGAAGGACGCCCGGCTCTGGGGCAAGGTAGGGGCGGCCTTCGGCACGTACAAGTGGAACCAGGACAACGTGAGAAAGCTCGAGGTCGCCATGGAACAGGACGGCATCAAGATCGTGGCGCCGGGCGTGAACTCGCTGCGCCATCCGGACAACGAGACCGCTCAGAAGCTACGCGAGCTGGGCGAGGCCGTGGGTAAAGAGGCGCTGAAACTCAAGTCTGCCAAGAAATAAGATCTTTTTAATGAAAAGGCATGCATGACATAGTTGTTTCGGCTATGCGACTACTGTCAGGCCCGCCAGGGGCGCCAAGAGCCAGGGGCGCCAAGGATTTTTTAATAAGACTATCTTCGCGTTTAGCGATCCCGACAAAGCAGAGCTCTCAACGGCAAACGTGTGTATGCACGCGCGCGAACGCCTGCCAGCCGCCTTTAGGAGCCAGACCCCTATTATTCGTCTTGGCGACCCTGGCACTTGGCGCCCCTGGCGAGCGTGACAGTAGGCGCTTAGCCTGAACAGAGCTGGTACGCTTAGCAGGAAAATGCAATACGCCTGTTAGAATATTTTTATTATGAACTTGCAGTGGTCGTGCCCGGTGCCGTAGCACTCGGTCTCCTGTATCGAGCACTGTACTTTCAGCTTTTCCTCGATGATAGCTTCCAGAATTCCCTCGTCCATGGAGCACTGCGTGCGCCCGATGTCTGGCATAGCGCTGCAGTCGAAGCAGTCGTCCACGATGATCGACGGCACGTCGCCCTTGAGGATAGTGACATGGCCCAACCCTTCCGCTGCCCAGAACGCCGAGACTTCGGCTAACAGTGCGGACGGTTCAGTCGCCTTGAACCGTGGCGCTAACATCCGGCCCACGTCCCGGCCGATTTTCTTGAGGGCGGGGCTGGTATCGACGCCGTATGACTCCATGCCGCTGCGCACGAGGTGGAACAACGATCGCAGGAATGTGTATTTGTCACCGACAGCGGACGGGATGGACTGTAAGATCTTGTTGTAATGCACGTTGACCGGCGTGCGCGAGCTGGCCAGCAGGTCGGAGTTGATGCCGAAGTATTTCTTGCGCCGGTCGTTCGGGTCGACGCGCTTGTATACCATGCCCGACGCCAGCAGGTCGTTCAGGTGGACTGACATGGTCGACTTCGCCTTGCCGCAGACCTCGATCAGCTCCTCGAAGGTCAGCTCCCGCTCGTGCAGCTTCTGCAAGATTTTGTTTTTAATCGGGCTGTCGATGGCTATCATGCCCTTCTTGGTCGAGTAAATCCCCACAGGCTCGCGCTGCATATCAGTAAATCGTGCTTTCCGGTATAAATATGTTCGGATAACACGAACTGTTCGTTATATACGAACCGGTCAGTCGAAAGGTATTAATAAACAGCTGTACAATGAAAATTTTAGTACGTATGTATGCGAACTCATTATGTGTTTGCGTACAAATTGAAAAGAGAGTGATCAAAATGGCAACGGAAATGTTTTGCTACCAGTGCGAACAGACGGCAATGGGCAAGGGCTGCACGAAAGTCGGCGTGTGTGGCAAGAACGCGAACGTGGCGGCGCTCCAGGACCTGTTAGTCTACAGCCTCATCGGCTTATCTGAAGTCGCAGCCGAAGGGCGCATGCACGGCGTGGAAGACCATGAAGCAGACGTCTTCACCGTGAAGGCGCTCTTTACCACGCTGACCAACGTGAACTTCGACGAGGCGGACCTGGCCAGGTACGTCAACCGCGCCGTGGAGCTGCGGGAGCGGCTGAAGTCATGGATCCGGAACGCGAGCGGCACAGTGCAGTTCGCGGACGGCCCTGCTAACTTCAAGCCGGCGAACGACCTGAACGGCCTGATCGAGCAGGGCACGAAGGTCGGGCTGAAGTCCGAAGTGTTCGCGGCCGACGAGAACATCCGGTCGCTGCAGCATGTCACGCTGTTCGGCATCAAGGGCGTCGCCGCCTATGCCGACCATGCACAGATCCTCGGCCAGGAGGACAAAAAGGTCTACGCGTTCATACACGAGGGCCTTGCTGCCATCCGAAACCCGAAGCTCGGCCTGAACGACTGGGTCGGCCTCGCGCTGAAGTGCGGCGAGATCAACATCCGGGCGATGGAGCTGCTCGACGCAGGTAACACCGGCACCTATGGGCACCCGACCATCACCAAAGTCCCGCTCGGGGCGAAGAAGGGCAAGGCTATCCTGATCTCGGGCCACGACCTGAAGGACCTCGAACTGCTGCTCAAACAGACCGAAGGCAAAGGCATCAACGTGTACACTCATGGCGAGATGCTGCCGGCGCATGCCTATCCCGGCCTCAAGAAGTACCCGCATTTCTACGGGCACTACGGCACGGCATGGCAGAACCAGGCGAAGGAGTTCGCCGAGTTCCCCGGCCCCATCGTGATGACCACCAACTGCATCCAGAAGCCGAAAGAGTCCTACCTGAACAGTATCTATACCCTCGGCTCGGTCGCATGGCCGGGCGCGATGCACCTGAAGAACGACGACTTCACGCCGGTCATCAAGAAAGCTCTTGAGATGCCCGGTTTCCAGGCAGATACGTCTGGCAAGACAGTGCTGGTCGGCTTCGGCAGGAACACCGTCCTCGGCGTGGCCCCTGCGGTCATCGACGCGGTGAAGAACAAGCAGATCAGGCACTTCTTCCTGGTCGCCGGCTGCGACGGCGCGAAGGCCTCCCGGAACTACTACACGGAGTTCGTGGACAAAGTCCCGAAGGACTGCGTGGTGCTGACGCTCGCCTGCGGCAAGTTCAAGTTCTTCGACAAGGAGATGGGCGACATCGGCGGCATCCCCCGGCTGCTGGACGTAGGACAGTGCAACGACGCGTACTCGGCGGTAAAGATCGCCATGGCGCTGGCCGACGCGTTCAAGGTCGGCGTCAACGACCTGCCCCTGTCGATGATCCTGTCATGGTACGAGCAGAAGGCCGCGGCCATCCTGCTGTCCCTGCTCTACCTGGGCATCAAAGACATCCGGCTGGGCCCGAGCCTCCCGGCGTTCATCACCCCGGCGGTACTCGATGTGCTGGTGAAGAACTTCAACATCATGCCGATCACCACGCCGGACCAGGATCTAAAGGCAATATTAGGGTAAAGGCAATATCTCCATCCTCCCGGCGTTGCCGGGAGCCATTTTTTAAAGACAGCGATAGCCGCATGCGTAAGCTTTTTTTCCTTGCCGGACGTTCAGGCGAGTGGTAATGATCATGGCAGAAAAGAAAGTAACGCTGATGCTGGACGGCTTGCACTGCGGGCATTGTGCAGAGACTGTGTCAAACGGCCTGAAGAAGCTCAAGGGAGTCAAAAGCGTCGAGGTCGTTTACACTACCAGCAAGGGAAAGGTAGTCTATGACCCGGATGTCGTCAAGGTCGAGGATATGATCAAGACCGTGAAGGACCTGGGCTACGACGTCAAGAGCTACAAGGAATAAGCAGGAAAAAGGGGTTAGTACTCAATGATTGTCAAAGGTAACGATATGGAACGTGCGGCCGTCGATCAGGTCGTCGCGCTGATGTGTGCCGCCGCACGGACGGCGCCCAAGGCCCGTGGCATCGACAACCTGTCCACGCTGGTCATCACAGGCAGCGACATCAAGAAGGTCTCGGCCGAGATGCGCCGCGTATCCCAGGAGAATGACGTAGGGTTCTTCATGCGGGATGCGGGCAACGTGGACGCGTCCCTGGCGCTCGTCGTCCTGGGGCAGAAGACTGTCCAGCTCAATATCCCGGTCTGCGGCTACTGCGGCTTCGACTCCTGCGCCGACAACGTCAAGGCCGGAGCGGCCTGCGCGCTTAGCGCCGGCGACCTCGGCATCGCCACTTGCTCAGCCGCCGCCGTCGCGGGGCTGCACCATATCGACAACCGCATCATGTTCTCCATCGGCCGCGCCGTGCTCAACCTCGGGCTGTTCGGCGATGAGAAGATCACCATGGCCTACGGGATACCGCTGAGCGTCACCAGCAAGAGCCCGTACTTCGATCGCTGATAGAGGTCTCGGAGGTTTCGAGAGGGCACAGAGCTTCACCACAGAGGTCTCAGAGGCCACAGAGGTTTTCACAGAGGAAGTTTTAGAAAACGGCTGACGGGAATCCCTTTCATTAAACAAACCTCTGTGTAGTCCTCTGTGACCTCTGAGACCTCTGTGCTGAGCTCTGTGACCTCTCGCAAACCTCCGAGACCTCCAACATCCGGTTTTTTGCGCGATCGCCCTTATCTGCCTGCGACAGACATATGTGATCATGCCTGAAGAGGACGAAAAGCACATACCGGAGGGCATCGAGTACAAGCACCGGGGACCGAGGGAGAAGAAAGCTTCCCGGGTAGGCGAGCACTCCACACCCGAAGGCATGTCGGAGCCGGGCGGCGAGGGCGGGCCACCCGTTTAAAAGCGGACACAGGACTGACGCCAGCCACTCTGACCGCCGATGTTTGGCCAATCTTTTTATACGTTTACCTTGAATTAATGGATGGTATCCCCGATGGCAGACAACAGGTGTGACTTCTGTGGTAAATACGAGATGCTGCCCTTCAACTGCAAGTATTGCGGCGGCGTCTTTTGCTCCAGCCACCGGCTGCCGGAGTACCACAACTGCCCGGGCCTGAAGGCGATGAAGCAGGGGACCTGGAAGCCTCCCGCGCAGAACAAGAAGTCGCAGACGGCTGTCCCGCGGAGGAACAAGCGACGACTGCCCCGGGTCCGACTGCCGGGACAGGGCTTTTATGCTTATGGCATCATCGTTTTATGCATCATTATTTTCATCCTGCAGAGCGTTATGCCAGGCGGATTCGCCCCAAATGGGCTAACTGATCAACTATCGCTAAACGCCTCTTCGTTGCTCTGGAAGCCTTGGACACTGATCACCTACATGTTCCTTCATGCGAACATCATGCACATCTTCTTCAACATGCTGATGCTCTTCTTCTTCGGCCCGCTGCTGGAACGCCAGATCGGCAGCGGCCGGTTCCTGGGACTATACCTGGGCAGCGGCGTCCTCGCCGGGCTGGCGCAGGTGTTCCTGTTCGGCGGCAACGTGCTCGGGGCAAGTGCGGCGATCTTCGGTGTCATGGGCGCGCTGGCCATGCTGATGCCGGACCTGCGCATTTACCTGTACTTCGTGCCCATGAAGATCATCTATGCGGTCATCCTCTTCGCCGTCCTGGACATCGTCCTGATACCGTCCGGCGACCAGGTCGCCCATATCGCCCACCTGGCAGGCCTGGCGGCAGGGCTGGTGTACGGCTACATGATCAAGAAAAGCAAAGGCACGGTACAGGCATACTGGCCCGTGTGATTTTCGCTAAGGCGCTGTTATAGTAAAATTGTCGTATTCGCTGACCGGCAATGCCAGGTGCAAAAATATTTGTGAAATGTACCTCGGCATGTGCGCGCGCGAGACCGACACGGAGGTGTCCCTTTAATAGCCGGGCGGTGGCTATTGTCGATCATCGCTATTATTTCTTGTCGGCATTTTGCTCACTTGTGTTAATAAATCAGGCATGTTTTATCAAAAGGGCGCGCGCAATCTCTCCTGAGGAAGAAAGTATGATGCTGAAAAGGTTACCGGTCCTCGACATCGAGGGGCCGCCGCTGGCTGACCCTGAGCAGTGGACGCTCAAAGTCGACGGCCTTGTGAAGAAACCTGTGGAATTCAGCGTTCAGGAGATCAGGGAGATGGGCAAAACGGACGCTACCCTGCCCATCATCTGCGTGGAAGGCTGGGACATGTGGGTCAGGTGGCAGGGGATACTCCTGAGTGACCTCATCCGCAGGGTCAGTCCGAAGGAGGGGGCGAAGTGGCTGACGTTCTACTCCTATAGCGAATACACGGATTCGCTGTCCATGGATGACGCGATGGACGATCGCACGATGCTCGTCTACGGGATGGACGGCGAAGACCTGCCTGCGGAGAACGGCGGCCCGTTGCGGCTGGTGGTGCCGTTCAAGCTCGCCTACAAGTCCGTGAAGTGGGTGACACGCATCTCGTTCGTCGACTCGGAGGAGCTTGGCTACTGGGAAGTCCGGGGATATCCGGCCGATGCCGGCATCCCCGACGACAAGAGGGAAGAATACGGCGTGTAGGTAACATGATGGACCGGGCCGAGACCGATTTACGCAGCCAGATCCACAGTTCGCACACTCAGGCGAAGGACATCTCGGACGCGCTGGTCATCCGGGAGAGGAACATTACGCTGGTGACGCTGCGCAACGGGGATATCCCCCTCGAGGACAATTACGGCTACGGCCTTTACTATCACGACACGCGGTTCCTGAGCGGCTATATACTCAGGATCAACGATAAAGCGCCCACGAACATCCTGTCCAGCGACGAAAAGGGTTATGCTTCGGTGACCGTGCTCACCAACCCGGAGCTTCGTGACATGAACGACAGGCCGGTCGATAAGACCACTATCGGCATTCGCCGGGACAGGTTTGTCGCAGGCCTGCTTAGCGAGGTCGTCTCGATCGAAAATTTCAACAATTTTCCCGTGTCTGTCGAAATCTCCATGCGGTTCGACTCGGACTTCGACGACATCTTTACCATCCGGGGTATCACCCGGGGCAGCGACGGGACAGTGGAGGCGCCGACTTACAATGACGGCACGCTTATACTGCCCTATAAAGGCAAGGACGGCCATCAGCGTAACACCGTCATTGCCCTCGACCCGGCGCCGTCGGACGTAAGCGGTGGCACTTGCCTGTTTTACATGTCGGTCGGGCCCAAGAAGATGGAAAAGATCACGCTGGAGATCCGGGTCGAAGACATCCCGCCGGAAGAAAAGTACCAGCCCAAACAGATCCCGCTGGCGCGGCGTCTCAAGATGGTCAAAGCGTCATACGTCGAGACCATGGAATGCTGCAGCAACGTGCAGACGAACAATCATATCTTCAACAAGGTCTTCCTGCGGAGCCTGTCGGACTTGCGGATGTTGTATATGCTGGACGCCGGGGACGTCTTTTACTCGGCGGGGGTGCCATGGTACGATGCGCTCTTCGGGCGCGACTCAATCATCTCGTCTATACAGGTGATACCGTATAACCCGACCATATCGAAGAGCACGCTTCAGCTGCTGGCGAGGTATCAGGGTAAGGTAAGCAACGCCTGGCGGGATGAAGAGCCGGGCAAAATCCTGCACGAGATGCGTGTCGGCGAAAAGGCCAGCCTGAACGAGATACCGCAAAATCCGTACTACGGCAGCGTGGACTCGACTCCACTGTTCCTGATAGGGCTGGCGGAACACATCGACTGGACCGGGGATATGGGCCTGTTTCACGACCTTGAAGGCAATGTAAAGGCGGCGCTCGCGTGGATCGATGCCTTCACGGATAAGGACGGTTTCCTCCGGTATAGCGAACGGTCGTCGTTCGGGCTGTATAACCAGGGCTGGAAGGACTCGTTTGACTCCATCTCGCATGCCGACGGCTCGCTGGCCAAATCCCCGATTGCGCTGGCCGAAGTGCAAGGGTACGTCTACATGGCGAAACGCCGGATAGCCGTGCTGTATGACCGGCTGGGCATGGGTGACCGGGCGAAGAAGCTCCGGAAGGACGCGGCCAATCTCTTCTGGCAGTTCAACGAAAAGTTCTGGATGGAGGACAAAAAGTGCTATGCCCAGGCGCTGGATGCCAATGGCCAGTGCGACGTGATCTCGTCCAACCCGGCTCAGGCCCTCTGGGGCGAGATCGTGGACTGGAAGAAGGCTGAAGTCATGATCGGCCGGCTGTTCGAGGACGACATGGACAGCGGATGGGGCATCCGGACGCTGTCCTCGAAGGAGATACGGTACAACCCACTGGGCTATCACAACGGCTCGGTCTGGCCGCATGATAACTCGCTGATCGCCATGGGCCTCGGCAAGTACGGGCACAAGGACGAGCTGACGCATTTGTTCACCAGCATGTACGAGGCGGCCGGCTTCTACCCGATCTACCGCCTGCCTGAGCTGTTCGGCGGCTTCCACCGGGAAGAGTACGACATACCGATCAAGTACCCTGTCGCCAACAGCCCCCAGGCCTGGGCTTCCGGGGCAATACCATATATGCTGACCGCATCGCTCGGCTTCGTGCCGGACGCCCTCGGGCAAAAACTGACGCTGGTCAAGCCAACGCTGCCTGACTGGCTACAGAGAGTCACGATCAACAGCATACACATCGGCAACGGGGCAGCGAAGCTTGAGTTCCAGCGGGTAGGCGAGAGCACGCTGGTTAACGTGATGGAAAAACGCGGTAACCTCGAAGTAGATATCGTATATTAGCACCCTGGTCAGGCCGGTCTGACCGTCGCGGCCGGGCTGACAGGCGCTCGCGCGTGCGAACGACCATGCGAGCTACCGGATTCAACTCTAATAAAGTTATATCATCAATATAGCGATGGCCAGTCCGGAGGTCACCATGACGGCGGCCATCCCTATCGTGTATTTCCCGAACTTCTTTGTGCCAAAGTAGTAAGCGTAGACCACGCGGATGCCCAGGTTTACGAACACGGCGATGAGGATGGCGAATACGGCGACCCGGGGCAGGATGGACGCCCCGTTGGCGAGCTGAGAAGCCGATATGGTGATCGCATCCGTAGTAACCAGCCCCGAGAACAGGGACGTAATGTACAGGCCTGCGCTGGAGGCATAGTAGTTCGCTACCTTCGAGACGGCGAGGGTTACCGCGGTGAGCAGGCCAAAGGTCAGCGCCGGCCGGATGCTGAACGGGCTCCCCAGCCGTATCGCCTGGCCGGTATGTATAATGTGCTTGCTGCGGATGTAAAAGTACGACGCCACGAACAGGCCGGCGATGAGCATGACGCCCAGCGGCAGGTAGATGTAATAGAGCAGCCGGGGGCTGATCACCAGCACGACGAACGCTACCCGTAACAGCATGACGACGTTGGCCAGCGTAGACGCGGTCATCGCTTCCATCTCCAGGTTGGGGATGTTCCGGGTGTTCGCGCCCATCGTGGTGGTCACGGCCGTACTGGAGGCCATCCCGCCGACGATGCCGGTCAGCGCCAGGCCGGCGGACGGCCCGAGCCACTTGACCAGGAAGTAGCCGATGTAGCTGATGCCCGAAATGAACACTACGAACAGCCAGACCTGCTGGGGGTTGAAGAGCGCTTCCATCCCCGGGTATGGCAGCCCGTAGTCATGGTTCGGAAGGATGGGGAGGATGACGATGGCGATGAGTGCGAACAGCAGCGAGTCATAGAACTCTTCTTTTGGTATCTTATGGGTGAACTCGTGAAGCTGTTGTTTGAACGCGAGAATGATGGTCGTCACCACGGCCAGGATGATCACAACGCCCGGGTCGAAGAACGCCAGGGCGCCCATCAGGAAGGTCAGGATGACGCTGATCTCCGTCGTGAACCCGAGGTGCTGCTGGATGCCGGTCGACCGGTAGTAGGCAAGGCCCAGCAGCGTCATGATCGCCAGCAGCGCTACCCCTAAGATGAAATAGCCGTAAGGGTTTATCATCAGCGCCGTACCCGCGGGCGTCCCGATGCTGTTCGAGGCCAGATACGCAGCGACGCCGCCGATCAGCCCTGACAGGCCAAAGGTCCGCAGCCCGGCGAACTTGACGTTGGTCATCTTTTCCTGGGCGATCTCCCGCTCGAAGCCCACCATCAGGCCGATGGCCAGCGCAAGAAGAAGCTTCCACAGCGGATCAAGGGCCGGCGAAACGTAGGGTATGATGTCGACCATCGGTTATTTGTTTGCATCCTCTCGAATAAATACGTTGTTATGCGATGGCAGTATGTACGACATTAAAACACGGCCTGCTGCAGGCATTTATTCTTCGAGAGAAAGCACGTTTGCAGGCATATGCCCGCCCCTATACCGGTCCAACATAACAAACCTGGCATTAAGGGTATGTCTGGTGCTGTTGCTATTGCAGATATTGCATAAATATTAAACAAAAATCCTGAGAAAAATATGATATACGAAGACTAATCTCCGTATTCTGTTTAACTTGATGTCACAAAACTGGTTGTGAAAAGGTTTAGAACCGGGGCTTCCTGTGCTTGGGAAGGCAATCCTGGCAATAGACAGGCCTGCCCTCAGTGGGCTTGAAGGGTACTTCGCATTCCTTACCGCAGTCAGAACAAGTCGTCTTGCTCATTTCTCTCGGGCCGCCGAAGCTGCGCCTCGGGCCGCCCCTAAATCCGCTGTCTCTCATTGTAATTACTCATGCAGGCTGAACCTGCAATAAATTAGACACGAGCATAGTATAAAAATGTATTCCACGTCCCGGTATGCCTGCAGGCAGAAGCCCCGGCACCAATAATTCAATCGCTACTCCTGATTGCCGGCGATATCCCGGAACCAGTGGATGTACAGCATCTGCTCGGGTTCCCAGCGTCCGGCGTGGCTGTCCTTCCAGCTCCGGATGAAGTCCTCGGGTGTGCTGTAGTTTTCCAGCCGGTAGTACGTGTTGGCGATGGTGCCCATGGAACGCTCGCTGACGTCTATGAGCTCGTAGTGATTCCCGTTAACGTGGAATGTATCCCAGGCCCGGCCAAGCGGGGCGCTCCTGAAAACGTGGCGTGTCCCTTCTTTGAGAATATTCTCAAGCTCGTCGCATGTCAGATGCAGGTCAACGTCTTTCATTTGCGTCTCCTCCTCGCTCCCGGCGAAAATGCATGGACTGTCTCTATCGAAGCCGGGTACTTGATGCTGTTCCGTTGATTTGCCAGCTATCTCCGGACCGGCATCCCGTAACGTCGGTTTTTTGCAGCTATCAGGTTTTTTTAGCATACAGTTCCGGGTGTATCGTCTCCGCCATCGCCGTGGCCGCAGACCCTAACCTCGGCCCGGGCCGGCCGACCAGGTCGTAGTCGACGGAATACACTTTGCCATTCTTCACTGCAGCAAGATTTTGCATCCACGGCCCGGTACCGTTGCGCAGACTGTCAAAAGTCGCCATGGTCCAGTCCGTCAGCGGGACGATGATCATGTCAGGATTGGCCGCTGACGATCTCGGACGGCGTCATCACAGGGCCGGTAGCCACGTTGCGGCCGCCAGCCGCCTCGATCAGGTCGCCCATATACCCGCCCTTGTCGGCCACATAGCTCGTGTTGCCGAGGGTGATGATCATGAGCACTGCGGGCTTGCTGCTCGCATTCAATCTCGCAGTCCTGCTGGTGGCGTTGATCACGTCCGCCCTCATGGCCTCGGAAAGCTTCTGTGCCCGGTCAGGCACGCCGAACAGGTCCCCGAACATCTTTATGGTGCGATATGTGTCAGTGACGTTGTCCGGGTGGGTGCTGAAAGGCTTGAGCCCGGCCGCGGTGAGGTTATCAATGGTGCTGGCAGGCGTGAACTGCCCGACCAGTACGAGATCGGGCTTAGCCGCGATGACCTTGTCCTCGCTGACGTTCGTCATGCCGCCCATCGTCGGCTTAGACTTCGCCGCCCCGGGGTAGTTGCTGTAGACGTCAACGCCGACCACCCGGTCCCCCAGGCCCAGCGCGAACAGTATCTCCGTATTGGACGGCGCCAGTGAGACAATGCGCTGCGGCGTGGTGTTGAACGTCATCGTATGGCCTAAGTCATCCGTCAGCGACATGGGGAACATCGTCCCTGCAGTCTGCGTAGATGCATTTCCCTGGGGGGCGGAACTCGTGCAGCCGCTGAGGATGACGGCACACAACAGTATGGGAATCAGTATTAGCAGCGATTTTCTCGGGGCCATCGGGGATGCTCCTGGCTATTTGCCCTATCAAGTTCGACGCTCGCGGCATTATCGGTAACTGACTGAAAAAACGGATTATTTCGGGTTTTTATCCGGATTTCCCCGCAGGAGAGTTCCGGGCCGGAGTTCGCGCGTGCGAAGGTGAACAGCCCGTCGTGCTTATTGGACGGCGTTGCCCGAAGCGTGCCCGTTGCCGTTGTCGCCGTGGCCCTGCTCGAAGGCCAGCAACGTGCCGAAGACGCCCTTCTTCGCGGCGAGTTCCTCGTGGGTGCCGATCTGGGCAATACGGCCGTCCTCGATGGCGATGATCCTGTCTGCGATATCGGTCAGTGACATACGGTGGGAGATGATGAAGGTGGTCTTGCCTTTCATGAGCTCGTCCAGCGAGTCCTTCAGGTACATCTCGGTCTCCGGGTCGATGGCCGAGGTCGGCTCGTCGAGTATCAGTATCGGGGTGTCCTTGAGGAACGCCCGGGCGATGGAGATGCGCTGCCGCTGGCCTACCGATAGTTTGGTGCCCCGCTCGCCGATCAGAGTCTCATATCCCTGGGGCAGTTTCGCGACGAACTCGTGTATGTGCGCCTTCTGCGCGGCGCGGATGACGTCTTCCTTTGAGGCATCGAGCCTGCCGTATTTGATATTGTTCTCCACGGTGTCGTTGAACAGGAAGATGTCCTGCGAGACGATGCTGACCTGCTGCCGCAGCCAGGCGTGGTTCAGCTCGTTCAGGTCGGTGCCGTCCAGCGTTATGCGGCCGGACTTCGGGACGTATAATTTCAACAGCAGGCTGACCAGCGTCGACTTGCCCGCGCCGCTATGGCCGACCAGCGCCACCGTCTCGCCGGGCTTCACGTCGAAGCTCACGTTTTGCAGCACCGGCGCCTTGTCGGCATCATAGGCGAAGGACACGTCCTCGAACTTGATGGCGCCGGTAACGGCTACCGGCTTCTTCAGGGGCAGGTCCTTCTCGTCCCACTCGAACTCGGGCGTGACGCTGAACATCTCCTTCAGCCGGTCCATGGACGCGAACACCGGCTGGAACGTGAGATACGTGTAGAACAGCGTGTTTACGGCGGCAGACAGGAACACGATGTATGAGATGAAGGTGACGTAGTCGCCGATGGTCATACGGCCGGCCTGGATGTCCTGTGCGCCGAACAGCATGATGACCAGCAGCATCCCGAACATCGTGCCACGCATGAACGTGCTGGCCACGGTGATCAGTACCAGCTTGCTTATCCTCGCATCGATCACGTCCCGCAGCCGGAGCGAGACTTTACCGACTTCTTTCTTCTCAGTAGCATAGGACTTCACCACCTCGGCCCCCGAAATGGCCTCCTGCATGCTCTGGGAGACCACTGAGCTGGACTCCCGCTCCCTGTAGCTCAACGCCCTGATGCGGGTGGAGAACAGGAACCGGACGACGAGGTAGGCCGGTATGGTGATAGCGATGAGGGCGGCCAGCCCGACATTAAGCGACATCAGGATGGCAATGCCGAACACGATATAGAACGCGCTGGAGATAACCTGCGTCAGCGCATCGGAGAACATGTACTGGAGCATGCCGACGTCGTCCGATACCCGCGACATGAGATAGCCGGTCTGCTTGTTCTTGATGAACGAGAGCGGGAACCGCAGCACGTGGTCGAACAGGCTGGTCTGCAGGTTGAAGGTCAGCTCCTGCTGGTAGACCGCGGTGAGATATCCTTCCACGATGTAGAGCAGCCCGTACAGGACGCCGGCGACGGCCAGCCCGAGCACGACGAAGCTGATAGAGCCCAATAAATCGATGGCCTGTGTGGCGTATGCTCCGAGCCCGAGTAGCGACAGGAGGCCTGTAAAGCCGCTGTAGCCGGTCTTTAGGATAACGAAGTCGATGAATATCTTGCTCGTCAGCGGCACGACGGCACGCATGGCCGTGGTGGCGATGACCAGCAGCAGGCTGATAGCGCCGATCTTCCATACCGGGCGGACGAACTGGAAGAAGAACCCTAGATCTTTCAGCCGAAACTGTACCTTAGGAGGCCTGGGGGCCTGCAAAATGGATTTTACGCTCGCTATACCTTTTTTGATTTTATCTGATAAAGAACTGATACTGATGAACATGCTGACTGTTTCTTTCCTCGATGATGTATTCTCTGGTCGTGACGATCAGGATAAAGTCGGCCGGGGTTAATTAGTTTCTGTCAGATGTAAGCGGAAGATGGGAAAACCGATCGATAACATACGCCAGGCATGGAAGATGTTTTTAAACTATGGACTTCATACACACTGAAAGGAAGGTATTCATGACGGGGGACAACAAGAGCCTGATCGCCTATTGTGGGCTGTACTGCTGTGACTGTACGAACTACAAAGGCGAGGTCGCCGACCTGGCCCGGGACCTGCGGAAGAAGCTGCGGGAAGCGAAGTTCGAACGGACGGCAAAGGCGCTGGCGCCGGTCTTCAAGGAATATGCCGACTACGACAAATGCTACTCGACGCTCGGCGCCATGGTGCGCATGCGCTGCGGTAAGGGATGCCGCAACGGCGGTGGCAACCCGGGCTGCAAGATCAGGACCTGCGCGGTGAAGAAAGGCCTGGACGGCTGCTGGGAATGCGAGGACTTCGAGTCCTGCGTGAAGTTCACCTTCCTCAAGACGGTCCACGGCGACGCGTGCCTGAAGAACCTGCGCCGGCTGGCGAAGAACGGGTAATCGGCCTTCGTCGATGGAAAAAGAGACTGGTGACCGGTCCGGGCGATTGACAAGGCCAGGGCTGAAAAAAAGTATATTGCTCTACCGATTTTGCGCCCGCGCGCGAAGGCGGCCGCTGCTACCTATTTCACCAGATCGCTCTCGTTCGCCAGCAGCAAATATTCCTTTGCCCGGTTCTCGTCCATGGTCTCGAACTCTTCGTAGTACTGGCCAACGGCCTCGAAGTCTTCCGGCGCCTGCAGGTACACCAGCGACGCCACCAGCTTCAGCTCGTCGACGATCTCGGCCGGCAGCACCGGCGTAACGATCACGACGTCTGCGGGCCCCTGGTCTCGGATGGCCTCTACCGCGGCGATCATGGTAGCGCCGGTCGCTATGCCGTCGTCCACGACGAATACCGTCCGGCCGAACAGCTTGGGAAAGCTGCCCAGGCCGACGCGGAGATCGTCCAGCATCCGGTTCATCTCGGCCACGATATGCCTGGCCTCGCCGCCGATGTACTCCCGGGAGACCTGGAGCCGGTCGATCATGGCCTGGTCGATCATCACGGCGCCGTTCCAGGTGACCGCCCCTATGGCCATCTCCGGGTTAGAGGGCGCGCCGATCTTCTTGGCCATGACAAGGTCCAGCGGTGCTTTGAAAGCCCGGGCGATCTCGTAGCCTACCGGGATACCGCCCCGGGGTATGGCCAGCACGATGACGTCCCGTCCCCGGTATGCCTGTAGCTCTTTCACCAGCCGTTTTCCTGCGTCCGATCGGTTCGTGAACTTCATACTATCGAGCCTTCAGGCAGTTACCTCAGTAGTCCTGGTCGGCTGCTTGAGCCCCTTGATCATCTCAGAAAGTGTCACCGTCGTGATGTACTTATGGAGCTGGAGGAACCCGCCGATGCGATCGAAAGACCTCACCTTACCCTGTATGGACTTCTGGGTCCCGTCGTCCGGCACCACGAAGATCAGGTGGTCGCAGTCCGACCACAGCGAGCACATGGCGTTTTCCGTAATGATATCCGGCGCCACGTCGCCGCTAAACGGCAGTATCTGTACGGCGAACTTCATCTCCGGCAGGTTCGGGTGTTCCTGCCGTGACCATACCTGGGCAATATTGCCAACTCCGAGGTTCACGTTGTGCTCGATCTTGTAGCCCAGCGCGTTGCCCACGTCCTCACAGGCCGCGTCCATGCTTTGAAAGTCCATGACTCACTCTACCTCCGGCTAATGCAGGTTCGATGTCCAGTATGAAAGATATTAACGCATCTGTTCGAACTTCAGCAAGAACAGATGAGTCCGCATCGAAAAAGAACTTGCCAAATGAAGTAGCGGAAAGACGGCGACCTGCGGCATCCGCGATTTGAAATATTGCCCCGCTGTTTTTTTCGATGAGTATTAATAACTCGAAGCAACAAATGATAATGGAGAGAAAAGCATGGCAGGCGTAGGCAGGAGATCCGATTTCGGCAAGCCCGACTATGACACGAACGCGGACGAGGAGAACCGTCTGGACACGACCGATCCGCTCATGGACTCGACGCTGCCTTACGAGGGGAAGGTAAAAGCTCTGATGGACCGCGGAATGACGCGCAAACAGGCCGAGGAGAGTATCGACCATGCAATGCAGGATGCACGCGACCGCGAGTTCCGCAAGAAGGACATGCTGCGCGAGCAGACGGAGTTCCGCAAAGAGATCGGCGACCTGAAGAACTGCACTGCTGTAGACGAGAGCTGCATAGCTACCGGGCCGGAAGACGCGCAGAAGAAGACCAGGCATGTCAGCAAGAGGCAGGGGCCGCTGCCTGAAAAATAGCTTATTACTTTTTTCAAGCCTTCAGCATTTCCATAAAAAATTTGACGTGTGCGATCCCCTCGTTTTGGGTAACCGATTGCAGTTTTTCCGCCTCGTCGTCGCTGAAAAGCAACAGATACCTGACATATGTATAAACATGGAACGCGTGATACTCCCGGGCAAGGACGGCAGGGTCGGTGCGACGAATCATTCCCCGCTCCATCATGGCCCGAAACGCTTTCTCCCAGAATCGGGCAGGCTTTTCCAGCATCTCGCGCTCGAAGAAGCTGCGAATCATCGCGTTGCGGTATATCTCCATGGCGATCATGCGCCAGACCTTTCGCAGCCGGGGCGCCTGCAGCCGGTCCTCGAACTGCTTGTCGACGGCGGCCATGAGCCCGGCCGGCCCGAGCGTGCCAAGGTATGTCTCGATCAACGCACCCTCGTCTTTCGTCCCGGTCTTCGCCAGCTCTGCAATAAAAAAGGTAAGAATATTCTGTAAAATCTCGTCTTTGCCTTTGAAGTGGCTGTAGATAGAGCTTTTCCTGATACCGACAGCATCAGCGATGTCCTGCATGGACACCGCCTCATAGCCCTTCCGGGAGAAAAGGTCGATAGCCGTGTCGAGAATCTTTTGCCTCGTGCCCGGCTGATCATTGCCCTGTCCGGCAGGAGCGGGAGGTGATTCGCCGTTTTCTGCACTCAATATAACCCATCCATCTTACTACCGAACGGTAGGTAGCCAAATCATATAATGTTTTTCCTCTAGTTTTTGCTACCGACCGGTCGGTAGTTAATGATAATTCTAATCGATGACTAGAAAAAGCAATGAAAAAGTAGCTTTGTCGAGGTAAAATCCGAGAGGAATCGGTGTATAACCGTAGACATGGCCAGGTATTAATGGTGAAAAACGGGCACGGCCCTACATCGCATAGCCAATATGCAATCGCACAAGAATGCGAGAGCCGGAAGCGCCTGCCGTTGCCTGCTGACCTGATTTTCACAAGACATCTATATAGCGATCTTCGCGTGTTCGCGCTCAGAAGTCGATAACCTCGACGGTCCGGTACTGGGTGAGGTTACGCACGTACCGGGAGAACTGCACGCCGATGAAGCTGACCACGATCGCCACTACAATCCCGACCCCGAGGCTCTTCAGGGCTTCAGACATGAAATCCTGCATGTCCAGGATGTACTTCATGTCCAGGATGTACCTGGTACTGCCCCAGACCAGCGTCCCCATGGCGACCAGGAAGAACGGTGTGGCCAGGTACCGGTACAGCGAATCGCTCTCCTCGGACCAGGCATCGATAATCCAGCCGATCACGATGGCGAGTAGCGCGACAACGAACCACCAGATGGCCGCGTTGAAAAAGATGGCGGACAATATGATCATGCCCGGGTCATCGTGGAGAACGATATCCAGCACTGCCACCGCGCCCTGGACGAACGCCATGATGATCAATATGAGCGAGATCAGGTAGGTGACGAAAGTCAGCTTTGCCTCGGAGAACGACTTACGCAGGTTGTAGATGAACGTTTCCAGCAGGCTGTCCAGGCTGAGGCCCTTGTATAACAGGTATGAGCCTACCAGCGTGGCTATGGCTGCAATAGGGTTACCATAGTTCAATAGGGATGACACGGCATAGACGAGGAACGTCACGCCAAGCGGAATAAAGATGACGCGGGCGACCTTCGGGTCATTGATGAGTTCCTTGATGATATAATAAGTACTCTCGAGGTTCTGTGCCTGCTTGACCACGACGCGTCTGACCGACTCCACCTTCACCCGGGACTGCAGGATCGGCATGACGGACTCGTCCTCGGCGCCGTCGCTGACCAGTATCGCCTTCTCGGTCGGGTACTTGAGCAGGATGTCGTCGAGTTGCTGGGCGATGGCACGGTCGGATTTCAGGCCGAGCTCCCGGTGGCCTGCAATGCACACGACCTCCACGTCCATGCCTTCCGAACGCAGCTCATCATAGACGTTGATGCCGCCGTAGATCGTGTTGACGTCCGAGTCCTCCGGATCGGCGGCCCCGAGCCTTGCCGCAGCGTCCAGGCACGCATCTCTGCCGATGACCGGGCTCTTGACGCCCGCCTTGACCCCGATGTCGTCGTCCTTGTCGATGCAGATGATGAGCATGTCCACGATGGTTACCTCGCTGGCGCATTCACGCGAAATCAGGTGATCAAACGTTTATAGCCGGTAACATCATGGCGCTCGTCCGTAATAAAGTTTCTCTAAGGTTACTACGCGCGGCGTTTTGCCCTATACGCGATTAACTCATTGTACAGTAAGCTTTAAGGGCTTAGTAACAGAAGGTGATATGTTGAGGTATACGGTGCCGGTACCCTGATGAATACACGGGCACCAGTCGGTGATCGGATGAAAGTGAGAGGGATCAGAGCATGGAAAACGATGTCCGCTGTTGTTTTTATCGTCCTGTCGTTTGCGATTCTGACGACGAGCAATGCAGCCGCACAGGTAATGGAGCCGACGACGACCCTGTCTATCGCAGGGACGCCGGGCAACAATGGCTGGTACACGTCGGATGTCACGCTGACGCTCGTCGCGGTCGCACAGAACAACTTCGGCATCAGCCAGACGGATTACGGCTTCAGTTCCAACACTTCCGCGTGGAAGCCGTATACCGGCCCGATCAACATTACGAACGACGGTAAGACCGTCTTCTTCTATCGCTCGATCGACAATGCCAGCCATGTAGAGCCAGTGAAGGTAACGACGATCAAGATCGATAAGACGCCGCCGACTCTCACGTATACGTTCACGCCGGCGCTCAAAGCCAACGGCTGGTCGAACGTGAGCATGCTGATACATTTCGAGGCCAGCGATGCCACCTCGGGGCTACGGGAATCCTCTGCCGATATCACCACCACTAACGAGGGCACCTATTCAACGCTCTCTGGCTATGCGACAGACGAGGCCGGCAACACGGCCAATGTCGCCATCCCGACGTTTTACATTGACAAGACGCCGCCTGCAGTGGGCAGCCTTACAGTTACCGATAACGTCTATACGGACGTGTATGTACAGGCCAGCGCTGGCGTCGTTGAGGCCAACCCCGACAAGATCGAGATGGACTGGGGCGACGGCACGGTGTCACTGCCCTCGATCAGCGACAACGTTGTAATGAGCCTGCACGCCTATAAACAGCCTGGCAAGTATACGGTTACCCTGACCGTGGTCGACATGGCGGGCAACGTGGCCAGGTCTTCGTATGACGTGACGGTAAATGGCCTCTCGGGCCAGGCAACGCCGACGCAGGAGCCCGAGCAGACCGCAACGCCTACAGCAACTCCGACCACAACGCCCTTGCCGAGCAGCACGCCAAAGCCGACACCGGAAATGATCCCGCTGCTGTCCGCGCTGGCTATAGCCCTGACAGGCATGGCGCTGATCGGCGGGAGAAAGAAGAGGTGAGGCCTTTAAGGGCCTTTCCTTCTAATCTTTTTTATCCTTTTTAACAATCGCAGCCATCGATGGCCGACCGGCTTTAAGTAGGCAAAGTCGGTCCCGCGTGCGTACTCAATGTTATGCCATGAAATGCATGCGCTATCAGTCATGAACGAGTAAGATAAAAATGATAGCCGTAGCTACCAGTGATAAGAATAAAGAATGACTGAGTTCCCTTGCGGGAACCATCACGTGGTTTTACAAGAATCCCGAGCGCTGTAGCAGCAGTAAGTCTTCGGTGTTCAGCTTCTCGCCAGCCTTGAACTGGGCGAACACGTCCTCTGCCTGCTTCTTATACTCGACTTTGTCCTTGGTCTCCTTCTCGGCCCTGGTCTTCTTCTTCAGACCAACGATGACCTTGTCGAAGTCCCGGACTTCCTTCTGCAGCTTCAGGAACTGTTTGTGGTACTCGTCGGCCGTTTCCTGCGCCTTGACGAATTCCTTGTGCTGGGCATCTGCCTCGGCACGGGTCTTGTCAGCCTCGCGGAAGCACTCGATCATCTTGTCGTGGTACTCCTGAGCCAGATCTGCGTTCTCCTTGACCTTCTTGTGGAATTCGGACGCCTGGTCCCGGAGGCCCTGTGCCTCTCCGAGGAAGCCCTTTAGCTCCTGGTTCTGCTCGAGCTGCTCTCTCTTCTTCTTGAACTCTTCCTTGAGCTCAGAGATCTTATCGACGAGGGCCCTCTCCTTCTCGGTCGTGAGCACTTCAGTCTGCTGCTTGAACTCCAGGTGGTCCATTTCCTTCCTGAGCTCATTCAGCGAGCGCCCGCTGCTGGTCGCGTCCTTCTTCCGGAGCACATCGACCCGCGAATAGACCTCGTTGGCCTTCTCGTTCAGCTCGTTTCGCTTATCCTTGTTCGCGCTTACCTGTCCGTTAAACTCGTCACGCTTGACGCGGTATTCCTGAGCTTTCTCAATCAGCTCTTTAGTCTTCTTATTGAGTTCATCCCTCCTCTTTGAGAATGAGCTGGCCTTTGAGTTCCACTCGTTGCGGTTGGCCTTTAACTCATCAGCCTCTTTAAGAAATTTCGTCTTTTTTTCTTGCAGTTCTTTTAGCATGTAACGTGTCTTCCTCCTGTTTCACTATAGGAATCAAAGATTCCAGATTTTTATCGTCCACAACCACATCAGCGGCGTCACGCACGATTTGCTTGGCGTTGAAGGCAACAAAAGTGCCCACGATGCCTGCCCAGCAGAGATCGTTAGAGCCGTCGCCTACGGCGATGCAATGTCGCGGACTAATATTTTCCAGTCTGCAAATGTCCTCAAGAACCTCCTTCTTCGAGTTTTGCTTCGTCAGGGGCCCGCGGACTTCTCCGGTGACCCTGCCGTCCTGGATCACAAGCTCATTCGCGTAGACGTAGTCCATGCCCAGCATGGCGCCCACGCGGCCTGCGATGATTGTGAAGCCCCCCGAGACGAGCGCGGTGCGGATGCCGCACGCCTTCAGCTCGCTCATCAGTTTTTTAGCGCCTGGCATCAGAGGGACGTTTTCGGCGACGCGAATCGCGTCGGCCTCCGACAGCCCTTCGAGCAGTTTCACCCGCAGCCTTAACGCGCGATCGAAGTCCAGCTCGCCATTCATGGCGCGGCTGGTGACCTCGGCCACGTATTCGCCCACGCCTCGCGCGCGAGCCAGTTCGATTATGCCCTCGCAGTCGATGACTGTCGAGTCCATGTCGAAAATGATCAGCCCTGGACGGGTACAGGGAGCCTCATCTGTCCCGCCCGAGTAAAAACTCATAGGCACCATCGCCATCAAAGCAGTACTGCACTGTTTGATATTGACTCTTTAACTGTACGACATCCTTTTTAACCTTTTCGGGTTCCTCTTTGTCAATGGCGACACGTCTGATGAGTTTCGCGACCTCGCGCATCTCGCGTTCTTTCATGCCAATGCGGGTCAGCTCCTGGGTTCCCAGACGCAGCCCCGAGGGGTCGTCAGTCCCGTTCACGTGGTCCCACGGGAACAGGTTCTTGTTGGTGATGATGTTCGCCTGCTCCAGCTTTGCCGCGAGCACGCTGCCGCCGCCTATCTTTGAGACGTCGACGGCTATCTGGTGAGATTTAGTGTAGCCCAGGTCCTTGCAGAGCACGTTGAAGCCCATCTCGTCCATGTATGCGCCGAGCGCCTGGGAGTTCTTCACGATCTGCCTGGCATAGGCCTTCCCGTACTTTTTCATTTCCGCGAGGGTGATGGCAAGCCCTGCCTTATGGTGCAGGTGGAAGTTGCTTACTGTGCCAGGGAACACGGCCTCGTCGACCGCCTCGGCGTACTTCTTCTGGCACATGATGATGCCGCCCTGCGGCCCGGGGAACGTCTTGTGGGTACTCCCGGTCATGATGTCCACGCCCTCCCGCAGCGGGTCCTGAAACTCTCCGCCGGCTATGAGGCCAAGCACATGCGCGCCGTCGTATACGATCGATGCGCCCACCTCGTCACAGACTGCCCTGGCCTCTTTCACCGGGTGCGGGAAGAGGAACAGGCTGGCGCCGAACATGACGACCTTTGGCTGGATCTTGCGGATGTTCTTGATCATCAGGTCGGTGTCGATGTTCATGGTAGCATTATCGAAGGGATGAGTATAAACTTTAAGGCCTCTAATGCCGGCCGCCGAAAACTTCGCATGGCTGATGTGACCGCCGCTCGGCACGGCGAGCGCGACGAGCTTATCGCCCGGTTCCGCGAGCGCGAAAAACGCGGCGATGTTACAGTTGACGCCCGAGATCGGCTGCACGTTCACGTGTGGCGCCTTGAAGATATCCTTCGCGAGCTCGACCGCCTTGCCCTCGATCACGTCCACAAAGCCGCAGCCCTGGTAAAACCGGTGGCCGACCTGGCCTTCTGCGTACCGGTGGCCCAGGTCCGACGACAGGACCTTACGGACCAGCGGGCTGGTCACGTTCTCACTGGCGATCATCGGGAGAGAGTGCTTGAACAGCTCCTGGCTCCCCTCGACGGCTTCCACAATCGTTCTGACATCCGCGTTCACAGCAATACCTCGTTATGAGATATGCTAAACGTTGTCATGAATATAAAGGTTTCCGAGAGCATGGAAGCCACGGACTACCGGATTTTTACGGCTGCGGTCTCGCGCGCGGGCGCATGAGCGGCCAGAAGGGTACCACTACAGGGAGGCTGGCTGGCAACAGGAGTGCATCCGAGGGTTGATACCTGTTCAACTAGTATATATCAGCATAGCGTTAGCATTTATTTGGTTAATTCCATATTATTATAGCATATCTGGCAAATATATCCCGTATTTTACCAATAAATGGCACCAGTCGCCCCCGGTGCAAAAGCTTATAAAAGTGTACTTACATTTATGTAATTAGAATAAATGATAGTATACCGGGGGGTATGTCTATGTACGCACGTGCCAGCAACATTTTCCGTTACGCGAAGATCGCAGCGATCATTATTGTACTCGCCGTACTGGTCGTGAGCGTCGAGGCACAGACGTACCAGGGTACGCCAATACATGAAGGCGCGCTCCCGGAGGTTTCTGGCGACGCGGCTTTTACGGGCAACATCCAGCAGGCGCTGGACTACCTGGAAGCCAGCTACCCTGCAGACTATAATAGTGTCGTCTCATGGCTGTCAGAGATCCGGCCGACTGACACTTACACCCGGGTAAACAATGAAGGCGTCTGCTACATCAACGGCAACGATGCAGATGCATCCTACTACTGGCTCGCAGGCGTACTCATCCACGAGGCACAGCACGTAAACGACGACGCCATCTATTTTGTGGACAATCCGTACACCGCTGACGAATCGGAGCACCGGGCACTGATCAGCCAGGTGGCGTACCTCGAAGAAGTCAACGGCTGGACAGATTCGCAGGCCGACGAGTGGATCGACGGATGGCTGGCAAAGCGGTACTGGGAGACCATCCCGGAGAAGTACGGCCAGTAAACCTTCCTTTTTAACCTGTTTAATGAGCCTTTCTGATAGCGCGAGCAATGACGCCGGCCAGTGCCTGTACGATTGCACCCGTTACAGCCGCCAGGAGCCCGCCGAAGAGGATGATTAATAAGTCAGCTATCAGCCCGAGCAAATATGGGAAGGGGTCGATCGTGATACCTGCATTGAGAGTCCTTACCATATCCGGGACCAGCAGCGCCCAGAATGTGATCGATATCAGCACCAGGGTAACGGCGCCTGCAAGCCCTGCCGACTTGAAAGCGTCTTTTCTCGCCGCCCTCCATGCAGGCAACAGCACTGTCGTGACGGCACCGGCCAGGACAGGCAGCAGGATAAGGCCTGCCGCCATCGATAACAGGATGGCGGTGAAAATTTCACTGCTTTCAAAGGGGCTGGATACAGGATACGGCCCCGGATATATTACCCGTGGATGTGATAACCGCCATTGCTCCCATGAGAAGAGCAGATGCGCCCCGAGTAGGCCGATGATAAAGAAAACTATGCCCACGACAATGGCTTTCCGGTATCCCGAAGAGACGTTTGGTATAGTCAGCACCGTATCACTCGTGTTTTCTTGCTTTATGAGCTAAAAGTGCGATGGCGATCGATGAAAATATCATGGCCAGGTCAGGAGAAGGTGCCGGCGTAGTCACTGGCGTCTGTGTCGGCATTGGTGATGGCGAAGAAGATGAAGACGGAGATGGCGACCGAGACACATTGGGAGGCCATGTTGGAACTGGACGGGATTTAGCTATGTACTGCATGACAACCTCCGTTGCCACAGGACCCGAACCCACGTCCACCGTCTTGTTTTCTATCGATAAACGGCCCGTAAAGCCAAACTCTTCGACCCGGATATTATACTTACCCGGGGCCAGATGCTTGAACGAATATTTGCCTTCTGTCGCCTTCTGCGGATTATTGGTAAGTCGTACCAGCTGCCCGTCCCGCCAGAGAGATACGTTTGCATAATGTGATATTTCACTGTGAGAACGGTCCCAGACGACGACTGTAATGGACCCGTGGTACGTGGCCTGCTCTTGTGTCAGGACAGCATCAAAATTGTTAATTGCGATTTTTATCTGGTAGGGAGCATGTATCGTGGAATTGCTGATATCGATGCCTGTGGAACCGGTATACCCATATTTTTCTGCCGTTATGGTATAATGGCCAGGGTAAAGCAGGGCGAACAGGAAAACCCCTTCATTGCTTTTACTATCATTGGTCGTTTGGGGATTTTGGCAGCCAGGGTATAATTTTTCATTGGGCTGCCATAGCTGGCCATCCTGCCGAAGGGTTACTGTGGCATCAGGAACCGGGTTCCCGTACTCGTCCAGCACCTGCCCGGTGATAACGTCGAGCGGGACAGCCCCGGATACGATGGCTGACGACAAGCATACCCCTATGCAAAAAACGCTGATAGCAGTTGCCATCGTTACAAAACGATACAGGTTCAACCCGGACACCAGAAGATGGTTTGAGGCAGAGTAGTATTAAGGCTTATGTCAGAATCGTTGAATGCTTATAAACTTGATATATCGTGATGAAAAAGTATAAAATCGAAAATATGTGTCGACTAACCGACTTTTCTCAAACGTACGATAATTAATGCAGCCAGTCCAATCGATACTAATGGCAGAGCGACGGGCAACAACTCGGGAGCGACCATACCAACCGCAAACGATCGAATATCCACGTATTCGATATGATCAGTGACATTAATCGTGACACGGTCAGTATAATCTTCCCTGCTGGTTGCGATGACCTCATACTGTCCCGGCGCCAGGTGCTCGAACAGGAAACTGATCTCCCGGCCCTGATAGTACCGGGTAATGGTCCACTGGGGATTTTCCGGCAGCGCTACGAGTTCGCCGTCACGCCACAGGGATACGTTTCCTTCCATCCGGTACTCCTGGACGGTTCTCAGGGTTCCGGCAATACCCCCGGTATAGGAAAGCTGCTCCTGCGACGGGACCGGTATACGATAGCCCTGTAAAATGATATTTACAGTGCTTGTGACATTGATAGTGGCATTATCTATTATTACAGTGGCCGAACCGTGGAAGCCATCCTTATCAGCCGTAATAGAGTAATTTCCCTGCTCGACCGGGCTGAACGAATATGATCCCGGGTTATTACCGTATATGCCCGAAGTGCATGGATTGACACTGCTGGCATAATAAGCCAGTTTCGGATTATGCTGCCACTGCTTGCCGTCCAGCCACAGGGTCACGACGGCACTGGAAACGGCTTTGCCATCCTCGTCCAGCACCGTGCCGCCGATCGCCCCGCCCGAATAGTCCGGCGTTTGCAGATACCAGGGGACAATCGTCGGCGTGGCTGCCGGTTCTGAAGATTGTGCCATCGCCAGGGCCACGGCAAGACAGGATGCAACACAGAAAACACTGATTATTAACGCTATTCCCGCCAGTCTGAATACCATCAGCGTTCTCATGTATACAAGCATTATTCAAGGTAATGTTAAGGCTTGTGTCGGAATCGTTGAATATGGATAAGCGCCGCGGTAAAGCCGATTGTTAGCAGGATCACAGCGGTACCAGGGAAAGGCGTGCGCGCCGTGGCCGAAGCATCCGGGCTCCCTGTTGACGTAGTATTGGGTGCCGGAGTGGTCGTAATCGAGTTTAAAATGCGCGCCAGGACGATGTGTATGATTTCGATCCTGTCGCTTACATTGATCGTGACATTTTCCGTTTCCCTGAACGGCGAGTAATATTCGGCAATAATCAGATACTGACCCGGCGCCAGGTGCCCGAACAGAAAATCGATCTGGCTGCCATTGAAGTCCCGGCTGTACGACGACTGGGGGTTGCCCGGCATTTCAACGAGCCGGCCGTTTTGCCAGAGAGACATATTGACACCGATGACCCCGTACCCCCGGTAGGTCTTCAGTGACCCGGCAATGCCCCCCGTAAACGACTGCTGTTCCTGAGACAGGACCGGCACGCGGTAGCCGCTTAGCGTGATGTTTACCGATCGCGTATCAACGTCCAGGCCGCTGTCAAAACCGCCGTGCGTGGGGGTATTAGCGACATTTACGCTGGCCGTTCCGGTGTACCCGTTTTTTTCTGCGGCCAGGACGTATTCGCCCGGAGCGGCCAGGCCGAATAAATAGAAGCCTTCGTTGCTGCCATAAATGCCCGAGGCCCGGGGATTGACGTCGCCGCCCTGGTAGGTCAGCTTCGTATTATGCTGCCAGGGCTTACCATCCTGCCACAGGGTCACAATGGCAGCGGAAACCGGATGGCCATCCTCGTCAAACACATAACCGGTGATTATGCCACCATAATATACGGGAAGCCGGGGAATCGCGGCCGGATCGATCGTGGGGATAACGGTCGGTGTCTGAGATTGCACAGGTACAGATATCAGGGCTAAATATGACCCGGCGCAGATAACGCTGATAAGAACAACCAGCCCAATCGATCGGTATCTCAGCCACACAGCCATCATTATAATCATTAGTTAAGGCTGCTATAAGGCTTATGTCATAATCATTGAAGCTATCAATTTCAAATGTGTCCAGCCGCCCCTGGCTTTTTATGCATTTCATCAAACTGCGGCACAATGCGGGCCAACGCTCCCTGAACATAGTTCAGGGAGTCATCGCGCAGGACAAACATGGTACCCTCTACCTCAGGTGTTTTTACCGTCAGTAATACGTCCTGCTTGCCATTTTACTATTAGCCCTTATAACACATGCAGTTTCTACTATTATATGAAATAAAAATATGTAAAGTATTGTATTAAAATTAATTTATCACTTGTAAATAATAATCACAAAAATTTAAATTACTAATTATGTAATAGATATTATTATGATTTGTTACCTCTAGTAAATTATCTATAACTTATTATCTATAACATACCGGCGAACATCAATGTTTTATGCAAAATTTCTTAAAAAGCAGGTGTAATATAGTTCGAGAATCTGGCATGCTTGTCCTTTCGTATGTTGATTATCCGGCTGCTAACCATTTTTAGGCATTCGCAGAAGGCAGAACTGACACCAGTATATAGCCAGAGCTGGCAGGAGTAATAACGAACATTGCCAGTGACATGGAACGATTGATTATTGAGATGAAACCGTTTGTAAAAAAAATGACCCCTATTTACTCGTATTAGATTTTGGTTAGCCAACAGTATATTAAACAATAGTATAACAACATAATATCAGGTGTAGTTTTGGCAGGCCAGAAGTGTGGTGTAATGATCATGATCGTAGTCACCCTGGCCTTTTGTCTGGGTTCAGTCATTTACACCACAGGGTATTATCCCGGCGGCTACTCGTGGCCGGGTTTGGGCTCGAGGCAAAACCCCCTCCCGGTTAACGTCACGATCACATACAGTCCGTCGAGCACCACGTTCGGACTCATCAATGCGTACCACCCCACGAGCTTTGATGGCTACACGATGAAGGTCACACTCCTGGAGGTCATCAAGGGCGACGAGGCGGACAAGAAATTGGCAGAGCAGGGCAGGAACCCGGATTACTGGGGCTATGATGGTCTCATGGCTAAGTTCCGTGTCGAGATCCTGGAAGACCGCATCAAAAGTAAAGTGATGGCCATGGGCCCGTCTGATTTCAAAGTCACAGACAATGCCGGAATAATCTACTCCCCGGACTATATTTTTTATAAGCCGGGTTTTAGTGCCGATAACCTGGATGCAGGCGACATCGTAGAAGGGTGGGTCGTGATCAAGTACTATAATGATCAACCTCCGGCCCTGATCGTATTCGATCACTCCAGCACGGATAGCGTCGGGCTGTGGTTCAAGACTGCGGAGCGATAAAAACGGGCCGGACGAGCCCTGGCAGGAGACCGGCACGAAAAGCCATCCCGCGCTGAACAGCGCCCGATAAGCGCCCGGCGGGCTCCGCCCCGTCGGACAAACGCGCCGGGCTCCGCCGTTTATTTTTTACTGTACTGGCATTGCTTGTTCGCTGCTAAACCTATCCAGGTTCAACGGTTTACAAACCCTTTACGCTTTAAAAATCAAAGTAACGTGCGGCCCCACCCCGGGTTAAAACCCGGGGTATGCAAGGGGGCCGCACTTTTAGGAACACTATGGCGAGGCGTTATCTGAGAAAGTGTCGTAGACTTGTCTGATCCGGTCCCTCCGCAATAACTGGTTTGTGTTGTGACTCGTTAATGTAATGCTTGATCGTGTCGGCAGTCACATTGCCAACACTCCGGTAGAATTTGCCAGCGGTCCATAAGTTGCCTTTCCACAACCGTTTCCGCAGTTCCGGGTGCAAACGGAACAATAGCACAGCAGACTCGCCTTTCAACTGCTTGATCACGCCAGAGAGCGTGTCCGTCGGGTGGAACTCTATGAACAGGTGCACATGGTCATCAGCTACGTGTATGCTGATCACCCGGTAGCCTTTCCTATCACAAACACCACGGATCACCTGTTCACAATCCCGTTTCATTACCGGCCCGTAGAAAATCTTATGTCTGTACTTGGGCACAAGGACAATGTGGTAAGTTATTTGTCCATAGCCATGGCTATAACTATTCAATTCCATTTTGATACATCCTGGCCGTTGGCAACCTTTACCCAAAGACCAACGGCCAGGCAACTATTACGCGTTACTCTTTTAAAAGGAACACGTCGAGCCGTTTCTAAAAAAGCGAAGAAAAACCAACGAGGGTTCGCTTCATCCCTGGCCTAAAGGCCAGGGTATTCGCGACCCTCCATACTCCCAATGTAATAAACGTGCTTCGCAGGCTAATCAGGAAAAATTTCCCCATCCCAACCAACTAAAACCACAGATGGCAAAGTACCAGCCAACAACAGTAAATACAATGATTATGACATAATATTTTTATAGCACCTGTAAAAATACCTTGTAGTATTCTTACGATTGGATATAAGAATAAGTAGGTGAAGGATTCATATGGCGAAGGAAAACCCGTTGAAAACGGGCAAGATGAACCTTTTAGGCATCATCGTTACCGGTTTTGTTATCGGTCTCTTACTGATTGCAGCCGCATACGTTTTCGTTGGCGGGATCGCGGGAACAACTATCCTGACCTAGCCTGAACATTGAGATCGGCCGGGTCGACGACGCGCACATCTATGTCGAGACCCCCGTTGGAAAGCAGGCCAGCAAGCTCCTCGACAGCGCGGCCCCGGGCTGGGGCTGCTTCAACGTTACGGCCAACGGCAGTGAAGTATCCAACTACGTGGATGCCAGCGGCAGTATCTGCAGCTCTAAGGCCGGGTCGCGCCAGTACTTCGCGGTGCCGTGCAACAGCAGCGTCGTGGTCGTCGGCAACCTTAAGGATAACACATCCCGGG
Organism: uncultured Methanocellaceae archaeon; assembly: GCA_963769045.1. Taxonomy (GTDB): domain Archaea; phylum Halobacteriota; class Methanocellia; order Methanocellales; family Methanocellaceae; genus Methanocella_A. Next base: position 93,001 of record CAVYKK010000013.1, read on the forward strand.
TCGTCTGGAATGGCATAATCTAAGCTGGCCGATACGGCGTTAAAAAAACGAAAGATCAGGACTTCGTCCTGATCTTCAGCGCCGCCTGCTCTTTCTGGATTTCCTGCAACAGCGAGTCAATCCGGGCCAGCGCCTCTTTTAACTGCTCCATCGACGTCGCATAGGAACACCTCAAGTGCCCGACGCCCGACTCCCCGAACACGCTGCCCGGCACGGCGATCACGTGCTTCTCGTACAGCAGCCGCTCCGAGAACTGCTCGTCCGTCAGCCCGGTGGACTTCACCGACGGGAACGCGTAGAACGCGCCCTTTGGCTCGAAGCACTTCAGGCCCAGGTCGTTGAACCCTTTGACGATGACACGTCGGCGGCGGTTGTACTCGCCGATCATCTCCTGCATGTCGGCCTGGCCGTTCTTGAGCGCCTCGATGGCGGCCATCTGGGCGGTGATAGGCGCACACAGCATGGTGTACTGGTGCACTTTCATCATGGCCTCGATCACGTCGGCGTTGCCGCAGGCGTAGCCGAGCCTCCAGCCGGTCATCGCGAACGCCTTGGAGAAGCCGTTCAGCGCGATGGTGTTGTCCCGCATGCCGTTGAACGAGGCGATGGAGGCATGTTTGCCCTCGTAGGTCATCTTCTCGTAGACCTCGTCCGAGATGATCATCAGGTCCCGCTCGACCGCGAGGTCGGCGATCTCTTCGAGGTCTTTGCGCGGCATGATGGCCCCGGTCGGGTTGTTGGGGTAGTTCATGATGATGGCCGTGGTCCGGTCGGTGATCTTCGCCTCGAGTTCCTCCCGGGTGACCTTGAAGTCGTTGTCCACCGAGGTCGAGACCGATACTGGCACACCGCCAGCCATGATCACGCAGGGCCGGTACGACACGTAGCTGGGCTCGACCACGAGCACTTCATCGCCCGGGTCGACGATAGCCCGGATGGCGAGGTCGATGGCCTCACTGACGCCCGTCGTGACCAGCGTCTCGTTCTTCGGACTGTAGTCGACGCCAGTGGCGTCGTACATATACTTCGATATCAGCTCCCGCAACTCCAGCAGGCCCCAGTTGGACGTATAGGTAGTATAGCCCCGCTCGAGAGCGTAGATAGACGCCTCTCGGACGCGCCAGGGCGTCACAAAATCAGGCTCCCCGACGCCCAGCGAAATGACGTCCGGGATGCTGGACGCAAGGTCGAAGAACTTGCGGATGCCCGAGGGCGGCAGCCCTTTGACCTTATTCGCGATCTTCATGGATGCACGACCAGCCGGGTGTCCTCTTCCTTGTCGAACATGATCTCGCCTTCAGTCTTGTAGGCGCGGAGCATGAAATGAGTGGCCGTGTGCTGCACCTGGCTCAGCGGGGCGATCTTTTCGGCCACGAAGAAAGCGACTTCCTTCATGGTCTTGCCCTTGATGACGAGGTGCAGGTCGTGGTCGCCCGACACCAGCATGCAGCTGACGACCTCCGGGAACCTGGAGATGCGCTCGGCTATGGAGTCGTAGCCCACGCCGCGGTCCAGCGACACGGAGATCTCGATGATGGCGTAGACGGCCTCGTCGCCGAACTTTTCCCAGTCGACGATGGCCTTGTACCTCTTGATGACGCCGCGAGCTTCCATGGCTGCGACGAAGTTGGCGACTTCCGCCTCGTCCAGGCCTGTCTGCTCAGCGATCTCTTTCGGCGTCAAACGCGCGTCTTTCTCCAGTAGCTCAAGTACTTCTCTCATAACGATCCCGTTAAACGGTGTAGTTTTCGGATAGTACAATTAAAGCTGCATCTTCATATTTCTTGCGATATTAATCGAAAGGCCATTCAGCAGAAAGTATCAATATCAATCGCTGTGCGACGCCAGTATTGCTTCTTGCGTAAGCGTCAAAGCCAATAGCCTATACCACCATATTAATCGCGGTGCGACGCCCGTGCTTGCTTCTTGTTGAAAAGGAATAATGACAACTTGAAAAATCATACCGGCCGATATCTAATACTTCCATTTCTAATCGCGGTGCGACGCCCGTGCTTGCTTCGCCGCACGTGCTACTCCGGGTTTTTCCGGTGTTCCGGTGTCGGGCGACGGGCTCGCACCTTCGTCGGCCCAACGCGCCTTCGGCGGCGTTGAGCCTCCTTTGCAAGCCCTGAAAAACGCGCCCTTTGGGCAGCGTTTTTCACACCCGACACCTCCACACCCCTCGCACAGCTGATGCGTGCGAAGGGGCAAGCCGAAAAAACCCTCCGCCTTCCGCGGAGAAGCATACACTGCCCTTACCAACAGCAGTACAGGCAACGACCCGACACTAGTCTTGTACGCTTAGCCTTTGCTTCTCCGCGGTCGGCGGAGGGTTTTTCTGGCCGAAGGCCCCTCGCACGCGAAGCTGTGCGAGGGGTGCGGAGGCGGCCGGGCAATGAACGCTGCCGACAGGCGCGTTGCTTAGCGCTTGCGAAGGGACTCGACCTGGCGCAGCCGAGCGAAGCGAGGCGCCGCCGGGTCGTGTCTCCGGGGGTGCGAGCGCGGCCCGGACGGCGCAGCACCGGAAAAACCCGGAGTAGCACATGCGACGAAGTAAGCATGGGCGTCGCACCGCGATCATTTAATGATGATATAGGAATTGACGTTCATTGAGTATATGTTATTGCACGAACGCATGGGCGTCGCACCGCGATGATTTGAAGCTGACACAGGAGTTGACGTTCGCTGAATATATGCTATTGCAAGCACGCGGCCCGGACGGCGGAGCACCTGAATGGAAAATTCAGGACAAAACTGACAGGAAATCTATCCAAAATAAAGAATTATGGAAAGTCGTTTTTAGTACCAATCAACGATATGGCAATGATATGGAATGAACTTTACAGGTTCAGCCTCTCGACGGCTAATTTTATGTCGTCGGCCTTGATGGTCTTTCGGCCCGCATGCGCGCACAGCTTGCTTGCCTCGCGGCCTACCTTGAGAACGTAGTCTTCAGTATACTTCACCATTTCATCGACGGCTTCCGCGGAGATCCTCTCGCCGCCAGCCTCGCTTAAGAGTCTTGAGATGGGTGCTTTAGATATCTCGGTCATATAAATTACCTCATTATCGTTTAGGTGTAGTAAGACACCTATACATTATAAAATTTTCTAATCTCAACGGAAATGGGCTAAAAATACGATCTACGGTCGATATTGTCTTAATTATTTAAAAAAGCATGTAATTGAAAGGCTAAGCGCGACCATCGTCAGGCTGGCGTGCCGGACAGCCGAACGCCAGCATCGACCTGACCATGCTGCAATAGCCACTCTGCTTGCCTCTCTGCCGCCCGTTTGACCGGTACGGGCAGCCATCGTTATCGCATTCTCTTTCGGGTGACATGCCGTTACTCACCGATCTTCCTTGGGGACGGGGATATATAACATGATGCCGTGTGCGTCCCGAAACTAATCGAGGTCGCAGAGGTTCCGAGAGGTTGGAGGCCACATAGGTTTGCGAGAGGTCACAGAGCTCAGCACAGAGGTCACAGAGGCCACAGAGGACGACACAGAGGACTTTTAAGGAAAAGGCTGGTTGGAGCCCTGTTATTAAAGCAAACCTCTGTGCATACCTCTGTGGCCTCTGTGACCTCTGTGCTGATCTCTGTGACCTCTTGTAACCTCCGTGACCTTGGGAGGCCTCTGAGGCCTCACTTGTTCAGGAGGCGCATGAGGTCATACTTGGTAATCACGCCGATGGCTTTGCCGAGTTCCATGACCAGCACGGCGTGGTAGGACTCTAAAAGGTGTGAGATCGTGCCCATGTTGGTGCTCGGGGATACGGCGGGGAACGAGTCTTCCATGAGGGCCCGGACCTTCGAGTTGCTGATGCTGCTCAGGTCTTCGCTGCCCATGGCCTGCACGACGACGTTCTCCGATATGCTGCCGACGGGCACGCCTGAGTCGATGACCGGCAGCTGCGAAAAGCCGTGCTTCTCCATCAGCTTGACAGCATGGTCGACCGTATCCGAGGCAGATACCGCGATCACCGGGGCGGTCATCAGGTCCTTGGCCGTGACGCGGCTGCGCTCCATCTCGTCCAGCGCCGTGATGATACTCCGCAGCGTCGACAGCCTGGGGTCTACGTCGCCCGCCTCGATCCTCGCGATCAGGGGCTGGCTGACATTAGCCTTCTCGGCCAGCGCACTCTGGGTCAGCCCGAGCTTCATCCGTAGCCGCTTGATGCTTTCCGGAGTAGGCAATTCCATGATCGACTAAAGTGCCACGCGGCCTAATATATTTATGCATCGGAGCATTGGACACGGAGAACACAAAGGGCACAAAGGGCACAAAGGATGCGAGCCGGTAGCAATATGAAACCAATGCCCCTTAGTGCCCTTCTTGGCCTTAGTGCCCTTTGTGTCCAATGTTTATAAATTTGGAAATATATATATAATTGAGGGGCGAAGAATAGGCTTGAGGCCGGTTACAGGTTTTACCTTTGCCCTGCATCCGTCGTGGAAATGTTCAGCATTAAACGTCACGTGCTCTTACCGGGGCTTTTTACCGCCATCCTCCTGGCCCTTGCCGCCGGCGGGGCACAGGCGGCGAACGATAATCGTACTGGTTACCTTCAGCCGAGCCCTACTGCAACTGCGGATAGTCTGTCCAATGGCCTCAGTTCAGGCTACATTGCCATACAGGGTTATGTCAGCGAAGCGCCGGATATCAGGGACCGTCCGGGTCTCTTGATACCGGTCGCCGGGACACGCATCTATTTCATCCAGAACAACGTGGTCGTAACTTCCACTATCTCCAACGCGATTGGCTTCTACTCGGTGTCCGTGCCGGCGGGCAACGACTATACGGTGGTGGCGACCGCCACAGGCTTCCAGTCACGCATATTCCAGGCCGACTTCCCGGTATCGATGACCTATGACATCGGCCTTACGCCGATCCCTTTCAACGGGTTCGTGCCTTACGCGCTGTACCCGGTGCTGGAGACAAGCCCGGGCAGGGAGTTCGAATGTGTGTTGATCGTAGAAAATTTCCAGGTGATCGACCAGATGGTGACCTTCACTGTCGTAACACCTCCCAACATGATGGCCTGGTTTCCGGACGGCGAGGCCATGATGATACGCTCCGGGGACAGGAATGAAATAGCCTTCAAGATGAAGTACGTCGGGAACTCGTATGGGCCGCAGGTGGTGAAGGTGACCGTGAATGGCGGCGCCTATTTTGCGGAAATACCCGTGGTAGTCATCGTCAAGGACCTGCCGTTCGAGGAGATCAGCTTCTGGTCTTACTCGCCGGAAAAGATCGCCAAGCCGGGGGACACTGTTAACTTCATCATCAACGCCGAGAACAAGTACGCCCTGGATAAAGACTTACAGCTGGACATCGAGAAGCCGGACGGCTGGACGGTCACGACCGGGAACGGCTCGGAACTTTATATCCCCGATGCCAAGATCGGCAGCTCATATCTATGGGCCTATATTCCTGACGACACGCTTCCGGGGAATTATACTATCAACCTGACACTGCGCGGCCAGGGCGTCAAGTCAAACAAGCTGATGCTCAAGGTCCGGGTCCAGGGTATGCCGCTGTATGACGCGATCATCAAGGGGCAGAACAGGACGATAGAGGGATACCCGGAACTGGACCTTATGGCCGGGGAGTCCTTCGAGCTGCCGGTACGCATATACAATATCTGGGATTTTCCTGTCTCCATCCAGGCGTCTGCCGAGATCGGCGACAACTGGCCGTATTACGTCAATGGTATCCCTAACGGGCATGTAACAGTTGAGCCTGGCAGAGCACAGGAATTTACCGTCAGGTCCAGGGTGCCAAATGGCACTGCCGGCAATTTTACCGCCCGGGTCTACCTGGAGTCTTCGGGGCAGGACATGACGCTGCAGGCGTTGATTAGTGTGCCTGCGCCGCCGGCCCCGACACAGAATCACGACTGGGAGGGCCTCGCCCTGACCGGTGTGACGGCCATAACGATCGCCCTGACGCTGGCCGCTTCAGTCGTCAGGCGGCTAAAGCCGTAGCATTGGACACAAAGGGCACGAAGGCCACAAAGGGCACGAAGGATGCCCGGTTCGTAGCCTTTGTGCCCTTTGTGCCCTCCGTGCCCTTTGTGTCTAATGCTCGAATTTGGACACAGTTACGCTGTTGATATCGGCATTCAGGATGAGGTCGAAGGGGACCTTGTCCTCCCAGCCGGCCTTAGCGAACATGTCCATGAAGCAGACGCCGATCACCTTGCCGCCGGGCTTAAGCGTCTTCTTGATGATGTCGTTCGTGCCCTCCGGGCCTATTGTGCACTGGGGCATCGAGATACCGCCCAGCAGCACGACGTAGTCGGCGCCCTGGGGATCCACGAGGCCGCCGATCTGCATGCCGATGCCATCGACCATCCAGACCGCCCGGGTATCGTCCAGGATACCGTCCGGGACCAGTACCATGGCCGGCCGGTCCTCCCGGAGGGTGTACGCGAACAGCTCGACGAACGGGACGCAGGTGCCCGCACATCCGATGAATAGTATCTTTTTAGGAGCGTCAAGCCCCAGCCCCTTCATCGTGGACCTGAACATCTTCAGCATGCCCGAAAGGCCTTTTCCCGACTCTACTACCTTTTTCTGCATAAGGCTCACTCCATCGTTTTCAGCTCTTTTATGTTCATGACGGCGGCCAGCGGCATGATGCGGGTCTTGATGCCGCTCTCGTCCAGCGCTGCGAACGGGTTGATTCCGGAGTAGCTGGCAATGCCGCATTTCCCCAGCTCGACCGGCACGCCCAGCAGCGGCCGCACGTTCTCGCAGCCGGAGAAGACGCCGTTGATGTCTGCCTCTTTCATCTCTCCGAGGAGCTCGAGCGCCCTGTCCCGTGCATTCTTGGGCACCTCGCGCACGTTGGCGAGCACGCTGCCGCTGCCTGTCTCGAGGAGCTTCATGATCGACGTCATCTTCCGGGCCGTGAAGACGCTCATGGGGTTAATCGACGTGCCGCTATAGTCGATGATATCAGTAAAGCGCCTGACCTCGCCGTTCTCGATACGGACGATGCCGCCGAACTTAATGTCCACCGGCAGCCCGCCCTTCAGCAGTACGCCATCGATGGTGATACTGCACACCGTCGCGACTGCGACCTGGCCCTCGGGCACATCGTTCTCCAGGATAGTCTGGCCCTCGTCGACGATCTTGATCCGCGGGCTGATGGCATAGCCGGCTTCCACGACTCGCCGGATGATCCCCAGCGCCTGCTCATAGCCGGACTTGGGGATATAGCAGAGGTTGACGGCCACGTTGCCCGAATTGGTACGGGGGTCGTAGGACGTCATGAACTCGATGTCCTTGATCCTCGTGGAGACGAAGCCGAGACGATCCGTCACCAGGGCGTGCTTGAGCTCGTCCTCGCCCTGCGCCGTGAGCACCCGGCCCAGGTAGCCGTGCTTCTTCGTGAAGCCCCGCTCGTCCAGCATACGCAGGTGATAGCGGACGGCACGCTCGCCGAGGTTGTAGCCGCGGCGGTTCATCTCTTCCGCGATCTTCCTCGCACCCATCTCGTCCGTGGACTCGCTCAATATACGTAGAATCTCGATAAGCTTCCGTTGTGTCTCCGCATCCGGCATCCTGTGCTCCGCTCCACCAATCTCTTTTTAACGTTCTACTCGACCTTTGCTCGTTTATATTTTACTATCGGCCGTAAAATACGTGACGCCCGCCGGTTAAATATTTTAAGGCCTGCGGCATTACGACGCCGCGGTTGTCCGGTCAGGCCCGGAATACCAATACGTTTAAGACCAATCAGGTGATATTGGAGCGCCACCTATAGCAGGCCAATCAGTGTACCTGTACGGTACTACCATTGTAATGGCCTGTACGGAGGAATGAAAAATGGGATTATTTGATAAGGTATTCGGCGGCAACCAGCCCCAGAAAATGACCCCCCAGGAGGCGTTCACCGGCGTGATCATGTCGGCGGTGGCCTCGGACGGAGTGATCACCCAGGAAGAAGCCATGAGCGTCATCGCTATCCTGTCCCGCATGAAACTCTACCAGGGAATGAACGACGGCCAGATCAGGAAGATGCTGGACAAGACGGTCGACACACTGAAGAAGCAGGGCCCATCGCCGCTCATTGCCGGCGCCAAGGAGACGCTGCCCCCGGAGCTCCGTGACACGGCCTTTGCCACTGCGGCAGATTTAGTACTGGCAGACGGCGTGGTCGAGGACTCGGAGAAGAAGTTCCTCGAGGACCTGCAGAAGGCCATGGGCGTCTCGGATGACGTGGCGCTGAAGATCACCGAAGTCATGGTGATCAAGAACCGCGGTTAAGCCGCCAAGTTTCCAAGAAGAGACGCCAGGGCGCCAAGCTTTTTTATTATTTTAAGATGGCAAGAGTTGACTGATGACAGGAGCCCTGGCTATACATAAAAATGAAAAACAGGCATGGCAATTTGTCGCAGACCGCCAGGGCGCCCGCGCGCGCACGCATGCCATAGTACCGGCAATCAGTATCGGTTTTTTATTATAATTACCTGACAAAACACCGGTCATCGACAGATTCCTTTTAAAATTTGAGGTTAAGGAGGGCAGGGAGACAAGGGTGCTTGAGCCGAGGGAGCGGGAAGGAGATCAGGGAGACGGACGGTAAAAACGGAGGTTAAGGGGCAAAGGAGTCTAAGGAGCTTTTTCATAATCAGCCTCCTTAAACTCCTTGGCCCCTTAACCTCCGTTTTAAAAAATCGTTCTCCCTCAGCTCCTTCAGACTCCCCGGCTCAAGCACCCTCGTCTCCTTGCATTCCTTGGCCTCCGGATTCGCAGGGCCCAGGAGTGCACCCGGATTTACATACGAATTGTTCTTGCTGTACGAACTTTGCGAGAATCACCAGAAGCAGCGATGCCTCTTAATCAGCCTGGCAACGTTCATGCCCTGCGGCGTAATCGAATAAATCCGTACACGGCAATTTCCGGCAGTCTCGCGCCTGACCAGCCCCAGGCCGATCAGCGAATCCTCCTGACGATACTTCTTGCCGTCCCCGCACAACGCACCGGCAACATTACCGCTCACCGTGCCGCTGCTCCGCGCGATATCGTAAATGCTATAGGGATAGTTACGATTATCATACAGGAAAACCAGTACCCTCGCCCGGTTACGGCTGCGGGACAACGAATGCATAACACGATAATAATCCGGCCACTCGCCCATACTCTATGACTACCCCCGTTTCATTGTTTCGTTCGATACTGGTTCGCCGCCGCCGAGGCATTATAGCCTAAGGCAGTAACTGTATACATTACAGCATTTTGCATAGGCTCATGTTCACTGCGTGAGACCAGCCCCATGTTGACCAGCGAATACTCAGCCTGGAATTTACTACTACTACTACTACCATCCAGCGCCCCGTGTACATTACCATGGGATATGCCGAGCGCCCGTGCGAGTTCTCCGGCGCTGAAGTGCTCTCCGCTATGTTCAGCCAGGAAATTCAACACCCGCATATGCACATTGCTCCGGGCCAGCGCATGCAGTACCAGCACGATTTCAGGCTCATCAGACATACCAAGAAAAATAAAAACGAATGCTTTGATAAACCTTATCTCACGATCATATAAGCGCCGGAAAAAAAACATGACTTATTTTCATTAATCGGAGAAATATTGACAGGACAGATGAACAGGTGCTTACACAGGTATAGAACAGGTAAAGAACGTATAAATAGTCCGAGAAAAAATGTATTATTGGGCCGAGGGCTCACCGATACTACGCAAGACCTGTGAACCCTCGCTCCACCAATAATGGAGGGATAGAAATATGAAATACAAGTATTTAATACCAGTGTTGGTCGGCGCCATGCTGGTAGCAACAATTGCGCCGGCATCTGCATCAACCTATGAACTGTCTCCTACCCAGTCGATGGTTTATCCGGGTAATAGCATATCTTGGTATGGATCTTTCACAGATCCGTCGCAAGATGTTTCTGCGGGAGATAATTTTAAATGGTATAACTGGTGGTACCACAATGACGCCACTTATCAAGGGGCTCATACAGTAGGTGTCAGTTATGCATATAGCAACTCGGATAACTACATGGTACTCAGTTCGCACAGCCTTACATACCAACAGAGTTGGTCCGTTGATACGACGACCGGCAGCATATCCGGAAGTCCGACCTTTATGAAGAGGTACCACTCATCTGAGTATGGTGACGGTACCTCAACCACATCAGTAAAGACTGTATACCTGACGTAATTAAAAACATATTTATTTTTTAGGGTTTTATGTCCAACCTGTTGAATGTGGCGAAGAAGGAAATTGCCGATATCGTCGGCAACGTAAACGTTATTCTTATACTCGTAGTCTACCTTTTTTTAATACTCTCTTCTGCTTTACACGCGTACGAATTGGTGTCAGCCGGGGGTTTAAGCGACAGTGAATTACTTGGAAAATGCTTGGCTGGTTGCATCGAATCTCATTAGTTCCTATGGGAGCATTATCGCAATCATGGTCGGCTTTTCGTCGATATCGAGCGAGAAAACGGGCAACGCCCTGGCCACGCTGACGGCGAAACCGCTATATCGCGATACGATCATCAACGGAAAACTGCTGACATGTACGGCGTTCATGCTGGCCGTTTTCGGAATGGCGGCAGCCCTGTACACCGCGGTTCTGCTAATCATTTGCGGCAATGCGATAAGCCCCGTAATTTACGATTACCTGTGCAGGCTGCCGTTCGTTCTGGCAATGTCGGCGATGTTGGCGCTTTCGTATATGTCGCTATCCTTCCTGTTCCCCGTCCTGATTAAAAATCATGGCGTAGCATTATTGTCGACTGTTATTACGGTCATGATGCTTCGGGTGGTCATACCGACGGTCAGTTTCGCAGGTAACATGGAAATTTTAACACGGAGCGGCGATGTCTACAATTGGATCATACGATTATGTCCAGACACTGCGTACTGGAACTTGATGGATGCGGGCCTGTATGACACGTCGATCAGCGCCCTGCAGGTCATGTCGAATTGCTGGACGGATATTGCAGACGTGTTGCTCTTCATAATAATCGTGTTAGTTATCACTTATGTTTCGTTTATCAGGAGGGATGTCATATAAAGAACGTTTTTAAGATCGCATCGCTCCAGCTTCAGAATGTTCTATGTGAACCGCTGGTAATTATTATTGCTTTGATCTTGATAGCCCTGTCAGTCCTCAACGGCGCTGCCAGTGCATATCAGGTTTACCAGGCGGACAGGCACATAGCGTCTGACACGGTCGACTACTTCTTCCTCATGGGTGTGGGCAACGCGTTTTACCATACCTCCATACTGCTTTCGGCCCTGTCCATGTTTATCGGTGCGCTCGCCATCGCGGAAGAGAAGGCGAACGGATCGCTGAGCGTCCTCAATGCCAAGCCAATATACAAGAGAGACGTGTTCGTGGGCAAGTTCGTCGGCCTTTCGGGCTTTCTGCTACTGTTGACCACGGTGATTATCATGCTTATCGTCTCCACGTTGATGATCTTTTACCGCGGGCCCTTCTCTGCAGAGGAATTGTTCTTACGCATGACATCCTACATTATAATAACTTTCCTGAGCTGCGTATTGACGCTCGGAATAGCCATGCTGATCGGAATATGGCTCAAAAAGCTCCTGGCAATACTAATAGTCATCGGCACGTTCCTGTGCATCGACTGGTTCTATACGATACCCAATGCCCTCCAGTCGTTAAATGTGTTTGTGCCCAGCTCGCTTTTATTCACCATGTTAGCAGAGAACGGAACCAACCTGATAAACACGGCGTCAGGATTCCAGGAGTGGCTTAATGGCGCGCTGCCATACATCATTTTCAATATTGTAGAAATCGTGCTGATAGTCCTCGTTTCCAGCCATATAATCAGTAAAATGGAGACATAAGACTGTAAAATATGTAGATGAACTGAAGGATAAATCGATATGCAACACCGGCTCATAGTAATATTTACCCTGACCATGATCGTATATATCAGCCTCATAAGCGCAACTGGAAACGCTTCGACGGCGGAAAATAAAATTACTGACATCGCCATGGGTAACGTGCATGCCCTGGCGCTAAGATCCGACGGTACAGTATGGGCATGGGGGTTAAATACCGTCGGTGAATGCGGGATTGAAGTCAACAGTTCGACGCGCTTTATTCTAACGCCGGTACAGATCCCGGGCCTGGATAATGTCATTGACATAGCAGCAGGCGAGGGATTTTCGCTCGCGTTGAAGAGTGACGGTACTGTATGGGCATGGGGCTACAATGGATATGGAGTGCTGGGCGAAAGCCATGAGATCGCCGATCGCGGATATCCGGAGCCATCGATGATTCCGGGCTTATCGGACATTACCGCAATCGACGCAGGCCAAAGCTATGCCATGGCCCTGAAAGACGACGGCACCGTATGGACATGGGGAAGCAATGCATATGGCGAGCTGGGGAACGACAGGGATGACAGCACCATCGATATGAATGATTACCGGGCCACAGCGCAAATCGTAACGGGTGTAAGCGATGTCAAAGCGATCGCGTGCGGAACAGTGAACGGGATTGCAATTGAGAAAGATGGTACAACGTGGATATGGGGACATAGTGGTTCTCTCATATCCGGCGGGGGAAATTCAAATTCGACGCCAGGTTTAGTAAATACTATTGACGATGCGGTTTTGGCTGCAGCCGGAGATGACCACCTGGTCATGTTAAAAAGTGACGGTACGGTATGGGTTCGGGGAAATAACTGGAAAGGCAAGCTGGGCAACGGATCAAAAAATTATCACTCGCCATCTGCCATTGAAATCGCTTACGATCCGATCAGGGTGCCAGGGCTGGATAATGTTATTATGATTGATGCCGGCATCGAACATTCAGTAGCCTTGCTGGCAAACGGGACTGTCGTGGCCTGGGGCGGCAACGGGATGGGACAGATAGGAGACGGCACGACAAATGATCGTAACAGTCCGATTACCGTGCCAGTAACAAATGCAGTTAAGATAAGCGCGGCCGGCCTGGCCACAATGATGCTCGACGCAGACGGAAATGTATGGGTCGTCGGGGACAATGTGCACAACCAGACAGGCAACGCTGGCAATTCTGGCCATTCATATGTCACATCGCCAGTCAAGGTCGCCTTTAACAATGCCCGGTCAGCCTCCGATAATACCACCTCATCGACCGCGACGCCGGACGACAGTAGTAACGATACAGAAAGCACACCATTGCCATCTTCGCAAAACTCAGGAGGCATAAGCCCGATGCTGCTGGCATCCGCCGGAATCGTCGTACTCATTCTGGCGTTCTTAGTCTATCGGGCGAAAAAACGTTAGACTCCTGACATGTGCATGCGCCGGAATACCAGACGAACCTGCGGCCTGATCGACAGTTTACTTCAGCATCGCCTGGACGAACCCGAGGAACGGCGGCGCCGGCCGCTCGGGCCGGGACTTGAACTCCGGGTTGAACTGGGTGCCCAGGAAGAACTTGTGCCCGGGCAGCTCGCACATCTCCATGCGGTTATCGTTCTTCGCCGAGAAGATCAGCCCGTGGTGTTCGATGTGATAGATAGGTTGCCCGTACGCAATGGAAACCGACGTCACCGCCACCCCATGTTTTCGCCGTACTTTCTTAATAGCCGCGCCACATTCATCCCCTGCGGCGTGAGCCAATAATAGCCATGCGCTCTACGAAAGTCTGATTTCCTGCCTCTGACCAGCCCTAGGCTGACCAGCGAATCCTCGACAGGGTATATCACGCCATCTCCGTTCAACACCCCCAGAACGGAAGAGCGCAGAGCGCCAAGGCCCCGAGATATTTCACCCACGCGGCTGGGGCAATTCCGGCGATCATACAGGAAAACCAGTACCCTCACCCGCAACCAGCTACGCGACAACGAACGCTTGACTCGATCGTAGTCTGGCCATTCTCCCGTATGTCCCGACCTCCTTCCAATCCGTCAGATTATTATCTCGCTGCGGCAGCGGCATTGAAACCCAAGGCGGTAATCGTATACGTCACTGCGTTATGCCCTGGCCCGGGCTGGCTGCGCGAGACGAGCCCCATCTCGACCAGCGAATACTCTTTGCTATACTTCGAACTGGCACCGTTCAATGCCCCGATCACGTTATCATAGGTAATCCCAAGGGCGACTGTGATTTCATGGGCGTTAAAACACATACCGCTGTTCTCGGCCAGGAAATTCAATATCCGCATACGCACATGGCTTCTGGCCAGCGCATGCAATATTCTCACAATTTCAGACTCCTCCGGCATACCAAATAAAACGAAGATGAATGGTATTATAAACCTTATGTCTCAATCCATTAAGAAAAGAACAAAAATAGACTTTAAACTAACCAATTTTGAAAATAACGCCTGTAAAGCTGTCCAGGTGCACACACAGGTACTATAGTAGGTAAAGAATGCTTAAATAGGCCATAAATAATAACCTATAATCAGAACAAGGGCTCCTCAAGACAATTGCAAGACTTCAGAGCCCTTGCTCCTACATATAAACCAAATACATAGGAGGGTCAAACATTAGGAAATACAAGTATTTAATACCAGTGTTGATCGGCGCAATGCTCGTTGCGATGGCATCACCGGCGTTTGCAAGCTCGGCAAGAGTAAACCCGGATCAAACGTATATAAACAACAACGGCCAGTTCGTTGTCAGTACCGCATTTAGCGGCGATAACCAAAGAGTCACTGGCAATGACAGTATCGTGTGGTATAATTGGTGGTCTAACCAGTACGGGGGCTCGTATACCATCAAGTGGGGATATCAGTGGGCTGGCGGAAGCCAGTCTATAAATTCGGCAACGACTCCGGATAAAGTACTGAGTCAATACGAAGCGTACTCAGCCGATAAGACAATCCCCGTATCGACCGGTACGCTGTATAAATTCCACCAGTACAATGGGGTGAACACGCCGACGATCTACACGACTTGCTACTAAAGGCCAAAGCCCGTTTTGAAAAGCTCAAAACGGGCCCATTTTATTTGGGGGTGTAATGATGAGTAACGTGTTGAAAATTGCAAAAAAGGAATTGGCAGATCTGCTGGGCAATATCATTGTTCCGATTGTAATTTTTGTCTATCTGATAATTATCCTGTCTTCGGCATATGGCATAAAGGACCAAGTTTCCGGCGGAATAGGGAACGAAGACCAATTTGTTGTTATTGTGCTTAGTAGCCTGTATTGGGACTTAAAAACTTACGGCGGGATATTAGCCCTGATAATAGGGTTTTATTCGCTCTCTAGCGAAAAAGTCGGTAGTGCACTTAGTACGATCGTTGCCAAGCCCGTGTACCGCGATAATATCATTAACGGCAAACTGATCGGTTGTACGTTATTCATTACGTGTATCTTCCTGCTGGCCACGGCACTTTATTTGGCATCGTTGCTGATCATCGTTGGACCGCCTTTCGGGAAAATCCTGGCGGTATTCCTGGAAAAATCGCTGGTTATCGTCGTTTTGACGCTGGTTTGCTCGCTGATGATCATGTGTCTGTCCATGCTGATATCGCTCTTGGTGCGAGACCGGGGGATTGCATTGTTATCCTGTGCGGTACTGTTCGTATTTCTAGCAATTACGTTTCCGTCCGTTTCGTTCCTCAGTAACATCGCCATGCTGTTTGGCGAAGGGGAGGAACAGGTATCGTACATAATCGGCAGTTTTTCGCCGTATTCGATGCTGAATACGGTGATCTACGACATGCTGGCAAACACTGACGTCTTAAGCGTATTGCTACATTATTCGCAATGGATCGCAGAATTTGTCATCGGCTTGGTGATTGCCATGGCAGCGAACTATATCGCGTTCGTCAGGAGGGATATTTCTTGAGCAATGTGGCCAGGATCGCTTCGATTGAGTTCTCGAGGGTGCTAAAGCATCCCCTGACGATACTCGTTGCATTATTGCTGTTCGCATTGGCAGTCATCAACGGTGCGGGGAGTGCGCACCTGATACCCAGGTTCGATCTCTTGCAGGACGGCAACGACCATTTCTTCTCCGTCGGCATCAGCAATACGATTAACAATACGTCGATGTACATGATGATCGTGTCCACATTCGTGGGCGTGCTATCCCTCTTTGAGGAGCGCGCCCGGGGCTCGCTGAGGGTCCTGATCACCAAACCGGTGTACAGGAGAGATATACTGGCGGGAAAATTCCTGGGCCTGGCCGGCTTCATCATGATGCTCCTCATCGTTGACGTGTCGCTATGCGTGGCCAGCATCATGATCTTTTACGAGGGGCCGCAGTCCGGCGCTGATTTGTTATTCAGGATTTCCTCCTACATCATCGTACTATTCATCGCATGCCTGTTCATGTTGAGTTTCACGTTCTTGATTGGCATGTTATTCAAGGATTACATGAGGTCACTGATAATTGCTGGCACAGTAATGTTCTTCGAATGGTTCTACATGATCCCGGTGGCGTTCGGAGACCTGAGGAATCTCAACCCGGTCCAGTTATGTTTCAACATAATCGGCCACGGGCCTACCTTTTTGTTCTATACCTCCCTCGATTATGGCCAGTGGCTCTCCGGGGCCCTGCCGTATGCGGCGCTATTGCTGGCAGAGACACTCGCTGCCCTGGCAATCTCGGCCGTGGTGTTCAGCACCGATGAAACATAGCATCAAACAAATAATGGAGAGCTCTCATGCTATCACACTACCCCGTAAAAAAAATTATCATTCTAGTGCAATTTATAACCCTGCTTGCGGTCTTTTCTTCGTCGGCGGCCGCCGCCGATGGGGCATATCCCGGCCATTTCGTCGCCATATCGGCAGGTAGCAGTCATACGCTGGGACTAAAGGACGACGGCACTGTATGGGCCTGTGGATCCGACTATTATGGCGAATGCGGCATAGCGCCGGAGGTGGTCCAAAACAGCAGTTATATCCGACCGTGGACTAAAATGGATGGTTTAACCAGTGTCATGGCAATATCCGCGGGCGGTTCATTGTCGATGGCTCTTAAAAGCGACGGCACGGTATGGACTTGGGGCATCGGAAATATGCTGGGCGATGGCACCTCCGACGAACACGCTCATCCGGTTCCGGTACAGGTGCCCGGTTTGTCATGGATCAAAGCCATTGCAGCGGGACAAAATTATGCGTTCGCCTTGAAAGAGGACGGGACCGTCATGGGATGGGGCGATAATACCAATGGCTTGCTAGGCAATGGTATGCCTATAGGACTGCATAAGGCCGTGTGGCCTACATATTATAGCTATATACCTGTACAGGTTAACGGCTTGTCGGGCATTACGCATATAGCAGCAACAATGGGAAATCCGGTGGCCCTCAAGTCGGATGGCACCGTGTGGACCTGGGGATACATACCATCTGTTAAAGTGGCGGACAACGTTCTACCCCCATCGGAGATCGTTGGAATTTCAAACGCCATTGATGTCGCAGGCGGTAATTACCATATAGATATCCTGAAGGACGACGGGACCGTATGGACCGTGAGCGGTGACATCCAGTATTGCCTGCCAGGTGCAACAGAGCGTCCCATGCAGGTCGCTGAATTGCGAGAAATTGCTGACATAAGCGCCATAGATGAGCATACTCTTGCCCGATCGAAAGATGGTTCGATTTGGGCCTGGGGACAAAACTATTACGGCCAGCTGGGCGACGGGACGGAAAAAGACCGGAGCAGCCCGGTTAAAGTACCATTATCGGACATTGCGGTAATCTCTGCAGGAATGCATTTTTCGATAGCAGTCTCAGGCGATGGTACCGTATGGGCCTGGGGAAACGACCAGTCGGGCCAGCTGGGCGACGGAGACCATGAAGAGGTGCCAGTCGGGTCCCGGTTCGATAAGACGACGCCGGTAAAGGTTATTGCCGGAACCTCGAGCAGCGCCCAGAACAACAGCAGCACCAGCGACAGCACTATTAAGCCTGATATCACCCCGAGCCCCAGCCCGGGATTCGGCCTTGCTGAGACGTCGATTATCTTGGCTGTGACTGTTACGTTTGCCTCCATCCGATTTTCACAAAGAAAGAGAAGCTAAACGGGTATCGATATAGCCTATAAATGATAAAAATACTCAAGTAATCTGATTCATTACTTGAGCATGGCCTGCACGAACCCCAGGAACGGCGGCGCCGGCCGTTCCGGCCTCGATTTAAACTCTGGGTGGAACTGGGTGCCCAGGAAGAACTTGTGCCCGGGCAGCTCGCACATTTCCATGCGGTTGTCGTTCTTGGCCGAGAAGATCAGGCCATGATGCTTGTTGTGATCGATAGGTTGCCTGTACGTGATAGAAACCGACATTACCGCCACCGCACGTTTTCGCCATACTTTCTTAATATCCGTGCCACGTTCTCTCCCTGCGGCGTGAGCCAATAATAGGCCTTCACCCTATGATAGTCAAATTCCTCGCCCCTCGCCAGCCCGAGACTGACCAGCGAATCCTCGGCCCGGTATATCACGCCGTCCCCGTTCAGCACTCCCAGCACAGAAGAGCGCAACGAGCCAAGACTCCTGGAAATATCGCCCACTCTGCAAGGACAATTCCGACGATCGTACAGAAAAACCAGTACCCTCACCCGCAACCAGCTACGCGACAACGAACACTTGACCCGATCATAATCCGGCCATTCCCCCTTACCCCCCGCCCACGCTCTCGATCTCCGCCCGGGCATCAACTCACCACCCCGACAGCGCTGAAACCTGGCACAGTTATCGCATACATCGCTACACTACACCCCGATCCAGGTTCGCTGCGAGAGACCAGGCCCACGCCGACCAGCGAATACACTACGCCATACTCCGAGCCGACACCGCTCAGCGCCCCGATCACGTTGTCGTAGGTGATGCCAACGGCGGTAGCGATCTCGTATGCGTTGAAACGGAGTCCGCAGTGATCGGCCAGGTAATTCAATATTCGCAAGCGCACACGACTCCAGGCTAGCGAACGAAAAATCCCTGCGATTCCAGGCTCACCGGACATAAAATAAAAAAATAATCAGGTATTATATAAGTGCTCTCTCACAATCAGTTAAGCGCAAGAAAAACCACGACCGGTCTCTCGATTACCCACTAAATATCGACAAATTAAAATAATTAAAACTTAACTGATTGTGAGATAAGGGCTTAATATATCATTCATATATATATATGGATATTGAACCGGTAATAGCCCGGTTCCAAACATCACAACAAGGACAAGGGCTCCTCAACACAATGCAAGACTACGGAGCCCTTGCTCCTATATACAAACCAAATACATAGGAGGAATAAGCATTAGGAAATACAAGTATTTAATACCAGTGCTGATCGGCGCAATGCTAGTCGCAATGATGACGCCCGCATATGCTGCTGAGAGAAATGTAGGTAACGTTGCCACGCAAGTGAATAATGGCTTTAGTGTGGCTTTAAACTCAGGAAGTTCAGGCACATATGATATGTCCATGTTCGACTATGCGAATTGGAATAACGAGATGACAAATAATGACAATACAGATAGTTATGTCTGCGTTGGAGTAAAAGCGTACTTTGATGGCGGCGGTGTGCTGTATACGTTTCAGCAGATCGGCAGGGGACAGACGTTCAGTGGCGACAACTACAAGAGCCGTGTAATGGTGGATGAAAATCCTTCCAACGATAATCTGGAAAAGCTACACTATTACGACAGCCAAGTCTACGTATTCAATGGTGGCCATTACAACGGAGTCACCGATACGATTAATTGAATCTGTACGTTTGAGCCTGTGGTGGTGACATATCCATGAACTTTGTGCGTATTGTAAAAAATGAATTCGTTAACCTGATCAGCAACAGGTACATGTATGTCGCCATCTTTTTTTTCTCGATCAATGCGATACTTTATGTCTTTGACGCTTATGATTACTACAGTCCGGGGTCTGCATGGGTATTGTCCAGGGCGCTCTCCGGCCTTTTCGACCTGCTTATCGTCTACGGCGGGGTGGTGGCGCTCATGGTCGGATTCTCGTCCATGACGGACGAGCTGATGGGCCACGCGCTGAACACGTTGCTCGTCAAGCCATTGTACCGGGACACTGTCATCAATGGCAAACTGGCCGGCTGCCTATGTTTCCTGGCCTGCACGTTCGTCCTGACCGGCACCATATTTCTGTTGCTCCTGATCGCCTTTTGCGGCGACGCGACGATCCCGTTGTTGCCCGAGATGCTCGTCCGCATGCCACTGGTTATTTTCATGGCGCTGCTCTGTGCTGCGATCGTTTTTTCCATCACCGTGCTCCTGCGCGTTCTCATACGGGATAACACGGCCGCGCTGCTGGCTGCCATCCTGGCGTACCTGCTTATTTTCATTCTGCTGCCTAATGGCGTTTTCGTCCAGCAGGTAGGCACTTTGCTGGGGGTAAGCGGCCAGGATGCGCAGGCCATGATGACCGTGACGCCTGCATGGTCCGAGTTCCAGGCGGGTGTCGCCGGGCTTTATAGCCTCGACGTAAGCATGGGCCAGGTCATCGGCAGCCTGTGGCCCGAGATCGCGAAGCTCGCCGTCATGGCAACGATCGCCATCGTCCTCAACTATATTACGTTTGTCAGGAGGGATATAGCTTGAGCAAGGTCCTCCGGATAGCAGAGAACGAACTGTCGAGGCTGGTCCGTCAGCCTGCGATTATCGCGGTCGTTATCATTCTGCTGGCACTATCCGCCATCAACGGGATATCGGAAGCAAAATTAGTACGCGGGTACGACTTCGGATACGACGCGTTCTTTTCACCCGCCCTCGCCAACGTTTTCTATTTTGTCGCAATATATACATCGGCCCTGGCCATGTTTACTGGGGCTCTATCGATCGCGGAGGACCGATCGGCAGGCAGTATGCAGATGCTGTTGACGAAGCCCGTTTACCGGCGAGACGTACTAGCGGGTAAGTTCGCCGGCGCTCTTGCGCTGATCCTGCTGACGGCAGCGGTTTGCGTCCTCTTCGGCGTGGCCATGCTCCTGATATTTTACGGGGGACCGGTATCCCCGGTCGAGGCATGCTTGCGGGTCGTCGCATATATCATATTGCTCTTCCTGAATTGCGCGCTGACAGCGGCGATCACCATGGCCATCGGAATCGTTATAAAAAATTTGTTTGGCACGCTGATATGCGCAGGCTCGCTCTTCTTTTTCGAATGGCAGGTCAGCATCCACGGCACAATTTACCAGATACTCGGAGATCTCATTTACCTCGACCAGCGGATCATCTTCTTTACCGCTATCGGGAATGGCAACCTCGACCTGTTCATCACCAGCCACTCGTTCTTCGCATGGGCGGACTACGCCATGCCATTCATACTGGGCATGGTCTTTGGATTAATTGCGGTAATGTCACTATCGTTCTACGTATTCTGCAAGGAGGACGGATAAATATGAAAAGGGTAAGTACATTAATCAGTGTTTTCGTCGCGTTAATATTACTCCTTATGCTTATCGCGATCATGGGATTGCCTGTTCATGCCTCATCCCCCCATATCACGGCGATCAAGCAAGGAACGACTACCAGCATGGCGCTGGACACAAATGGTAATCTATGGATATGGGGCTCCAACTTCGCTGGAGAGGGAGGATATGATGGTACTGTCGAAGACATGTCGACCTATTACATAGTAACGCCAATAATTGCCAAAGGCGTCAGTAGCGTCATCGACATGGACGGCGGCCAATTTTTTAGTATCGCCCTGGGCAAGAACCACACAGTTTGGACGTGGGGCGATGCGGGGAACGGGCAGCTTGGCAGAGGGGGCATCATCGATGGTCATTCCAGGAATGACGCCACACCCGGAATCGTCCCCAATATCACAACGGTGAAAATGGTGTCTGTCGGCAACGATTTTAGTGCTATCCTGCTGGAGAACGGGACAGTATGGACCTGGGGCAACAACTATGTCGCGCAGCTCGGAGACGGTGCGACATACACCCCGCCCATAGACTTTTACATGGGTAGATCACACCCGGGTATGGTCGTCAACCTGAACAACGTCAGAGACGTCTACGCCGGGGAAAGGAACGTGATCGCAATAACCAACGACGGCGAATTATGGATATGGGGCGCAAGCTCCGTTTGCCTCATGGGCGAATACGGAAAAACTCATCGCAGTTACCTGATCAATTACGGGAGAGTATCGACTCCGATCCACCTCGATAATCTACACAATATCAAGTCGGTGGCGGTCGGAGAATATTTCGCCGTCGCTTTGAGTGAGGACGGGAACGTATGGACCTGGGGCAGTAACTTTAAAGGGCAACTGGGTAACCAAAAAATCGAAGATTCTTATGATCCTGTGGCTGTACAGGGATTGAGCAATATCGTCCAGGTTAGCGCTGGTATAGAGCATGCAATGGCCCTCAGTAAAGACGGCACGGTGTGGAGCTGGGGATCGAACCAGTACGGCCAGCTCGGAGACGGCACGACAACAGACAGCAACGGTCCGGTCCGGCTCGATCTTCCCCGGATCGTCGCAATTAGCGCCGATAGATACAACAGCATGGCGCTTGATGAGGACGGGAACGTATGGACCTGGGGCGATAATAACTTCGGCCAGATTGGAAACGGAAAACATGGATCAGGCATGGATAGTATTTACAGTCCGATGCCGATGAAGGTATCGTTCCCCGACATCACCGGCGAGACCGCGGACATTACTCCGAACGATAATATTACCGAGAACGCACAGAACGTCAGCCAGAATGAGACAAGCACTGTCCAGCCCGGGGCTACGCCGCAGAAGGACCACCAGGACCCGGCAAGCCCTACGCCGGAGTCAGAAACTACTATTAGCCCAAGTCCCGGAAAAGCGAACCCAATACCCGGATTTGGCTATGTCGCCTGCCTATCAATGCTGATGATCGCCGTTTTAGGCTATGTAATAGCTCGAAAGTAAGAGTGAATATTACTTTAGCATCGCCTGCACGAACCCGAGGAACGGCGGCGCCGGCCGTTCCGGCCGGGACTTGAACTCCGGGTGGAACTGGGTGCCCAGGAAGAACTTGTGCCCGGGCAGCTCGCACATTTCCATACGGTTGTCGTTCTTGGCCGAGAAGATCAGACCATGCTGCTCGATCGTCTCGATCAGCTCGGGGTTCACCTCATAGCGGTGCCTGTGGCGTTCGCTGATCTTGCCCTTGCCGTAGAGCCTGTGGGCCATCGTGTTGTCCTTGATCCAGACCATATGCTCGCCGAGGCGCATCGTCCCGCCCATCTTCTTGATGTCCTTCTGCTCCGGGAGCAGGTCGATCACGTGGGTGCCGGAGGCCGACAGCTCGCTGCTGGTCGCATCGGGGTAGCCGGCCACGTGGCGGGTGAACTCGATGACCGCGAGCTGGAAGCCGAAGCACAGGCCAAGGTATGGCACGTTATTTTCGCGTGCGTACTGGATGGCCTTGATGTTGCCCTCCACGCCGCGGTTGCCGAAGCCGCCGGGGACCAGTATGCCGTTTACGTCGCTAAAGAAGGGGGTCAGGTCGTCCGCCTTCTCCACGTCCTCCGACTCGATCCACTTGATGTTGACGTGGCAGCCGCTCGCGATGCAGGCGTGCTTAAGGGCCTCTTTCACGCTAAGGTAGACATCCTCCATGCCGTATTTGCTCACGATAGCCACTGTGACGTTCCGGTCGGCGGACTCCATATTGTGAATCATCCGGGCCCAGGACTGGTTGTCCTCCCGGACGGCCAGGTGCATCCGCTTCATCAGGTAGTCGGCGAGGCCTTCCCGTTCCATCTGGATGGGGACTTCGTATATGTCGTCGGCGTCGTGGGCGCTGATGATCGCGGCCTCGGGCACGTCGGTGAACATCGATATCTTGGACTTGGTCGACTGATCGAGCGGCTTCTTGCACCGGCCCACGATGATGTCCGGCGTGACGCCCAGCTCGCGTAGTTCTTTTACAGAGTGTTGGGTGGGCTTCGTCTTCTGGTCGCCCATCGTATCGATCGGCACCAGCGTGACATGTATCAGAGTCAGGTCTTCGGCTTTTTCCTCGGAACGCATCTGCCTGACCGCTTCTATAAACGGCATGCTCTCGATGTCGCCCACAGTGCCGCCCACTTCGACGAGACAGATTTCGGCACCGCTGTCCTTCGCGACCTTCCGGATGCGTTCCTTGATCTCGTTGGTGATGTGCGGGATGATCTGGACCGTCTTGCCCAGGTAGTCGCCCCTGCGCTCCTTCTCGATGACGGTCTTGTATATCTTGCCGGTGGTGATGTTGTGAGGCGACGTCAGGTTGATGTCTATGAACCGCTCGTAGTTCCCGAGGTCCAGATCCGCTTCGCCACCGTCCTTGAGCACGTAGACTTCGCCGTGCTGGAACGGGCTCATGGTGCCCGCGTCGATGTTGATGTATGGGTCGATCTTGATGGCCGTCACGTTATAGCCCTTGTTCTTCAGAATCCTGCCGGTCGAGGCCGCCGTGATGCCCTTGCCCAGACCGCTCATTACGCCACCCGTCACAACCACGTACTTCATCCTGTCACCTGAAAATTTAATGTATGTAATAGGTCTGCCTTAGGTATAAACTTACTCATATACCTGTCGGGCGCGCCATCCTGTTGCGGGCACAGGGCCCCTGTTGCCCGCATGCACTTGTCCTCTTTGAGCTTATATAAAAAGTAGTAAAGCTTTATTTATGCCCGTGCCATTGTTATGACAACAGGACAAGCTGTTGTTAAGGCAATAAAACGTGCCGGTGTATGGTTTTCCGTGCCGGCGAAGAGGAGTAAAAATGTTATCTAAATGCTATCTGCATCCGAGGGATGAAGCCGCAGGCAAATGCGACGTCTGTAAAAAACCCGTATGTCTTAAATGTGCGAAGAAGAAAGAGGGCAAGCTGATCTGCCGGAACTGCCAGGGCAAGAAGCCGGACAGCGGCGTGGACACCGACGAGCTCGAAAGGCAGGAGCGGCTGGAGAAGGAACGGGACCTCAGAAGGCGCAGCCGATAAGCAGGCCACGCCCATCATCTTTTTATTACCGGTTTTTTACTGGTCAGTGGTGTTTAACAGCTTGACCGCGAGGTATGAGACCAGCAGCACGACAGCCATCGCAGCGACGAGCGCGCCGTAGAACTGCATCGTATCGCCAGCCGCATACGTCGTAAAAGTATAGTACAAGATGGCTGCCACTACGATCACGCCAATCACCGATATGGCGAGCAGCGAGCTGACAGAGCGTGCTATCTCCCGGGGGTCGAGCTTTATGCCCGGGATGAAGCCGTGTCCGCTCATGGACCGGCTGCGCTTGCCACTCTTTGCGCCGGACGGTGGCGCCAGCGTCTTCTTTCCGCCCCGGCGCCCCGGGGTGGGAATTCCGGCCCTGCTACTGCTGCTACGCGTACCGCCGAATGAGGGGCCGTCGTCGACCGGCCCGTCATAGCCCTCGATGTCCACGGAGTCGTCTGCCATCCGGCCTCACCGCAGTCCGGGCGGAAGCAGGTTCGGGATGCCGTCCTCGATGGGATAGGTCTCTTTACACTTCGGACAGTACAGAGAGCCTTCGATGATCTCGTCGCCTTCCTCTTTTTTCACAGTCAGCTGCAGGTCGCCCTTGCATACCGGACAGCACAGGATTTCCATGAGGCTTTTTTTCATTGACTCAACTTCCTGACTACTTCCTGACTACTTCCTGTTCCTCAGGTCGACGATCTCGTTCAGGCTGGGGCCGGTCGACAGCAGCGTGAACGGGATACCTGCGTCCTTCTCTGCCTGCATGACGAAGTCCTTCGCCTTCTGCGACAGCTTATCCCAGTCGGTGACGCCCTTGCATGCCGGGTCTATGCGGTCCAGGCCGGTAATCGCCGCCTGGGTCGCGCCGTTGATCATGGCGGAGTAGCGGGCCATCTTGCCGTCCCAGTAGCCGATGCGCCGCGCCCTGCCCGTGACCGTGCCGAACTCGGCAATGCCCAGCTTCTGGGCCTCGGCGACGGGCATCTCGGTCTCGAACGGGCCTTCGCCGACACGCGTCGGGTAAGCCTTGAATACGACCACTACCTCGTCGATCCTCGTCGGGCCAACGCCCACGTCGGACGCGAGCGCCGAGGCGGAGGTGTCCTTGGAAGTGACGAAGGGATAGGTCCCGTAGTAAAGCGAGATGCCGAAGCCCTGCGAGCCCTCGATGATGATGCTCTCGCCCCGGGATATCGCGTCGTTGCACTCCTGGGACACGTCGGTCAGGTACTTCTTCAGCTCAGGCACTTCCTTCGCCTGTTTTGCGCTGCGCATCACCCTGTCCTTGTTGGCGGGTCCGCAGCCCGTACCGGTCGTCCCGATCTTCTTGGCCAGGTACTGGGTGCTTTTATCTTCCTCGATATGCTTCTGCTCGATGATCGAGCAGCGGTAGTCGACGCCCAAACGGTCTGCCGCATGGAGCAGCGTGACCTCGCGGTCGAGCACGTTCGGGTCGACCAGCACGCCGGCGCCGATTAAAAGCCGGGCTTTATCGTAAATGAATCCCGACGGGATCATCCGGACCCCGTGCTTTACCCCGTCCTTGATGACGGTGTGGCCCGCGTTCGGGCCGACCCCGCCCCTCGCGATGATGGACGGATGGTCGGTGTAGGCGATGTGGGCCACGATCTTCCCCTTGCCCTCGTCGCCGAAGAACCCACCAACAACAATGGTTGTCACCATTCGATTATCTCCATCATAACTATCCGGGCTATTCATTAAAAAGGTTGCTATTCACGGATGGCAGGGGGCACAGGCGCCCGGGCCGGGGAACGTATCCGCGGACCGGACTCGTCGCACGCGCGCGCGAGCGTACGGGTGTCTCGTAATACTGTGGCATCCGGACAGGGAGACGGCTGCAATCATAGTGTAACATCTTTATTCATGCCGTGCCTACCTGTGATCATGAAGAAGCTGGCTATGGCCTTCGGTATCGCCTTATTATTCCTCATTGTTGCTGCCGCGGTCTACGTATACGCACCGGGCGGCGGCCAGACGGATACCGGTGTGCTGACGGGCAAGGTCACCGTGGGGCCGCTGACCCCGGTCGAGCGCGTCGGCGTGACGCCACCGGTGCCGAACGCGGAGGTCTTCACCAGCCGGAAGCTTTTGCTTTATGAAGCCGATGGCAAGACGCTCATCGAAGAGATACCCATAGAAGCGGCCGGGTATTATGGCACCTACGACGTCACGCTCAAACCGGGCACTTATGTGCTGGGATACCCGAGGCAGGGCGTGGGTGGCGCGAGAGGACTGCCAGCGAAGGTTACTATTGAGGCCGGCAGGACAACGACGCTCGATGTGGACATCGATACCGGCATCAGGTAGCTTTTTTCAGCAAGGTGTCGCGATCAACATCTTTATATTCCTGTCGTGATTCATACCAGAACAGGCATTCCGCCCGGGGCCCGATAAAGGGCCTGGCGGTTGCGGCTGGTGAAGCATGATCTTAGAGGAGCTGCGGGCCATTGTCGGCAAAGAACGGGTCTCGGACGACCCGGCGGAGCTGTATTGCTATTCTTTCGACTCGTCGTACATACGGGGCAACGCCGACTACGTGGTCCGGCCGCAGACTGCAGAAGAGATTTCCAGGATCGTCAAGGTCGCCGCTGCGCACCGCGTCCCCATCGTCCCGCGGGGCTCGGCCAGCGGGCTGACCGGCGGCTCGGTGCCAGTGAAGGGCGGCATCGTGATCGACATGGGCAGCATGAACCACATCCTCGAAGTCGAGGTCGATAACCTGCAGGTGCTCATCGAGCCGGGCGTCATACACCGGGCGCTGAACAACGAGCTGGTCAGGCATGGCTTCTTCTTCCCGCCGGACCCGGGCAGCAGCGACATGTGCACGGTGGGCGGGCTGATCGCCAACGGCGGCAGCGGCATGCACTCGGTCAAGTACGGCACGGTCAAGGACTACGTCATGGCCCTGGAGGTCGTGTTGCCGAACGGCGACATCATCAACACCGGCTGTAAGGCGCCCAAGACTTCGTCGGGCTACGATCTGACGAGGCTGTTCGTCGGGAGCGAGGGCACGCTGGGCATTATCACGAAGGCGCGGTTAAAGATTCACCCACTGCCGGAAACGAAGGCCATCCTGGTAGCGACGTTCGACCGCATCGAGGACGCCGGCAGGACGGCGGTGACGGTGCTGTCGTCGGGCGTCACGCCGGCGGCCATGGAGATCATGGACGGCAGCGCCATCGACGCAGTCCAGAAGATCGACCCGTCGCTGGGACTGCCCGACGTCGAGGCAATGTTGCTGTTCGAAGTGGACGGCTACAAAGAGGCGGTCGCCCGGCAGACAGAGAAAATCTGCCAGATCTGCGAGCGCTTTGGCGGCAAGACCGTGGTCGCGAAGAACAAGGACGAAGAGGAACGGCTTTGGGCCGCCCGACGGCTGGTAGGCGTTGCGATCACCCGGCTGAACCCGGGCAAGGTGCGGGTCTACGAGGCGGAGGACATCGGCGTGCCCATCAAGCAGGTCCCGTTCATGCTCAAAAAAATCCAGGAGATCGGCCGCAAGCACGGGCTGCCGCTGGTCACCTACGGCCATATTGGCGACGGCAACCTGCATACGGGCATCGCCATCGACCTGCGCAACGAGGACGAGTGGAAGCGGGTCCACGCGGTGAAGGACGACATCTACGAGGCGGTGCTGGAGCTGGGCGGCACGGTGCCCGCGGAGCACGGGATCGGCGTCATCCGGGCCAGCCTGATGAGCAAGGCCCATGGCGGCGGGTACGAGGTCATGAAGGCTATCAAAAAGGCCATAGACCCGGACGACATCATGAACCCCGGGAAGATGGGGCTGTAATATGATCAAGGACCACGTAGACGACATCCTGAAATGCACCCGCTGCGGCCGCTGCCGCGCATTGTGCCCGATCAACGAGGAGCTCGGCTGGGAGTCGACCAACTCCCGGGGCCGGATGCTGCTGGCGCGGGCGCTGGCCGAGGGCATAGCGCCGTCGGAGGCTATGCGGACCTCGTTTTACACCTGTCTGTCCTGTGCCATGTGTACGGCGACATGTCCCTCGGGGGCAAAGCCGGACGAGGTCGTGGAGGACGCAAGGCAGGAGATGGTCTCGGCCGGTATGGCCCCGGCCTATTATGATGCGGTCCGGGACAACATTTTGACTGCCGGGAATCCCCTGGGCGAGCGTATATCGCGCACTGCATGGGCGCCAGCGGGCGCAAAAGGCAGGTCCGACCTGATCTTCTTTGCCGGCTGCCTGTCCTCCTACCGCGAGCAGAAGGCGGCACAGGCGGCGTTCGGGATATTGAGCCGCTTCGGGGCAAAGCTGCTGGAAGACGAGCGCTGTTGCGGCTCTCCTTTACTGCGTTTAGGCGGCGAGCCCGTCACGCTGGAGCATAACCTTAAACAGATCGAGCGCAGCGGCGCGAAGACCATCGTAACGAGCTGCGCAGGCTGCTTCAAGACTCTGTCGGGCGCCGTCGGGGACGTGGAAGTGCTGCACGTCACCCAGTTCCTGGCAAGAAAGGTCGACGACCTCGGGCTACGTGAGTTGCCGCTGAAGGTCACTTATCATGATCCGTGCCACCTCGGCCGGTGTATGAAAGTTTATGATGAGCCGCGGACAATAATTAAACGGATCGCGGGCCTGCAGGAAATGACCACAAGCAGGCAGGACGCCCGTTGCTGCGGGGGCGGAGGCGGCGTGCGCAGGGGCTACCACGACCTGGCCGGGGCCATTGCCGGCAAGCGACTGAAGGAAGTGCCGCCGGGCGTCGACTATATCGTGACCGCCTGCCCCATGTGCCATGCCAACCTCGGGGCGGCCGGGGGCAAAGTGATCGACATCTGCGAGCTCGTGTCGATGGCGATTGAAAACCGTTAACCTTTGCCATCAGACATTTTTTAATTCTTGCTGCACAGGGCGGGCTTTTTGATCTTCCGCGGAGCGAAGCGGAGCGGTCATGCCGGGGGAGTCCAGCGGAGCCCGTAGGGCGGAGCGACTAGAGGGGGCCGGGGCCCCCTCTTGATCCGTCGTCGTAAGAAGAAAGGGTAGCCAGCCCTGAAGGTAAGCGATTTGCTTTTTAAAGAACCCCTCTTGATCCGTTATCGTAAGTAGAAAGGGCAGTAAGCCCTGCAGGTATGCGATTTACTTTAAAAGAACCCCTCTTGATCCGTTAAAAGCAGAGAGGTTAATTAGCCCTGAAAGGAAGTACGTTTGCAGACTTGCGGTTGGAAAAATATATCTAAGTTAATTCAATGTGTATAATGACAACATAAAGAAAGGTAAATTAAGCTGAAGGATACCCGATGACGAAAATCACGCTGAAATACGGCAAAGGACAATTCGAGGTCGACATTCCTGAAAAAAACCTGACTGGCATCATTAAGCCGAACGAGCTGGCAGGCGTACCTGACGAGCAGGCGGAAATCCGCCGTGCGCTCGATAGTCCCGTTGGCTCCCGAAAGCTGCGGGATCAGGTAAAAGCAGGCATGAAAGTGGCCGTCATCATCAGCGACGTCACCCGGCCCGTTCCATCTTACAAATTTTTACCCACGCTGCTTGACGAGATCAACGCTGGCGGCGTACCTGATAAGGACATTACGGTCGTCGTGGCGCTGGGCAGCCACCGGAACACGACGGAGGCGGAAAAGGAGGCGCTCGCCGGAGAAATGGCGTTCGGCCGCGTCCGCGTCATCGACATGGACCGGAACGACTGCAAGACGGTCGGCACCTCGAGCTTCGGGCACAAGATCGACATCTACCGAGGCGTGGTCGACGCGGACTTCGTGGTCTGCACAGGTAACATTGAATACCACTATTTCGCCGGCTATTCGGGTGGCCCGAAGGCCATTTTGCCCGGCTGCGCCAGCCACGACACCATCCAGAACAACCATGCGATGATGGTCAGCCCGAAGGCCGAGTCCGGCCGGCTGGACAGCCCCATCCGCCAGGAGATCGACGAGCTGCCCTCGCTCATGAACGTGGGCTTCCTTTGCGATGTGGTGCTGAACAGCAAGAAAGAGATCGTCGCAGTGATGGCCGGAGACCCGATCAAGGCTCACCGGAAGGGCGTCGAGCTTGTGGACCGCATGTATTCCATCCGCGTAAAGCCCGCAGATATCGTGATCGTCAGCGCGGGCGGGTACCCGAAGGACATCAACATGTACCAGGCACAGAAAGCCATGGATAATGTGAAGCACGTGGTAAAACAGGGCGGCACCATGATCATGCTCGCCGAATGCGACGAATGCCTGGGCAATGACGTGTTCGCCTGCTGGGTGGACGAAGCCACGACCATCCAGGAGCAGGCAGAACGCATGGACCGGAAGTTCGAGCTCGGCGGCCATAAGGCGTCGGTCATTGCCAGGACGGCAATGAAGTGCGAGATATGCCTGGTCTCAAAGATACCCGACGAGAAGGTCCGGAAGATGTTCCTCACCCCGGTGAAGACGCCGGAGGAGGCGCTGGCACTGGCCTTCCGGAAGCACGGCCCTGATGCGACGGTACTGGTTTCGCCATACGGCGGCATGATGCTGTCCAAAACGGCATAAACGCCGTTTTGGACAGTGCGTTCCAAACCGGCCCAAACGCCGTTTTGGACAGTGCGTTCCAAACCGGCCAAAACGCCGTTTTGGACAGTGCATCCAAACCGGCCAAAACGCAGGTTAGCACAGTGCGTTCGAAACCTGCCTGAACGCCTGGGGTACTGAGCGTCCATCTGGCTTCTTTTTTTTCTATAATCCATATTTATGCTATAAGAATAGCTGTATGTCCAAAAAAATGCCCTTTTCCCATAGAAGATTTTTATTCTGGCGTGCTAACATTTCCTCTAAATATGGAGGGTATTGAAGATGAGGGTAAAATTTCTAATAGCGTTGGCCATTGCCAGCGTCCTGCTATTCTGCTCGATGGGCATCGCTGCAGCGACTACCATCTCCGGAGTCCCGACCGCTGAGCAGCTGACGGCGCAAGCTAACAACGAGATCAACTGTTTCGGGTTCCCTGACCTGGGCAACGTCGAAGCGATCGACACGGCAGACATCGGGCTAGTCGGAGAAGTCGACGATGTAGCCCTGGAGAACCCGATCTGCGGCGTCTGTGGGCAGATTCCGCCCTGCAACTGCGTCGAGAAAACGACCATTATCCCCGGACCGCAGGTCAACCTCGGCTGTCCGCTCGTGAACGTGCAAGCGGTCCCCGTGAACCTGGTCTCGCCAATCATCAAGCCGGTGTTCCCGAGCATTAACATAGCCCCGCAGGCGACTGTGTTTCTCCCGCAGGTCAACGCAAAGCTGAACTGCTTCGACATCGCATGCCAGCCGGTCACGAACATCAACGCGTGTCCGACCGTACAGCCGATCGACCCCTGAAGTCGAAGGAACCTCCCAGCGTCCGGGCATACGGATGGCGGCAGGCCATACGGTGCCGGGGCGAAACGGACTGTGCCGGGGCATGAGGCGATTGTGAGGGGCCTGGCGCCATGATGCCAGCCCCACTCAATGCCATGGGGGCTCTTTTTTAATGTACTGACTTTATGGAAACCCGCTAGATTTATCAGAGAACAAGATCACTTTATTGTTGGATGACCAAGGAAGAAGTGCTGCAGGTGCTGCGAGAAAAGGGCGACTACGTCTCAGGCGAACAGATAGCCGGGCATCTGGGCGTCTCCCGGGCCGCCGTCTGGAAACAGATCCAGACCCTGTCCCGCGAGGGCTACGGGATCGAGTCGCACCCGCACCGGGGCTATAAGCTGGTCACTATCCCGGACAAACTGTATTCTTTCGAGGTCAGGTACGGGCTCCAGACGAAGCTGATCGGCCGCAGGGTCGTCCACCTGAACACGACCAATTCCACGAACACCGTTGCCCGGCAGCTGGCAGAGGAGGGCGCGGAGGAGGGCACAGTCGTGATCGCTGAGACGCAGACCCGCGGCAAAGGCCGGCTAGGGCGGAAATGGATCACGAAGCCGGGCGGCGTCTGGTTGTCTGTCATTTTGAAGCCAGGCATAGACCCGGCCCATGCGGCGAGCATCACGCTGCTCGCGGCCGTCTCGGTGACTAAGGCGCTGCGAAAGGCAGGCGTGGAAGCGGCGATCAAATGGCCCAACGATGTCCTGGTCAGCGGCAAGAAGATCTGCGGCATCCTGACAGAGATGAGCGCGGAAACGGACGCAGTCAGTTTCATCGTGCTCGGCATCGGCGTGAACGTGAACAACGACGCCCCGCTCGAGACGGCGACCACCCTCAAGGCCGAAGCCGGACATGAGGTGGACCGGACGAAGTTTGTCCAGGGCTTGCTGGAATCGCTCGAAGAGGACTACCTGACCTTCAAAGAGCAGGGCTTTACGCCGATCCTGTGGAGCTGGCGCCGGTACTCCGACACGCTGGGCCGGCCGGTCGAGGTCACCCACCAGGGCGAAGTCATCCAGGGTATTGCACAGGATATAGCTACGGATGGTGCTTTAATAGTCCAACTTAAAAATGGGACAATCCGTAAGATTGTATCAGGTGACTGTATCCATTTGAAGAAGCTTTAGTTTACTATTTCTTAAAGTACTAGAAATGGGCGCTTTCCAACATCAACTGCAGTGTGACGCCCGCGCTCGCTTGCTGTTAAAAAGAACAATAACCGGATATCCAATACTTCCCATTCTAATCGCGGTGCGACGCCCATGCCGGCTGATGCTGCATGGGCTACTCCGGGTTTTTCAGGTGCTGCGCCGTCCGGGCCGCGCTCGCACCCTCGCGTCACCGGACAGCTGCGCCTTCGGCAGCGCTGACCGGAGCGCTTCGCAAGCGCTAAGCAACGCGCCTGTCGGCAGCGTTCATTGCCCGGCCGCCTCCGCACCCCTCGCACAGCTTCGCGTGCGAGGGGCCTTCGGCCAGAAAAACCCTCCGCGGACAGCGGAGAAGCATCGGCTATGCGTATCAGGACTATCAGTGGATCGATGCCTATACTAGTATTGGTAAAGGTAGCCGGTGCTTCTCCGCGGAAGGCGGAGGGTTTTTTCGGCTTGCCCGCTCGCACGCATCAGCTGTGCGAGGGGTGTGGAGGTGGCGGGTGTGAAAAACGCTGCTGAAAGCGCGTTTTTCAGGGCTTGCAAAGGAGGCTCAACGAGCCGAGGCGAGTTGGGCCGACGAAGGTGCGAGCCCGTCGCCCGACATCGGAACACCGGAAAAACCCGTAGTAGCACGTGCGGCGAAGCAAGCACGGGCGTCGCACCGCGATTGATATTGGACAGACCATAACCTGCCATCCGCCTAACCTGGGATATTACCGGACCGTGGAATGGACGGCGCAGCATAGAATGAAGAGACATTAATAGTTTTTATTAGGAATCACATAGAAAGTCATCGACTTGAGAGACAGATATCTGGAAACCTATAAATATTTGTAAACCTTTAATTTTCATCGGTTGACCAACATGGAGAGCCAACAGCAGCCTTCGTATGTAAAAAAGATGGTTTACGCCTCGCTGTTTGCCGCATTAACGGCAGCCGGGGCCTGGATATCGATACCCATACCGCTGTCGCCGTTGCCGGTCACGCTGCAGACGCTCTTCACGATGATGTCAGGCGCCGTGCTCGGGCCATACTTCGGCGTGCTGGCCATGATCGTCTACGTACTGCTGGGCCTGATCGGCCTGCCGGTGTTCGCGGCGGGCCAGTCGGGGTTCGGCGTGCTCTTCGGGCCCTGGGGCGGCTATCTCATCGGGTTCGTTTTCGGGGCGGCGGTCACCGGCCTTATGGTAGGCTTGAAAAAGAAACCCGGGCTGGTCTGGCTGTGCCTGGCTATGGCTACCGGTGACCTGATCGTGTACGTTTTTGGCGTGGCACAGCTGATGCTGATCTCGCAGATGGCGCTGGATAAGGCCATTCTCGTTGGCTTCGTCCCCTTCGTGCCGGGCGATCTGCTTAAACTGGCCATCGGCGCCATGATCGCCAGGAAGATCGAGGTATAGCCACATGATCGAGGTCAGGCATGTCAGCTTATCATACGGGAATGTCCCTGCGCTAAAGGACGTTTCTCTTACGGTTAAAGCAGGCGAGTTCGTAGCTATCATGGGTCCGGGCGCTTCGGGGAAGTCCACGCTTGCGAAGGTGATGGACGGCCTGCTTCTCCCCGATTCGGGGGAATGTGTGGTTGACGGCGTCAGCACACGCGATGACCGGATGAGGGCCAGGCGTCTGGTCGGGCTGGTGCTGCAGGAACCGGAAGACCAGGCTGTAGCGCGCCGTGTGGAAGATGACCTGGCATTCGGTCCCCGGAACATCGGCGCTGAAGACGTGAAAGAGAGAGTAGCTGAAGCGTTACGGCAGACAGGTATCGAGGGCCTGGAGGGGAAAGACGTCGGCAGCCTCTCTGGCGGGCAGAAACAGCTGGTCGCCATTGCCGGTATCCTGGCCATGCGGCCGGCATACCTGGTCATGGACGAGCCTACTTCATTGCTGGATAGTGATGGCAAACGGATGGTCATGAGCACCATCATGGCGCAAAAGCGCGAAGGCAAGGGCATTGTGGTTATCACGCAGGACCCATCGGTCGCGGTATATGCCGACCGTGTCGTCGTCATGTCGGAGGGAAGCATTGTCGCGCAGGGTGTTCCGGCGGATGTCTTTACCCCGGCAATTGGAGAAATAGTCGGACTACCTGAAATGGCCCGGCTGTCGATCAGGCTGAGAGAGAAAGGTTTCACCACCGATCGCCCCTGGCTGACCGTGGATGAAGCAGCGAGGGAGCTATGTCGCTAAAAGCCGATGACCTCAGCTACTTCTACGCCGGGGCCGGAATGCCAGCCATTAGCGCTGTCAACCTCGAAATCAGGAAAGGGGAGCTGGCCATAGTCTGCGGGAAGAACGGGTCGGGAAAGTCGACTCTGCTGCACTGCCTGGCAGGGCTGGCAAAGCCTTCGCAGGGGCGGGTAATAATCGACGGCCGTGCGACGGGGAAATCACGACGCAACGTAGGGCTGGCTATCCAGTTCCCCGAACGGGCGCTTTTCGAGAGAACGGTATTTGATGAAATTGCGTTCGGGCCCCGGAACATGGGCCTGCCGCCGGATGAGGTAAAGCGGCTGACAGCAAGCGCCATCGATGCTGTCGGCATCGGCCCTGACCTGCTGTCTGTCCAGCCGCGCAGTCTTAGCTATGGCCGGAAGAGGCTGGTTGCAATCGCATGCGCTATAGCCCATGGACCCGGGTATCTGTTCCTCGACGAGCCTGCCGCCGGCCTGGACTACCAGGGTAGAAGAAGGATAGCCGACCTGATCAGGAGACTGAACGCTTCAGGGATGACCATTGCGGTGGCATCCCATGATCCGTCCGACCTGCTGGATGCCTGCAACAGGCTGATCATAATCGATGAAGGAAGGGTGGTCGCCGATGGCCCGCCAACATTAGTAAGCCTTGGACTGGCAGGCATAAGCTCGGATACGATCGAGCTTATCAGGCGCATGAAGGCATGCGGCATCGATGTCCGGGAAGCGTTCTCGCCGGAAACACTGGCGGACAGCATAGCGGAGGCTGTCAAATGAAGATCCCGGCGATAGCGAAACTGGCCGGGCTGGCAGTGTTCAGTGTAGCCGTGCTGATAGCTCAAGGCTACATGTTGGCGGCCCTTACCATAGTCCCGATCATAGCCGCCTTAATCCTCGGAGCAAATGCCGGAAGGCTGATGCGCATGTTGCTTCCGGCGCTGCCGTTCATAGTCATCATCTCCGCATTCCAGTGGCTTTTCGCAGGCCCGTCCATGGCTGTGCTGACACTCTCCCGGATAACGCTGCTTTATGTTGCCGGCTCGATCGTCACGGCCACCACGACGGAGACAGAGTTCATCGTAGCCATCGAGCAACTGCTGCAGCCGGTCAGCATTGTGACACGGACGAACATCGGCCGGGACATAGCGACGATGATGATGCTGTCGATCGCTTTCCTGCCGATAACCAAAGAAGAGCACGATGCCATCAGGCTGGCACAGGAAGCCCGGGGCGTGAGCTACGCCGGGTTCAGAGGGCTGATCAGAGGCGAGGTTGCGGTCATCGTCCCGTTGATCTATGGGCTTTCGGCAAGGGCGGACAGAGTGGCGACCGCAATGGAAGCGCGATGCTACGGGTATAAAAAATAAAGTGAAAGGAGCCCGGCGGCCGCCCGCGCGCGTACGCATGATAACAGGCAGGTTAGCCGATTCTCATGCCCATTTCTCGATATGAGGTCAGCATATGCCGATTTTATGATATTTGCCAGCATTGTCAGGCACTGCCGTTTACCACATGGTCTGTGGTATCCCGCACCTATGGCTATCACCGTTATTTATGCCTGTGATATTAATATATAAACTGAAATCATAAAAAGTTGGTAGAGAGAACCCATGTTGTCAGCTATCGATTACAGTAATCGATTTTTTGTTTTAAAAATACTGGCTTCTAATTACCGTCAAGTAACTGACAGTATCCTAATTATAGATTATCGGCTGCCGGCTATTGTTGATCAGTCTATGAAATGGTGATATCATTTGTTGAATGAAGCTTATCAATTTTTGACAAACGATTTATATGATGAGGCTAAAAGGATTATGGGGATTGGATGGAAATGGTTAACAGTGCAGCCATCAAAGAGGATGTTAAATATAAGCCGGGCAATAAAAATAACCGGCTCATCGATACCATTTGTTCGACCAAATGCTTTGAGTTACTCAATACGTTCCTCTTCAAGTCGGCAGAGGGAATGTACCAGAGCGAGATCGTGAAAAAGTCCGGGCTGTCGCCGAACACGGCAATACCTTTGCTGCGGGAGCTGACCCACCAGGGTATCCTGCACGAGGAAGTGGTCGCAGGCACCATTTTTTACCACATCGAGGAAGACAACCCGATCGTCAGGCACCTGAGGATACTGACCAACCTGACCAACATTTACGAGGCAACGAAAGAGGTCGGGAATGACGTGCAGATATACGTGTTCGGTTCTGCAGCCAGGGGCGAGGATACGGAGAACAGCCACATCGATATCCTGATGCTTGCTAACGGCAGCAGCGACGACCTGGAGGAGCTGAAGAGCCGGCTGAAGCAGGACATATCGAAAAAGCTGGACAGGGACGTCAATCTCGTCGCCTATACACCGGCCCAGTATTCGGCATTGTATTACGAGAAAAAACTGCTGTTCGAGTCCATCGAGAACGAAAAGATCAAAGTGTTATAATTATTGCATAGAGCTTGTCAATAAGTGAAACCTTTTTGGCATTGACATATTAAAGGTCTATCGGCACAGCGCATTAAATAATATCCTTGGCGCTCTTGGCGCAGTCTTGGCGTTCTTGGCGAGAAATCCGTATCGCGCATGCCTGTACTGGGCCGCGAAGTTAGCTTTAATGGGCGGTGCGTACCGGAACCAGAGAACAGTCTAATTCTCGCAAAGAGCGCAGAGACGGGCGCGGAGAACGCTAAGACCGTTTTAACGGAATATTCTTAGTTAATAATTACCTCTGCGCTCTCCGCGAGAATCCCATGCAGCGCATGCCCATTCAGGACTGCTACGGTAACCCTGCCATTGCAATGTGTATTGGAACCAAAGGACAGTTTTATTCTCGCCAAGAACGCCAAGACTGCGCCAAGAACGCCAAGGATAACGGTTGATATGAAGCATCCAAATATCATACGACAGGCTGGTTGCTTAACAGCAATTCTTTGAAGCGGACCGCGTCCTCGCCCATGGTGATGTTGTTGAACATCACGTACACTTCCCGAGCTGTCTTTTCGTAAGACCTGACAATGCCGAGCAGCTTCCGCAGGTCGGCATCGGTATACTTGTACTTGTAGTTCACTTCCCCGGGGCCGATGCCGTGGAGGCGGAAATAGATGACGTCGGTGCTGATCGCAGGCTTGTGCCGGAACGGGTCCACGATATGGATCAGGTTCAGGTCTTCGCACAGCTTCTTGACCACATCTGCAGCCCACGGGCCCCTGGTCTCCCAGCCGATAGCGCAGGGCCTTTTCACGCTGGAAAAGAAGGCTTTGACGTCTTTCAGGTGTTCCCGGGTGCTGTCAAATTTGGGCGGCGTCTGGACGACGAGGACTTTAGACTGCAATATCTTAACGATCTCGGCAGTCTCCTTCCACGCCCGGAAATTTTCTTCGGTCGGCTGGAGCAAACCGATGTTCTCCGGCTTGCCTTCCGGCAGCTTTCCCTGCTTCCATGTAGGGCTCGTGGCCGGGTGGGTGATCGCCTGCCAGGCCTTCATGTTCATCTCAAGATCGGGTGGCGCAGCCTCTCGCCAGCGCCGGGCGAGATCGGGCTTTGGAAGAATGTAAAATGAGTCCTGCAGCTCGATCACGTTAAAGGTCGAATAGTAGGCGTCTTTCCCGCCCTTCACGCCCCAGCCGCAGGTGCCGACCTTTACTTCCATGATCAGTCATATGATGACACCCGATGATAGGGTTTTCCTCTCGTAAAACGGCCAGTCCGTTGTACACGCGCGCGAGCGGCGGTGCTGTATGCGAACGATCCGGATAACACCTTGTTCAATCCCGCAGCAAAACCCGGGCATCGACCGCGACGGCGCCGTGGACGTAGGCAATTACCGGATTGGCGTCCAGCTCCATGATGTCGTCCCGGGTCATCATGAGCCGGGAGACGTTCACCAGTATGTCCGCGAGCGCATCGATGTCCGCCCCCTGCTTGCCCCGGAACCCTTTCAGGATAGTGTAGCCTTTAATTTCCTGGATCATCTTGAGGGCAATCGTGTGGTTGACGGGTGCCACCCGGAGCGAGACGTCCTTGAACACTTCCACGAACACGCCGCCGAGGCCGAACAGTACGGTGGGCCCGAACTGGGGGTCGCGCTTGCCGCCGATGATCACCTCGGCAATACCATCGGGTGCCATCGGCTCGACGACGGCTGTGGCTTCCGGGTCGATCTTCCTGGCAGTAGTAAGGATGCGATCGCATGCTCCGCGGGCGCAGTCTGCCGAACGGATGTCCAGGGCGACCAGGCCCAGGTCGCTTTTATGGGTGATCTTTGCGGATAGCACCTTTATGACGACCGGGAACCCGAGCTTCCCCGCTGCATCGGCTGCCTCGGCAGGGGTTTTAACGCCGATGCCATCGTTGACCTGGATGCCGTAGTCGTGTAAGAGTTTCTTGGCTTCCATCTCGTTCAGCATGGTCATGGCTTCGCCTCCCTGCCCAGGAAGATGTTGTACTCGATCAATCCCCGTAACGCCTCCGCAGCGCGTTCGGGCACAGGGTAGAACGGCACACGGTTCTGGCGGAATGCACGCGCCACATCCGCGATGTCCTCGCCGCCCATCCAGACGGCGACCACGGGCTTCGGGTACTTCTCGCGCACCGCGTCGATGACGGCTTTCGCAGGCTCCATGGGGTCAGTCATGCCGCCGTGAGCGTAGATGACCATGATGCAGTCGATCTCGTCGTCGCGCAACAGTGCCTTCAGGGCCTCGTAATAGATGTTGTAGTCCGACTTGGCCACGGTGTCTACCGGGTTCTTCACCGAGGCGAACGCGGGGAGCATCTTGGCAATACCGGCCTTCGTGTACTTATTCAGGGGCGGCACGGTCATGCCCCGTCGCTCGCAGGCGTCGCTGGCCATGATCGCCATGCCACCGCCGTTCGACAGGATGGCCACCCGGTTGCCCAGCGCTTTCGGCTGCGTCGCCAGGGCCATGGCGGCATCGAACATTTCCTCGACCCCCTCGACCCTGGTGACGCCGCACTGCCGGAACGCAGCACTGTACAGCGCGTCTGAGCCTGCGAGGCTGCCCGTGTGTGAGGCAGCCGCCCGCGCCCCGGCCTCGCTGACGCCCGCTTTTACGGCCAGCATCGGCTTCCGTACCTGGTCCGCCGCCTCCATAAACCGCCGGCCGTCCTTGAGGCCTTCGATGTACATGACGATGGTCCAGGTGTCCGGGTCGTGGTTAAAATATTCCAGCAGGTCGGCTTCCGAGATGTCTGCTTTATTCCCTGTGCTGACGATGCAGTTCATGCCCATGCGGGAGCCCAGCGCCCAGTCGGCGATCGCGAGGCCCAGCGCGCCGCTCTGGCTGATGAATGATATTTCGCCCTTCGGCGGCATGCTCGGCACGATACTGGCGTTCAGGCCCATGCTGCGGTTGACAAAGCCCATCGTGTTCGGCCCGAGCATACGCATGCCATATGACGCCACCTTGTCCTTTAGCTGCCGCTCCAGATCGGCCCCTTCCGGCCCGACCTCGCTGAAGCCCGCGGTGATCACTACGACGGCTTTGACCTTTTTCGCCCCGCAATCGTCGATGACCCCGGGCACTGCCGGCGCGGGCACAATGATCACTGCGAGGTCTGGCTCACCGGGAAGGTCCCGGACATTCACATAGCATTTCAGCCCCTGGACCTCTTTTTCCCCGGGATTGACCGGATATACCTGGCCCTTGTAGCTATTGCTGATGATATTATGCAATACTTTATAGCCCCACTTCGACTCGACGTTCGAGGCGCCGACGACGGCGATGCTGCGGGGCTTCAGCAAGGGCTCAAGCGGGCTGGAAGTCATACGATAAAAGGTATATCGCGCATATTATATAAATTATCGATCGGATTACCTCGCTATGACATTGAGCAGCTGAGACATGGTTACCGGTCGCTCCCGGGGCACGATGCCCTTGCGATCGCAATAGTTCAGGTAGATGTCCACGACCTCCGGCGGCGTCAGACCGGCGCCCAGCAGCTTGCTCCTGTTATAAAAGATTTCGTCCGGCGGCCCTTCGGCGATGATGCTGCCCCTCTGTACTATGCAGACCCTGTCCGCCAGCCGGCCTGCCAGGTTGGCGTCGTGCGTCGCGATGACGATGCTGATGCCATGGACATTCCGCAGCTGGAGAATGAGTTCCTCGATGCGCTGCCGGTGGAAGTCGTCCAGGTCTGAGGTCGGCTCGTCCATACAGATGACTTCAGGCTTCATGACCAGCACGCCGGCGATAGCGACAAGCCGTTTCTCGCCCCCTGACAGGTAGTTCGGGATCTTGCCGGCCAGCCTGGAAGCGCCGACCTTATCCAGCGCGTCCAGCGCTACGGCTCTCGCCTGCTCCTTGCTCATGCCGAGGTTGATGGGCCCGAACATCACGTCGTCCAGCACCGTGGGCGCAAACAGCTGATCGTCCGGCCGCTGGAAGACGAGGCCCACGTGCTTCCACACCGTCTTCTTGATCTCGCTACAGGGCTTGCCCAGCACGTAAACCGATCCGGTGGACGGCATCATCAGCCCGTTGAGATGCTCCAGTAAGGTGGACTTGCCGGAGCCGTTCGCGCCACAGAGCGCCACGATCTCCTGCCGGCATACGCTGAAGCACATGTCGTGGATGCCCAGCGTGCCGTCCGGGTATACGTGGCTCGCGCAGTCCACGTGTATGATACAGTCTTTCTCGCTGCAGACCCGCGGACATCTGCCGCTCAGTCCTGCCTGCTCCATTACGGCCATCGTCCAGTAATTGGCCCGCGAGGTAAAAAAGTTAAACCACAAATATTGGCGTTATCGAAAACGTTTATAGCGGCATGGCGCATATTCGATCTGACATGACGACGCGGCCACATCCGGGGCGGAAAGGCATCCCCCTGCGGGCACACCACCTGCTCTGTCTCCTCGGCTTCCAGGGCATCGGGTACACGGC
This sequence comes from uncultured Methanocellaceae archaeon, assembly GCA_963769045.1. Taxonomy (GTDB): domain Archaea; phylum Halobacteriota; class Methanocellia; order Methanocellales; family Methanocellaceae; genus Methanocella_A. Next base: position 135,531 of record CAVYKK010000013.1, read on the forward strand.
AGACTTTATCAGGAACTTCCAAAAGGTGAAGCGGCTCGTCGAACAAAACCCGGACCTGGAGATCGAGGTAGTGGACTCATGTGATGTGGTCTGCATCCAGTGCCCCAACGCGCAGGGCTCCCACTGTTTCAAGGGCGGGCTCAGCGAGAACAGGAGTGTCAGGGACATGGACCGCCGGGTAATGGCGAAGCTTGACATCAGGCCGGGCGATCGTTTCAAGGCCCGCGACCTGTTCGCACTGATAAAGGAAAAGATCGGCCCGTCGGACATCCGCGATCTCTGCCGCGGCTGTGAGTGGCTGTCGCTGGAATTCTGCCCCCGCGGGCTTGAAAAATTGAGCACGCTGGATATGTTTGCCGATAAAAAGAATGAAAATAAATAATCTGTTTTTACGCAACACTTCCTGACCTGTTAGCGGGTCCGGGCCATCTCCTTGACGCGTGCCTTGGCGGCTTTCAGCGCCTCGATGGCCGGCATGGGCTTGCCTGACAGGAAGTCGATAGCCGCGCCGCCGCCCGTCGAGACGTGCGATATTTTGTCCGATATGTTAAGCTGATCGACGGCCTCGGTGCTGTGGCCGCCGCCAATCACGGAGAACTTCGCCTTCGTCGCGGCCTTCAGGATAGCGTCGGTGCCAATGCGGAAGTCCGGGTTCTCGAAAATCCCGGCCGGCCCGTTGATAATGACCTTGTCGGCGTGGCCGATGATGTCGCTGAACTTTGCGATGGTCTCCTTTCCTATGTCAGCGATCATATGGTTCGTCGGCAGGCTCTTCACGCTGATGTCCTCCCGTTTGCCGTCTTTGTTGATCGCGACGTCGACCGGCAGGACTACTTTGCCGTTGAACTTATTCAGGATACCTTCTGCCGCATCGATCTCGCCGAGGTACTTATTGTTCTCGAGGTATTCCATGCTGGGCCTGCCGATGTCGACCCCGCTCGCCGCAAGGAACGCGTTGGCCACGGCGCCGGTCACCAGCACCTTGCTCGCCAGCTTCTTCTCCAGCACGCTCTTCGTGACTTCGACGCTGTCGTCCACCTTGGCACCGCCGAGCACGTAGACCGCCGGGCCGCCGGTCGTGGCCTGCGTCAGCGCGTCGATCTCCTTCGCCATCAGTTTGCCGGCGCCAGACGGGAGGACGGGGTCGAACCCGACCATCGAGTCGTGCGACCGGTGGGATGCGCCGAAGGCGTCGTTCAGGAAGATGTCAAACAGGGGCGCGAGCTTCTTCACCATGATCGTCTTCGCCTGCTCCTCGGGAGGCTTTTCGAGCTGCTCTTCCGAGTAGAAGCGGACGTTCTCCAGCAGGATGACGTCTCCTGGCTTCATGTCCTGGACGGCCCTGCGGGCCTCGGTGCTGAAGATGCTGTCGACATACCGCACTTCGCGGTTCAGGTACTTCTGCAGGTGCTTCGCATGCTGCTCGAGCGTTGTAAAGTCCTTCTTGCCGGGTCGGCCCTGGTGGGCCAGGATGGCCACCTTCGCGTCCTTCAGCGCCTCGATGGTCGGGACGCTCTCCCGGATGCGCTTGTCGTCGGTGATCTTGCCGTCCTTGCCTATCGGCGAATTGAATTCAGACCTGAGCAGTACGGTTTTTCCTTTGAAGTTGAAATCGTCCATCGTGCAATAGTCGCGCGCCATACGCAGTACATCCCATGGAATATATAGTCTGATTTATATTAGTTGTTTTCCCGCATATCGGCCATGTCCGTCTGCGGCCGTCTGCAGGGAATGCTTCAATGCTTTCCTGTTTCCTTAATATTTTGCTGGCATCCTATATCTTGCTACCGCTTGCAGGCTTCCCGATAAGGTTTTGTACTTTCCACGAATATGCCGCTATTGTATGAGCGACAGGAGAGAGCTGGCCAAAGCGGCGGTCGTTATAGCGCTGTTCGGGCTGATGCTCTTTTACGCCTATTTTTTCACTCTGGACATCGGCATTGACGACATACGGGACATCGCCCCCGGGCCCATTAAAGACGAGATCGACCGCGCGATCGCCGGACTCCCGCCGGACCAGCGGCAAAGTATAAACCTGCCGCTGCCGGAAGTCAGGCGGTACGGGGATACCTACCTGGGTACGGCGGTGGTGATACCGGGGGAGATGGGCGCCATGCCATGGATACTGCAGAATACGAACAAGAGCGATAAGTTCGTGGCGGATATCTTCGGCGCCGAGATGATCATGGGGATGACCACCCGTGTGTCCACCGAAGGAGGGGACTGGGCCAATGCCCCCGACCCTGTCCGGATGATGTCGGACACCAACGAGATCTATAAGACCTCCGATCCTGCGAAGGCCAGCCAGATGGCGAAGACGCTGAACGCCACCCTGGTCTACCTGCCCCACCGCGGGCTGAACACAGGCTGGTGGCTCTCGCAGGACGAGGTCAACGCCGTTAAGTTCACGGACAGCGGGTATTTCCGGGAAGTCTATAGTACGGACAGCGTGACGATTTACCGGATAATTTAAAAAACAAGGATGCAGGAGCTGCTTAAGTGAAGCTGCGGGTGGCAGTGCCCCTGCGTCCTATTGATAATATCCGGGTTGTCAGAACCCTATCCCGATCTTCAGGAACAGGAAGGTCATCACGCAGGTAATCGCGGTCAGGATGATGGCAACCCGCGCGTTCACCCCGATTGCCTTGCTCTCCATCTGCCCGTTTTCGCCAAGCGTTGCACATGCGTTGGTGATCTTGGCCGGTGTGATGGCGCTGGCGATGCCGCCGGCGACCGCGAGCGACCCGTACGTTATGCCGAACTTGTCAGCGCCCAGGGTGTTGGATACTGCGACGTGCTGGATTTTGGCGAACATGACGTTGGACGAAGTCTCACTACCGCCGATCACTGAGCCGATAAAGCCGGGGATCGGGGCGACCAGCCCGTAATACGTGCCAAACAACGCGGCGAGCGCCGAGCCGATTATTGCGTCCATGTTCATCTCCGGGTGAATCATCGCGCCGGCCGTGAACTTTCCATCGAGGATTACGCCGCCCGAGTAGAACATCAGGTAGGCGATGGAGAAGAACAGGCTGTACGTCAGCAGCGGCCCGGAGAGGCGCTTTACGGTCATGTCTATCGCCTTAGTCACGTGCCCGCGCCTGGCGCCCAGCGTGAAGATGCCAAGGATGGAAGCAACCAGTATCCATGTGTACGCCTGTGTCATGAAGTTGAGATCGATCTTCTGGTTGGCGAAGATCGTCCATACCTCGTTGTTGCCGGGCAGGTTGTTCAGGTACGTCGCCACATCGGGAATCCCGACGACTCCCACAAGGACGATCAGTATGACCCATGGGGACAGCGCCCGGAGAATGGACATTGGCGGCTTTGCCGCCTCGTTTACGGTCCCTCCGTCGGCAGCAGTGGACTTTTTCGAAAGGTCTCTTCCGGCCAGCCATGATCTCACCCGGGTGTACAGGTACAGGGATATCATGGACAGGCCGCCTGCGATCACGCCGACGACGCTGATCGGCACCAGGTTCCAGTAGACCAGCGCCAGGGCCGACAGCGAGATGATCAGCCCGGACATCAGCGCAGGGACCCAGGACCGCTTTATGGCGCCTATGCCGCCGGTCACCCACAGGATGGCAAAGGCGAACCCGACACTGATAATGGGCAGGAATATGCCGATATTAGTAGCGAAGGACTGGTAGGTAAAGTTGCCGATGCCTGCAAGGTGCATGCTGTTTACCGTGTCCACAGGCACCGTGATCGGCAATGACAGCAGCGCGAACGAGCAGAGCGGATCGTAGCCCAGGCATGCGATCGAGATGGCGGCCAGCGGCGTGAAGCCCATGGCCACCAGCAGGGGCGGGAACAGCGTCGGCGCCACGAGGCCCAGCGCCGTGACGAACGAGCCGAAGCCCATGCCGACGAACAGTGCCTTTTCTTCGTGTGTACCCGCGACGCGGTGGATGGCATCCGCGATGCGATTCAGCGCGCCGGTCACCTGCATGAGGAAGACCAGGAACATGGCAAAGACGACGGCGACGGCAATACCGAACGACTTTACGATGCCATACATGATGCCGCCGTATATGATGTACAGGTCAGTATTGAAATACAGCCAGACAATCAGCACCGTGAGGACAAGCCCCACGATCACCATGAACGACCCTGATTTCTTCAGCCATACGATCCCCAGGAAGACGACAATAAGGGGAATTAAAGATATCAGTAACCCTATAATATCCATTTTTTGACCTCTAACAGGTTACAAGAGAAGGGGAGAAAAACCTATAAAAAGACCTGTAACACGACTGTACGTAGTCGCATGGAGCGGCACCGCGAGTAAAATAAACGAAAAGAGAGGGGGCCTTTGCCCCCTTGTATTTATGCCGGCACTTTTTCGGTTGTTTCCGCATCCTGCGTGTGCCTGGTAAGCAGCCACACGACCCCGATTGCCACGATGGAAAGCGGCATAGCGACAACCAGCGGGTCAATTACGTTGTAGGGGAAGCCCAGCAGTGCGCTCTGGCCGAACAGGAGTTTACATATCCCGAGTGGGTCCGATTCCGCCACGTGGACGAAAACGGTCCACAGGAGCCAGGCTACCGCCCCGACCAGCAGGCCGGCAATGGCCACACGCTTGGACGGCTTCTTGCTGAACAGCGCGTAGGTGAACATCGGCAGGAACGCCGAGGCACACAGGCCCATGAACATGGCTGTCGCCCTTGCGATGATGCTCCCCGGCATGATGAACGCGAGCGCCAGGCTGATGGCGAACATGATCAGGATGCCGATGCGGTTGTTATTGATCGAAGGCTTGTAGTTCTTCGTGAACTTCAGGAGGTCGTGGCCGAAGGCCGTGCCCATCGTATGGAACAGTGAGCTCAACGTCGACATCGCCGCGGCCAGCAGCGTCACCATGAAGAGTACCACGAACCAGTCGGGCATGGCGAGGTTGATGAAGTCGGGCATGATCTTGTCCACGTTGGGCTGGTAAGCAACCGCGACCTTGCCGAAGTTGTCAAAGAAGTACACGTTGCTGAGCGCCCCGACCGTGAACGCCACGCCGGTCATCATCAGGATGAAGAGGCCGCCGGCGACCACTGCGCGGTTCAGCGTCCTGCCGTCCTTGGCCGTCATGAAGCGTACGACGAGCTGTGGCTGTGCCAGCACTCCGATGCCCACGCCGAGCACGATAGTCGTGATCATCTTGTACCAGATCGACGACCCCAGGTCAGGCATGGATGTCCACCCGTTCTGGCCGGCCGCTGCCAGGCTGGCAGGCACCTTATCGGCCAGGCTGGTGAGCGCCTGGTTGGCCACGTCGAACCCGCCAAGCATCGAATATGTGAAGAGCAGCAGGAGGGCCATGCCGACGAACATGATGGCGCCCTGGAACGCATCCGTGTATATGACGGCCAGCAGTCCGCCGCCGAGCACGTACAGCATCGTCACTGCCGCGAAGGCTAGCAATGCCGTGTTGTAGTCGAGGCCAAGCGTGGAAGAGATGAACTGGGCGCCGCCGATCATCACCGCAGAAGTGTATAACGGCATGCCGAAGAGGATGATAAAGCCGCAGGCCTGCTGCAGGAACTTCGAGTTGAACCGCTTGGCTATGAGGTCCGGGAACGTCACGGCGCCGAGCTTCTGGCCGATCTCCCGCGTCTTCTTCCCGAAGATGACGAATGCGATGAATATGCCCAGGGCGATGTTGAGGACAGTCAGCCAGATCAAACCCATGCCCAGTTGCGCTGCTACGCCGCCGAAGCCCACGATGGCCGAGGTGCTGATGAAGGTCGCGCCGTATGACAGCGCGATCAGCAGGGGAGGCACTTTGCGCCCGGCAAGCATGAAGTCCTGCGTATCCTTCGTCCTCTTATACCCCAGGTACCCCAGCAGAAGCACTATGACGAGATATACGGCGGTGACCGCAGCGAAAATGATCGTGTCGACCACGTCACTCGCCCCCGTCCTTGTTCCATCTCCAGAGCCCGTACAAAACGCAAGCAAGTGCAGACACTATAGCCGCAACGTATGCAATTAAAATCTGTGGATCGTCAATCCCAAACATGCTACACCCTCCGGTTGCACACCATTACAATTGAAAGGTCAGAATAAAATCTATATATACTCGTGTAACTTGTTTGTACGTAGTCAAATGGAGCAGCACTTCGACGAAAAGACACTGGCGCGGCTGGGCATGTTCGGCCTGACGGAGTACGAGGCGAAGGTCTATCTGACGCTGTTGATCCGTGGCGCTCAGGAGGCCAGCAAGGTCTCGAAGATATCGGGACTGCCCCGGCCTCACACCTACTCGGTCCTCAAATCGCTGCAAATGCGGGGGCTGGTGACCGTGATACCGGAGGCTATTAACCTCTACCGCGCGGTACCGCTCGACGACGGCCTGGACCTGCTGATCGACGAGAAAGAGAAGCAGTTCGATTCCCTGCGGCAGGCGAAGGACCAGCTCCTGTCTGAAGTGAGGCCCAAAGAGGCGATACCGAGTGAGAACCACGCGATCGTCCAGCTATACTCCGGGCGACAGAACGTCTACAAGCTGGTCGACGAGATGTTCCGGCGCTGCGAGCACAGGGCGGACATCATGACTACCTCCCACGGCATCGTGCGGTTCTACAAGTACTTCAGCGACGTCGCCTCCGAGTTCCGGAGCAAGAACATACAGGTGCGCTTCATCGCGCCGATTACCCCGGAGACCGAGGAGTTCGCCAGGAAGCTGTCCGTTCTCGTCGATCTGCGGCACATCGACAGCCTGCCGCCCATCCGGTTCGTGCTAGTCGACAGCAAAGAGGTGCTGTTCGCCGAGTACCCGGAGGACGACTTCAAGTCAACCGGCAAAGAGACGGGTATCTGGATCAACCAGGAAGACCTGGCGCGGATGATGCAGACGCTTTTTGAAAACACGTGGAAGAATACGACGCCGTTTCCGCCCGAGAGCGAATGATGTGCCCGGGCACTTATGCGAAACCGGGGAAAGCAGGTTTTATCCGGTCTTCTCTACGGCATGCCAGACGCCGTCGATGCTATTATAGGTCTTGTTCGGTATTCGGTTAAGCGCATCCATGATGTCCTGTGTCGTATAATGCCTCGATGCATAGATGATACACTGGTTCTTGTCCACGGGAAAATCAACCCCGTCCAGCACTCTGGCAACATCCTCGATTGAGACCACTAAATACCTCCGCCGTCAGACCATAGTCTGCATCGCGGAGTCATTTGTCTTTTCACATTTTTTAGCAGGCTTTGTGTCGTGATCGGCTTCCGTCGGCTACCAGGTTTTACTGGTGTTAAGGCCACGGGTTTTGAAGGGCCATTCTCATAACAAAGAATGAGGCATCAGGCCTGGCTGAAAACTGCGCTCAGCAATATCGCTACGAAAAGCGCATGCTAAGAGACTTTATCTCAGATACGTTTGCCCATGATGATCAGGCTGCGCTCGACGCCGTCCAGTTCCGCTATCCCGGGCATGTATGCCCACTGCCGGAACCCGAAGCGCCGGAACAGGCAGATGCTGGGCTCGTTATGCGCGAAGATGAAGCCGACCAGCGTTTTTACCCCTATGGAGGGAGCGAATTCGACGGCCTTTTGCAGCAGCGCTTTCCCGATACCCTGCCGGTGATGGGCGTAGTCCACATATATGCTGACTTCGGCGGTCGCGTTGTATGCAGGCCTGCCGTAAAACGAGGAAAAGCTCAGCCACGCCACAATGCAGCCGTCTTTTTCAGCGACCCACAGGGGACGGAAGCCCTTCGTGTGCTCGTGGAACCACGGCCGTCTGCTGTCCACGGATACAGGCTCCGTGTCGGCGGTCACCATGCGGCCTGGCACAGCGGCGTTGTAAATCCCGACGATCGCGGGCAGGTCACTCTCGACCGCGTCTCTCACTGTCAGCGTGGACATATCTCCCTATAGGTGAACGAGGAATAATATATGCATTTCTATAGCTTCAGTCCGGCAAGCGCTATAGCTATCCCTGAAAAGAAATTTTCATCTATGCCCGGGCACGAAGGGCATACTCTCGCGAATCCTGTTCTCCCTCCATGGCCTTTTTCACTATCTCGATAGTATCGATCGGCATGCCGACAGCTCCGGCGAGGTCAGCGTCTTTTAAGCCCCGGTCAATGCCGCATAAGACCCGGTCCAGTGTCTCGTAGGACATCCAGATCGCCGTCTCGTTAGGCAGCCCTTCGCCCATGAGGTCGCCAGACGAAGGCTTTTCGATGATATAGTCGGGCACGCCGATGTGCCGGGCCAGCGCCCGTATCTGCGTCTTATACAGGTGCTTGAGGAGCGAAATGTCGCTGGCCGCGTCGCCGTACTTGTCGTAGAAGCCGATGCGCCACTCGGACAGGTCGGTGGTGCCGGCGACCAGGTAATTCTTCAGGATGGCGTGGAAGTACAGCTCGATCATGCGCACCCTTGTCTTCGCCGTCGCGAACGCATGCACCCGGTTCGCGATGCCTTGTTCCGCCATGTCCATCAGCCCTTTCTTCCGGCCAGGCGAATACATGGCGCCGAACGATTCGGCGAAGGGAGACCGCATGTGTCCGACTCGCTTCATGATACCGATCATCCCCTCGACTGCCGCCCTGCTGCCGACGTCCACGCCTTTGATCACGCCGTAGACGCCGAGGTCATTCAACACTGGCGTAATGTCGATCGTCTCGTGTCGTATGCCGAGCAGCCTGACGATCTTCTCCGCGTCATCCATGTTGCGGCGGCTCGAGTCACGCTCCGGCAGGATGAGCCCGTATACCCGGTCTGCACCTAACGCTTCCTTACAAAGGAACCCGACCGTAGTAGAGTCAAGCCCGCCGGAAAAGCCAATGAGGACTCCGCCCTTGCTGAAACGCTCGACCTCACGCCGCACGAAGTCAACTATCTCACGCCGCGTCGCTTCGAGATCGAACTTCAGGCAGTTCTCCAGGTCTGCAAGGGTCTTGCTCTGCTCTGCTCCCATCATATTGATCATGATCGGGTTGCTGCATGCAGGCATAAAAAGTGGGAGTAAATTCCATGCCGTGATCAATCGCAGGAAAGGAAACCATCGTGCAAGATTCTCATGGCTTGCGCTATCCCGCTGGATCGATCATGACAGTGTAAAACGACAGGTTTTTCTGTGACGCGGTTGTCATTACCTCCAATGGCAGACAGTGGAAAAAACCGCAGGGACATCAGGCCGGGCATGACTGTGGACGTCGTGCTCAAGAAAGACCAGCCCACAGGAAAGCGCACCCGGGGCGTGGTGGCCGCAATTCTCACGAACTCGCCGCAGCACCCGCACGGCATCAAGGTCCGGCTCCAGGACGGGCAGGTAGGCAGAGTGCAGGAAATCATCGGGCAAACGCCTTGAATTAGCCGTTAAAATGAAATTAAAATAAGTTTATAGGTTTTTCATCGTTATAAAGCTCATATTTCGGCTATAACAGGATTATATTGCTGAAAGCGCGCCCTGTTTCATACATAAATCTTTTAAACTAGTACGGTCAAAGTATGCGTAAATTTGCGGTAGGTGACCGAGCAAATGATGAGAACGTACGAGGATATGCCGAAAATCAAGCTCCCCCACGCGGCGGACATAAAGATGAGCGATACCACCATCAGGGACGGCTGCCAGATGCCCGGCATCGTGATGAAGAAGGCCCACAAGCTCAGGATTTTCGAGTACCTGCACGACATGGGCGTGGAGAAGCTGGAGACGTTCGTCTATAACGAGCGCGACAAGGAAGCCTGCCGCAGCATGATGGACTATGGCTATGAATTCCCGGAGGTCACCGGCTGGGCGAGGGCTAATACCGCCGATATCGACGAAGTCCTGAAGGTGGACGGGATCAAGGAGACCGGCATCCTGATGTCGGTATCCGACTCGCATATCTTCGACAAGATGGGCCTGAAGAGCTATGAGGAAGCGGAGAAGAAGTACCTCGGCGCCCTGCAGTACGCCGTCGACCACGGCCTGCGGACTCGCTGTCACATCGAGGACACGTCCCGTGCCAATTACGACTTCGTCTACCCGTTCGTCCAGAAGATCCTCGAGGTCGACCCGAATACGGTCCTCCGCATCTGCGACACGCTGGGCTACGGCATCCCGTTCCCCGAGTGTAGCGAGCCCTATGGCATTCCAGTGACGGTCAAGAAGTTCAAGGACATGGGCGTGAAGCACATCGAGATGCACGTACACGACGACTTCGGCCTGGGCGTGGGCAACACCCTGGCCGGGCTGTGGTACGGCGCCGACTGGGCCAGCCTGACGTTCCTTGGTATCGGCGAGCGGGCCGGTAATTCCGAGCTCGAGAAGATCATGGCGTTCCTCATCACCCGCGTCGAAGGCTTCGAGAAGTACAACCTCCACAAGGTCACCGAATTCGCCGATTACATGGAGCAGGAGATCGGCCTGCGCGTGCCGCGGAATAAAGCGATCGTCGGCAAGAACATATTCTCCCACGAGTCCGGCATCCACACCGCGGGCATCATCAAGAACCCGTTCACCTACGAGCCGTTCCCGCCCGAACTGGTCGGCGGGAAACGTAATTTGATGATCGGCGACACCTCGGGCACCGAGGTCATCCGCATCAAGGTCGAAGAAGCGCTGTCCGAGCTGCTGGGCGTGAAGGCGCAGGTCGAGAAGCATGACCAGCGCATCAAGTGCATCCACAAGGAGATCCAGAAGCTCTACGACGCTGAGGAACGGCGGTCCTGTGTCTCCGACGAAGAGATGAAGGACTATGTCCGCAAGTACTTCGTGTTCCAGGTCGATGCCGAGGATACGGAGGAAGAGCTGCGCGAGAAGGCGCGGCGGGCTGCGTCGAAAAAGACCATCTCGGCAAGGCTGCCGCCGGACACAGTCCAGGCGCCGCAGGCCATTGCGATGGCCTCGCTTACCAAGGTCGACAAGAGCGCGAAGGTTGAAAAGAAGGACGCCGGGAAGAAAAAATAAGCCCGCTGTCCGGGTCTTCGAGGGCGACCATGACATTGTCGCCCTTCGTCTTCAGTAACGGGCAAGCCAGCGACGTCTCGAACTGCACGAAACCTTCGTATCAGTACGTATCTTTTCACGGGACTCCGCCCTCCCCCTATCCGGTCGCCATTCGATTTCCTTTTTCCGGTTTTCGCCCGGATTGCTTATAGAATTACATTTTCATAAGGATAGGTTTAAAAACGAATAGATCAGGAATAATAATCAGTAGCACAGCAGCCGATGGGGGGTAGATTCGGGGCGTGTGGCATGAAGAAGCTTTCCGGCGAACTACAGGACCTTAAAGACTGGATAGCCTACGCGTTTGATCTCCTTTCATTAAACAAGCGTGACATCAGGGCTTTGAAGATCATAGTCGTTTTAGCGATAGTTGTCGTACCCGGCGGGATACTGCTCTCGTACCCTGGCATCTACCACGGTGTCGCCGGAGCGGTGTCTGGCTTCTTCCCGGGCGGTATTCCCGGTATCTCTAACGTCGCGGGCGATGATACGCAGACGGGTGTCCCCGGAGGCGATATAATTCCGCCATGGATCATGGGGCCAGCCTCGAGCGGAACGCCGACGATCAAGCCCGCGGCCAATCCTTCGACCAACCCAGGGTCCGGGCAGAGCACCAACCTTAGCCCGACGTCCACACCAATGCCGACCGCTACACCGGTGCCAGGAAATATGGATAATCCGACGCAGACGCCCACGGGCTCGCCGACGGCTACGCCAGTGCCGACAGGAACGCCAACGCCAACGCCGACACCGACACCGACACCAGGTCCGACACCGCAGGTCACCACTACAGTCAATGTCGTTGATGGCAGCGGCCCGGTCACCACAGCCTACGTCACCATCGGGTCAGAAACCAAATTGGTAGACTCAAACGGCGACGCCAGGTTCAACTTAGACCAGGGCGCAGTGGTAACCATACATGTAGAAGCAGCCGGCTACGACAACAGTGACACAGCCTATACAGCCAGCAGTACCGGAACGGTGACAGTGACACTCACGCCTACGCCACCGCCAATACAGTACGTTACAATAACGGTCAATGTCGTTGATGGCAGCGGCCCGGTCACCACAGCCTACGTCACCATCGGGTCAGAAACCAAATTGGTAGACTCAAACGGCGACGCCAGCTTCACAGTGGTTAAGGACACGCCGGTATCCATACATGTAGAAGCAGCCGGCTACGACAACAGTGACACATCCGATCCTGCAAGCAGTACCGGAACGGTGACAGTGACACTCACGCCTACGCCACCGCCAATACAGTACGTTACAATAACGGTCAATGTCGTTGATGGCAGCGGCCCGGTCACCACAGCCTACGTCACCATCGGGTCAGAAACCAAATTGGTAGACTCAAACGGCGACGCCAGCTTCACAGTGGTTAAGGACACGCCGGTATCCATACATGTAGAAGCAGCCGGCTACGACAACAGTGACACATCCGATCCTGCAAGCAGTACCAGAAAGGTGACAGTGACACTCACGCCTACGCCATAGTAATTCGCGAGCGCTTAGAGCTATGAACCATATTTTTAAGGGCTGGCATATTCGCCAAATCTGGTATCTAATTGTTATTTTAAAATAGCTTAGTTATTTCACTTTAATGGCCCGGAATGTCTCCTCGAACAGGATGCTATCGGCTTGTAGGGCCTTATCAGCAAAGATGACCAGCAATGAGATAGTGACAGTCACGCTAATATAGACACTGACACTGTCAATGACACTTATGAGTATACAGATACCAATGTAGTGGGAGCCCGTATCCGTGCCACGATATCCAAGCACGGAACGACCCCTTATGAAAATATAATTTTGTAAGGATAGCTTTAAAAAAGGCAAAAAGGATGTGATACTTTGCGGCAAGATCGACCGCAGACACGCCGGGGGTATAAGGGGCATGTGTGATGAAAAAGATAGCCGGAGAGATACGAGACTTCAAGGGTTGGGCATCGTTTGCGATCGACGCGATTGCTAAAGGGAAAACAGATATCAACGCGCTGAAAGTGATCGTGGCCCTGGCGATCATCGTATTGCCGGGCGGAATGCTCCTGAACTCAGCGAGCCCTGTTTACCAGAGCATGGCGGATGTGCTTTTGCCCGCCACGAACATGCTGCAGGGGCCGGTGACCTCCATGGCTCCGAGCGACATGCCGGATAATGCTGATATACGGCAGCCAGTTTTAACGTTCATATCCACGCCCACACCCGGCACAGACGTGACCGCCCGGGACGTCGCTACCACCGGGCCGGCTACCGCAGGCATGCCGGAGGCCACGCCGATGCCATCCCTGAACCTGACCACGTGGCCCTTGATCACTCCGGAGCCTTCGCGGGCGCCCGTGTCATCGGATACGCCCACGCCTGTGCCCACGGATACGCCGACTCCGACACTGGAGCCGACGGCCACTCCGACGCCCACGCCAGAGCCAACGGCCACACCGACGCCGACACCCGAACCGCCAGTGGATACACCTATGCCGACGCCAGATCCCTGAAAACAGTAAGTCACTTTTTCATTTTCATGGATAAGACACAGTAACTCCTTGATTGTTTCTGCATCGAAGCGAGCGTACAAAAGTCACGACAATAAACAGGTCTTTTTATCTTTCTTGTCTTAGTCATTCATGAAATGTTGTATACAATGAGAAGGCATCAGACACAAAGGCCACAAAGGCCACAAAGGCCACAAAGTCCTTTTAATAAAAGGGGCTTCCATGAACCATTTTAAACGTACGTTGTGGCCATTGTGGCCTTCGTGGCCTTCGTGTCAGGTGCCTTCTCAGCCTGTACAAAAAGATATGCAAATTACTATCTCTTAGCCTTAAAACAGTCTGGCCAATTCGTTCTTTATTACCTGGAAGGTCGCTTCGAACAGGAAGCTGTCCGAGTGCAAAGCCTTATCAATCAGGGTGACCGGCACGCCGGCGGATTCCAGCTCTTTGCACGAGGCGATGGTGTCGTAGTTATCCCGGGAGCCGTAGATGATTGATACCCGCCTGCCGTTGCCGGGCTGCCATAGCGGGAGCTTCTGCAGGATCTCGAACACCGTTTCCGTAGACTGCTCGCGCACCCGGTGGCTTTCCATCCGCCGGATGTATGTATGGGTCTGCTCGCAATACGTCTGGCTGTAGGCGGGCGAGATCGAGATCACCGCGTCGGCGCTGCTTAAAAGAGCTAACCGGCCGCCCATCGAGTGTCCGATGGCGACGACGCGGCCGTTGTCACGGCCGTTGCCATGGCTCCGGCAGTGCCGGATGGCGGTCTCGACGTCCTGCAGGACGTTCTCGTCCAGCGGCAGCATGTGCTCGCCGTGGCCTCGCAGGTCGATGACGCACGTGGCAAAGCCCTGTTCCGCGACGCGCCAGGCCAGCCCCATGAACTCTTCCTTGCTGCCGCCGTAGCCGTGGATGATGAGGACGGCGCCCGCAGGGTCTGGAGGCACCAGCATGACGGCTGGTACGTGGAATCCGTCGCCACAGAGGAATTGTCGTTTAATGTCCATGCAAGCATCCCTTTACCTATGGTAGATGTGAACAGGGCAGCATAAAAATTTCTCTTACTGTGTCAGAGATTGGACACCTATTAGCCTGACCAAAATAGACCGAAAAGGGAAAATAAAAATTTCCCGTAACTGACGCCTATAGGTTCCGGATGATCTCGTCGGTCATCTCGCTGGACTTCGCGTTGCCGCCAAGGTCGTAGGTCAGCTTCTTCTTCTCCGCGATAACCTTCTTCGTCGCGGCAAAGATAGCTGCACCCGCCTTCGGCTGTCCCAGATACTCGAGCATCCATGCTCCCGCGAGCACCGTCGCCACCGGGTCGACCTTGTCCTGGCCCTTGTACTTAGGGGCGCTGCCGTGGGCCGGCTCGAACATGGCCTTCTTGTCGCCGATGTTAGCCGAGTAGATCAGGCCGATGCTGCCGACGAGGGCGGAGCACTCCTCGCTGAGGATGTCCATGAACAGGTTTGTCGAAAGCATGACCTTCTTGTTGAAGATCGCCGGGTTCTTGACCAGCTGCTGGGCCACGTTGTCCACGTGGTACTCCTCCAGCTCGATACCGGGGTAATTCTTGTGGACCTTCTCGCATTCCTCGAGGAACGCGCCGTCGGTCTTCTTCAGGATGTTGCTCTTGTGGACGGCCACGACGGCCTTCCATCCCCGACGCTTTGCCTCCTCGAAGGCGTATCGGGCGATACGGTTGCACGACGGACGGGTGATCTTCCGTATAGCGATGTACACGTCAGGCGTTATCTGGACCTCTTCGCCGACGTACAGGCCTTCCGTGCCCTCGCGCACGCAGACGAAGTCCACCGCGCCCAGCGGGGCCTCGGTGCCAGGGTACGTGAGGATCGGCCGTACGTTCGCGTACAGGTCATACCGCTGCCTGATCGAGACCGCGACGCTCTTCGGAGAGCCAATGCCGCCCGGCGTGGTGGTCGGGCCCTTGAAAATGGCGTCGGCCTCGTCCATCTTCTTCCACGAGGCATCGGGGATAAGCGTGTTGCCCCCGTTCGCCTGCCACCATTCCGCGCCTCCGTCGCACGTAACGAATTCGACCTTAGCGCCTGCCGCTTTCATGACTTTCATGGCCGACGCAGTGAGCTCGGGGCCCACGCCGTCGCCGTTTAGAACTGCCACTTTCTTAGACATGTTTGTTATTACACCCTTTTGCCGGCCGGAGGCCGGTGATGTTGTGCTTCGTAAAATCGAATACGGTCGCACGTTTCCCGCCCCTCGTGATGTCCAGGCGGGAGCCGGGGACTATCTTACCGATTCTTGCCGCATTAAGCTTGTGGTCGCCGAACGTGCGCAGCACCTTCTGCGTGTTCTCCGGCTTGCAGGTGACGATGAAGCCCATGCCCGGGTACATTCTCAGCCAGTGATCGCACTCGATCCGGGCCGGCTTCGGGATCGCGTCGATCTCGACCTCCGCACCGGCGCCCGAGACTTCCAGGATCATGCCCAGCGTGCCGATAATGCCCGGATTGCTCACGTCCTTGCCCGCGGTCAGAAGCTTCTTCTCGCCCAGCTCTACCATCGCACGGACCTGGTTCCTGACGATGGCCGCGTCCTTGAGGAACGTGGTGTCCCAGTTGACGTCACAGGACGGGTGAATCCGGCCGTCGAGGTCGATGGCCAGCACCACGTCGTCACCGGGCTTCGCCGTGCTGCTATAGACGATGCTGTCCTTTCGGACGACCCCGAGGATGGCCACGTCCAGCGCCGTATACGGCGTGTCAGGGTGGATGTGCCCGCCGACGATGGGGACGCCGAACTTCTCGATGCCCAGCTTCATGCCCTTGAGCACTTTTCCGGTGATCTCGGGAGAGTTAGATGAAAAGATGTCCACCATGCCCAGCGGCCTTCCGCCCATGGCCGCGATGTCATGCACGTTGACCAGAATTGCGCAGTATCCCGACCATTCCGGGTCGACCCGCATCAGCTTGTCCCAGATGCCGTCGGCAGCCAGCAGCAGCGCCTCGTCCTCGTTGTAGTCGATGATGGCCGCGTCCTCGCCGAACGACGGGTTCGTGCCTTTCTCGTCGAAGACGTTGACGATGTTTTTGATGGAATGTTTGCGTGTCGCTCCCAGGTAGTCGCGCAGCGATTCCGCCAGAATCTCCAGGTCCATTGTAATGCTCCTGACTGGATAGCACAATGGTGCCATCCAAATATTAATGTATCTACGGGTAGAAATAGGGTTCGATGTGCCCCGACCACCTCGACTGGACTGAAAAATACCGGCCGAAGAGCCTTAGCGATGTCGTAGGGAACGACGCCGCGGTCAAAGCGTTAAGACAGTGGGCGGCGACTTTCGGCTCCGGCAAGCGTGCCGTTATCCTTTTCGGGTCTCCGGGCGTGGGCAAGACCTCCGCGGCCCTGGCCCTGGCCAACGACCTGGGCTGGGAGTACATCGAGATGAACGCGTCGGACCAGCGGAACAAGAGTATCGTCCAGCAGATCGCGGGCTCGGCGGCGAAGGCCGGTACTTTCGAGGGCGTGGGCGGCCGAAGACTGATCGTGCTGGACGAGGCGGACAACCTGAGCGGCAACCAGGACAGGGGAGGCGAAAGCGCCATCCTCAACGTGATCAAGACCACGGACCAGCCTATCATACTCATTGCCAACGACCTGTACGCGCTGTCGAAGCCGCTGCGGGACGCGGCGCTGAACATCCCGTTCAGGAGCATACTCAGTACCTCGATAGCGAAGACACTTCGACGCATCTGCTCGGAAGAGAACATAAAATGCGACCCGGACGCGCTGATGAAGATCGCGGAGCGGACCAGCGACCTTCGGTCGGCGATCAACGACCTGCAGGCGGCCGCCCAGGGCAAAAGCGAGGTCACGCTGGCCGATGTGGCGACGGGCGAGCGCGATGTTCCCGAGACGATTTTCAAGGTCATGGGCCTGATCTTCCGGGGCAAGGACATGCGCGAGGCGTTGAACGCCACGTACGACCTGGACGAGAACCCCGAAGACCTGATCGGATGGGTAGACGAAAACCTGCCCCGGGAATACTCGGACGACGACCTGGAGAGAGGCTTCGAGGCAGTGTCCCGGGCAGACGTATACCTGGGCCGGGTGCGCCGCCGGATGGACTATGGCATGTGGCGCTACGCGGGGTTCATGGAGGTCTGCGGCGTCAACCGGGCCCGCCGGAAACGGTTCGGCGGCTACACGAAGTACAGCTCGCCGACCTACTGGAAGAAGCTGGGCTGGACCAAGTCGGCCAGGACACTGCGCGATTCCGTTGCGGCGAAGATCGGAAAAGCCTGCCACACCTCGAAGAAAGAGGCCCGCTCCGAGTACATGCCGCTGATCCATTTCTTGTTCAATCGGGAGGACCTGGCCGTCAAACTGTCGGCCGAGCTCAAGCTGGAAGAGGACGAGATCGCGTTCCTGCTGGGCACGAAGAAGGCCTCGAAAAAGGTCGGGGAGATATACAAGAAATCCCGCGAGCTCATCGTCGAAGAGATCGAGGAAGAGATCGATGCCTTCGCGCGGTTCGGCAAATACAGCGGCGAGTTCGAGAAAGGAGAGTCCCTGAAGGCGCTGACCCGTGCCGAAGACGAGGACGAGAAGCCCCCCGTTGAGCAGTCGGAGAAGCTTGAAGTAAAGCCAAAGCGAACGAGGCGCAAAGCAAGGGACGGCGGCGACGAGACTGATGAGCCCGAGACGATGCAGCCGGCAGAAGAACAACCGCCGCTGGAGCCTGAGCAGGCCTCCGGGCCGGATAAGAAGAAGCAGCGTACGTTATTCGAATTTTGATATTAGCATTTATATGACCATCGGCCTGCGGGCCTTCGCGCGCGCGAGTGTTTGCGAGTCATTTGACGATAGCCCTGCCCGTGCCATATTCGAATATCCGGCCATGGCTCTCCGGTATGGGAGCCGTCATACCGGAGAGCCTGAGCAAGGAAAAAGTTCCATTGCCTTCACTGGAAAATATTGATTTTTCATAAATCGGGTCCTGAGCCGGTACCAACAAGATTAGATATCAATTCCCTGTTTTTACTCATTGGCGATATTATGCTATTCGGACTCATCACGAGGCGGCGCCTCACCGCGCTGAAAATGCGCTATGCGAGGGGCAGCAGCTGGGTAGGGATTTTCCTGACGCTTGGTATCATAACAGCGAACCTGAAGCTCTTTGAGCCGTTCATCATCAGCCTGCTGCCGTCATGGCTCCCGATGCAGGCGGTCATCGTGGCGTCCATTCCCTCGTACTTCATTGCCTGCTACCTGATCGGATGGATTGACGAGAGGAAAGGCATCTGGAAGAACGAGAACACCTATGGCTGGGAGGTCAGTCCCGAGTCGATGGAACTTATCACCACGATCCGCATGATGAGAGAGTACATCGAAGAACAGAAGGCCCGTGAAAATAAAGTGCAGATCGAGCAGCTGGCGAAGTGAAAAGAAGAAGAATCAGGGACGGCTGTCCCAGCCAATGCTCATTTGGGCGCCTGTTCCTCATTCGCTTTACGAAGCTGGCTGACCTTGCGGGATATCAGGTAAGCGACGACTACGAAGGCCAGCCCCAGGAGCTGGAGGATTGTCTGGCCGGTGAATAGGCCATAGAACATCACGACGATGCCGATCGTTATGATACCGATGCCGACGAGGGCCAGCAGCCTGCGTTCTTTCAGGTTGTCCATATCGATATCAGCGTATATGCATTATCCTATAAATATTCCGGCACCATTTAGAGGCCACAGAGGTATTAAGAGGGCACAGAGCTCAGCACAGAGGTCGCAGAGGTCACAGAGGTATTCACAGAGGTTTGTTTTAATGGTAGGGCTTCGGGCAGCCTTTTCCTAAAAGTCCTCTGTGTCGTCCTCTATGGCCTCTGTGACCTCTGTGCTGAGCTCTGCGACCTCTCGAAACCTCTGTCACCTCCAAAAGGGAGAACGATAAAGTTAAAACGGTCCGGGTTGTTATTAGGTCATTTAACCTGCATGGGACATGATGAGAGGGGGAAAAAGCAAACGGACGAAAAACCAGCCGCCAGCGACCTGATCAACCGGGCGACGGAAGCCCTGAAGGCGAACCCGGACAACGCTGAGCTGCACAACAGCCTTGGAGTCCTGTACTTCAAGGACGGCCGCGCGGACGACGCCGTCAAAGAGTTCCGGGAGGCTGCCCGTCTCAAGCCCGACTTCGCCATGGCCAGGATTAACCTGGGCAACGTGTACCTGTCCAGGGGACTGATTGACAATGCCATCACGGAATACCGGGAGGTACTGAAGTCCGGCCATGCCACTGCAGATGTCCATGTCCGCCTGGGGGCTGCATATGAGCGCAGGGGCATGGTGGACGACGCCATCCGGGAGTATGCGGACGCCGTTAAGCTCAAGCCGGCCGATGCCGGCATCAGGCAGAGCCTGGGCGCGGCCTGCTACAAAAAGGGACTGGTGGCCGAAGCAATCCGCGAACTGAAGGAGGCCGCCAGGATCAGCCCCGGGAACGCCGATATACACTACGGGCTGGGCAATGTCTATTTTAGCAAAGGCATGCTCGACGAGGCTATGAGCCAGTATAGGGAGGCGCTGCGGATAGTGCCCAATCATGCCGATGCGCGTATCCGCCTGGCTTTTGTCCACATGAAGAAGGACGCGCTCGACGATGCTATCGGAGAGCTCCATGCAGTGATCATGGCTCGCCCGCAGATGGCGGCGGCACATGGATACCTCAGCATGGCACTGCTTAAGAAAGGCCAGATCATGGAAGCTATTGTAGAACAGAAGGAGGTCGTGCGCCTCCAGCCTGAGAGCGCCGATGCACACTACAACCTGGGCGACCTGTATGCGAAGAACGGGCAGATGCATGAGGCCATCGAGGAGTACCGGGCCGCTCAGCAGATCGACCCGGGCTACTCGAAAGCGAGGATGGAAAAGGATACATCGGACACAGAGGGCACGAAGGCCATTAAGGCCACAAAGGATGCAAGCCGGTAGCAATACGTCACCAGTGCCCCTTCGTGCCCTTAGTGGCCTCCGTGCCCTCCGTGTCCAATGTTTTATTTAACCACGATCACCGTGCAGGTCGCGTTGTGCACGATGTACTCCGGCACTGTGCCCACGCCGGGCTCGTTTGCCGGTCCCGATGACCCGACAATGATGATATCCACGTTTTTATCTGCAGCAGCCTTCAGTATCGTCTCGTAGACGCTGCCGCTTTCCAGCATCGGGGTCAGGTAGACGCCGAAGGCGGCGGCCCTGTCCTTGATCCTGTCGAGCATCAGCAGGCCGTCCTTGATGATGCGGTCGTTGTCCACCCCCCGCTTCCCGGTCACTATGTGAATGGCGTAAATCTCATCTTCCCGCCACGAGGCAAGGTCGATGGCGAACTTTACCACGTTGTCCATCTGGGGATTTTTGTTCACTGCCAGCAATATGCTCAAGGATGCCCACCTGTCGAAGGGTGATATGCGATATGATAGGTATGTACATAGGTACCATCGCCGTTAGTGTATTTAACCATAGCGCTGGCATCAAAAAACTGTGATAAAAACTATACCGGAAAGGGCTGGCCTGACGAAAGCGGCCGTATTAATCCTTCGCGTTTTTATGGTACTCACAGGAATGCGCGACCTCCTTTCCCAGCTCGCGCCACTCTTCGAGACTGTCCTCCTCGCCGGGCTTGAGCTCGAAAAGAATGCCGTGGTCTCCCTCGTACGGGAGCCGGTGGTCATGGCTGCCGAACAGGATCACGTCCGGTATGCCTTCCGGGAACGCCTCGCATCTGGTACTGCCGTACTTCAGGTGCCGGCAGAACATGCACATCGGCGCGGGAATGTCAATCATGATAATCGACCATGGCACCCGAAATATAAAGAGCTTCCTGTATGCTCATACAGGGCTGCATCTGTCTGCCCGGCTCTATAGGCTATTACAGGGGCTATTACAGGCCGGCCAGCCATTTGCTCAACAAATAGGCGGCGACGATGAAGACGACGAGGATGAAGAAAATCCGCGAAAGCTCTTTTTTATCGATATTGTCAAGCATCGATCAATCTTTAACTGGCTTCAATAATAAGCCTATCCTGTCCCGCTTAATCATGTGTCTGCATTAACTACAGTCCCGTCCGTAGCTTAAGCAATATATTTGCTCCTGCAATGCGGATAGTCTATTGATCAGCATGAACGGCGACCCTCTGTCAAGACGCAGGTTCCTCAAAGCGGTAGGTGCGGCCTCAGCCATAGCGCTGGGCGCCGGCGCGCTGGGCTGCGTGACCAGCAATACGGATATCGTCACCAGGACCACGACCGGCCTCACTTACACGATCACGGGAAACGTGCGCACGAAGTTTGCGAATTTCGTCCCCCTGCCGGTGGCCGTGACCCCGTCGTTAA
The DNA here is from genome assembly GCA_963769045.1 of uncultured Methanocellaceae archaeon. Classification (GTDB taxonomy): domain Archaea; phylum Halobacteriota; class Methanocellia; order Methanocellales; family Methanocellaceae; genus Methanocella_A. Next base: position 157,334 of record CAVYKK010000013.1, read on the forward strand.
GCGATTATTCCGTACCCGCCGGCCTGTCGGACGTCCTGGCGGTCGAACGCGCGGGCCTGGACGACGCCGGGAAAGCGAAACTGGCAGAGGACCTGTTCTTTCTCCGCCAATCTACGGACGCGCAGATATATGACCTGTACAAGGACGCCCAGAAACGTGGAGCCCCGGTTATCGTAACGACAGATACGGCCCTTCACGCTTACCACATCCTGTTCGACTATGCGCTCCGTATTCTTGAGGTGGGCAAGCTCAACGATGCAGTCATCGAGCTTACGGACCTGATGCGCACGGCATCGAAGGCTCAGCTCGATGCCGGCATCCCGGAGCTGCAGGACCTTTGCATGAAGAACGTCGCCTTCTTCGGAGTGGCAAAGGCACTGCTGGGAGGCGGTACCGGCGGGCTACCGTCAGGGGCAAAAGGGCTGGTGGACGCTGAGATCGAACTGATCAATGCCCATGAAGGGTTCGCCGACTCCCCGATCTTCGGCCGGAAGGAGGACTACAGCCAGTACGTGCCCCGGGGCCACTATACGAGGAACGACCTCCTTAAAAAATATTTCATGGCCATGATGTGGTACGGGCGCATGTCGTTCAACCTGTACAAGTCATTGCCCGGCGCAGGCAAAGAGCCCGATACCGGGAGCACCCGCCAGGCCATCATGATAGCGATGTCGTTGAACGGCCGGGCTTTCGATCTATGGAAGACAGTCTATGACCCGACGGTCTTCTTCGTCGGCGAGACGGACGATCTCTCGGTCTACGACTACCAGTCACTGATCAAGGAGATATACGGCGATCAGGTCCGGCTTTCCAGCCTGACGGACGACAGCAGGGTCCTCACGTTCATAGAGAAAGCGGCCGCGCTGAAAGTCCCGAAGATCATCTCCGGCCTCATCCAGGACGACGAGGATAAGGCCGTCCTCAAGGGCTTCCGGTTCATGGGACAGCGCTTTATCCCGGACTCCTACATTTTCCAGGGGCTTGTCTACGACAAAGTCGGGACGCAAGCCAGACCAAGGCTCTTCCCGCTGGGCCTGGACGTCATGGCCGTGCTCGGCTCAAAGCGGGCTTACGCCATTCTCGACAGCATGGGGGAGACACAATACGAAAACTACGTGAAACAGTTCGAGGCGCTGAAGGCCGAGTTCGCTGCGCTGAAGGCGGAAGACTGGACGCAGAACCTCTACTGGGGCTGGCTCTACAGCCTGCTCGCGCTGCTCAATGAGAAGGGCGACGGGTATCCGACATTCATGAAGGGCGATGCGTGGGTGGACAAAGAGCTGAACACGTCGCTCGGCAGCTGGACGGAACTGCGGCATGACACTATCCTCTATGCCAAGCAGAGCTACACAGTGCTGGCGACGGGGATCATGCAGAGCGCAGAGGCTAAAGGCTACGTGGAGCCGAACCCGGAGCTGTACGGCAGGCTGGCATCGCTGGCACAGATGACCTATGACGGGCTGCAGGACCGTGACTTGCTGACAGATACGCTTGCCAGCAAGCTCGCGGACCTGAAAGAGATGCTGATGCAGCTGAAGACAATATCTGAGAAAGAGCTGACAGGGGCAAGCCTCACCAGTGACGAATATGCGTCCATCCGGTACTTCGGCGGCCGGCTCGAGAGTATTACTACCTTCCCGCCGGAGGTGGCCGAAGCCGTCGAGAGCGATACGGACAAGGTCATGGCCGTGGTGGCCGATGTGCACACCGATACGAACACCGGCCAGGTGCTGGAAGAAGGAGTAGGATACCCATACCACCTGTTCGTGATCGTCCCGGTAGACGGCCAACTAACGCTGTGTCAGGGAGCGGCCTTCAGCTACTATGAGTTCAAACAGCCCATGTCAGACCGCCTGACCGACGAGGCATGGCAGGCAAAGCTGGCGAACAATACAGCCCCAGAGCCGCCGGCATGGACGAAGAGTATAAAATCATAAACGGGCAATGTGCCGTCAGTGCCATTCAGATAACGCGGAGCAGGTCGACCCCCCGGAACTCGACCCGGCAAACATCGCCGGCGTCGGCGGTCGGCAGGACGATCGTAATGAGCCCGGTATAGCTCTTGTTTTTACACTTGAACGCTATAGTGAGGATACGGTCCTGCAACAGATACAGCTTCTCAATATCGTTAATGCTGCTGTCCAGCGACATCGTGCCACGCCAGTTGGAAAAATCCCTGTCCATAATGACGACGAGCGAGTCGGCCCGGGCTACCAGATTAGTGACGTCATAGACCTCGACGGCTTCCCTGCACTCGATGACCAGCACTGACCCACCTTGCAGCATTACATGAGAGGGGTTTTATAAAAATAGTATGGCCAGATCGTTGAACTATCCTAATTAATTGCGGAGCAGGCTGAATATTCTCCGGCATCGACATTAACAGACCCGATGCTTGCCGGTATCAGCAAGGAGACGACCGAGAAAAAATGCAGGGAAATTTTACTTAGCCTGGAGCAGGTCAACCCCCTGGAACTCCAGCCAGTAGAACTTCCCCATGTCCTTCGGCTCGTCGATAATCCTGATCAGGCCCCGGTAGTTCTTAGTGTTGCTATTGAACATGATCAGCAAGGGGAAGCCTTTCCGTGAGGACAGTATATCTATCGCGTTCGAATTCTTCCCGACGACCATGGAGCCATGCCAGTCATAATTGTCGTGCTCGTTGGCAATGATCGTGATGTCATCCGGCCGGGCGATAAGCTTCGAGCCATCGTATAGCTCAATGATCTCTTTGCACTCGATGATGTACAACGTTCCACATCCGAAAGGTTGTTTTCCAGTCATTTTATTAAAAGGGTATGGCCAGATCGTTGAACTGACTCTGTTAAAAATATTATTCATTTAATTTTATAATCATTTTTGATTTGCTGATTGTGCCCCGTCGTCTCCAGATAGCTGCCTGTACCTGGACACATATGCTTGCAGAGGTGAATTTATAAAGTGCATTATATTTTTACGATGAGTTGTATCCCCATCGTATATGCAGTCCAGGCGCGTCGAAAAGTTCAGGGCTGTCTTTTTGATCTTCCGCGGAGCGAAGCGTAGCGGTCATGCAGGGGAGTCCAGCGGAGCACGGAACGCGGAGCGACTATAGGGGCGGGAACTCCCTCTTGATCAGTCGAAAGCAGAAAGGCTAACCAGCCATTGAATAAGATAATTATTTCTTAGTTTCCAATTTTGAGGGAACTGCGAGCACTAAATCGGATATAATAACGCAGCTACAATTTGAACCCGGCAGTACATTTATAATTGAAAACCCCATATGACTATTTCCGGAAGCATCACTTTTTTCTGCAGTGATTTGATAACTACCAATTGGTATTCGATAATAAATATAGCTTCCAATCGGAGTTATCATCCCTCGTGATTGTTGCGGATTTTCTGGACTTGGATATAAAGTGGTCCGCTCATAAACCTTTTTATCTTCGTTATATTTGCTTCTCCATAATTTTACTATCGCATTAGGAATCCCATTTCTATTTTTATCATATACCTTTCCAATGATACTACCCCAGGTTGTTGATGTTATCGTCGTTTTATTTCTTAGCAATCTACCATTAATTGATGCTTCTGCAAAAACAGTAATTGTTCCAGGGTACTCTTTTGAAGTTAACAAAATTTGAGCTTGGCCGTTAGAATTTGTTACGGTCGTTGCTACAGTAGGTAAATAACCAAGAGAATCATTATCTATCGAAAAAATAACAACGACTCCGGGCATTATAAATGGAACACCATTAAAATATAATTGAGCAGTTAATAGTGAAGTATCTCCACCAGTCAATATAATATCCGGATTTGAAAATAATTTAAGATTTAATGGTGATAATTCGCCATATTGCTCTATTTGTGGATTCAAATGCAATTGATCGAGCTTTTTAGAATAATTAATCTTGATGGGCTTATCTGATAGGTTTGTTAATACGTAATTGATCGTCGATTTTTCTATATTTTTGAGGTTGTTAAGGAGGTCAATGCCCCCTGATCTTGACATTAACTCCTTAAACTCGTTACTCATCTCTGTGTTACCATCTTTATTAATAATACTAAAATCTAGAATAACAGCACCCATTAATGATACAATCGATTCTGATTCTTGTTTCTGTTTATTGATATCATTGATACCGTCTATAATCCAAATTAATAATAACCCATCACGTATGCTTCTTAAGAATAATCGATATAGTAGCCTATTCTGTATATTTATCTTGGATGGAGTAATATTTATACCAATTTTCATTTTTACGGAATCTGATAGTCGAGATAAATCTTCTTGTTTCAAAGCGATATCTGTATAAATTGATTGTATATCGCATAAACGAAATGCTATTCTTTTCGATGGTAAAAAATTACCTATTTTATAAGGAATTATCGGTATTTGTTTCGATTCGTATTTTGGTAGTAAATAAGTTACATAATGGATTTCTCTAAAAACTTCTTCAGAATTATCCGAATTGATAGTATGTATAAGAACAATTACTTTACTCTGATCAATTTCTGAAGTTATTTCTACATTCGAAGAGTCCCCTAATGGTAAATCACGTTTTGCATACCAACATCTAATTCCATTTTTTTCTAAAAAGTCACAAGTAGCTTCAACAATTTTTAAATCGTCTGTTGCATAACTAATAAAAACATCGTGACTCATAGATAACTTAGCATATCCATTGCAATCGTTAAATATGTTATTATTATGTGTAATTAAAAATGATAAAAATGAATGCACCGACCGAGAATCTAACCAATAGGTAAAAAGACAGGGTTATATTTCAATTTCCGGAGTATATATTGTTATGTTCCTGCACAATAGGAATAAATTGATTTATAATAAGTGCGATTAGTAGTACCATAATGTGGGAGACGCCGGATGGAGCCTGAGAAATTTGAGCAAATACTTCGAGAACGGCGAAGGGCCGTTAGTCGAGTTTAAACAATCAAAATCGTCCTCCCTTACCAAGGAGATAAACGCATTTGCAAATACCGAGGGCGGAACCATATACATTGGGGTCGCCGACGATAACAAGACGATAGTCGGCTGCGACCTGACGAATAGGGAGCGTTCTGAAATACAGAATATTGGCACCGCTTGCGATCCCCACGTACATATGTTAATAAGCCCATTTGATTATAAAGGCAAAAAAATCACTGCCGTCGAGGTGCTGGAGAGCCTGGATAAACCCGTCCATTGCTCTGAAGGTTTTTTTCTCAGAGAAGGTGCTAATTCCCAGAAAAATGAATAGGGATGAGATACTCACATTCGCACAAAGGAGCGGCAAAATAAGGTTTGAAAGTCAGTTGAGAGTCGATTTCAAGTATCCAGACGACTTTAACGAGGAAAAATTTCAAGAATTTTTGGAAAGGTCAGGACTAAAGCAGAAGGTTTCTCGTGAAGACTTATTAGAAAATCTGGGGCTCGGCAAAAAGAACGGCAAGTTCATCATTAACAACGCTGGGGTCCTATTCTTTGCTAAGCGACGGGAATACTACCTCAGACAGGCGTATGTAACATGTGTCCTCTATAAAGGAACGACAAAAACTAAAATTATTGATAGGAAAGACTTTCGCGACGACCCCGTAACCGACTATGAAAACGCATTTAAGTTCCTTCAGCAGAACCTGCGACTCGAATACAAAATGAAAGGTGGAGAGCCTCGCGAAGAGGTACCGGAAATACCGTATGAAGCATTGAAAGAAGCGCTGCTCAATGCCATCATTCACAGGGATTACTTTGAAGAAGGCGCGCGCGTCATGGTCGAGATATACGATGACAGGGTGGAAATATCTGATCCTGGCAGATTGTTATTTGAAAAAGAGAAGTTAGGACGCAAGAGCGTCGCAAGAAATCCGATAATACTAGATACGTTCTTCCGTTTCAGCCTCGCCGAGAAAATAGGGTCAGGCGTAGATCGTATCAAGGATTTAGTCAAAGAAAGGGGTTTAAACGTTGAGTTTGACGTAGACGGGGATTTCTGTGCGATATTCCAAAGGCCTGAAGTTGGAGAGAAGTTGCCAAAAAGAACTGAAGGGTTATCATACGAAGCCCTTAAACTTGAACTGAGTGATAACGAGATTAAAATTTTAACTCTTTGCTCTAAGGAACCATTGCAGTCGAGCGATATTGCTCGTCGCCTTGGATTATCTGGTTCCATCAGAAAATCCCTACGCAAACTAATATCGAAAAACTATCTGGAGTACACGAACCCAGAGACGCCGAAAGCACCAAACCAAAAATACAAAACTAACGATACTATAAAAAAAGTATTAGAAACACAGTGATGCCCGACACCACGCTCTAATACTACCACCCGCACCTTGCACGTTGCCATGGGCGTGGATACACCCTGTCGTGGACATGGCCTGGCCTATACTTGTACCCTACACATACCCTACCGGTACCTGGCCTATACTTGTACCCTACACATACCCTACTTGTACCCTACTTGTACCCTACTTGTACCCTACTTGTACCCTACACATACCCTACCGGTACCTGTCCCTACTTGTACCCTACTTGTACCCTACTTGTACCCTACTTGTACCCTACTTGTACCCTACTTGTACCCTACACATACCCTACACATACCATACCGGTACCCCTGTACATGGCCATACTATGGCCTTTGCTGATACCGTGGTAAAAGATTGGAAGTCTAAAAATAGTGATTGTATCGATTGATTTGGCCTGCGATTTTTTTGGTAGGGGTTACATCGATTGCAAAAGTATCTTAGTTTATTTGTACCAAATCAATTTAAATTTGGCCATTTGAACTACCACATGCGGATCTTGTTTTTGTGCCCTGACGGCAGCAATAACGTAGCAATATTAATAATATTGCTACTTAGTTATTGCTGCCGTCACCTCTTCCACGCTCTGGCTGGATTTGAAAGAGGGAGATTTAAACTAAAAATCTTATGCACCGACTGGGACTCGAACCCAGGTATTCAGCTTGGAAGGCTGATATCATAACCGCTAGACCATCGGTGCTCACGTTGTAGATGCAAGTAATATAGCCTACAAAGCGCGCGATGTACTCTAACGTACAAAGTATTAATATTTTCGGATGACAGACTATTGCTGCCATGCCGCCCCCCGAATTTTCCGCGATCAAGGCCCGAGTCAGCGACGTCGCCTCATTCTATGGCATCGAGGTCGTCGGGTACCTCAAGCTGGACCGGACGGCGGTCATCCCTGAGAAGGACATCGACCTCCTGAAGGGCGTGCAGTGGTCCGACGGCGAAGTGCGTATCGATAACGTGCAGGACCCCGCCCAGATCATGCCCGGGGCAAAGGCGATGATCATCCTGGGTAAAAGCCTGCAGGACGACCGGCATGACGTGTACTACCGCATTTCCGACCGGTATACGGCTTCGATCGAAATGATGGTCCTCGACATGGCATCGGTCTGCGTGGCCGGGATGCTGCAGAACGAAGGCTACCGGGCCACGGAATATACTTCTTATTATAACAAGGTCTGGGCTGTGCTGGCCGGGCTGGGATGGATTGGAAAGTCACGTATGTTCGTGTCCAAAGACTATGGCCCCCGGCTGCGGTTGAAGGCTGTGCTCACCGATGCCGACATAGGGCAATGGTACAGGGTCATGCCGGACGACACATGCGGCGACTGCCGGGAATGCATCGAAGCATGCCCGGTCGGGGCGATCGCGGAGACCGGCGTCGACCGCAAGAAATGCGGCGCCTGCAAGCTCAATCACCGATCTGTTTCATCGAACGCGCTATCTTACTGCACCTGCTGTACTGCGGCCTGCCCTATAGGGCTAGACACCAAGAGTCCAAGAAAAGTATCCAAGACGCCACTATAGCACCGAAAGGGCGCCAGGACGCCAAGTCTTATTTAGATCAAGGTACCAAGTGATCGAGATAAGGTGTTCATGGCACAATTGTAAAAATTAATGTATTACCCTTCTAACCCACATTCCGCAGGTAAATTTTGAAAACTGTTATTTTTGATTAGCAGATCAAAACGGTCAACGTACACTGATTTTTTCTAATCGATTGGCTTTTTATCGATTTTATTGGATAATACAGAGATAGTCTATCAAATTATTGTTATTGCAGCGATTAGACTCTAACGATTTTGGCTGAAAATTGCCCATTTAAGTAATTTCGATAACCACTCATATTAATCATTTAAAGGATAGCTTGATAATGGCTACCTATACAATCATGAATTATTAAATATTGTTAAAAAGGCGAGCGTCAATCCGATTATAAAAATATGGGAAATCAATTTTTACGTGCGGAATGTGGGTTCTAATATTATCTTTTATTAATATACAATTAAAGTTGATCAAAAATCCCAAATGGCAACCACTAATATCCAGATATGTTTTAAGTTGAGATCGGTGTAGGTCCGACAATTGTTCAACAGTCTTCAGTTCGACAACAATCTGGTTTTCAACAATTAAATCGAGGATGTAGTCGCCATCTAATAATATGTCATCATAATATACCGGAACATGTACTTCTCTTTCGACTTTCAATCCCCTTTTTCTTAATTCAATTAGCAGACAATCCCGATAGATACGTTCAAGCAAGCCAGGACCTTTCTTTAGGTGTACAGTATATGCAGAATCTACTATCTGGCTTGCGATTTTATCAAGTACTTCCGATGGTTCAACGTGTTTAGCAATTTCATTCAAGTCGATCACCTTATTTACAAATATTTGTATTTAAGCTGATGTCTCTTATACTTTATCACACCATTATGAAAATAATTATTTAAAGAAATATAACATATTTAAAAACCGCCTGAGTGCCCAGTACAATTAAATAAAGATGCCATAGCCTTACGTTAGTTGACAGTTCGGACCTTAAAAAAAGAAACTTGGCGCCTTGGCGCCCTTTCGGTGCTATAGTGGCGTCTTGGATACTTTTCTTGGCCACTTGGCGTCTTAAAACCCGCAGGCGAGTTCGAGCGGGCATCCGCCGCCGCACATGGGGAACTGGATGCACTTGCGGCACTTTTCGCTGGCGTACTCATGGTTACGCAGGCATTTCGCCAGGTCGGTCTCCCATATCGCGGCGAACTCGTCGGTCAGCGCGTTGCCAATGGGCTTGAAGTACGACTGGCAGGGAATGACTCCGCCGTCGGGCTCGACTGCGAGCGTAATGCGGGCGGCCGAGCATGCCTTGACGCCAAGGCCCATCTCCACCGGGTTCATCTTGTGGTATTTAGTCGGAGTGTACCATAAGAACTCCATGCCGAGCTGTTCGGCTTTGCCGATGATCTCGGGCAGTAGCACCTTGAGCTCCTCGTAGGTGACACCTTCGGCTTCGACGCCACGGCCGGCGCGGATGATCGCGTTCATTCCGAACCGCTTTATGCCGAGCTTGTGGAGGAACGGCACCAGGTCGACGACGGTATCCTTGTTCGCCGTGGTGATGGTGGTGTTCGTGGTGGTGTATATCTCGTTGACCACGTTCCGGATTCCGGCTACTGTCTCGTCGAACGAATCGGTCTTGCACATGGCGTTATGTATTTTTGGATCGGGAGACTCGATGGTGATCTGGGTGTAGTCCAGGCCCGCTTTCTTCAACGACGCGACACGTTCCTTAGTGAGCAGGCGGCCGTTGGTGATCAGGCCGGTGACAATGCCCAGCCGCTCGGCCTCGACGATAAGCGTTTCCAGGTCGTCGCGCATCAGGGACTCGCCGCCGGTGAACACGATGTTGGGGACCTCGAAGTCGTGGATCTTGCGGATGACCTTCATCCACTCGTCGGTAGACAGTTCTTTTGTCTGGTGAGGGCCGCCTGCGTAGCAGTGAGCGCAGTTGTTGTTGCAGCGGTACGTCAGGGCCAGGTCCACCCGGAGCGGTGCCTTGAGCAGGCTGTTGTCGGGCGTTTTGATCTTGATGTCGAACGTCGTGAACGGACAGGTGTTCCCGGCGACGACGCCCCAGATGGAGCTCATCAGCCGGTCGTAGTCTTCCCCGGCTTTCTTCCGGCCGACCTTGTACTTTGCCATGATGCGGAGCACGACGTTGTCCCTGATACTGCCGACGAGGGGCTTTTTGTGATTGTAGCCGATGTAGTGCTTCACGAAGTCCACGCCGATCTTATCGAGGTACAGGACGTGGGACGCGTTCACGACCAGCAGGCCGCTGCCGTCCTTCTCCACCCGCAGGTGTAGCTTTGCGTTGTTAATCTTCGCTGTCCTCATGTACATCCCCCTCCTCCGCCCGCGCAGGCACAGGCACAGGCGCAGGACACGCAGGCGCAGGCGCACGATACGCAGGCGCAGGACGAGCCCGGGGCCCGGGCTGGCGTCGACGCTGCCGCCGGTGGCGGGGCGTTAGCTGCGTTCCTGACACCCAGGAACGATTCTACGCCGCCGACGATGCCGGCGGAGGTAGTCTCGACCGAGTTGCTGATCTTGTTGGCGAAGCTCTCCACGCTCGAGGTGGTCTGGTTCGTGGGCGGGGCGGTCCCGGTCTGCGGCATTGGCTGCCCGGTCGTCGGCGTCTGCGGGACGTGCTGGTGCGGCAGCCCGAAGTAGTAGGGGTACCACCAGTAAATTGGCGGTATTGCGACCGTGTTCCAGCCTGGCGACCGGAGGTAGTCCTTCGTCTTTGTGGTGAACTGCTCGTCGGCCATGAGCCAGAACATGTCCGTATCGTACTTCTGCAGCTTCAGTTCAGGCGTGTCCACAGCCTGGACATCCTTCCACATGTCCTCGATCTTCTGTTTGTAGAAGGCTTCGGTCTCCTTGCGGCTGTACGGCCGGGTCTTGTCGACGACGCGCTGGGCCAACAGTTTGAAACAGTCCAGCAGTTTATCCTCGTTGAGCGTGTCGCCCTTGATGGCGTCCGCGAAGCGGGCTTCATAGTAGTTCAGGTCCTTCCGGGAAACCAGCTCGATACGCAGCGGTTCGGTCGAGAGGAGCTTCGCGTTACCCTTCTTCAGGAGCCCGAACATGATCATAGTGAGAATCCGCTTCGGGTCGGTGCGCAGCAGCATGGCTGCCTCCACCGCGTCGAGGTTCTGGTTCACGCCCATGCCGCCCATGCTCAACGATGGTGAGGAGTACGGGCTGCGGAAGGCAGTCGAGAAGATGATAAGGATGATGACCCCGAGGAAGATGACCGGGATACAGCACGCGGCAGACCCGAAGATGGAACCCATCGTGCCACCCACATCGACGGGCATGCCGATGACGCCTCCGCTGCTGCCGGACGACGTGACGGCTCCTGCCGCCATGTAGCGGTCAGGGAAGCTGATGGCGGTGTCGAACTGCTGGTTGGGGCTGAGGCTGCTGCTGTTGAAGAAGACCATGGTCCGATTGTTCTCGGTGCCGATACCCGAGTACTCGCGCGGGCCGGTAAACACCTCGCTGGTGTTGATCTCAGCAGGCAGGAGGTACTTCACCATGGTATCGGTAATGGTCATATCCCACCATGGCGGGGTGAACGAGACGATATCGTATCCCGCCTTGTCCGCCGTGTAAACGAAGCCGGGCAGTGTGGAGTTGATGTACAGGGTGACATGATCGCCGGGATGCATGTCGAAGCCACGTACCTTGATGTATCCCGAGTCCATGTAGGCGTCATGCGTCTGGCCATTGCTATCTATGACGCTATGTACCTGCATGCTGCCGGTCGTCGCCGGTATCCAGACCTCCGGCCAGCTGCCGAGGACGATATCGGCGTCCACATTGTATAGCATGTTCACGTTCCCTGAGCTGTCGACGTCAAGCGTGATATGCTGATAGTTGATCTGCCACCGCGTGGTCTCTGCATTTACCGTGCATGAGACCGCGATCAGCGCGACCGATGCCAGTACCAGGATGAGTAAAGTTCTTTTTGCCAGTGTCATGCCTGTCATCCCCCTAGTGTTTTTCTGCCTCCGGCTCCTCGGGGGGCCGCATCTTTCTCCACTCGACCGGCGCGCCGCAGCTCGGGCAGCGTATAGCGTTGATGTCGATGGGCGTGCCACAGTACGGGCAGCGCATCCTGACGTCCTGCGGGAACATGTACGTTTTCACGCCCATGTACTTCGTCGCGTCGAGGTTGATGAAGCACACGCCCTTCCGCGCGAGGTGGTCCAGGACTTTCTCGGCGTCTTCGTCGTTGAACCCGATAGCGACCATATCGGTGACGGTTACGATGCCATTCTTCTTCTTCGAAACCGCGACCACCTGCCGCTCCATGTTGTGCTCCCGTGCCCCGGCCATTTTCTCCGTTTGAATAATGGAGTAGGCCATGTACAGGGCTGCGCCGGACATGCCGAGGATTACCAGCCCTATCAGTATGAAAGCGATCGACCAGGCCCTGCCTGCGATAAGCGCCATGAGCGCGATGAACCAGAAAGGCAGGCTGATCAGGAACAGCGCAACGCTGATCACCATGAGCAATTTGACCCGCGAATTCACGATGATACATTAGGCGCTCGCGAGTATAGATATTTTATTGTTTTGAGCCCTGAGCAACAGATTGCAACCGGGCCAGCCGGGCGGTCGCGCGCGCGAACGGGCAATCCACGCAGTCGCTTACCAGACTGATCCCAGCGGCCATGACGTTATGATGACGGCACATGCAAACGCGGCAGCCGCCGTGATGGCGTTATCATATTTACCTGCATAAGCTTCTGCGGCCATGCCTCCGGCCGCTCCCGCGATTGCCATGGGAATGCCCGCGATTAAATACCCGGCCCCGGCGGCTACTAAGAACCCGGCAAGCGAACCATACAGCGTCTTGTTCGAGTATGGCAGCCGCGGTCCCTTCATTGCCCTGCCGGCCAGGCCTGCGACACCGTCGCCTACCGTCATCACGACGATGGCAACGTAGCACGCCTCTGGCATGAAGACAGTGGACAGCGCCAGCAACGCGATGATGGAAAGCAGGTACGCCAGTGGCTCCATGGCCACGGTGCCAAACTCGCGCTCCCGGTACAGGTGCCTGAAGAACCGGGGGACGGCCCGGCGTTTCTGTCGTTCGAAAACAATGAAAAGGAGCAGGCTCAGGAATGCGAGGGCCAGCGCAAGGTACTTGTTATAGATGGCGACGGGCACGAATAGCACGCCCCCAATATGAAAAATCTTTCTAAGCGGGAACATTTGCATTACAATCCCATTATCTAGACCCGCTACTTGAATGTAACTATAAAACCGAGGAAGTGCAACAGGTTAATGCGATAATGATGCTATCTACTTATAAAATATCATAACGACCGATATTGAATACTTCCCATAATAATCGCGGTGCGACGCCCGTGCTTGCTTCTTGTTAACTAGGCCTATCGACCAATAGCTAATACTTTCCATTCTAATCGCGGTGCGACGCCCGTGCTTGCTTCTTGTAAACCGGCATCGTTACAACCGTCTATTGCTCCAAATACCAATCGCGGTGCGACGCCCGTGCTTGCTTCTTGTAAACCGGCATCGTTACAACCGTCTATTGCTCCAAATACCAATCGCGGTGCGACGCCCGTGCTTGCTTCTTGTAAACCGGCATCGTTACAACCGTCTATTGCTCCAAATACCAATCGCGGTGCGACGCCCGTGCTTGCTTCGCCGCACGTGCTACTACGGGTTTTTCCGGTGTTCCGGTGTCGGGCGACGGGCTCGCACCTTCGTCGGCCCAACGCGCCTTCGGCGGCGTCGAGCCTCCTTTGCAAGCCCTGAAAAACACGCTTTCAGCAGCGTTTTTCACACCCGCCACCTACACACCCCTCGCACAGCTACGCGTGCGAAGGGGCAAGCCGAAAAAACCCTCCGCCTTCCGCGGAGAAGCACAGGCTACCCATACCAACAATAGAACAGGCAGCGAGCCAATACTAGTCCTGGTACGCGTTGCCTTTGCTGCTTCGCGGTCCGCGGAGGGTTTTTCTGGCCGAAGGCCCCTCGCACGCGAAGCTGTGCGAGGGGTGCGGAGGCGGCCGGGCAATGAACGCTGCCGACAGGCGCGTTGCTTAGCGCTTGCGAAGCGGTCGAGTCCGGCGCAGCGAAGCGCAGCCGGGCACGTCCGGCGAGGGTGCGAGCGCGGCCCGGACGGTGTAGCACTCGACGGATGAAAAAGGGTATTTTCAAGTAGAGGTGATGAAAAATAGCTATGTCTAAACTCCATTTATATGGTTTATTACATTTATCGTTAGATCGGCATGCATCGGCTTCATTTATTAAATTTTTCATGAAACCGGAAAAACCCGGAGTAGCCCATGCGACGAAGTAAGCATGGGCGTCGCACCGCGATTAATAATGTATTGACAATATTATGCTGTTCTGAAACTCTGTAGTAATACAGGAAGGCATGGGCGTCGCACCGCGATTTGTTATGGGAATACCTTTTTAGTTCATTTCATATTGGCAAATGGCAATACCGTTCGCATTATCAGGAATAATAATACAATCACCAGTTACCACAGTTTTATTCCACGAATTGTACAACCACTTTTAATTACTTTACCAACGATGCTGCCGTCTGTCATCTTCACGATGGCGCCAGCGTCCTCTTTGCTGCAGACGATCACATAGCCCATGCCCATGTTGAAGGTCCGGTACATCTCTTTGTCCTCGACGTTGCCCTTTTCCTGGATGAGCCGGAAGATATCCGGCACGGGCAACGGATCGGTGAACTCGAAGCCATACTTGGTGATCCGCTGCAGGTTGAAGAGGCCGCCGCCGGTGATATGGGCCATGCCGTGGATGTTGAACCGGTGGCATAAGCCCGGGACCTCGGCGTAAATCCTGGTCGGCTTTAACAGTTCGGCACCGATGGTCGTCTTTTTGTTGTAGGGGAACTTATCGGTGTACTTCAGGCCGGCCTTCTCGATGACCTTGCGCACCAGGCTGTAGCCGTTCGAGTGGACGCCGTTCGACGGCAGGCCCACGACTACGTCGCCGGGCTTGATTTCGGTCCCGGTGACGATGCGGTCTTTCTGGACGACGCCGACGGCCGTCCCTGCGAGGTCGAAGCCTTTGATGATATCCGGCAGCGCCGCGGTCTCGCCGCCGACGATGGTGATGTTCGCCTGGCGGGCGCCCTCGTTGAGGCCGACCATCAGGTCCCGGACCAGCCGGTCGTTGGCCTTCTCCAGCGAGATGTAGTCAACGAAGGCCAGCGGCTCGATACCCATGACATAGAGGTCATTGACGTTCATGGCTACGCAGTCGATGCCGACCGTGTCCCATTTCTCCATGATATCCGCAATGATCAGCTTGGTGCCCACGCCATCCGTCGTGATCGCCAGGGCAAAATAGCCCATATCGATCAGGCCCGCATAGTGACCTTCGCCGACAAGGGGAGCCCCGAAGCCTTCCCGCTTGAAGGTCAGCCCTTTCGCGATGATGCCTGATTTGATGTAGTCGAGCTTGCCGATGTCCACGCCGGACCCGGCATAGGTCATATGGTCGCCGGATGCCTTTTTCTTCTTCCCCTGCATGATCGAGAATTGCTTGGTATCATAGATAAAACTTAGCATTGGACACAGAGAGCACTAAGGCCACGGAGGGCACGAAGGTTTCTTCAGGCAGCCGGTCGGGCGGCTTCGCGCGCGCGAGTATGTGCTCTGCCCCGGCACGCGACGATATCCCCGTTACTTCCCGATGCGGCGGTAGCTGATCGCTCCGGCGATCGCAACGAGCAGCAGCACGAGAACAATCAGCCCGAAGACTATCAGGCTGTTGCCCGAGCCGAACAGCGGTGCAGGGGTCGGAGACGGCTGCACATCGACGTAGGTCGTGTTGACGATGTAGGCGACACCGTACGGGGTCTTACCGGTAGCGAACGTACGGTTTACTTTGAGCGGGGCCGTATCGATGACAGAAATCGTGTCTCCGCCCGAGTTTGCGACGTAGGCCTGCCGGCCGTCTTCGCTTAAAGCCACGCCGGCCGGCATCTTTCCGACAGTCGCCGTGCCGGTTATGGCGCGGTTGCTCAGGTCCAGGACGGCCAGTGTGTTCCCGTTCATGTTGGTGACGTATACGGTCCGGTTATCCGGGCTTACCGCCATCCCGTACGGCCCGTTGCCGGCGGATACCGAAGCGTTCACCTTGCGCGAGGCGAGATCGACGAAGGATATGTTGCCGTCTGTGGTACTGGAGATCAGCGCCGTGCCTCCCGGGACAATGACTATCCCGTTGAAGCTGCCGCCTGCCGGAATGACCGCATCTATGAGGCCCGTGGCCGGATTGATGACCAGGAGCCGGTTGTCTCCCGGGTCGAGCGCGTATACCAGGCCGTCCTCGCCCGCAGCAATGCCCGAAGGATGAACGGCAGGCATTGTGACGATCCGATCGCCGGTGGCC
This sequence comes from uncultured Methanocellaceae archaeon, assembly GCA_963769045.1. Taxonomy (GTDB): domain Archaea; phylum Halobacteriota; class Methanocellia; order Methanocellales; family Methanocellaceae; genus Methanocella_A. Next base: position 173,594 of record CAVYKK010000013.1, read on the forward strand.
ACATCGTAGATCGAGATCTGAAAGCCATAAGCGTTCGAGACGTAAGCCCGGGAACCGTCGTTGCTAAAAGCGACCCCCGTCGGTCCCTGCTCCACTTTAAATGTGTTGACGAGGGTATCGTCGGCCGTATCGATGACCGAGATCGTGCCGTCATCGTAATTCACGACCAGGGCCCTGGCGTGGTCCGTGTTGAGGGCAATTAAATAGGGCTGGCTTCCCACAGGTATCATACGGTCAACGGCCCCGGTCGATACGTTTATGACCTGGACATAGTTCTCGCCTTTACAGGTGACGTACAGCTTATCGTTGTGCACCTCGACCTGCTCGGACATGGCTAAGGTGCCGTACAGGCTTAAGGCTAAGGTAAGCGATAAGATAGCTATCATTAATGTCCGATACATGCCAGGCCTCAAACTTTGACTCTATAAGCAATTGCTTAACAAATAAATAGTGTTACTGGTAAATAGCGTTTATTATGGTTCCAGTAAGTATGAAAAAGTGCTGAAGAAAAATCAGTGTTCGCGCGAATACATCTCGACCGGGTTAGGCACGAAGCGGCGGATCGGGCACAGGTCAGCGTCGCTGTGAGGCTGAATGATGATCCGGTAGGTGCTGCACTCGCCGCTCTGTATGTTGATAGGCTTAAAGAATTTGCATTGATGGCAAAAAGGCATTGTTTCCCCCGCATAAAATCACCCCGCCGGCTTAAATGCCTTTGTTTCCCCATAATACGGCTGCTTCACAGGGATTGTTTAAGAGACGGCATCAAGAATAGCTGCTGTTGAACCGACCGTTACGATATTCGGGAAAGCGGGTTTACTTCGGCACGAACATCCGGATCGGGCACCGGGCCGTGTCGTTGTCCTGCGGGATAACGATCCCGGCGTTGGTGCACTCGCCCGTCTTCGCGTCCTTCGGCTTATAGAACTTGCACTGCGAACATGTCGGCATGTGATGCTGCCTCAGAAATAGAATATGTTTCCCTGATGGAGAATAATCTTTTCGAAAAAAGGGATGAGGGTCGTTCAGGGCTTGTCCAGCTCGAACTCATCATGAAGTACCTTCACGGCCCGGTTCGCGTCGTCCTTGCTGACCACGAAGGAGATGTTCGCCTCTGAGGAGCCCTGGCTGATCATCCTGATGTTGACCAGCTCCCGGCCCAGCGCGGTGAACACCCGCCCGGCGATGCCGGGGTTGCCCGCCATGCCGCCGCCGACGACGGCGACCACACAGACGTTGTTGTTGCAGGTCAGGTCCCGGACGATGTCGCCGCTGAACTCGGCCTTGAGCGCGGCGATCGCCTTGTCGACCTGCGCGCCGTCGATGGCCAGCGAGACGTTGAACTCGCTCGACGCCTGGCTGATCATGATGATATTGATGTCTTCTTTGCCCAGCGCCGAGAAAATGCGCCCGGCCACGCCCGGCGTGCCGGACAGGCCTGCGCCGCTGATGTTGATCAGACCGATGTTCTTGATCATCGTCACTGCCTTGATCGGGTGGCCGTTGGCGGAGGTATCCTTCATGAGCACCACGGTGCCCGGGTGCTCCGGCTGGAACGTGTTGAGCACCTTGACGGGGATGCCTTTTTTCACGGCCGGCTCGATGGTCTTGGGGTGCAGGACCTTGGCGCCGAAGTAGGACATCTCCATCGCCTCGAGATAGGTCACGACCGGCAGCGTCCGGGCCTGGGGGACCAGCCGCGGGTCAGTGGTCATGATACCGTTGACGTCCGTGTAGATCCAGATCTCGCTCGCGTCGATGGCCGCGCCGATGATGGAAGCGCTGTAGTCCGAGCCTCCCCGGCCCAGCACGGTGATGACGCCTTTCTTGTCCGCGGCGACGAAGCCCGTGACCACCGGTATAAATCCGGCCTTTAGCAAGGGCATAAGGCTTTCTTTGACCCTGACGTCCGTCACCGGGTCTAGCCTCGCACTCTCGTACCGGCTGTCGGTGATGACGCCGGCCTCTCCGCCGGAGAAATGCTTCGACTTCATGCCCAGGTCGCGCAGCGAGGCGCTCAGGATTGGCACGCACATGCGCTCGCCGAAAGAATAGATATAGGCCAGCGACCGGTTGGTCAGCTCGCCAAGGTAACAGACGCCCACGAGGGCGTTTTTCAGCTCAGTTAAGCGCTGCTGAATTTCCGCTCGGACCTCGTCCCGGATGGCGGCATCATGTATCGCGTCGACAATGGCCTTTTCGTGGCGGTCGGCGAGGGCAGTGAAATGCGTCTCGATCTCCTTTGCATTGCACGTATTGCTTGCGATCTGGGCCATCTCAAAGAGCTTATCCGTCACGCCGGTCATGGCCGAAGCGACCACTATGACCTCGTTGTCCTGGTCGTAGTACCTTTTGGCCAGCGCAGCCACGTTCCTGATCCTGGGGCCGTCGCCTACCGAGGTGCCGCCGAACTTCATCACGATGCGCATCGTCAATCACAATCCGTCTGGAAGACAAGTATTAGTGATACTGTTCAGGGTATATAAGAAAATTGCGAGTATATGACTTTAGCGGTTAAGGATGCGCCTGCAGGCCATGTATGATCGCCTGTATGGCAACCGGAAAACAGGGAGAAAGGGATTAATATAATAATGCCCTAGTAAGAATATATGGCGATCGTCGAGGGCACGGACCTGGTGAAGAACTATGACGGCCTGCAGGCTGTCGATCACGTCAGCTTCGCCATTGACCGGATGGAGTGCTTCGGCTTTCTCGGGCCCAACGGCGCCGGCAAGACCACGGTCATGAAAATGATCTATTGCCGCACGCCGGTGACCCACGGCGACGTCCTGGTTGACGGCGTCAGCGTACGGAAGGAGCCCCGTCGGGTCAAAGACATGATCGGGGTGGCGACGCAGGACGACACCCTGGACCGAGACCTGACGGTCTACGAGAACCTACTGGTATATTCGCGCTATTTCGACACGCCGAAGGCCGTGGCAAAGAAACGGATTATCGATCTGCTCGACCGGTTTGACCTGATGGAAAAGAGAGACACCAGCGTGGACGACCTCTCGGGGGGCATGCGGCGGAAACTGATCGTCGCAAGGGCGCTGATCAACGATCCCAGTATCCTGATTCTCGACGAGCCCACGACCGGGCTCGACCCGCAGGCCAGACGACAGATCTGGGACATGGTGATACGGCTTAAGTCAGAAGGCAAGACGATCATCCTGACCACCCACTACATGGACGAAGCCCAGGAGCTCTGCGATCGCATCGCGGTCATGTTCAACGGCAAAATACTGGAGTTCGGTTCACCAGAAGGCATGATCAGCCGTGTGGTCGGTCAGCACGTTTGCGAGATTTACGCCCGGGACGAGGCCGCGGTGAAAGAGATCAGGAATAACATTTCGGGCAATATCGAGCAGGTAGGCAACCGCCTTTACGTATATGGCAATAACCCGGAAGAGCTGGCGATGAAGTGCGACGCGGTCAAGTCGGAATACCGGGTAGTGCGGAGGACCAATCTGGAGGACGTGTTCCTGAAGCTCACCGGCGGAAGGGAGATATAATGAGGATCGACCTGCCGTCGCTGCGGGCCCGGCACGTCTGGAGCCGCGACTATAACGTGTTCAAGAAATATTTCTTCTCGAGCATCCTGCCATTCTTTGCCGAGCCGCTGTTGTACATTCTCGCCCTTGGCTACGGCCTGGGCTTCTTCGTGGGGAACATCGGCGACATACCATATCCCATGTTCCTGGCGCCGGGCATCCTCTCGTATTCGGCTATGTTCGCCGCCTCTTCCGAGTGTACGTATTCCACGTTCGTCCGCATGCACTTCCAGAAGACCTTCGACGCGGTGCTCAGCACTCCGATAAATATCGAGGACATCGTGCTGGGCGAGATTCTGTGGGCCGCCACCAAGAGCCTCATCAGCGGAATCTGCATCTTCGCCGTCATCTATGCGCTCGGGCTGGTCAGGCTCGAGTCCTTCGTCATCATCCTGCCGACGGTTACGCTGGTCGGGCTCATGTTCGCGTCCCTGGGCATGTTTTTCACCTCGATCGTGCCGACTATCGACTCGTTCAACTACTACTTCACGCTCGTGATTTCGCCCATGTTTCTGCTGTCAGGCGTATTCTTCCCGCTCAACGGCAGCAACCTGCCGGCCATCGTCCCCCTGATCGCCTGGTTCATGCCGCTGACCCACGCCGTCAATGTAATCCGTCCGGCGGCACTGGGCCATTACTCCTGGAGCTTCGCCGGGGACATCCTGTGGATGATAATATTCACCATATTCTTCTTCATAATCTCGACAGTGCTGATGAGACGCAGGATGATACAGTAAGCCGTGAGACGCTGGCTGATGATTAGGGTGTAAGTTATAATAAGATGAACAAAAATGGCCGGGCCCGTCGTTGCACACCAGGCAGGCGGTCGCTCGCGCGCGAGAACCGGACGGCAACTTGCTACTCGTTGCGGATGATGCTCAGGTCGTTCTTGTCGCAGATCGCCGTGCCACACTCGCCGAAGTCGACCTCGAAGGTGTTCCGCCCGCTGCCGGCAATCTTGGCGATGATCACGCCTTCGGTCCCCTCGGGTATAGAATCCCCGTCGATAGAGACCTTGATCTCCCTCAGCAGCACTACGCGGTCGTTCTGGCGCATACTAAGAACTTGTGCCTTGATCTGGCTAAAACTTTTGCTTGCCCGCGATAACCCTTATTACACGTCCAAGCTATTGTATCATCATGGACATCATCGCCATGACCATTGCAGGGTCCGACTCGGGCGGCGGCGCAGGCGTACAGGCCGATATCAAGACGTTCCAGGCGCTCGGAGTGCACGGGGCTATGTGCGATCACGGCACTCACCTCGCAGAACACGACCGGCGTCCAGTCCGTTTTCGACGTGCCCTTGCCAGTCATCGCCAGCCAGATCGACTCGGTCATGGCCGACTTCCCGGTCCGTTACGCGAAGACAGGCATGCTGTCGCGGTCTGAGACCGTCCGGCTGGTGGCCGAAAAGGTGCGGCAGTACGGGCTCAAGGTCGTAGTCGACCCTGTCATGGCCGCGGAGGCGGGCGGAAGGCTGCTGAATCCCGATGCAGTCGACGCGCTGAAGAATGCGCTGCTGCCGCTGGCCGAGGTGACCACGCCGAACGTCTACGAGGCAGGCGTACTGTCCGGCGTCGAAGTCAGGGACATGGAATCGGCTGAGGAAGCCTGCAGAAAGATACACGCTCTCGGGGTTAGATTTGTCGTGCTAACCGGCGGCCACTTCGGCGGCAGGGACATCCTGTACGATGGAAAAAAATTCACTGTATTTGAAGGCCCGCTCGTCAAAGGCGGCACCCATGGCACAGGCTGCACCTACGCGGCGGCGATGACCGCGTACCTGGCGAAGGGAGAGACGATAGAAGATGCCTGCGACAGGGCCAAGCAGTTCGTGAAGGAAGCTGTTTTGAATTCGATGGACGTCGGCCATGGCGTGCATCCGGTCAACCCGGGCGGATGCCGGCGATAAAACTTTTTTACCTCATGTTTGCCCTACGTTGCATTATATCGGTTGAGTGTTCGTACGAAAGAGGATATATATGCCGATATGCGATTATTATTGGGAATGGTTATGGAAGGTGCCTTTTTAAGGAGACGGGGTGCGCGCTTCTGCGTCGCTGCGATCGCCGTATATGTCCTCTGCACGTTCGTATCTGCGTTCTTCCTGACCAAGCCGTTCGATCCGCTGGGTAACTGGATCGGCGACCTCGGGAATATAGCCTTCAACCCGCAAGGCGCGATCATCTACAACGGAGGCGTCGTCCTGGCAGGGCTGCTGCTTGCGCCGTTCATGCTGAGCCTGGCCTACTGGCACATCGGCCCGCGGTGGTCGAGGCGTATGCTCATCGTGGCCGAGGCGGCGGGCCTTGGCCTGTGCCTTGGCATGGTTCTGCTGGGCCTGTTCCCCGAAAGCGCGGGAGGCCTCCACCTGCACCTGTCCGAGTTCGTCTACGTCGCCCTCACCGTGCTGATCTTCCTCGTTAACGTGGCGCTCTACCACAACGTCAGGTACCGGCTATGGGTGATTCCCTTTCTGGGGTTCGCAGCGTTCCTGGTGAACTGCGTGTTCATCGGCCTTTACCTCGCAGGCATCAAGCCTGCCCAGTTTCCCTTATACCTATGGCTATCCGTCTACCTGGCGTTCTTCTGGATATTCCTGTTCTGCTACAACGCCCTGGCGACCCGGGCGCCGGATTTGATGGACACCCGGCACGGTTTGCTGTGAAAAGGCGCATGGTAACGCGAACCCGCGCGCGAGCGGCCGGGCGGCCACAGTTATGCGATTAATAATTGTATCCTTGACTCAATTGCCCAGGGCAGGCTTTTTGATCTTCCGCGTAGCGAAGCGGAGCGGTCATGCCGGAGGAGTCCAGCGGAGGCCGTTAGGCCGGAGCGACTATAGGGGGTGGGAGCCCCCTCTTGATCCATCGTAAGAAGAAGGGGAATCCAGCCCTGTTCAGAGTATAACTGGAATGACAGCAGGCACACGAAGAAGATAAAGCAAGGGCTAACGGGGGGAGAGCTGGCAAGATATTGGAATAATAATTAGAGTATGCATAGCTGCAAGTAAATACTAGAAAATAGTTTTATATATAAAGTGTCGGAGGGGGATCCGAACCCCCGACCTCCGGATGTCTCAGGTTTTAGGCGAAATTATTCATAACCCTATGAGTCCGACGCCCTAACCAGACTAGGCCACTCCGACATCACGATTCGACGTTTTGCATACTCTAAATACCATTCTATGATATAATTCTTATGGTTTCAGCCGGGCACGTGCAGCAATACGGCCTGTATCAAGACATATTAAAAATGGTTACGCTTTCCTGCGCAGCACTTCCACACGATCCTCGTAGCCGAGGTATACTTCGATAGCGTTGGTGAATATGCCGTGCTCTACCAGGCCGGGTATCTGTGACAGCTTTTCACCCAGGGCCGCGGGATTGTTAATAACGCCGAACTCTGCATCCATGATGAAATTACCGTTGTCCGATATGACCGGGCCGTCCTTGCCGCTGCCTGTGCGTACCTTACAGGTGCCGCCGAGCTTCTGAATCTTCTGCTCGACGAGCCTGCGGGCATAGGGCAACACCTCAATGGGTACAGAGCGGTTCAGCATGGCGCTGAACTTCTTATTATCGGACACGACGACGAACTTCTTTGCCGAACATGAGACGATCTTTTCCCTTGTGTGCGCGGCGCCGCCGCCCTTGATGACGTTCAGAGACGCGTCGACCTGGTCGGCGCCGTCGATGTCGATGTCCAGCACCGGCGACTCGTCCAGGCCGGTCAGAGGGATGCCGCACTCGATGGCCAGCGCCTCGGACGCATAGGAGGTCGGCACGCCCCTGATGTGCAGCCCATCCTCCGCAATGCGCCTTCCCAGTAACCTGATCGCAAAAGCCGTAGTGGAGCCCGTCCCCAGGCCCACGACCATCCCCTCGCTCACCAGCTCACAGGCTTTCTCTGCCGCGTTTTTCTTTTCGAGCTCACTGCCGGAAAGATTCTTCATTGTGGGAACAATAGCTTCGTACATGGAAAAACATTACGGTAAAACATAGAGTACAACTGATATACAATACAATTTATTTTAATTGCGATACGACGCCGGTGCTTGCTTCTTGTAAAAAGACATACCGGTCAATAGCTAATACTTCTCTTACTAATCGCGGTGCGACGCCCGTGCTTGCTTCTTGTTAATAATACATACGAGTCACTAGCAAATACTTCTCTTACTAATCGCGGTGCGACGCCCGTGCTTGCTTCGCCGCACGTGCTACTACGGGTTTTTCCGGTGTTACGGTGTCGGGCGACGGGCTCGCACCTTCGTCGGCCCAACGCGCCTTCGGCGGCGTTGAGCCTCCTTTGCAAGCCCTGAAAAACGCGCTTTCAGCAGCGTTTTTCACACCCGCCACCTACACACCCCTCGCACAGCTACGCGTGCGAAGGGGCAAGCCGAAAAAACCCTCCGCCTTCCGCGGAGAAGCACCAGCTACCCATACCAACACTAGTATTGGCATCGATCCAACACTAGTCCGGATCGCGTGAGCCTTTGCTGCTCTCGCGGTCCGCGGAGGGTTTTTCTGGCCTCTGGCCCCTCGCACGCGAAGCTGTGCGAGGGGTGCGGAGGCGGCCGGGCAATGAACGCTGCCGAAGGCGCGTTGCTTAGCGCTTGCGAAGCGGTCAAGTCCGGCGCAGCGAAGCGCAGCCGGGCACGTCCGGCGAGGGTGCGAGCGCGGCCCGGACGGGGAGCACCGGAAAAACCCGGAGTAGCCCATGCGACGAAGTAAGCATGGGCGTCGCACCGCGATTATTATAGGAAGTAACGGATATCAGTCGTCACACATTCTTATTAGAAGCCGGCATGGGCGTCGCACCGCGATTGGTAATGGAAAGACCAAATTCTGCTGCTTTATTAACCTCTGATAATTGCCAGAACGCGGCCCCGACGGCATAGCACAGAAAAAACCCGGTGTGATACGCCCGACGAAGCAAGAGCAGACGCCGACCCGAGAAGAAAAATAATGGTATCTATTTTTATCTGCCGCTCACCTGCTTCTCAATAGCCGAGTATTGATCCATGAACGCCTTGATGTCGAGCGAACCGAGGGTGTCCACCACGCCGATGGCGGCGATAGCGGTGTTGCCGAGCATGATCGGCGCGATAATGACCGGTATTCCCTTGTATGCTCCGGACTCCGGCCTGCCCTTGACCACCCGGTTCTCGCGTATCGACTGCTCCAGCATCGGACCGGTATAGACTCTCGATTCGACTTTGCCGTTTTCTATCTGCACGCCGGGCCGGTCCCTGCTCCTGGCGGTGACCGGAAGCCCGGCAAAGAGGTGGTGCACGCACATGGCTATGCTTGCCAGATCATCGGCCGTCGCATCGGCAGTTATCGTAATCCTGTCCATAATCAGTAGATATGATTGCCCGTCGACTTATTTTTTAGGGCGGGCAGGGTTCCCGGACTGCTGGCTGAGCGATTCGCTAATCTCGACGAACTCATGCAGGCTGAGCAGCCCGGAGGTATCGATCACCCCGATGGCAGCCACCGCCCGGCCTGCTTCGTCGAAGATAGCCGAGGCGTACATAGGAATGCCGGCATAGTCCCCACAGTCAGCGTAAGTTCTCTTTACAGGCTCTCCGCTGAATACGCTGTCCAGGGCTTTGCTGCCACAGGTCAGACCATCTAGCCGGCCGCCGGCTATGATCGCTCCCGATCCGTCCCGGGATTTGACGGCCACGGGCATCCTGCAGACTACGTTGTGTACCGACATGGCAATAGCGATTAGATTCTCTGGCGTCATACCGGACGCGTACTCAACATGCCTCATCGGATTCATTCTTGGAAGTCGTTCTTTTATGTTTTACCGGTGGACAGGGTAGACGTGCCAGACAGAAAATGTGGATGCGTGATCGTTCTCCGGACATTTCCGACTTTGAAACGTCTTCTTTACCGCCATTCTCCCCGGGCTAGAAAAGTTTTTAATGGATAGGGAGCAATTCGCAGTCCGATGGCCTTTGACCTGGCATTTGACTATACATTATTTATACAGGCTCTGGTAGGTGTCTTTGTCATTGTCAACCCGTTTGGCAACGTGCCGTTGTTCATCGCGCTCACCGCGAAGATGGACTCAATCGAACGGAAAGCGGCGATCGTCAAGTCGGTGGTCATCGCCACGGCCATCCTGCTGGTCTTCGCCCTCATCGGCCAGACCCTTTTCGACCTGCTCCACGTGTCACTCAGCTCGCTGCGGATTGCCGGAGGGCTGTTATTGCTGGCCATCGCCTTCGACATGCTGATGGGCAAGAGCCCGGCCTCGCGAATCGACGCGGACGAGGAACGCGACGCGGTCGCCGTCACGCCGATGGCGACGCCGCTGATCGCCGGCCCGGGCGCCATGGGCACGGTCATGATCCTGATGAACGAGGCCCATACGAAGGCTGCGCATGCGGCTATGAGCAGCGTCCAGGAGACGGAATTGAAGCTGTGGATCATCGTGGCCATCCTGATCGCCATGGGCGCGGCATTCCTCGTCCTGATCAACTCCGAGCGTGTCTATTCGTTCGTCAAGAAGGACGGCTCGCGGGTGTTGACCAAGGTCATGGGTATCATACTGGCGACGATTGCCATTGAGATGGCCATCGGCGGCCTGCATGAGGCATTCCCGGTACTGGTCGGAGCAGCGGCTTCGGCGGCGGGCGTTTAAGCCAGTCTAAGAATCTAAGTATAGTTTATCGCCATACATGGCGCTATGATCAGCGAGAATGCTCAATAGCCATTCAAATCATATAAAACGATTAATATAATTTGTGCTCTACGTTAATTAAATAAATAGCTATTGACTATCATTAGTGCATAAGGGGGCTATAGTCCAGAGTAGTGTATCACTTGTTTCGGCGTAGGTAGCGATATGCATATATATTTCTTCATCAACGGTGGAATATCTGACTCTGCAGGATTTATTGATCATGAGTGCCGCTGAGGGCGGAAAGCCCAGCATAGCGATCGTGGACGACGAGCCGGATCTGCAAAAGCTCTATAAGCTGGCCATAGCGTCGAAAGGATACAGGATATCCTACGTCGCCAGCGATGGGACGGACGCACTGGAGAAACAGCGAGCGGTCCCTGACAAGCCCGGCATCATTATCATGGACCACCGGATGCCCACGAAGAACGGCGTCGAGACTACGAAAGAAATCCTGTCGAAATACCCCGATACGAGAATCATTTTTGTCTCCGCTGACGAAGCAGTGGAGAAAGATGCAATGCAGGCCGGCGCTTCACGTTTTCTTAAGAAGCCGATATCACTGCGCGACCTGCTGAAAAATATCGACGAGGAAGCCGAGGCTGTAGTCGCTAACTAGACATTGGACACAGAGGGCACTAAGGGCACTGAGGCCACAAAGGGCACGCCGCGTGATATTTTGCACGTACCCCTGTATCCCTGCTCTGTATCCCAGTGTTTATGTAAATTATCTAATCAGACTCCCGGTCGATGCCGAAGTGACGTTCTTCGCGTACCGGGCCAGGTAACCCCTGAGCTGCTTTCTCTTCGGGACGAACGCCTTTTTTCTCGCCTCGATCTCGCCGGGGGCCAGTTTCACGTCGATGCGCTTGCCCGGGATGTCAATATCTATGACGTCGCCGTCTCTCAGCAGTCCGATCATTCCGCCGTCGACGGCCTCGGGGGAGACGTGGCCGATGCAGGGCCCGCGGGTGCCTCCGGAGAACCTGCCGTCAGTGATCAGCGCTACCGACTCGCTCAAGCCCATGCCTGCGATAGAGGATGTGGGACCAAGCATCTCCGGCATGCCCGGGCCCCCGCGAGGCCCGCAATAGCGGACGACCACGACGTCGCCGGGCTTGATCTGCTTGCCAAGGATGGCTTTTGTCACATCCTCCTCAGAGTCGTAGACCTTCGCCTTGCCGGTGAACTTGAGCATCTTCTCGGTCACGGCGCCGCTCTTGACCACGGCGCCCTCGGGCGCAAGGTTGCCGTACAGGATCGAAATGCCGCCGGTTTTGTGGATCGGGTTGTCTCCGGGGCGGATTACCTCGTCGTTCCTGACTTTTGCCGCTTTCGCGATTGCGAGGACGCGTTTCCCGCTTACTGTGGGGACGTCCTTGAGGCCTTTAATCCGGCTCATGACGGCAGGGATGCCGCCGGCCTCGTCCAGGTCCTTCATGGAATACGGCCCCCCGGGGCCCATGTGGCAAAGGTGGGGCGTCTCGCCGCTAATGCGGTCGAAGTCGCCCAGGTCAAGGCTGATGCTGCCCTCCGCCGCTATGGCGGTCAGGTGCAGCACAGTATTGGTCGATCCGCCGATGGTCATGTCGAGCCGGATGGCGTTCTCGAATGACTCATGGGAGACGATGTCAAGGGGCTTCACGTCTTTCTTCACCAGCTCGACTATGCGCTTGCCGCTGGCGTAGGCGATGCGCTCCTTCGCGGCGCTGACCGCGTGCGCCGTCGCGCAGCCCGGCAGCGATAAGCCCAGTGCCTCGGTCATGCAGGCCATGGTATTGGCCGTGTACAGGCCCTGGCAGCTCCCGCAGCCGGGACAGGATGTTTCTTCGATGCGATCCAGCTCGGCCTGAGTGATCTTTCCCGCCTGCAGGCTGCCGACGCCTTCGAAGCACGTGATAAGTGTGATGTCCTTGCCATCGAGCCGGCCTGGCAGCATCGGGCCCCCGGTGACAGCGATGCACGGGATGTTCATCCGCAGGGCGGCCATGAGCATGCCCGGGACGATCTTGTCGCAGGTCCCCAGCATCAGAATGCCGTCGAACCGGTGGGCCTGGGTCATTACCTCGATGGAGTCCGCGATGATCTCACGGGAAGGCAGCGAGAACTGCATGCCCTCGTGGCCCATGGCGATGCCGTCGCAGATGCCGATAACGCCGAACTCGAACGGCACGCCGCCGGCCTCGCGGATACCCTGCCGGACCTTTTCCGCCAGGTCGCGCAGGTGCTTATGGCCAGGGACGATATCGTTCCACGCGTTCGCTATGCCGATGAACGGCTTGCCCATATCCTCGTCCGTCACGCCCACGGCCTTGAGGAGCGCCCGATGAGGCGTCCTTGTGATGCCCTTCTTGACTTCGTCGCTTCGCATGCAAATGCCCCTAATGTTTAATACCATGACCGGGTTCTTTTAACCGTATTGCCGCATGTGTTCGGCTCCGGATATATATTTGCCGGGGGACAAGGGATAAGCATTTATTCTTAAAAAGCCAAATATACTTCCTATTGGTGAAATTGAGGTATCGACATGATAAACGCGAACAACAAACCGCAAAAAGGCATCGATACGACGGCGCCCATCAAAAGGGTCTTCATCAAGGCCGTCGATGACGAGGACGACGATTCGAGAGAATATCATGTATTTACCGAGTCGAGCAGGGGAAGCAAGAGCCTGATAGGGAAGTACCGGCGCAAAGAAGAAGCTATCGACAATGCCCGCAAGATAGCGCGCAAGCACAATGTCAGGTTCAACGGTGAAGATGCCTGACGGATCATTCGCAGACCCGACTGTTGGTTGCATTATGCCTTTTTTATAATTTTAGCTACTACATAAAGTTAATAATTATAGACAATGTTATGCTTTATCGATGCAGGATTTTCTCGTTGACGCGTACGGACGAAAGATCAGCAGCCTCCGCGTCTCACTGACCAACCGCTGTAATCTCCGGTGTATTTACTGCCATAACGAGGGAGAAAAACATAGCGGGAAGGAGATCACAGTCGGCGAGATGGCGCAGATCGCCAGGATAGCCGCGAAGCACGGCGTCGATAAGATCAAGTTTTCCGGCGGCGAGCCGCTGCTGCGCACGGACTTCGAGGACATCCTCAGGGCACTGCCGCCCATGCGCGACATTTCGGTGACCACCAACGGGACGCTGCTGGCGCCGAGAGCCGAAAGCCTGAAGGCGAGCGGGCTTGACCGCGTCAACGTGAGCCTGGACTCGTTGAGCCCGGAGCGGTTTGATTTTATCACCAAGTGCCCCGATGGCTATTTTGAAAGAGTGCTCGACGGCATCAGCGTGGCACTGGACGTGGGCCTGACGCCGGTGAAGATCAATATGGTCTACCTCAAGGACATCAACGAGGACGAGGTCGAAAAGATGATCGACTTCATCCGGGGCAAGCCGCTGGTCCTGCAGATTATCGAGCTGATGAATTTCAAGGGCGCTTTCAGCTACCACGCCGACGTTGCCGCCCTGGAGCAGAGGATCAAGGCGAAGGCGGACAAATTCGTCTGCCGCGAGATGCACCGACGGACCAAGTACTATCTTGACGGTGCCGAGGTCGAGGTCGTCCGGCCGATCGACAATTCCGAGTTCTGCATGAACTGCAACCGCCTGCGGGTGACGTCCGATTGCAAGCTCAAGCCATGCCTGCTGCGGAACGACAACCTCGTGGACGTACGGGGCATGACGGATGAGCAGCTCGAGGCAGCCATGAAATACGCGGTCAGCATCCGCGAGCCATTCTTCAAGATGACGACTTCGGTGCCGCAGAAGCCGCAGAAGCTGCCGACAAACGAGTAAGGGATCGGCTCTCATCATTATTTTCACGTCGGTACCGCACATCATTTATAGTGTCCGGGCATAGATCGCATTATATGCCGGGCGTTGACGAGATCGTCGAACAACTGCGGAGCCTTTCCTCCCCTGACGCAAAAGCAGGCATGAACAGAGTGGGCATCCGCCTGGAAAATGCCCTGGGTGTGGACACCACCAGCCTGAAGCGCCTTGCCACGGAGATCGGACGAGACCACGCCCTGGCCCTTGCGCTCTGGGACACGGGCATTTACGAGGCCATGACCATTGCCGTCTGGATCGATGACCCGGCACAGGTGACCGAAGAGCAGATGGACCGGTGGGCGGCCGACTTCAAATCGTGGGACCTCTGCGACCACGCGTGCTTTACCCTTTTCGACAAAACTCCATATGGTTTTAAAAAGTGCCGCGAATGGGCCGCCGATGACAGGGAATACGTCAAGCGGGCCGGCTTCGCCATGATGGCCGGGCTGGCCATTCACGACAAGAAGTCGCCGGATGAGACCATCGCGGAGTTTTTCCCGCTAATCGTCAAGGGCGCTTCGGACGAGAGGCACATGGTGAAGAAAGCGGTGAGCTGGGCGCTCCGGCAGACTGGAAAGAGAAACCTCGCCCTGAACGCGGCTGCTCTGGCTGTAGCTGAAGAGATTAAAAATATCGGCGGCGGCTCTGCGAGATGGATCGCCAGTGATGCGACCAGAGAGCTGAAGAGCGATGCCGTGCGCGCTCGCCTGGAAAAGTGGGACGCGAAGAAAAAGGCAGGTACGTCCGCTTTATAAAAACTATTTTAACCATTACGACCTATGTTCTTTAATCGAAAAAGCGGTGTACCATGGAGCTTTCTGAGTTGATCCGCACTCTGGAGGAGATCGCCCCTCCTGAGCTGGCTGAAGAAATGGACGACGGCAAGATCGGCCTGATCGTACCGGGCACGAGAGAGGTTAAAAAGGTAGCCACCGCCCTCGACCCGACGCCTTATGTGATCAAGAAGGCCGCGGAATCAGGAGCAAACGCCCTGATCGTGCACCACACGCTCATCTGGAACCCGGTAGCAATGATCGACCGGGGCCTGGCTGCCTCGCTCAAGGCACTTCTCGACAGCCGTATGTCACTCTACTCGATGCATACGAACTACGACCGGGCCCCCGGAGGCGTTAATGACACGCTCGCAAGTCTGCTCGGGCTGACGAGCGTCGTGTCCATCGAGCTATCCTGCGCAGGCATCACGGAAAATCAAAGCCTCGCCTCGTTCGCTGCCACGGCGTCTAAGGCGCTGCAGACCGACGTCGAAGTGGTCGGTGATGTGGACAAAGATATCTGCACCGTCGTCACCTCTGCAGGGAGCGGGTTCAGGGAAACGCTGCCCATCGCTAAAAGGCTCAACGCCGATGTGCTCCTCTCCTCAGAGCTGAAGCACGATGTGATCCGGGACCGGGGAAATATCGCCCTAATCAGCGCCCCGCACTACTTTACCGAGGCGCCTGCCATGAAAAAGCTGGCCGAAAGGCTCAACGAAAACGTTCCCGCGAAGTTCATCGACGACCCGCCGGGGATCAGGGTGATCCGGGCGTGAACGCACTGGAAGAACTGGCAGCCGCCGGAGAACTCACGGAAGAGATCGAGAAGCGGATCGCCAGGGAGTACGGCATCCGGGGCCGGAAAGCCATCGAAGCGGTCAAGGCGGGCCGTGTAAAGAAGTACAGGGACTTCTTCGTCGTGGAAGGCAAAGGCGACCGATACGTGATCGAGGGCGATTTCTGTACCTGCCGGGACTACCTGTACCGGCTGTCGAAGAACGGCGGGCTGTGCTACCATTCCCTGGCCGTCCGCATCGCGGCCTTCACCGGACAGTATGAGCAGGTGGACGAGTGGTACTCGGACCACATCCTGCAGCGCGAATACGGGGAGAGCCATTCTTAAGGGTGGCATACGTAAAACCGGATAGGAGCCGGAGATCATGAAAGTCTGCATACCCAACAGCGATCGAAAAGTATCCCGCCACTTCGGCAAGGCGGCCGAGTTCGCGGTCATCACGATAGAGGACGGAAAATTCGTCAAGGGCGAGGTCATCCCGAACCCCGGCCGGGAGAAGGTCAAAGTCCCGGTCTTCGTCTCAGGGCTCGGCGCGACCCACGTGATCGCCTCCGGCATCGGCAACCCGGCGATCGCCTTACTGAACGAGCATGGCATTGAGGTCTACTCGGGCGCCGTCGGCATGGTGGATACCGTGCTTGAGCGTTTTATGAAAGGCGAACTCACGAGCAAGAAGATGAGCTGTGCCGGCGAGAACAAGTGCGGTGCCCAGCACCCGAAAGACTGAGACATACGGCAGCCAGTCGCGCAGCGCGCGCGAGAAAGCGGCAGCCAGGTTACCCTATCCGGTGACACTGGATGCGTCCAGCAGCCCGTAGTTCGTAAAGGTATCCATTCTTGTCACATTGAGCCATACGGTGCCGTTGCGGCCCATCGTACTTTCCATGGTCGTGTACGCGTCGTCGGACCAGCTCTCGCCCGGCGCAAGTACAATGTCTTGATCGCGATACTTGAAGATGACCGTGCCATTTCCTTTTACATCGGTGATCTCAACCCCGCGGCTTTCGTATGGCAGCTGGCTGATCAGCGAGTAGTCCGAGTGGCCGCCGAAATCCACGCCACCGTGCCCGAACGCCCACGCGCTATCTCCATAAAAGACCTTCAATCCGGGGTAATGCTGGTATAAGTCCTGGGGGAAAAGCAGCCACAGCTTTTTCGTGTCGTTGTCGAAATCGTACTTCACGCTAGGTATCGGCTGAGGATTCGGGTCGGTTCCGCTCACCACTATTGCGGTCACATCCGTATGCCGATCCAGAAATACGAAACGGCCGGTCTCGGGCCCGGCGAGCGAGCAGCAACAGCAGCCACTGACAGACAAAATTGCCGCTATTGCGGCGACACATAAAAATGCAGTGACATGCCTGCCTTGCATATGCAATATTATCGTCGGCAGGCTATTTTAACTTACAGGTCTATCCGGCGTTCGACTTCTTTCGGGTCGTACTTCAGGGACACGAGCCGGCTCTGCCCGCGGGTGCCCTTGCCCGTACTACTTAACGTGACCAGCTTGAGGGTCTCGAGGCGGTTCACCATCTCGTAGAACGACGTATAGCCCAGCCCGGTCTTCTCCTTGAAGCAGTCGTACAGCTCGCCAGACATGATGTCCTGCCTGCCGACATCGACGATGCATTTCAGGATGACCTTTTCCTCTTTCTTCAGGCTTCGCACGACGTAGTTCAGATGCACGTACCGCGAGCCTTCGTAGGCTTTCTCCACGTCTTCGGCGGAGATGGTGCGGCTCGCCCGGCGTTCGGCGTTCAGCCCGGAGCGCTTGAGCATGTTGATGCCCACCCGGAGGTCGCCTGCGTCGGCCGTGTAGCCGGCGACGGCGTCCAGGACATCTTCCGTGATCACGTTGGGGAAGAAGCCGTAGCGGATGCGGTACCGCAGGATGTCCTTGATCTCCTCGAGGGAGTACTGCGGGAACACGATCTCCTCGGGCAGGAACACGGACTGTACCTGGGGGGAGAGCCCCTTTGCCATATCCAGCGTCATGTCGCTCAGGATGGAGATTACGCCCACTTTGGCGCCGGGCTGCACCTCGTGCATGCGCAGCAGCGAGTAGAGCACGTCGTCGATCTCCTTGCTCATCATCAGGTAGTTGATATCGTCCAGCGCGACGATGAGCACCTTCTTCTTCTCCACGAGATGTTTGGCGATCTGGGAGAACAGCTTCTTGAACGAGATGCCCGAGGATGGCGGCGGATAGCCGAACAGCTTCTTGAACACCTGTGCGAAGATCGCATACCGCGTCGAGTCGACCTGGCAGTTGATGTAGACGGGCAGGACCTTCTGGGTGGCGGCCTCGACCTCCTCGAAGACCTTGAGCACCGCGGACGTCTTGCCGGTGCCTGGCGCGCCTCTGCAGTAGGCGTTCAGCGGCGTGGCGCCGCGGAGCGCCGGGCCTATGCTGAACTGGAGCGACTTCATCTGCGACTCCCGGTGCAGGAGGTTCTCCGGCAGGAAGTCGAGCTCAAAGTACTGCTCCTCCCTGAAGATAGTCTGGTCCCACAATAACAGGTCCTTGTTCATAGTGCGCTGCCTCCCGGCGATAATACTTTCAATTTGGTTAATTATGCGCTTCCCTGGTTAATAAACTATTCAGAATGCGTACTGAAAGTATTGTTTCTTTGAAGATAAATAGCTTATGCATGCCTGTTTTTATTAATTTCGGAACCTGTTGAGGTCTCAGAGGTAACAAGAGGTCGCAGAGCTCAGCACAGAGGTCACAGAGGCCACAGAGGACGACACAGAGGTCTGTTTAATAAAAAGGCTTTCCTCATTCAGTTGACACCTAAAAAATCCTCTGTGAATACCTCTGTGCCCTCTGTGTCCTCGGTGCTGAGCTCTGCGACCTCTCGCAAACCTTCGTAACCTCTATTTCACCATGTCGAGGAACTCTTCGAGGTACATGGTCCCCGGCAGCGGGGTCGCGCGCGCGGCGGACTCGACAGGGAATATTTTCAGGACGCCTGGCCTGCAGGTTGTCTCGCATCGTCCGCAACCCTTGCACCGGCCGGGGTCGATGTACGGGCCGCTGTGGATGTCGACGGTGATCGCGGCAAAGGGGCAGACGTGCACGCAATTGGTGCAACGGGTGCAGTCCTCAATGGGCGCCACGACCTTTGAGATGCCAAAGCCGGCGATGCCATCGATGAACGCGCGGGAGGCCTTTCGCGTCTTGAACGCGAGGCAGCAGCAGGGGCAGCATGAGCATAACTCTACGGTGTTGCGTGGATCGGCGCCGATGGCATGAAACTCGGTCGTGGACCAGATTACGTTGGTGATCAGTCCCAGGGTGCGGGCCCTTTCGAGGTGCGCCACCGCGTCTTCCTTCGTGATGGCGTGCACCCGGCCGTGCAGCCCGATTTTCTTTGCCCCTTTGCCCAGGAACAGGCACCCGAGGCCGATCGGGTAGTCCCGGCAGCTGTGGCTCTCCCGGCAGAGGCAGACGTCGGTGACAGCGATATAAGAAGCCGAATCGACGAGGCGGCGGGCCGCGTCGAAGGGTATGACCGCCGGGTTGCTCTTGACGGCGGCGCCCACCGGGATAGTGACGACCTTGAACCGCTTCCGCACGGCCACGCGGTCGATCAACGGCCCGACAAGCGGCAGCCTGGACAGCTTCAGGACTGCACTGACCGCCCGATAGGCCGCGGCGCCGATAATGCCATAGCCTTTGCTTCCCGGAACACCGTCTTTTCCCGGCATACGGGCTAATGTTATGTATTGATAGATTAAAAACTTCCCAGTGCCTGCCGATGGAAAAATGGGCCGGTCAGGTAACGCTGTACCCGCCGGTCACCGCATCCCTGATGTCATTGGGCCGGTCTCCCCGGCTCTGCCGGTAGAAGACGGCGATAATGTAGGCCATACACGGGTACATAGCGACCATCAGGAACGGCAACAGTAGTATCGTGACGATAAAAATTTCACATACGAACATGATGATGGAGAAGACTATAGACGCCGCAAAGAGGAGCAACGCAGTGACTGCGGCACCTCTCCAGTTGGACGCGATCAGGCCGATGGCCTTGAGAGGGTTCAGGCCCTGGAGCAGACTGCCCGTATCGGCGTATACGGCCCACTGGATGACGTTCACGAAATAGATCAGCATTGTTACCGGGATGGCCAGCAACATCAGCCCCATCGCAGCCAGCATCAGGGCGATATTTCCCGGCCCGGCGAGGATCATGAAGGCATAGATCGGCAGGAACAACACAATTATCAATACGACGGCCTCGAGCAGGATGATTGATATCACGATCCCGTCTTTGACCAGGTCCCCGGGAGACTCGAGCCCCGTGGGCATTACGCGGCCTCCGCCGAGGACTGTTTTCAGGCACTGGCAGACAAAACCCATCAATAAGACAGTCACTGCAATGACCGGAATGTAGGACAGGAGCATCAGGACCAGCATGACGATGATGTCGTCGTGGAATAGTAATATCCCGGCAAATAATACGACCATCATCACGATAATGGCCAGCGTAAAGGCTATGCCCCAGATGGCGAGGCTCTTCACGTTCGATGCGGCGAATCTGAAAGAGTTCTCTAAGATTTCACCCGGTCCCTCATCATTTGTCATAAAAACCCTAAACATTAGAGAATGTCATCAATCATTAATTTATTCTGACGATTCGTTAATCGATGGCGAGGAAATCTCACCACTCTTTTCGCCGGTCTCCGCTCAGCTCCCTGGTCAGTACGCCCACGAGGTCGCGGTGTTTCTTTAAAATGTCGTGCCACGTCCTGCCTTTATCGGTAAGCAGATAACCTTCCTCTTTGTTACCCGTAAGAAGGCCGTTATCGAGGAGATACGAAATGGTGCTGTCCGTCTGGTACTGGTTGCCGGCCCTGCGGTAGACGTCGTACCAGAGCATTTTGCCGCGCTGCTCCTGCGAGGCGGAGACGATGTCGAGGTATTCGCACAGCCTCGCGGCGGCTTTCGACGGCGGGGGCGCTTTGCTCCGGGGCATGGTTCAGTCCTCGGTGGCCCCTTCCAGCCTGATCAGTCTCACGTACCGCGTTCGCAGCTTGACGTATAAGTAGACCATGAACAAGCCTGCCCCCAGCATCGGCAGGCCGCCGATGGTCAGGAAAAACGTTACGAAATACGCCTCGCCGCTGACATTACCTGAAAGGATCGGGCCCCAGCCCCAGAGCAAGAACGCGATACCGTATACGACAAACATTAGTCCGGCCAGCAGGTACGTCTTGATGCTCTTGTTCATGTCCACGATCACGCTGCGTATGTCCTTCCACAGCTCGTCGTATAGTTCCTGGAGCTCGCGCAGCCGCCCCTCCTCGTCCGGGGCAGCCATCTTCTTCGCGGGCCGGCCGGCGAACAGCAGAATGCGTGGGAACGGGATCAGCTTCGGGTACCGCCTTCGAAGTCGGAAGTACGACTGGATAAGGTATGGGCCGGCCACCAGCTGGATGACGCCGCCGATCGTCCCGCCGATCGCCAGCATGTAATAGGTCAGGCCCGTGTTGCCAGTGAGCAGGCGGTACCATCCGGCGAGGGCATATGCGACGAACACTATGCCGAAGGTCACCATGAACAGCCCGACAGTACTGTACATCGATACCATCCTGTTCAGGTCCATGATCATGTTCCGCGCGTCCTCCTGGAGCTCGTCGTATAATGCACCCAGGTCACACGGTCCGTTACTTTCAGGCATAGTCCCTCAGATATTGGCTGAGGTATAATGTGTTAGTCCGCATATATCAGTCTGATTCTATACATAAACCCGGTTTAATGTCTACATATGCCGATATCGTTATCACTCGCCACCCGGCTTCCGGGTTTATATACCAGCAGGCCGAAACTAATAAGCGATGAAAAAGCTCGCGGTCACCGCCATCGGCTACGTACGGAACGGTGCCACGCCGGAAATCCACTCCGAGGAGTTCCGGCACCTCATCTCGGACATAGTCATCGAGCCGGAGTATGCCGACGGCCTCATGGGCATCGAGGAGAACGAGTTCCTCACAGTGGTCTTCTACTTCGACCGCAACGATGGCGAATACCGGCTGCGTCTACACCCCAGGGGCGACGAGTCCCGGCCGATCACCGGCGTCTTTAACACGAGAAGCCAGTTCCGGCCCAGCCCCATCGGCATCACAGTGACAAAGCTTTTAAAGCGAAAGGGCAATACGCTGGTTGTCGAAGGCCTCGATGCGCTGGACGGGACGCCCGTGCTGGACATCAAGCCGCACGTACTCACGTTCGACGAGGGAAGGGAGATCGATGATCCAGGGAAAGACCGGGTTAGAAAGCCTCGTTAAGGCCGGGCTGTTGGAAGGCGCGATAGACGCTGCCTTACAGACACAGGTGAACGGGCTGGAGCTGACCGTCGCCCGGGTCGAGGCGTTCTATGGGCCGGGCCGCGTCGGTTTCGACAATGCCGACCGTGCGCTGCCGATGTACAAGGAACTCGAGTGGGGCCGGGACGGGTGGCTCTTCCTGCGGGAAGGCTGCTATAAGATCGTCTTCAACGAGATCGTCTCCATACCAATGGACATGTGTGCAATCGCGCGTCCGAGGTCAAGCCTCCTGCGCATGGGAGCTACAGTCGAGACAGCCGTCTGGGACGCGGGATACAAAGGGCGGAGCGAGGCGCTGCTGATCGTCCACAATCCTTCGGGCTTTTACATTAAAAAGGACGCCAGGGTAGTCCAGCTCCTGTTCATGCGGCTAGACAGCGCCGTGCAGCAGGGCTACAGCGGACGCTACATGAACGAGAACATCAACTGAGTCACTTGACCGCCGGCAGCATGACCACGAACTTAGCCCCCTTCGTGTAATCCCCCGGTATCCGGTCCTCTACCCAGACCCGGCCGCCGTAGCCGTCGACCAGCATTTTTACGAGATACAGGCCAAGGCCTCTTCCGCTTGCTTTTGTGGTCCCTCTCTTGAATTTCACGAACAGCTGTCTCTTCAGGCTGTCAGGTATGCCGGGGCCGTTGTCCGCAACGCTGACGGCGCAATACGCGTTGTCGTCCTCCAGGACCGGTTCCAGGTTTATGTCGATGATCAGCGGCCCGATGGAATGCTTTATCGCGTTGCCGATGATGTTCGAGAATACGTCGGTCAGCAGATCGTTGGCCACGACGAAGCAGTCGCAGCCGTGGAAGTCGACGCGGATGTCCCGCCCTGCCACGCCGGAACATTTAGGCAGTACCTCGCGGATGACTTCGCAAACATTGACCCGTGTAGTGCAGAAGTCGCCTTCCCTTGCGCGCTGGAGCCTGGTGACATTTTTGATGAGCCGGGTGCTGCTTTCCAGCGCCTCAAGCGGTTTAGATATCAGCGCTTTTGTTTCATCCGGGAGTCCCGGGGTGTCCAGTGCCATCTCCAGGAACCCGATGCCGGTCTGGTTCAGGTTGTTGATGTCATGGCTCATCAAATCCAGGTACAGCTCCGCCTCCTCCTTGGCATCGTGTAAAGCGGCCTCTGCACGCTTGCGATTGGTGATATCCTGGGTGATGCCGTAGATCCACGCGGGGTTGCCGGCAGGGTCCCTGGCAAGCTTGTCCGCCACGCTGTTCACGTATCTTATGGCGCCGTTCCGGGAGACAATGCGGTAATCGATGTTGAAAAGGATGTTGTCACGGGCTGCCGCCTGGAAGGTTTTCGAGACCAGTTCCCGGTCGCCGGGACAGACGCTGGACAGGAGCAAATCGTAGGATGGGATAGTATCCCCGGGGCTATAGCCGAAAATCCGGAACAGTTCGTCCGACCATTGCATCTGGCCGGTTTTCAGGTTCCAGGCCCAGTTGCCGACGTGGGCTATGATTTGCGCCCGGGCAAGGATCGCCCTGCTCTTTTTTAACGCGTTCTCCGCGCGCTTGCGCTCGGAGATGTCACGTATATAAATGCAGTCGTACGTCTTCCCTTTGTAATCGATATAGTTATTCACGATCTCTATGGGGATGGCCCTGCCTTCCCTGGTCAGAAGCGTTGATTCGGAGTGGACAGAGCCAGTTTCTCTCAGCGTACTCCAGTGCTCCGGCCATGTCTCTTTCGTGAAGTCCGGCAGGATATCCCAGATGCTTTTAGAAAGCAACTCTGTGTGAGAAAAACCCGAGGCCCTGCACAGCGCATCGTTGACGTAATTGAAGCTGCCGTCAGGGTTCAGCCGGCCAATGAGGTATGTGGCTTTATCTATCGAGAACCGTGTCAGCCTGAAAGAATCCTCCGCCTTCTTTCGTTCGGCGATTTCATTTCTAAGCGACTCGTTGATGCCGCTGAGCTCCAGCGTACGTTCGCGGACCTGCTGCTCAAGCGAGTCGCGCATGTGACGCAGATCGCCTTCGGATTTTTTCAAAATGAAGTATAGTAAATCTTTTCTCGCGGCGATGGTCCCTATGATATACGCGATGAAGACGAAAACGATCGCCCTGAGAAACGGGCTGTACGAGAACGAGCCGTCGTAAAAATAGTTGAGGACAATGTGGAGAGCACCCAGGAATAGCGCTATGTATACGGCTTTTCTATGGTACCATATGCCCGCGAGTATTATGGGGATATAGAACAGGTGGGTATATACGATGTCGATCCCTAAAAACAGGTTCACGTAAACGGCCAGGAAGATGACAAGGAGTAACGACAGGCCCAGGATGGCCGGGTAATATCTGCGATACTGGTGCTCGTTGATATGCCCGGGTATGTCGGTGGTTTCCGCAGATTTTCTGCCATTGATCGTCTTCATAACTCATGAATTTATGATTAGAATTGAGAATGACAAAACGGCATTCTATCAATATATTGTATATAAGTCATCTGAATTTTTACATATTTAAATAATTGTATTTAACAATGTTATGTAAAGATACGCGCTCCATGCAAGCCTGAAATGCCCCGTGATGACCCGGGTGTCGGGCAATATAGCACCTGTCGCTAATCGTACTGGAACGACCGGAATGGGATTTCGCCGTGAGGCGTGCCCATGTCTCTCAACTTGTTCACTATCTCGTCCCCGGATACCAGACTGTCAAGCCCCTCGATGATCTTCCGGTAACGGACGATGCCGTTCTTGTCGATCAGGAACAGTGCGGGATATGCCGTGTCGGTGTTGTTGTCATAGACGTCGTATTTCTTGATGATCTCGCCGTCGGGATCGCTGACCACATGAAAGGGCAGGTGCAGGTCGAGCGCCATGTTTTTGGCCACGTCAAACCCGTCAGTGCTGACCGAGATGACATCGCCGTCCTGCTGGACGATGTAATCGAACTTATTGCCCAGGGTCGTCAGCTCTTCCCGGCAGGTCTGGCACTGGCTGTTTCTGTAAAAGAAAAGGACGAGGTTGTTCCGGCCGCGGTAGTCCGCCTCGTTGATCTCGTGATACGTGACATCCTTAGCTTTGAACTCCGGCGCCATGTCACCGACGTCAACCTTTCCACGCATGCGATACATATGAAGGAATATCCTGACTGTCTTTTAAAATGTATAGCGAATAAATAACAAAAACATTGAATTATAGCTTTTCTTAAAAGTATTTAATCGATCATCGCCAGCATCGCTATCAAGCTATCAAAACGTCAACTCACGGCGTTTTCTTCGTATCGCTCGCAGTATCTCAAATATCACAAATCTACATATCGTTCATGGTGCGATGCCTGTACTTACTTATCTTCAGAATATCAATAAACGATTTCTACCCCTGCCAGTCGCGGTGCGACGCCCGTGCTTGCTTCTTGTTAATAATACATACGAGTCACTAGCAAATACTTCTCTTACTAATCGCGGTGCGACGCCCGTGCTTGCTTCGCCGCACGTGCTACTACGGGTTTTTCCGGTGTTACGGTGTCGGGCGACGGGCTCGCACCTTCGTCGGCCCAACGCGCCTTCGGCGGCGTTGAGCCTCCTTTGCAAGCCCTGAAAAACACGCTTTCGGCAGCGTTTTTCACACCCGCCACCTACACACCCCTCGCACAGCTATCGCGTGCGAAGGGGCAAGCCGAAAAAACCCTCCGCCTTCCGCGGAGAAGCACAGGCTACCCATACCAACAATAGAACAGGCAGCGAGCCAATACTAGTCCTGGTACGCGTTGCATATGCTGCTCCGCGGTCGGCGGAGGGTTTTTTCGGCCGAAGGCCCCTCGCACGCGAAGCTGTGCGAGGGGTGCGGAGGCGGCCGGGCAATGAACGCTGCCCGAAGGGCGCGTTGCTTAGCGCTTGCGAAGCGGTCGAGTCCGGCGCAGCGAAGCGCAGCCGGGCACGTCCGGCGAGGGTGCGAGCGCGGCCCGGACGGTGTAGCACCGGAAAAACCCGGAGTAGCCCATGCGACGAAGTAAGCATGGGCGTCGCACCGCGATTAATATTGGATTGACCATATCATGCTCTATTGATCTCCGATATTGTAAGAACGGGGCCCGGACGGCGGAGCACTCGACGGATGAAAAAGGGTATTTTCAAGTTGAGGTGATGAAAAATAGCTATGTCTAAACTCCATTTATATGGTTTATTACATTTATCGTTAGATCGGCATGCGTCGGCTTCATTTATTAAATTTTTCATGAGACCTGAAAAACCCGTAGTAGCATGCCCTGCGAAGTAAGAGCGGACATCGACCCGTGAAGATTTAACAAGTATAATGGCCGGGGACGGTTTTCGATTGGTTATTGAAAAATCGGTTATTGATAAAAATGAATATCGGGCGGATATCGCCCATGCTTATACTAGCCTATACGCTGGTTGACTTCCCAGGTGCGCGGCGCGTTGATCAGGTCGAGGACTACGGCGTATACGCCGACCAGCGTGTAGGGGAAGATAAACCAGGGCCTGATGAATATGGACATCAACAGGTCCGCTACACTGCCCCGGCCCAGCGCCATCTGCAGGAGCGACTCGGCCGCGAACAGGACCGCGAAGGGCGCCCCGAAGGCGATAATGGCGTACGGCGGCACCACGCCCATGAGCAGCAGGTAACCCACGAACCCCATGAGAATGACGGTCAGAAGCAGGCCGATCGTGCCCAGCGAGTAAACTACGGCGGTCTGCAGCACCTTGGCGTTGATCTCGTCCTTCGACATGCCCATGTATTTCTTGAGCGTGTCCACGCTGCCCCGGGTCCAGCGCACCCGCTGGCTCCACCAGTCGTGCCAGTTGATGGCAGGCTGCTCGTAGCTCTCGATGGTGTAGTCGACGATCATGCGATAGCTCTTGTTGATCAGCTTCATGCCCAGGTCGCTGTCTTCGGTGAGGCTCTTCTCGTCGAAGCCGCCGATAGCGTCCAGCGCGCTCTTGCTTATGAAGACATTGGAGCCATAGATCAGGTGAGCCCCGGTGACCATCTCGGAGAAGAAACGGGAGAAGTTGTTGATGACTGTGTACTCGTTGCCGATGATGAACGTAAAGAGGTTGTAGTCCATGTTCCGGACAAGTAGCTTGCCGCCGATGCAGCCCAGCTGCGGATCCGCGGTGAACTGGGCCGAGGCCCTGTGAATGGCATCCCGGTGGACAACGTGGTCTGCATCGTAGAGACCGATAACCTGGCCCCGGGCTATGGGGTAGGCAGATATTGCATGCACCTGCCTTGGTGCCGACATGCGCTCCCTCATTGGCAATAGCCCTGATATTCGGGTATTTGCCGGCCAGTCGCAGCGCGATCTGTGGCGTGGAGTCTGAGCACTTGGGTGGCTTCTCGTAGGCTATGATTATCTCGAGCTTATCCATCGGGAAGTTAGACGCGAGGACGCTTTCCACGCACGTCTCCAGCACTCGCTCCTCGTTGAGCACCGGTATGATGATGGTCACAGGCAGCAGATCGCTGTCAGCCGTCTCCGGTGCAGTCACCCTGCGGGACTGCCGGGCAAGGCCGACGGCGAAGAACAGCGCTATCAGCGCCACCGTGCCGGTAATGACGTAAGTAAGGACCCAGAACAGGTTGACCCAGAACTGATGGTCGGTGATCGACGGGCCGCCGAAAAGGGCCGTATAGACGACCATCCCGGCGAGGATGCCGACTGCCAGGAGCACCAGGATCATCATGGCAAATACTATTTGGTTTTTCATGTGCAGACCCTTATACTTTAAGCGTACTTTAAGCGTATATTCCGCCCTGCTTCTATTTAAGGATACTCGATGAGCGTATGGAGCACAGGCTAATTACTTTATAGGTACACGGCAATATCCGTATAGCATGCCCTGCCCATAGGGCAGTGTGACCCTGTCCGATGACAGGATAACTTACAAATATTTCGAGGAGTACTAAGGTACATATGACATATCCTTCCGGTGTGGGAGCTGAATGATGCAGGCGACCGTGGAAGCAGACCGGGAAGAGCACGTGATGGACGTGATCCTGGGCGTCGCCAAGAGCATCTCGAAGAGCGGCGAAGGAGGCCTGATCGTGATAGCGGAGCGGGCCGACGTCGAAGGGCTCTACGAGACCCACTACCCTCAGTTCACCTCGGCCTCGCCGATCACTGAGAAGGGTATGAACGTGGTGCTGGAGAAACTGGCCACCATCGACGGCGCGATGATTATCACTCCCCGGGGCGAGCTGGTAGCTTATGGCGCCCGCCTGCTGCGGTCGACCACATTGCCGGGCTTCGGCACACGCCACGCTGCGGCGAGCGGCATCACCGAGAGCATAATGGCGGCGACAGCCGTCCTCATATCCGAGGAGTCGAGCTGGATCAAGCTGTTCCAGGCCGGCAACATCGTCCTTGAAATGGACGCGTCGGAGGTCAACCCCAACGTCATGGAGAAGGTCGCCGGGTTCCTGACCAGAGGCGACACCGCCCTGCTGGCAGCCGCGTTCCTGTCCATCGTCGTCGTCCAGGTATCGCCGGAGAGCATCGTCTTCATCGGCGGCGCTTATCTTATCGTCAAGTCCACCTTCGAGACGATCTCGTCGCTCCTCAAAGGCGTGGACAGCACCTGATTTTTCTGAGGGCACCGGCATCGCCGGAAATCTCTCATTTGAACAACTTAAAGGTCAGCGACTTGTTCAGCGTGAAGGCATACACGAAGCCGATGAAAGCGACGATAACCTTCGAGACCATGACGATTGCATTAGAATCCGGGTTGTTGAAGACCATGTCCACGAAGACGAACATCAGGCCCAGGGTCAGCAGGTACTGGGTGAACGCGATGATCGAGAACGAGGCGAACTGGAAGTGTACCTGGCTTGACTTGTTCCGGAACGTGAAGGTCTTGTTAAAATAAAAGCTTACGGCCATGCCGAGCAGGTAGCTCATCGCCTGGCCGGTCAGGTAGAATATGTTGAGATAGTTGATAAAGATGAACAGGAACGCCATATCGACCAGCGTGGCGAGCACGCCGACCATCAGGGCCTTGACCAGCTTCTTATAGTCCTTGTAGACCCCGACGAGCGCGGCGTCCGCCCTTACCAGCAAATCGATCAATGGCACACCTGCAATTTGTTTCAGCTTCCTACATTACATCTCTGATGTTTTATAATGTTTCGGGTGAGGACATCGCTCTTCGCGGTAAAGCCGCGTGTTTACGACGGCAGTTCTGCTAAGTAGCTACTTAAACCATTTAAAAGTCAGCCGGCTGTTCACTACAAAGGCGTAAATAAAGCCGATGACTGTCGCGATACCATTGGCGATCACGGCATAGAAGACGTCGTCGTTCCTGAACCCCAGCTCGACGACCAGAGAGAGGACAAGCAAAACGATCAGGAGCTGAGTATACGCCACTGCCGCGAAGGAAGCCAGCTGGAGGTGTACTTTTTCGTAAGCGCTCCTGAACGTGTAAGTCCGGTTAAGGTAGTAACTAAATGCCATGCCTGCGTGATAGGATAGAATACTGGCAAGCAGGTAGCCCAAAGAGGTGTAGCTGAGGAGCAAAGTGAATAAGGACAGGTTGACCGTAGTGGAGACAGCGCCCACGGTGAGGTACCTGAAAAATTTTTTATAGCCCGGGTATACCTTCGCAAGGACAACTTCCGCTTTTACCAGAGTAGAATTCACCGGGACACCCGCTATCCTATATCATTGCAGAAAAATTTTTAAGCATCCTTAGACCGACTGTACCGCTCTTCTCCGGGTGGAACTGGGTCCCGACGGCGTTGCCGGCTTCATTGGCCGCTATTGCCGTGAACTCGCCGCCATAGTCGGTGGCCGCGACCGTGCTGTCGTTGATCCCGGCACGGTATGAGTGGACAAAATAAACGTAGGAGCCTTCCGGTATGCCCTTGAGCAGCGGGTGCTCTTTTTTGACGGTGAGCGAGTTCCAGCCCATGTGGGGGACTTTGAGACGGCCATTGAAGCGCGTGACCCGGCCCGGCACGATGCCAAGGCCCTTGATCAGGCCGCCCTCCTCGCTTTCCTCGTAGAGCATCTGCATGCCGAGGCATATGCCGAGGAACGGGACGCCGGCCTCGATCCTCTCCGGTCAGGACTTTCTGTAGCGGGGCTACCTGGCGCATGCAGGCCTCGAAGGCCCCGACGCCCGGCAGCACGATCGCGTCCGCGGACTCGATCTCTCCGGGGTCGCCGGTCATCTTGCCCGGC
The DNA here is from genome assembly GCA_963769045.1 of uncultured Methanocellaceae archaeon. Lineage (GTDB taxonomy): Archaea > Halobacteriota > Methanocellia > Methanocellales > Methanocellaceae > Methanocella_A. Next base: position 203,750 of record CAVYKK010000013.1, read on the forward strand.
GTGCCCACGAAGGCCAGCCCTCGCTCCACGCTGCGGATGTTGCCTGCGCCGTAGTCGACGATCGCTATCTTCAAGCTTCCTCTCTCCGGAACTTCACCAGCGGGCAGATGTCGATGCACTCGCCGCACGCGGTGCACGCCTCGTTGATGATCGCTTTGTGGTTCTCCTTGGTAATAGCATTTGTGGGGCAGGTGCCCACGCAGACGCCACAGCCAATACATAACATGCCCCGGCGGATAGCTTTTACAGCCTTCTGGGCAACAGAGATAGCCGAATCCTGGTCCTTCGCCCGGACGACCACGGTACCGGTCGCGTATACCTGGATGCTCGCATCGTCCATAGGCACATAGATCACGCCGTCCATGGACTTTACTTCGCCCAGCGGCCGCAGCATCATCTCGAGCCGCTCCATGTCCAGCGGCGAGTCGAAGCTCCCTTCGGCGCTCATGGAGCCGTCCTTGCAGGGGCGGTAGCCCGCGGCCAGCGCAAAGTTAAGCTCGCCGGTCTTGCCTTCCGGCGCGGTCTTCTCGATGCCCAGCGACTGCCGCAGCTCTTCCCACTGCTTCGGCAGGCGTCGCCATCGCCACAGGCCGTATGTCACATAGCCCGGCGACAGGCCGACCTTGCGGCAGTAGTCGAACAGGAACGATTCCCACCGCTGCCACATTTCGGGGTGCTGCTCTTTGACGTACTCATAGTCGGCCAGACTGGCGCTCGGGCACAGCCAGCAGCCGATCCGGTCGAAGCCCCGCTCGTACAGGACGTTGTACGGCGCCTTCTCCCGGAACAGGAACAGCCAGATATGCAGCGCAGTCCAGCCCTGTATGGGCGACGCGCTGGTCTGGTTGCCTACCCAGGGGTTCTGCCAGACGCGCTGGCTCTTGGCCCGCACTTCGGACTCGTAGCGGCGTTGGCCGATGAATGTAAGCACGCCGTGCGGGTACTTGTTCTCGATGAAATTGGTGATCGGGCCCAGCTTGCAGACCTTGCAGCACCAGCGAGCTTCTACTGACGGTGGTCCAAACCGCGGCGCCGCGTCCCAGAAGGGCTCCGCCTCAACGATGCTGACAGGCAGGCCGTATTTCTCTGCGACCAGATGCACGTTCCCTGTAGTCTCGGGGAACTCCAGGCCGGTGTCTATGTACATGACGTCGAACGACGGCAGGGCTTTTTTCACCAACAGCAGCGTGGCCAGGCTGTCCTTGCCGCCGGAATAGGATACAGTGACCGGCAGCTTCTGCTGCTCAGCGGTCTTCTTCGCGAAGCTGACTGCCTCGTGCTCATAGCCGTCGAGGTAATTACGGTTTGCCTCAAGGGCATCGTCCCACGTCTGCCCGCCGGCAGGCACCGGGTGATCGTCATAGCCATTCCACCGGACCTTGACCGCCACACCGCGTTTGCGCTGCTTCATGTCGGCGCCGGTCATCTTTGCGCGTCCTACGGCGATGGGCCGGCCGTCGAGAAGTACCACTACCTCGTCGTCGACCTGTATGTTCTCGTCGCAGTCGACCACACCGGGGCCGAGCATGTTGGAGCTGCCGAGCAGGGGTTTCTCCGCACCCTTGTCTGCGATCACGTAGCCTTTCGTGATCTTCATCTGCTTTGCCGCGTAGGCCCGGGGCATGAACATCCATTTGAGCCGCACCGGGTCGAAGCGGACTGCGCCGAACATCTGCCCGTCTACGTAGACCTCGTCCAGGCGGTCCTCATAAGGAGCCTTGTTGAGCACAGCGAGCTTGCCTGCCAGGAGGTCGCCCTCGTGGCCGAAGCCTTCGGCTATCGTACGGCTGACCAGGGCTATGTCGAAGGGAAACGCCGGGCGGATGTCGCCGGGGGGCGTTACCTCGACCTTGCGGGCTTCGCCGCCGCACTTCGCACACTTCTTGCCCAGCACGGGCACGTTGCACGCGTCGCACCAGAACAGCGTCAGCTTGCCGAGATAAACGTGGCTCATCGCGGTGAAAATGGAGTAGACAATATATATGAACTTTTACTTCCGGGTACAATACACGGTAACGTTATGCCGGGGATGGCTGGCGGGACAGGCCGGGAAGGCGCTTACGCGCGGGGGATGTCAATTAATCCTGTTCCCAGGCTCTCAAGGTGTAGACGATCAGGAAAATGTCGATGACCAGCAGCATGACGAGAAACAGGACCAGCCAGACGCCATCCGCCTCTGGTATCGTTACGAGCGAGCCGACGACGCCCGTGGCCATGCCCATCAGTACGAGCAGAATGACGGCGCCTGCTACGATCTCGGCAATTAGTACTGTGAGTTTATTCACTGCGAAGCTCCATGACGATCAATGGCTGGCGGCTATAAAATTTTTTCTGGGCTCAATGATTGCGACAATAATACTATAAGCCACAGCAGCGCGTTCATGAAACGGATGAAGGTCACTCAGGACGACAACGGCCGCTGCATCATCCTGAAGCTCCGCGAGAAGCTCGAGGTCCGCCTGCCGGAGAGCATGGTCTCGGGCTACGTCTGGGAGTACCGCGAGGAATGCCCGGTACTGAGGCTGGACGACTCGGACTATGCCGAACGCGGCCCGGCGCGGTTCAACGGCCTTGGAGAACGCTCCTGGCATTTCGCAGCCGTTGCCACCGGCGGCTGCAAGCTCAACTTTTACCTTGTACGGCCATGGTCTGCGCCGTCACTGGAGTACTCGCTTTCAATTACGATTCAGTGAAGAGAAAAGGCCAGGCGATTATCCGCAGACATTGGAAAATTATTTATAGAAGTGTAATCTCATATTTGACCGCGATACCCGCAGAACAGAAGGTATAATTCGGGCGGGCATTGCGCCTGTAATCTATTGTCGATTTACGGCGAGAAGAATTAAAAACCCCTGTATGCCAATGGCCTTGCAAGGCTTCAGGGCAAGGGGAGCCATCGTAAATTATATATAGAATTACAAGCACATAAATGCCTGCTACACAGGTTACTTCACATTTAAGGAGGTTACAAATTTGGCACAGCAACAGAGTGGTCAACCAGTGATTATTTTAAGGGAAGGCTCCACCCGGACGAGGGGCCGCGACGCTCAGGGTATGAACCTCATGGCCGCGAGGGCCGTGGCCGAGGCAGTCAGGACGACGCTCGGGCCGAAGGGCATGGACAAGATGCTCGTGGACTCCCTCGGCGACGTCGTGATTACCAACGACGGCGTTACGATTCTCAAGGAAATGGACATCGAGCACCCCGCTGCGAAGATGATCGTGGAGATCGCCAAGACCCAGGACGACGAGGTCGGCGACGGCACCACCACCGCAGTCGTATTAGCCGGTGAGTTACTCAAGAAGTCCGAGGCCCTGCTGGACCAGGACGTTCACCCCACGGTGATCGCGTCCGGCTACAGGCAGGCAGCCAACAAGGCCAGGGAAATCCTCAACAACCTCGCGTTCGACGTCTCGGTCAAGGATGAGCAGCTCCTGAAGGAGTTCGCCATCACCGCGATGACGGGCAAGGGCGCCGAGGCCGTAGGCGAGAAGCTGGCCGACCTCATCGTCAAGGCAGTCAAGGCTGTCGTGGACGAGAACGGCAAGGTCGACATCGACGATGTCAAGGTAGAGAAGAAGGTCGGCGGCACCATCGGCGACAGCGAGCTCATCCAGGGCATCGTAGTCGACAAGGAACGCATCCACCCGAACATGCCGAAGACCGTGAAGAACGCGAAGATCGCGCTGCTCGACTGCCCGCTGGAGATCGAGAAGACGGAGATCGACGCCAAGATCGAGATCACCAGCCCCGACCAGCTCCAGAGCTTCCTGGACCAGGAAGAGAAGATGCTCAAGGACATGGTCGACAAGATCAAGAAGACCGGCGCCAACGTCGTGTTCTGCCAGAAGGGCGTGGACGACCTCGTCCAGCACTACCTGGCGAAGGCCGGCATCATGGCCGCCCGCCGTGTCAAGGAGTCCGACCTCAAGAAGCTCGCCAAGAGCACGGGCGCCCGCGTTAGCACCAGCGTCGATGAGCTCGCCAAGAGCGACCTCGGCGATGCAGGCCTCGTGGAAGAGCGCAAGATCGGCGACGAGAACATGATCTTCGTCGAGAAGTGCAAGGACCCGAAGGCAGTCAGCATGATCCTCCGCGGCGGCACCGAGCACGTCGTAGACGAGCTGTACCGCGCCGTACACGATGCGCTCCGCGTCGTGGGCGTAGTCGTCGAGGACAAGAAGTACGTCGTGGGCGGAGGCGCCTGCGAGGTAGAGCTCGCGCTCCGGCTGAAGGACTTCGCGTCCACGGTCGGCGGCAGAGAGCAGCTCGCCATCGAGGCGTTCGCGGAGGCCATGGAGGTCATCCCGAGGACGCTCGCCGAGAACGCCGGCCTGGACCCGATCGACACGCTGGTCAGCCTGCGCAGCAAGCACGAGGGCAAGAACGGCATGAAGACCGCGGGCATCAACGTCTTCACCGGCGACGCAGTCGACATGAAGAAGGAGAAGGTCGTCGAACCCCTCCGTGTCAAGACCCAGGCCGTCAGTGGCGCCAGCGAGGCAGCCATCATGATCCTGAGGATTGACGACGTCATTGCAGCCAGCAAGTTAAGCGGCGGCAAGGGCGGCCCGGGCATGGGCCCGGGCGGCATGGGCGAGATGGACATGGGAATGTAAATTCCCATCTCTTTCCTCCACCTCACTTTTTTATTTTTCTCAACGCCATTTCTGCAGACAACCGTATCGACGGCCATAGCCTTCGTTTAAACGGCAAAAAAGCCTTAAGTATCTGCCTTTCGAGTGTTCACTATACATGAAGCATCGGATTTATGCGGCAGCCGCCTGCGTGCTGTTATTTGTCGTGGCGGGCACAGCGTCAGCTTCCGGTCCGTCTGCCAACGTATCGATCCCCTCGTCCTTCATGATCTCGGAGTTCGGAAAGGCGATCGACAGTGTCTCCAGCGAGCTTGCCTCCGGCCCAGGCCCTGTCGCGTTCACCAGAAGCGATAACTCGCTGTACGTCACTGTGCCGGCTGCGGCCCGCAACGGCACAAGGCTGGTATCGCTGGAGGATAGTGAGAGCGGCATTGTCTTCCGAAATAACACGTTGCTGCTGCCCGTCTACGCCGGAGGGGAGAAAGCCGGCAGCCTGGTCGCCACCACGGAGAACCTGACGGCTGACAGCTATGGCTTCTCCGGGCAGGTCACCGGCCTGGAGCTCCGCCTGGCCGGGATTACCTCGAAACACGATAGTACGAACTTTACGGCAGGCGCCGTTATCCTGCTGCGGGACCTGCCTGACGGAGCGGAGTACGGCATATCATTCACGGATAGTGACACGGCCGTTAAGGCGATAACCGCGGACCTGGAAATACGAGGCCAGGCTGTTGCGGACATGTCCCCGCCGTTCGACCTGGGGGGCGTCAACCAGGCAGGCAACGATGCCATTGGCTACGTCATCGTCACCATACAGGCAGACAGAGAATGGCCCGGGCCCTATGACGCCGAAAACATCACGTTATACCGGTATAGTGACGGCCAGCTTTCCAGGCTCCAGCCCCGGCTCCTGAAAACGGAAAATGGCACCGTCTATCAGGCTGTCGTACCCGGCGCGGGACAGTTTGCTCTCGTAGCGGCTACGCAGCCGGACCGTACCATCACGGATGCTTCGGCCACAGACGCAGGTATGCTGGCGGTCCTCGGCAGCTTCCTGGCAATCCTCCTGATCGCCCTCGCCGTCATGGTACGGCGCGTGACAAAGCGATGAGTATTTGACGGCCGACGCAGACACTATTCCGGAGCTTTCGTATGAAGTATAACATCCTTTACAGGCCGGTCTACTCGCTGCTGGAGGTCGAGATGCAGCAGGGCGAGTCTATTTGCGCCGAGGCCGGCGCCATGGTCACCATGTCGCCGTCGATCGACATCCAGACGAGCGCCAGGGGCGGAATCCTGTCCTCGCTGAAGCGGAGCGTGCTGGGCGGCGAGTCGTTCTTCCAGAACACCTATACGTGCCGGCAGGGCACGGGCATCGTCACCTTCGGCCCCTCGTACATGGGCGATGTCGAGCAGATACCGATGGTCGGCGAGTGGTTCGTACAGAGCGGTGCGTACCTCGCCTCGTCCCCGCAGCTTGGCATCGACACCAAATTCCAGGGCCTGAAAGGCCTGTTCTCAGGCGAGAGCCTGTTCTTCCTCCGCGTGTTCGGCCAGGGCGACCTGTTCATCTCATCCTTCGGCGCCGTCCACGCCATCGACCTGAAACAGGGCGAGGACGTCCGGGTGGACACGGGCAATCTGGTGGCGTTCCAGCAGGGCATCAGCTATACGGTGGAAAAGGTGGGCGGCATCAAGTCCACGATGCTCAGCGGCGAAGGGCTGGTGCTGCGGCTCAGGGGTCCGGGCAGGGTCTACATCCAGACCAGGTCGCCGGGCACCTTCGTGGGATGGCTGTACCCGCTGCTGCCCAAGCCACAGAGCCAGTAGGCATTGGACACGGAGGGCACTAAGGCCACAAAGGCCACAGAGGGCACGTATCGGCAATTAAGGGACAGATATTATTGCGCCAGAGAGCGCCGCAGCATATCGCTGGCCATGTCTATGGCGCTCTTAACCACCGGCGTATTTGCCAGCGGGTTCAGCATCATGCAGTCGTGGATGATCCCCAGAAGTCGTATGCCGGTCGTGGGCACGCCTGCTTCCATGAGCTTGTGGGCATATGCTTCGCCCTCGTCCCTGAGCACGTCGTATTCGTTGACGATCACCAGCGCCGGCGGCAGGCCTTTCAGCTGATCGGCTGATGCTCGCGATGGTGACGCCATCGGCTGATTACGCTCCTTTTTATCCGGCAGGTAATTGTCCCAGAACCACCTCATCCCGTCGCGGGCCAGCCAGTAGCCGCTGTCGAACTGCCGGTACGAGCCTGTCTCGAAGTTCGCGTCGGTAACCGGGTAGAAGAGCGCCTGGAACCTGATATCAGGCCCATTTCTCTGCTTTGCCATCATGGCCATGACCGCCGTCATGTTACCCCCGACACTGTCCCCGGCCACTGCGAGCCGGGAGCTGTCAAGGTTATGCTGCCTGCCGCTTTCCGCAATGTATTCCATCGCCCTGTAGTCCTGTTCCAGTATAACGGGATATTTCGCTTCGGGAGAGGGAGTGTAATCGACAAACACCATGGCAGAACCTGACTTGTTCGCGAGCTCCCTTACCAGCCGCTCATGCGTATCGAAACCGCCCAGCACCCATCCCCCGCCGTGGTAGAACATGGTGACCGGGAGCGCCCCTGTGCTGCCCTGAGGCCGGACAATGTGTAAGTGGACTTTCCCTGTCGGCCCGCCGGGTATATCCATCTCCTCAATATCCGCAGGCATCATAGGCACTGCAGCCGAAGCCTGCAGGTCAGATAATACTTTACGTGCATGCTCCGGCGACATTTTGAAGACCGGAGGGCCCTGTAGTGCATTGATCTTCTCGAGAAATGCTCTCGCAGTCGGATCGATACCGCTTAATGTCCCTGTTGTTACTGTGCTCACAAGTGATCCCCCATACCAGACAGATATGGAGAAACGTCAGACAGCGTGGTGATATATCTTATTTGTTTTATCACCGAGCATCGAGTATGCACATGATCCCTGGTACCCAAAGACTGAAATTAAGCAAAAATGATTTATTTTTTCGGGCAGCGGTTCGCGCGCGCAATTACTAATGGTATCTGCAAAATAATTTTTTAGCATCCGGGCCCCTGGCGACATTGGCGGGCATGACATGGGGCGAATAGCTTGAGAAACGGCTTGTAAGGTGCCCAAAATGTTAATACCCGGTGATTTTGCGGCCTCCGTGCCCCTGGTTTCCGATGCTTATTTCTTCAGCGGCTTGAGCGGGGTTGCATACTTCTGCATGCTCGTCCAGGGGTCGCCTTTCTCCGATACCCGTTTGAGTACGTTACGGATGTTGTAGGTCTGCGAATTAATATCGTCGAGTTCGTCCCATTCCACTGGGGTCGCGACTGGAGCTCCCGGCTTCGCGCGCACTGTGTATGGCGCTACGCTGGTCTGGCCGAAGGCGTTCCGCGTGTAGTCGATGAACAGCCTCTGGCCGCGATTTTCTTTGCGAAGCTCAGTGGTGAAGCTGTCGGGGATCGACCAGGCCAGCCGGTCCGCGAGGCTCTTCGCCCATTCCCGGACTGTGTCGAAATCCGCGGACCGGTCCAGTGGCGTTATCACGTGGACTCCCCGGGAGCCGGTGGTCATGACGAAAGCGGGCATGTCCATGTCCTTGAGCTTGGCCTTTATGGTCCTCGCCGCGAACCGCACCAGGCTGAAATCGTCGTCCGGCGGGTCCAGGTCGAAGATCATCTGGTCGGGGTAGTCCAGCCGGTCGGCCCGGCTGAACCATACGTGCTGGGTGATGCAGCCCTGGTTGGCGATCCAGGCCAGTGTGGCAGCGTCATTGCAGAGTATCTGCCGCTGCCTGCGGCCGTCCCGCAGCTCGAATGTGACGGTCTTCACCCAGTCCGGCAGGTAATAGGGGGCTTCCTTCTGGAAAAAACCGGCCTTAGCTATGCCGTCCGGGAATCGCTGCATGGTGAGCGGCCGGTCCCTGACGAGGGGGACCATCACGTCGGCTATGCCCAGGAAATAGCCGGCCAGTTCCCCCTTCGTGATACCGTCGTCCGGGAACAATACTTTGTCCGGGTGAGTGATCTTTACTTCTCCCGCTTTCACATCCGTCTGCATCTCATTATCTCCCATGGAATGATTGTGTCTTGAAAATATAAATTGCACTAAGGAGACGACAATGTTTATATTGATTTAAATGTACCTTAGCAAACGCTAATGGCTTCGCTTAGTGACAGACCCCCAAAAAACAATAAAACGATTTACATAGGCGTAATCATCGCAGTCATTCTAGTTGTTATTATCATTGCTGCCGTCGCAGGCTATCTCTACATGGACGGCCAGGACAAGCAGGCCAGAGAGCATCAGCGCGATAGTCTAAGGCAGGCATACACCGATCAGCTTAACGCTACGAATGATGTGTATGCGTCGATCTCCGGGTACCAGGCGGCACCCAACAAGAACTATGTAGACGACTTCAGGACGTGGATCGACGGATACCTGCAGCGGGCGGACAACTATACGCTGGCCGCAGGCCGGCTCGCGGCCGCCGGGGCAGAGTATAAAGCCGTGCTCAGCAGCGATGATACTGAATATGCCAACGTGACGAAGGACTGCAACCAGGTTAACAATACTGTCAGGTCACTGAACAGCAGCATCAGCGGCTTTGAGTCAGAATACCTGGAGAAGGTCGCGATGAAAGAGAATGCCACCCGGAGCTATAACCAGGCACTGGCACGCTCGGACTCGCTATACACGGCCGCCTGGAACCTGATGCTGAAAGACAGCACCTACGATTCGTTGTTCGGAGGGTATCACGCATTCCTGATCGCGTGCCAGTCGAACAATACCTATTACAACGGCAGCATCAGTTTCGTTAAGAGTGCCGGGGACGCATATCGTGCGTACCTGAAGGATAGCAGTTACTTCGCAATCGATACGACGATCAGTGGCATGCAGGATAACGTGACGAAGCTGGAGAAGAGATATGCGGAACTCCTGAAGAATATTCCCAACGTCACCGCTAACATAGCAGATTCCCCGCCAACCATTGCCACGGGTGATGGTGTCACATTCATTACGACATATAATTTCCAGATAGAGAACCATAACTGGCCTAAGAGGGTCTGGGATATTGTCGCGCACTTCCAGCTCATCGATAAGGCGACAGGCACGGTCCGTAGCACGGCTGACTTTACTGTGCCACCCATGACGATGTACATAACTACATATCACTCTGTAGACCTGGCATGCGACATGAATAAGCTGTACACTATCAACTATACCATGTCATATGAATATTAGTCAGGGAACATAACGGGCACAGGTATTGCCCACGACCTTTTTGAAAGTATAGCTATTCTTCGTATATAGTGTCGATATAAGGGGAGCCGCAGGATGTTCGATGCCCTGGTCAGGCATAAGAAGATGAAAAAAGCGGGCGTTCGCGCGCGCACGCGTGACAGGGACGAAGATCCCGGTCATATATGCATGCTTTGCCACGTAGCCCGGCGATAGGCCGTGTGCTTATAGTGTAACGAAGTCGACGTCCACTTTCCCTTCGTAGACGGTCTCGGCCCCGCCTTCCATGAAGGCAATGTCGTTCACGAAGGTTATCCTGAGCTCGCCGCCCTTTGTGTATACGGTGGTCGAGTCGCGGATGTAGCCGTGATGTCTGGCCACGGCAGCAGCCGCTACCGATCCTGTGCCGCAGCTGTAGGTCTCGCCTTCCACGCCCCGCTCGTATGTCCGTACCCTCAGGTTCGGGCCTTCGCGGGCGACGAAGTTGACGTTCGTGCCCTTCGGGAAGTGCTGATCATAGCGAATCGGGGGCGCTGTCTTCATGACGTCCACCTCATCCACCGACGTGACGAAGACGACCGCATGCGGGACGCCTGTGTTGACGGCGGAGACTTCGCAGCCGCCAACGGGCATGTTGAAGAACTCGCCCATGCCTTTGCAGGGTATCCTGGCGGCGTCGAACAGCGGCTTGCCCATGTTTACCTTCACGACCGTCCGGCCGTTCTCGCGGCGGCCTTCGACCTCGAGGATGCCCGACTTTGTCTCGACCTTCGCAGTGCCGGGCTTCATGTGTCCGGTGTCCATGGCATACTTGACGAAACAGCGTATCCCGTTGCCGCACATCTCGGCCTCGCTGCCGTCCTCGTTGAAGATGCGCATGTGGAGCGAAGCGTGCATGGGCTTCGCGAAGAAGATGACGCCGTCGGCGCCGATGCCTGTGCGCCGGTGGCAGTACTTGCGGGCGAAAGCGGCCTTTTTGTCATCGGGAACAGGGTTAATGAACTCATCTACCAGGATGAAATCGTTACCGTTGCCATGCATCTTGACGAACTTGATCTCGGTCATAACAGCCTCCCCGGGACGATCTGGTTCTGCAGCAGGTCGTCGTATGTCTCGCGCTTCCTTATCAGCTCGGCCTGCCCGTCGTGTACCAGCACCTCGGCGCTCCGCGGCCGGCCCACGTACTGGGAGCTCATGCAGAAGCCATAGGCGCCTGCGTCCATCAGCGCGACAATATCGCCTTTGCGCACGGCGGGCAATTTCCGGTCGGTCGCCAGGATGTCGCCGGACTCGCAGACCGGGCCCACGATCGTGTACGTGTCGGCCGGTGCCGCGTCGGCTTTGTTGGCGATGACGGCCTCATGGTACGAGTCGTACATCGCCGGCCGTATCAGCGTGTTGAAGCCCGCGTCCGTGGCTACGAAGTTGGAACTCGATTTCTTGACCGTGTTCACGTGCATCAGCAGGACTGTCGAGTCGGCGACGATGTAGCGGCCGGGCTCGAGGTGCAGCTCCGGGTGAATCCCCAGCTTCTTGCACCGCTCCCGGAAGATCGGCAGGATGGCGTTCGCCCATGCCTCGGGCGGGGTAGGCTTGACATCCTTCTGGTAAGGCACGCCGTAGCCGCCGCCTATATCAACCCATTCCAGGTCAATGAAGCCGCTGATCTGCTCGACGAGGTCCATCATCTTCCGGGTCGTCTCCTCGTAGGGAGCGGTGTCAAGGATCATGGAGCCGATGTGGCAGTGGATGCCCGCTGGCTTCACGCCGGGCAGGTCCTTCGCCTCGCGGTAGATGCTTACGATCTGGTCCCGGGGGATGCCGAACTTGGATTTCCCCAGGCCGGTGGCGAGCTTCGGGTGCGCCTTCGCGTCGACGTCCGGGTTGACACGGAACGCGATCTTGATCTCCTTGCCCGCCGCGCTGGCGATCTTCGACAATGCTATGAGCTCGTCGTGGCTGTCCACGGAGACCATAGTGCCTGCGTCAACGGCATACTGGAGCTCGGTGTCGGTCTTGGAGTTGCCGGTGAACAGTATCTTGTTCGCCGGAATGCCGGCCAGCCGGGCCAGGTATATCTCGCCGTCGGAGAATGCGTCGGCGCCGGCGCCTTCCTGTGCCAGTATCTTCTGGACCACGATGTTGTTGTTCGACTTGGCGGCGAAGAAAATGTGTGCCTCGGGGAACGCTGCCGCGAACCTGCGGTAGTTCGCCCGTATCCGGTCCTCATTCGTCACGTACAATGGCGTTCCATACTCGGCGGCGAGCTCGACGGTGTCGACGCCGCCGATGTGCAGGTGGCCGTGCCTGACGTCGATGTGTCCGGGGATTTCGAAGGGCATCATAGCTGTTTCATCCTCTCTACGGCGATCTGTATGCGTTCGATAGGGCTGGTCAGCGAGAAGCGGATGTAGCCTTCGCCGTACTTGCCGAAGCCGACACCCGGTGTTCCCACGATGCCTGCCGTATCTAACAGGTATTTCGCGTACTCGATGGACGTGTACTTAGCCGGTATGGGCGCCCATACGTAGAACGTGGCTTTCGGCGGCGTCACTTTCAGGCCCATGGCCTTCAGCCCGGCGCATAATGCATCTCTCCGGGCCTGGTACATTTTGTTCAGCCCCGGCAGGAAGTCCTTCGAGCGGTTCAGCGCCTCGATGCCCGCGAGCTGCACGGCCAGGAAGGCGCCGGAGTCGACGTTCATCTTCACCTTGCCCAGGCCGGCGACGATGTCCCGGTTGCCGGCAATGAAGCCGATGCGCCAGCCGGTCATGTTGGACGTCTTGCTTAGCGAGTGGAACTCGACGCAGCAGTCCATGGCGCCGGGTATCTCCAGGACGCTGGGGGCCTTGTAGCCGTCGTAGGCGATCTCGGAGTAGGCGTTGTCGGATACGACCACGAGGCCGTTGTCTTTGCCGAAGTCGACCGCCTCGCGCAGGTACTTCTTATCGGCGATCGCGGCGGTCGGGTTGTTGGGATAGTTGATGAAAAGCATCTTCGCCTTTTTCACGATGTCCTTCGGTACGGCCGAAAGGTCGGGCCTGAACCCGTTCTCCGCCCGCAGCGGCATGTCGTACGGGATGCCGTCGGCCAGCGTGGTGCCGATGCCGTAGACCGGGTAGGCGGGGTTCGGGCACAGCGTGTAGTCGCCGGGGTTGACGAACGCCAGCGGGATGTGGGCGATGCCTTCTTTGGAGCCGATGAGTGTTATGACCTCGGTGGCCGGGTCCAGCTTCACGCCGAAGCGTTCGGCAAACCAGTTGTGCGAGGCGTCCCGGAAGACGTTGGAGCCGGAGTAGGACGGGTACTGGTGCGTCTCCGGCTTATGGACTGCCTTGCACAGCGACTCTACGACGTAGTCGGGGGTAGGCGTGTCCGGGTCGCCGACGCCCAGGTCTATGACGTCGACTCCCTCTTTGATCTTCTGCTGCTTGGCCCGGTCTACCTCGGCGAAGAGGTAGGGCGGCAGCGACGTTATCCTGCTTGCATACGTAACCATCGGAAAATGACGCTCCTGTGAACATTGGACTGAGTCCGGTCTATTATAACGACAAAGGTATAAATAAAGATGTCCGTCCCGGCGGTTTTACGCGGAGGCAGAGGTCGCCGGACCATACGGGGACGGGGCAGTGAAAACAGTCTGCGACTACTATCTCCCTGTTGAATTAAATTTTGCGAGAGTCAACGTCGTGTTATCTGTGCCGTTGGCAAACGCCGGCGTCACGGTAGCATGCGCCGTGGCGTTCTTCAACAGCAGGTAGCACTGGCGGTAGGGCGTCTGGTTGTCGTCGGCATTGTACAGGGAAAACGTGACCCGGGCATCGTCCCACGGCCTGGTCGGCCTCAGGAATATAGTCCTCTTTACGGCCTGGTTATCCCGGACCGGTATCCGTTCCCGGTAAAAGTCGAAGGGCGCCTTTCCGTCGTCGAAATTCACGACCAGATCGTAGACCCGGTCGCCTCCCTCGTAGTTCGATATCCCGGCGACGACCGAGTAATTCTGTCCCGGCCAGAGCACCGTCGGGTAGATGCCCATGCTCCCGTTGTTATCGCACAGGAAGAGCTCTGTGTACCTGTCCGCCGGACGGTTCCCCATCACGGAATAAGCTACCATTGCGGCCACTGATACGATTGACAGCAGTAGCACGACTAAGATAAAGACATCAAGGGAGCTCTTTGATGACGGCAGCAGGAGCTTTCTGGCGTCACCGTATAGCCAGTCAAGACTGAAAGACAGGCGCCGGTCTGCCGGGAGCGCAAGCCTTCGCAGAAATGCGACGATCGTGAAAAAACCGGTCATCAGTGTAATGACCACAATGACGGGGTCAAGGCGTATGCCCCATATGGTATAGTTCAGCACCAGACAGGCCATCGGTACCAGGATGACGCTGAACGTGACCGCCAGCAGCAGACGCTCCATGTTGCCAAGGCTATCCTTTCCGGGATAGACGGCAGCAATGAGCATGTAGCCGGGAACAAAGAGCACCACCGCCAGTGCGAGTACAAAGCGGATGACGCCGTCGTTAATGTGTGGCAAGTATACGAAAAGGAGCATGACCAGTAGTACACCAGACAGCAGTATCAGGTCGGTAAAGTTGCCGGTAGCCGGCTTTTGCGAGACGCTGCCCGCGGGTGAACGGTTCTTGAAAGCGGAATCGCTGTCTTTATACACCATATAAATTCCTCAGTGGCATTTAATATACAAATGCAAATATAAATAACGTTAACGTATGAAAATATTACTTTTCAACGGCTTTGTTACCTCGATAAGCGGCGAGGTATCGGTCTTTTATCGCTACAGGCCTTTGCATACGAAAGCCCGTGCGCAGGCAGATTATGCCTGGCAGGGCATCGATCGGTCCCTTGAAGAGACCGGTGCCTATTCCCGGGGATGCTGGCCGTTTACCCAGTAGACGCCTTTCGTGTTCGGTATCCGGCTCAGCAGCTCGTGGCCGATAGTGTTGTATGGGTCGGGGTAGACTGACCACCAGTTCCGGTCGTTGACGAACCCGATGTAGTAGCCGACCGGGCTGTCGGGGAAGCTCTGGCCCCAGGAGACGCATTTGCCCATGAACTCGTTGAACGAGCCGAACGCATAGCCGTCATACAGGAAGTAGATGCCCTCCCGGTAGGTGGGCGGCATCTTGTAGGTACGCCAGTGCGTCAGGGCCAGGGTGAAGCTCTTGTTATAGGATGTAACCAGCTTGTACCACGTAGCGGCTTCCTCGTCCGTCACAGGCCTCCCTTCAGGGTTGCTGGCAAACCGGTACCACTCCACGTCGACGCCGACACCGGCGACACAGGGATGCTGCCCGTACCTGTTGAGCACCAGCCGGATCAGGTCGCTGACGTTGGCTTCTCCAGGCTCCACCTGCAGGATGACTAAGATGCCCTTACTGTCGAAGTAGCTCAGGTATTTCCCGTTCTCGTCAGTGGTGGAAAACACGACATTGTCATAATGTTTGGATGAGGGGAAGTTCAGGTAGCATTGTCCGTCTGCACGGGCGCCGCCGATCACCCATACGGCCCCGATGTCGGAGCCCTCGAACTTGCTTGCGGCGTCCTTCCCGGTGATGTACCATTGCTCGGGGCCGGGGAACGGCGAAGTAGTAAAGATGGACGCATGGAATCCCGCCTTTATGCCGCTGTAAGGCAGCGGCGTGGCGTACGGGGATTGAGTCGGCGTCGTGCTGGGTGTCTCCGTAGGTGCCGGCGTCGGAGAGGGCGCTTCATCCGTCAGGTAATTCTGCCGGGACTCGGCCAGAGGGTAGCTGTCGAGAACATTTCCGGCGGAGTAGGCCGAATCACCCGTGCCGTCGCCGTTCGTGTCGGCGCCCCGGTACCCGGCCCAGTAGTTGCCAAGGTAGCCGGTCAGGGACTTACCATTATAGGTATAGGGCATTGTGTCCGGGGACGACCAGTAGTTGCCTGACGTGACGCTGGCGATGCCGCTCTGGAAGTCGTTCAGGTACGCCCGGTTGCCCGCAGATCCATCGGTAAACCAGATGCCTTCGCCGCCGTTATTATAGTCCTTGTTACCTTTCAGCGTATTGTGGCTGGAGCCGGAGAGCCAGATGCTGTTGTAAACGTAGGGATTATTGACAATCGTATTGTCCTCGATGTCGTTGTATGACGAATCGGTGAGGGTCATCACGTAGGTGTAATAGTTCGAGAGCCCGGCGCCAGACATGGTATTGTTCCTGATCGCGGTGTGGTCGGTGCTCTTTATCCACATGCTCCTGCCGCCGCTCTTCAGGACGTTATCGGCGACGGTGCAGCCCGACGACTCTTCCAGCACGATGTTGTAGAACTCGCCGGAGGCGCTGTTGCCGATCGCCGAGCAGTTCTTCGACCGGAATATCCATATGGCGTAGTGGTCGTCGCTCATCACGTTGTCCTTCACGACGCAGCTCTCCGATTCTACCAGTCCGACGCCGTCACTCATGTGGAATGTGCGTTCGGTCGACTCGCCGCGGTCGAGGATAACCGTCCCGCCGTTAGAGACGATTCGGTTTCTCGTCACGTAATTGCCCGAGGACCTGTAGATGTTGACGGCGTTTCTGGTATCGTACTCAGTGCCCGACAATGCGTTGTTGCTGATATCGTTCTCCGATATCGCGTTGTCGTTCGAGGCATTTTCCACGTTCACGGCCGTATCCGCGTTGTATTGCACCTTGTTGCCATCGATGAGGTTTCGGCCGGATGCGTTCAGCCAGATGCCGTACAGACCATTGCCGCTGACGTTATTCTCCTCGATCTTCATGTCCCTGGAGCGAAGCAGGCTGATGCCGGTCAGACTGTCATGGACCTCGCAGGAAGTGACGCTGCTGTTATCACAGTCGGCGAAGAAAATGCCATCTCTGCCGTTGTTGTAAATATCGCACCCGGCAATAGTATTGGCACTCTGGCCGGTCATGTTAATGCCCCGGTCGTTCTCGTAAATGGAGCAGTCCTCTATCCGGTTGCTACCGGAGTCTATCCTGATCCCGGCGCCGTCCCGTCCGGAGCCGGTTATTGCGAGCCCTTTCAGCTGCACGCCGTCCGCTATGATATGGATGACATCGCCGCTGCCGCCCCCGGTGATAACCGGGATGCTGCCGCTATTGCTGACAATGGAAAGCCGCCTGTCGACAATAAGGCTTTCATTGTACGTGCCGCTGCCGACCAGGATCGTGTCTCCCTCGCGAGCACCACGTATGGCATCACCTATGTTCAGGTAATCGCCTGAAGGGCCCACCTTAATCACTCTGGCCCCGGAATGAAACCCGGCTATGTAAATACCGATCAGGATGACCGATATTAAGAGAATGACGAGAACAGCCTGAAACCTAATAGTGACTCACCATCTTACCTTTGATGTACTAACATATATTTAAATACTAATATATAATAAATTCTTTGCTGAGCAACCATAAGAATACGCAGGGACGGAGAAATGTGCAGAGTCGAGCGAGCGCTCGCGCGCACGTACGCTTGAATGCCGGTCATGGTTTGCAGAGCCCTGCCCGTTATTCATCGTAAAAAGAAGTGATAAAAAAGTGTGTGAGGGGGAACCCCCTCACGCAGTTAATTGTCTATAGCAGTTCGCAGGCTGGCCGTCAGGGATATGCTTCCTTGATACTGAAGCTTACCCAGTAGATGCCTTTCGCGTTCGGGACGGCGTTCAGCAAGGCGTGGCCGACGGTGTTCATCGGATCGCTGTACTGTTTCCACCATGCCTTGTCCTCCTGGAACCCGATGTAGTAGCCGACCGGCACATTGGGATAGGCTTTGGCCCAGTTAGAGGCATAGGTCGTCAGCTCGCTGAGCGACTTGAAGCCCAGGCCGTCGTATATGAAGTACATGCCGGTCCTGTATGTGGGCGGCATGTGGCTGGTCATCCAGTGTGTCAGCGCCAGCTTGTAGCCGCTGTTGTACGATGTCACCTGCTTGTACCATGCGGCGGCTTCCGCATCCGTTACCGGCTTGCCGCTGGTATAGCTGGTGTACTTGATCCATTCGGAGTCAATGCCGACCCCTTTAACGCAGGGGTGGTGCGAATACCTGTCAAGGACCAGCTTGATCAGCGTGGGGATGTCCGCGTTGCCGGGCTCTACCTGCAGGATGACGGATATGCCCTGGCTGTCGAAGTAGTCAAGGTACGCCTCGTTCGCGTCTGTGCTATCGAAGGCGATGTTGGAGTACGACGTCGATGACGGGAAGTTGAGGTGGCATATGCCGCCTGCCCATACACCGCCAATCACCCATACGGATCCCATGCTTGACCCGCTGAACTCATTCCTGGCCTGCTGTGCGAAGTTGGCCCAGTAGCCTGGAGCGGGCATCGACGAAAGGCTGTAGGAGGCCGAGTGGAACCCGACCTGCAGACCGTTCGAAGGCGCCGGGGTCGGCGTTATGGTCGGCCGGGGCGTCGGAGTCACGGTGGGCCTGGGCGTCGGAATTACCGTCGGCCTGGGCGTCGGCGTTGCCGTAGGCTTGATCGTGGGATTAATCGTCGGCTTCGGCGTCGGAGTTACCGTGGGCTTGATAGTAGGCGTAATCGTCGGGTTAGGCGTGGGCGTTGCCGATCCGCCAATGACGAAGTTCGCCTGGGTTTCCATCAGGGGATAATTGTCCCTGAAGCCAGTGCCATAGTATACTCTGTCGCCGAGACCGTTACCATTCAAATCGGTGCTCTGGTAGTTGGCCCAGTGGTTTCCGAGAATGCCCGACCACGTCCTCCCATGATACGTGTAAGCCTGGCTTGTCGGCGCGTTGTACTTGTTGATTACGCCGCTCACGCTGTACCCGTTGTTAAAGTCGTTCAGATAGATCGAGTTACCGCTGCTCGTGCCCTCGATGCTCAGGCCTCTGCCCGAGTTGGTCACGATGTTGCGGGTAACCGTGTTGCTCTTCGAGCTCCGCAGGCAGATGCCAGCAGTAGTGCCGCCATTAACGGTGTTGCCCCGGATCGTGTTGCGGCTGCCCGCCGTAACGAAGATGCCCCAGCCGCAGCCGCTCACCTTGTTGTTAACGATCGTGGCACCGCTGCCGGACACGTAAATGCCGCTGTAGGACGGGCCCCCGTTCCTCACGGTAAAGCCCTCAATCCACGCATTCGTATGCACCCGGAACGCCGGGTACCGCTTACCCGCATCCACGATGACCGTGGCACCGGGCGCCGCCTTCAAAGTGACCGACTTATCAATCACAATATTCTCGTAATAAGTGCCCGCACTGACGACAATCGTATCGCCCGCACTGGCAGCGTTAAGCGCAGACTGAATAGTCTTATAGCCGCCCGAAGGCCCCACAGAAATCGTCTGCGCAGACGCCATCGGGCCCACGACCGCGATTACTGACGCGATCAGCGCTAAAGCTACCAAAATTGACAGTATTCTACGTTTTATGCTTACACCACCTTTGTTTTTATGAAATGTCTCGATAAAGGCGCCGGGAAACAGGTTACTGCCTCCACGATGGAGGCTGGCCGCCCGGCTGTCCGTATTATTACTGTTTGGTTAATAAGAAATCGTATATATACTTTTTACTGTAATTAGCGAATATTTTTTACTTAATTACTCCAAATACAATATTTTTTCTATAAAATACAATAAAAAATAAAGATTTTATCCATATTTGTCCGGGGTATCTCTGAGACACCTGTGAAGGCTGAAGCGTATGTTTAAACGGCGCCATTAATCCGGACGAATCCAAAAAAATCAATAAAAGTACGAATTGTTTTAATAATAAGTTATTTATATATATTTGGTAATATATAAAACACATCTTCCCTGAGAGGCCGTCAGATGAACGCTCACATACCTACGCATCGAAGAGGCTGACCGATGAACGCACACACGCAGACATACCGGAGAGGCTGAAGATTTGAACGTCCATGTACCGGCATACTGGAAGGCCATCAAATATCAATTGAACGACCCGCTGTACAAAAACTCGATCTTCATGTTCGTGGCCAAGGCCTTGCTGGCGGCCGGCGGCTTCATCTTCTGGATGCTGGCCGCGAGGCTCTATTCGGTGGAGGAGGTAGGGGTGGCGGTCGCATTGATCTCGTCAGTCTCAGTCATCAACATGCTGTCACTGCTGGGGTTCGAGAACTCAGTCATTCGATTTTTCTCGCTCCACGACACGAACAAGATCATCAACACCAGTATGATGATTGTCGCGGTGTCCTCCTTCGCCATTGGTGTGGCCTACTGCATATCGATGGTCTTCATCCCGTCGAACCTCTCGCTAATTGGCAACCCGGCCTACCTGCTGGTGTACATCGCCTTCGTGGTGGTCAGTTCGGTGATCATGATCACGGGAAACGCCTTCATCGCCATGCGGAAGACCGGATACTACCTGGTCCAGAACGCCATCACCGCGTCGCGGATTGTCCTGCTGGTCCCGCTTATGTTCATCGGGAGCTTCGGCATCATCACCGCTACCCTGATCTCGGCGCTGCTCGGGCTCGTCTTTGCTACCTATATCCTCAGCAAGTTTGTCAAGATCGACTTCAGGGTGGACCGGGAGTTCATCGACCGGTCCTTCAGGTTCTCGTCCGGGAACTACTTTTCCACCCTGTTCTACGAGGTCCCTTACTATCTCCTGCCGCTGCTGGTGCTGCACATGCTGGGCGAGGCGGACGCGGCGAAGTATTACATCGCCTTTTCCATCGGCAGCCTGCTCCTGCAGCTCAACAACACGGTGGGCACGTCGCTGTTCGTCGAGGGCAGCAACGGCGAGGGCATGCGGAAGAACGTGATCAAGTCGGCGGTCGCCATCTACGCGGTGATGGTGCCGGCGTTCGTGGCCATCTTCTTCTTCGGAGGCTCCCTGCTCGGCCTGTACGGGGGCCGGTACGCGGAGGCGCTGGACCTGCTCAAGCTCGTGGGTATTTCGGCTTTCTTCCAGGTCATTTACATATTGTTCATCACGGTGAAGAGAGTGAGCATGGGCATCCGCAGCATCGTGCTGCTGAACCTGCTCCAGTTCGTGCTCGCCATGGCGCTGTCGTATGCCCTGATACCGATATTCGGGGTCAACGGGGTCGGATACGCCCTGATTGGCACGTTCGTCGTCCTTGACCTGATCGTGCTGGGAATAGTCAAGAAGGAAGGTTGGATATGAATAGTATATTGTTGTTGGCCGTCGGCCTTTGCATTCCACTGCTCGCTATCGCAATACTATTGATCAGACGATATACGGCGGACAAGCCGAACCTGATGTTTAACGTGACCGGGAAAGCGATCCTGTACGCGTCCCCGGTCGTCGGTATCCTCGTTTTTCTGGTGCTGTTTGCGCTCAAAAGCTGGAACCTCATGGTACTGTGCTCCTACCTGGTCATCCCGATGATCCTCGGCCCTCTGGTCTTCCTGGTGTACAGTAAAAAGCCGCCCCGCGGCATCAGCCTGGGCGACCGGGCGTTCCGGCTGCTGCTCATCCTGTTCTTTGCCGGATACGCCCTGTCCGTGCTCCTGCTCAACGTCTATGAGGTAAGGCCTTACGCATACTACGTGATCATAGCGGTGATCGCCACAGTGCTGATGCTGGAGATCATGCTGTTTGACGGGGCGCGGCGCAGTACGATGACCATTCTCCTGCAGGTATCAATGCTGGCCCTGAACATCATCTGGAGCATCAACCTGAAATATTTCTACTACGTCGGGCGGTCGGACATCCTGAACCACGCATACTATGCCCAGATCATCGTAGACCTTGGGCACGTGACCAGCGCTTTCTTTGACTACCAGCCGTTCCCGCTATGGCATATCCTGTCAGGCGTGCTGTACATGATCAGCGGCTCGAATTCCGCGATGCATGATTTCATGTTCCTGCTGATCGGACTGATTTTCTTGCTTATACCTCTCGGCATCTACCTCGTCGTGATGCGGACCGCCGGAGACCAGCGCATTGCATTGCTGTCGTCGCTGTTCATCTCGTTCTACCCGTACTTCAGCCTTGTCGGCTCGGAAGCGCTGGCCCGGAGCGTCGTGTCCGCCCTCGGCATCATGCTGATGCTGTTGCTTCTCGACAGCAAAAGCAAAACAAGGTTCGCGCTCGCCCTGCTTCTGACGCTGGGCATCGTCATGTTCCACACCGTGGGCATCTCGTTTATTCTGCTAATCCTGGGCGTCACATACGTGGCGCAGAAGGTCTTTGTGCCGGACAAAAAGTACGCCTTCCTCCGTGCCAGATACTTCGTCGCAGCCCTGGCCATCGTCATCGTCTACTGGGTCATCTTCGCCCGGCGGCTGATCGACACGTTGCTGTACGACATTCTCGTCATGGGGCCGGCGCCGACGGCCGGCACCATGACATCGATCATCAGCACCCCGGTGAATGAGCTGTTCAACTACATCCAGTTCACGCCCTTCGTGTTCTTCATTACGGTCGGCATCGTCTTCATGCTGCTGTCCAGGAAGCTCGGCAGGACCGCCATATTGCTGGGCATCACGACGCTGGTGCTCATCCCGATCACCTTCCCGGGGCCTGGTTCGATGATCAGCACGTTCATGGCGAACGTGGAGATCGAGCGGGTCTTCGAGAACGGGTTCCTCTTCATGGCCCTTGCAGCCGGCGCGGGGTTCACGGCGCTGTTCTACCGGACAGGCAAAGTCGCGAGGACCGCGCTGGTAGTGCTGTTCGCGATCATGGTCCTGCTGTCGGTCTCCAACGACTTCGTGGCCACCGACAACCCGCTGGTCAAGCGGCCGTTCTACACCCATTACCTGACCGGCCAGGAGACCAACGGGCTGACCCGCATCGCCAACATGTCGGCAGGCAACGTGATGTCCGACTTCATTTACTACAAGTACCTCTACAACACCCCGGAAGCGTTCAAGTCCATCATGATCCAGGCATCGCTGCCCATGCAGGATTTCCTGAAAAACTACGACAGCAACCTGATCGTGGTCCGGGACATGGAGCTGGAAAAACGGCCCCTGTTCCTGCTGGGGGTGAACAACTCCACGTACGACGACTGGCCCAGCTGGACCGACCTCGCCTACTACCCGAAGGAGTCGGTCCTGTGGAACGATACCGCCAACCATAGCGAGGTCTTTGATTCCGGCGTGATGAGCGTATACTGCTAGACGCCCTTTAAAAACGATGTTTTCTTTTTAAAAAAATGCAGGCGGAACCGGCAGCGGATACAGATTTTAATCACTGGGTTAATTTTTGTATACGTAAATAAGGCACCAAACACAAAGTATAGTCATTCGTAAAAGGTTATGTATGCTTGTGACCCTTCCGACACGAAGGCCACGAAGGCCACGAGGTACACGACGTACACTTTTAAAAGAGGCTGCTATTGCCTCTTTCCATCGAAGACTTCGTGTACATTGTGGCCTTCGTGGCCTTCGTGTCGAAAAGGTCACAAGCCTGAACAAAAAGATACAGGAACGACTATCAGGGATGCGGGAGATGAAAAAAGGCATGGCTGTCATCGCGTGCCGGTGCTGTGAACAAAGGGTCTCCGCAGGCCGGACAGGCGCCCGCGCGCGAAGGTGCCGGTGACGTCTGTCGCCTGCTTTTTCCCGGGGCTTGCAGGATATGCCTGTCTGCGGTCAGTCGGCTCTTATCGGCCGGCTGAATATCTTTTTCGCTACCAGGTTCTTGAACGCCCACTCGGCGGCACGGCCCCTGAGATCCTTTTTCATGACGTAGTAGTGCTGTTTGAGGACGGGGTTGAACTTCGACTTGTACTGGCATAACTGCCGGAGGGACGCACCCTCGAACTCGATTTCCCGGAAGCCCCGTGCTTTGGCGTCCTTGATGAACTCCCACATCATGTGCTCATTGCAGGGGATGTCCCGGCGGACGTTGATGTCGCCCATCCAGAACATCATGCTGCCATTATGTTCGCAGTGCAGGGCTACGGACGCGATCTCGTTGCCGGCATACACGAAGAACATCTTCACATTATCGGGAAATGCCTCCAGGACGTCCTTGAGATAGCCGGCGCCCGAGATCGGCGCATTGAGCCCTTTGCTGCCGAGCCGGTCGTTCTGGATTTTGAAGAACGTCTCCGCATCAGTGGTCTGCCTGATGCTGAGGTCGTATTTTTCGCAGCGCTTGACGTTCTTCTTGCAGTCCGGGCTGAAGCCGCTCCAGAGCTCGTCCAGCGGCTTTCCGAGGTCGAGGACGTAGGTATAATGGACGGCAATGTCATAGCCGGCCCACTGGAATGGCCTGGCGTCGTCCAGCCCGACGGGTGTCGAGATGAACGTATAGTCCGGGGCCTGCTTCCCCAGCTCTGCGGCGAGATCGTCGATCGCCGCGTTCAGGTAGTTCTCCTTTTTACTCTGCCTCAGGCCGCTGTATGTCGAAGACATGACAGGGCCGAGGTTCGGGACCGCCGCACGGGGCGGCGGGGAGAAGGCCATACGGAGGCCGGGCCCGTAGGTCTTGAAGAAGACGGGCGCGATACAGATCAGCTCGTTGCCTTTGTATACGCCATACGGGTGCAGCCGGAAGCCCGAGTGTTTCTCAAGTATCTTCAGGAACTTCCACTTGTGGAATAATGTGCCGTGAGGGCTCTCGTCCACGAACCGGTCCCACAGGTCGGTATTGTCAATGATGCTAACGGACATAAATATCACACAGCCTCGAAATTTCTTCTCCGGAGGTCATCCATGCGCCTTTCTCCTGGCAATACTTCAGTATCCGGTCGTACAGGGCCATCCATTGGGCCCTGAAGGGAGCACGGAAGACCTCGTTGTGCCAGAGCAGAGTGATCACGCCCCGGTTGCGCTCGGTCGTGTCGATCAGCCTGCGGGCGACCGCCCACGCCTCGTCGAAGGTCTTCGCATAATCGAAGAGCGCGCGTTCCATGATCGCCAGCGGGATCTCCCAGATATCCACTTCCCGGCCGCTGCCAGGAATACAGGGCCTGAACGGGTGGCACATGCCATTCCGGAAGCCGGGCACGTTGTTGTACCCGAGCGTGGTGTCGTACTTGAATCCGGCCTGGCTCAGGTATTCCCATGTTTCAGGCACCTGGAAGCGCAGATAGTGGTTTCGGTATCCGCATACGCTCCTGCCCAGCGCTTTTTCCAGCCGCCGTTTTTCCGTTTTGATTGTTTCGAGGTCATCGTAAGCGTAATAGCCCCCGTGCAGCCCCACCTCCCGGCCACTGTCGATGATGCATCCCAGATCGCCTGCCAGGTCTTCCACGTTATACTTCCGCAGCCGCTGGTTGTTCCGCTCGGCGGCCAGGAAGTAGAAAGACGACTTCGCATCGTAGCGATCCTCGAGCCGCATGATCTCCCGGAAGGTCCGGTAGTCATAGCACCCTTTGCCGCCCTTCCGCCACAACGCTTCTTTCATCA
Source organism: uncultured Methanocellaceae archaeon (assembly GCA_963769045.1). Classification (GTDB taxonomy): domain Archaea; phylum Halobacteriota; class Methanocellia; order Methanocellales; family Methanocellaceae; genus Methanocella_A. Next base: position 228,927 of record CAVYKK010000013.1, read on the forward strand.
GACTGCCCATGTCCCCCCGTTTCAGGTAGTGAAACGACGAAAAGGCCCGGTGTGCCAGCGGCGGGTAGACCACGTCGACATCGTGTGTCAGGCAGACGGCGAACTTTTTGCCGTCCTGGTATTCGATGGCCGGCCCTGACCCGTAGAGGTATTCCGAGACCACCGGCTCCATAAGACTTCCCGGGTTTGTGCCGGTATAGTCGGATTTGCACCCGCCTTCAGGCTGCCCGGATCGGTCGTCCCGGAGCGTATAAAGGTCCCATAGCTGCCTGTTATCCCGTAACAGGGCCCTGACAGCGTTCCCCGACAGGAGATTCCTGGGATGGTAATACTGCTGGTGCAGGCTGCTGCCGGCGGTGAGAAGTGCCGCTGTGTCTATCTGGCGACAGGTGCTCGTGGCTCCCGCCTGCTCTTTATCTGGTTCTGCCGTCGTCGATTTCACAGCCATGTATCTCCCTTAAATCGCTTATATAATAACTTGTTTATATAATTATTCAATTTTTTTGGTAGAACCGGTAAATATTAATCGCTTGCCTGCGAGGCCGGGCCGTAAATGTTGTTTACTCTGAGCTGGTACCAAACACTATGTACACGACGTACACGACGTTTTATCGGTAACGGCAAACGTAGCCTTGTTATTAGACGTCGTGTACGTAGTGTACGTAGTGTTTAGTGCCGGCCAGCCTATACAAAAGGTTACGAGTCTAATAATTGCATATTAGCAAATCAGGCACCTTTGACTGGATGACCGGCTGGCTGTCGCTTGAGCGTGTCGAAGATCTCCGGGTTCTTCTTTGCTTCCCGGTCGATGCGGGGGTAGTTCTCGATGAACCATACCATGTAGGCGGCCATATCGATCTTGTCCTTGAGCAGCCGTTCCCGTTTTGCCGCCCACTCCTGCTTGACGTCGGGGCGTCGTATCAGCTCGACGGCTTTATCGATCGCTTCGCCGGTATCCAGATAGCTCAGCAGTATGTCGTAGGTCTTTCCCAGTTCCAGCATGAGGCCGAAGTCGTTCTTCACGAAGCTGCTCGCCCGGACCACGGGCGTCCCCAGTACCGCGGCCTCGATACCCATGGTCGACGAGTCGGTGACCATCAGCTTCGCGTAGTATAGCGCGTCGTGGATGCGGTATCTTGGTATGTCGATGATGTTGGCCTTGATCTCGTCCGGGATTTTTCCCTCGGTCGATATGAAGACGCGCGCATGCTTTTCGAGCTCCCGCACCAGCCGGATGCGTTCCTCCGGGCTGAAGCCCCAGACGCCGATGTCATGGCCTGCCTCGAAGCTGTTAAACCGCAGGATAGCATAGTCGGTGCCACGGGGAATGCCGAGCAGGTCGTAAATGTCCTCGTTCGGCTGGAAATGGTTCGGATGCAAATAAGCCAGCTCTTTGTAGCTGTCGACCCGGATATGTTTCCGGCCCAGTTGCTCTTTCAGGCAGGACGGCGTGACCAGCGCGTCCACGAACAGGATCGATAACAGGAATGAGTACTTATAGAGCGGCGTGTAGACGCCCGGCTCGGCGTCGATAAAGGTGATGTCGGGCCGTCGCAGCAGTAGTCCGGCGAACGTGTTGAATATCCCGAACCCTGCGATCACGTCGATGCCCTTATCGCGCAGGTGCCGGTACATGCTGGCGACCTGTATGGGCATGGACAGGTATCTCCGGACCCCGTACCCCGGGTCCCCGATGGCAGGGAAGAACGGGATGTTCATCTCTCTCAGTAGCGCAGACGATTCGCCGAAGTCCCGTGCGCAGACGAAGACCTGATGGCCGTCCGACTGAAGGCCTTTGATCACATTTTTCCAGAAATGGACCTGGGCTGAGTCATTGACCGAAATACATACTCTCATTTTCTTCACCTGTTATTCCAGATAATTATTCCCCGCCCGCTCACACCCTTAGCCGGAGGCCCTGCATGGACTTGAGAACCAGTACAGTAAAAAGACAGAGCGCCCCGATGGTGATGGACAGCATGCTCAGCGTCGCGTATCCGATGGCAGCACCGGTTGTTATGCCCGGGGCACCCAGGACAGTAAACGTAAGCGCCAGGATGCCTGGCGATGAGCAACGCCAGTCCCGGCAGCCCGTAGGCCAGCGTTTGCCGGCGCCTGACGATGCCCCTGATCACTGACCCGAGGACGCTGAAGCCGTGTACTACCGGGTTATAGGTCGAGCCGGCGACATCGTATCGCACGTCGATCTGGACTTCCTTGATACGCAGGTTCGCCGTCGCTGCGTCCAGGAGCATCTCGCTCTCGATGGCCATGCCGTTCTCCCGGAACATGAAGCAGTCGAAGGTCGTCTTCGCGAAGGCCCGGAAGCCGTTCTGGCTGTCGGTAATATTCTGCCCGGACCCGGCATTGGTCACCAGCGTGAGCACATCCTGGCCGATGCGCCGGTATGCAGGCACATGGTGGCGGTCCTTCACCAGGAACCGCGAGCCGTTGACCATGTCGGCTTCACGCTTGAGGATGGGCTCGACCAGCAGAGGTATTTCGTCCGGGTTGTGCTGCCCGTCGCCGTCGATGAGGACGAGGATGTCGGCAGCGGACGTTCTTGCATACTCGAAGGCATGCTTGATGCCCGCTCCCTTGCCCTGGTTGATCTCATGCCGGATGACCTCGGCGCCGGCCATCCTCGAGATATCGGCGGTCCGGTCGATCGAGCCGTCGTCGATGACCACCACGTGATCGGCGTAACTGTATGCGCGCAGTACGACGCTGCCTATCGAGACTTCCTCGTTATAACACGGGATTACCACCAGGATGCTCGGCTTCCGGATGACGTGAATAGGGCCTGCCCCGGCACTGTCCGCCAGGCTGGACTTGACTCGGGACACCTTTCGTTCCTCTTGTGGTTTCATCAGCGTCGATGCCATCGCTATTTATCTCCCTGATATCGCTTATTAATTTTATATTATTCTTAATATAAAATAATTTTGGTAAAAATGGAATTAATTGCCCCATAAAAGGCTGACTGTAAGGGCAATATACCATAACAGCTTGGGCATCAATGTATCATACAGTCAGGAATCAGCCAGTTATCAATAGGAACTATCAGGTCGGGTGTTGCCTCTGGCGGAAGGGCCACAGGTACTGCGACGGCAAAAAAGTCAGACTTATCAATATCGCCATGGCTTACGCGCGCGAGCGCCTGGCCGCCATGCATTGAGCCCGCAGGCAAAAAAGGCACGCCGCCCATACATGAAGCGGGCGTGATTGTGATGGTCTCTGCTAGATCTTCACTTATATTTGTAGAACCCTTCCCCGGCCTTGACCCCGGTCTTTCCGCTCTCCAGCAGCCCGTAGAGCGTCGCCGCGGGCTTATAGCGTTCGTCGCTCAGCCCGTGCCACAGTGTCTCGAGGATTTTCACGCAGACGTCGATGCCGATGAGGTCGGCGAGTGCGAAGGGCCCCATGGGGTGATTCAGTCCCATCTTCATTGCAGCGTCTATGTCCTCCTTTGTAGCGACGCCCCCCTCGTGCAGGCGTACGGCATCGTTGATCTGGGGCAACAGCAGCCGGTTCACGATGAAGCCGGGGTAATTGCTCACGGCGACGGGCTTCTTGTTGATCGCCTTGCAGAAGCCGATGACCCGGTCCTTTGTCGCGGCATTGGTATCCCTGCCGACGACCACCTCGATAAGGTCCATGCGGGATACCGGGTTGAAGAAATGCACGCCGATGAACCGGTCCGGGCGGTCGGTGACCGAGGCTATCTCGTCGATGGAGAGCGACGATGTGTTGGTCGCGAAGATCGTCTTCGGCTCGCAGAGTCCGGACAGCGTCCGGAATACATCCTTTTTCACTTCCATGTCCTCGGACACGGCTTCGATGATCACGTCGCAGCCTTTCAGGTCTCCATACTCGGTGGTGATGCGGATGTTTTTCAGCAGCTCCTTCACCTGTGCTTCCTGGTGGTCTTTCGCCAGCCGGCGGCTCAACGCGGCGGTGGCCTTGTCTGCCGATCCGGACGACCGGGTCTTCACTGTGACCTCGCAGCCGTTGCGCAGCAGGTATTCGGCGATGCCGGAGCCCAGCGTGCCCGTCCCCACTACGCCGACGGCGACGGCGTTATTCTTTTTCTCGGCAAGGTCGATCGAGTACCCGATCGGGTACTCGCTGAACGACTTCATGATGATTTTGTTGCCGTTGCGGTCCTCCAGCAGGTAGTCGACATACGGCACCTTTTCATTGCCCTGCGAGGGCACGTTGATGCTCGTGAAACCGATGACCGTATACTTTGTCTCGGAGACGGCATGCGTGTCTTCCTTGCAGAAGATACACTTTTTCACCGGGTAGCTCCAGTACTTGCCACAGTGCTCGCAATGGTAAGCTAACATCTGCCCGCCTCCAGGATGGTGACGGCTGCAGTCCCGCCTATGCCGCCGACATTGTGAGTCATGCCGACCTTCGGGCCCGCGACCTGCCGCTGCCCTGCTTCACCACGGAGCTGGGTCACGATCTCGAATATCTGTGCCAGCCCGGTCGCCCCGATCGGATGGCCGTCTGCCTTCAGCCCGCCGTCGGTGTTGACCGGAATGTCCCCGTCCCGCAGGATGCGGCCGTTGCTGACAAGTTTCGCCGCCTCGCCGGGCTCACATAGCCCGAGGTCTTCCAGGGCGATCAGCTCGCTGATGGTGAAACAGTCGTGCACCTCTACCAGATCGATGTCGCCGGGGCCTTTATGCGATTCGGCGTATGCCATCTTTGCCGCCAGTTTCGCTGCGTTGAACGATGTCATGCTGGACCGCTGCGTCAACGACGTCGAGTCCGTGACATACTGCGTACTCAGTAATTTCACGTCCCTGCTGCCCTGCGGCTTCTTCGACAGCACCACGGCGGCAGCCCCGTCGGATATGGGGCTGCAGTCGAACAGGTTCAGCGGCGACGAGATCACCGGCGAGCGGCGGATGGCCTCGAGGGTGACGTCCTTGTAGTAGAAGTGGGCGAGCGGGTTGAGCCGGGCGTTCCGGTGGTTGATAAACGAGACTTGTTCCAGCACCTCGTGGCCCACGCCGTACTTCTGCATGTACTGCTGGGCGATGAGCGCGTAGTTCGCCGGGAAAATGAGGCCGTTTAGCTGATCAGCCTGCCGGTCGGCGGCCATGGCGATCGCTTCGGTGGTGCCAAGCACCGTGCCCGCGGTCATCTTCTCGGCGCCGACGACCATGACATGGTCGTAGTGCTCCATTGCGTACAGCGCCTGCTTCAGGGCGACACTGGACGATGCGCAGGCCGTCTCCACCCGGACGATGGGCACGTTCATGCCAGGCAGCAGCGATGCGATCACCGAGTTCAGGTGCAGTTGCCCGTTCAGCGGGCCCCCGAGGAAGTTCGATACGAAGATCGCGTCTATGTCCCTGATGTCCACGTTGCTGTCCGTGATCGCATTGTACATCGCCTCATATGCCAGCTCTGGCAGCGTCTGGGGCAGCGATCCGAATTTAGTCCGGCCAATGCCGCTGATATACATCGTTATCCTCCCATTTTTATGCCCTTGCGCGGGCACATCGTTCGAGCCTGGCGCCCTTCATGGCGCCCGCTCATCCATCGTCACGTTCACAAGCGGATTCACGTCCACCCACAGGTTACAGACGCGATACGGCGTCCCGGATGTGCTGCCTGCATACAGCATGAACAGCACGTTCATCCGGTCGCCTGTCCGGTCGGGGGTAAGACTGATCGCTTTCTCAAGGGTCTCGTTGTTACCCAGCACGATATGATCGGAATAGAGCTCGTGGCGCTGCGTCCCGTCCCCCGGGTCGAGCGCTACGACGAGGTTATATGCCATGGATGTCCCCTCGTGGTTGGCGACGCCCACGATGACCGGCTTCGTCTCGCCGAGGGTGAAGTTCAGCGGGTACCCGGCTATGGTGTTGTTTTTACCGTAGAGGTAAAGCTCGGTGTATTTCTCGTGCTGCACCGGCACGGCTGCCACGAACGCGATGGTAATGGCTGCGATGGCCAGCGAAGCCAGCACCATGACCGTGGCCGTCCTGTCGATGCCTTTTTTGTCCCCGGGCCAGAGGGCGCTCCAGGCCTCGCGGAGAGGCCACAGGAGGTTCAGGCGATATCGTTCGCCGGCAGGTGTCAATATCCGGCGCACGAGCGCAATGGCCATGCACAGGGCGGTAAAGCCTGCTATGCATGCAGTCAGCGGCAATGTGCGGATACCGACTATGGTAAAGTTGAGCCAGAACCCGATCAGCGGGCTGATGACCAGTGACATGCCGGCAGAGAGCGCGAAGCGCTCGATAATGCCGATGCTGCTGCGACGGGGAAAGAGGGCGGCGATAAAGGCGTAACCCGGCAGGAACATGAAGAAGACAATGGCCAGGCCGAACTGGATAAACGATCGTTCTATGGCCGGCACGTAGATAGACAGCAGGGTCGCGGCAACCAGTGCCATAACCACCCAGGCATCTGTCAGGGTACCGCTGAGGATGCCCGCGGGCAGTCCGACTGCCTCTGTCCTGCCATTCTCACTGTTCGATTGCTCGGTCGCCATATACACACATCCCCGTCATAATATTATATATTGTATATTAGTTTTAAAGAAAAATAATGTAATTAAAATATAAAAGCCTTTCGACCACTTGCCATGATATCGCCTGCAGTCAATGGAATATCAGCCGGATGATGGACGTGATGAAGTCGACGATCGGGTTTCCGCTCGATGCTGCGGGCGTCGCTGTTGCCTGAACGCCAGGGGTAGCCACCGGGGCCTCAGTCGCTATGGGCGTAGACGAAGGGACTGGCGTCGGGGTAGGCGTATAATAATCATTGATCTCGACATAACTGCCCTTGTCGTCCTTGTCTCCCGCGACGATGTTAGTGCCGGAGCAGTCGTGGATATAGTTGTTCTTCAGCGTGATGTTGCTGCACGGGAGGCTCGGCCCGCCGTTGAGGTACCTGTGGCCGGGAGGATAATGCGAGAGTTCGAAGCCATATTCGCAGTCCCGGATCTCATTGCCCTCGTAGATGCTGTCCTTCGTGCCATCGTTGATCCATATGCCGATGCTGAGACCGACCTTTGGTTCGCCGCTGATCTTGTTGTTACGGACGATGAGGTTGGAGTCGTAAAAGCCGGTCCTCATGGAACCGGCCCGGTATAGCGTGTTATTCTGGATGATACAGTTCTTGCTGTTGTATATCTTGAGCGTGTAATAGTGGCCGCCGGCGATATTGTCCTCGATGGTCACACCGTCCAGGTACCTGAAGCCTATCGCGTCATGGTCCTCTGTATGGCCCGGCCCGTTGTAGGGATTGAACTCGACCTCGTTGCCCCGGAACACGCCGTTGGACACGTACTCCATGTAGAAATCAAGGCCCTGCTGATAGCCCGGAGCATGCGATACGTAGTTATTGATGACCTGCGGCCCGTCACAATGGTCTATCCAGAAACAATAGAAGGCACCGCTCGCATTGTTCCCCTGAACTATCAGGCCGTTACAGTTGGTGGCGTAGAGGCCGTAGCTATCCTTAACCCGGTAGCCGTAGATCTGGTTGTCTATCACGTGGAGGCGGTTTACCCCGTCCGCACGGATGGCACTCATAGCATCCGAGTCCACCGTGCAGTGATCTATCGTACAATCGTCGCCCCTGACGACGACTACCTCAGCCTTGAGTCCGCTAATCCTGACACCGTCGGCAGCCAGTGTGACGCTCCCTATCGAGTGACCATCGCCGAACAGGGCTAATGGCCGGGAGAGCGTGATACTCGACAGGTCGGACGTCAGGACGGCGTTCGACCCGTCCGGCAGCGCATTGATGTCGCCCTGCGAGGCTACAGGCCTGGCATCGGACGGCACAAGGTCGGTCAGCTCTGTCACGGCATCAGAAGTAATATTACTGTTCGCTTCGGAGCTGCCGAGGCTAAACTGGCATACGACCGCCAGCAAAGCGACGGAGCATACAAGCATAGCAAAAAGTATGAAGGATATCCGAATGGCCACATCTCCTGTAAGCGCTTGCACTATAAACTATTAAAAAGCTAATATAGATTGCAATATTTATAATTAACTAATATAAAAAGTGACGGCAGGCGAAAGAACGGCAATTAAAAGGAGACTCTGCGATATTTTCACGTTGATATACATTGCCACTTCTGACACGCACCACGCTGCGCTTGCGGCCATAAAGACACAAAGAGGACGAAGGGAACAAAGAACTGGAAACGGAAGGCACAAAGACGATTAAGGTGCAAAGGCTAATTAAAAAAGCTCTTAGTGTCTTATGAAATCTTCGTATCTTAGCCATCTATTTTGATCATTCTTTGTTCCCTTCGTACCTTTGTGTTAGTCATTCGCATATCTTTTTGTACAGGCGCATGACCTTTTCGACACAAAGGCCACAATGGCCACAATGTACACTATGTTTTAAACGTTAAGCGGCTCCCGTTGCCACTATTAATAATAGTACGTCGTGTACCTCGTGGCCATTGTGGCCTTTGTGTCGAAAAGGTCACGAGCGTATACAACATTTCAAGAATGACTATGTCTTCGTGGCCGCAAGCGCAGCGTGGTGCGGGGCGAAAAAGAAAAAACGGCAGAATAAAAAATGTGAGTAAGGGGAAACCCTTACTCATTTTCTGACTTTGTCTACGCTCAGTGCGGAGTGTACGATGGCGTCGGCGTAGGGCCGGTTAAGCCGGCCGGATACGACGGCAATACCACGTACTCGTTCGGGCCCGGCACGCCAGACTGTACTTGTGAGACGAACAGCACATTGTTGTTGTGCAGGTAGTTCTGCTTGAAAGTCTGGTTGGTGCTCGGCGAGGGCTTTGCCCCGTCGAGGTGATAGGTTGCGTAGCTGTATATCTCAACGCCGTACTGGTTGTTCCATGCCTCGTTGTACTGATACCAGCCGTTGATGCATCCGTCGCCGACGTATATGCCGATGGAGCGTCCGACGCTGGCATCGCCTTCGAATCTGTTGTACTGGGCGAATATGTGATCACACCAGAATCCGACTCTTACGCCGGAGCCGCCCTTGATCACCTGGTTGAACTCGATGTTCACGTAGTCGCTTTCGTATACCTTGAACGGGTAGTAGTGACCGTAGATCAGATTGTGGTCGATCTCTACGTGATGGAGTTTGCGTGCGCCAAGGCCGTCGTGGTTGTTGTAATGTCCCGCGAAGCCGTCGCCGGGGCCGAGATACGGGAAGTATGCGACATAGTTGTTGTTGATCCGGCCGCCGTTAATCTCTTCGAAGTACATCTCAATGCCCCTTCCTTTGCGGGGGCCGTCCGGGGCGTCGTTGTAGCTGAACTGTATGTTGGAACAGCCGTACACGTAGAAGTTGTAGTATCCGTTATACACCGTGTTGCCATCGATGATTGGCGAAGTGCAACTGGTGACTTTGATACCGAACGACTGGGTGTATGACAGACCGATGTCTGCCCCGGATGTCTGCATAGAGCCGGCATACGCCTCGATATCGTTGCTCAGTAGGCGCATGTTGCTCACGCCGCTCGCGATGATAGCGCCGGCGGTGCCCGTGGCATTGATGACGCAGTGGTCGACAGTTACGCTGTTGGCCGCGACCGTGACAGAGTCGCTCTTGACCCCGCTGACCCTTGCGCCCGCCGCAGTAATCTTGATGGTGGCGACATGATGGCCGTTACCGTATAGATTAACCGCCCTGTCCACGGTCAGGGAGGACAGATCCGTGGCGAGCACCGCATTAGTCCCGGCAGGGAGCGCGCTGAGCGCCGCCTGAGAGGAGACGCTGACGGCTCCGCCGGGCACCGCGGAGTTAATGTAGATTGGCCCCGGGCCTCCGTTGAGACCCGCCTGGTCGACGCCGTAGCTGCCAGGCGCCCACGAGCCACCGTTGGTCGGCGGAGGCGTTGGCGTCACAGTCGGCCTGGGCGTCGGAATTACCGTCGGCCTGGGCGTCGGCGTTGCCGTAGGCTTGATCGTGGGGTTGATCGTCGGCTTCGGCGTCGGAGTTACCGTGGGCTTGATAGTAGGCGTAATCGTCGGGTTAGGCGTGGGCGTTGCCGATCCGCCAATGACGAAGTTCGCCTGGGTTTCCATCAGGGGATAATTGTCCCTGAAGCCAGTGCCATAGTATACTCTGTCGCCGAGACCGTTACCATTCAAATCGGTGCTCACGTAATTGGCCCAGCGGTTTCCAAGGATGCCGGTGTAGGTCTTCCCGTGGTACGTGTATGCCTGGCCGGCCGGTGCGTTGTACGTGTTGGTCACGCCGCTCACGCTGGCGCCGTTGTTAAAGTTGTTGAGATAGATCGAGTTATAGCTGCTCCTGCCCTCGATGCTCAGGCCGACCTTGCTGTTGGTCACCACGTTGCGGGTGAGCGTGTTGCTGTTACTGTTGCTGAGGCCGATACCGTCGGAGGTCGCGCCGTCGACGGTGTTGCCGCGGAGGGTGCTGCCCGTGCCGCCGATGAGGAAGATGCCCCAGCCGCAGCCTGTGATCTTGTTATTGACCAGGGTAGCTTTGCTGCCGGACACGTAGATGCCGCTGTAAGACGGGCCGCCGTTCCTGATTGTGAACCCTTCGATCCATACGTTACTGGCGTGTACACGGAATGCGGGGTATTTCTTGCCTGCGTCCACTATGACCGTGGCGCCGGCGGCCGCCTTCAGGGTGACGGTCTTGTCGATGACAAGGTTCTCATAATAAGTGCCTGTGGAGACGATGATCGTATCGCCCGCACTGGCAGCGTTGATTGCGGATTGAATGGTTTTGTAGCTGCTCGCCGGACCCACCGATATCGTCTGTGCAGACGCCATCGGGCCAATGACCGCAATTGTCGATGCGATCAGCGCAACAGCTATAAGAGCTGACAGTATTCTTCGTTTAATAATTTACACCACCTTTGTTTTTAATAATCTCTCAATACCAGGTGCAAGCAAGCGGTTACCCGGTTATTTTGGGCTTATACTTGCAAAGCAACCTATCATGTGCTTGGTTGGTTAGCAAGGAATCGTATATATACTTTTTACTATAGTTAGTAAAAATTATTCACTTTTTTGCTTTATTAAAAATATACATGTAACTAAATGGCACGTAGATGAAAAATTATTGACTATTTAGAGGTCTCGGAGGTTACGAGAGGTCGCAGAGTTCAACACAGAGGTCACAGAGGGCACAGAGGTTTGCACAGAGGACGTTTTTAGAAGATGGCTCATGAAGTCTTTTACATAATAATCCTCTGTGTCATCCTCTGTGACCTCTGTGACCTCTGTGGTGAACTCTGCGACCTCTAGAAAACCTCCGAGACCTCCCTAGTGTAACTCTGCGACCTCTTGCAAACCTCCGTGCCCTCCCTATACCTCCGAGACCTCTATTTGCGGTTAGTCCACAGGTAAAATATATATAAGTAATTTGTATATTTATATTAGTATTATAAGAGGTTAGCCTATGAACGATCGATTACAGAAGCTCATAGAGGCACGGGGGCCGATCCGTAAGGTCGGCGTCATTGGGATGGGCTATGTGGGCATACCGTCCGCCGTGCTATTCGCGGATTGCCCGACTATTGATATTGTCTATGGTTTCCAGCGCGACTCCCCGTCATCGGGGCACAAGATCGCCATGCTCAACCACGGCGAAAGCCCCCTGAAGGGAGAGGAGCCCGGCCTGGAGCCGCTTATCGGCAAGGTGGTCTCCGCTGGGAAGTTCCGCTGTACGTCGGACTTTTCACGGATATCCGAGCTCGACGCGGTCACCCTCGCCATCCAGACGCCGTTCAAGGACCCGAAAGACCTGGTGCCCGACTTCGGGGCGCTGATCGAAGGGCTGAAGATGGCCGGCCGGTACATCAACCGGGGCGCGCTGGTAGTGCTGGAGTCGACGATCACGCCGGGCACCACCACGGGCATGGCCCGGCAGGTGCTGGAACAGGCTTCGGACATGAAGGCCGGAGAGGACTTTGCGCTCGCACATGCCCCTGAACGGGTCATGGTGGGCCGGCTGCTCCGGAACATACAGGAACACGACCGCATCGTGGGCGGCATCGACGAGGCCAGCACTAAACGGGCCGTCGAGCTGTACTCGCCCATCCTCACCCGGGGCCATATAATCCCGATGACGGCTACCGCCGCCGAGGTCACCAAGACCGCGGAGAACACGTTCCGCGACCTGCAGATCGCCGCCGCCAACGAGCTGGCCCTGTATTGCGAAGCTATGGGCATCAACTTCTACAGCGTCCGCACAGGGATCGACAGCCTGAAAGGCGATGGCATCACCCGCGCCATATTATACCCGGGAGCCGGCGTGGGCGGGCACTGCCTGACGAAAGACACCTACCACCTGGAGCGCGGCGTCAAAATATTGAACGGCAAGCTCGACTACCCCGAGGGCGAGAAGTCGATCTTCGTGCTGGCCCGGAACGTGAACGACTTCATGCCGCGCCATATGTACAACCTGACGCTGAACGCGCTGGCGCGGGCTGGCAAGAGCATCAAAGGGGCGAACGTAACGGTCCTCGGCTGGGCATTCCTGGGCAACTCGGACGACGCCCGCAACACGCCCGCGGAGATATACTATGACCTGCTCGTCAAGGCCGGTGCCATCCCCACAGTGCACGATAAATACGTGGAGAAATATCCCGGTGTCGCCATAAGGCATGACCTGGATGCGGCGCTCCTTGGCGCAGACGCAGTCGCGGTAATGACCGGACATGACCTGTACCGTTCCCTCGACCCGGCAAGGGTAAAGGAGCAGTCGGGCCTCGCCCATCCTGTAATCGTCGACGGCAGGAATATCATCGACCCTGAGCCGTTCGTCAAGGCAGGCTTTATCTACAAGGGCATCGGACGCGGCGACATGAACGCACATCCGATAGTCACGGCAAAGCAGCCCAAGTCGGTCCTGGCCCGGTCGGGCGTGCCTATGCCGGCATAATCCGATATTTCCATTTTTAAATCTTTTTTAAGTTTTCTTAGCATTTTCGCGTTATATATCAGTGTCTTCACACTCGTGCGCGCACATGCCGACCGGTCGGGTGATTAATATTTTTCCGGCAGGCCCTCCTGTAGCTTATCCGACAACGCTATCCGGAAATCATGCATCCGTGCCCGTGCATGTGATTACTATGCAAACCATTATATACCATTAATATTATAATCTAAAAAGAATATTATGCATGCCACACCGGCGAACGCCAACCATACCTACGTGTCCCGCATCCGGGGGACACTCGGCATCCAGCTGTTCAAGAACTCGTTCTTCATGATCATGAACAAGATGCTGGCCGCAGGGTCCGGGTTCGTGTTCTGGGTGCTGGCGGCCAACTTCTACTCCACGGGCGACGTGGGCATGGCCACGGCGTTGATCTCCGCGGCCGGCACCGTCCTGCAGTTCTCCTACCTCGGGTTCGACTACTCGATCATCCGGTTCTTCTCGAAATATGACAGAAGCAGGATGTTTAACACCTGCCTGATCCTTACCATTGCCACGGCACTGGTCCTCGGCGGGATATACATCGCCTTCGTACGGCTGTTCTCGCCGGAGCTGGCGTTTATCCAGACGCCGGTCTACGCCGCCATCTTCCTGCTGTACATCGCGTTCTGTGTAGTAGGGCAGATCTCGGCTGTCACGTTCATTGCTGCACGTAAGGCCGAGATGAACTTCATACAGAACCTGCTGTTGACCGTCCGCCTGCCTCTCCTCATACCACTGGCGTTCCTCGGGGCCTTCGGCATCCTGACCGCCATGGGACTCGCCTATGTCATCGTATGCGTGATCATCCTGTACCTGGTCAGCCGGCTCGTCAGCCTGCAGCCTCAGGTGGACCCGGAGTTCGTCAGACAGTCCCTGAAGTTCTCCGGCGGCAACTACATGGCCCAGATACTGCTGAACATCACCTACCTGTTGTTGCCGATCATCATCCTGAACATGCTCGGCAGCGACTCGGCGGCCAAGTATTATATCGCCTTTACCATCGGTAACTTCCTGCTGCAGGTCCCGGACGCGGTGGGCACGTCGCTGTTTGTCGAGGGCAGCCATGGCGAGTCCATGAGGAAGAATGTAATCCGGGCAGCAGGCGCGATCTATGCCGTCCTGATACCCGGCGTGATCTTCTTCTACCTGTTCGGCGGCCAGATCCTGGGAATATTCGGCAAGGACTACACGGAGTCCATCGAGTTGTTGCGTATCTTTGCGTTCACCAGCCTCTTCTTCGCCGTCTATTGTCTCATAGTGCCTGTGCTGAACGTGCGCATGAACGTTAAGCGGGTGATCCAGCTGAACGCCATGATCTGCGTGCTGTTCATGAGCATGTCCATCGTGTTCCTGCAATGGTTCGGCATTACGGGCGCCGGCCTTGCGCTGATGGTTACCTACATGGTCATGGACGTGGTCATCCTGGCCCTGGCCTTGAAAGAGGGTATGATATGATGCCGTATGAAAACGACAACTGCAGTGAACCGGGACCTGTAATTAACTCAAAAACCGGAAGAGGATCTTTGACAATGACAGACGGTACTACGATCAAGCGCGACTGGCTCCTGCGATCGATAGGCAAGCTGGCAATCTATACATTCCCTCCCCTCGGGCTTCTCGGGATACTCGGACTGGTGGCGCTGAAGCAGTACCAGTTCCTTATCCTCGGTATCTACATGCTCGTACCGATCATTTGCGCGCCGCTGGTATACCTGGCCATCAGAAACCGTAAAGAGGCGGGCGCCGATGCCGGCAGCCACGAGTTCAGGCTGCTGCTGGCAGGCTTTCTGCTGTTCTTCTCGTTCTCAGTGGCGCTGCTGTACGCGTTCGACATCCGGCCGGTGCTTTACTACGTGGTCATAGCGGCCATGGCCACGATCATTCTCCTGGAAATCCTGCGGTCGGAGATTACGCAAGGAAAGACGATCGTGATCCTGTTGCAGATCTTTGCCATGTCGCTGAACATTAGCTGGGGAGTCGCGCTCAAGTACTTCGAGTTCATCGGCCGCACCGATATCCTTCTCCACTCCTCCTATGTGCAGGAGATCGTGAATATAGGCTACGTGACGTCGACGTTCGACGACTATCAGCCCTTCCCGCTCTGGCACATCCTGAGCGCAGGTATCGACATGGTTAGCGGTGAGATGTTCCCGGCATACCAGGTCATGCAGATCGCCGGGGCCATCGCGTTCGCATTACTACCGGTATTCATCTACCTGATCTGCACCAGGCTGCTGAAAGAGGAACGTATCGCGCTTGTGGCCGCGCTGGTCATTTCGTTCTTCCCGGACATGGTCATCATGGGCATGTCCACCATCGCCAGCGTCATCGCCCAGATACTGACGGTGTTCCTGGTGTTCCTGCTGCTTTCGAGGAAAGGCTACGCGAAGTACGTGCTCATTGTGCCGCTGACGGCCGCCATCGTCTTCTACCACTCGGTCTCGATACTCTTCGTGCTGGTTGTACTGCTGATACTGTACGTGCTGCAGGCGCTGTTCATCAAAAAGCAGGAGCGGTTCGTCAGCCTGACGTACATCGCTTTCGCCACGCTCCTGACCGCAGCCTACTGGGAGCTGAACGCCGGCAGTATCATCCAGCGGCTGACGAGGAACCTCACGGCGGCGCCCTCGAACACCTTTAACATGCCAACGGCGCTGGCGCAGAACCAGCCGCTCAACGAGCTGTTCAACTACCTGCAGTACGTGCCGTCGCTCCTGCTCATACTGGCCGGAGCGTTCCTGCTGCTGCGCTCGGACCGGTTCGGCAGCCGCGCCCGGGCCTTCGGCATGGCAGCGCTCATGGTCGTCTGGGTCTCGGTCCCGGGGCCGCTGTTATTGATCGGCAAGCTGGCCCAGAACTTCAGCATCGACCGGTTCGCGGACTACACGTTCCTGATCCTCATACCCGTCTGCGCCGTGGGCCTGGCAAGCCTGTACATGCGGTCGGGCAAATACGGCAGGGCTATCGTCATCGGGCTGTTTACCCTGTGGGTACTGCTGGCCGTCTCCAATGACTGGGTAGCCTCGGATAACCCGCTGGTGAAGCGGCCGTTCTACACGTTCTACTTCTCCGGGCAGGAGATCACCGGCATGGACCGGCTGGTCACGCATGCGACGGGCATTCTCCAGTCGGACTACGTCCCCAACCGGTACTATGAGAGCTCGGCATACGAGCCCAACACGACCATCCTCGAGGTGGATACGGCTAACATGACCTTTGTCCGCGGGAGCCCGGAGGACGTGCTGCTCATCCGCGACGGGGAACGCGAGGGCCGGGAGCTGCGGGTCGCCGCGCTGGACAGCCAGGACTACATACCCAAGCCGGAAGGAGACTATTTCGCCTACGTCACAAGGGACAAGGCAGTATGGAGCACCCTGCCGGCGTACAACCGTATCTACGACTCGCGGGCGATACGAGCCTATAACTAACCACTATCATTTATAGTCAATCCTGAAACTTTTTGTGCAGGCTGGTGACCCTTTCAACACGAAGGCCACAATGGCCACAAAGGACACAACGTACATTTCATAAACGGGCAATGGCAGCCTTTCCTGTAAGGGACTTCGTGTCCTTTGTGGCCATTGTGGCCTTCGCGTTGAAAAGGTCAGGTTCCCGAACAAAAAGATATACGAATGACTATACCTTATGAACCTTGTATTAAAGTTGCGATGCTCAAATCCAATTCCGGGATATCGCCGTCAAGAAAAGAAAAATGCCATCCGGACGGGCCTTCGCGCGCAGGCGCGTTACCGGCCCAGGCATCCGGCTATTTTACAGCGGCCATGGGGGCGACCGGCTTTACTGCTGCCCTTACAGGCTCGTATTCGATGTGCCCTGCCCAGGTCGCCGGCGGGACAAGCGCGCAGTTATAAGAGTCGTACACGTCCTCGAAGCGGCTGCATTTGTCAGCGATGACCCGGATGTCTTCGATCCGGCCATCGTATAGCGAATACTTCCGGGGATGCAGCGCATACTTGAATACAGGTATCTTCCGATAGTCGAAGCCCATGATGCTACTGCAGACCGCGTCGATCTCCACCGGATTATTGCCTGCGACAAGGACGCCGCATTTACGAGGCTCGGGTGTCATCGGCCCTTCTTTCTCCCCGGTAATGATGCCGTCGACTATCACGAAGAGCTTCCGCTGTTGCGTGTCCCGCATGATGCCTTCTTTATCGGCATACATGAGTATCTTGTTCATATCGGTGATGGTGCGGGGCAGCGTATCGTTACCGGGCCAGCTTCCCTGCAGGCATGGATCGTGGAAGGGTGCAAGCTTTTTGGACAGGATGAGTGCCGCGCTGACCGCCCTCATCGGCAGGATGAGCAGCATGTTATCAGTGGCGACCATCTCCTCTTTCAGGCGGGCGAAGGTGTCCTTTCGCAGGTCCTTCCGGATATACTCGTCGCCGCCCGCCTCGGCAGGCCCGGCGCGGTGGTGGGGTAACCAGTCTTTCGCCCCGTTGATGCCGATCATGTTCTTCAGCGCACAAGTAATACCGGATTTTGCATGGGTCTTTAGTTTTGGCAGGCTGATGACCACGTCGGCGTCCAGGACGCTGGCGGAGATGCAATACTCGTTCTTCTCCCGGTTATGGTGCTTGATCATCTCGTTCGGGTCGTAGTCCGCGATGCGGAACTTGCCGCAGTCGTCCATGATACCGAAATGCTCCGAGTCCGATTTCAGGTCCGCTACTTTGTAGCCCAGGGGGTCGCCGGCCAGCTTCCGCACCTCGACGCCGCCGAGCTTCCGGTACCGTCCCCTGATCTTCATCAGGTTGAGCACGTCGACCTTCATGCCGTGCTTCAGGTAGTAGTCGGAGATCTCCCCGATGCCCGTGATGCGGATCACCTCGAAAAAGTCGGTTTCCAGCTGAGGGGAATCGCCTATCGTCAGCTTTCCTTTGCCCTTCAGGGCGATGTACGCGTAGTCCAGGATGGCCCGGATGACGCTGCCCTGGGTGATCAGGCACTCGACGCCCCCGGCAGGGTTCTTGTGCCCGACGAGGTTGGGCTTGATGAAGACATGATCGCCGGGCCGGACGAGGCCGTTTGGCATGCCGCCAACCGGAGCGCCCAGCGGGTTCCAGGAGGGATGCCCGAAGTTCTCCCGGTCCATGCCGAGATCGTACAGCAATTGCCGCACGGCCGCGTAAGCCTCGTTGCCCGGGCACAGGTCGCGGAACGGGTATTCGGGGTAAGCTTCCGGCGGGTGGAACGGCGCGTTGCGGCAGTAGTCAAGCTTTTCGTCCTTGATGATGGCGACGGTCATGTATATTCCTCCTATATCCAGGCCTTGATGACGTGGGCGAACATCCATTCTGCGATGGCGCCGACGGTGTTTTTCTGGTTCACCTGGAACTTCATCTCCAGCCCGGGGTTGAACTTGGACTTGAACGGCAGCACGCGCTGCGTGTCGGCGTCCGGTATCTCGAAGACCTTCATGCCCATGGCCTTTTCCATCTTGATCAGTTCCCAGAGCATGTACTCGTTGTAGTGCCCGCTGGCGCTGCCCAGCCAGAGGATGAACTTTCCCCGGTACTCGCAGATGAGGTGGGTGCCCACGATGGCCTCACCCTCGTAGAGGAAATAGAGCTTGATGTTCTCGGGATACGCGGCGAGTATCTCTTTCAGGTAGGACGGGTCCCCTGTCCGGTAGAACGACCGGCGGCCCCTGGCCTCGAAGCTTTCCCGCATGACCTTATAGTAGGTCTCGATATCGTCGGACTGCTTCATGACGAGGCCGCGGCTTTCGCAGTGCTTGATGTTCTTCTTGCACGTCGAGTCGAAGCCGGCCCAGATCTCCTCCAGCGGCTTCTCCAGGCTGATGGCGTACTCATAGGAGACGTTGACGCCGTACTTCTGCCAGATGAACGGCCGGATGTCGTCGAAACACGGCTCGGTCAGCATGGTCACGTAGTTCGGGGCGATCTTTTTGATCTCGGCGGTAATCTCCGTGGCCACCTCGGCGAGGTATGCCTCTTTGCGCTTCTGCTTGAGCTTCCCGTACGTCGGCCCCATGACGAAGCTCAGGTACGGTATCAGCGTCTGCGGGGGAGGCGAGAACACGAGCTTCATGCCCCGGTACTTCCGCAGGTACAGGGGAAATACGCTGATCAGCTCGGCGCCCCGGTAGATGCCGTAGGGCAGCAGCCGGTAGCCGCTGTACTTCTCGACGATCTTCAGTATCTGCCACCTGTGGAAGATGGTGCCGTAGGGGGTCTCGTCCAGGAATTTGTCCCAGGCCGCCCCGTCCTCGATTAGCATCACTGTCATATTTTTCCTCTCACATTTTTCATCGCTGTCATCATTGTCATCATGCGGTCTCACGCGTGCCATTTTCTGCGTTTGATGTTCACGTAAGCCCACTCGGCCGCCTTGCCCAGCTCGTCCTTCCGGGTGGCGGCATAGGAAATCTCCAGCCGGGGGTTGTATTTGGACTTATACTGCCACAGGCGCCGGTCGCCGCCGCCCTGTATCTCGTACTCGGTGCAGCCTTCCTCCAGCGCCTTCTTGAGCAGCGACCAGAGCATGTAGTCGTTGGCCCCGTTGATGCCGCCACTGCCGCCCAGCCGGGCGTTGCCCATCCACAGGGTCATGCGGCCCTTGTACACCGTAATCACAATCGAGGAGACGACCTCTTCGCCGTTGTACAGCGAGTACATTCTGACGTTGTCCGGGTACGCATCCAGCAGGTCTTTCAGGTATGCCGGGCCGGGGATGGGCGAGGTCAGGCCCTGCTCCGCATATCGCCTGCTGACGATGGCGCAGAACTTTTCGGCGTCCGAGACCCGCCTTAGCTCCAGCTTCATCCCGTCGAGCTTCTTGATCGTCCGCCGGAGCGTCTGGTCGAAGCCATTCCGGATTTCCTCCGCGGGCTTATCCAGTCCGATGAAGTAGGTGAAGTTGGAGTGCTCGCTGTAGCCATTCCACTTGAACGGCCGGATGTCCCGGAAGGCCGGCGGCATCTGGACGTAGACGAAGCTGGGAGACAGCTTTTTGATCTCGGCGCTCACCTCGTCCACGACTGTCTGCAGATGGCTTTCCCGGGTGCTCAGCTTCAACTCGTCATAGATGGCGCTCATAGTGGGACCGAGATAAGGAATGCACGAGCCCGGAGGCGGTGAGAAGACAGATTTCAGGATGAAGTCTTTCTTATAGAACACAGGGAAGAGCGACAGCAGCAGTTCCCCCTTATAGACCGCATATGGCAACAGTTTCCAGCCGGTATGCTTCTCGACAGCCTTCAGGAAGTCCCATTTGTGAAACAGCAGCCCGTACGGGCTCTCGTCGACAGTGCGGTCCCAGAGCTCGCGGTCTTCAATGATCGAAATAGCCATTTTTCATACCCCATTTCCATATGTTCTCGCCGCTGGTAATCCAGGCGTTCTGCCGGCTGCAGTACTGCAGCAGCTTTGCGTACAGGCGTTTCCATGATTCGCGATAGGTAGCGGCGAAAATGTTGTTATGCCACAGGAGCGTGACCACGCCCCCGCAGGCCGCGGCATTGTCAATGATCCGCCGGGCGGTATACCAGGCCTCGTCGAACGTCTTATCGCCCCAGAAGAGGCTCTCGTCCATGATCGCCAGCGGTATTTCTACGATGCCAACGGGTTTGCCCGTCGACAAACTGAACGGCCGGAACGGGTGGCACATGCCGTTGCGGAAGCCCGGGCGGTCGTTGTAGCCCAGCGTCGTGTCGTAGCCGAACCCGGCCTGCGCAAGGAGCTGCCAGGTGTCAGGGACCTTGAACGAGAGGTAGTGATTACGGTAGCCGTGTATCGGCCGGTTGACGACCTTCTCGATGCGCCGCTTCTCCTCTTTCATGGCTTCGAGGCTGCCGTAGGTGTAGTAACCGCCGTGCAGCCCTACCTCGCAGCCGCGGTCGACGATCTGGCCCAAGTCGCATTCCAGTTCGCCGACGTCATAGCGGAACCGGCGGATGTCTTCGCCGTTCGCCAGGAAGTAGAAGGAGGACTGGCCGCCGTACTCCTGCTCCAGCCCGATGATGTCCCTGAAGTTGCGGTACGGGCTGTGCTTTTTACCCAGCAGCTTCCAGGCGAACTGGCGACCGGCGCCTGCGACGTCGAGGCCTGCCATGCCGTAGGCTGCGGAGTAGAGCATGTGCTTTGCCGGCGGGTATACGTCGTCGATGTCATGCGTGAGGCACACGCCGAACTGCCGGCCTTCGGGGTACTCCCAGCGCAGGCCGTGCTCGCCTAAATACCTGGACACCGGGGCGATGCCGATGTCGCCGCGTCCGTTCAGCCGGTACAGCGACCGGTGCTCCACCGACTTTTCCCGGAAATAGTCGTCCCTGCGGGTGAAGAGAGCCCAGAGGTCGTCCCTTTTCCTGAGCAGATCATATTGCGAGGCTGTCACAGTATCTACCTTGACGGAACGTTTAAGGGCCAGCGAAACGCTTGCCCACCAAATGTATATAATAGTATTTGTATATAAGCATTTAGTTATTGTTGATGAGCATATTATTTATTATATATTTGTACTTGCCCGCCCGGGTCTTCTCGATGCTATCGACGATGTTGAAGTCGATCTTCCATGCCTCGCTCTGCCGCTGGATGAGCTCCCGGGCATCGTTGAGCTTCCGCTCGTCGAAACCCCGCTCCGGGATGATGCGGACAGTGATGTGGTCCAGCCGCTCCTGCACTACCTGGTATTCCTTTATCCAGGGCAACTCGTCGAAGATGTAGGCGAACAGCAGCGAATGGATTGCTTTGCCTTCCGGCGTGTAGAGGAAGTCGCCGCTGCGCCCGCAGATCTCCTTCAGCAGCCGATATGGCCGGCCACAGGCACATTCGTCGTCGATGACGTGGCCGAGGTCGTTAGTATCGTAGCGGATCAGGGGCATGGCGAAGTTATACAGGCTCGTGGCAATGATCCGGCCGCGACCGCTTTCCTTCTGTCGGCCTTCGGCATCGATGATCTCCATAACGCTCCGCTCTGTGTCAATGTGCAGGCCTGAGTGCTCCGGGCACTCGAAAGCGGTGAGCCCGCCGTCGTAGAGGCCGTAGCCATCGAACACGTCGCAGCCGAAGACGCTTGCGATCGTCTCCCGCATCCGGGGATAGAGCTTCTCGGACGTCGTGAATACGGCATGTGGCTGGTAGAGCCGCACGTCGTTCTCCAGGGCCCACCGGGCGAAAGCGTAGATCGACGAGGCATATCCCCGGACAAACCTGGGCCGGAAATCGTTGATCGTAGCCGCGTATCTACGCATCTCCTTCTCGCCCATGTTCAGCGTAGACAGCTTGCGGATGTTCCTTGCGAACTCATGGACAGACTTGACCAGCTGCTTATCGGCACTGACGCCCAGCGACATGCCGGCGAGGAACACCATCCGGTCGCCCAGCACGTAGTCTGCATAGCCCCAGCCGCGGTACAGGAGCGCCCCGCCCAGCATGCGGTCCCGATTGCTTACCAGGTATTTCATCGGCGTGCCCGTGGAGCCGCCGGTGGTCTCGACGATGTGCGGCATGCGCCTGACGCCGGCCGGCACAAGCTCGTCGAAGTGCTGCCGGATGGTCTCTTTCGTCATGATCGGCAACTTTTGCAGCTCTTCCATGTTGCGGAACGCCGCAGGGTCAAAGCGAATTTCCCGGAACAGCCGGTGATAATAGGGCACGTTCCGGTCAGCGTAGGACAGCATCCGGCGCAATGCGACCCGCTGTTCGGCCTTCAGTACCTCATACGGTCTCTGCTCGTTGCGCTTCAGCCGCCGGTAGTCGGGGTAGAACCCCGAGTATGCCGCCTCATGCGCCGCTATGAACTTGAGCCTTTCGAGCATCGGGCAGTCCCCTGCGACCGGCAGGCTGCGAAGCTTGCCGGATACTCTTCCACGAACTGTACCATGAACGCGTTCACGTCGATCTTGTCCTTGAGCATGGCGTCGCGCTTTGTCCTCCATTCCTCCTTCAGTCCCGGCCGGGCGATGAGCGCGAGGGCTTTGTCCAGCGCCTGCCGCTGGTCGGCGAAATTATAGATCAGGCCGTACGTCTTCTCCAGCTCGGCGAAGTTGCCCAGGTCGCCGGCCGCCACGATGCTGTCACAGCGCACCGCTGGCGTGCCCAGCAGAGCCGCCTCGGTGGTCATTGTGCCCGACTCGCCGACGAGCATCCGGGCATAGTGTAGCAGGTGGTGTATCTGTCCCGGCGGCGCAGTCAGCCGGTAGGGCTCCAGCACCGGTGGCAGGGGAAGCTCGGACGAGATAAAGACCCGCCCGTACTTCTCCATTTCGTGTACCGCATGGATTTTGGTCTCAAGATCGAAGCCCCTGCGGCCTACGTCGTGGCCGGCCTTCCAGCCTATGAAGCGCATGATCACGTAAGGATCATTTTTACCAAGGCCGATCGTGTCGAGCACGGCCGGATCGGGCCGGAAGCAGTCGGGGTGCAGATATGCGAGCTCGATATAGCCGTCGTACCGTATATGTTTCCGCCCGAAGTCCTTGCGGAACGACGATGGCGTGAGGACGGCATCGGTAAACGGCACGTAGAGCAAGTGCTCGACCGGCGACGGCTCCGTGTCATCGAAGGCGATAGCCGGCCGGCCCATCATCTTCGAGACATGCCCGTTCGCGATAGAGCCGAAGCCCAGGAACACGTCCGGGCGGAACTTCCGTACGGCGTTGAACATTTTCAGGTCATGCACCGGGATGTTAGCGGCCTTCTGTATTAGTGAAGAGCCATAGCTTCCCAGCCGCACGAAATCGAGGCCATAATCGTCCAGCAGCCGGTATGTGATCTCCTTCTCACTGGCAGTGATCAGTACTTCATGGCCGCGTTTGCGCATGTCGTGCACGAAGTTTTTGAAGTAGTGCACGTGCCCGGGGTGGTTGATGTCGACGACGATTCGCATGACTATAGCCTCCCCTCTGCCACGGCAGCCTCAGGTGTACCATGTGGCGTGCCATCGATCTCCCGCTCCGTCGGATAGCTGACCTGCAAGGCCCCGCGGCAGCCCCGGAAGATCAATGCGGTGCCGGCTGCTGCCGAGGCGGCACCGACAAGGATAGCCGCCCGGAAGTCTTCGACGCTGCCTGCGCCACCGCAGGCGATCACCGGGATGCTTACCGCGCGGGCGACCGATTCGATGAGCCAGAGGTCGTACCCGTGCAACGTGCCGTCCCGGTCGATTGCGTTCAGGAATATCTCGCCGGCGCCCATGGACTCCATACGCTGTGCGTGGCTGACCGGGTCTATGCCTGCCGGGCGGACGCCGCCGTTCGTACAGACTTCATACCGGCCGTCCTGGAGACGCTTCGCGTCGATGGCGACCGCGATGCTGTGGCTGCCGAATACCTCTGATGCCCGCCTGACAAAGGAAGGGTCTTCGACCGCGTGCGTGCCGATAAGCACCTTTTCCACGCCCCGGTTCATTATGTCCCGGATATCTTCGACGGTCCTGATGCCGCCGCCATAGGTCAGGGGCATGGAGCACTCATCCGAGATCCGGGCAATCAGGTCGATATCGGGCTTGCTTCCGGCCTTCGACCCGAACAGGCCTCGCTTCCGGGAGGCCATGATGTCGAGCAGGATGAGCTCGTCGGCCCCGGCCCGGTTGAACATCCGTACCACGTCTATCGGTTCGCCGATGCGACGGGGTTGCCTGAAACAGGTCGTCCTTGCCAGGCTGTCGTCCTGCAGCAACAGGCAGGGGATGATTCGCGCGGTACCGGTCATGCTATCGGGGCCTCCTTTCGCCGGCCCTGTTGAGACGGTCGACCTGCCAGTCCATCGCCATGGCCATGAACAAAGACTGTGCCCCGGCAAGCGTCACGATTGTCGCGAACAGACCCAGCATGATAAATGAGCCAGTCGCGAACGGCATCAAGGCTAACGACAGTAAGCCCAGGAAAAGTCCGGAGGGGATCAGCATCATGCCTGAGGCGTAGAACAGGACCAGCGGGTGGAAGTCCAGCACCGTGTACTTCAGGCGGAGACGCCGGAGGAAAGACTGGAAGAGCATGGGCGCCACTCTCGTGATGAACCGCCCGTACCTGATCTTGGACTTCTCGTTGCCATACCGCGCCGGGATGGGTACGTCCAGTGTCCGCAGGCCGAAGGTGTTCAGCTTGACCAGCAGGTCGTTACAGTAGCCGTAATAGGTATAGACCGCGTCGAGGTCGAGCATCTCCAGCGCCCGCCGGGAGATCACGGTATAGCCGTTCTGCGGGTCGCTGACCTGCCAGTAGCCGCTGCCGATCTTGTTGAGCATGGTGAGCATGGTGTTGCCAAGCTGGCGCCAGTTGCTCATACCTTTGCGCATCTGTCTGTTCAACAGCCGGTTCCCTTTTGCGTAATCGGTCCTTCCCTCGATGACGGGCGTCAGCAGCTTCGGCAGCTCTGCCGGGTCCATCTGGTTATCGCCGGCCATGACGGCCACCAGGTCCATGCCGTCTTTGAGCGCCATCCTGTAGCCGTCCACGATGGAACCCCCGACGCCCTTGTTGACCGTGTGCCTGAGAGAGACAACCCGCGGGTCGTCCAGCCCGTTAATCACTTCGGGCGTCCGGTCCGTGCTGCAGTCGTCGATCACGTAGATTTTCGTCACGTAGTCGGGTATGCCCCGGACCGTTTCCCCCAGCAGCAGCTCCTCGTTGTACGCCGGGACGACCACGCCGATGCGGTATGAGTCAAAGACCTGGCTGTCGCCGGCGGGACTGACGGCTTTCGCCTGCAGGCCTGCGTTTCTCACGTAGTCGGCCATCTGCTTTCCGGGACTGGCCCCCCTCTTCAGCTTCATCCGGCTCGCGGCATGCCGGGAAAGCGCGACGAAGCCCGGCGTCTCCTGCGGGGGCTGCCGGTGGTTCAGCAGCAGCACGTTCTCGTCAGGGTTATAGGACGCGCCGGAAGTGACGACGGCTGCATCATGCCCCTCACTGAGGTGGTACAGGAGGTCGGGGATGAGGTAAGGATCGTCGGTACCGTCGCCCCTCATAGCCACAATGGCCCCATAGCTTGCCATGATCACGTCTATCGTGCGATCATAGTCCTGGTGGATGATCATGGCTCCAAGCGAGCTTACAAGGCCGCAGACCCGGGAATCTTCCCGCTCCACGGAGACAAAAACATCGTTCACGAAGCCTCTCGCCACAGTCACCAGTGTGCCAAGCACCAGGTAGTCCAGCCTGCCATAGATGACAGCTGCGCTTTTTGTCCGGGAGGCCGTTCCCGTGGACGTCCCCTCGCGAGGCACATTGATCATGCCATGGGCGTTTTCCTCGCTTATCAATGGCTTTGCTATAGGTATCATAGAATCAAATCCGGTTTTTCTTTTTCATCGATGCTGACAACGGGAAGATTTGACATGAGCCAGCGGCAAATGCCCGCGCTGCACGATGCATATGCGCTGCTGTCGTCTCCGGCTGTCCCTTCGTCACTTTGCTTTCAGCCCCAACGGTTTTTGGGTTATATATTATTGTAACTATATTATGTGGTTAATATTTAAGCATTTCTATTATATAGATTATATTAACAACGGTTTACTGTGCGGGAATGCAGATACCGGATAATATTATGGCCGGGCGGGTCAGGCATGCGACAGACGAGGTGCCGGGCGCTCGCGCGGGCGCGCACGGAGGGGTGATCGGTGTGTGATAATTCGGCTAAGGGCTGAACAGTAGAACATTTTGTATACGCTGATAAGGCGCCTCACACAGAGTATACAGAGTTTTATTTAGAGAGGCGCTGGTGGCAATTCTTTTAAAAGTACTCGGTGAACCCTGTGTACTCTGTGTATAGTCATTTGTAAAAGGTTATGTACGCTTGTGACCCTTTCGACACAAAGGCCACGAAGGCCACGAAGTACACGACGTACTCTTTTATAAGAGGCTGCTATTGCCTCTTTCCATCGAAGACTTCGCGTACATTGTGGCCATTGTGGCCTTCGTGTCGAAAGGGTCACGAGCCTGAGCAAAAAGATTCAGGAACGACTATACTCTGTATTGAATGTCTTCTGAGTGTACGCGACAATCCACAAATTATTGTATCATTATCAGTTGCTTGCCAATCATCGATTTAGTGATCTGTTGCGTGCCATGTGCGTAAAGTTTAAGCCATCGTAGCATTATAATAATTCAATAATAATTTACTCATAATATTGATAAAGGGATAAAAATGATGGCCCAGAACGACTATTCGAAGGCGCCGGCGGCTGCCGGAGGTACCCATAGCGCCGAAGGGAAGCACGTACAGACATGCACGCGGTGCCTGATGGACTCGACCGTCCGGGGCATCCGGTTCGACGAGAAAGGCGTGTGCAACTTCTGCAGGATGCACGATCAGCTGGAACGACAGCACCCGCTGGACGAGGCGGGAAAGAAAAACTTCGAGAAGCTGATTGCGAAGATCAAGAAGGATGGCAGGAACAAGGAATACGACTGCATCGTCGGCGTCAGCGGGGGCAGGGACAGTACCTACACGTTGTATACGGCGGTCAAGGCGGGGCTGCGGCCGCTGGCCGTTCACTTCGACAACGGCTGGAACTCGGAGATCGGCGTCAATAACATCAAGAACACGACGAATAAGCTGAACGTCGACCTGCACACCGTCGTGGCAGACTGGGAGGAGTTCAAGGACCTGCAGATCGCCTTCCTGAAGGCTTCCGTTTCCGACGCGGAAGTCCCGACCGACTATGTGATAATATCGACGATGTTCCAGGAAGCCAGAAACGCCGGCGTCAAGTATATCCTGAACGGCCACTCGTTCCGTACCGAGGGCATAGCGCCGCTGGGCTGGACTTACGAGGACGGGCGGTACCTGAAGAGCGTCCATAAAAAGTTCGGCAAGACGAAGATCACCAGCTTCCCTATCATATCCCTGACCGAGCTGTTGTACTATACGTTTGTCAGACAGATCAAGTTCATCCACGTCCCGGAGTACATCGAATACAAGCACAGCGAGGTAGACCGGGTGCTGACTGAAGAGTGCGGATGGAAATACTATGGCGGCCACCACCACGAGTCTGTCTACACCAACTTCTTCCAGTCCTATTATTTACCGATCAAGTTCGGCATCGACAAGCGGCGGCTGGAATATTCGGCCCTGATACGCTCGGGCCAGATGCGCCGCGAAGACGCGATGCGGGAACTGGAAAAGCCGTACCCCTGCGACAAGAAGATCGTGCAATACACGATCAGCAAGCTGGGCCTGTCGCAGAAGGAATTCGACGAGATCATGGCGACGCCACCCAGGTCATTCCATGACTATCCGACATATTACCCGGTTATCAAGGCAGCAGCCATACCGATCAAGGCCGCCTGTGCCCTGAACGTGCTGCCACCGGTGTTCTACGAAAAGTTCCTGGGATAAACCGGGGGAGCGGCCGATGATCGTCATCGTGGACTACGGCATGGGAAACCTGCGGTCGATACTGACGAAGCTCCAGCGCTTCGACATCGACGCAAAGATATCGGCCGATTCAAGTGATATAACGGCCGCCGACCGGCTCATCCTCCCGGGCGTCGGTCACTTCGCGGCGGCCATGGACAACCTCAACCGCCGTGGGCTCATCCCCGTCCTGAACGAGAAAGTCGTCGATGAAAAGACACCCATCCTAGGCATCTGCCTGGGCCATCAGCTCTTCTCGAAGTGGAGTGAAGAGGGCAACGTTGCCGGACTCGGATGGGTCGACGCGAAGACGATCAAGTTCAACTTCAACGGCATTGACAACGACAGTGGTAATGGCGACGGTCTGAAAATCCCCCACATGGGCTGGAACACGATCAAGATGATGAAGCAGACCCCGATACTCGACGGCATCGAGGACGAGTCGAGGTACTACTTCGTCCACTCGTACCACGTCCGGTGCAACGACCCGGCGGACGTCGTCGCTAAGACGGCCTACGGCATGGACTTTGTCTCCATCCTGCAGCATGATAACATCTACGGCATCCAGTTCCACCCCGAGAAGAGCCATAACAGAGGGATCAACATCCTGAAGAACTTCGCGGAGAGTGGATGAATGTTACAAAAGCGAATCATACCCTGTCTACTGCTACGGGACAAAGGCCTGGTCAAGACCATCCAGTTCAAGGACGCCCGCTATATCGGCGATCCCATCAATGCCGTGCGGATTTTCAACGAGAAAGAGGTAGACGAGCTGGTCTTCCTGGACATTACCGCCTCGAAGAGCCATCACGAGCCCAACATCGAGCTGATCAACAAGATATCCGACGAATGCAACATGCCCCTCGCCTACGGCGGAGGCGTCCGGTCTGTCGAGACGATCCGGCATTTGTTCAACGCGGGTGTCGAGAAGGTCTGCCTGAATACTTATGCCGTCGAGAACCCGGCCTTTATCAAAGAGGCCTCGGACATCTTCGGGTGCCAGAGCATCGTCGTGGCCCTCGATGCCAGAAGGAACTGGAGAGGACGCTACGAGATCTTCACCTATGGCGGCACGAAAGCGACCGGCATCGATGTCGTCGACTTCGCGAAAAAGGCCGAGCAGATGGGCGCCGGGGAGATCTTCCTGAACTCGATCGACAGGGATGGCATGATGAATGGCTATGATATTGATTTAATCCGCAAGGTATCCGATGCCGTGAACGTGCCGCTGATCGCCTGCGGCGGGGCAGGTAAATTAAGCGACTTCGAGGATGCGCTTAACGTCGGCAAGGCATCGGCCGTAGCGGCGGGGAGCTTCTTCGTGTACCACGGCAAGAAGCACGCTGTGCTCATCAATTTCCCGACCAGGCTCGAGATCGACGACATCCTGGCGAAGAAGGCGCTGGCTTAAGCGGGCGGGCGCTCGCGCGCGCGGCTGGCCGGGGCAGTCATCTACTGGCTTTTCATCTATGGCAATGTGAATCAGGCATTGCTAATGCTATGCAACCCCTGTCACACTCGCCAGGAGTCGACGGATGACCGGGCCCTGGTCAGGCATAAGACCATGAAAAACGGGCAGATGCGTAGCGGAAAGTCGGGAACAGTTTTTAGAACGCCAAGAGGCCAAGGGACGCCAAGGCGCCAAACTTTTTTTAGGTTAAAGACGCCAAGAGGCCAAGGAACGCTAAATTCCAGCATTTTAAATATTTAGGACTTGGACCCCTGGCGCCTTGAATCTAAAAATGCTTGGTCGCTTGGCGTCCCTTGGCTGCTTGGCGTTCCAAAACTGTTCCGGGCATTCCACAACGAAAAGCCGAAACATCCCAGTCCTATATTAATTTTAGTATGAAAAATTTCGGGATTTTCATCGTATATACCTGTGCTGCAGGCTCATCGGTGTTACATAAGAGCGCAAAGGGTGAAATAAAAATGGAAAATGATCAAGCTGGTTTCGCTGTCGTGCCCGGCGTTGTGACAATCCTGGCATTCCCCGTAGCCGGCTCGTCTTTCTTTGCCGGGCTGTCATCCATCTTCTTGATGACCTTAGCGGGCACGCCGACGGCTACGCAGTTGGCCGGTATGCTCTTGTTGACCACGGCGCCGGTACCGATGACCGTCTTTTCCCCGATCTCCACGCCCTGCAGGACGATGCAGCCGGGGGCCATCCAGACGCCGCGCCTGATCGTTACCGGGTTGACGGTCCGGGGGTACTTGTCACGTAACAGCAACGTGCCCCGGGAGTGGGCGCTGATGATGCAGCGGTCGCCGATCTCCACGTAGTCCTCGATGGTGATCATCTCGGGGTGGATGCGGTCGAAGATCACGTCGTAGCCGATGTAGACGTTTTTGCCTATGTGGATGCCCCGGAGGCGGTGCAGGAAGACCCGGCCGCTCGGCACGGGGAAGTTGGCTGCGAGCCGCTCGAGGGCCCAGTTTTTCATGAAGATTATCCCGTAGACGAGCTTGTTTTTACCGCTGAAGCTGACAGCCTCGTCCAGCGCTATCGTATCGCGATCGGAAATCATAATTATCATTCATTGTATATATATTACTTAATATATAAGCCTTTACTACACGATTATTTGAGATATTGTCTCTTATAGCACGAGACCTGGACTTGCTAAGGCTATGCGACCCCTGTCACACTCGCCAGGGGCGCCAAGAGCCAAGGGCGCCAAGGCTTTCCAGAGATAATGTAGTGATAATATGTAAAAAAATCTTGGCGAACCTGGCCCTTGGCGCCCCTGGCGAGCCTGACAGAAGTCGCATAGTCTATACCAGGGCAATGCGCGCTTACCCTTAATTAAAAATCAATTGAGCAGCTCTTTGCGTTCCCGCAGCGGTATAGCCCTGTCCTTGTAGAGCCGTAGCAGGCTGCGAACGCGCTTCTCTACGATGTTCCCCTTGATCATCCAGTAGAATGGCCGGCCCTTCGTGTTAACATCAGGGAACCGCCTGTCGGAGATGTCGATCGGGTGGAAATAGAACAGCGTGTCATCGCGTTTTAAGGTCTGGTCGATGCCCAGCCGGAGGTAGTTGGCCCCGAAGAACCGGAGCATCGGGCCGCCGGCGGTCGGGAGCTTTACGGGACCCATCTGGTATACGGGCCACGGGAACTCTACAATGTCCCGGCGATCGCCATTCTCCATCGGTACCAGGTCGTGCGGCTTCGGATAGTAGGCTGAGGTGCCGACGTTAGCGAGCGTGGAGTCGGATTTATTGTATAGTGTGTTGGCGACGACAGATGAGTCGTATTTGAAGCCGATCTTCTCCAGCGAGTCGATCATCCAGCCAGCGACGTAAGCATTAGGGGCACGGTAGCCGATGACCTTTTGCCCGGAAATTTTCTCTAAAATCTCTTTAGCTTTTTTGGTCTGTGCCTCGTACTCGGCAGCAGCTTTCAGCGGCTTTTTCGCCCCCGGATCGATGCTGCAGGAGTGCTCCAGCCCGTGGCAGGCGATCTCGTGGCCTTCCTTCGCGATCGTCTCTACCAGGCCGGGATAGCGGTGTGCGACATCGGCGACGATAAAAAAGGTGGCGGTGATGCCGTATTCTTTCAATATTCGGAGGATGCGGCCGGTGGGCTCGGTCAGGTAGTCAAAGTCTTTGAGGCCCCAGTCTTTGAAGAACTCGTCGAGGTCCCGGTACTTCGAGAACGGGGAGCCGGTGACCGACGGTATGTGGTACCAGTCCTCGATGTCGACTGTCACGGAAAGCGAATGGCCGCTCATGTCAGGCTCACCTCATGCGCTCGTGCGTGTCTGCAGCCTGTCAGACGGTCGCCCGGGACGTCTGCTCGATCTTCGAGTGGGCGTAGGAGCGGGGGTATATCTTCACCATCGACCGGCTCTTGTAGGACTCGATGGCGGCGATGGCCACATTCAGCGCGTGGATGCCGTCGTCTCCGGTGGTCAGCGGCTCGCGGTGCTCGCGGCAGGCGGCGAGGAAGCTGTCCAGCTCGCAGGCGAGCGGTTCCTTCTTCTCGATCTTCGCGTCCCGGACCCATTCCTTGTCGTGGATGGTGACACACTGCTTGATGTAGTCGCCGTAGGCGACGCCTTCGGTGCCGATGACCGTGAACTTGCGGGTCTTGTGCGGGGTGAGCCAGTTAGTCTCCACCACGCCGGCCCGGTCTCCCTCGAACCGCAGGAAGATCGACGCGTGGTCCTCGAGGGCGTGGATTTCCCGGCCTGCGATGGCATAGACCTCGGTGACGGGGCTGTGGTACAGGTAGGAGATGATGTCGATGTCGTGGACGCCGATGTCCAGGATGACGCCCACGTCCTTGATCCGGGTGTTGTAAGGGCCCACGCGGCTCGTCGATATGGACACGACCTTGCCGAGCTTGCCCCCGTCGATGATCTTTTTCATCGTGGAGATGGCAGGGTTGAACCGCTCGATGTGGCCGATCATGAGCGTCACGCCGGCCTCGCTCGCCGCATAGGTGATCGCTTCGGCGTTCTCGAGCGTATCGGCGATAGGCTTTTCGACCAGCAGGCTTGCGCCTGAGCCGATCACGTCCAAAGCCACGCGGCGGTGCATCGTCGTAGGGACGACCACGCTGACCGCGTCCAGGTCCTGCTTCAGCAGCTCGGCGTAGCTCGTGAAACCTTTCGTGTTATACTGCCTGGCCAGCGCGTTGACCCGTGCCTCGTCCACGTCGGCGATGCCCACGAGCTCCGCGTCCTTCATCATACTGTACGTGCGTATGTGGTTCTGGCCCATCGCGCCTGCGCCTATGACGCCTACTCTCATTTCAGAGCCTCCTGATGGTATCGGCGATGAGATCGATTTCCTCGGGCGTCACCGACGGGTGCACCGGCAGGGAGAGTACTTCTTTCGCCAACATCTCGGATACAGGCATGCGATCGTCGTAGCCAAGACTGCGGTAATAGGTCTGCAGGTGGATTGGCACCGGGTAATAGACAGCCGAGCCTATGCCTGCATCGGCAAGCTTCTTTACCAGCTGATCGCGGGACATGCCGAACTCAGGGGTGACCCTGACCGTGTACTGGTGGAATACGTGCCTGCAGCCTTCCGGTATCGCCGGGGTGACAATGCCCTTTATGCCGCTGAGCTTTTCGTTGAGTCTGAGGGCATTGGCTATCCGCATATCATCATAATGATCGATGTGATTCAGCTGTGCCAGCCCGATGGCCGCGCTAATGTCGGTCATGCGGAGGTTGTAGCCCAGCATCTCGTGGTAGTAGCGGACCTTCGAGCCGTGGGAGCGTATCATCCTGGCCCGATCGGCGACCATAGTGTCGTTCGTGGTGATGATGCCGCCTTCGCTCGTGGTCATGTTCTTGGTCGGGTAGAAGCTGAAGCAGCCTACGTCGAACGCGCCGCACTTCTTATCGTCATATGAGGCACCGTGGGCCTGGCAGGCATCCTCGATGACCGAGAGGCGGTGTTTCTTAGCGATATCCATGATCCGGTCCATGCGCGCCGGGCGCCCGTACAGGTCGACCGGTATGATGGCCCGGGTCCGTCTCGTGATCTTTTTCTCGATCTCCGCCGGGTCGATGTTGAACGTGCCCGGCTCCACGTCGGCGAACACCGGTTTAGCGCCGGCGAAGAGCACCGCGTTGGCCGTTGCAATGAATGTGAAAGGAGGCACGATGACCTCGTCGCCCGGGCCTATGTCTCTGGCGACCAGCGCCACGTGGAGCGCCGCCGTGCCGGAGTTGACCGCTACGGCATGTTTTGTCCCGATGTAAGACGCGAACGCCTCCTCGAACTGTTTCACCTTCGGCCCCTCGGCGATAGTGCCCGACTGGAGCACGTCGATGACGCCTCGGATCTCCTCCTGGCCGATTAATGGTTTTGCTATCGGTATCATAGAATCAAATCCTGTTCAGGTTTCTAAGCGTTTCAGGCAGTTCGGCTATCTTCGCCGGACAACCGATGGCGAGCTTCCAGGCTGGCACGTCCTTCGTGACCAGCGCCCCGGCCGCCACCATGGCGCCCTCGCCGATCTCTACTCCCGGCAGCAACGTCGCGTTGCCGCCTATGCTGGCGCCCCGCCTTACCACAGGCCCCTTCAGCTTGTACGGGACACGCACGGGGTACTTGTCGTTCGCCAGCACGCTGCAAGGGCCGAGGAACACGTTGTCCTCGATGATCGTATTAGTCGGGATGTACGCGTTGCTCTGGATGCTCACGTGGCTGCCGATCTGGCAGCTACCGTCGATGACCACGTTGGTGCCGACGAGGACGCTGTCGCCGATGACGGTGGACTCCCGGATGAGGGCGTTGTGCCCGGTCCGGAAGCCGCTGCCAATGGCCACGTCGCAGTAGATCGTCGTCCCCGGGCGGACGATCGCGCTGTCGCCGATCGACACGCCCCGAAACGGGTAATCCTCTGTACGCCGGCCCGATGCGACGATCTCGCCCATGATCCGGCCGCTTGGGTACCCGAGCGTAACGTTTTCCAGGATGGTACAGTTCCTGCCGATCGTGTTGATCCCGTACATCCTGCATGATGCGTGTACTCTGCTGTCGCCAGTCAATAGCGAACTGCTCTGCGTCTCGATGTTTTCAACCCCGGCGTTTTATTATAATACATCTCGTATATTAACTAATTAATACTTAAGCATTTCTATAAATAAGGTTATATTAATGTATTTTTGCAGTATTACCAAATAAATATTAATGAGTAAACACGATAGCGTAAGCCTGATAATGTTATTTTTCAATGAAAAAATTGGTAAATATCGTTAAAAAAGTTATACAATTTGCGGGTAACCGCTATTATCACTGTACGTTCGTGTATTTTTCGAATGAAACTACAGCATAATGCCCTGATCTTGCCTGTTCTGCTATCCCATCGCGATCAGGTGGTTGCGGAATAAGCGGAT
>CAVYKK010000014.1:0-181996 GCA_963769045.1 uncultured Methanocellaceae archaeon
TAGGCGCAGACGTGTCCCAGGGCGCACCCGGCGACGCGCTGGAGTACACGGCGGCCGCGGGAGGCGCGGCGTTCGTGATCAGCAAGGAGAACCATATCGCAGTCATCAACCACACCTGTTCATTTACAACGGACACCCCGGACTTCTGGCGCCGCGAAGGCGCCGATTACCCGAGGCATGGCGGAAGGTTCACCGGCGAGCCGGGCTACTTCAAGCACGTCCTGGCGGCATCGAAACTAATGCTGGAGCACCAGGGCACGAAGCCGTCAGACTACACCTATGCCGTGTTCCACCAGCCCAACGGGAAGTTCCCCAGCAGGGCGGCACAGACGCTCGGCTTTACGAAAGAGCAGATCAAGCCCGGCCTCACCTGCCCGAAGATGGGCAACACGTACTCGGGCGCCAGCATGGTCGGCCTCGCCGCGACGCTGGACATCGCGAAGCCCGGCGACCGCATTTTCGTCACCTCCTTCGGCTCGGGCGCGGGCAGCGACTCGTTCGACATCACCGTAACGGACAGGATCACGAAGGTACAGGACAAGGCGACCAAGGTCTGGGACTACATCAAGGACGCGAAGTACATCGACTACGCGACCTATGCCAAGCACAAGGGCAAGATCAACGTGGACTCGTGAGGTGTTAAAAATGAGAGACGTAGCAATCATAGGTGCAGGGTGCACCAAGTTTGGCGAGATGTGGGAACGCTCGTTCCGTGACATCGTCGTGGAGGCAGGCGTCCAGGCTATCGTCGACGCAAAATTGAGCGGCGACGAGATCGAGGCCATGTACGTGGGCAACAT
Organism: uncultured Methanocellaceae archaeon; assembly: GCA_963769045.1. Classification (GTDB taxonomy): domain Archaea; phylum Halobacteriota; class Methanocellia; order Methanocellales; family Methanocellaceae; genus Methanocella_A. Next base: position 801 of record CAVYKK010000014.1, read on the forward strand.
GAGCGGCGGCATGTTCGTGAGCCAGGAGCACACCGGCTCGCTGATCGCCGACTTCACCGGCATGGCACAGGAGAAGCACATCCCGGCCACGAGAGTCGAAGCAGCCTGCGCATCGGGCGGCCTTGCGCTGCGCAATGCGATCATGGCGGTAGCATCCGGCTACCACGACGTGGTCGTCGCGGCAGGCGTCGAGAAGATGACCGACGTCGAGACAGGCGTCACCGTAGACGCGCTGGCATCGGCGGCAGACCGGGAATGGGAAGGCTTCGTCGGAGCCACCTTCCCCGCGCTGTACGCGATGATCGCCCGCCTGCACATGCACAGGTATGGCACGACCAGAGAACAGCTTGCATCGGTCGCGGTCAAGAACCACAGACATGCCATGCACAACCCGAGGGCCCAGTTCCGCAACGAGATCACCATCGACACCGTGACCAACGCGTCCATGGTCGCCGACCCGCTGACGCTGTTCGACTGCTCGCCCATCACCGACGGCGCGGCGGCCGTCATCGTGGCCCCGGCTGACCAGGCAAAGGAGTACACGGACAGCCCCGTATACGTCCTCGGCTCCGGACAGGCGACGGACACCATTTCGCTGCACAGCAGGAAGGACATCTGCACGATGGGCGCCTCCGTAGCCGCAGGCCAGCGGGCCTACGAGATGGCCCACAAGACCCCCGAAGGACATCGACCTGGTCGAGGTCCACGACTGCTTCACCATCGCCGAAATCCTCGCCATCGAGGACCTGGGCTTCTTCAAGAAGGGCACGGGCGGCAAGGCCACCCTGGCCGGTGAAACGACTTACGGCGGCAAGATACCCGTCAACACCTCGGGCGGCCTCAAGGCATGCGGCCACCCCGTGGGCGCCACGGGCATCAAGCAGGCCGTGGAATGCGTCGAGCAGCTCCGCGGCGTAGCCGGCAAGCGCCAGGTAGAAGGCGCAGAGATCGCCATGACCCACAACGTGGGCGGCACCGGCGGCACCGCCGTCTGCCACATATTCTCTAACAGCAGGAGGAAATAACATGGGCGTCCCGAGATTCTGGAGAGAAATCCCCGCGCGGTACAACCTGATCGGCACCAAGTGCGAGACGTGCGGCACCTACTACTTCCCGCCGCGGCGCCTCTGCCCGAAATGCCGCAGGCAGGGCAAGATCGTCGAGCAGCAGTTCAAGGGCACCGGCGAGGTCGTGACCTATTCCACGGTCTACACCCCGGGCGAGAGCTGGATCAGCTCGAAGCCGTACACGCTGGCCATTATCAAGCTGGACGAAGGCCCCATGATGACCTCCCAGGTCATCTGCGAGCCCTCCGAGGTCAAGATCGGTATGCGCGTCAGGCGCGTGTTCAGGAAGATCGGCCAGGACGGCGAGAAGGGCATGATTCACTACGGTACGAAGTTCGTGCCGGATAACAAGTGAAATAACTCAATATCTGGTGCCTGCCACACAGGGCAGGCGCCTGTAACTTTTTTATTTAAACATCCATTCGCATGACTGTTTTAAGGCTGTGCGCCTACTGTCACGCCCGCCAAGGGCGCCAAGGGCCAAGGGCGCCAGGAAGACAAAATCGTAAATTTGTATTGTAATCGCGTTACTGTTCGGCCGCTCGCGCGCACGCGCTACTGACAGCATTGAGCGCTCCCGGATAAATATCCATTATTGAGTTTCTAATAATTATAGTAAAATATTAATACAAATAAAATAATATATAATCGATTATAAACCTGATGCCTGGAAGGTAAGCGTCGTCCAGACAACGAGAGGCAGGAGCATGCGGACTATGGATATGATAGCAACAGAGCCCGGGCAGGGGCCGGGAGCGGTCGTAATGGGACTGGGCACCATCGGGCTGGCCGTCGCCAGAAGCCTGGGGCAGATGGGAGTGCCGGTCACAGGCGTGGATAAGAGCAGGCTGTCCGTGGGCCATTATTCCCGGTATTGCAAGGGCATCATCTGCCCGGACATGAACCTGGACGAAGCGGGGTACGTCAGGTTACTTACAGACCTCGCGGCCGGGGCTTCCGAGAAGCCGGTGCTCATACCATCCAGAGACCAGGAGGCCGCGCTTGCCGCACGACACAAGGATGAGCTGGCCAGATATTACCGGATCCCGTGGGCGGATGATAAAGTGATCAGCAGGCTTGTGGACAAGAAGAAATTTTACGAGCTGATCAGGGACATGGACATCGATTACCCGGCGACATATGTGCCGGAGAACATCAGGCATGCCGCAGATATAAGCCGCGAGATCCCTTACCCGTGTATCGTCAAGCCGGTCGATACCGTTCCCTTCAGCAGCCAGTTCAGCGTGAAATGCTTCTTTGCCACAAATGCCGATGAGCTCCTTCGTGGCTATAACATGGCAGTGATACAGCGGCCACGAAGTAATCTTCCAGGAAGTCATCCCGGGGGATGATCGATGCCTGTACATGCCAGGGGGCTACTTCAACCGGGACTCGGAGCCATTGGGCCTGTTCATGCAGCGCAAGATACGGTCGGCACCCGCACAGTTCGGCATCGGCTCGCTGATCGAAAGCTGGAATGACCCGGAGGTGCTTCGCAGAGGTACGGAATTTCTGAAGGAGGTCGGGTTCCACGGCATAGGCATCATGGAGTTCAAGAAGGACCCGCGTGACGGCCGGTACAAAGTGATCGAGGTGAACGCCCGCCCATGGACCCAGCTGTATCTCGCTACCGTTAGCGGCGTCAACCTGCCATACATTGCCTACCGGGATGCCATCGGCGAGCCGGTGGAGAAGGCCCTGGAATACGAGGCAGGCATCAAATGGCTGTGCATGTCCGAGGACTTCAGGGCATGTGCCGGGCGGTTCGCAGCAGGTACGCTCGGGATGAGAGAATACGCAGGCTCGTTGCGGGGAAAGACGGTATACTCATCGCTGGACTTTTCCGATCCGGTGCCATTTCTCACCAGCCCGCTACAGTTAGGCAATATGTCGATCAACTATCTGAGAAAAAAAGTCCGGCTGGCGGCCAGTCATTGGACTGCCGCATCCCCGGCCTGACTATCGTTTCAGTTTCCATAGCTCCAGGGTTTTTCTGACCTTAAGGCGCGTCAAGCTTGCGTGCCAGCGCGAAGCACTCTTCCGCTTCGGCCTCTTTCCCGATTTCCACCAGCGCAAGTCCCTTGTTATACCACGCGCTGCCGTTCACCGGGTTGTGCTCGATGACCCGGTCGAAACATTTCACCGCTTCTTCCGGCCGGTGGGCCATGTTCAACGCGGTGCCTTTATTGTACCAGGCCTCGATCATGTCCGGCTTCAGCTTCAGGGCCACGTCAAAACAGGCAATGGCCTCCTCAAAGCATTTGTGATCGTCATTGCTCCCAGCCTTTCTTTTTCAATGCATCGCCCTTGCTGAACCAGCCGTCCGTGTAGGCCGGGTCGGCATCGATGGCACGGCTATAGCACTCGATGGCACCGTCGATGTCGCCGGCCGCCTTGTGCAAATGGCCTTTCTCCTGCCATGCTTCCGGGAATGCCGGGTCGGCGTCGATGGCCTGGTCGAAGTACTGGAGCGCTTTGTCGAGGTTATTCTTCCGCTTTGCCATCAGGCCCAGGCCGTACCAGCCGTATACGCTCTGCGGGCTCATCTTCAGCAGGTCCTCGAACCATTCGACCGCCTGGCTTAATTCACCCTTCGAAGCCAGAGCCATGCCTTTGTCGAACATCTGCTTCTCGCCGCTCGTGCCGTCCGTCCCGTCAGCCATCGCCAAATCTCCGATAATCTAGAGATATATCGTATCGCTATCGTATAATACCAGCGTCTGTTAGACGATACCCGCAGGGAAAACACATAGCCATTTGTAAATTGTTGTTTATGCTGAGCCGGCACCGGACACAACGTACACGACGGCCACGACGTGCACAACGTTTTTCAGGTAATGGCCAACGTAGTCTTATTATTAGACGTTGTGTACGTCGTGTTTGGTGCAGGCAAGCAGGTACAAAACATTTCACCAACGACTATACTCTGTAATGGATGCCGGCTCAGCCCGAGAAGAGATATTGTAATAACTAGCACTTGCAGTCTGCGTGCTTTTAGTAAATATAAAATGTAAATATATAATAAGCAGATATAATAATGATGAGCTTACGGGCTTTCGCGTACCGGAAGGGAGAGGTAAAAGAGATATCGCCGGGAGATTATCGGCAGTACGAGGGATATAGCAAGTGGTTCAGCGCTTTCAGGCCGGAGAAGGCCGAGCTGGACTGGATATTTGCTACTTTCTCCCTGCACCCGCTGGTGATCGACGACATCCTGACCGGGAACGACCCGCCGAAGGCCGACGACTTTGCGGGGTACACGTTTGCCATCACGGATATACCGGCTATGGAAGACGGACAGATCGTCATCCATAAGCTCTTTCTTATCCTCGGCCAGGACTATCTGGTCAGTATCGCCGACTACTGGGACATCGTGCGCAAGCTGGAGACCTCATTGATCAACCGACAGGAAAGCCTCGATGAAAAAGGCCCGGACTATCTGGCTTATTCGTTCATGAACCAGGCCACGGATATGTTTTACCCGGCCCTCGACAGCATCGAGGACGTGCTGGCCGAGCTTGAAGTGCTGGTGATCAGACAGGTCGACAAAGAAATGCTTACCAGGATGGCCGATACGCGCCATGGGCTGCTGACGCTGCAGGAAGTCTGCCTGGCGCATCCGGGACATGATGATGCAGCTTGGCAGGGGCTCGTCGCCATTTATCGCGCCTTCGACGCTCGTATATATTCGGGATATTTATGACCATGTGACACAGGTGATGGATTTGATCGAGACTTACCGGGACATCCTCACCTCGGCACGGGACATCTATATGTCGGCCGTTTCGCTCTCCCTTAACAAGGTCATGAAACAGCTGACCATCATTGCCACGATCATGCTGCCCCTGACATTCATCGTAGGCGTATACGGGATGAACTTCAAGTATATGCCCGAGCTCCAGTGGGAGTATGGATATTATGCGATCTGGGCAGTGATCATACTGATCACGGCAGGGATGCTTACCTATTTCAGGCTGAAGAAATGGATATGATCACAGGCAGTGCCTGCATGTCGTTGTCGCAAAACCGTGATTTTGCGACATTCCTACGATCATTGGATCGATATAGAGCTTGCTACGACTTCCCGCCCGCCTTTATACTCCTGCACCTCACCGCGAACAGAGAGCATGCTGCCGGGACTGGCCGCAGCTGCCACGTCCAGTGCGCTGCTCCTGGCATTGACGAACACCTTGACCAGCTCCGGCCCGGCTTTCACGGTAAGCAGCAAATGCCCCCCGCTGCCCGTCTCTTCCTTGTGCACCAGGAGGCCTTCGAGGACCACTGTGTCCCCGGGCTTCGACGCGCCCGAATATTGCGCCCCGGGAGCCTCGCCGGTGACAAGCACGAGAACGCAGGCAGCTACGGCTGCAAACAACAGGAGCACGATGACAGCCAGCTCTTCTTTTTGCATGTGCATGAATAAAAGTAGCCTGCTGAGTAAATAATTGTTTGCATGAAGTTGAGAAATAGTTAAAACAGTGGATTGTTCCTGCCCCCTGTCAGGGAGGTAATATCGGGCAGGTGGCTTCGATTACATGCGGTCACGTTCTCGCGCACGTGCGACAGAAAAGTCGGGCGCCACAGGATTACTGTGCGCCTTTCTTCTCGTCGGTGAACTCGTAGTCGAAGTCGGTGATACGCTTGAAACTCTTCGCCCACCGGTAGAACTCCGCTTTGTAGGAGTTCACGAATGCGAAGACGATCGTCTGGAGGATGATCTGCATGACGGCGATGGCCAGCAGTGAGGGCACACTTAAGGTGATAGCCTGGGACGCCATCTCGGTCAGGTTTACTGCCGTCATATTCGTCGCGTTGGTCGTGTTGTTGAAAAAGTCCGGATTATTGGCGAAGAACCCGGCCATCAGCTTGAGCTCGATCACACACATGACGGGCAACTGCACCAGGAACCTGGCGACTAACACAATGGCGAAGAACAGCAGCGCGAACCTGAAGTGTTTCCTGACGAAGCTGACGCTGGCGGTGAAGCCTTTGACGAAGTCTAAGCCTTCGGCCACGATGGCGATGTCATAGAACTCGATGGCCGCAAGGCAGACAAACACGATCATGACTGCCGGCAGGGCCAGACAACAGAGGATCGAACCGGAGCCAACCAGAAGGATCAGGACGAAAGCCAGGACCGTATAGATCAGGAAGGCGATGATACCGGCGAAGAAGAGGTTCAGGTAGTGCTTCCGGGCCGAAGCGAAGAACACCGGCCACCCGGGCTTGCCCCCCGAGACCATCTCTAACGCATACCCGAGGGAACCGCCAAGCAAATACGGCGTGACAAGCAGCGGCAGGACTGTCCCAATTGTGACAAAGAGCAGCGACGGCAACACGTCAGCCGTACTGGAGACCATCGCCTGGCCATACTCCGTATACTGTATCAGCCCGATCGCGCCGACAAGCGCGGCAACGAAGCCGGCCGCCAGCAATACAGGACCCTTGCCTGTGCCAGAGGCGCCTTTTCTCAAAACGGTCAGGAAGTTGTCCATATCTGGTGATGTTACGGAGGTATAAGGATAAATAATTATTGCGGAGGTATTATATCATAGTAAAACAATCTATTATTAATCATTCGTATATGTACGAATTATTTTAAGCGGCAGGTGAAAATATGCAGTATGACTTAAAATGTGAGAAATGCGGTAACGAAATGAAAGCCGCAATAAGGCCCAAACTGTGCAATAAGTGTGGTGCGGGAAGAAGGCATATTCACAAAGTCGAGAGCAGGCCGCCTGCGGCTAAATGAGGGGAATCATATGGCAAGCGAGAAACTGACCAAGATCATGGAAGCGACCTTCAAGGGAGAGACGACAGAAGTGGGCCTGTACCTGGCCATGGCAAAGAAAGCCGAGCTGGAAGGCCTGCCCGAAGTGGCGATGTACTTCAAGAAGCTGGCCTACGAAGAAGCGGGACACGCCTGCGAGGTCGGCACGCTGCTGGGCAAGATCAAGCCCACCACGAAGGAGAACATCGAGTACATGCTGGGCGGCGAAGCCATGGCCACGAAGGAGAAAGCCGATGCGGCCCGCATCGCGCGCGAGGAAGGCTTCGGCGAGGCTGCGACCTTTTTCGACGCGGCGTCACGCGATGAGAACAGACACCATAACGGCCTGGAAGGATTCCTGAAAAAATTAAAATAATCGGCCGCGGGATTAAAAGCAATTGATCATCTTTTTTTCACTTGGTAGCGTCAACGTTCGCTTTTACTTTGCTGAACATACGCTATGGTTTTTCCGGTGTTGCGCCGTCGGGGCTGCATTCTTACAATTGCATATATTCAGCTAACATCGACCTCTATATCAGCATTAAATCATCGCGGTGCGACGCCTATGCGTTCTTGCAATACTAAAGATTTCTTAAACAGCATGATATGGTCTGTCCAATATTAATCGCGGTGCGACGCCCATGCGTTCTTGCGATACTAAAGATTTCTTAAACAGCATGATATGGTCTGTCCAATATTAATCGCGGTGCGACGCCCATGCGCGCTGATGCTGCATGGGCTACTCCGGGTTTTTCCGGTGCTGCGCCGTCCGGGCCGCGCTCGCACCCCCGGAGACACGACCCGGCGGCGCCTTCGGCTGCGCCAGGTCGAGTCCCTTCGCAAGCGCTAAGCAACGCGCCTTCGGCAGCGTTCATTGCCCGGCCGCCTCCGCACCCCTCGCACAGCTACGCGTGCGAGGGGCCTTCGGCCAGAAAAACCCTCCGCCGACCGCGGAGAAGCAAAGGCTACCCTTACCCAGACTATTATAGTAGGGTTGTTGCCTTTACTGGTGTTGGTATGGGTAGCCTGTACTTCTCCGCGGAAGGCGGAGGGTTTTTTCGGCTTGCCCCTTCGCACGCATCAGCTGTGCGAGGGGTGTGGAGGTGGCGGGTGTGAAAAACGCTGCCCATGGGCGCGTTTTTCAGGGCTTGCAAAGGAGGCTCAACGCCGCCGAAGGCGCGTTGGGCCGACGAAGGTGCGAGCCCGTCGCCCGACACCGGAACACCGGAAAAACCCGTAGTAGCACGTGCGGCGAAGCAAGCACGGGCGTCGCACCGCGATTAATATTGGAAGTATAGGATATTGATCTATTGGTCTTCTAAACAAGAAGCAAGCACGGGCGTCGCACCGCGATTAATATAGGAAGTATAGGATATTGATCTATTGGTCTTCTAAACAAGAAGCAAGCACGGGCGTCGCACCGGGAATTGCGTAATGAATAATCTTTGGATGTTATATTGAAAGTTTGATACAACAGGCATTAGGTCGAGAATAGTATGAAGAAGAGGGCATAAGAAAAGAAATAGAAAATGTGAAGGCAGTTAAGCCCTCACACCATAGATTTTCCCTTTATCTGGCCACCCTGCGGCTTTGAGCCCGGTGAACCATCTAACTTGAACCGCTCGTCGAGAATCCTGAAGGTGCTCTCGGACACGTCGCCCAGTACATGGGCGCTAGCATTGAGCTCCTCGATGGCGGCGGTCTGCTCTTCGATGGCCGCGCTGGTCTCCTCGGAGGATGATGCGGTCTGCTCGGCCGTGGCGGCGGCAGACTCGATGCTCTTGGCGATAGCCTCAAGCGCCACTGTGCCTTTGCGCACGTCTTCCGACACTTCGAGGACCATCTTGCTGATGGTGTTGACGGACGTGACCACTTCCTGGATGTTGGTGGTCGCTCTCGTGATCACCTGCTCGCCCTGTGTGGACTCGGCAGTGACCTTCTCGATCGACTTCATTACCCGGTCCGTCTCGTGCTGGACGTTCTCGATCAGGCTGTTGATCCGCTCGGTGCTCTTGCGGGACTCGTCGGCCAGCTTCCTGACCTCTTCGGCGACGACTGCAAAGCCGCGGCCGTGCTCGCCTGCCCTCGCGGCCTCGATGGCAGCGTTGAGCGCAAGCAGGTTGGTCTGGTCGGCGATGTTCTTGATCGTGTCGGTGACCTTGCCGATCTCTTTGACCGCATTGCTGAGCCCGGCGACGACGGCCGTCGTTTCCGAGACCGCGGCCTTGATGTTCAGCATGCCACTGGATACGTCCGCCGCTTCGGTGCCTACTTCCGCAGCCATCTTCGCGCCGTCGCTGGCCAGCTTGACGGACTTCGAGGTGTTCTCATCGAGCTTCTTGAACAGGATGTTGGTCTGCTTGATCTTGTTCGACGCTTCCTCGGACAGCCGGGCCAGGCTCTCCGCGCCCTTGGATATTTCGCTGGACGCGGTGGCGACCTGCTGGATGCTGGTGCTCATCTGGGAGGCGCTCTCGGCGACCTCCTGGGCCTTATTCTTGGTCTCGTCGGCGTTGCCCTTGACGTCGGTGACGACCTGCCTGAGGTCTGCGACCAGCTTGTTGTAGGCGTCGAATGTCCGGGCGAACTCATCGTCCTTTTCCTTCTCGAGGGTGACGCTCATGTCGCCGCGGGCGATGGCCTCGATGCCTTCGACCAGCTTGGCGGCCTGCCGGGTGTTGTACTCGAGCTGTCCCTTGATCTGTCCTTCCTTGTCCTTCAGCGCGGTAATGTCCTGGATGAGCTCGATACCCGCGACGAAGTCGCCTTTGGCATTCTTCACCGGGATGGCAGAGATCAGCACCGGCATGAAGACACCTTTGCCAATCGGTATTTTCTGTTCTTCGTTGAAGACACTCTTCTTCGTGTCGATGACTACGTCGAGGACAGAGTCCGACTTGATGCCCAGCACTTGCTTTACGGTCTTGCCGATCATTTCTTCTACCGGCTTCCTGGTAAAGACGGAGAATCCTTCGCTGGCGTACTGGACCACATGCCCGGCGTCGGCGATAATGACACTGGCCGGGAGGTTGCGTATGAGGAGCTGCATGGTCTCGCCCTGCTGCTGCAACCCTTGCTTTTCCTTGACGATGTCCGTGGTGTTGCGGATGATCTCGATGCCGCCGTTGAACTCGCCCTTGTCGCCAGTCATGACGATCGCGGTGAGCTCGCCGTACATGGGATCGCCGTTAGCTTTCTTGATCTTGACGTTCAGGACCATGTCTTTCTTCCCGGTCTTGAAGGCCTTCTCGATCGGGCAGCTGGAATCGCAGTAACCCGCGGGTATGTTGTTGCACATGAATTTATCGCACTTCGAGTCGCCCGACTCGTTATGCCCCGTCAGCTTCAGCGCTGCCTTGTTGCAATAGAGTAGATTGCGGTGTGCGTCGCGGACGAAGATTGGGTCGGGCAGGTGTGCGAGTATTCTCTCGTAATATTCGCTGCTCAATCTACCTCCGTGCCGGTTCGCACCGGTTATGCTTGCCGTAAATGCTTCGAACATATATACCCAGACTTCCTATACCCCATATAACGATTACAAACTAGTCATATACAGTATTAATCGTTGTTTTAATTTTCTAAATATATAGAATTTCTCTTACAAAAAAATAAGAACAAATTAGACTTATTTCATTAAAATAATTAAAAATATGGCTTGCAATTTTGTAAGTTTTGGAGGCCACAGAGGTTTCGAGAGGTCACAGAGTTTCACCACAGAGGTCACAGAGGACACAGAGGTATGCACAGAGGTCTGTTTTAATAACACGGCTCCGGGCAGCCTTTCCTTATAAAGCCTCTGTGTCGTCCTCTGTGACCTCTGTGGCCTCCGTGCTGAGCTCTGTGACCTCTAAAAACCTCTGAGACCTCCAACATATGAACAAGTTTATACCCAAGGCGATACTTTTATCAATTCACTAGTCCTCACAGGGGTAACCATGCAGCCAGCAGCGCTCAGTAAAACCGAAGTCGAGATTCCGGAACAGGCCAGAGGGCGCGAGATCAAGATATCGGTGATCATACCGACGATAAATGAACCTGCCATTAGCAAGGTTATCAACGAGACACGCCAGTCGCTAAAGAACTTTGACCTTGAAGTCATCGTGGTGGACAAGTCGACGGACGATACGGCGAAGAAAGCCCGGAAGGCCGGGGCCCGGGTGATCACGCAGGAACATATCGGCTACGGCAACGCCTGCATGACAGGATTCCGGTATATCGCCCCGGAATCGGAGATCGTGGTGATGCTGGACGGCGACAACACCTACGACCCTTATGAGATACCACTGCTGCTCGACCCAATCATCGACGGCTATGCGGACCTCGTCCTCGGCAACCGGTTTGCGCACATGGATAGCGGCGCGATGACACTGCGGAACCGGTTCGGCAACAAGATCATTACCCGCACCATCAATATTCTTTACAAGCTCAGGCTGAGTGACTCGCGCACCGGGTTCCGTGCGGTCAGCCGGAGCGCGCTGGACATGCTGGAAATTACCTCCGAAGGCATGCCGTTCGCCAGCGAGATGATCATCGACGCGCAAAAGAAATCGCTACATATCATCGAAATGCCCGTCAGCTACAGGCAGCGTGTCGGGCAGGCCAAGCTGAAAGCCTACAAAGACGGCTCGGAGATCATCGTGCTCGTCGTGCGGATGGTGCGCGACTACAACCCGTTGACGATCTTCCTGCCGGTGGGCGTCCTGATGATCGTCGCGGGCATAGCCTTCTGGCTCTCGGTGGTGCAGGAGTGGCTGACCACTCACACAGCCACGCGCGTAGCTTCGATCATCGGCGGCACTATGCTGTTTCTGGGCGGCCTGCAGATCGTCTTTTTCGGGTTGCTGGCCGATATTATCCTCGTAGCGCTACGGTCGAGACGTTGAGCCCGCGACGGTTAAAACGGCGTGCATCGCAATGGAATGCAGAAAATTATTATATATCCGGACGGGCCTATGATATGTACAAGCCGGAGATGTCCTATGATTAGCGTCATAATTCCCGCGTATAACGAGGAAGGCCGGATCGAGCAGACGCTGATCGACTATAGCAAGGGGCTGGCATCCCGGGGCGAGTATGAGATCATCGTGGTCTGCGACGGCAGCCGGGACCGGACAGCCGAAATCGCCGGCAGGTACGCCAGGGTCCTGCAGTTTCCGCAGCGGCTGGGCAAGGGCGGCGGCGTGATCGAGGGTTTCAGAGCGGCCAGAGGGGAAGTTATCGGCTTCACGGACGCGGACAACTCGCTGAAGGTCGACCAGTTTTTACGGCTGCTTGACGAGATGGACAGGACCGGCGCCGGCTGCGTGATCGCCGACCGTAAGTCAAAGGAAGCCATGATCATGGAGAGCCAGTACCTGGTCCGGCGTCTGGCCAGCGAATCGTTCAACTTCCTGTTCTCAAGGGCGCTCTTTGGCCTCAGAGTCCGTGACTCGCAGTGCGGAGGCAAGGTCTTCAAGAGGGAATATATTGACCTTGTCCTGCCGCAGCTCGCCTGTACCGGCTTCGAGTTCGATGTCGAGCTGCTCTGGCGGCTGACAAGGGCGGGCTGCGCTATCGGCGAGGTACCCGTCATCTGGAAGGACGACAAAGGGAGCAAGTTCAGCTTCAAATATATCCCTTCGATGTTCGTCAGTCTGGTTAAAGTCCGCACCGGACTGAAAAAGAAACGTCAGGATGAGAAATAACGATAGGCTTATTTTACATCAGGTTGTTTACAGTTTAAGCCCGGAACATCCGGCGTTCTTATCGAGAGATCATTATGGCAAAGCGAAGCGCCCTCATCACGGGTATTACCGGCCAGGACGGGTCATACCTCGCCGAACTGCTACTGAAAAAGGGATACGAGGTACATGGCCTGGTACGGAGGACCAGTTCCGTCAATACATCCCGGCTGGAGACGTTCATGGACAACGTCCATCTCGTGCCGGGCGACCTGACCGACGAGAGTTCCCTGATCAGCGCCATCAGGCAGAGTGAGCCGGACGAGGTCTATAACCTGGCCGCACAGTCGTTCGTAGGTTCGTCCTGGTCCCAGCCGCTGTTCACCGGCGACGTCACCGGGCTGGGCGTGACCCGGCTGCTGGAAGCGATCCGGTCGGCGGGCGTGGACGCGCGTTTCTATCAGGCATCGTCCAGCGAGATGTTCGGCAAGGTGCAGCAGACGCCCCAGACTGAAAAAACGCCCTTTTACCCGAGAAGCCCGTACGCGGTCGCCAAGCTATACGGCCACTGGATAACGATTAACTACAGGGAGAGCTTCGGCATGTTCGCCTGCTGTGGCATCCTGTTCAACCACGAGTCGCCTCGCCGGGGCATCGAGTTCGTGACCCGGAAGATATCGGATGGCGTGGCCCGGATTTACCACGGGCAGCAGGACGAACTTCGGCTCGGCAATCTCGACGCGAAGCGGGACTGGGGCTTTGCCGGGGACTACGTCGAAGCCATGTGGATGATGCTGCAGCAGAAGCAGCCGGAAGACTACGTGATAGGTACCGGCGAAACGCACACGGTCCGCGAGTTCTGCGAGCTGGCCTTCGACGCTGCCGGGTTAGACTGGGAAAAATACGTGAAAATGGACCCGAAGTTCATGAGGCCTGCGGAAGTCAACCTGCTGCTGGCGGACTCGTCCAGGGCGAAAAAGGCGCTCGGCTGGAAGCCGAAGGTCTCTTTTAAGCATCTGGTAAAGATGATGGTCGAGAGCGATATCGACCTCGTAGCGAAAGAGTTGAAGTGTAAGGACAAAGCGCCGGCAGCGCCGTCTTCGACGGCGAAAGGTAAGAAAAAATGAGCGGGAAAGCGGATGACGTGGAAGGGTAAGAGGGTCCTGATCACCGGGGCCAGGGGCTTTATCGGGAAATACCTGGTCGACGACCTGTTACGCCAGGGCGCAAAGGTCACCGGGCTGACCGTCGACGGCAGTGCCGGGGACGAAAAGGTCGCATGGGTCAAAGGCGATATTACATGCCCGGCGTCGATCAAGGGCATTTGTAATGATATCGACGTGGTCTTCCACCTCGCGGCCATCTCTAACGTGGATGCCTCGATCAGGGACCCGGTACGTACGCTCAATACCAATACCTTCGGCACCGCTAGCCTGCTCGAGGAATCCCGGGCGGGCGCAGTAAAAAAGTTTGTATATATCAGCAGCGCCCACGTCTACGGCGTACCGCAGTACGTGCCGGTCGACGAGCGCCACCCCCTGGTCCCGCGAGAGCCCTATGCGGCCAGCAAGATCGCCTCGGAGCAGATCGTGCAGGCGTACGGGAATGCCTATGGCCTCGACTATGCCATCCTCAGGCCATTCAACGTCTTCGGCGCGGGACAGGACGCCAGCTTTTTAATACCGGGCGTTATCCGACAGGCGTTGAAGAACAGGGCTATCAACGTCGGCAATACCGACCCGACCCGGGATTTCCTGTATGTTGAAGACTGCATCAGGGGCTTTATGTGCGTTGCCGACAAGGGCTCTGGCATCTTTAACATCGGCTCTGGCAAGGACCATAGCATAGCCAGTGTTGTCGAAAAGATCAGAAATCTCATTGACCCTGCAATACCGATCGCGAGCGATGAGAGCCGGATGCGCGCCGGGAAGGTGGAGATACCCCGGTTGAGTGCCGACATCACGAAGCTGAAGGCGCTCGGCTGGAAGCCTGACGTCGGCTTTGACGAAGGGCTGGCCCGTACTATCGCAGGTGAAAAAGCCTCAAAATAGGAAAGAAGCACGGAGGTTCTCGCACAATCGTGTGAAGGCCGGCCGGGCAATGGATACTTCTGCTAAAACTACTGGGACGGCCCCCACTGCTTCAGGGCGCCAGCCAGCTCTTTGTGAGTCTTTGCATACTCTTCCAGCGTCTTGTGCTCCTTCCATGCTTCCACGGCCTGGAACATCGCTTTTACTCCCATAGTGGTACCCTCCGGATGCCCGTGGATGCCGCCGCCAGCCTGCAGGATGCAGTCAATGCCGTAGCAGTCCAGGTTAGCCCTGACTTTCTGCGGGTACAGGCCTCCGGATGCGACGGGCCATACGCGCCTGAAGTTGTTCCACGGCTTGCGCAGGACGTCCCGGGACTCGTCGATCTCGCAGACGTTGCGTTCCATCTTGCCTGCGTAGGTGCCGATGTGGAGGTTGGTGCCGCCGCACATGCGCGTCAGCTTGGCGATGACAGGCATGGAGATGCCGAACTGCCCGCGGGTCAGCGCGCCGTGCATGGTGCGGTGGATGTGGATGGGCACGCCGATCTTCACGTCGGTCAGCGCCTGCACTGCGGAGAACCCGGCTGTCAGGATGTCCACCATGACCATGTTGGCGCCGAGGTCGACGGCGAGTTCGGCCCTGTCGATGATCTGGTCTGCGCCGCACGTCACGTTCACTGCGTAGAAGGTGAGCTTGCCGGTCTGATCGTTGATCCTGTTGAGCCGGTCCATGACGGCCGTCAGGCGTGCCTCCAGCGGGCAGAAGTCCTGATCGGTCAGCGTCTCGTCGTCCTTGATGAGGTCGAGGCCGCCCATCGCTGCCTGCCCGGCCACTTCCGCAGTACGCTTCGGGTTGAGGCCGACCTTGGGCTTGATGATGGTACCGACCAGCGGGCGATCGTACACACTGAGCATCTTCCGGACGTCTTCGATGCCGTAATCGGGGCCGGAATAATATTTTGCCAGCGGGTCGAAGTCCACGTCCATGAGCTTGCAGGCCTTCAGGCCGCCGAGCCCGAACAGGTTGCCGGCGACCACGGATAATATCTGTGGCACGTTATCGGGCTCGAATATCTCTACGGGAAAGTCGATGACGACGGTATTGTTTTCCGCGCTGACCACCCTGCCGCCGAGCTTCTCGTGGACATCCTTCTCAGCCGGCACTGTAGTCCACGTTCCCGTGGACTGCTCGGCCGCGATCTCCTTCGCAGCCTTTTCTATGGGCATGTCGCTCTCGACGTAGTAAGTTGTGCGCACCATAACCATGATTAGAACCCATGAAATCTGGATGCTTAACGGATATATGCTTTCCCAAGCTTTAATAGAGGTCGCAGAGGTTTCGAGAGGTCGCAGAGCTCAGCACAGAGGTCACAGAGGCCACAGAGGACGACACAGAGGATTTTTTAGGAAAAGGCTGCCGGAAGCCTTATTATTAAAATAAACCTCTGTGCATACCTCTGTGGCCTCTGTGACCTCTGTGGTGAAACTCTGTGACCTCTTGAAACCTCCGAGACCTCAAACGGTGAAAATCTCCGTGGCCTCTAAGTACCTCTGAAGCCTCTAAACAACCGAAGAATCTATAACGATTAAACATGTAGTAAATGTTAAGAGACATTAAATCCTATAGATACGCGGGCTGCTCCTCATGGCCCGCGAAAAAATGGATGGGAGAAATGATGCGATCAGTACTTGTAAGCTCGACAGAGTTATATTCGGGCAAAAGCGCGCTGTGCATGGCGCTGGCGATGAAGCTCAAGGAAAATGAACAAAAAGTGGGCTACATGAAGCCCGTTGGGAACATCATCGTCGACATGAACGGCGAGCTGGTCGATGACGACGCCGTGAACATGAAGAAGATGCTGGGCCTTGACGAGAGCCTCGACGAGATATCGCCCATCCTGTTTACGCACCAGCTCCTCGAGGACGTGCTCGAGGGCAAGGACAAGCAGCTCGTGCCGAAGCTCCAGAAGACTTTCAAGCACGTGAGCCGGAACAAGGACGTCATGGTGCTCGAGGGTGCTGGGGATGTCAGCGGCAGCTCAGTATTAGGCTTGCCCGACTCCGAAGTGGCGAAGATGACCGGCAGTAAGATCCTGCTCGTCTCCAAATACTGCGACGAGTACACCGTGGACCGGATCACTACCTATCTCAAGCTCTTATCGAATGACGTAGAGGTCATCGGCATCATTTTCAACAACACCAGCATGGAGCGCATCAACTTCGTCAAGGAGAAGGTCGCGCCCTACTTCGACCGGAAGGGCATCAAGGTCCTGGGCGTCATCCCGCGGAACAAGGCCCTGCAGACTATCTCGGCACGCGAGATCGCCGAAGGCCTGAATGGCAAGGTGCTTGCCGGCGAAGGCAACCTGGACGTGACCGTGGACAACATCGTGGTGGGTGCCATGGCCCCGGACAGCGCGATCAAGGTCTTCCGGCGAAAGCACAACCGCGCCGTCATCACGGGCGGCGACCGGGCGGACCTCCAGATGGCCGCGCTCGAAGTGCGTATGCGCATCCTCATCCTGTCGGGCAACCTGACCCCGCCGGCACCGGTGCTGGGCCGTGCGGAAGAGCTGGGCGTGCCCGTCATCCTGTTGCCGGATGATACCACGGGTGTAGTAGACCGGATGGAGAAGCTGCTCCGCAGCGTCCGGGTGAAGAACGTCCAGAAGATCGACGTGATGAAGAACATGTTCGATGAGTACGTTGATACGGAAAGGATCGTCAACGCGTTAACAAAGTAAACGAAGACGGGGCTTTAGGCCCCCTCTTATTTTATTTCCCGATTTCCACATCAAGGCTGAAGTCCAGCCATTTTGCGTCCCGCGTCAGGGCGCCCAGCGATATGACGTCCACACCGGTGCGGGCGTATTCTCCGATGTTCTCTACGGTAATGCCACCGGATGCTTCGATAATGATTTTCGGGTTGACTTTTTTTACCCGTTTTACGCCTTCTGCAATGACTTTCGGCTTCATGTTGTCGAACATGATAATGTCTGCGCCAAGTTTCGCTGCCTTGATCGCGTCCTCGACAGACTCGACCTCGATCTCGATCTTCTTCGTAAAGCTGGCTGCTTTCTTCGCAGCCGCGAGGGAGCCCTCGATCCCCATGACAGCGATGTGATTGTCCTTGATCATAACCGCAGACGACAG
Organism: uncultured Methanocellaceae archaeon; assembly: GCA_963769045.1. Lineage (GTDB taxonomy): Archaea > Halobacteriota > Methanocellia > Methanocellales > Methanocellaceae > Methanocella_A. Next base: position 18,483 of record CAVYKK010000014.1, read on the forward strand.
GTCATATCGGTGGGCATCGCCGCCGCCCAGCCTGACAGCCTTTTTCTCGAACTTACGGAAGCCCGGGGTGGTCTTCCTCGTGGCCGCGACGCGGACGCCCTGTGGCGCTTTCGCTACGCATTTTGCCGTCAGCGTGGCGATGCCGCTCATGCGGCCCAGGAAGTTCAGCGAAAGACGCTCGGCACGCAGGATATCGGCAGCGTTGCCGCTGATCTCCATAACGATGTCGCCGTTGCCGACCGGTTGCCCGTCCTCGCACTTCTTATTCACCGTCGTGCAGAAGTACCCGAAGACCTCGCAGGCTTCCCCGAGGCCGGCAAGGACACCGTCCTCTTTGCAGACGATACGGGCTTTTGCCTTTACCTCTGGCACGATCCCGGTGGAGTCGTCATCGTCGCCCAGGTCTTCCTCGATGAAGCGTTCGAGCTCTAAGGTGTACATTGCGATCTCACCGTAAATCATTTGAGCGATCAAGATATATGAGACCTGCGAGAAAAATGTTCCGAATTGGCATTGTGGGCGCTGGAGCCATAGGAAAGGAAATTGCGAGGGCGATCGACAACGGGACCGTCCCTGCTAAGCTGGAGGCTATCTGGGACCGGGACGAGCGTGAGGCAACGGAGTTTGCCGAGTCACTGCAGTCGAAGCCTAAGGTGCTGCCTTTGAAAGAGCTCGTGGAGGTCTCGAACTTCGTGGTCGAGGCCGCGTCGCAGTCCGCGGTGCGCGAGGTGGCCATAGCGGCGCTGTCGCAGTCGCGCAGCATCATGGTCATGAGCGTCGGGGCATTTGCCGATAAAGAGCTGCTGGACACGGTCCGGTCACTGGCAAAATACCACCAGTGCAACATCTATGTGCCCTCAGGTGCCGTCTGCGGGCTGGACGGGGTCAAGTCCGCCGCCGTCTGCAAGATCGACAGCGTGACGATTACTACGCGCAAGCCTAAAGAAGGCCTGCGCGGCGCCCCGTTCATCGTGAAAAATAAAATCGACATCGATGCGATGACGGGACCGACGGAGATTTTCTCCGGGCCTGCGTCAGTCGCCATCAAGGAATTCCCCGCTAACGTGAACGTGGCTGCATCCCTCAGTCTCGTCGGGATCGGCTTCGAGCGTACGCTGGTGAGGGTAGTCGTCGACCCGACCATCAAGCGTAACATGCATGAGGTCGTTGTCAGGGGAGAGTTCGGCGAACTGCGCACGGTCGTCGAGAACGTGCCTTCGAAGACCAACCCGAAGACCAGTTTCCTCGCGGCGCTGTCCGCCATTGCGACGCTGAAGCAGGTCTGCGAGCCGCTAAAGGTCGGCACGTGAACGATAATATTAAATAGGTAAAATAATAATTATTTTTATATGTCTCTGGATACCTACCTGCCGGTGGGCCGGGGACGATACCTTATCGGATCGGAGCCACAGTCCCCGGGCAGCCTGTACTATTTTATGCCGGAAAGCCGCGATCACATTACGGTGGGCTTCGAGATCGTACGCCAGGACCGCTATGGCACGGCCGGATACTCGGACGTCATTGTCCACACGCCGGACGATACGCCTTCGTCGAAGGAAGAAGGCGAATATTCGATTCATGCGCCCGTTCGTGGTTGTCGCATCGTCGAGCTCAGGTCAGTTTCAGGCGTTAAGAAAATTTTAGCCTTCGGACAGCCGGGGCTCGGCCGGTTCCGGTTCATGGCGGCAGACGAGACATAACCATAATCCCCGACATGAAGGGTTTCTTTTCAACCCGTCCTGCTATAACCACAGGTATATTTTAAATATTTATATATTAACTGTTAAATAAAAAACCAGTTGAATATCAAGTACTATCTAAGGAGGAGAATAAATGGACAGGAGACTTATAGCAGTCGGCATCCTTGCAGTCATTGTGGCGATCGTTATGATTAGCGGCTGTACCAGCGGGCCGGCGACCAATGCTACCGTAAAGCCGTCACCCACAATCGTCGTGAACAAGACCATGACCAACGTCACAGACATGGGCATTACGGGCAATAACACTACCATGCCTGCGGTGAACCCGGTGCCGATGGCCGGTAATAACACTACTAAGATGCCAGCTGCGAATAATACTACAATGCCAAAGTATTAAATCGGGCCATCAAGGTAAAAACCAGCCTGCAATCGCGCCCGTGTCGGCGCGATTATTTTTAGCGATACAAGCGTATACCGCCCGGCAGCCTTCGCGCGCGCGAGATGCCGCCCGTCACCAGTCAATTAGTATTTTTATTACTCATGCCCAGAACCGTTTTGTCCTGACGTAGTTACGTTCTTCCTTCAGGATGTCACGGTAGAAGTCCTCTTCGTCTTCGCGCAGCTTCCGTATGACCCGCGATGCGGTCTCCGGCCCCAGCCCCCGGGACGCCAGCGCGATCACCGCGCTTCGGCCGTGTGACAGCACGAGGTTGCCGTTCCGGTAGACACGCTTGACCCGGACGCGATCGGGCTCGTTCGCGAACTTCCCGGCTTTCTGCGCCTTCTTCACCAGGTCTATCTCTTCCTTCTCCCAGGGCTTCAGGGCCGCAATCATCCTTGAGCCGCAGACGGGACAGACGGGGACCTCCTCGACGTCTTTCACCTTGCGCTTCGACGAGTACTTCTGGCAGGTCAGGCAGAACATGATCACGTGGTCGTTCATGATCCGTTCCTTCAACGCCAGGATGATCGAGCGATCGGCCGTCTCCGGCGCCATCAGCTCGCGGCCGCCGGTAAAGCCGGCGCTGCCGATGGGGCTGACCCGTCCGGCGGCGAGCTTTATATCTCCGCATCGGATCAGGTTCAGGGCCGCCACGGTGTTCTGCACGTCCAGCCTGTCGTGCAGGATTTCGTTGACCGCCTCGTTGTACATCGGGGTGCCCTCGAAGACCTGGAGCAGCTTCTCCATGCTGATGCGCTCGTAGTCCACGTCCCGGGACAGCGCGCCGAACTTGCGGGCGACATGGACCATCTTCCATTTCAGCAGGATGGTGTTCTTCAGCGTCCTCTCGATGATAGGCTCGATGTACGTCGGCTCCAGCTCGTCGATCATCTTCACGATGTCGGCCGCGCGGATGCGCTTCGGCAGCTCCAGCTTGATGCGGTACGGGTCGATTTCCATGGCCACGCCGCCCCCGAACCGCGAGGCCAGTAACGCCGTCAGCACCCGCCCGAGGGTCTCGTTCACCTTGCTGCCGAAGCAGGCGTTGATAACGATCGTCCGCTCCTCGTCTTCCACTGTGATGATCCGGTCGGTGGGTACCGGAAAGCCTCCGGCGATCTGCTTGCGCACGTAGGCCACGAACCGGCGGACGGTGGCCTCGTCCGTCGGGTACCGGCGCTTGAGGGACATTACGACCGCCTCATCCGAGGGGCTCTCCTCTACCATGCGCCGTACGGCACCTACTTCCATGGCCACCCCGAATGGCACAGGTATCTCTTCGCCGGTCCACGAGGGCACCTCGCCCTGCGGGTTCTCGATCGGTTCCACTCTCACCCGGTCCTCGGTGACCTCCACAATACGCCACATGTCGCCTTTGGTAATGAAGATCGCCCCGAGCTCGGCAAAGTTGATCACGAACGCCTCGTCCAGCGTGCCGATCATCCGGCCGCTGATCACGTCGTAGACGTCGTAGCGCTTCTCGTCCGGTATCATGGAGAGGTTCTCGTACATGTACTGCCGGGTCTTCGCCTTCCGAGCGATCATGCCGTCCTCACTCACGAAGATCAGCCGCTCTTCGACGAGCTGCTTCAGCACTGCGTCGAACTCCTTTCTGGTCAGCTTCTTGAACGGGTAGGCTTTCCGCACGATCTCGAAGACGTTGTTCTCGCTTATGTCGCCATACTCCAGCGCCATGGCGCAGACCTGGTTGGCGAGCACGTCATAAGAGCACTTGAACAGGTCGATGTTCTCGATCTGTCCATCGGACGCCCGGCGGCAGATGGCCCAGGCTTCCGACGCATCGTCCTCGTTGATCGCGATGATTGTCCCTTTGGAAGTCTCGCCTGCACGGTGGCCTGCCCGACCCACACGCTGCAGGAGACGGGAGACTTCGCGGGGCGACATGTACTGGATGACGTGGTCGATCTCGCCTATATCGATGCCCAGCTCCATTGACGAGGTGCAGACGAGCGTGTTGATCCTGCCTTCCTTGAACGAGTCCTCCGCCTCGATACGGGCGTCTTTCGACAGGGAGCCGTGGTGGACGGCGATGGGCTCGTTCAGCTTCTTGAACCGGGCGCCGATAGCCTCGGCCGACTGTCGCGTGTTGACGAACATCAGCGTGGACTTGTTCTTTTTGATAAGGGCGATCATCGTCCGTATCTGTGCGGCGATGTCCGGGTCCGTCAGGAGCTTGCGGGCCATTGACTTATCAAGGTCGATGGTCTCGGGGTAGGTGACGTGGAAGTCGAGCGACTTAGCCACGGACACTTCGACGATCTGTACCTGCCGGTCCGAGCCGGACAGGAACTTCGCGACCTCCTGCGGGCTGCCCACGGTCGCCGACAGCCCGATGCGCCGGAACTCCGAGAACCGGGCCAGCCGTTCGAGCGCGATGGCGAGCTGGGTGCCGCGCTTGGAAGACGCCAGCTCGTGCACTTCGTCGACCACGACCATGGCCAGCGAGCGGATATTGTGCCGGATGCGGCTGCCCATGAGCATCGCCTGCACCGTCTCCGGCGTGGTGATGAGCACGTCGGGCGGCCGCAATGCCTGTCGCCGGCGCTCGTGCTGCGTGGTATCGCCGTGCCGGACTTCGATGGTGATGCCGAGCCTGTCCGACCACCACTTCATGCGCTTCAACATATCCCGGTTGAGCGCCCGCAGCGGCGTCACGTAGAGCACCGAGGTCCCCGCGCGGTCCTCCGGACTCATCTTGAGCAGCATGTCAAAAGCCGGCAGCATCGCTGTCTCAGTCTTGCCAGTGCCAGTTGGAGCTATGACTAAAGTATGGCTGCCGGACAGGATGACCGGAAGGGCCTTCGACTGCGTCTCGGTCGGCTCGGTCATGCCGAGCTCAGAGAGCGCATCGCGTATTTTAGGATCTAAAAGCTGGAAAACATTATCCATTATCGTGTCATCTTAGATGCTATTGCATGTAATTAATCCTTTGTGGTTATCTCATCTGCCATCGTCGAATTCGTAAGCCCATTCTGGTTTTATTATGCAGGATAATCCTGACGATATACCTTATTTACGGGTTGAAAGCTGCATCTGATTTGTCGCGGTGGCGTCGTCGTTTTTTCAGGTCTCATGAAAAATTTAATAAATGAAGCCGACGCATGCCGATCTAACGATAAATGTAATAAACCATATAAATGGAGTTTAGACATAGCTATTTTTCATCACCTCTACTTGAAAATACCCTTTTTCATCCGTCGAGTGCTCCGCCGTCCGGGCCGCGTGCTTACATTATCAGAGATCAAAAGAGCTGGTTAGGGTCTGTCCAATATTAATCGCGGTGCGACGCCCATGCTTACTTCGTCGCATGGGCTACTCCGGGTTTTTCCGGTGCTGCGCCGTCCGGGCCGCGCTCGCACCCCCGGAGACACGCCCCGGCGGCGCCTCGCTTCGCTCGGCTGCGCCCGGTCGAGTCCCTTCGCAAGCGCTAAGCAACGCGCCTATCGGCAGCGTTCATTGCCCGGCCGCCTCCGCACCCCTCGCACAGCTATCGCGTGCGAGGGGCCTTCGGCCAGAAAAACCCTCCGCCTTCCGCGGAGCAGCAAAGGCTACCCTTACCCAGACTATTATCAGAGTTGTTGCCTTTACTGGTGTTGGTATGGGTAGCCTGTGCTTCTCCGCGGAAGGCGGAGGGTTTTTTCGGCTTGCCCGCTCGCACGCGATAGCGGTGCGAGGGGTGTGGAGGTGGCGGGTGTGAAAAACGCTGCCCAAAGGGCGCGTTTTTCAGGGCTTGCAAAGGAGGCTCAACGCTGCCGAAGGCGCGTTGGGCCGACGAAGGTGCGAGCCCGTCGCCCGACACCGGAACACCGGAAAAACCCGTAGTAGCACGTGCGGCGAAGCAAGCACGGGCGTCGCACCGCGATTAGAAATGGAAGTATTAGATATCGGCCGGTATGATTTTTCAAGTTGTCATTATTCCTTTTCAACAAGAAGCAAGCACGGGCGTCGCACCGCGATTAGAATGGGGACTATTAGCTATTGGCCGGTATGTCCTTTTACAAAAAGCAAACACGGGCGTCGCACCGCGATTAATATGGGAAGTATAGGTTATCTGCCAGGATGCTTTTGCAAGAACAAGCACGGGCGTCGCACCGCGATTAGAATGGGGAGTATCGGATATTTGTTGTCAGGCCTTTTTATGAGACGATTCAAAATATGGCGACTAAGATATTGATCATTTCCTTCGGCAACATAAATTCGCCGCAGTCATGAGAGAAATCAGTAATTCGTGTTCCTTAACTGCAATGATACGGGCCTGTTCAGAGATTTCTGTCAGTGAGGCACAGCCACAGTCGACCTCGAGGAACATTTTAGCCATCTGCGACCACATAGCGCCGACCTGCCGGTAGCCGTCCGAGACTTCTGCCAGCGGCGCCGACCCTGTGACCTTGCTCGCGTACTGCAGGAAGTCGGCGTACAGAAATCGGAAACAGCCTCCGCCTATCCCGTCGCCCTCGATGGCGTCGTGCGCCTCGCGGCAGACACGGCCCAGCTCCTTTTTGCCGTAGGTATCTTCCCACATGCGGACGCAATTTGCGAAGTAATAGATGCCCCCGATGCCGACGTTACGGATGGTCGAGTTCAGCATCTCGGTGGCGTTCATCCCGATGGCGCCCATGACGACCTTCGGGTCTACCTCTATCAGTTCCGGGATGTCGATCTCGAACCAGCGGTTCTGGGGAGGGAACGGCTTGTGATGCGAAGACCGTGCCTCGGAGAGGTCATCTAACGACATCTCGATCAGCCCGTCCCGGGAACGATCGGCGACGTAAGCCGTATCCTCATCCACGCCGGCGACGACCAGGCAGTGTGCCCCGAAGTGGGCGTTGCAGCGCAGGAATTTCAGGTAGTAGGCATCTGTGTGCATCATGACAGGCCGGCCGGCATCAAGCATCGAGAGCATGGTCTCCCGGGCACGCTTCTGGCTGGACGACTCTTTGATGACGAGCCGCGCGCCCAGCTTTTCGCAGACGCGCCGGTCCAGCTCGAGGTTGCCGCAGCGGCCCCCGATCATCGGACGGGTGAGGTTACGGCCGTTCCAGTAATAGAACCCGAGGCCTTCGCCGATGCCGAAGAAGAGTTCCTCCGGGAAGCGGTGCCCTTCGAAAGCGAATACATCACGGAGCGCGGTAGTATCGCTATGGACACCTTTCTTGTGCTCGAAGTCCCTGAGGATCTGTTTCATAGACATTAGGTAAACGTTATTGAAGTTAAATCTTGGCCACTGCTCTAGGCGTTTGCCTTCCTTGCATGAGCGCCAGTCCTGCGGGCGAAGTGCCTCCGCCCGATAATATTATATAATAATTGTTATTTAATTAAACTAAAATCAGATGTCCGGACCCTGCGGCATCCCGCACAGGGCCGTGCCGGAAAAGCTATAAAGTACGACCGTTACAGCACACAGGAAAGGTGAACCTGCCTTGTACATCCCGCTAGCAGTCCACAAGAACGAGCTCGTCGAAATCGGCAACATGGAAACGTTCTCTCATTATTTCTGCCTCGCCAAGAAACAAAAAATGACGCCGCTGGCAACACATGCCGCCATGGCGCACCAGGAAGAGGAGGCTGATGACGAGGAGAAGACCTACTTCGAAGACGGGGCCATCGAGATCGCAGATGAAGACGATCAGCTCTGAGCTATTTGCTTTTTTTATTATCTATTAAAGATGGGCAGCCCTGACAGGCGTCGATTTACAATATGTGACAGCTACTGGAAATCTGCTAACGAAAAATGTATGATAATACCGGGTACTTCCGTTCGCGCGCGCGAAGGCAGCCAGGCCAGCCTGCACATCCTTGCAGGCCTATAGCTTTCCCAGCTTTTCCTGCTGTTGCACCTTGTATATCATCGAGACAAGGATGCTGCCAAGCAGGATGACCAGCGCGGCGACCACGATAATCCCGAGCGCTATGTAGTCATGGCCCAGGAAGTGGGAGGCCACCCCGGCAAGGCCGATCACGATGGCGAGCAAGATGTACCAGGCTTTTACGTTCTTTAGATCAAGTTTTGTGACATCCATATTATCATGCCTGCAATATCCTTATGGCGAGATGCGCTGCGTTTTCTCCGTTGTCAATCCCCACGCACGCTACCGGCACGCCTTTGGGCATCTGGACGATGGACAGCAGCGCGTCGAGGCCGCCCAGCTTGGCGGACACCGGGACGCCGATCACCGGCTTTTTGGTCCGGGCAGCCACGACGCCCGGCAGAGCGGCAGCCAGGCCGGCGATGGCGATGAAGACCTTTGCGTCAGTCTTTTTGACATAGGCGTCCAGCTCGTCCGGGTTCCGGTGAGCCGACAGCACCTGAAGGTCATAAGAGACGCCATTCTTAGACAGCACTTCGATGGCCCGGTCCGCAATGGGACGATCGGAGGCGGAGCCGAGGATGACAGCAACGTCTACCATAAAGTATCAGATGTAAAAAGGGGGCTGAGATATATAATTGTTGGCTCTATGGCGATCTTCCGGCAGGGCTTCCCGTTGAAGCCTGAGTAGAAGGGAATAACAATAAAACAGTATTGGGCCGGGTTTCAGGGTTTAGAGCGCACAGCCTTCGACCGCATGGCCTTTTCCGAATGCCGGGGGGTCGATACATTGGGCTCGTATTCCTTGAACTTCGTATAGGATAGCAAGTGATCAAGCGGGTGCGCGGACTTTAGCTCCTCAAGGAGCTTGTAGAACGCTTCCTTGTCCTTCGCCTTGAGCTTGACAAGCCTCTGGATATCTTCACCTGTTATCATCGTCGTACCTCCAGTTACCCGCTGACCTAGCCAGCAAAAGCAATATCTTGATAATCTTACTTAAACCTTTCTCTTTTAATTGAAAATTATTGAAAAATAATACCGCTTGTGTGTAAAATATATAAATAGGACAGACGCCCGTGACTGCGGTGATGTTGTTCTATCCCGGTATGTTTTTCCACCAGTCCGGTTCAGGAACATTAAAATAAATAATTAAATATAATTTTAATCATGAGGAGCCAGGATCTGCGAAAGCTCGGGCCAGAGATTGATTCCCTGAAACTTTCTATGGACTGGAGCCCCGCGGACCTGGACAAGCCGCAGGTGCTGGTCGACGACGTCTGGGGCGACGCGCTCCCGGGAAGCTACCACCTGCACGAGCTGTCGGACGCGGCATCGCGGGGCGTCTACGCCAGTGGGGGGAAGCCTGCACAGTTCCACGTGACTGATATGTGCGACGGCATTGCACAGGGCACTGAGGGAATGAACTATTCGCTGCTGTCCAGGGAGATCATCTGCGATATGGTCGAAATCCACTGGCAGACACAGCCTGTCGATGCCATGGTGCTTTTATCGAGCTGCGACAAGGCAGTGCCTGCGCACTTGATGGCTATGGCAAGAATGGGAGACGCGCCGGCCATCCATATTCCGGGCGGCACTATGATTGAAGGGCCGGGCATATTCACGCTGGAGCAGGTGGGGAGGATATACTCGGAGCTGAAGCGAGGCAGGATAGAGCCAGAGGAGTATCGTTTCCTGCAGTGCAGCGCCTGCCCTACGGAAGGCTCCTGCTCGTTCATGGGCACCGCCAACACTATGCAGTCGCTCTCGGAAGCGCTGGGCATGACGCTGCCCGGGGCCGCGGTCATGCCGGCGTTCGTCAGCCCTGTCCGGCACATGGCTGATGCGGCCGGTCGCCGTGTCATGCAGATGATCGACGAAGGTCTTAAGACGAAGGATATACTGACCATGGACGCCTTCGAGAACGCCATCATGGTGCATGCGGCCATCGGCGGATCGACGAACGCAGTAATGCATTTGCCGGCTGTCGCTCACGAGCTGGGAATCGACATTCGCCCGAAGCTCTGGGACGAGCTTAACCCGAAAATACCGTACCTGCTGAACGTAAGGCCAAGCGGATGTCACCCCGCCATACTGTTCTGGTATGCCGGAGGTGTCCCGGGGATTATACAACAGATAAAAGACCATCTGCATCTCGACGCGGTGACCGTCAACGGCAGAACCATAGACGAGAACCTGAAGGAACTAGAGCGCCAGCACTTCTTTGAGCACGTGCGCCGGCATCTAGAGAGCTATAAAATAAAAGCCGAGGATGTCATCTTTCCCGCATCGAATCCGATCGGCATGGGCTCGCTGGCCATTCTTCATGGCAACCTGGCGCCGTCATATGCGATCATCAAGTATGCGGCTGTGCCGAAGGAAATGTTTCATCACACAGGCCCGGCCATTGTCTTCGAGGACGAGCTCAGCGCCCGGGACGCCATCCTTAACGGCAACATCATGCCCGGATCCGTGATCGTCATCCGCTATGCAGGCCCCAGGGGTAGCGGCATGCCCGAGATGTTTTACCCGACGGAAGCACTGGTCTCCAGCCCGGAGCTATGCGGGACCACCGCCCTGGTCACCGACGGCCGGTTCTCGGGAGCATCCAGGGGACCGGCCGTTGGCTATGTATCGCCGGAAGCCGTGGAAGGCGGACCTATGGCCATCGTCCGGGACGACGACTATATCGAGATCAACATCCACACCCGTGAGCTCAATATCGTGGGCACCCGGGGACACCGCGAGAGCCCGGAGACCATGGCGGAGGTCATCAAAGAAAGGCTCTCAAAATGGGTGCCGCCCCCGAATAAGTTCAAAGGCGTGCTGGGGCGGTACACTTCGCTGGCCACCTCGGCCATGCAAGGCGCTTATATGAGGTACCGTTAACACAAATGGCACAAATGATCGGCGATCAGGATTATCCTCTTTGTGTTAGTTATTTGCACATCTTTTTGTACAGGCTGAGAAGGCACCTGACACAAGGCCACGAAGGCCACGAAGGCCACAACGTATGTTTAAAAAGGTTCGTGGAAGCCCCTTTATAAAAATGGACCTCGTGGCCTTTGTGGCCTTTGTGGCCTTCGTGTCTGATGCCTTCTCATTGTATACAACATTTCAGGAATGACTATGTCCTTAGTGCCCTTAGTGTCACCCTTTCTTCTGCTGCACGGCAAGGAAATTAAACGACCGCTGGACGCCCGGCAGGGCCTGTATTGCGGCAATGGTCGCTTCCAGCTTCTTAATGTTGTCCGCATACACCTTCACGAACAGCTCGAACGGGCCCATCATAGTGTAGACCTCCACCACGTTCTCCATGTTGACCAGCGCGTCGATGATGCGATCCTCGTGCTCGAGGTCGATGGACAGGCCGATAAAAGAGGTGTACATGGCGATCACAGGCGGACTACAGGGTTAATGTTTAGGGGCAAGATAGATAAGGCTTGCCTAATTTAATATATTAATGTAAGTATATATCATTATCCATATAACCTTCTGGTAAACAAGAGTGATCTGTCGGCCTTTTATTCATTATCGACGCCCGCGCTTTAAATTGTACCACGCCTTAATTACCCTCATGCCTGTACATTTTATTGGGAGCCGTATGGGTGGCGCGACTTGCGACGTTAAAGAAAACAGGCAAACGCCGCTGACCCCGCTGGCAAAGGCCGCGTACAGGGTCTTTAACAACCGGATTGTGGAGACGTTCATCGTGGCCGTCATCGCCGTCTGCGTCCTGTCGACGGCAGTCATCGACGGCATTCTTGGTACCAGGACCAAGCGTAAGCTCATTGAAAGCCTGAGGAGCGTCTCCAGGGATAAGCTGAGCGGGCTGCGGAAGGCACAGATCAGGTACGTGTTCCGGTGCAAGTTCGGCCTCAGCAGGATCAGGATCAGGCTGGCCGGCGGCTCCTACTGGCTGTCCATCCCGTGCATCATCGAGGGCAGAAAAGATGGCCGGGACGTGAAGTACATGGCCAAGATAGTCAACGGCATGAGCGCGATCAAGCACCGCTACATGACGATGCTGCGCAACCTGGGCGTCGCTGCGGGGGCCATGGATATGCGTTTTGACGAGTACGAGGATGCGAAAGAGATGGCGAGCTTCGAGCGCTACTGCCTGACGAAGCTGAGGGACGAGCAGGTGAGCGCCCCGGCCGTGATTGGCATGTTCAGGCTCAACGAGGACGACTACATGCTGGTCATGGAGTTCATCGAAGGCATGCCCCTGTCGGAAGTGCCCGTAGACAACAGCATGCTGGACCAGGTCTTCCAGGACATCCGGACCATGCATGACCATGGGTTCGTGCACGGGGACATCAAGCTGGATAATTTTCTTGTATCAGGCGGCAAAATATTCGTCCTCGACTGCCTGAAGGTCGGGTACTCGGCGTTCCAGGCGGCCAAATCGTTCGACACGATATGCGCGTTGTGCGCCATGTGCCAGAAGGTACCGGTCGATCGCGTCGTCGGGCAGGCCCGCAAGTACTTTTCCGAGGACGAGCTGCTGCAGGCAGGTAAGCTGCTGGACGTGGCGGTGAGCAAGGTGGACATCGAGCTGTCGGACAACAAAGTCCGAGAGCTGAGACGCGCTCTTGGCAACCCTGTATGAGACCGGCTGCAGGTAAATTATTTACCGGCAGGCCACGTTCATGCCGTTGTCATGAGCCGGCTGCGGAAAGCCCCTGTCAATCTGGTCAATTACGTCCTGAACAACAGCATCGTGCTGGCGATCATCGTTTCAGTCGTAGGCGTAGTATACCTGGTTTTACGGACGATCGATCAGGACGTTCCGCACCCACTTCAAGAAGGCGCTGATCGACCGCATACATGACGTTTCCCGGGACAATCTCAGCCCTATCCGCCGGGCGCAGATCAGGTACCTGTTCAAGCGGACCTACGGCCTGAAGAAGATCAGGATAAAGCTGGCCGGGGGCAGCTACTGGATGTCCATACCCTGTATCGTCGAGGGCGTCGATAAAGAGACGAAGCAGCCCCGGAAGTACATGGGCAAGATCATCAACGACCGCAGCGCGATCAAGCACCACTACATGACGATATTGCGCAGGCTCGGGGTCCTCACGGAGGGCACGCGGCTCGACTTCATGGACCACATCAGCGCGGAGGACATGGTCGACTTCGAGCGGGACTGGATGCGGCTCCTGAAGCAGAAGGGCATCAATGTCCCGGAAGTCTACGGCGTCCACCGGCTGAACCATGACGACTACATCCTGGTGATGGAGTTCATCGAAGGCAGGCCCCTCTCGAAGGTCAACATCGACGAGGCGATCGTCGATCAGGTCTTCGCCATGCTGAAGGTCATGCATGAGACAGGCGTCTTTCATGGCGACGTAAAGCTCGATAACTTCCTGTATGCCGACGGCCGCATCTACGTGGTCGACAGCCTGAAGATCAACCCGGATGATCCGATGCGCGCCCATATGTTCGACCTGGCCTGTGCGGTACTGGCGCTGGCGCAACGGCTGCCCGTAGACACGGTCATGAAGTACGCTCTGAAGTACCACCCGAAAGAAGAGTTGTTAGGGGCGTCGGAATTGCTGGGCGTCGCGCTGAATAAGGTAGACTTAGAGGTGCCGCCTGAAAAGGTGGATGAAATACGGCGGGCCCTCGAGAATCGGGTGTGGTTATTATCTGGCAATATTAGCAAAAAGCTTAACTGATACGGACATTATCCGCAGGTCGACGGTAATCGTGGCAATCATCGTACCGGTAGGATATAATCGCCCGGGGCACAAGCTGTACAGCAAGCCCGATAAACATGACGATGAGCGAAAGCCATAATTCCCGGGCTACAAAGAGGTAATATAAGCCGAGCAACAGGAAGGAAAACCCGGCCCAGCCGGCCGCCCTCGCCGCCTTACAGCGTCCCCGTCGCGAAATGTTGAAGGGCCGATACCCACCATTGAAATCGCCACAGGTTATCCTTGAGCCGAGCACGAGAAACGAGAAGGCTTCCCTTAAAAGGGCCTGGCTACCGATGGCAGTGACTATCAACAGGCAAGCGCCGGTTGCCACCGAGAGGTTAAGCGTCGTCCATATGCCGAAAAGCACGGCACACGTGCACATGGCGATGCCGGCAGCCGCCGCCCCGAACCTCAAACGGATATTCCCCGGCGCCCGGCCTGCTCGCAGGTCACATGTCACGCCATCAACCGTTGCCGAATACGAATGCCGGTGATAGGAGTACTTTACGATCCAGAAGGGATAGTATACGCAAAAAACTTCGATCGGTTTGATGCTGATCTTTTTATCGGTAACGTTCGGGATTTTTGTGTATTTCTCTTTAATGACCTCATTTCCTATTGCCTCGATGCCATCGAGTACTGCCTTATCCTTCGAAATCGTGATGCCCGGTGCCCGGGACGGTCTGCCTGCGTCATACTCGCCTGTCGCATTTCTCAAGAAGAGAAGGCCGACATCACCGGAGTCGCATGCAATGCCGGTCCAGGAGAAACACAGGTCTATATCCCTGGACATATTTATTTTAGCCGTACCTTCATCGCTGACGTACTCGAAGCCGTCCACGCGTCCGGTGGCCTCTGCCAGGAGCTTCCAGAACGGCACATGCTCCATTCGGCATTCGGTGATCAGGCCTTGTTCTGGCAGGTCTCTGGCCTTGAGGCGGCCCTGCCACCATTTCCTTACCGCAACAACCGCCTGGTCTCTTGTGACAGTGCTCCGGAACATGATTACACCCTCACTTTTGCCAGGGGTAGAACAATTCCGGCAATATGGAGTCTCATCTCCTGTGACGAGCATGCTGCCGCAGGCGGGGCAGGTCCCGCATTGAGATATACCAGTCATCATAACGCCTTGGAATTTCCTGATGAGCACGCATATGCCGAGGCTTCACCACAATATCTCCTTAATGAGGCACACGGGCTACAATTTTAAATTATAAAAACAATGCAGATAAAATTGCTCTACGTATACTATAGGAGCTATATAGAAATGCTTGGCGTCGCGCTGAATAAGGTAGACTTAAAGGTGCCGCCGGAGAAAGTGGAAGAGATACGGCGGGCGTTTGATAAGCTGAAGGTCGCCGTCCGGGTTTAGAGTATTTGTTATAACAGGTCGGGCGCATCGCTGCAGGCCGGGCGGGCGCTCGCGCGGGCGCGCGTGAAAGGCCGGGGGTATCATATGAGTGATCATGGCATCCGGTATGGGGGCCGCCATACCGGCTTGCACAAACAATCCGGCGTCTTTTAATTTCAAGTCTTAGCGACGTACACGTTATCGTTTATCCGGGTAATCTCTGCGGAAACGCGTGACCCCACGGGCTTATCGGTCAGCACTCCGATCACACGGCCATTGGCAATAGCCAGCATCTCGCCATGTACTCTGCCTGGCGCAATGAGGTCGAGCTTCAGTTGATCGCCCTTTCTGAAAGCCTTGGGCATCGATGGCGCCCGGTGAATGCCGAAGTCGGCCGGTGTAAGCTTGAGCTTCATGTTATACTGCTGTTCAAGCACGGCGATTTTCTCGAAGAACTGGTCGAACCGCATGGGCTTTGTCTTTACTTTCTTGCCGAACTGGTATCGCACGTAGTTCTGTATGCCGAATCCGGGGTAACGCCGTCCGACGCCTATGGACTGGCCCCACTCTATTATCTTTCCCATCTCGTCGTCATTGAATCCCGGCACCCAGACAGGGGCCAGCAATACGTCGATGCCGTTTTCAAGCAGTTTGACAGCGACGTCTTTGACATGCTCGACACTGTACTTAGTGCTGCCCGCGAGCGTTTGAGCAATGTGCTGGTCTAAAGATGAGACGGAGAGGTTAACGCGGTCGATGAGTCCGGCCATAGCTTTGATCTTTTCTTCGTCCAGCAGCATGCCGTTGCTCTGCGCGGAGATGACTTTCACGTTCGGCACTTTGCGCAGTTTCTGCAGCAGCTCGATCATATACGGGTAGATGAACGGCTCGCCCTGCCCGTCGATATGGGCCTCCACATCGTTGCCTTTTAATGCAGCGAGCTTCGCGAATTCTTCTACGAGATAGTCAGTGTCCACGATGAAGTCAGTCTTCCGGCTGGTGCTGTGCCCTTCGTCCACGCTGCAGAAGATGCAGTTCAGGTTGCAGCCCGAGGCGGGCCGGACCTGGATGAGGTTCGTGCCCCGGTCGATCAGGCCGAAAGCGGTGTGCCCTATCAGGGGAATGCCAGACTCTCTTGTGACATAGACGAGTTCCCGGTGCGTGTAATGGTTGCGCAGAAATTTCGGCTCCTGCATGGAGACGATCTCTTCGTCGGAATATTTCTTGCTGAGCTTCGAGTAAAACTGACGGGGTACCCTCACCTCGATGGTGTCATGCATGACAAACACCTTATCCTTGCCCTCCTCGTAAATTTCCGAAAAGATCATCGCAGCTAATATTCGCCTCTATGTAAAATAGGTTTTGTAGCCCGCCACAGGCCTGCACAAACGGGCTTCGGAGGCATGCCGGTGAAAGTATGATATATAATGACCGTAAAATGTATCCGCAGTTAAGAGCGTGCGGCTATGAGCGAGAAAGAAGACATATTGCGGAGGGGCCGGCTGGCGGCCAAGGCTAAAGAAGTCAACGTGTTTACTTCGTCGGTACAGGCGGACTGCTGGATTTTCCCCTCGGACCTGCTGGTCGACCGGGCACACACCGTCATGCTGGCGAAGCAGGGGATCATCGCGAAGGCCGATGCCGCAGCCATCCTGAAGTCGCTCGCCGCCATCGAGAAGGAAGGCGTCGACAAGGTAGACATACCGTCGTTCGAGGACGTCCACATGGCCATCGAGTCGCGGCTGATTAAGACCGTAGGCGAGAACGCCGGCGGCCGCATGCACTCCGGGCGCTCACGTAACGATGAGGTGGCCACATGCGTCCGCATCTCTGCCCGCAAAGAGCTTCTGGGCCTGATGTCGGACCTGCTGGAGTTGCGCTCCGCACTCCTGGACATTGCAAGGAACAATGTGGACACAATCATGCCAGGCTTCACGCACCTGCAGCACGCGCAACCGACCACTCTGGCCCACCACATGCTCGCCCACATATCGGCCCTCGACAGGGATTTCGAGCGGCTGCTGGACGCATGGAAGTTCGTCAACATCTGCCCCCTGGGCAGCGCGGCCTTTGCATCTACCGGGTACCCGCTGGACCGGGACTATACGGCGAAGCTGCTCGGCTTCGACCGGCCGATGGACAACTCCATGGACGGCGTGGCTGCTCGAGATTTCATTCTCGACCTCGCGTCGCGGCTGGCGATTATTGAAGTCGATCTGAGCCGGCTCGCCGACGAGCTGGTGCTCTGGAGCACCTCGGAGTTCGGGTTCGTCGAGCTGAGCGACACGTATGCCTCGACCAGCTCGATCATGCCCCAGAAGAAGAATCCCGACGTGCTGGAGCTGGTGCGTGGCCGCAGCGGCACGGTCATAGGCCACATGGTCGCCGCTTTTACCATTGTCAAAGGACTTCCCTACAGCTATAATTCTGATTTGCAGGAAGTAACGCCTCAGCTGTTGCGCGCTTTCGAGATCACCAGGTCTTCTGTCCGCATCATGGCCGGTGCGATACAGACGATGACGATCAAAAAGGACGAGATGGCCAGAAAGAGCACGATGGGCTTTACCACGGCCACGGAGATCGCCGATACCATCGTCAGGGCGACCGGACTCCCGTTTCGGACTGCTCACGGGATAGTCGGCCGGCTTGCGCGTGGCAGCGGCAACCCGTCGCTCAAGGACGTGGACAGCGCGTCGATGGAAATGATCGGCAAAAAGGTGAGCACGATGGGCCTGACCGCAAAGATGCTCGCAGAGGCCAAGGACCCGGCTACGAATATCGAGCGGCGCAACATATCAGGCGGCCCTGCTAAGGCGACGGTCAGGAAGAAGATCGACGCAGAGAAGAAGAAGCTGTCGTCGGATAGTGAGAAGATGGCATCGCTGGGCAGGAGCATTGATACAGCTTACGCTGCGCTGTCGAAAGCGGCGGACGGAATAGCGGGGAAGCGCAAATGATCATCAACGGCACTGAGTTCGAGGAAGGCGACCGCGTGCGTGTCCTGCGGGACGGCATTACCTATGAGGGCATATTGATGCCTTCACGCAGTGGCAACATCGTGTTAAAGATGAAGAACGGCTACAATGCCGGCCTGGCACAGGAAGGCAGCAAGGTAGAGTTCATCGAGAAAGCGCAGCCGCCCTCGTTCAGGCTCGCCCCGCATGTGCACATCGGGAGGTCCGATCTGCCGAAGGTCTCTATCCTCTCGACCGGCGGTACCATCGCCAGCCGGGTAGACTACCGGACGGGCGCCGTATCCTCGCAGTTCACGCCCGACGACATCATGGACTCGATCCCGGAACTGACTGAGATCGCCAACTACAACGGCGAAGTGCTCAGCATGATCTTCAGCGAGGACATGGATGCCACTATCTGGCAAAAGCTCGCTCAGGCGGTATACCGTCATATCAAAGAGGGCGCGCAGGGCATCATTATTACTCATGGCACGGACACGCTGCAGTATACGGCCGCAGCGCTTTCCTTTATGGTGCAGTCTCCGGTCCCTGTCGTCCTCGTGGGCTCACAGCGGTCTTCCGACCGGCCGTCCAGCGACAATGCGATGAACGCGATCTGTGCGGCGACGGTCGCAGTCTCGGACATATCAGGCATCACCGTGGTCATGCACGGAGCGACTTCAGACGACTTCTGCTACGTGCACCGCGGCACTAAAGTAAGGAAGATGCATACATCCGCACGGACCGCTTTCCAGACGGTGAATGAAGCGCCCATCGCCAGAGTGGATTATGGTACAAGGGCAATAACCATTCTCGATGACTATGTGAAACGCGGAGAAAAAGAGCTGGCGCTACGTGATCAAATAGAGCCCGGGTGTGCGTTAGTCAAGTTTTACCCCGGCATGTCATCCGATATCATCGACTATTACCAGGGCAAAGGGTACAAAGGGATTGTAATCGAGGGCACGGGTCTCGGTCATGTAAACCGGCAATGGATACCGGCGATTAAGAAAGCCATCGACGTGGGAATGACCATCGTGATGACTTCCCAGTGCATCAACGGCCGCGTCTGCGACAGGGTCTATTCCACGGGCATCGACCTGATCAACGCAGGCGTGATCGAGGGCCAGGACATGCTCGCCGAGGTCGCGCTGGTCAAACTCATGTGGGTGCTTGGGCAAACACAGGAGAAAGATGAAGTGCGGCGTATGATGCAGACGGATATCGCAGGGGAGATCAACTGGAGGTCGCCGGTATGATAGACTACAAAGCTATAGGGCTGAAGTCCGGGCTGGAGATCCACCAGCAGCTTGCTTCGCGGACAAAGCTGTTCTGCTGCTGCCCTAACGAGATCAGGAAGGCCGAGGACTCGGACTTCGAGTTCTTCCGGTACCTGCGCGCCAGGGAAAGCGAGATGGGCGAAGTCGACCGGGCGGCGGCAGAGCAGGCCATGACGCGGAAAAAATTCATCTATAAAGCGTATGACACGACCTGCCTCATCGAGAACGACGAAGAGCCTCCGATGCCGCTGAACCATGAGGCACTGGATATAGCGCTAAAGGCATCGGTACTATTCAACATGAAGCCGGCCGACGAGGTATTCACCATGCGTAAGATCGTGGTGGACGGCTCGAATACCACCGGCTTCCAGCGTACTTGCTTCGTAGCCTCTAATGGCTTTATAGAGACGCCCTCCGGGAAAGTCGGCATGGACACCCTGTGCCTGGAGGAAGATGCGGCCTCTAAGGTGGAGACAAAGGCCGACGCGACCATCTATTCGCTGGACAGGCTGGGCATACCGCTGATCGAGGTCGCGACCGCACCCGACATCAAGACGCCGGCACAGGCAAGGGAAGTGGCCCTGGCCATCGGCACGCTGTTGCGATCGCTCAAGGTGAGACGCGGCCTGGGCACGATAAGGCAGGATGTGAACGTATCAATCGCTAAAGGTGCCCGCGTGGAGATCAAGGGCGTACAGGCGCTGGACCTCATCGAGCTCGTCGTCGAAAAGGAGGCACAGAGACAGATCAATCTTCTGGCCATCCGTGACGAACTGCTGGCGAGAGGCGCTAAAGTACAGGACGAGATCATTGATCTTACAGACCTTTTCAAAGGCACGGAATCAAAGGTTGTCAAGAAAGCCCTGTCTGCAGGAGGCGTGATCTATGCCATCAAGATGCCAGGGTTCAGAGGCCAGATCGGGCGAGAGATACTGCCGGGCAGGCGTCTCGGCACCGAGTTCTCAGACAGGGCAAAGCGTGCCGCTGGCGTGGGAGGCATCTTCCACTCAGACGAGCTGCCTAACTATGGGATCACTCAGGCAGAGGTTGACGCAGTCTGCCAGAAACTCGGGCTGGCCGGGGACGATGCGTTCGTCCTGGTGGCGGATACTAAGACAAAATCTAAAACGGCTATGGAAGCCGTCATCCGCAGGGCCAGGGAAGCGCTGGTCGGCATACCCGAGGAAACCAGGGGCGCGCAGCCCAACGGCAATTCCGAGTACATGCGTCCACTGCCTGGCCGGGCGAGGATGTATCCTGAGACGGACGTGCCATCTGTGCTCGTCACCCGGGAGCACATGGCGAAGATCAGACAGGAAATGCCAGAGCTGCTCAGCGAAAAGAAGCAGCGGTTCGTGAAACAGTATGGGCTTAACGAAGAGATGGCCCATGCGCTGGCCTATTCCCCTGAGAACGAGACCTTCGAGGAGCTAGCTAAAGTTTCCGGAAACCCGACGCTGGTAGCACGGACCATGCTGGGCACTTTAATAGAGCTGCGCAGGGACGGCGTGCCCACCGAGAACATCACGGAGAATGAGCTGAAAGACGTCTTCAGGCGGGTGAATGATGGCAAGATCGCGAAGGAGGCTATCCCGAACGTGCTTAAAGAGACGGCACTGCAGCCGGATAAAGGCGTTGAGGGCGCGATCGGACGGCTGGGCCTCGGCGGCATTGGGGAGGAAGAGGTAAGAAGGATCATCGGCGACATCGTCCACGAAAAGCATGACTACGTGAAAGAGAAGGGAGACGCTTCCATGAGCGGCCTGATGGGCCTGGCGATGGCGAAGCTTAGGGGCAAGGCAGACGGCAAGATGATCAACAGGATACTGAAAGAGAAAATCCAGGAAGAGCAGAAAAAATAATGCTCACTGCGGCGGGCCGAAGATATCCCCGAACTTTTTTACCCGGTACAGGTCTTTTATCCAGAATAGTACAATCAGGGTGGCTATTGATACGACTATGATAGGTAACGTGCCAATCATCAGCCCATGGTTCATCGCTGACATGGCCGGGAGTGCGATTCCCACCAGTGAGATGAAGAACAGCGCCAGCCAGCCCATGAACTCGATGTTCCATAGCTTTAATGCTACATAGGCGCCCAGCGCCATATACACGATGGCCAGTGCAGCTGCGACCTTGAAGTCGATGCCGGCAATATCGGCATTTAGCGCAGTATACATGCCGAATGATACGATGGCAATGAAGAATAGTACGGCGATTATTTTACTGGTGATGACTTTCAGGCCTGCGTGCTTTACAGTCAGGTCGATTCTTTTACCGGGCCCTGCTTTTTTGGCATTGATATCGCCGAGTTCCTTTTCCAGGTCTTTCAGATCCATAGCGCTCACTATCAATAAAGCGACAGAAGATTAATGAAGTTTGCGATATTACGGCGGGACAGGTTCCTGGCGCTGTTTTACACAGTATATTTTACCAGGCCGGACGGGGGCTGCACATCGCCCACGATATCGTATCTCGGGTCAATGTATGCCCGTATGAATACAGCCCGTGCCTGGTTCGCTTCCAGCCTCAGGAAATCCACGACGGGATAATAAACGATATAATCGTGCGAGGCGCCGTATTTCCAGCAGTAGCTGCCGCCCTTTATCTCAGTGAAGTACTCTTTGTTGTACTCATAGCCATCCATATAACGCTGAACATGACTGTCATTCAAAGCGATAGCAACGAACTCCTGCATTTGCTCATCGGTCATATTTGCCGACGGGTTGTAGCCCGTATCGACTATGGTGACATTCATCAGGTTTTCGACCGGCCACTCATCGCTACGGTTAGTTTCCCGAATTAACACGCCCCGGGTATCCGTCGCATAAGTATAGTTGCCTGATACTATTCCGGGCCGTACCGTGTAGCCGATATACGTCACACGTTTCTGATCAGGGTCGACGAAAGCGTACATATTGATCCCTTCGTCCTCCCGTTCGCCGATGATGTATTCCACGGCAGGTAACACTTTATAATAGTGAGGGACAAAAATGCCATACGATAATTCCGGGTTTCTTTCAAGATACCTGGTCGTCGTGACTTCACCGATAGCATAGGTCTTGTTTATTAAAAAATTCTCGATGAGGTCAAGCTTCTCTTTTACAAAGAAGTCGTTCTGAGAGATGAAGAAGAGATTATATGCCTTATCTGTTTCTATCGTTAGTCCCTCAGTAAACATTGCATTGGGGTCTAACGGATAAAACAGCTCGCACCCGGGTAAATAATTGAGAATGCCGGGAAAGAAGTGTATGATTAATAAAGCTATGACAATGAGCGAAATAGCGATAAGACTGGTAACCAATAAGTTCTTTTTATCCATGATATACCGTTCAAGTATGCTATTGCAGTGTTACAGTATCAGGATATTAAAAGGTTTTATCACAATCGATTAACCTGTTTAAAAAGTTGTTTGGTTTTGGTTGGGTTTGGCGGCTTGGCGTGGTTCCCGAGGACTCGCGTACCTTAGTACAGCATGCTACGTGCCTGGGCTTAACTTCCGGGTTCGGAAAGGGACCGGGTGTCTCCCCAGGGCTGTGGCCGCCAAAACCAACACATGATAATGAGATTGGTTTTGGCCAGTCAAACATGTGATAAGCATTTTGACTAGCAGTTTTGCCATTGTTCGTGTTGTGTGTACACTTTGTTGTCTTTGGATTTCGCTTTGGAAGGTAACACCATAGTGTGTTGATCCTTGTGTTTTGTCTTTTGGCGGGTTGGGTTGTTAGTGGTTGCGGGCTGAGCACCTCGTTGCCTTGGTGCGTACACCCCAACTCTATCGAACCAGTCTTTTACTGGTACCCGTTTGTGGTCTCTTTTCACGGTGTTTTTCGGGCTTAGATGCTTTCAGCCCTTACAACGTGGCGCGTGGCTGCCCAGCGCGCCCGGTCGGACGACTGGTTGACTAGTGGCGCCGTTGCCTTGTTCCTCTCGTACTAAAAGCAACTTCCGCTCAGACCACTTTGCACCCCTAACAGATAGTAACCGACCTGTCTCACGACGGTCTAAACCCAGCTCACGATCTCCTTTAATAGGCGAACAACCTCACCCTTGGCAGCTGCTGCACTGCCAGGATGGAAAGAACCGACATCGAGGTAGCAAGCCGCCGGGTCGATATGTACTCTTGCCGGCGACGACTCTGTTATCCCCGGGGTAGCTTTTCTGACATCAATAGCCCCCACTTCGGAGGCTTAGTGGTTCGTTAGACCCGATTTTCATCTCTGTCACTCTCGTTGTGCGAGTGGCAGTCAAGCCAACTTATGCTCTTACACTCTCGGTCGAGTTTCTGACTCGATTGAGTTGACCTTAGGGCTCCCTCGATATCTTTTCGAGGGAGTGCCGCCCCAGCCAAACTGCCCGCCTATCGGGGTCCTCATCTCTGAGTTAGGGTCGTAGTCTAAGAAGGGTAGTGTCTCATTGTTCCCTCCCCCAAGTCTAGCGGCTTGGGATCGACGGGTCCTACCTACGCTGCACATCCAAGGCCACAACCCAGCGACAGGTTGCAGTAAAGCTCCACGGGGTCTTCACTTCCCATTAGGGGTCCCTAGACTCTGCACTAGGATGTAATGTTCACCGGCGCGCGGCCAGGGACAGTAGAGCACTCATTGATCCATTCATGCAAGCCGCCAATTAAGCGGCAAGGTACTACGCTACCTTAAGAGGGTTATAGTTACCCCCGCCGTTGACAGGCCCTTCTTCCCCTTGTACGAGGTTTTCAGGTACCTGCACTGGGCAGGATTCACTGATCGTACTAGACCTTACGGTTTGGCGATCAGCTATGTTGTTATTAGACAGTTAGTGCTCCCTCGTCACTGCGACCTGCTCTCTTCAGAGCAGGCACTCCTTATCCCGAAGTTACGGAGCTAATTTGCCGAATTCCCTTGGCCACGGTATGCCGACACGCCTTAGTCTTCTTAACTAGGGGCACCTGTGTCGGATCTTGGTACGGATCGCATGTTCCCTTTTCATGGGCTCAAAGTGTGACACTGCTTTCGTCATCACATATTACACGGTTTCTCAACGTTACGTTTCTCCGCCGTGCTATTAGCTTGAACAAGACGATGGTCTTGCCAGTGCTGGCTCTAAGCGTCGGTTTTAGCACATGCAAGTACAGGAATATTAACCTGTTTCCCTTTTGACACACTCCGGTTAAGGTGTATCTTAGGACCGACTAACCCTCGGCTGACGATCATTGCCGAGGAAACCTAGCCCTTTCGGCGGCAGGGATTCTCACCCTGCTAAGCTGCTACTAATGCCAAGATTTTCGTCCCTGCACGGTCCACCAGACTTTACAGCCTGGCTTCTATCCATGCACGGCGCCTTCCTACGAAATCACCTTGCGGTGTTCCAGGGTCTCGGTTGTCGGCTTTAGCCCCGTCAATTTTCGGGGCCCCAAACCTCGACCGGTAAGCTGTTACGCTATTCTTAGAGGGTAGCTGCTTCTAAGCTCACCTCCCGGTTGTCTAGGGCTTGGGACGCCCTTCAGTGTTGACACTTAGCCGACAATTAAGGACCTTAACCCTGGTCTGGGTTGTCTCCCTTACGGACTAGTAGCTTACCCACCAGCCCGGACTGCCCACAGTCTACAGCGAAGGCGGCTTTGGAGTTTGACAAGAGGACGAGCAGTTTCCCGCCCGGCTCCCCTAATCAGTGCTCTACTCCGCCCACGGCCTCGTGTGAGGTCATACTTCGATATGTTTCGGAAGGAACCAGCTGTTTCCAAGTTCGATTGGACTTTCACCCCTAGGCGCAGGTCACGCGAACGATTTGCATATCAATACCGCTAACGATCCTCCACGTAACTTTCGTTACGCTTCAATCTGCCCACGTCTAGATCACCTGGTTTCGGGTCGCAATCCAGTGACTCCACGCACTTGTATACGTCGCTCCTCATTGCTTGCGAGCATGTTGCTTTCGCTTCGACTCCCCAGATAATGGTTAGTCTCGCCACTTTATTGCACTCCTTGGCCCGTTCTTCAAAACGTACGACAAGACACTGGCAGTACGATTCGTACCACACCCTCGCGAGTGTTTCCTTCATCGTAAAGATCCTTTCATGCCTTGTCCCTCCATCACCGTCTGATTTCAGGCTCTTTTCGCCTCCCTTCACGGGGTGCTTTTCAGCTTTCGATCACTCTACTATTGCGCTATCGGTCTCGAGATATGTTTAGCCTTGGAGGTAAGTGTCCCCCGGATTCCCGCGAGATATCCGACCCACGGTACTCAAAACACCATCACGTCCAACAAGCAGTAGCAACGGGACTATCACCCTCTACGGTCCCTCGTTCCAGAGGAGTTAGCCTTATGCTTGTCCGGACTAAAAGACGGGTTTACAACACCACATCTCCCCTCCACTTTCATGGGGGGATTCGGTTTGGGCTTTGCTGTGTTCACTCGCCGTTACTAACAGCATCTCAATTGATTTCTTCTCCTGCCCCTACGCAGATGTTTCAACTCAGGGCGTTCCCAACCCTTACGGGTCGTGTCAAAAAGACACAGGAGTTCCCATTAGGAAATCCACGGATCAAAGGTTCCATGCGCCTCCCCGTGGCTTATCGCAGCTTGGCACGTCCATCATCGGTTCTCGAGCCCAGCCATTCACCAGACGGCATAGCAACGCCAAAAGACATTACTACACAATTAAATTTTATTTCTTAATTGTCTGTATATTCAAAGATCCCGACTCCTCAATGCTTTACAGCACGTTGGATTCGGCATACTCTGGCATTACATTCCAATTCAGCGTCCAAAGACAATCATGTACACAGCTTCAACCCCCAACCTGGGCAAACAAGCGGGGTCAGCTCTTCCCCATCAACATTACTCGATGGGTGCATCAAACATCATGATTATATGATGAAAGTTAACCTTTGTGAATATTCGCGTCCCTTCTGCGGGCGCGAGCATCTTACAGGCACGCAAACCATTTAAAGGTTTCGGCGTGCGTTGTATCGCTTTTTTTCTGTTAGCGATAGTGGACTTGTTGGGATTTGAACCCAAGGCCTCCGCCTTGCAAAGGCGGCGCTCTTCCAACTGAGCTACAAGCCCAATGGAGCCCTGCGGTTTTTTCCCACAAGCATCCTTTTTCACTTTTATCGTTTGACTGGTTGTTTTTCGACTCCTGGCCGACTACTCCCTTGTCCCTCGTGAAGGGTATGAACCCTAAGGGTTCAAAATGTTAGGAGGTGATCCAGCCGCAGATTCCCCTACGGCTACCTTGTTACGACTTAACCCCCCTTACAGAGCATGAATTCGAGCCTCTCAAAAAAGAGGCCCTCATTCAAACCCCACTCGGGTGGTTTGACGGGCGGTGTGTGCAAGGAGCAGGGACGTATTCACCGCACTGTTTTGAAATGCGATTACTACGGATTCCATCTTCATGAGGGCGAGTTACAGCCCTCAATCCGAACTAAGGACAGGTTTAAGAGATTGACGCCACCTTTCGGTGTAGTTACCCATTGTCCTGTCCATTGTAGCCCGCGTGTAGCCCGGGATATTCGGGGCATACTGACCTACCGTCGACCACCCCTTCCTCTGACTTAGCGCCAGCGGTCTCCACCGTGTACTCACCAACCCTCACGGGTCGTGTTAGCAACAGTGGATATGGGTCTCGCTCGTTGCCTGACTTAACAGGACGCCTCACGGTACGAACTGACGGCGGCCATGCACCTCCTCTCAGATAGTCCGGCAAGGTCTTCAGCCTGGCCTTCATACAACTGTCGATCCCGGTAAGCTTCCCGGCGTTGAGTCCAATTAAACCGCAGGCTCCACCCGTTGTGGTGCTCCCCCGCCAATTCCTTTAAGTTTCAACCTTGCGGTCGTACTTCCCAAGTGGCTCGCTTCACGGCTTCCCTACGGCACCACAACAGTTCACGACTGTTGTGACACCTAGCGAGCATCGTTTACGGCTAGGACTACCCGGGTATCTAATCCGGTTCGTGCCCCTAGCTTTCGTCCCTCACCGTCGGACCTGTTCTGGTAGGACGCCTTCGCCACCGGTGGTCCCCAGAGGATTACAGGATTTCACTCCTACCCCCTGAGTACCTCCTACCTCTCCCAGTCCCAAGCAATGTAGTACCCCCCGGACGACCAACGGTTAAGCCGCTGGATTTCCCGAGAGACTTGCAAAGCCGGCTACGGACCCTTTAGACTCAATAATATCGGCCACCACTCGAGCCGCCGGTATTACCGCGGCGGCTGGCACCGGTCTTGCCCGGCCCTTGCTAACACCCGTTTTTTAGACGGGTGGACAGACCCCCAATATGAGGATCACTCGATGTTCCCCTATCGCAGTTGCCTGCATTGTAGAGTTTTCGCGCCTGCTGCGCCCCGTAGGGCCTGGATTCGTGTCTCAGAATCCATCTCCGGGCTCTTGCTCCCACAACCCGTACTGATTACAGGCTTGACGGTACGTTACACCGGCAACAACCTAATCAGCCGCAGACCCATCCAAAAGCCCCGGAAGTTTCAACCAAACAGCCTTCCAGCAAGTTTGATCTATCCGGTATTATCCCCAGTTTCCCGGGGTTATCCCGGACTTTTGGGTAGGTTGTCCACGTGTTACTGAGCAGTCCGCCGAGGCCATAACGCCTCTCGACTCGCATGGCTTAATCGAACACCGATAGCAGTGACCTCTGGCAGGATCAACCAGAATTACGCACACTAAAATTTATACGTAGATGCCAAAGCATCAGATTGATCTACCAAAGAAGCCTAAATGTCTTAGTAGATATACTACTAAAGGAATACACGGTACACCACACACTTACCATAATGCAATGGCTCGTATGTACATGACACACTATATTCATTCAACACTTCTTAGCAGATAATTCAGAGAATTACCGGCCAGGAAATATCGAACAACCAACCAAACATCAGATCCACGACCACACCCCATAGGAGAGCGCCCCTCAGATCCTCACTAATATGCCGCAGTCTTAGAACAGCCACTCATCCCGTGCTGACGCACTGGGTCTGGGCCGTATGAGCAGACCACGGCTAATGATTTTAACATTTTCCCGAAATTTCTCGGGAATGATATATTGGCACGCTATCATACTTATATCTTTTCGTTGACAGCGTTTCCATACGCGTCATTGCATGCATTTGTCGCAATGCCGCGCGGGATTACATCTTAAGCCATCCATCGTATTTAAAGTTTATCGCCGACGGATGCGAAAGCCGTAATATATTGTCAGTTTTTAAACCAGCCAGAGACAAATCGGGCTGACAACGCCAATGGCAATGTACAGCGGCATGGTTGAGCGTGTCAACCGTCGTTTGCACATGCGCCACGCGCGAGACTAAAAAAGGCATTTTTCGTAGATATAGTTTTCGCCCTGGAGCGCCTGATTATCAATTACTGCCGTGATGAGCATCAGGGTAGCTTTTTCTGTTCCTTGCGTGCATGACGATCTGCCGGAGATCGATCAGCGCTGCTTTTATGGCTGCAGCAACGCTGTCGTAAATGTTGCCGCTGTAAAGGCACATGCCCTCCAGCTGATCACATTCCCCGGGAAGATCATCCGCCTGCAGGCCGGAGACCTCGAAACCTGTGTCGGGTATCGCACGGCCGCTGTCTGTCCCGATGATCAGGCCTTTAGCCCTGCCGGACATGTTGCACTGGAGCGTGAAGCCGAGGCCGTTTCTCCGCAGGCGGTAGAATGGCAGTGCGACCTCCCTGCCGTTGAAGACATTGTGGTAGCCGTCGCCTATCAGCAGGTACTCTTTGCCGGTCACCGAGCATTCCCGGGCGCCCAGATACGAAGTCATGACAGGGTACCCGTATGCCAGCATACGGTAGAAGCTGTCGCAGACGTCCAGCGCCGCCTCGTCGATCACCCGGAACATGGTGGCTATCCCGCAGACCGAGCCTTTCTCAATGAGTCGGGTGCCGTGGATGTAGCTGGAGCAGCAGTTGAGGAAAAAGAACGGGACGTTACTCTCCTCAGCCAGCGAAAGGTCGGCATAGCCGTCAGGGCATTTCAGGCCCGGGCGCTCGCAGTGGCCTGCATAGTGCAATACGTCAAAGCCTTCGGTAAAGGTGTGCAGCAGGTCGCTGCGGCTGAGATTTGCCCTGACCTCTACGCTGGCGATCCCGTCGAGCTGGCGCTGGATGAGCAGAGATTCCTTTAGCATCGGCGAATCGTTGCAGACAATACACACTTCAGGCATCGCTCTGTCTCGCGGGTATTGCCGGCCGTTCCTTAGCGCGCCGATGCTCGAGGGTGACGCGTCGACCGGACAGCCGCCGGAAAACCAGAGCTGATCCTGCGCACTGTAAAGTGACGGGAGCAATACGGTCTCTGCGGCATCTTGACACCCTCTCATCAGCGGGGCGCGTTGTGCCTGGTAATCTCTGACAGACAGCGTGACGACATCCCTTTCCGCGACAGGCGACCCGGCAGGCGCATATATGGCAGACAGCGATCGCATCATGAACGGCATAATCCCAATGCCGGACGGCACGGGGTCGACATAGGCGGCGGTATGCCAGGTATTAAATGCCCGGCCGGAGGACCGCAATCCACCCATATAGAGCCTGAAACGGTCCGGCATGCCCATGAGCATTATCTCTTCCGGCGCATAGCCAAGGATGGCCTGCACGTCGATGCCTGCCAGCCGCTTTCCGTTGGCTGCGCTATACCTTACGGCACAGTCCGTCTGGAAAGACCTGCCAAGCATCCGGCCGGCCCATTGCTCGAATTGTCGGGAACCCGCTGGCAAATCGACTGGCTCTCCCCTCAGATCGACAGACGGGCTGTCACCGATATCTACGGAGGCCCCGAGGTAATAGGATAACGGGGCGACCGCATAGAGGTATCGTAAGTCCGGAGGCAGACGGAAGGCGATCGGAGAGACTGGCGTGTCCTGACTGGCACCTGCACCTGCAGGCAAGAGACTGATATCCGGGAGGTCCTGTCTGAAGAACGGATGGCTCCTCCATGGCGATAGCTTATCCTTTATGGCGCAAAGCGAGGAAATACACTTGAACAGGGATTCCACATATCCGCCGGTCGTCATTGTGTACATGCACTTTCGCTTTATGCCGACGGACGCCATTGTCCGGCAGGGGCCCTGTGCCAGCAGTCTCGCTTTTCCCGCTGTAAATTCCAGGACACAGTCGTCTTCAGGCGATACGTACAGGCGGTCGCCTGTTTCGAGGACGACTGCCTGACGGTTGCCTTTTATCCGGTGCCTGCCGTATCCTGCGCAACGGACAGACTCTATGTCTTCCAGGTCGATAAGGTATGCCGCCCGCGCGCTGACAGTCAGCCCATCAATCGATGTCTCACTACAATAATCCACGGGGAAGGAAATCTCCGGCAGCCTTTCCGCCTCAATAGTCCGGCAACCCGTTCCTGCCCCGCATATCCCGGCACTGCTTTCGCTGAACATATAACCCCCTCAGCACAATGCCCGACATATCGGGCGGTTGTGCAAGGAGTGTGGTAGCGACTGATACCAGATATAAGTAATTTTAACTGATGTTAATTCTGCCGTTTAATCTTAAGGAACCAATATAATACTCAGGGCTGGTACAGGAAAAAGGAAGCCTGTTTAAAATTCACACATCTCGAATGCCGGTAGAACCGGCCCAGGTCGGCGTGCTCCGACGAGAACGGACGGATGATGAGATCGGCCCCCGCCTTTGAGGCCACTTCGGCGATGGAGCCTTGCATGTCGGGAGGCGGCCGGATCGAGTAGATCAGCACAGCTCCCTCATATAGGCTGAAGTCAGGGCGGAAGATGTCGTCCTTCACGTAACGGATGCCCGGGATACCCGGGTCGGTGACGTCGGTGCATATGAGGTCGAAGTGCTCCTGCAGCAGCAGGGCGACGTCCGGATGCCTGCCTACCCCGACTTCCACGACACGAGCGCCGTGGGGGTAGTGAGAGCTAATGTACTCCGCAAGGCCATCATAACCTATAATGCCCATGAGCCTCCATATGATGATCAAAATGGTAAATACTTACGGGTGATGTCGCTGATCAATATCAGGCTGTTCGAGCTCAGTGATTCCCGGGACATCCTCGAGATAGAGGAAGCCATTTTCAACGAGCCGAACCCGTTGCTGTACCAGATGATGGAGAGTCTCCCCTCGGAGGGCTTTCTGGTAGCCGAATGTGACGGGGCAGTCTGTGGCTATATCGTGGGCACTATCTTCATGGACGAGGCACGAGTGCTGCTGCTGGCGGTAAAAGAGAATTACCGTCACAAGAAGATCGGTACGGAACTGATGAACACGTTTATCGGCTCGATACAGGGCCGGGCCAATATGGTCCGCCTCGAGGTGCGGAGCAACAACCTCGCGGCCCAGACGTTCTATTTCAAGCTGGGCTTCCGGTTCATCGGGATAGTGAGCAACTACTACAAGAACGGCGACAGCGCCTATATCATGGTCAAGCCTTTAGACCGGCTAACGCTTTTTCTCTGATGCCGGAGGTCTCGAGGCGTTTCCCCGCCGGGATGGTTCCGGTGCCGACAGCCCGGGAGATTTCCTCTCCCAGGGTAAAGATCGCCCGCTTATGGTCTTTTTTGCTGCGGTGCACATGCGCCGGGCTGATACGAAGCGCCTCGTAGCCGCTGAAGTCAACGCCCGGGTGTCCGGCCTCGATATGCCGTTTCACCTGCGCCATCACGCTGTGAATGTAAAGTAGCTCCTCTTTCTGCACCATATCGCTCCTGCGCCCCGCAGGGCCGATCATTGTTACAATAAATGGGGTATATACTTATTGGTAACAGATACGGTTGAATTTATGGCGATATTGCCTGTAGAACAGATAATTGCCGTTTATTTAAAAAAATAGAAAAGCAGCGAGTGCGCTCGCAAAGCGAGCGACATTTACTCGCTGGGGCCAGCGATTTACGCTCGCTTCGCGAGCGTCATTCGCTGGTAATCACTTTAACGTTGGCGGGCTGCTTGACAATGCTGCCCATCTTGACGCCCACGAGATAGTCGAGGTTCTTCTCGGCTGCGATGTCCAGCATGCGCTGGGTGATCACGCCGTCGAAGACGACACTCTTTACGTCGCCGTTGGTTTCCTTGAGCGTGTTGGCCAGGTCGCGGACTGCGACGGTCTGGAGGACGTTCTTGTTGGCGTCCAGCAGCTTCGCGCTGAGGGTGCCGGAAAGCTCCTTCATGATGCCGTCGAACTCGCTGGGCTCCTTCTCCTTGCGGGGTGCGGGCTGTTCGCGGGGCTCGCGCTGCTCACGCTGCTCGCGTGGCTCTCTCCGCTCTTCCCTGCGGTCCTCACGGGGAGTGTACTCCCTGCGCTCTTCCCTGCGGTCCTCGCGGCGGGGGGCTTCCCTGCGTTCGGTGCCCTCTTCCGAGCCGCGCCTCAGGCTCTTGCGCCGAGGGGTCTCGCTGCGATCGGAACGTTCCCTGCGCTCCTCACGCTGGGGATACTCCCTCTGCGGCTGGGCTTCACGCTGCGGCTGTGCCTGCGGGGCCTCGGGCCTGGCGGCGAGCGCCTGTGCGGCCTCGCTCATCGGCTGGCCCTTGTCCTTCTCGCTGGACGGGGTGATCTGCTTGTTGCGCCTGCGCTGGGGCACTTCTACGACCTGCTCGACCGGGACCTTGCTGCGGAGTGCCTTGATGACCTCTTTCTGGGTCAGCTCCTCCACACCCTTGCCATCCGGCGCGCGGGCGACGAAGTCCACGTCGGCTACCTGGAGCAGTTCCTTGAGAATGAGCTCTCCGCCCCTGTCGCCATCGGTGAACACAGTCACGGTCTTCTTCTTGCTGAGCTCGGCCACGAGCTGCGGGACATTGGTGCCCTCGACGGCGATCGCGTTCTTGATGCCGAACTTGAGCAGGTTAAGCACGTCAGCCCTGCCCTCGACGACGAGAATCGCGTCGGAGTCGAGCACGTTCGGGCCTGCCGGCAGGTTGTCGATGAAGGTGACTTCCTCGATCCGCACTGCCTGCTTGACAGCGTCGGTGATCTCCTGGCTCTCGGGAACGGTGTTGTCGAACATCTCGGTCAGGATGTGCTTCGCGCGGTCGATGATCTGCTTCCGCTTGGACGAGCGCACGTCCTCGATCTTCGTGACCGTGATCTTGGAAATGCACGGGCCCACGCGGTCGATGGTCTCCAGCGCCGCCGCAAGGATCGAGGTCTCGACCTTGTCCAGGCTGCTCGGGATGAGGATGTTGCCGCTCGACTTGCCATACTTAGAAGTAATATTAACTTCGATCCTGCCGATGCGGCCGGTCTTCTGCAGTTCGCGAAGATCCAGGTCCGCGCCGAGGAGTCCCTCGGTCTGGCCGAAAACTGCCCCTACCACGTCCGGGCGTTCGACGACGCCTTCGGCGCTGATATGAGCGTGAATTACATACTTTGTCGTGTCAGATTCTTCCATTTTTCTCACTCCTGAGTCCCTGACACTTACGAAAACAGCCGGGTAATAAAAGGGGTCTGGTCGCATGTTTTTACATGCCTTGCATGTCTTACATGCATTGCATGTCGACATGTCGCGCATGTCTTACATGCCCTGCATGTCAGTATGCTGTACTGGACCCATGGCGTGCCTGCATCTGCTGTACGCCATACGCTCATATAGATCCGCTAAACGACTGCGCACAAAATGGTGGGAGGCGCATGCCGTTTTTCGTGAAGTATGATGAATGGATGATTATTACCCTGACTATTGAAGTGTAGGGAACTGTTGTCTCTACTTTTCAATGGAATGCCACCGTCAACGGGCCTTCGTCATTAAAGCGAACAGGCATAGTTGATTCGGCTTATTGGCGTACTATTGTGTGCGCTAGAGGTTTAATAATGTTGTGGTTTCGTGGAACAAACTTCCCGCAGCTTTTCCACGAAGCCGAAGAGGCTTTCCACGTCCTTGATGTCCTTCTTCAGCAGGCCTTTGAGCGACGTGCGGAGCGCATTGTCCGGCCGGGCACCGTCAGCCTCGAGGTACAGGGAAATCTGCTTCGCCACTTCCTCGCCGCGCTCGTCCCAGTCCGTCAGTATGATAACGTCTTTGCCCGATCGCGCCAGGCTTTCGGACAGGTTGAGCAGCTGCCGGTGGGATGTCATTAGCACCTCGCCGTTTATTCCCAGCCTGAACAGTGCCTCGACATCGCGCTTGCCCTCGACGAGGATAACCGCACCGCACAGCGCCCTGTCCGTCAGCTCGTCGATGACCTGCTCAATCCCGGCCAGACGCTCGCAGTCATCCATTCAGCCGACCCTCCAGGACTTTGGCCGCGGCTTCGGCGCTGACGCCTCTGACAAGGACGGATTTCCGGCTGTTCGTGGCACCCGAGGCAATCTCTACGCTCGTCGAAGGTACCTTGAAAATGTCCGATAGCGCTTTGATCAGCTCGTCGTTCGCCTTGCCCTTTTCCGGCTGGGCTTTCAGCCTGACCTCAATGCGCTTGCGCCAATGGTTATAGCCGCTGGGCACCTCGGCGCTCTTCGAGCCCGGGGACACCTCGAAGTCGATGACAGCCCCATCCTTCGTGGCACGGATGGCCTCTTCAAAAGACATCAATGAACGTAGGATAGTGACGATAAAAGCGTTGCGGTTTCCTGTTCCATCGGGCTGAGAAAATAATGAAAGGTAATATCCCCTGGCCACTAACTCCGGGAGATCATCCTCATATGAGTAATCTCGCTGTCCTTCCCAGTTACCCTCGCGGCCGGGGTTAAATATTCCGCATTGAGGTTGTCTTGTCCCTCACAGATAGGTAACCCATTAACTCGGGCAAGGACCTTACAACACGGATGTGTGATTTGGCTCCCATTATGCACAGACGATCACAATATCATTAACTGATGAATTCACGCCCGTCCTCGTAGAGAGCAGGATATACTGTAGTGTGCGAGCATATAAAGGTTTTGATGCGACGTTTCAGGCTGCCTCGGCCGTTTTTTTCTTCTGGGGCCGGCTGGCATACCCTTTCCCGCGGATGAGTTGCCCGGAGCCCCGCTTCGCGTAGAACTCTTTCCCGTCGAGTATTACGTTGCCGCGCAGCATGACGGCCTTCGGGAAGATGGCCTCAAAGCCCTCGTAGGGTGTCCAGCCTGCCTTGCTGTGCAGGCTGGCTGCAGTAATCGTGCTTACTGCGCTCATATCGACGAATATGAAGTCCGCATCGTATCCGCGCGCTAACCGGCCTTTCCCGGCGATGTCGAAGATCATCGCCGGGTTCGCGGAGGTCATGTCGATTAGCCGCTGCAGTGACAGCCTGCCGTCAGCCATGGCTTTCAACATCAGCGGCATCATGGTCTCCACCCCGGGGACGCCTGCCGGCGCCTCTTTGACCGGCAATTTTTTCTCGTCTGCCGTGTGAGGCGCATGGTCCGATGCCAGCACCTCGATGGAGCCGTCGTTGATGGCTTTCCACAGTGCGGCAATGTCTTTGTCGCTGCGGATCGGCGGGTTCATTTTGGCCCGGGCACCGAGTCGTTTCCAGTGGCCCATGTTCAGCATCAGGTGGTGAGGGGTGACGTCGCAGGTGATCCCGGCCTTGCTGATCATCTCCACGGACTTTGCCGTACTGATATGGGTAATGTGCATGGCGACCTTAGTCTCGCGCTGCAGCTCGACAGCTTCGGCCACGGCGTTAATCTCCGATTCCCGCGGCCGCATCTGCGAGTAGACCGATGCAGACGTGTCGTTCTTCAGCGTTTTCTTCAGCTGCTCGTGCAGGGCCTCGTCCTCGGCGTGGATGCTGGCCGTCGCCCCGAGCGCAGCGATCACCTTCAGCGCCTCCCGCAGGGACTCTGCGTCCAGGCCCATGCCTCCGGTGCTGTGAGCCATGAACACTTCCCCGAACGCCAGCACGCCTAGCTCCCACAGCCTCGGCAGCCGCCTCAGGTTGCCTGATACGCCGCCGTTGATGGCGAAGTCGATCATGCAGCGGTTCTTCGCCACTGCCCGCTTGACCTCGAAGGACTCTTCGTCTACGGTGGGCGGGTCAGTATTGGGCATGTCGACCACTGTAGTGACACCGCCGTAGATCGCCGCCCTGGAGCCGGTCAGCCAGTCCTCTTTCTCCTCCTGGCGGAGGTCGCGGAAGTGGACGTGCGTATCAATGGCGCCCGGCATGACGAGCATGCCATGGGCATCAAAGGTCTCGGCGCCCTTCAGTATCTTGGCAATGCGGCTGATCTTCCCCTCGTCGATGCCAATGGAACAGGATATGATCTCACCGTCCAGGAGCGCCCTCGCGTTCTCCACTACCAGCCTGTGCATAATGGTAGAGACTGCCTGCCGGGATAAATAGATTTTTACAGGAGCGTTTATTTCTATATATTTTACGAAATTACAGTATAAAAGATAAAAATTTAATATCAGGTATTGCAGATCGGCATGTATAAAAATGATAGTTCGTTATAGACTAACTATATAGAATATATAGTTATATATAGCAAGGGTTATAGGGAATCGCAGAGCAATGTGTTCCGGACTTAGAGAGCATACCGGGGCTGACAAATGGATCCTTTCCTTCTGATGGTCATAGCAATTCTCGTTGCACTGGCTTTCGACGTGATGAACGGTTTCCACGATACCGCTAACTCCGTGGCCACGGTCATATACACGAAAGCGCTGCCACCACAGGTGGCCATCGGCATCGCGTCGATCATGAACATTGTCGGGCCGTTCCTGCTCGGCACGGCCGTAGCTAAAATTATAGCTACCAGTATCATACCAATCGAATTCCTTTCTATCAAAATTGTTATCGGTGCCCTGATGGGTGCCATTGCCTGGGACCTGCTCACCTGGTATTACGGGCTACCCGTAAGCTCCTCACACGCGTTGATCGGCGGCCTGGTCGGCAGCGGCATCACCGCGGTAGGCCTGGGCGGCATCAAGTGGAGTGGGCTTGAGACGGTTTTACTGGCGCTGCTCGTGTCGCCGATCGTGGGCATCATCCTCGGCATGGTCATCATGTTCCTGGTGGGCCGGTTCGTGATATCACGGCTGGGCCGTAGTCGCAGTAATTCGATTTTCAAAAAGATACAGATAATCTCGTCGGCATGCGTCAGCCTGACACATGGCTCGAACGATGCACAGAAGACCATGGGTATCGTGGCTATGTTCGTGGCCGTCACCTACGGCTATGATAAAATCGTCATCGAGCCATGGATGGTACTCGCTTGCGCGCTCGCCATCGGACTGGGCACTGCCCTGGGCGGCTGGCGCATCATCCGGACGCTGGGCGAGAAGATCGGCAAAGAAGAACTTTCCCCGTCGCAGGGGTTCGCCGCCGAGACAGGAACGGCTATTACCATTGCGGTTGGCTCACATTTGGGCGCACCTATAAGTACCACCCACGTATTATCTTCTAGCGTTGTCGGCACTGTAATGGTCGGCGGTATAGGTGTCCTGAATAAGAACGTCGTAGTGAACATCCTGACGGCCTGGGTGCTCACCATACCGGTCGCCGCCGTTGCAGCTGCCATCTCATACTACGTATTAACCCTGGTGGGAATATGACAGACCCTCTACGATCGATAATGAACCTCTTCGCGAAGTCGCCGTTCAAGCCGCTCACCGAACACGCGGAGAAGGTCAAGCTGACCGTCGCCAAAATGGACGAGGCCGTGAAGGCGTACGTCGATGGCGCGGACCCGGCCAAAATCAAGGCGATGTACCTGGAGATCAGCGATCTGGAGCACCAGGCGGACACCGTGAAGAACAACATCCGCACGCAGCTCCCGTCCACGCTGCTCATGCCGGTAGACCGGACCGACATCCTCTCGTTCCTGAAGCAGGAGGACGACGTCGCCAACAGCGCCGAGATGGTGGCCGAAATGCTGACCATCCGGCCCATCACGCTGCCGGCCCCGGTGAAAGAGCAGATCCTCAAAATGGAGGACGCAGTGGTCACGACGGTCAACGAGCACGTCGAGGCCGTAGAAAAGATCGTCGACCTGCTGGACTCGTCGTTCTCGTCGAAGCGCGTGAAGGATATCCAGGAAATCATCGCCAAGGTGGATACTCAGAAACACCAGGTGGACATCATCCGCCGCAAGGCCATGAAGACCGTCTACGAGAACGAGAAAGACCTCGGCGCCGTCAACATTTACATCCTGATCAACATTATCGAGGAACTCTCCTGGGTAGCCGGCCACGCGGAAAGCTCGTCCGACCGGATGAGGCTGATTACTGCCAAACGCTGATGGTTATTGCCAGGCCCGGGCAATAGTGCAGGCCCCTGCGGTCGCCTCGCGCGCGTGCGTACGACCGACCGCCCGGGCAACAAATTTTTTTTAATTTACTTCGGCACTTCGCACTTGTCGACGGCGCGGTCGATCTGCACCTCGAACACGTCGCCGCCCGGCTCCTTTTCCGCGAAAATCTGCCCGGTGAAGGTGTACACGTTCGTCCCGTCGTCTACCCACATGTCCGGCATGAGACCGGCCTTGATGCACGCGCCTTCCAGAAACTCTTCCGGCCCCCATCGCTGCTCGACCGGCACCTGCGGCAACAGAAGGCCACGGTACAGCCCGCGCTCGATGATCAGCCCGTCCCGCCCGATCCGGATATTCTTCGGGCGATCGGCCGGCTTCACACGGAGTAATTCCGGCTCGGAAAGCACGGTCACCTCGATGTCGATGTCGTTCAGTTCCGCTGTCCTGACCCGAGGAAACCGGGGATCCTGGGTGGCAGCCTGCACGGCCGCGTCCACGATCGCCTTGCCCAGCGGCAGGTCCGGGTAGGGGTAGCCGATGCATCCCCGCAGGTCGCCCAGCGTCTTCAGCGTGACGAACACGCCGCCCAACTCGTCGAACGCCCCGGGCAGCTCTACTTTTGGGACCTTATTCGTCCGGACAAACTCCTCGATCACTTTACGGGCCGTTTTTACCGCAATGGTGCCTTCTTCCAGGCTAAGCATGATTCCTTGTACGTGTTATGGACTGAAAAATGTGGTGATCATAAGTACCATATGAAAATTAACATGCTGAAAACGGTCAGGGCAGCTACCGGCCGGGCGGCTGCACGCGCGCGCGGGCGCATTGGAGGACGAGGCTGTTATCGATCTGTCTGACATCACTGCAGCAATATTTATATATAAACTCCGGGCATGTATAACCAGAAAACGAAACCGTGAGAGAGGAGGGACGGCTGCCGCCCGTTTACGGGTGAGGAAAGTCCCCCCACCGCCTGGACACACAAATGTCTGCAAGGGCATACGGCGAGAGTCGTGGCAATGTCACAGAAACGCTACGGCCGCGCGTCAATGCGATGATTCGGCAACGATGAGGTCGCGCGCAGGCCGATGAAACGGTCAATCCTTGTGGGTGCAAGCTGAAGCGGGCCTATCCGGAAGTCCAGTCCCGGCCCCGGTTATAGCGCATAGATGAATGCCGTCGGCCTTCGGGCCATGAACATAAGGGGGCTTACTACCCTCACTCACGGTCTTGCGTTTTATCGCGATCATTACGGATGATTTTCTGTAAGCAGGCACAAAACGATATAACCGCAAGGGCACAGATTAGCGGTGACAGATTCGTTCGGCAGCCTGGCGAACGATTATTTTGCATAAAATTGAGTAAGTTATTTAGTGATTGGTGCTTACCTACAGTATGGTCGACGGATGCTATGCACAGGTACTATCTGGGCTTGAAGGAGCTTGACGAAGAAATCGGCGGCATCGAGGGCGGTGCCAATATCATGCTCATCGGCCCGGCCATGTCCGGTAAGACAGCTGTGCTCAACAGCATTATGTCCTGCGGGCTGCAGAAGGAAGAGGCTGTTATCCTTGTTGAGACACGCATACCCGGGGCCGACGCGCTCGCCCGGCTGAAGCCGCCCGAGAGCTCGTTTATCGGTGTCGTCGACTGCGTGGCCCGGACGCTGGGCGTCAACGTGAAGGATGCGCCCCGTATCAGGCATGTGTCGAGCCCTGTGGACCTGACGGGCATCGGCGTACGGGTGGGCCAGCTCATGGAGGACTCCGGCCAGACTGGCAACTCCGACACCCTGCTGTGCATCGACTCGGTATCGACCATGCTGATGTATTCGAATCTCCAGTCAGTGTTCCGTTTCCTGCATGTCATGGCGGGACGGGTCAGCATGCACAAGCAACTGGGGATATACGTCATGGACGAAGGCATGCACGACGGCCCGACCATAGCCACGCTCAAGCAACTGTTCAACGCAGTCCTGCAGGTGAAAGTCGAAGAGGACCGCACCTTCATCAGGGCGATCGGGCTTACGTCCCGCCCCACGAAGTGGCTGGAGTACGAGATTGTCGACGATATGGCCAGGATCAGGAGAGCGGATGATTAAGACGGGCATACCCACGCTGGACGAGCAGCTTAAAGGCGAGATACCGATAGGGAAAACCCTCGTCTACTACATCTCCCCTGGCGTCAACGGCGACGTATTTACCCTGCAGGCCGTCTATTCCGACCTGGTCGAGAACGGCGTCTGCTATTATGTGACGAGTAATTGCGCCCCGGATGTCGTGCGGGCCAGCTTCAGGGAATACGGCTGGGACCTGACGCCTCACGCGACCCGGTTCGCCATCGTGGACGGCTATTCCGGGCAGGTCGGCATCCCCTCGCAGGAGCCTTTCATTATCGACGACCCGGAGAACATCGTCTCCGTAGACCAGGCGATAACGGCGATCATCGAGACACTGTCTCCCGGGGACATGATCGTCTTCTCATCGCTTTCGGCGATCATCGACAGCTGCAGGAGTGAGCGCACACCGGAGCAGGCCATCCTCGACTATGCGAGGAAGTGGAACAAGATGGCCATGCTGAACGGCGGTGTCGTGATCTATAGCTTCACGGACCGGGGCTACGACCGGCAGCTGACCGAGCAGATCAAGGGCGGGATGTGCAACGCCACCATCATGGTCGGCGGCACGGGCGGCCCGCACATCTACGGGGACTATTTCCAGCTGCACACCTGCGACTGGGCAAAGCCTCCCGAATGGCCCACCCCCTATAAGGTCATCAAGCCCGGCGGTGTCAGGGTATACATCCCTAAAATTCTGGTCACGGGCCCGAAGGGCTCCGGTAAGTCGACCTTTGTCCGGACGGCGTCGCTGCTGTCGTCGGGAAAGGCGGTCTCGGTAGACAGGGCTGGCACGACAGTGGCGCTCGACTATGCGAACATCACGCTGCATGGCTTCACGATAGACATTTTCGGCACGCCCGGACAGGCACGCTTCAACCCGATCCTGAAGACCCTGGCCAAAGATGCCATGGGCGTCGTACTGGTCGTCGACTCGACAGACCAGAAGAGCTTCGACAGGGCTGCCGAAATACTGAAGATCGCCATCGGGAAGACGACGCCTTACGTCGTGGCTGCGAACAAGCAGGACCTCCCGGACGCCATGGACCCGGAGACCATGCGAAAGAAGCTGGAGATGCCCCCGGGAGTGCCCGTGCTCGGCACATGCGCGCTCGACCCGGCCAACGTGATGGAAGCGCTGGAGGACATTGTCCGGAAGATCGTGGAGGTACGTTAAATGCCTGTTACAGAGCTGAACCAGGTGCTGGCCGACATGCGGCGTGCGGGCGGCATCCGCGCGATCGCTATCGTGTCACGCGATGGCATCCTGATCGCATCCGATATGCCTGCGGAAATCCACCCCGAGACATTCGCCGCCATGTCCGCGATCATGCTGGGGGCGGCGGAGACCGCAGCACTCGAGATCAACACGTCGGCGCCCGACCGCATCATCGTGGAAACAGACCAGGGCAAGCTGGTGGTCTCGGGGGCCGGCGAGCGTATGATGCTCGTCTTGCTGGCCGATGCGCAGGCGGGCCTCGGACACGTGATCGTCGAGATGAGCCGTGCGGTGACCCGGATCAAGGAAATCTTCGGCGAAGCCGCCAAATAAGAAATCGCCAGGGGTCTCTTAGAGACTTTGTTCAGCGGCGCTTTCCCTGTGGCGAGCCACGTCCGTCGTGCCTTTTTTGTCCCTGTTGTACATTTTGCTTGCCGCCATAGTTCTTTTGTGCGACCGTACCGGGCTGCGACCGGCGGGGAGCATTCTGCCCGGCGGGGCGAGACTGCGGCTGTGGAGCGGGCGACGGTCGACGGGGAGCACCCTGCGGGACAGGCCGGGACTGCTGCTGTGGAGCCGGCTGCGACCGGCGGGGAGCACCATGTCCGGCAGGCCGGTACTGCGGCTGCACTGCGGGCAGCCGGTTCGGGCTGCGCCCCAGCGACTCCTTGGTCCGGAGAGGTATGAAGGGCGCCTTGCTAAGCGTCCTCCGCCGGACCTCATCCTTGCCGCCCTGCCCGACGTACAGCATGATAGCGGCCGCGGCGATGTCCTCAGGATAGAAAAATTTCTCAAGCTCTTTTACAATACGAACGTACTCGTCGTCCAGGCCTTCCTTGACTCGTTCCCTGATGCGCTGTTCTATATCAGAAGATTTGATGTCTGTGATAATGATTCCACCTGTAAGTTGATTTTTGATAACACGCATGTCTGTAAGGTACAATGATACATATGGCACATCACCTTTAAATTTAATCCCCGGTGGGGATTAACTTAATCCCCGGCACCACGGCCGGAATCGTATGAAAAACGGGCATCGGACATACTGTAATGCCGGTGCAGCCATTCTAAAAAAAGGGCAGACAGAGCTCAACTG
This sequence comes from uncultured Methanocellaceae archaeon, assembly GCA_963769045.1. Lineage (GTDB taxonomy): Archaea > Halobacteriota > Methanocellia > Methanocellales > Methanocellaceae > Methanocella_A. The sequence goes on from CAVYKK010000014.1 coordinate 61,329, forward strand.
ATCGGGATGTTGCTGCCTTTCTTTTTCTCGGTCTTGGGCATGGTGATCTCGAGCACACCATTGTTGAAGCTGGCGTTGGCCTTGCTCTCGTCGACCGGCGTAGGCAGCCGGATAGCCCGGTAGAACCTCGATGAGCCCCGCTCCCGCCGCAGGTAGCCTTCCTCCTCGTGCTCACTGACCGTTTTCTTCTCGGCACTGATCTCCAGGATATTATCCTTCACGCTGATGCTGATGTCGTTCTTGTCCACGCCCGGGAGATCGGCTGTGACTACGATGTCGTTGTCGCGATCGATGACGTCCACGTACGGTACCTGCGATTCCCGCGGCGCAGGCATCTGCGAGGACTCGATGAACTCCGGGAACTCCTCGAACAGCCGGCTCATCCGGTACTGCATCCTTCTCAACTCGTCAATTGGATCCCATGTGTATGGCATTCGGTATCCCTCCTGACATTAACTAATGTTTAGTTAGTCTTTCATGTATATATCTTACTCATTTGCCGCTGCGGTCATTAACGGGCCGCTACAGGAAATTCACTGTACGTAATGATGATCGTACGGCCTTTTTAATTAATCGTGCCATTTTCGCGGCCGGGTCGCCTGCATTGTAAGCAGGGCGGCGTCGCTCGCACTCACGTGCCTGTAGGCCGGGGCGGTAAAGAAGCGGAAAAATATTTACACATCTCACGTCTGCCCGGGCTATGGCTATCCGCTAACCCTGGCGCTATAGCGACAATGCCACTGTCGCGCAAAGACGGCTATAGCCATAAATACACATCGATCAGAGATTTTGATCGATGCCGGCAGACGATTTTTCGGTGGCGCTCACACCTGTGGAGAACCTGGATGGCGGCGGGTCGAGGACACGCCACGTCATCCTCAAGCGCAGGTACGCGTCGCTCGCCCATTCGGCCTTCTCCTGCCGGGTTTACGAAAAGATCGCACCAAACCGGGACTATCCCTACGAGGGCTTATACTGTCTGTCCAGTGGCGACAACTGGAAGTTCATCGACATGATCGCCCTCGGCCTGCGTGTGGACGGAGAATGGATGAGGCTGGAGCCTGGATCCGTGCGTGCATGGCCATGGAAATGCGATTATTCCTACGAAGGCGACGGTGTTTCGGCCATCGTCTCTTACTACCTCTACGAAGCCCCCGGTGGCGCCGGCGTCGTAGACGTCTCATTGCGCGGCCCGAAGGCGAAAAAAGCCGTCATCGTGCTGGAGCCGTTCTTCGACATAAGGTTCATGTATGACCGGTCCATGCCGGACCTGCACAGGGCAAAAGTTAATGCCGGCATCCTGACTGTGAACGTCGGCGATCATGCCGCCTGCCTCGCCGCGAAAAACGCCGTTTTCACCGCAAAAGGCAGGCGGATATCCTGGGTTTACAAGCTTGGCTCCGGCAGCCGGTGCATGCAGGGCGACAATCCGCAATTCGTGCCCGAATGCCGGGTCATATCGTCGTTCTATGACATTGAAGCGGACGGGCCGGAAGCATCGCTTCAGTTCGCCTGCGGCGACAGTCATGTGGCCGCATCGACGCTCTCTGGCAAGGAATACCGCCGGGGGGATGATGCGAGGGCGGCGGAGATAAAAGAAGCTCTCTTCCCGGGCTATATGCCTGAACATCGCGACGCATTATTCAGGGCGTTAGGCATGGACAGGTTCGGCATGATCGTCGACGGCACGCGTTTTCGGGAAGCCGGAGACTTCTGGTTCAGGAGCGTATGGTTCCGGGACGAGTTCGAGGGACTGATAAACAATTACAGGGCGATCCGGGCCATAGACGGGACCGGGGAGATCAAAGCCGCACTACTGAAATCTTTCGACCTGCAGGATGACAGCGGGCGCATCCCTAACCGTCTGGTGCCGGGCACGGGGGGCCAAAAGTCGGACTACAACAGCGCCGATGCGACGTTGCTGGCTTTCGTCCTGGCCGGCATGCTGGTCAGGGACACCGACGACGGCGATATGGCCCGTAGCGCCGCCGGGGCGTTCCGGAAGTACCTGAAGGGGATCAGGTGTTGCGATCTTGTAGAGAACGGGCCGCCGCGTATCAGGCCGAACGGGCTCATCAGTATCCCTTCATGGCATTCGTGGACGGATGGCATGCGCACGGTAAACGGCCGTTGCCTGCCGATCAGGGTGGACGAGGCGTGGGAGCGCGAGCTGATCGAGAGAAATGCCACGGAGGACTTATACCTGCAAAAATTTTTCCTGCCAGAGATCAACGCCCTGTGGATGCGGGCGCTGGAAGCCGGCTGGCTGTTCGCCAGGTACGACCGCGACTTCGTGATGGCGGACAACAGCAGGATATACTTCAACCGCGCGCTCGAATCGTATAAGGCGCTATTCCTTAACCCGGATAGCGGCTTCATCAACAACCTGGTCTCGACCGACGACTTCGCGCTCGGCCGTCAGATCGATGCCACTCCCGGATCGCCCGGCGTCGTGGCGGCGGCAATACTGGGGCGGGACGTTTTCAGCCTGCGGGAGCTGGATGGCATCGCCGCATTCGCGAAGGCCCGTCTTATGCGGACCAAATGGGGCATGCCCTTCGGCCTCGTCGTCAAAGAGTCCGCAAAATGCCTGTACCTCGGCGATGCCGAATATCACGAAGCCGTGGTATGGCCGCGGGATACGCCGTATTTTATCAGGCTGCTGCAGCTGACTGGCGACACGACGACAGCCGAAGCGCTCCTCGCGTCGAACCTCCGGCACCAGATGGAGGAGAGCTTCGTCTTCTACAACCAGGAACTGTTCAGCTGTGATCAAGACCTCGTACCGGTAAAGGACCCGGTACAATGGTGGTCCCAGTGGGTCGACCCGTACCTTGATCAGTAAAGGCCCGGTGAGCAAACATTAAGTATTTTCCCGGCTATGTGATACAGATATATAGACGAAATGACATTAGTGAGAAAATCAGGTCTATGACCGTGGACCGGATGAGCGGCATGTGCGGCGCAACGCGACAACGCTCATCGCAACGTCGACAGGGAGGTAATCATCGATGAAAGCATGTATACTCTGCGGGGGCACGGGCACAAGGCTGCGGCCTCTGACGTTCGAGAGACCGAAACCCAGCATCCCTATCCTTAACAAGCCGTCCGTGGGACACCTCGTGGAGCACCTGTCCAAGAACGGTTTCAACGAGATCGTAATCACCCTCGGGTACATGGGCGAGTCGATCGAGAACTATCTCGGCGACGGCTCGCTCTTCGGCGTGGACATCAAGTACGTCTATGAGAAGGAGAAGATGGGCACCGCCGGCAGCGTGAAGAACGCAGAAAAGTATCTCGAAGGCTCGCCGTTCCTGGTGGTCGGCGGCGACCACGTGCTCAACCTGAACCTGCGGGAATTGTACGAGTTCCACAACCATACCAACAGCATGGTCACGATCTCCGTGCTCAGCATCGACGACCCCAGGGAGTTCGGCATCGTCGACCTGGACAACAACATGATCATCCACCGTTTCCGGGAAAAGCCAGGACCGGGCCAGATCTTCTCAAACCTCGCCTCGACCGGCATATATGCGTTGAGCCCGGAAATTCTCGATTTTATCCCGAAGCAAAAGTACGACTTCGCCAAGGACCTGTTCCCGAAGCTGCTGGCTGAGGACAGGAAGATCACCGGCTGGCTGGCACGCGGTCAGTGGACCGACGTCGGCAGCCCCCACGCGCTGCGCGAGGCGCAGAAGTGGATGCTGGAGAACCTGGCCGGCACATCCCTCCACGGCAGGCTTATCATCGAAAACGCAAAGCTGAACGGCCCGCTCGTCATCGGCAACAACGTCACCGTGGGCCGGAACTCCGTCATTGTCGGCCCCGCAGTCATCGGCGACAACACCGTCATCGGCGACAACGTGCTCATCGGCCCGTATACGTCGATCGGGAACGCCTGCAGCATCGGCAATGACAGCCGCATTCTCTCCTCATACCTGTACAACGGCGTCAAAATCGGCGCCGGCTGTTCGGTCTCCGGCGCCATATCGGACAACGACGTGTCCATCGGCAAGAACTGTACTCTGGAGAACGGCACAGTGATCGGGCCAAGGACAATGATGGGCAACGACGTGACCGTACACTCGGACGTGCGTATCTGGCCAGAAGTGGTAGTCGGTTCAGGCACCAGCGTGGCCAAGGATATGATGAACGAGAGCTTTGCGACGGATGTCAACGGGTCTTGACCCTCTGACTTTTTTAATCGACCCGTCGGGGTCAGCCATGGCCTGGCCATGCAACACGACCGGGCGAGCGCTCTCGCGCGCGTGCAATTTATCCATGTTATTGCTCTTTGTATATGCGGATAAGGCATCTAACACAGAGTTCACAGAGTACACGATGTCTTGATCGGAAAAGGCTGTGAGGACCCTTACTTAAAAAGTACTCTGCGTATAGTCGTTCCCGAATCTTTTTGCTCAGGCTCGTGACCCTTTCGACACGAAGGCCACGAAGGCCACGAGGTACGCGAAGTCTTCGATGGAAAGAGGCAATAGCAGCCTCTTTTAAAAGCGTACGTCGTGTACCTCGTGGCCTTTGTGGCCTTCGTGTCGGAAGGGTCATGAGCGTACATAACCTTTTATGAATGACAATACCTTGTGAACTCTGTGTACTCTGTGTTGAATGCCTTATCAGCATATACAACATCTGCGACAGCCTCTGTAGCAGGCGGTAATGCGACCTGGCCTGTGCGCTAATGTGAGGGTTTGTAACGGCATAAAGAACATTTATTCATTTATTTCAGTGATCTGTGAAAATATTGTTCAGTCACGTATTTTTTCTGTATTTTTTGGACGTTAACTACGGTTTTAATCGTACATTAAGCCATTTTTAAATAATCGGACTCACATTTTATTATTGTGATTATTATGAGAGCAAAGTATGTCCTGATCATTATGGCATGTGCCATCATCGTCGCTGCGGCCATGGTCGCGGGCTGTGCCACCCTCGGGAGCAATAGTCCGGATAGTAATCGGCAGTCTGCCGGAGACCTCGGCAACGGCTATGCGCCGGAGTCGCCGCCGGCGAAAGGAGCCTACGATTCGAGCGGGAGTGCCACGGGCATCTACCCTACCTACCAGCCCACGGTAGCGCCGGATGCATACTCGGACGTCAGCAACCGTAAAGTGGTCATGACTGCCAATATCCAGATCGAGACCGGCAACCTTGACCAGGTCGTCAGCCAGGTCAGGACGCTTTGCTCGAACGCCGGAGGCTACGTGCAGTCGTCCAACCTCGACACGTACGCCAACAACAAGAGGACCTGCACGATCACTATCAAGGTGCCACAGTCTGCATACGAGAGCACGATCACCGAGATCAAGAAGCTGGGCACCGTAAAATCGGACCGCTCGACGGGGACGGACGTCACCGGCACCTACGTCGATCTCGAAGCACGCCTGAATAACCTGAAGGCCACGGAATCGCAGCTCGCCGACATCATGAAGGGTGCAAACAATACCAAAGACATCCTGGAAGTCGAGAGAGAGCTCTCCCGGGTACGGGGCGACATCGAATCCTACCAGGCCCGGATGAACACGCTGAAGAACCAGATCGACTTCTCGACGATCACAGTCACAATAGCTGAACCTCAGCCGGTCGTCTCCTACGACTGGGGCATCGGCCAGGCATTCACGGAAGGCATTCACATGTTCGTGGCGGTGATTGGTGCCTTGATCGTCCTGACCGGCATCGTTATACCGCTGGCACTGTACCTGGTGCTCGCCGCGGCCGTGCTCTATCTGTGCTATAAGGGCGCGAGATATGCGTACGGGCGCTGGGGCAAGAAGAAGGCGCCTGCAGAAGAAAAGAAGCAATAAAAGGTATGGGGACACATAGGATGCAATAACCCTTTGTGTCCTTTTTGTTTTTACATCTCTTCTATGGCTTCGACGCCCAGCATCTCCAGCGATCCTGCCAGGGCGATGCGGGCTGCATCCACCAGCGCCAGCCGTGCATCGCGGAGGGCTGGTGAAACCTCTTCTTTTAGCACGGGGTTGTACCGGTAGAACTGGTTAAAGGTCTCCGCCAGCTCCCGGGCATATGTGGCGATAAAATGTGGCTTCAGTTCGGTCGACGCATTTTTAATCACATAAGGCAACATGGCCATCTTCTTGACCAGGGCAATTTCTTCTTTCTCTTTCAGTTGAGTCAGGTCGACCTGTGCTGGCGGCTGTGCTTTCTCCAGGATGCTGCATGCGCGTGCGTGCGAGTACTGGATGAACGGTGCGCCCTGCTTCTCGAAGTCCAGGGCCTGTTCCCACTTGAAGGTGATCGACTTCTCCGGGGCGACACGGATGATATCGAAGCGCACGGCGCCGATGCCCACGGCCTCGGAGATCTTGTGTTTCTTGTCCTCTGCCAGGTCCGGGCGCCGCTTGTCGACTTCCGCGTAGGCACGCACGATGGCCTCGTCCAGCAGGTCGTCCATGTTGACGACGACCCCTTTGCGGGTCGACATCCGGCCTTCCGGGAGCGAGATGAACGAGTAGAATACGATGCGGGGGAATTTCTTTTCGCCGATGATCTTCAGCGCCGCCTCGAGGCGGGACATGGCGAGCTTCTGGTCTTCGCCCAGCACGTTGACAGCCATATCGCAGTTCGCCAGCTTCCAGACGTGGTAGGCGATGTCCCGTGTCGTGTACAGGGACGTGCCGTCAGCCCGCGTCAGCACGAAGGCCTTGTCCATGCCGAACGAGGACAGGTCCAGCTCCAGGGCGCCGTCCTTGCGTCGGGCATAGGGGGTCTCCGCAAGCTGTTTTACGATGCGGTCGACCTCGCCGCTGAAGACAAAACCGGACTCCCAGACGAACCGGTCATAATAGACGTTCATCCGGTCCAGTGTCATGCGCTGGCCTTCGACGCAGAGCTCCACGAACTTCTTGAGCTTCAGCGACACTTCGGGATCGCCGTGCTCGTACCGGCTGAGGATGTCCGACACGGCCTTCTCTACTTCCGGGTCGGCTTTGCGCCGGTCGGTGGCGGCCCTGTAGACCTCCACGACATGATGATCGGGCTTGTCGACTTCAGGCTTCAGCTGGCTCAGGTCAAGGTTCTCGTAGCCCCAGACGATGGTCGCTTCCTGCTTGCCCATATCGTCCACGTAGTACTGTACCTCGACGCTGAAGCCGCCGTTTCGGAGGATACGCGCCAGCGTGTCGCCGATGATCGGGTTCCTGCCCCGGCCCACATGGAGCGGTCCGGTCGGGTTCGCGGACGTGTGCTCTAAGATGACCTTGATGCCGTTGTTATCCAGCATATAGAAAGGCCTGTCAGTTTTACGGATAGCTGCCAGTGATTCGATCACGTATTTCTCGCTGGCGAAAAAGTTGATGTATGCCCCGGTGACCTCTGCCTTCGCGATGTAGTCGCTCCGGCCCATCTTATCGACGATCGCCTGCGCGATCTCCTTCGGGTTCTTTTTCAGCTCCTTGGCCAGCCGGAAAGGCAGCGAGGAGCTCAGGTCTGCGTGGGCCGATTCGGTGAGACTCATATCCGACGCGGTGTATCCCGCGGCGGCAACCGCCTCACGCAATAGCCGTTCCGTTTCCTCGACGAGCTTCAGGTACATCTGATCACCACCTTATATACCGGTCTTATACCTTAAAATGGCTGCGATGCCGCCGAACGCGTTCAGCAGCTGCTCGCCTTCCTCGTAGTCCGTCGAGATGAATTTCACTTCTGTGTTCATCTGCTCGGCGAGCATTGAAAGCTCGTCGACCACGTCGACCTTCTCGGCAATGCTCAGCGACGACTGGCACTTCGGGCACTTGTCACTGCCCGCGGTCGGCTGTTCGCCGGCACGGTGCTTGACCGTCGTCGTACTGGAGTAGTCGCAGTTGGCGCATTTGATGGTAATGCGGGTCTTCCGCAGGTCATCCGACAGCAGCAGCGTCTCGACGGCCCCGACTTTCATGTTGGCCCTGACGGAGTCCTCGCCGTAGGCGGCAAGGCCTTTGTCGCTGACCAGCTCTTTCATGAACCGCTCCATCAGCTTCTTCTCCTTGATGACGTCCAGGTCCGACAGCACGTCGCTGGCCGCGTCCATGAGTTCGTAAAGGCCGGACTCGTCGGTGTAGGCTATGTCGAACAGGCCCAGGATCTTCGGCTGGAGCTCGTGGTGCAGGAATTCGCCTTTCTCGAACTCCTCCTTGGACGGCGTAGGCCCGCCGATCAGTATGCCTTCGAAGTCCTTACGGTCGATGTTCAGGAAAATATCGTTCGCCGCAGCGCCGATGCGCTTGTTGAACTCGCTGATCGCGATGAGCCTGAGCTGCTGGAAACGGTGAGACGACTGGCCGCCCTTACGCTGCTTGCCCGGGACGGTACTCGTCAGGTGCCGCATGGGCGTGATGTGCTTGCCCTTCAGCGTCCCGATGCTCGCCTCGCGCCGGTCTACGACGATGAGGCCATAGGTCTTCTTGTCGACCAGCATGTCTTCGAGTTTCTCCAGCTCGAAGTTGCTGCCACACCGGTATGAGAAGGATGAGATCGGCTGCGGGGGATCGACCACGATGGATTCCATGGCCTGCTTGTCGCCGCCCAGCGACACCGCGCCGGTGAAGATGATCATGCCGTTCTCAGGCGGCTCCTTGTAGTACTTGAGCCGCGACATAATTGACTCCAGCGCGCTCTGTACGTTGTCCCGCGTGGACTTGGACTTGATGTTCGCCGCCGACCCGTGCTCGTCACGTAAATATGCGACCACGTCGGAGATGCGTTTATCGTGGGGAATATAAAGCGAGATCAGCTCCGTGCCCTGGCCCTGCTTGCTCCGCAGCTCCTCGAGCTTTCGCTTGAACTCGTACTTGTGCCTTGCTTCTTCAGACATATGAGATGGACCTGTTGATTTTATATGGAGACCGCTGACATGCGAAAATACGATAAAAATCGCAGGCTGTGCCGGCCTCGCGAGTAAGAATATGCTAATCGCGCCTGGCGGCGTCAATAGCCCCGGCTGTCGGCAGAACTGAAGCCTTCGGGCCGGAAACGTCATGACGCTCGTACATGCTGCAGTGAAATTGCCGGCGCAGATATATATAATTTGTGTCGCCGTCATGCGAAAAAGGGCCACTGCTCCAGAGGAAATGAAGGGGTTCGGGCAGGCCTTGAAACGGCTTGCACGGCTGTTATTATTGCGATCTGGCCAAAAATGGAAAGCAACGATTTATTTGCAGATTCAACTGTGAAATGTTGTATATGCTTAGCCTATACGGTTTCGGCAATGGCTAACATAAAGAGCATTTATGACTTCTTTGCGCCTTCATTCCCTTCGTGTACTTTGTGCCCTTTGCGGTTTCCGGAAGACGACTAAAAAGGAGCAGTTCTGGTTCGTGTAGAACACCGACGGGTAGCCGAGCAGGATGAGCGAGCGCTGGTCGTTCTGGTCCCATACGATCAGGTCGTGGAACCTGAACCCGCAGGCTTCGCCGATCCGGGCCAGGTCGGAATGGAAGGCGACGTAGGGTATGCCGTTCTTCGTGTCCCGGTAGTCTTTGACTACCCAGACGTTATAGCCGCCGGGCTTTGTGACACGGTATAATTTCCGTATCAGCCCTTCCAGCTCGCCGAGGAAAACGTCGTAGGGCAGGTTGCCGAAATCCCGGGGGTCGTCGCTGTACGGCTTTACCTGCGAGTTGTTTTCCATGGCAATCAGTGACTTCTTGTGCGCCTTAGAGCGGTCTTCGACAGACTTGCGAATGAAATTGGCGTATGGCGGGGAAGTGATCATGAGCTGCACAGTGTCGTTTTGCACATGCTCCGGCAGGTTTCTGCAGTCGTCGTTGATGACCTCGACCTTGATGCGGCTGGCAGATAAGAGCCCCTGCCGGGCGATCCTGCAGAAATGCCCGTTTAGCTCGATACCTGTGCCGTTTCTCCCGGTGTTAACGCAGGCTTCGAGGGTGGTCCCCGTGCCCATAAAAGGGTCTAAAACTAGGTCGCCTGGCCCGCTGTAGATCGTGATCAGCCTGGCCGCCAGCTTTTCAGGATAGGTCGCCCCGTGATCGACGTGTTTTTTCTGCCGCGGGGAACTGACGTCGCCCCAGACATTCCGGCTAAGGGAAGCCCACTCTTTAGCCGAGAGACCGTTAAAAGTCCTCGTCTTCCCGCTGTCGACGTCATTCATCAATATGACAATGCCAGTCCGGGCTATTAAGCTCACGGATAAAAAGCTGTCGCTAAACAGGGGTTAAGCGCTAAAAAGAAGGAAAAAGTGGAGCGACACTGAAAGTGGCGCCTCCACTTGTTCAGATTTATATGATGTACTTGCCGATGAGGCGGATGGACTGGTTCTTGTCCGCGCCGATCGGGGAGCCTGCGACGATCTGCGTGCAGCCCGCTGCCTCGAGGCCGGCGATCTTGGCCTTCATGTCATCCGGAGTTCCGTAGATGGAGAAAGCGTCGATCATCGCGTCGCTGACTGCGCCGAAGGCCGTCTTGAAGTCGCCCTTTGCGAGGCCGCCCTTGATGGTGTTGACCGCGTTCAGGTCGAGGCCATGCCTCTGCAGGACTGGTACGGGTGCGCCTGCGGCGATGAACCCGACGACCGGCCTGACTGCGCCCTTTGCCTTCTTGGCGTCCTTGTTGATGGAGAACGACGTGTAGGCGGCGATGTCGAACTTCTTCTCGCCCGCGGCCTTCTTGATGATGGGCACTGCGAACGCGAAGTCCTTGGGGTTGGACGCGTTAATCAGCGCGCCGTCGCCGATCTTGCCTGCGGTTTCCAGCATCTTCTCGCCCTGTGCACCGATGTACACGGGGATTGCCTTCGACTTGGGCTTGTAGGCAAGCTGTGCGCCCGCGAACTTGAATACCTTGTTGTCCGGGGTTGCGACGGGTGCGCCAGACCAGAGTCCCTTGATCACTGCGACGGCTTCCGTCAGCCTGGCGACCGGGGTCTCCATTGCCATGCCGATCTTCGGCAGCGTGCTCAGGTCACCGGGGCCGATGCCCAGGGTTGCCCTGCCGTTGGAGATCTCGTCCACGGTGCAGCAAGCGGTTGCGGTTACTGCGGGGCTGGATGTGAAGGCGTTGGTGATGCCCGGGCCCAGCTTGATCCTGGACGTCTTGTCCGCGATCAGAGCCAGCATCTCGAAGACGTAGCGGTTGTTGTAGTGGTCGGTGATCCACAAGTAATCTAAGCCGTTGTCTTCTGCGAATTTACAATAGTCCACAAGTTCCTTGGTGGGAACGTTCGGGACAAACTCTATACCGAAAGTAGCCATAATTATACCTCTCTTAACTTCTTTGGAAAATCGTTTTTTCTCCAAGTAGGTATCTTATAAGACTTATCACATAAAAGAATATCGGTTTTTGGGATTACCCTTCAGAAAGCTGCCGGAACGGCCTTTCCTGTAAGGCTGATTACGCCGGCTGCATGCGTATGCATGGGAAAGCTTTATATAGTTAGCGTTTTCCTGCCCCTTGAGCGCCGGTGGCAATCGCCGGGCCTGCGCTCGTGCCGATGCGGGAAGCGCCTGCTTCCACGAACGCCATTGCCTGCTCGAGTGTGCGGATGCCGCCGGATGCTTTGATCTTTATTCCCGGCACCTCCCGCTTCAGCAGGGCTATGTCCTCCAGCCGGGCACCGGCAGGCCCGTAGCCGGTCGACGTCTTGACGAAATCGGCGCCCGCCCCTTTTACGATGAGACCGGCCTCGACCTTCTGCGCGTCCGTCAGGTAGCACGTCTCGATGATGATCTTGACCGTCGCCCCGCCGGCCGCGTCTACGATGCCGGCGATATCCAGCTTAACCAGGTCAGTGAGTCCCGAGCGCAAATAGCCGACATTGATGACCGCGTCGATCTCTCCGGCGCCGTCGCCGACCGCAGCTCTTGCCTCCTGCGTCTTGGCCAGCGTCGACGCAGACCCGAACGGGAAGCCGACCACGGAGCAGACGGGAATATCCGTCGCGCCCATACGGTCCAGCTCTTCGCGTGCGAACGATACCCAGCAGGAGGCCACGCAGGCTGAGGCGAAACGGTATTGAGCCGTCTCTTCGCACAGCCGCCGGATGTCTTCGGCCGTCGCGTCCGGGCGCAAAAGGGTGTGATCGATCAATCTGGCTATATCCACGATCACTGCTTCAGGCTCTGCCATTATAAAGGTTGCCGCCAGGATAAAAAGTCCGGATAAAAAAGAAGGGGGCAGAAGCCCCCTGATTTGCATTACTTGTGTCTCAGGAACACGTAGTATACCGAGAATATGCCTCCGACCAGCAATGCCAGCAGGACGAATATCAGCGGATAGTCGGGCTGGGTCTGTTCAGTGGCGGTCGGTACCGGCGTTGCCGTCGGCGTCGGGGTCGGCGTCGGCGTGCCTTCCGGCGTTGGCGTAGACTCGGCCCCGGGTGTCGGCGTCGGCGTCGGCGATGTCGTGTTTAACGCCGACTCGATCATACGTACCAGCTGCCAGTCAAAGGGGTTAAAGAAGTTTTGCGGCGGGAAGTATACGAAGATACTCTGATTGTCCGCGTTCCCCGCATTGTCGACCGAGCCATAGTACAGGTCGCGCGACAGGCCTAATGGCACTGTTACAGGGCCGGTGTATGGGCTCCACTTCTGTCCATCCAGGCTGTACGATACAGAGCTTAGACCGGATATGGCGTCACTCGGCGCTATCGTCAGCGTGGCGTCGGATTCGAACCAGCCGAAGCCGCTCTTCGTGCCGCTCAGGGAAGCTGTCTCTACCGGCTTCGACGTATCGATCTTGAAGGTCACAGTGTTTGCTTCCTCGACGTTGCCTGCATTATCTACAGCCCTGTAGAGGACCGTTACCGGGCCCTCGGTCGAGATTACGACCGGGTCGACATATGCCGTCCAGGGTGCCGCCATCGATGCTGTACTCAATGCGGGCGATGCCCGATCACAGCCTCACTGTGTCGTCAGGTCATGGTGACGTCAGAGGTGTACCAGCCGTTGTTGCCCATCGTGCCGGTTAACGATACGTCCGATGCCGGTGCGGTCTTGTCCACCTTAATTGTAATCGAGTGAGCTTCTTCGACGTTATCAGCAAAGTCGGTGGACCGGTAAAGTACAGTTGTCTCGCCCTCGCCGAAAGTCACAGGAGTGGTGAAATCGTTCCAGGTATTGCCGTCGTCGGTGCTGTACTTAGTATTCTTCACGCCGGATAGACTGTCGCTCCCGGCCAGTGTCATTGTCACATCAGTAGTGTACCAGCCGTTGGTACCCTCGGTACCGGACAACGAGACATCGGTGTGAGGAACGACCTGATCGATCTTAACCGTCACTGTGGCAGAATTCGAGTTTCCCGCCATGTCTGTAGCGGTGCTCGTTGTCGATACGGCAGCGCCATCAGTGCTAAGGTATACAGTCTCCGGCCCGAAGGTCGCCAGGCCCGACGTCATGTCAAATGCGGTGAACTTGACGGTCACAGGGCCTTTATACCAGCCATCAATGTTGCGCATGCTACTGTCGGAGCGCCATTAATTACTGGCGCAGTTTTATCCAATTTGTAATTGTACGATTTGATCGCTGTTCGGAATTTCCGACCAGGTTATCCGTTGCGTAATACTCCAGCTCGTTGATCCCTTCAGGCAGGGAGAATCGATCTCGAAGCACCACTAATCGTCATCCAGCCCCCGTCGTTGATCCTGTAGTTGATATCCTTGACTTGGGCGTTCCCGCTATCGGTCGCAGATAGCGTCATGTATCAGGTCTGTCTGCTTATACCAACCATTGTCGCCCAGAGTGCCCGAAGAATTGGCAGTACGTTGTTGGCGGAGAATTGTCTACGTAAATAGCGTTGGTAAACATTACGCCAGACAATGACAGTACTCGTACTGGCAGTTCATAACGCCCGGTCGGCACAGGAACCTTGGTCAAGGGAACATTGTTGTTCCAGCAACTTTTCCATCCCACGTCTACGTATGATTGCCTCCCCTTGCCAACTCATAGGTGGACTAGATCAAATATCGTATGAGATGCCGTCATCGATTCCATACGGTCTACAGCAACAAGAGCGCCGACTACCTCGCATTAAGGTTGTAAGACAGAGTTATTTGTTGCCCACTCTTGAATCTTGGCTAGTTGAGAACTGGTAAATCGATTCAAGGCTAGCAGCATATGATGTTCCACTTAAACAAACAATTGCTATCAAAGCAGTAAGTACGACTACGAACAAACTACCGTACCTAAATAATTTCATTATATACCCCCAATTGATTCTAAACTCGCTCGTCGCAATACCCAGAATTATTATGGTTATTTTGCTGGGTATTAATCGATTACAAAGCAAGTAATTACATATTTGTAATTAGCTTTTGCTATTTATATTTTTTCTTAGCTAACTTTAGAATCAATTATATCAATAGCAAATAGCCAAAAATAGACTAATTATTTCTAAAATATGGCAAATATACAGACTATTAAAAATGGCATCAATTCCGGAGGCTGTCAGTCCATAGTATTCAACCCGTCCTTGATGGCCTCAAGGATTTTCGGGTCGAGCTCGACAGCTTTGCCGATACAGACCGCCGCCTCGTCTTTCCGGCCGACGATGCCGAGAAGCAGCCCTTTCCGGTACCAGGCTTCCACATAGCCCGGCTTGAGCTCTATCGCCTTATCGAAGCAGCCTATCGCATGATCGCATTCGCCTGCCCGGCCCAGGAGCACGCCATTCATGTACCAGGAGACCGGGTTGTGGGGGTCGACTTCAATAGCCCTGCCATAGCTCTCCAGGGCTTCGCTGACGCGTGCCAGCATCTCCAGCGCCCATCCCCTGTACAGCCAGAAGTCCGAATAATCAGGGTACGTCTCGATGGCTTTATCGAACGCATGCAATGCGTCCTCATATCGGCCTTCCGTCACCAGCACCCTGCCCCGCCCGTACCACGGGTCCGGCAATGACGGCTCTATGGCGCAGGCGCGTTCGAAGCACTGCAGTGCCTCCGGCCGTTTGTCGGTAGCCGCCAGCGCTTCGCCTTTGCCGCACCAGGCGCGGGCATGCTCGCTGTTGATCTCGATCGCCCGATCAAAAGAGCGGACTGCGCGTTCGTACGCTTCCAGCATGGCCTCGCAGGTGCCCCGGTGGTACCACATGTCGGCGTTGAATGGCTCCAGCTCGATGCACTTCTCCAGGCACAGCAGCGCCTCCTCGAGCTCGCCGAGCTGCGACAGCGCCCTCGCCCTGCCGTACCAGGCCAGCGTGTATTTGCCGTCTATCCTGATCGCGTTCAGGCACGCCTGGGCTTCGTCTTCGAGCATGTTCAGCCTGCGGAACAGCAGGCTCTTGCTGTACCAGAACTTCGGGTTCCCGGGGACGAGCTCGGTAGCCTTCTCCAGACACTGGAATGCCTCCTCCGGGTGGCCGGTCTCCATAAGCACCAGGCCCTTACAGTTATAGGCTTCTGCGTACTCAGGGTCCAGGCGGATGGCAAAGTCAAAGAACTGGACCGACTCCTGCAGCTTGCCGGCGCTCACCGCCTCCAGCCCCACACCGAGGACCTCCCCCGGCCGCGGCATCTGTCCCGCCACGGCCTCGTTCTTCTGGCGCTCTTCTGTCATCTGCTATACCTGAAATTAAATAATATTGATTGCGCATCGTTTAAAGGCTTGCTGGTTTTCACGGGGCTCCCGCCAGCAGTTTTAGAGCCTGGACGACCTGTTGGTTACCGGCTATGCTCCGTGCCACCGTATAACATAACCCTTATATCATAGCGTGCAGATATTGCTTGGGTGTTTACGACGACCGAATACATCTATATCGACGGCAAGTTCTACGACAGGGCTGATGCTAAAATATCGGTTTTTGATCACGGCTTACTATATGGCGACGGCGTGTTCGAGGGAATACGGGCGTACAATGGCAGAGTATTCCGGCTGGACGAGCACGTCGACCGGATGTACGACGGGGCAAAGGCGATCATGCTGAAGTCGCCGCTGACCAAAGAGGAAATGAAGAAAGCGATCATCGCCACGCTGAAGAAGAACAAGCTCACGGATGCCTACATAAGGCCGATCATCACGCGGGGCGTGGGCGACCTGGGGCTGGACCCGAGGAAGTGCCCGAAGGCCAGCGTCATCATCATTGCAGTGT
Source organism: uncultured Methanocellaceae archaeon (assembly GCA_963769045.1). Classification (GTDB taxonomy): domain Archaea; phylum Halobacteriota; class Methanocellia; order Methanocellales; family Methanocellaceae; genus Methanocella_A. The sequence continues at coordinate 77,385 of CAVYKK010000014.1, forward strand.
ACTGGGGCGCCATGTACGGCGACCTGTACGAGAAGGGTCTGACCGCAGTCTCGGTAAGCACCCGCCGGAACGCGTCCGAGTCGCTGCCTACCAACATCAAGTCGCTGAACTACCTGAACAATATCCTTGCCAAGATCGAGGCCAACGAGAAAGGCGGGGACGAGGCGGTTATCTTCGACACCCGCGGGAACATCGCCGAAGGCTCGGGAGACAACATCTTCATCGTCAAAGGGGGTAAGATCTTCACCCCGCCGGTCCTCCAGAACCTGAACGGCGTCACCAGGGCCTGCGTGGTCGAGCTATGCCCGAAGATGAAGATACCCATCTGCGACCAGAACCTCGGCTACTTCGACATGTACACGGCAGACGAGGTCTTCGTCACCGGGACGGCTGCGGAGATAGCGCCCATCACGAAGATCGACGGCCGCATTATCGGCGACGGCAAGCCGGGGCCGATCACGAAGAAGCTCATGGCCGCTTACAAGAAGCTCACCCAGACGACGGGCACGCCGATAAAGTAAGGCGCCCGTCGCTCGTTTTTTTAATTTTTCAGGTCGTCGCTATTGCCATTTCTACTGTCATAGCATGTGATCGTGAAAGGGTTCAACGACTTTGGCCTGTAGTGCTTAGAGTCGAAGGGCGTGTTTCCGCCAGAGAAGTTGGCCGGGATTACAAACGGGCAGTTCTCAGAGTGGCAACTGTACGATAAGCACAGGACCGCCGTGCCGGGCAGTGTATTCGTGGAGTCGGGCATCGGGCACTTGAGATGCTCTTATGCGACGTCGATGAAGCAGATCAAGGAAGCCCTGGCCCACATCGACTCGCTATTTAAGGAAATCCAGAAAGAGCAGGCGTCGAAAATCGGGACAAATTCCTAATCATTTTCTTTTTACTTTAACCCTCAATCTCAAGGTTTCTTAGATTTTTTTGATAAGTAATATAAGCCCCCTAATGCCGCAATGATCGCGAATAGGATGATACCTTCAGCTGTGTCTACCAGGATGGAAACTATGGTGGGAGCGTCATAGGATGAAAATCCCCCGCTTGAATAATTGATTATACCGGGAATAATTGTTTCAACGGTAAGTCGTACCACGTCATCGATAATGGTCGCTATTACTCCGGCTAACGCGGATAGAATAATCGCATCTTTTCTGTTTCTTATAAATCCAATGGAATGACGTACGACCTGATACCCCATATATAGCAAAATCAGCATGCCAGATATTCCAAATACACACAAAGCGATCAGGTTTATAAACAGATCAGAAAGTGTAGATAATGAGCGAGGTAATGAGTCTGAGATGTGTAAAAATGCGACTATAAGATAGATTACAGAAAATAATATACCATAAATAATGCCTGTCTTTACTGCATATTCATATTTTGATTTCATAATATCTCGTTATTTATATTATTATACTTCGGCTTGTATAATGATTACGATCGCCTACAAGTAGCCCACCCAGACGACGGGCACGCCGATAAAGTAAGCTTCAGTTGTACTATTTTTAATAATATTTTCTTATTCCCCATCGTGGAAATTACTTGCGAGAAGCTACCAAATTTATACATCAACTTATCACCAAACGGTTTCTCCACCATACCAGTCGCAATGCGTCGACAGCACTTGCTCAGTATTATAAAGCATTGTAACAACCGGCTATTACTACTAACACCAATCGCGGTGCGACGCCCGTGCTTGCTTCTTATTGAAAAGACCTGTTGACAATTATCCAATACTCCCCATATTCATCGCGGTGCGACGCCCGTGCTTGCTATCGCCGCACGTGCTACTCCGGGTTTTTCCGGTGTTCCGGTGTCGGGAGACGGGCTCGCACCTTCGTCGACACTTCTCGCATTCGCTCGAAGAGTCTCCTTTGCAAGCCCTGAAAAACGCGCCTGGCGGCAGCGTTTTTCACACCCGCCACCTCCACACCCCTCGCACAGCTGATGCGTGCGAGCGGGCAAGCCGAAAAAACCCTCCGCCTTCCGCGGAGAAGCATCAGCTACCCCTTACCAGGACTAGTACAGGCATCGAAGCATAGACTAGTCCGGGTACGCGAGCCTGTGCTGCGTCGCGGTCCGCGGAGGGTTTTTTCGGCCGAAGGCCCCTCGCACGCTATGCGGTGCGAGGGGTGCGGAGGCGGCCGGGCAATGAACGCTGCCGACAGGCGCGTTGCTTAGCGCTTGCGAAGCGGTCAAGGCAGGGCGCTGCCGATAGGCGCGGCCTGGCTTGTCCTGCGGGGGTGCGAGCGCGGCCCGGACGGCGGAGCACCGGAAAAACCCGGAGTAGCCCATGCAGCATCAGCGCGCATGGGCGTCGCACCGCGATCAATATTGGAATGACCCCATTCTGCTGTTTCATTTATATCTGTTATTGTACGGACGCATGGGCGTCGCACCGCGATTGATATTGGAAGTATTAATAGGCTGTCTGTATGCCTGATCATTATGCTAATATACAAGAAGCCGGCATGGGCGTCGCACCGCGATCAATAATGGACAGACAACATTCTGCTGTTTTATCGGTACAGGTAACTCTTGGAACGCATGAACGTCACACATCGATTGGTAATGTAAAGTTTTAGCTTAGTGTCCTGATGACATATTGAACAGACATAGACAACATAATCTATCCGGTATCCTCTATTGTTTACCGGACAAGATTTATACGCTATGCGCCCGATAGTATTGGGTATGCGGCGCCAGCCCCACAGCATGGCTGGCATCTCAGTGAGGCGCGATGTACGATATCCTTGCACTTAGCCCGGTCATATTCCCGGTCGCCGGGGCACTAATCGCCCTCGTGATCTACGATCGCTTCAAGGAGTTTTTCGAGCCTTTCATTGTCGGGTATTCGGCACTGCTCTTCATCTTCGAGTTCGCCTATCTGCTAATGCTCGAGTCTGGCAGCATCGAGCCACTGGCCTACAACTTCATCGTGCTGGACGCGCCCGGCATGGTGATCACCTGTCTGGTCAGCTTCCTGGGCACCTTGGTCATGTTCTACTCGTTTACCTACAAGGACCGGGCCACCTACGACAGCACCTACTTCGTCACCTATTTGATCCTCATGGGCGTCATGGCCGGGCTGGCCAACACCTACAACGTGATCGTTATGCTCGTCCTGCTGGAGGCGGCGACGGTATTCAGCGGCGTGCTCATCCTGTTCGGCCGGACCAAGCGCGCCATCAATGCGACCACCATTTACCTGATGATCAGTATCATCGAGGTGCTGCTGGTCCTCTACGGCGCCTTTATCCTTTACAATCATACAGGCTCGCTGAATGTGATCGACGGCCTGAACATGATACCTGACAGCGATAAGATGCTGCTCGCATTCCTGTTCCTGTTCGGCTTCGGCACCAAGGCTGGCGTAATACCGCTGAGCCTGATCTGGCTGCCGCCCGCCCATGCGGAGGCGCCGCCGCCCATCAGCGCTACCATGTCCGGCATACTGGTGAAAGCGGCTATCATTGCCATGGCCAAGTCGGTCTATCCCTTCGTCTATACGTCGGGGGCGGAAACGATAGCGATGGCCGTGGTCGTCATCGGAGTCCTCGGCATCCTGGTCGGCGTGATCATGGCGCTGCTGCAGGAAGACCTCAAGCGGCTGCTGGCCTACCATACCGTCAGCCAGATAGGCTACGTGCTGGTCGGCCTGGGCATCGGCTGTTTGTTTGCGCTGGGGAGCGACTGGGACGCCATCGCCAGTGAAGGCGTCTACGGCGCGATCTTCCACATCACCAACCACATGCTCTTCAAAGGCGGCCTGTTCCTGATTTCCGGCGCGCTAATCCTGCGCATAAACACTCGCAAGATGCACAAGATGGGCGGGCTACTGAAGCAGATGCCGGTGACAGCCATCTGTTTCCTGGTCATGTCCCTCGCCATGTCCGGGCTGCCGCTCCTGAACGGGTCCGTGAGCAAGGAGGCCATTCTGGGGGCGACGAACGCCGCTATCCCGTTATGGTCAGGCTATCAATGGCTGGGATACCTGCAGATACTGGGCAGCATACTGACATTCCTCTGCCTGGTACATGCGTTCTACGTCATATTCATGGGCAAGCCTATGGAAGGAGCGGAGAAGGTCACGGACCCGCCCCTGTACATGCTGATGCCAATCGTGCTCATGGCCGCACTGTGCATCATCATAGGCCTGTTCCCGGGCACGGTCTCGGACGTTCTACAATTTGCCGCCAATGCGCTGCTGCATATGGGGGCATGAGCCTGGACTATTTTAAAGAGCTCGAAAGAAATCTCAAGGCGAGAATCGGCAGCCTGCCGCTGGAGAAAATCGTGTTTGTGGGCGTCGGGAACCGGTTTAGGGGCGACGATGCCGTCGGGCCGGTGATCATTGATATGCTGGCGGACTGCGTGCCACATGCCATCGACGCAGGCCCTTCCCCGGAGAACGTTACGGGGGCTATAAAGAAGCTAAAGCCTTCCGCAGTGGTCTTTATCGACGCTTTACTTTTCAAGGACCTGCCGCAGGGTACTCCATCCATTGTCGAGATTGAAGATATACGCCGTCTCGGCGAGTCGACACATACGCTTTCGCTCGATGTGGTCATGGAGTACCTGAAGGCAGAGACAGGTGCGGATGTGTTCATGATCGGAGTGCAGCCTGCCCGGATTTCAGAAGGGGAAGGATTATCCCCGGGCATGGAAGAGTCGCTCAAAGGCGTAGCCGCTGTTATCGTGCATGCGCTAAAAAAATGAGAAGTCAGCGTACCTCAAAGTTCCTGTGCCCCGAATGCCCGATCTCCAGGACTTTGATGTCCCGCACCTCGGCCGACATCGGCCCCTGCCGTATCAATTCAAGCAGCTTGTCGATCTGGTGCTCATCGCCCTCCAGCACGGCATGTACTTTTCCATCTTCAAGGTTCTCGACGTAGCCCTTTACGCCCAGCATAAGGGCGTTTTTCTTTGTGTACGCGCGGAACCCGACACGCTGGACTCGCCCTGCTACGGTTACGTCTATGGCTTTCATGGCGCCCCCAAAAATAGAGAGGGGCGTTTACAAGCGCCCCTGCTATTCTATTGCCCTACTGCGGCGGCATCAGCTTCCACGGGGTGAAGTTGCCGATGGCCAGTGCCTTGTTGGTCTTCGCAATCGACTTCATCCCGTCCTTCTCGATGCCGGTCATGGCCCTGATGCAGTCGACGTTCTCCGGGACGACGTCCGACTCCTGGTGGATGCCCTGGAACAGGTTGACCTCGCCGTTCTTGTCGACGCTGATCGACTGCTCCCAGATCGCGTTCTCCATGACGTCGTTTCGAGGCCTGCCGAGTTCGCGTGCGAATTCGATGACGTTGGCCGTTGCCTTGAGGTCCATCCAGCCCGGCATGAGCCAGAGCCGCGGCCACTTCTTCAGCGCGGCGATCACGTCTTCCCGGCTGGCCTGCTTCTTGAGCTCCATGTTCACGAAGTGCAGGTGCATCATCGTGGTCGGGACTTTGACAGCCGACGTGTCAATGTTGATATGCGGCATCACGGTCTGGACGTCCGGGCCGTGGTGGGACGGCAGCGCAATGGGGTCGGGCACGATGGCGTTGATAGGCCCGCGCTTGATGTCGTCAGGGTCGCCGGCACGGCGGATGAGGGTGACGCGCGTCTTCTTGATCCCGATGGCCGAATCTACCGCGTAGAGCAGCCTGCACAGGCCTGTGGTGTTGCATGAGACCACGCGCACGTACTTCTTGCCTATGGCCTCGTTGTAGTTGGCCGCCGCGTTGAATGAAGTCCCTGCGACCTCGTGCTCCTCGCCGCCCTGGAAGATGGCGGGCTTGCCCAGCTTCTCGTAGATGTTCTTCTTGTTCTCCTCGCCCATGCCCTCGGGCGCGCAGTCGACCACGATGTCGGCCTTCTTGATCATGTCGATGCTGGAGCCGGCGAGCGGTATGCTGACGGCCTTGAACTTCGACTCGGCTTTCGTCGGGTCCACAGCGTAGATGGGGTAGCCCTTCTTGTTAGCCACATAAGCTTCGTAATCCGGCTTAGTCTTCGCAATGCCGACCAGCGTCATATCGTCCTGTCTCATTACGGCGTCGGCGACGCGTTTGCCGATGGTGCCGTATCCGTTGAGCGCAACTTTGATTTTGTCTGCCATGGTGAATACCTCTCAAAATTATAATTCGTTAGTTATAATATACTGCCTATAATAGATACCTCTTAAATAATAGTTTGCGCGCTTTATATTATATTTTGCTAAAAAGCGCAAGGAGAGTATGACCAAGTAGTAATAAATATTGGACCCTGCACTGCCGGCCAATCAAATTGTCAAGGAGCAATTCAATAGCCACAGGCCGATATCCATCACACCCACTTTATCATTTTCCGGATAAGCTCGTCATGCTCTTTTGTGATATAATAAGCATAGCTCTTCTCGTCTTTCGGGACCTTCTCCACGATCCCCCGGTCAAGCAACTCGTTCATGTACTGGATGGTCGAGGCCGATGAAATATTCATCGCCCGGGATATCTCCATGTTCGACATCCCCGGGTTCTCGACGAGAAGGCCCAGGGCTTTCCCGAGAGGCTTACGCCGTACCAGCGACAGCATGGAGCGCTCCGCCTCAGAATACGTACTCCCGTTAGTGAAGTAGCGCAGGTACTTGTCGTTTTCCCGGTGTATCACAATTTTATGGTTCAGCATCAAAATGAGGAGGTGGTAGCGTATCGTGCCGCTGTTCATCTTCAGGCCTCTGGCGAGGTCCGGGGCGGTGGCGCCGGGATTTTCCCCGATACACTTCAGGATGGCGTTGCGGTTTGAGTTAGTCATCAGGCGGCTCCGGGCCCTGGCTACCGCGCCTATGGCGAAGAAACGAATGAACAGGTACGAGACGGCGGCCAGTGCGATGCCGGCCGCTGCCCCGGATGCGTTGCCGCCGATCTTGCCACCTTCGGTGCTGTAATAGACCGTGCCGTTGCCGGCCACGGTCTTCAGTACGAGCCCATCAAGCGGTTTTTTCCAGATCAAAGTGCCGTTGCTGCCGATGGCATACAGACAGTTCACGTAGGCGCTTCGTGAGCTGTTGAACAGGACAGGGTACTCGTACACTATGCTGTAATAGCTCATGTAAACCATGTCGTTTCCAGAGCACATTGTAATAACGTGATTAGTGTTCAGATCCTGCTCTATCGGCTCTCCGTACCACTCCCGGTATTTCTTCGCCTGCTCGTTTATGTTGATGACGACGCCAGGGTCCATAGCTGGCAGAGCCTGACCGACGTTGCTCTCGTTCAGCACTATTACGTGCATGTCTTCGGACGGTATGCCAAAACTCCAGAGCACTTTGCCGGTCTCGAGATCACACGCAGTCAGCGTATCCAGGCCAAATTTCCCGTCTCTCGACACGTTGTCGAAAGATTCAAATGAAGACATCTCCGGATCGTATTTCAGGGAATAGATCGTATCGTTACCGTCTGCGTCAGGGGACAAACGGGTAAACACCGGATACGACCAGACATCCGGGCGAACTTCGCCCTCAGGCGTTATCATGTAAACCGGTGTTATCCCGTTAGTTTCGTTGACCGTCTTCATGAAAACGTTTCCGTACCGGTCCACGGGCAAAATGTCGAAGGGCACATACCGCCGGTCTTCCCCGAGGTGCAAGACCCATTTAATGGTGCCATTGGCGTCCAGAGCAGCCACGCCGTTGCGTACAGGCACATATAGCATGTCATTCACATAGTATGTCATACTGCCAAAGTGAGGCTCTCCGACTTCGTAATCGTTGTATGCGATCATTATCTTCTCACCAATGTCCTTGCTCCAGAGCAGAGAGCCGTCGGGGCGATACATGTCGATAATGCTAGTTTTAATCATATATGTCGGGTCGTATGCTACCCGATGTATATCTTCACCGCCAAACCGGGGGTCGTCCGGTAACGTACGGAGGCCGCCGGTCCAGTCGGGACACCGCCAGCTCCCGTTCACGTGGACGCCGGGCCGCACAGCTCTAATGGCATACACGTTGCCCGTGTTATCCACCGTGGCAAGGTTCGAGATGCCGTCGATACTGAACAGCCGCCTGCCATCCAGACTGAGGACATCCTCGCGGTAGCCATGGAACACGTATATATGGCCGTGACTGGCCTGTACTACGATGTCTCTCGCCAGGTAGCTGTCATCGGGCCTGGTGAGCCCGGCCAGATCCCACGACGAGACATTGTCGGTGAAGGGATATTCCCATCCAATCTCGCCTTGCGGGGAGATCGCTATCACCTTCGCGCGGACATTGAAGAACGTCAGAGTTTCGCCCGATGCGGCGGCTTCGATCGCCTCGGTGGACAGACGCTCGCAGGCACATATGTATACATATTCCGAATCCGAGACGACATCAAGCACCCTCCAGTTCCCGGGAACCTCGATGTGCCACGCGGCGCTACCGTCGCTACTGACAGCATTAATGTTATTGCCCTGGATAAGGTAAAGCGTGTCATCGCTGCCGGCAAACATGCGATCGACACTGCCGTTGACCTGTATCTCCCAGCCCTTTGCCTGTGGCGGCGGAGAGGTTATCACCAGGTACAGGATGCCGATCGACAGGATCAAGGCCAGCATGATAACCGCTTCGAAGACATACGACTTTTTCATGCCGCTCACATTACGATCAGTGGTCTGTCGCTTAAATATACGTTCTCTCACCAAAATCTAGTAAAAAATTGATGGGCCGCTTGTCTCCGGTCTTCATTCCTAAAGACATTTATACGGGGACGCCGCTATTCCTAACGGATGCCAGGCGTAAAACGATTCATATATGACATGATCATTGTCGCGTATGTCATCATCGCCATTTCTATCTTTCTTCCGTGGATACTGCTATCCGTCGCGCCGGATAACGGGCTATTCCTTAGCATCACCGACTTCCTCAACTGGTTCTACTCGCACCTGTGCCACCAGCTCTCGTTTCGGACGCTAGAATTCAATGGCATCCTGATGCCAGTCTGCGCGCGAGACGTCTCGATATACATTGCCACCGCGCTGGGGCTCATCTACTTCCGGCTGAAAGGCTTCGGGGATAAAGAGTTCAAGATCAACTATGTCCTCACCGTGCTCCTGTTCCTGCCGACGGCGATCGACGGGTTCACGCAACTGTTCGGCTGGCGGGAGAGCACCAACGAGCTGCGGCTCATCACGGGCTTCCCCTACGGCATCGGCTATGCGTACCTCATCGTCTGGGTGCTGCCCTTTATCTTTTTGCTTGCCGCGCTAATAGGCGCAATACTGAGTAACAAAGAGACGGAAGCAGACGATATGATTGTCCGCGTGAAGAAGATGCTGTGGCCAATCATTTGATCTCGTCCTCTTGCGCACGCGCGAGCATCCGGCCTGCGACAATGAATATAGCCGCAACCGGTCCTTTAAACGTACTCTGTATATTGTCATTCGCGGATCTTTTTGTACAGGCCGATAAGGCATTTAACACGAAGGCCACAATGGCCACAAAGGCCACTAAGTACATTAAAGAATGGGCTATGGTAGTCCCTTTCTAAAAAGGACGTTGTGGCCTTTGTGGCCATTGTGGCCTTCGTGTCTGATACCTTATTGCATACACAACAATGTAGTAACGATTACAATCTGTGTTGAGTGCCGGATCAGCGTATAAAAAACGAATGACAAAAGATTATTGTTTAGCCGCCGGGCTCTGTTCGCTGCCAGCCGGGGCTTCTTGTTTAACGGGCGTACGTACGTCGCTGCTGAAGATTTCCTGCAGGTAGGGGAGCATGTATAGCGCACTGGCCAGCCCGAATATGGCACCGGTGATGATGCGTATCTCATTGGTGCTCTCCTGCATCCAGATGAGCTGTAATCCCGGCCCAATGCCACGGGGTATAGCGACTAGGAAGAGCTGCGAGAACCCGTCGATAGCCATGGGCACGCAGAGCACGATGAACCAGATGAGGCTCCATATCTTGAGCTTCGTTCGGACAAAGGCGAACGCGACGCATCCGGCGAGGAATGCGACGTATATGGCAAAGCACCGGGAGCAGACGGCCATTTCATAGCCTTCGATGAACAGGGACCGCTGCGGTAGCTGGTGGCAGGTCGCATGATAAGCAGTAAGGATGAATCCGGCGATCGACTTTAGTGTCGGGTCACCGCTGGCCATCATGACCGGATAACCTACTATGGGCAATATGAATATGGCGACCAGCGCGATCAGCACTGCGAGCCAGTGGCGCACTAAGAAATATGCAAGCCCGGTTAAACCTTTCTCCAGCCGCTTCTCCAAGACAGGGACACCGACGATCGAAAGGCGATGATAGTTTATATCTTTAATGCTTGCGGCGGGCAGGGGAACCGATCACTGGTCCGTGGTGCCTGTATCCTCTTGCTGCTCCCTGGAGAACTCGGGCACCACGGTGGAGAAGTAGTGTGTGAGCAGCACCAGCACGATAGCGCCGAGGAAGATGCCGGAGATGCCGAACACCAGCGGGCCGATGATGTAGGCGAACATGAGCAGGCCGGTGTTGATCTTGCCCCGGGCCAGGTAGGGCCCGACCACGAAACCGGGCAGCGTCGTGACGAAGATGAAGATGAACAGGAACTCGAAGATGAAGAAGCCTATGTTCGGGAACAGCGCCCCTGCCGACATGCTGTTCACAATCAAGTAGAGGGTCAGCGGCCCGACGACCAGCCACATACCGACGATGGGTATCAGTGCGCAAACACCCGTCAGGATGCCCAGCAGAATCGGCGCAGGTATCTGCAGCGAGGGCACCGGCGCGAACATGTTCACCAACTGGTATGCGATGACGGCGATGATGGCGAAGAACACGATGCTCAGCAGGTTGCTGAAGAATATCTTTTGCAGATCCGTGTCCACGTTCTGCATGTACCGTGTAAAAAGCCGGTTATGTTCCGTGATCAGCGTCGAGAAGGTCTTCTCGAACCAGGCCTTGATACGCAGGTCGTCTTTCAGCAGCGTGAACGCGATGAAGAAGATGAGGAACAGCTTGAACAGCAGGTCGGCGATGGTCGCGCCGGTCGCGACGATGAGCGACTGCAGCGCCGGGATCGACCCGGAATAGCTGGAGATCGTCTTGTACCAGTTCTGGCTGGTGATGTCGCCGATGCTCAGGGTGCCGCTGGTCAGGTTCTGCTGGAACCGGGTGAACTCGGCGCTCGCGTTGGCGAGCGGCCCGGCCGGTATGGCGGCTGAGAGGCCGCTATCGCTGATCATCGACATCAGTTGCGAGATGCCGAACAGCAGCGTGTATGATATAATGATTATGAGCGGCAGCGCGAGCAGCAGCAGGCTGATCGTGACCGCCAGCCCGTCGTTATGGATGTACTTTTGTACCTTCCGCTTGATGGGACGGGTGATGTAATAGACGAAGATCGCGTAGACGAACACGTCGAGGAACGGCCGCATGATCCATAGCAGGAGCAGAACAAGCGCTAATCCCGAGAATGATCCACTTGGCGTTGTATACCTTCTCCAGCAAGCCGGCCATGATAGGATAATATATTTATTAGGCTATTAACCTTATCTATTCACCATGAGTGACTTCTTCAAGGGAAAAAAATGTGAAATTTGCGGGAAACTCGCCACCCGCGCCCACTTCGGGCGGCTGCTGTGCGACTCGAACGAGTGCCTGTGCGAAGCCCGGGAGACGAAGGAGTGCATCGGCAAGACCATGGAGCCCCCAAAGGGTACCGTCAGGCTCGACGATCTGGTGAAAGGCAAGAAGTAAGAAACGCTCGGCGGGATCGGTCTCATACCTTGTTGGGGCGGTATCGCACTCGCGCGCGGGCGCCGACCTGTACAGGCCGCTCGCTTTACAGCCCGGGAACAAATCAGCCCGGGGCTAGTTTTATCGCAAAGTCCGGCTACAGCTTCGCATGTTTTTTCATGAACTCGTCGGGAGTATAGACGTCCTTCAACGCCGTAAAGTGTTTCGTATTATTTGTGATCATAGGGATTTTTCGCTTATATGCATATGCTGCTATTGCATGATCCCGTCCATGTTCTCTCATATCATGCTTAACGGCTGCATTTTGTGCCGCTAATAGCGCTAACCCGTTATCGAATGGTACGATAATGACTTTCAATCCGGCAAGCATGGAAATGAAGCTGGCGAGGGAAACCCCTTGCTTTTTCCTCTCGTGATAAGCGCATTCCATATACGCCATCGAAGGTAAATAGACGTTGACCTTATTATCGGCGACCCACTGGAGAAAATCGATGTGCGAGAACACGTTTGAATCGATGCAGATGTCCATGGGCTATTCCTCGGCGAACCGTAAGCCTTCCCTGCACTCCTTTTCCGTCTCATCGAAGTCTTTAAATGTCTCGGCGACCTCCCGTATCAAATCTTTCAGGTTCCGTACGGTAATTTTGTCATCCTCCTCGACGAAAACGACGGTGTCGCCGGGTTTAAGGCCCAGTGCGTTACGGATTTTGCCCGGGACCGTAATTTGGTTCTGGCTCGATAATTTACTTGAGACTTCTTCCAAAGTAACCACCAATTGTTAAAGTATAGTTTTAAAGTTAAATGATATTAAGTTATCGGACCATATTGTCTCTCCAGAATAAGCGCGCTGGAGGGCAAGTGAGAAATGTGGATTTTTCTGTTAATGCTATCAAAAATTTAGCCTTGCTTATGCTGTGCGACCCCTGTCAGGCCCGCCAAGGGCGCCAAGAGCCAAGGGCGCCAAGAGCCAAGGGCGCCAAGACTTTTTTTGATGGGACTCTCAGGTATGGGGACGCCAAGGCACCAAGAAATCAGCATGGGCATTCTTGTCGATACGTCTGAACACCAGATAACTGACTTACATGCAATAGTATACTTGCCAGAAAGCACGAATTATACTATTAATTACGTATCGAGTCACGAACAGTTAAAGTGGGACTAAAAAGAAGAAAAAGATCAGGCCCTCGCCCTGATCTTCGGGGCTGCCTTTAGCTGAATATCGTACAGCCCGCCGTACTTCTCCTTAACATAGTCGATGAAGAAGTCCTCGCTGATCGGGCTGCCCGTCACGCGCTTCATCAGTTCGGCAGTGCCATATCTCTTCCCATGCCGGTGCACGTTCTTCCGCAGCCAGCCCAGCATCACGCTAAGATCGCCTGCCGCAATACTGTCCTCGATATCAGGCATCTGCTTCTTCGCCGCATCCCATAGCTGGGCCGCGTAAAGGTTACCCATCGTGTAGGACGGGAAGTACCCGAACCCGCCGCCTGACCAGTGGACGTCCTGCAGGCAGCCTTCGGCGTCGTTGTGCACGGGGATGCCCAGGTATTTCTCGAAGCGCTCGTTCCAGAACGCCGGTATGTCCCTGGTCTTCAGCTTACCGTCGAAGATAGCCGCCTCGGCCTCGAACCGCAGTGCGATGTGCAGGTTGTATGTCAGCTCGTCGGCCTCAGTGCGGATGTAGGATGGCGCCACGCGGTTGATCTCGTGGTGCCATGCGTCGAGGGGCACTTTCTTGAATTTCGGGAAGGCCTGCTGCATCTGCGGGTAGAAGTGCTGCCAGAAAGGCAGGCTGCGGCCGATCACGTTCTCCCAGAGCCGGGACTGCGACTCGTGGAGGCCCATGGATACGGCCTCGGCCAGCGGGGTGTCGAAGTACTTCGACTGGTAGCCCTGCTCGTACAGGGCGTGGCCCGTCTCGTGAATGATGGGGAAGATAGAGAAGTACGGGTTGTCCTCCTGGTACCGGAATGTGATACGGACGTCTCTCTGCGCACCGTTGGTGAACGGGTGGGCCGAGAGGTCGATGCGGCCGCAGTTCAGGTCGTAGCCCATGCCGGTCGCGAGGACATTGAGGAATTTGCGCTGGTCCTCCAGCGGGTATTTGCCGGCCGGTATGGCGCTCTTCGGCGCGGGTGCATCCATGATCTGCTTCGAGATCGGCACCAGCTTCGCGATGAGCCGCTTGAACAGGGCTTCGACATCGCGCGTTTTCATGCCAGGTTCGTAGTCGTCCAGTAGCGCGTCGTACGGCTTGTCCTCGTAGCCGATATGCTCTGCGACCTGCTTCTTCAGGTCGATCATCCGTTCGAGCAGCGGGGCGTATTGCTTGAAGTTACTGTTCTTCCGTGCCTTGCCCCACGCTTCAAAGGCCAGCGAGCCGGTAATCGATATCTCCCTGACCAGTGGGCCAGGGACGCTCGACGCTTTCTTCCACTTGCGCTCTACCTCGCGGAGGATGACCGTCCCGTCCGGGGACAGTTCCTGCTTCTTCAGGGCGCTGATGAGTTTGCCCATCCTGTCTGAGGTCAATCGCTCGTGGATAATGCCTGCGATGGCAGAGCCCTGCTGTCCGCGCATCGCAAACGCGCCGGGAGGCATGTACGTCTGCTGGTCCCAGTCAAGGATACTCCCCACCTGCTCCAGCGTGCTGATCTCCTTTACCTTTTCTAAGAATTCCCTGTATTCGCTGCTGGTTGCCATTTTTATCAAATCCGATTAAACTATTAACGTAAATTGTCCGATTACTCCGACAGCATGGCCACGTTCATGCCTTTCTTAGCCCCTATCGATGCCGCCACGGGCTCGCACTTGGCCCGGAGCAGGTACGCCATCGGCTTGAACCCTGCGTCGGAGAGCGATTCATAGTTAGCCATGCCCTTGCTGATGATCAGGTCGGCGCTGCGGAGAGCTTTAAGCAGTTCTGCCGGCGCCTCGTCCAGGCTGACACCCACGGCGTTGGAGCCGGTGGTCAGCACGTGGTCGACCTTTTTGTCCAGGCCCATGCGTTGCACTTCCTCCATGGTCACGTCCGTGAGTATGTACTCGCCCCGCACGACGAGCGTCACCTTTGTGCCCATCGACTTCAGCTGCTCGATCAGGAGCTCGTCGAAGTATATCTCGCCGCAGTTGTCCGCGAGATAGAGCACGTCCGCCCCCTTTGCGAGTGCCGCGATACGGCCGGTATCATCGATGTCAAGGCCCTGGGCGACCATCCGGTCCAGGAACTTTTTGAAGTCATGCGTCTCAACGTCGTGGCCCTGCACGCCGAAGTCAAAGGTGTTGCCTGCAATGGAAAGCAGCACGGCCAGCCGGAAGCGCTCTTCTGCTGGCGCACGCGCGATCAGGCCGCGGACATGAGGTATAGCCTCCGCCGCGAGCCTGTTGCTGAGTTCCTTGGCTGCCCGATACGGGTCTTTGTCGCCTAATATCCCGTAGGCCTTCCGGTGGATGCCCGTGGAAATGTGTATGGCATCCGAGCCGGGCTTGAAGTGCTCGCGAAGATAGTCCAGCCCGCCCTGGACGGCCTTGAACCGGAGTTCTTTATCTTCCGTGGAAAGCTCTGCCTCGTACAGTACCCGGTTCAGCAGGCATGGCGCACATTGCGGGGTCGTCTTCATGATGATCGATCAACAAAGACGGCTTTTCTAATATATGCTTTCCCCGACGATGAAAATAGGAAATAGGTCAATACAGGGCATTCTGTTGTTTAAACGGCAGGGATATCGCCGGTAGCCGCCCGAGCCGCTCGCGCGCGTGCGTACGAAGGGACGTCTGTTGTGTTTACTTCAAGAGTTTACCGTCTTTGATCAATCGTTTCCGGCGCCCGTCCTTGTATTCCACTTCCAGTGTGACGTCCGGCGCAGTAACAAAATCCCAGTGCATCGCGCTCGAAACCTTACCGCCGTAGCCATCGCTGCGGCCGAAGGCCACGTGCACCGAGCCGCCTATCTTCTCGTCGGTCAGAATATAGCCGATAGCCCGGTCTATGACCGGGTTCAGGCCGATGCCCAGCTCCGCCAGCTTGAGCGCGTTCGGCTTGCCGTGCTTGTCCATGTCGATCTCGACGAACTTCTTAAAGTTGTCCCGCAGGATATCCTGGCCTTCGCGGGCCGTGCATTTTTCCGGCATTAGCGTGCCGTCCTTGAAATACAGCCGGACGTCCCTGAGAATAGTACTACGTGTCAAATCGTCGATGGTCAGCGGGCAGACGATCGTCCCTTCCCCCGCAGTCTCCACCGGCGCGACGAATACTTCTCCTGCCGGCAGATTTGCGCCCCAGTCGCCCGTCGCTTCCTTTTCCGGGGACCACATGCCATCGTCCGCGAGCAGTGTCCGGCCTTCGATGTCCACGTGGAAGTCCGTACCATGAGGATCGGTGACGTGGACATGTTTGGCACCGGCCAGCATACTCATCACGTGCCCGCAATTCGAGCGCAGTTGCCCGTAGTCGATCATGCAGCCGCCGATGGCCAGCTTTTCAAGGACCGGCAGGGGAACGCCATACGTTTTCGCCATGCCTTCCGTAGCCCACCCCATATAGACCCATCGTTTCCCGGGATGACCGTAGATCGTATCCGTAATCGGCTGTCTGCCCTCTGATCTTGCCTTCAGCTTATCCTCGAATCCCTTCTTATACGACGGATCTCCGGTCGGCTCGATGACCACGTAAACGTCCATAGCCTTCGCCGCAGCCAGGCTGATCTTCGGGGTACGCAGGCACATCTCGACGCTGACAGCCTCCAGCACGCGACGCTGGAACCGGTCCGAAACCGCCGTAATGAACGGCTCGCCGCCCCGCCGGGCCACGTCGACGCCGATCTCCTCGAGGAACGCCTGCTCATGCGCCCCGCCTACGATAAAGACGGCATCGCCATCCCTGACGTTGACGCTGTCGATCACGTGGGATGCCAGCTCAGGAAATATCTTCGGGTCTACCATGTTGTAATAGAACGTGCTCGACGAAGAAAAAGGATTGGAAATGACCTGTCCGGCAACTCCGCGCCGGCACTGTTCATTTCACGCGAATGCTCGCGTTTACTTTGCGCGGGTGTCCCGGTAAATGCGGTATCCCAGCACCCCGAAGATCACCAGCAGCAGACCGCACATAGCCCAGTCCAGTTCCGTGATCTGTGGCTTCAGCAGGAGTGAAGCGGTAAAGAAGATGACGGCTACTTCGATCAGCCCTTCGACGAATAACGTTGCGTAAAAGACCCTGTCCCTGGGAGGAAGCTCTTCCTCGAGGGATTCGAGCCTTATGTTGCCCGGCTCCACGCCGAGGAAACGGATGTAGTTACGGAGCTCCTGCCGGTCCAGCTCATCCTCGATCGTCGTGATCTTCATACCACGGCGCCGCTCGTTGATCTCCCTCACCTTCTTGTTGATGAGCTCGACCTTGCGAGAATATGTGTCCATCCCCGTTTTTCCGTTCATACCTTCCATCCCCATTCCTAACCCTGACATAGCGGCACATCGTACCGTTACGTAATGACGTATAGTCGTTACTGTAGAAGGTTTAAATACATTCTCGTATCGCCAGCAGAGCGAAATGCCTGTGCTGCAAGCCCTAGCATTGGACACGGAGGGCACAAATGGCACGAAGGGGGCAAGCCCATATCAGGATTCTACCAATGCCCCCTTTGTGCCCTTCGTGCCCTTCGTGCCCATTGTGTCCAATGCTTAAAAGTAGTCGGTAAGCCGTCGTTGTTCCCGCATGTACCGGTACAGGCTGCTGGCCTTCAGCCAGTGTTGCACGGGCGTGTACAGACAGCCCTGCAGTGCCGCCATGGCCTTTTCGAGCGTGTCGAAGGTCTGCGGCACCGTCTTCAGCGCCTCCTTCGCCAGTTCCCTGAAGCGCCAGACGCCAAGCGGTATCCAGTCGTTCTTCACCTCAAGGAAGGCGATCGCCCCTGCCTGCCTGCCTGCGGTGTCGAGGTACTCCAGCACCGGGGCCCGGGCGGCGTAGTACGCGCCCGCCGTGTTGCTGGCATAATCTTTCCGGCCGTCATATAATTCGAAGTCAGCTTCGACGCGGTAATTTGGGGCGCTGGCATGCCACAGCTCCAGGTTCTCGAACATCCACGGTGTCGGGGTCAGCAGGATTACCACGTTGTTCGCAAGGGCTTCGGCGCGAAACAGCCGATACTCGTCTATCGTCGGATTGAACCGGACGCGGTCGGCCATGGACTTACCGATGATGTCGTCAACCGCCGTGATACTCCATCCCGTCGGGACAAGGCGGCGATTGTCCTTTACGCCGAGCATGCCGACCGAGAAGAGACGGGTGATCTGCCGCTGGCTGATGCCGCTGTCGAACAGCTCGGCGACCCCGGGGGCCGCACGATAGTCGGTGTCGGAGACCACGCGGTCGACTTTCCGGGGTACAGAGGGGTTGTCGATCACAGACAGCTCCTTCAGGTCCGCGGACGGGCCCGTAGGCGCCTCACGCATGGAGAAGGAGACACGCATGTCCGGCCGTTTCTCGAAGGATGCCTCGGTGTCGACCGGCCGGTCGGATAAAACAAGCTCCTGGATTTTCTCCAGCATGCCCGAAGGGTCCGTGGCGCTATGGACCTCGATGACCGACTTGCTCCTGACCAGCTGGAACCGGTTCTGCAATATCTCGTCGAACGAGTTGCCCAGCCATGCCTCGGAGTCCATGTGCATGGTATCGCCAGACAGCGGCGGTATCAAGGGACCGGCAATCACCTTCGGGTAGCCGTAGCTCCCCACGAAGACGCCGGGCGGCGCGGACCCGGCGATGTCATTGCCGCTAAGCGATTCAAGGCCAAGATACGTCCGGGCCTTGACCAGGATGGGACAGACCTTCTTGCCGCACAGGCCCATGAAGCCCCGGCACCGGGCACAGAGCGACTCGCGTCGGCCCTCGGAATAGCCCGCCTCGAAAGTAGCCTGTCTCTGCACGATAGACCCTTGGCGCAGCCAGTGGATAACATTTGCGCAAGTAGCGCGAAAATAATTTCGTGAAAGCGAAAATAACCGTCATTCCTTCTTCTTCCGGAACATCATCATGTACGTGATGCCGGAAAGGATGACCAACACGGCGGCGAAACATAGCAGGATTAATAGGATATCGCCGGGCGTGATTGCCCTGACATCGAATGGTATCTTCCAGTCCCCATATGAAATATAGCCAGGTGACGGGCGCGGAGGCATCGATATTTTGGGCGGGATTGGCAACGGTATGACGAAAGACGTGGGCGATGCCCCGGTAAATACTGGGGAATACGACGGCTGCGGTATCCCGGATGGAACAGGACAGGGCGTCGGTGCCACAGGCGCTGACGACGAAGACAACTCCGGGAGGTCGGCCTGCGGAGGCATTAACGCGAGCGCAGTTATCGGGTAAGCCATCTTGATCTCGCCGGTCTCGACCAGGGACGATGCATTTATCAGCCGGATTTTTCCCGTATCGTCCTGCACATATATCAGGGAGCCGTCGCTTGAGATGGCCGGACCGCCGTACTTAGAGCTCCAGAACGACCTGGTGACCGAGATATTGTAGCTGGCGGCATCGACCCGGGTGATGTTTTTATCAGACAGCGACGTCACGATCAGTGAATTTTTCGCGATGTCGAACGCGAGACAGGATGGGGCGGTAATGCCCTTTATGGCTGATTTGACCACGTTGCCTGCCGCGTCAACGGCGTAGACCACGTTGTCTTTGCTGTCGGCCACGTATACGGTATTGTCCCTGACGATGACATCGGCCAGTCCGATTCCCACAGAAACCGTCGAAAGCCGCTGGTTATCCGCAATGTCGATCACCGAGAGCGTGCCATTGAGGCTACTCGCGGCAAAGAGCTTCAGGCCGTCTGAAGAGACTGCCAGGGAATACGGGGCCACGTCCAATGGGATGAACCCATGTGTCGCGTAAGTGCTGGAGTCCAGCATAACAATAGCCTTCTCGTCGGGTAGAGCTACGTAAATCCAGGCACCGTCCGGTGACAGGGCGATGCCGCATGGTGAGCTGTTCAGGGGGACCTTCGTCAACACCTCCAGGCGGGTCAGGTCGACTACGGTAATGTTCCTCGAATACCCGTTGGTCGAATAGAGCCGGGTACCTGACGGGCTGATGGCCAGGTAATAGCTGGCTTCGTTCATCGGCACTGAAGAAATGAGCCTGCCGTCGGCCGGATCAATGATGAACAGGCCGGCATTTCCAAGGAAGTCCCCGGGACTGACATTAACGCTGTATCCGGGAGGCAGGTAAGAGCCGTTGAAACCGGTCGCGTAAAGCCGGTCGGGGCTGGCCGCACCGGAAGTACCTGCCAGACAGGAAGCCAGCGCCATGAGCAGTGCGACCAGGGCAACTGCCGTGATACATGAGCCGGAAACCTTTACGTAGACCGATGCCCGACGGACCATAAAGAGAACGAACCCCCTCCCGGATAGCGTTTTTCTTATAGGAGGTAATCCACTAAGTTATATAAAGTAATCCTTCCGCCCCCGCCTCGATTCGGTAAAGAAGGAGAATTCCGCCATATAATTTACAGACCCTGCAGGCAATCGCCTGAGATAAAAAAGAGAAAAGTGAGCGGCAGCCCGCTCACTCATGGTGAGCGGGAAACGCTCACGTCAGATATGCTCATTTGGTATAGTACGTCATGTTCAGTGCATTGTACAACTGATACTGGTTAATGTCACCGTTTGCGAAGGCCAGCACCGGCGGCGCGGAAGCGTCGATGTAATAGTAGTCGGTGATGGTTTCCTGATTAGGCAACATCGATATCATGTACCGGTCGTAGTCGCCATAGCACTGGGCACATGCCTTTAAGACCGATTCTATCTCGCTATAGGTTTCCGCATCGGTCGCGCCTTGCTTGAGGGGCATGACAATGTTGACCGCCTGCTGTCCGTCAGACATTGCGCCGGCCTGCAGGCTCAGCGGCTGGGAATACCCGCTCAGGTTCAGGGCTGCCGTGAACGCCTTTGTCCGGTCGGACGGCGGAGTATAGTTGCCAGAACGGTTATAGTTCATATTGACAGCCTTTTTCACGCTGGTATTGTTACCCGTGCGCAGGCTTGCGGTCTCAGGCGTGACATACAGCGCCTTCTTCGCAAGCTCTCCGCCGGTCATATTGCCGGCGAGGAAAGCCTCGATGACCGGCCGTTCCAGCGCATATACGTCCACTTTGAACTGCTGGTCGCTGATCTTCTGGGTCGTATCGACGACGCCGACGAGCAGCGGGTCTTTGTTGTCAAATACCGAGTAGAGCGCGTTGAACCCGGCGGCCAGCGCGCCAGAGATGTCCGTCTGGCTGGCAGGCTTATACACGTATACCATGGCGGTCTCGTCGCCCTCGATGATCTGCACGGCTGCGCCGCCATAGCCATAGCCTGAGGCGTTGATCTTTTGCTTAACGGTATCGAACATTTCCAGCACGCTGGATCTCGTGGGCGGAGGGATGGGCGTGGGCGAGCCCCGGGCCGTGTTATCGCCGGGGACGGCAGGCTGGGACGAAAGGTTCAATATCGCCAGCGCCGCAGCCGCGACCACGATCAGCCCGAGCACTACAATGATAATGGTGTTCCACTTCATTCGTATGACCTCTTTATATAACCAATATAAAATAAATTTATTAATATATAATGATTTGAAGCCATATATATAAACCGGATGGCTGCCGGACAGCAAAATCACGGAAATCAGGCCGTTGAGGTACCGATCTGGCCGCGACTGTGTCACCATCGACTCCCGGAGGGATGACGGGGCGGCCAGTTTCCATGATAGGGCCATCCCCCGTCCACCAGGCGGTATCCCGGATGGACCGGGTATGGGGCCATCTACAGTCCACCAGGCTAAAGCCAGGGTGGACCGTAGATGGAAATGTATTTTAATGCATTACTGACCATTGTCGATTTATTGAGATATTTCAAAATCGGGTATGATGGTCAGGAACATACGGTTACATTATTTTCAGACCACTTAATAATAAGGTTTATCCATCGGACGTTAATTATCTAAGTACTGATAGGGAGGAGTCATTATCAAAACTGTTTACTTCTATGTATTCGATACCTTGGCAGACTGGGAGCCGGCATACGTCCTTGCCGAACTTTACTCCGGGCGCTATTTTAAAGACCGGGCTCTAAAGTACGACATCAAAACTGTAGGCCTGAACAAGAATCCCGTGACGACGATGGGCGGCATCAGAATACTCCCGGATCTGACCGTGGCGGATATCATGACCAAAGATGCCGGATTGTTAGTTCTACCCGGAGGCAACACTTGGCTGGACCCGATCCATGCACCGATATTTCCTGTAGTAGAGACGTTTTTAGAGAAAAATATCCCGGTGGCGGCAATTTGCGGAGCGACGGTTGGTCTGGCAGCCAACGGACTGCTGGATGATCGTGCTCATACCAGTAACGATCTGGGTTACTTGAAGATGTGCGTCCCCACCTATAGGGGTGAAGCACGGTATGTCCATGAGCCCGTGGTCTACGATAGGGGATTGATCACAGCCTCAGGCATTGCCCCGCTCGAGTTTGCGCAGGAAATCCTGAAGAAGTTAGACGTAATGACACCAGCCACCTTAGACGCATGGTATCATCTCTACAGGACCCATGAGGCGATCCACTTCTTTGCCCTCATGAAGTCATTACCTAAAGCTTAAATAACTATTAGCGTGACGTCGGCCTGAAGTTTTAACTACTTCAGGCCATATTCTTGCATAGGTCAGGCTTTCTTTTTTTGTCGGTCTAGGAATAGATACAGCAATACTCAGAATAGCGCCAACAGCCAGAATTATACTATTCCGACATTGTTGCAAATTGTAGATATTACGATGTCTAAGAACCTGTTGAGGTTTAATGAACTACCACTTAACCAGTAACATGCCATGCGTAGACATAGGAATATGATCGGCTTTACGGGCTCAAAAAGTTCATAACGGATGAAGTAAATGGGAGTTAAGACATTCATTCATTGAAATTTAGTATTTTAATGTATATGTAAATAAGAAAAGTACATTCCCCGGCCCGTCGGCCGGAACGGAGATTATATGTGTCTAGCAGTCGTGGCCCAGCTAAAAGAGATTAAAGAAAATGTGGCAGTCGCCGATTTCGGCGGCCTGACCCAGGAGATAAGGCTCGACCTCATCGAGGAACCGAAGATTGACGACTGGGTGCTCGTGCACACCGGTTTCGCCATCCAGCGCATCGACGAGCAGGAAGCGCTGGAAATGATCAAGATCATGAACGAGATAGCCGCCATCAACGAGGCAAGCTAAAAATGCACGAGCTGAGCATCGCCACTGACCTGATCAACACGGCCATAGCGACCGCGAAACAGAATAACGCGAAGAAAGTGCTCAGCGTCACCGTGGAGATAGGCGAGCTGGCCATGATCAACCCGGAGCAGCTTTCTTTTATGTATGATGTGCTGACCGAGGAGAACATGCTCAAGGGCTCGAAGCTCCAGATCGTCCACGTGCCGGCCGTCATGGAATGCCCGAGCTGCGGCTATAGAGGGCCCTTAGAGGACAAGTACACCTGTGCCTGCCCTAAGTGCGGGCTCACGCTGCGGGCGCTCGAAGGCCGCGACATCTGCCTGAAGACAATGGAGATCGACGTATGAGCGAGAAAGTCTTACTGACCCGGGAGCGAGAGTTATGAGCGAGAAGGTCAGCCTGATACATGGCGCCGGCGGCGAGATGATGCAATCGCTCATCTGCAGTGTGTTCGCCACTATCAAGCACAACAACGCGGGGGGCATCGGGCTCGAAGCGCTGGACGACGGCGCGGCCATACCTTTCGGCGACAAGTACATCGTCATTACTACTGATAATCACGTCATCAAGCCCATCTTTTTCCCTGGCGGCGACATCGGGCGCCTCTCCATATCCGGCACGGTCAACGACCTCGCCATGATGGGCGCGAAGCCGATCGCCCTCACGAACGGCGTCGTCATCCCCGAGGGATTCCCCATCGACGACCTGAAACGCATCGTGAAATCGGTCGACGAGGCGCTGGAGGAGGCCGAAACCGCGCTGGTCACCGGAGACACGAAGGTGCTCCCGAAAGAGGCGCTGGACAGCATCATCATCAACACCTCCGGCATCGGCATCTGCGATAAGCCGGTCCGGGACTGCGACCTGAAGCCCGGCAACAAGATCATCGTCACCGGCACCATCGGTGACCACGGCATTTCTATCATCGCCTTCCGTGAAGGCTTCAAATTCGGCACCGAGCTGAAATCCGACGTAGCCCCGATCTGGAAGATGATCGAAGCGGCCCTTAAGGTCGGCGGCATCACCGCCATGAAAGACCCGACCAGGGGAGGCGTCGCTAACGTCCTCAACGAGATGGCAAAGAAGAGCGGCGTGTCCATTCACATTAACGAGGAGACACTGCCGGTGCGCCGTGACGTCCGGGCGGCGGCGGACATGCTGGGCATCGACCCGATGGAGGTCGCCAACGAGGGCAAGGCCGTTATCGGCGTAGAGGCGGACAAAGCCGAAGCCATACTCGAAGCAATCAGGAAAACGAAATACGGCAAAGAAGCCGTGATCATCGGCGAAGTCAAAGAAGGCAGCGGCGTGATCATGCACACGAAGATCGGCGGACAGCGGTTTATCGAGCCACCACTGGGCGATCCGGTGCCCCGTGTCTGCTAATTTTTTCTCAGGGCGTCCTATACGATAAATTTGATATAGAAGGATACAGACTTTTGTAGCATCATTTATCGGGTTACGATATTATGTTGGACTTGATCATTCTCGCTATCTGGCTGATGCTGCCGGCTTATATCGCCAACCCATCCGCTGCGCTCTTCGGAGGCGGCAAGCCCATTGACCTGGGTAAAAAGTTCATGGACGGAAAACGCTGGCTCGGCGACGGCAAGACCTACCGCGGCCTGGTCACCGGGACCGTCTGCGGCATGATCATCGGCGTCTTACAAATCCTGCTGGCGCCGTACATCGCCCCTTATCTGGCTGGCATCGTCAACCCTGACCAATTGATGACATGGACGGTTGTCGCGGCGATCACTATGCCGTTCGGCGCGTTGCTGGGCGACATGATCAAGAGCTTCTTCAAGCGGCGCATCGGCTACGAACGCGGCGCCATGCTGCCCGTCGCCGACCAGCTCGACTTCGTGGCCGGCGCATGGGCGCTGACCTACATAGTGACTCCGGCGTGGATTACTTCCAACTTCACCCTCGGCATTATCATTACCGTGATTCTTATTACGCCGATTTTACACGTGGCGACCAACGTGGTCGGATTCAAGCTCGGCAAAAAAGACGTCCCCTGGTAATTTTTTAAACAATATTTGCCTTGTTCAGGATATTCGCCCCCCGTCACGCTCGCCAGGGGCGCCAAGGGCCAAGTTCGCCAAGACTATTAAAAGTATAGGGATCGAGTTCATCCCTGACACGTTCCTGGCGCCCCTGGCCCTTGGCGCCCTTGGCGGACGTGACAGGAGTCGCATAGCCTGGACAGAGTAAATCGAAAAGAATATTAAACTAAAAGTCGTTTAGCCCGTGACTATTATGGACGCAGAGCTTGTCGAGATGCTGAAAAAGACGGGGGCCGTGAAGTTCGGCGATTTCACCCTGTCGTCGGGCCGGAAGAGCAAGTATTACGTGGACAAGTACGTCTTCGAGACCAACCCGCTGTGCCTCGCGGCCATCGGCGACCGGATCGCGAAGATGATCCCGGCTGGCACACAACGGCTCGCGGGCATTGAGATCGGCTCCATACCTCTGGCGGCCATCGCCAGCGTGAAGAGCGGGATGCCGTTCATTATCGTGAGGAAGGCGCAGAAGGGCTACGGCACCAACAAACTGATCGAGGGTGTCTGGGCGAAGGACGAGAAAGTCTTCGTCGTCGAAGACGTGGTCACCACGGCGAAGGGCGCGCTGGGGGCGGTTCACACCTTGAGAGAGGCCGGGCTCGTCGTAGATGACGTGGTCTGCGTGGTCGACCGGGAAGAGGGCGGCAGGGAGAACCTGGAGAAAGAAGGCCTCAAGGTCAGGTCGCTGGTGAAGGCCAGTGAGCTACTCGGCTATAAGCCTTAACTTTTTTAGAGTCTGTTAATCTGGCTGTCAGGGATCGCATCGGCAACGGCAAGCGCACGTGCGCGCGAGGCGCGGCTCTGGCAGCGATACCACCCCTGCCGGGCCTGTGACGCCCTGCAAGCCTATAAACTTAATATTCATCAGCGCGATACTGACATGGGCTGTGATCACCATGAAAGTTCTAATCGTCGGTTCCGGAGGCAGGGAGCACGCCATCGCGGAGGCGTTCGCACGCAGCAGGTACAATCCGAAGATCTATGCAGTGATGAGCAACATCAACCCGGGCATCAAAAGCCTTGCCACGGACTACCTGATCGAGAAAGAGACGAACGTGCCGGTCGTAGTGCGGTTTGCGGAGGATCATAACGTCGACCTGGCCATCGTCGGGCCGGAGGCACCGCTGGCTGCAGGTCTCGCCGATGAGCTGGAGCTGGCGGGCATCCCGACGGTCGCCCCGGTGAAGAACGCGGCCCGGCTGGAGTTCGACAAGGCGTGGACCCGGGAGTTCATGGCACGGAACAAGATCAAGGGCACGCCCCGGTTCAAGGTCTACAAGGAATACGACGACGCCTGCCGGTATATCGAGGAGTTCCCGGACAGCGTGATCAAGCCGGCCGGCCTGACGGGCGGTAAGGGCGTCAAGGTCATGGGCGAGCACATCAAGACGCTCGACGAGGCGAAGAAGTACATCGCGGAAGTCCTGAAGAACGACCGCGTGGTCATCGAAGAACGCCTCAAGGGCGAAGAGGTCACGATCATGGCCTTCGTGGACGGGAAGAACCTCTCGCCGATGCCCACCGTGCAAGACCACAAGCGCGCCTACGAGAACGACCAGGGCCCGAACACGGGCGGCATGGGTTCGTATACTGATCATACCGAGCTGCTGCCTTTCATGTTCATGACCGACTATGATGAGGGCGTGGAGATCATGAAGGCCACGGTTGCCGCGCTTGATAAGACCATGGGTATCAAGTACAAAGGCGTCCTCTACGGGCAGTTCATGATCACCAGTGACGGTATGAAGGTAGTCGAGTTCAACGCCCGGTTCGGCGACCCGGAGGCCATGAACGTCCTCACGCTGCTGAAGTCGGACTTCGTGGACGTCTGCGAGGCGATCGTCGACGGCAGCCTGGATAAGATGAAGATCGACTTTGATCGTAGCGCGTCGGTCTGCAAGTATGTCGTACCCGAAGGCTACCCGGACAATCCGGTGAAAAATTCGCCCCTGACGGTCGATGAAAAGCCCGAGTTCAAGGTCTATTATGCCAGCGTGAATGAGAAAGACGGAAAGGTCTTTACGACCTCCTCGCGGTCACTGGCTGTCGTCGGCGTCGCCGAGACCATTGCGGAAGCCGAAATACTTTCCGAGATGGGGCTGGCGAACGTACATGGAAAGTTCCACTGCCGCCACGATATCGGCAAGGAGCAGCTGATCCGGAAACGGATCGAGCACATGGAAGCCATCCGTGGCGACAAGGCCTTCTAGGTCTTATTTTCAGAAATAATTTTTTTTACCGGCGTCTGTGATCATACACTGTAATTTTGATAATAATATTATAATAGTGGAGCACATTGAATAATATCAAATGAAGATGCAGTTTGATTCCGGTTTGGGAGAGCGTAGCAGCAGGATATTTGACAGCCTGCCCGAAGCCATCCTGTTTTTTAACCGGGCCGGAGAGCTCAAGTATGTTAACAATGCCGGACTGGCGCTGATCGGCCCGGATGCCCGCAACCGCCGTTTCTGCGAAATCGCAGACTGCGGCTCATCGGACTTTCGCGATCTGATCGATGGCATCAGGGGCGGGAAGGTCGCGGACCAGGTAGCGTTCGGCCTGAAGCCGGAAAAGGGCGGCGGACATCTGTATATGAATGTAGTCCCGATCGACGGGGGAGCTATCTGTACGCTGACCGACAGGAAAGCCGGCGCCCCGGAGAGCGAAATGTATCGGGCAGTCTATTGCGGGGCTGCCGATGCTATCTTCCTCGTCGACCCGGCGGACCATCACATTATTTCGATGAACAGCGCTTCAGAGGAGCTTACCGGGTACCGCTCCGCGGAGCTGATGGGGCGGGAATACGAAGCCCTCGTGGCAGCGCCTGGCGGGAGAAGTATCAGGGGCGTCTTTGACAGGGCTACTGCGGACAGCGCAAAGACAGAGTATGTCGACCTTCGCCGGAAAGACGGCACCGTATTGCCCGTCGAGCTCAGCGCCCGGTGTATTACCTTTGACGACCGGCGGGTGATCGTCACTATGGTCAGGGACATTTACCGGCGTGGGCACCCGGGTGACGTGATATCCTATCGTGATAACGAGTTATCCGCACTGAACTACATCAGCTCGATGGCAGGGGGCAGACTGGACCTGCATGAAGTGCTGGAACGGGCCATCGGTCTTGTATGCAAGGCAAAAGACGTCCCTTCCGGATGCATTTTCCTCCTGGACCGCGACACCGGCCTGCTCATGCCTGAGGCATCGGTCGGGATGGACATGGAAACGCTGGATAAAAAAGGTAAAATCAGGGTCGGGGAATGTATCGAAGGCACGGTTGCCAGCTCGGGGGAGCCTGTCGTCGTCGAAGACCTGAAAAGCTGGCATGGCCCTGCATGTCACATGGCGTATGCAGGGCTTGCGAGGTCACTGGTATCAGTGCCGGTTTGCAGCCGGGGCGAGGTAGTCGGAGTCATGGACCTGGCCTCAGTGGAAAAGCGTTCGTTCACCCCAAGGGATACCAGCTTTCTCATGAGCGTCGGCGGCATCCTTGGCGTACTGGCGGAGAACGAGCGTTATGCCCGTCATATTAAAGCTCATGAGATCGAGGACGAAAAGCTCGCCATGGAGTTGCGCCGGCAGGCCGAGGAGATGCGGCGGAACTACGAGCTGCTGCGCCGGATCACCCAGAGTATCAACCTCGACGACACGCTGGACAGCATCGTCAAGAACGTGCCCGGCCTCCTCAGGCTCGACGGCTGTGTGATCTTCCGCCTCGAGGAGAGGGAGATCAGCGTGGTCAGGGCTACTGAGTCCATCCAGAAAATCCATGGCCCGCTGAAATTCAGCCTCGACAGGCTGGTGGCGACCCGCGAGGCGGTGGAAAAAAGGCGCACGATAGTGATCAACGATACGCTGTCCTACCCGAATATTGCGATGGATGTGGTCCAGAGGCTCAACATCCGCGCCATGATCATCCTGCCGCTGATAGCCCGGGGCAAGACGCTGGGCATCATGTGGCTCATTGACACGTCGGAGCCGCGAAAGTTCAGCGACCTCGACATCCAGAGATCCAATATGCTCTCAGACCAGGTGGCGGTGGCCATCGACAACGCGATGCTCTTCAAGCAGCTTTCCGAGGCGAACCTGCAGCTCGAGGACTCCTACGACCGGCTGAAAAACCTGGACACCATGAAGATGGAGTTCTTCACGCTGCTGTCCCACGAGCTGCGCACGCCGCTCACCACGATCAAAGGGTACGCTGACCTGCTCCAGGACGGCGTGCTGGGCACCCTGAACGATGAACAGCGCGACAAGCTTTCCAGGATCAGTGCGGGCGTGGACCGCCTGACCAGGATAGTCGATAACCTGTCGGACCTCTCGAGCATCGCGTCAAAAAAATATATCGTGGATATCATACCCGTATCGCTGATCGACCTGATCAACGAGGTAGTCAAGGGCATGGCGTTCCTCGCAGAGAGCAAAGGCATCGACATAGCTACGGATGTCCCGCTGAACCTGCCCATCGTGTATGTAGACAGAGCGCGTATCATGCAGGTGGTCCTGAACATCCTTAACAACGCCATCAAATACACGCCCTCCGGAGGGCATGTGACGATCAGGGCGAGCGACGAAGGCGATCACGTCCTCGTATCGGTGCATGACACGGGCATTGGCATTCCCCGCCGGGACCTTGAAAACATCTTTTCAGGCTTCTACCATTCCGGCTACAAGCTGTCCTACGAGTACAAGGGAGCCGGCCTGGGACTGGCGCTTTCCCGCGGCATCGTCGAGAGCCACGGCGGCCGGATATGGGCGGAAAGCGAGGTCGGAAAGGGAAGCACTTTCTACTTCACTCTGCCCAAGAACGCCCCGCTGAAGCAGTAGCGGAGAAAATCGGGGCATAATCCTGTACTTAACTATAATATTAGCCGGAGCAAATCTTCTGTGATGGCAGAGCACTGCATGGTTTTTATCACCCGCTACCGGGCGGCCCTGTTCGACATGGACGGAGTCGTCACGGATACCATGCCCATTCACCTGAAAGCCTGGCAGGAAGCATTCAAGCCCTATGGTGTCGAGGTGGAAAAGATGGACGTATACCTCCGGGAAGGCATGCAATCGAGGGCCATGGCCGGGGAGATTGCAAGGGAGAAAGGCCGGGAGCCCGACGACGAGGACCTGAAAAAGATAGTCGAGGAAAAGGGCCGGATTTTCGACCGGGAGGCAAGTGTCCATGCCAGGGCTTACGATGGCGCCGCGGAGACTCTTAAAATGCTGCGCAACAACGGCCTGAAGACGGCACTGGTCACGGGCAGCCGTTCCGAATCGGCACGAAAGGTCCTGAAAGCGGCGGGCGTCGAAGGACTGTTCGATATCATGGTGACCGGCGACGACACGGAAAAAGGGAAGCCGGACCCGGAGCCATACCTGAAGGCCATCGAGAAGGCAGGAGTGAACCGGCTGGACTGTATCGTCGTCGAGAACGCGCCGCTCGGCATTAAATCCGCGAAGGCCGCAGGCGTTGACTACGTTATCGCGGTGGCTACCTCGCTGGGGAGCGACTACCTGAAGGAAGCGGACGACGTCATAGGCTCCGTCGCGGAACTCCAGCAGTGCCTGGCCCAGCGCTTTGCGGCACGGCCCGTCGTTTAAGGTCTCAGGTTTCGAGAGCGTTGTTTGAGGTCTCAGAGGTTTCGAGAGGACACAGAGCTCAGCACAGAGGTCACAGAGGCCACAGAGGACGACACAGAGGTTGGTTTAATGAAAAGGCTTCCTATTATAGCCATCTTCTAAAAATGTCCTCTGTGTCGTCCTCTGTGACCTTTGTGACCTCTGTGCTGAGCTCTGTGACCTCACGGAACCTCTGCGACCTCTTGAAACCTCGGGGACCTCAAAACTGGAGATACCGGAGTTCTGGAAACCTGGCTGTGTAGACATCGGAAAACTTCCTGGCCTCGGACCTGTGCCCGATCGCGGCAAGCGTATGGCAGATGTGCCAGTATGCGAACCTGATGCCCGCCCAGTAGCCCATGCGTTCCGAGTATGCCATGCAGGAGTTCAAGAGCTGGAGGGCTTTAGCATGATCACCGGCCTTCGCGTAGGCGGTGCCCAGGTTGCCCATCTGGTTTGCGATAGCCTTTCCGTCTTTCGAGCTTACGGCGAGCTTGAGTGCATTCTCGAAACGCTCTATGGCTTTAATATGATCCCCGAGGGCACGGGAGATTGCGCCGATATAGCTATGCGCAGACAGCTGACACTTCCGGGCCAGCTGGCTATTGAGACTCCACGCGTGCTTTTCCATCTGCAGGAACTCCTCTTCAGCCCGGCGCACGTCGCCGAGGTGCATGGCGCATGAGCCAATGTTGTTGTGTATGGTGACCAGGTCGAGCGGGTCAGTCACGCTGGTGCCGGCCGACTCAAAGCACTTAATTGCGTTGGCGTACTCCCGGTTCTCGAAGAAAACGATGCCGCGATAGAACGCTATCAGGGCCCGCAGCCTCATCCGGCCAGCCGGGATGAGAGAAGAAGCGTCGTTCAGCAGGCCGATGGCCCGATCATAATCGCCCTGCCGTATCGCAATGCATCCTTGCAGTATGGAGACATAGGCCATCATGTTCTTATCAGAGGTCACCTGCAATGCCCGGGCTGCATATTTTGAGGCCAGGCGGAAATGTCCCGTGAGCATGTGGTTTAGTGCGAGAATGACATTATAATGGTACTGTAGGGCGCTGCTGGCGTTTGAAGGCCGGACCGACGTCAGATAGGAAGCGACCTTCTCCGAAGGCCTGATGTTGAACAGCAGCAGGCCCAGGGAAGCCTTCATGTCGTCCATGGCCGGGTCCGGCGGGATACCGGAGGATTGCAGGTCTCTCACGACGCCGAACAGCCATACGATTTCCTGGTATTTCTTCTCCTTGCTCAGGAACCGCAGGTAGCCCGGAGCGCTGGCCATCTTCTCGATAAGCTCTGCCATGTGATCGGCGTCAGAAGCTGTTATTGCCCCCCGGACCTGGAAATGCTGCACAAGGCTGATCATGTAGCCGGACAGCTCTTCCGGCACCTGCATCTTCGACAGCTCGTCGAGATCAAGCTCACCGAACTCCCGGCAGGGTACGTCCATCAGCTGCGGCACTGCGGCCTGCACAAGTGCGCTGTTGAGCTCGGAGATGAATCGCTTGAAATGGCGGTCGAACTCTTTGTACGTGATATCACTGTCTGGCGACTGGCCCCGAAACGTTTCGAATATCGCCTGGCACAGCGAGGCTTTCTCCGATGTTCCGGCCTGTTGGCCTCGCAGGTCGTAGCGGTCTATCGATGACGCCAGTGCCGACAGGCCGTCCTTATCGAGGATATCGCCAAAGCCCGAGGCCATCGATTGCCGCATGAGCGATAGCAATATGTCATCGCTCAAGCCGGAAATATCCATGGATTCTCCCGCCCCGGCTAGTGAGTAAACGTCCAGAAGCAGCTCTATCAGATGCCCGGGTAACACTCCCGTCACCCAATAATATCTATTGACGTCCGCCATTTTGTAGGTACGTCACGTTTTTCAGCGAACGTATTATGAAAGAATACGATCGGGGCAAATCCTGCCAGACAGGATCATGTGATCGACAATGACCAGCGCGACCATCGCCTCCGCGACCGGCACGACCCTCGGCACGATGGACGGGTCATGGCGGCCGACGATGACAATGTCTGCGGTTTCCATCTTTGCCATGTCCACCGTATGTTGCTGCCGGGAGATAGAAGGCGTCGGCTTTATCGCGATACGGCAGACCACGGGCATGCCCGAGCTGATGCCGCCGAGGATGCCGCCGCTGTTGTTCGTCCTCGTCCGGATGTCGCCTTTGTCCAGCGTAAACTCGTCATTCATCTCGCTTCCCTTCATGCGGGCAGCCCGGAAGCCCGCGCCGATCTCCACGCCCTTCACGCTGCCAATGCCCATGAGCGCACCGGCGAGGTCTGCGTCCAGCTTGCCGAAGACGGGCGAGCCCAGGCCGGCAGGGATGCCGATGGCGATGACTTCCACCGTCCCGCCGATGCTGTCGCCATTCTCTCTGGCCTGCCTGATTGCCTGGCTCATCGCATCCACGGCAGACATGTCAGCGCAGCGCACCGGATTTTTATAGGTGTTGTTGACGATGTCATCCAGGCCGGACTCTTTTGCCGTAACCTCTCCGATAGACGTTGCATGGGCATAGACGTGTATGCCTTTCATCGCAAGCAGCTTTTTCGCGATGGCGCCTGCGGCGACGCGGGCAAGAGTCTCCCGGCCCGAGGAGCGGCCTCCGCCGCGGTAGTCCCGGTACCCGTATTTCGCCTGGTAGCTATAGTCGGCGTGGCCCGGGCGGGGCGTGTTTTTGATCGCCGCATAGGCGGAAGAGTCAGCGTCCTTGTTCCGGACGAGCATGGCGATCGGCATGCCGGTAGTCTTCCCCTCGAATACCCCTGAGAGAATTTCTACGCGGTCCGATTCGGCCCGCTGCGTGGCGAGATCGCTCTGGCCGGGCCTCCGCCGGTCGAGCTCATGCTGTATGTCAGCCTCGCCGATGTCAAGGCCTGCCGGGCACCCGTCGACGACCGCGCCGAGGCCCGGCCCGTGACTTTCGCCGAACGTCGTGACCCTGAAAGCACGGCCGAAGGTGTTCATGTGATCACCTTTGCGCCGAGCTTCTTGAGGTCATCGAAGAAGCCCGGGTAGGAAATGACCACCGATTCCGCCGTGCTGATCGATGTCGTCCCCTCGGCGACCAGGCCGGCGATGGCCAGCGACATGACGATGCGGTGGTCGTCGTAGCCTTCGACCTCTGTGCCTTTCAGCTTGCTCCCCTTGATCGTGAGGCCGTCCTGCCGCTCTTCGATGTCGGCGCCCATTTTCCTGAGCTCCGTCGTGATCGCGTGCAGGCGGTCCGTCTCCTTGTAGCGGACGTGCTCGGCGTTCTCGATGTTCGTGGTGCCGGACGCGCATGCGCCGAGCACCGCCAGCGTGGGCACGAGATCGGGCGTGGCCCCGGCATCGATGTCTATTCCCTTGAGGTTTCCGCCGTCCACCGTGACCGAGCCGTGCTCCGTGTCCCAGTAGACGTTGGCGCCCATGTCAAGCAGGTATTCGAGAATAGCGGCATCGCCCTGCTTCGACTCGAACAGGTTGGTGACGGTCACCTTGGACTTCGTCATTGCGGCGGCAGCCAGAGGATAAGCGGCCGAGGAAAAGTCGCCCGGGACCCGATAGGATTTCAGGTCGTAGTCCTGGCCGCAAGGGATAAAGTACTCGCGATAGTTGCTGTCGATGCGGCACCCGGCCGCGGAGAGCATCTCAATGGTCACGTCGACATAAGGCTTCGACTTCAACTCGCCCTCGATGTCGAGCACGGTATCGTGTTTCGCGAACGGGCAGGAGATGAGCAGGGATGAGATGAACTGGGAACTTACGTCACCCCGGATCTTGATCGAGCCGCCCTCCATGGGCCCGTGCACTATGAGCGGAGCCGTGCCTGTGCCGCGGGTGGAGTAGCATACCGCGCCCAGGTCGTTCAAAGCCTTGATCAGCGGGCCGTTAGGTCTCCGCCGCAGGGAACTGTCGCCGGTGAAGACGGTCGCACCGTCCGTCAGCGCAGCCACCGAGGCACACAACCGCAGCGTCGTGCCGCTGTTCTTCGCGTCGATTACGTTGTCGGGCACCTTCGGCTTGCCAATGATGCCCGCGATCTCGATAGTATCGCCTTCGACCCTTACCTCGGCGCCGAACGCCCGGCAGGCGTCCACGGTCGCCAGCGTATCGGCGGACAGTAGCGGCTTCGTGATCTTAGCGTAATGGCCCAGGCTGCCGATCACGATAGCCCTGTGCGTGTAACTCTTGGACGGCGGGGCCTCCACGGTCCCCCATACGTCGGATTTGCTGACCTTGGCGTTCATCGAGGACTAATATGAGTTTCTGTGATATAAAAGTGACACCGGCAGGACGGATCAGGAGTACCCATATATGAAATGTTGTACAGGCTGGTGACCCTTTCGACACGAAGGCCACAAAGGCCACAAAGGCCACGAGGTACATTTAATAAAAGGGCAATGGTAGCATTTCCTGTAAGGGACTTCGTGTACATCGTGGCCATTGTGGCCTTCGTGTCGAAAGGGTCGAGCGTGCGTACAAAAAGTTCCATGGGTAAGATATTAATCTGCTATCGGCGGGCAAGCTTAATATGAAACAGCGACGTGTCATAGGGTGGAAGTGGACTGATGGAGCTCAACCCGCTGAAGGTACCGATCAGCTGCCTGGCCGCCCCGGCGGGAATCATTATCTTCTGCGCGTTCCTCGCCCTCTCTGTTGCACGCTTTCCGTCCGGGTTCTCGCCGCTCGACTACTGGATCAGCGACCTGGGCAATACCAACCTGAATCCGGAAGGTGCCGCGATCTTCAACACCGGCTGCATGATCGCTGGGATCCCGTTTATCGCGTTCTACGTCGGGCTATTCAAATGGTACGGCCCGGATACCTGGCGAAACCTGATGGTCGGAGGGGCGCAGGCGGCCGGAGTGACGTCCGGGTTTGCGCTGATCATGGTCGGCTACTACCCGGAAATATTCTCCGCGGAGCACAGCCTGTGGGCCGGTGCCTTTTTTGTCTCGACCTTCCTTGCATTGCTGCTGGCGAACGCGGCGCTCCTGACGCACCTGAGGTACAGCAAATGGACCGGACTGATCGGCCTGGTCGCGGTGGCCGTCATGGCCGTGTTCCTCGCGGGGCAGGCCGCGTCTGTCGGTTTTCCCGTTTTCGAGTGGATTGCGGTGGCCCTGGGCCTGTGCTGGATGGCCGCGGTGGCCATAAACACGTACGTCAGCTATATCTGAGACGGCATGGCCGTCCGGATAAAGTCTTAATAGTAGTAGCGGGTAAAATAGGACATTAAGGCTGGCACGTGCTAGCACACATACAGACCATGGTGGATTTATGCTGATCAACAAACTCGAGCTGGAGATGGATATGCTGCAGAGGCACCTGCTCATCCTGAAATACGTGATCGCACAGGAGCCCATCGGCATCATGAAGCTCTCCGAGGAGACCGGTCTCCCCAAGCATAAAGTGAGGTACTCTTTACGGGTGCTGGAACATGAAGGGCTGATCGGGCCATCGATGCACGGCGCGGTCACCACGGAAAAGACGAGAAAGTTCGTCGACACGCTGGACGAGAGGATATCCAGCCTCGACAATAAGTTCGGGGACGTGAAGAAGCTCGGCAGTGAAATCTGATGCCGGAAGATCGGATCGTAATCATCGGGGCAGGCGGAGCAGGCCTGACATCCGCGTTCCACGTGGCCCGCCGGGCGCCGGACGCGCGCATCACTGTTTTTTCTAAAGACCCGGTCGTCGCTTACAGCCAGTGTGGCATGCCATTTGTCTTAGACGGAAAGATCGACAGTTTCGACCGGCTGGTCATCTACGGGCCGGAGGTGTTCAAAGACCTGGGGCTGGACGTCAGGACCTCCACCCCCGTAGTGGACATAGACATTGATGGAAAAGCCGTTGTTACGACCAGCGGTGAGCGCATCGGCTACGACCGGCTCGTGATCGCTACCGGCTCGAAGCCCTTTGTCCCGCCAGTGCCCGGAGCGGATTTGCCGGGAGTCATGGAGCTGATCACCCTTGAGGACGGACGTCGCCTTGGCGAGAGGATAAAGCAGGCGAAGAATGTCGTCATCATCGGCGGAGGCCCCATCGGCCTGGAGACAGCACCGGCATTTCTCGACGCCGGCGCAAAACTGACTATCATCGAGCGGATGCAACAGATCATGCCATCTGCGCTGGACCCGGACATGGCTGCTGTCATACAGGAGCACCTGGAGAAGAAAGGCGCCAGGGTGATCACGGGCAAGGGCGTCGATGCGATCGACGGCTCCGCAGCCGTAGAGTCGATATCGTGCGGCGGAGAGACCATACAGGCCGATCTCGTGCTGCTGTCGGCAGGCATACGGCCCAACGTAGACCTGGCCAAAAAGGCAGGCATCGATACCGGCGTCACCGGTGGCATCGTCGTGGACGAGTATTTCCGTGTCCGCAGAAACGGTAAGTACCTCGACGATGTGCTCGCCGCGGGCGACTGTGCCGAGGTGAAGAGCATCGTCACAGGAAAGCCGGTCATCTACGCCGTGGGCAGTGTGGCGAACCGGCAGGCTACCTACGTCGGCGACTACCTGATCGGCAAAAAGAGACCGTACCCGTCGGTGCTGTGCCCGACCGTCTGCGTGATCGGCGGCCTTCACGCGGGCAGCGTCGGCCTGACCACCCGGGGCTGCGAGCAGGCCGGTATTGTGCCTGTTGTTTTCAAGGCAAAAGGCAATACACGCGCCCGCTATTACCCGGGCGGCAAATCTGTGGAGATCAAGCTCCTGGCGGATGGCGAACGCCTCGTCGGGGGCCAGGTCATCGGCGAGGAAGGCGTACACGGCCGCATCAACGTGCTGTCACTCGCGATCGGCAAGAGGATGAGACCTGCGGACCTCGCGACAGCCGAGACCTGCTACGCGCCGCCGGTTGCGTCAATGATTGACCCGCTAACATATGCGGCAGAGATGCTCGCGCTCAAATGTGCCCGGGTTGCCCGGACGCCAGGTAGTTAGTATCGCGCTCTATAATGGTTCGTTTACGCGCACGCGCGCGGACGGGGCCGCCCCTGCGTGCGACTAAAAGTCCGGCTTGTTTTATCGTCTTAAGTCTGACCAGGGCTCCGGTTATACGCCGACTCCCGGCCCCTTGTAATGAGTGTTATTTATTGTGGATAATGACAATACTGGTTATGAGAGGGAATCTTTTGACCAGGCTTTACGATGCTGCAAGGATAGCCATGAAAGACGTGATCGGCCTGAAAGAGGGCGAGGAAGTGCTCATTGTCACGAACTTCGAGGGCGACGTGTTCCCGATCGCCCGGGCGATCTTTGACGCGACGAAAGAGCTGGGCGGGAAGCCGGTCATGGCCATCCAGGGCGAGAAAGGCCAGTTCGACTTCGCGGAAAGGCTGGTTAACGAGTCGATCAGGGCCGAGCCGGACGTCTGTGTCATGCTCACGGCAAACAAACTGGGTAAGGACCCTTATGGCATCAACGTCGGCTACGTCGGCCGGGACGGCCGGAAGTACAACTCGATTTTCAACAAGGTGTGGAGGGGCGACCGGCGGGTAAGGACGTTCTTCTCGCCGGGAATTACACAGGAGATTTTCGAGAGGGCGGTACCGGTGGACTATGCAAAAATGCGCATGGTAGCTGCGAAACTGAAGAAGGTCCTGGACGAGGGTAACGAGGTAAAGGTCACCTCGCCCGGCGGCACAGACGTGACTGTTGACATCATGGGTCGCAAGGCACATGCTGATGACGGCAACTTCACAATACCGGGCACTGGCGGCAACCTGCCGGCGGGTGAAGTGTACATTTCGCCCGTAGTCAGGGGAGTCAGCGGCACGATAGTGATCGATGGCACGATTACGCTCAGCCCGGGGTCGGTCATCCCTGACAGGCCTATCGTGATCAAAATGAGGGACGGTTATGTCTCCGGCATATCCGGCGGCAAAGATGCGAAGAAGCTATTAAAGGTCATCGAGAAGGGCGAGGAGATAGCGCGGGAAAAAGGCCTTAAAGAGCAGGAACGCAACGCCAGGCACATCGGCGAGCTGGGCATCGGCATCAACCCGAAGGCGAAGATGACCGGCATCCTGCTGGAGGACGAGAAGCTCGGGAAGACTGTGCACTTCGCCATCGGCAGCAACTTCGACCAGGATGCCGAAGCGATGATACACCTGGACGGCCTCGTGATGAAGCCGGATATGTGGGTCGACGGCAGACAGATCATGACGAAGGGTGACTTTACTCTCTGATGGCAAGATCAGAGGCATGGTTACTATCATGGCGGACGGCGAAGTAAAAAACGAAACGCCACATTGGTAAAAATTGCCGGGAGCCTGTAAGCTGCCCGTATCATTATTATATTTCATCATGCCGACGCTTTGCTTATTAACAGATTGTGAGAGAATTCTATTATACTATAATCGCGTTATAATGTTTATGCAAAACAGGGGTAAACTTTGCATTATCGTCTTTGCATTGTTTATCATTGGAACAGTCGTTCCGGCGTATGCTGACGATCAGGGTGGCTATGTCGTCACACTCGGCGATCATCCTAACACGTCGCTCGACCAGGGTGAAATCAGGCAGGTAACATTCTGGGAGCTGCCGCTCCGGGTACAGCTATTTTACGTCGGGGAATTCCTGGGTGCCCTGGGCGCTCTGCTAGTGATCTTCAAGTTCCTGCCGTTTTTCCTGATCAAGTCCAAGCACATGCTGGATAACCGTAACCGTGAGAAGATCTATAACTATATCGACGAAAATCCCGGGTGCACGGTCAACGAAATATCCAGGAGCCAGTCGATGAACGTCGGCAGCATCAGGTATCATGTCCAGCGCCTGGAGATCATGAGCAGGATCATACATAAGAAGTTCGGCAAGTTCACCCGGCTGTTTCGCAACTCCGGCACTTATAACGATCGCGAGATCGTCGTCCTCTCGGTGCTGAACATCAGGATGAACAAGGCTATCGTGCTGGCAGTCAGAGAGCAGCCAGGCCTGTCAAACAAGCAGATCGCCGACAGGCTGAATATCAAAGAGAGCATGGCCCACCTCTACCTGAAAAACCTGTTGGAGAATGAGATCGTCAGGTATGAAAAGGACGGCCAGCATAAGTTGTTTTACCTCGCAAGCGACATAGAAGAAATCCTGCAAAAGATGTCGAGACCGCAGCCGACGCAGAAACTCAAAGCTACGGCATGATTCTTCCGACGTACAATCCGGGTAGCGGAGCCTTGTACATAAGCATGAGCAGCCTGCAGGGCTGACTACAATGTCTTACTTTTTAGAA
The DNA here is from genome assembly GCA_963769045.1 of uncultured Methanocellaceae archaeon. Lineage (GTDB taxonomy): Archaea > Halobacteriota > Methanocellia > Methanocellales > Methanocellaceae > Methanocella_A. The sequence continues at coordinate 117,257 of CAVYKK010000014.1, forward strand.
AAATAAGAGGACGGGCCCTCACTGGGGCCCGTTATACACGCCGATCTTGAACTTCCCGCCTTCCTGGTAGGCGCCGGCGGCGCATACCGGCTTCTCGAAGGTCAGGTCATACATCTTCTTCGCCACGTCATCCGCCGAGTAAGCCTCGACCGTCAGCTGCGAGAAGACGGTCTTCTCGTAGGTGGCGACCATCAGGCAGCTTTTCTCCTGCAGTGGGAAGGTGCTCACGTTGAGGCCGTCCTTCGTGACGATGCCGAGGAACGCCTCGCTCTTGCTGATAACAGCCGCAATCCGCGGGGTGTTGAGCGAGTCCTTCTCATAGTCCATGGCGAGCAGGCTCAGCGCCAGCGCGTCACGTGCAGGATAGCCCATCGCGATCTTCTCGCAGATGGGGTCCGTGTGGGAGCCGTTGGTCACCACTGCCGCGTCAGGCAGCACCTTGATACAGTTGTAGGAAATATAGGGGCTCTTTTCGAGGTCCTTCACGTCCTTCGGCATGATCGCCGCGGTAGACTCGTTCAGCTTCACTGCATACCGGTTCGGAAAGGAGCGGGACGAGACCCTGTAGCCCGCCCACAGCTTGCCGTTCGTTTTCCCTATGGTCACGAACCTGCCAACGTACATACGTCTATTCCTCTTTTGACGCTTTCTCTTTGGCTGCAGGCGCTTTCTCCTCGATGTCCAGGTTGAAATGCTTCGCGTTGAGGTCGGCGATGTGCTGGATCTTCTCGATCTCCTTGTCGCCGCCGGGCATCTTGAACAGGTGAGAGTACCGCTTCTGCTTGTCCAGATATTCTTTGACAGGCTTCCTATTTTTAATTTTCTTGACGCTGGTGACCTGGCCGTTCTCATACTCGTATAGCGGGTACAGGCCAGTCTCTACCGCGAGCCGCAGCACTTCGATGGACATGGCACCGTCTATGCCCCAGCCCGGGACACAGGTGGCATGCACCTGGAGGTACTTGGGGCCTTCGATCGACAACGCTTTACGGACTTTCTTGGTGAAGTCAGCCGGGTAGCCCATGGAGGTGGTCGCCACATAAGGCACACCGTGCGCCGCCATGATCGCCGGCACGTTCTTCTTGGGCCGCTGGTTGCCGAACGACATCTTGCCCGCCGGCGTGGTGGTGGTGGACGCGTCGTAGGGCGTCGAGCCGCTGCGCTGAATGCCCGTGTTCATGTACGCCTCATTGTCATAGCAGATGTACAGGATGTCGTGGCCCCGCTCCATGACGCCCGACAGCAGGCCGAAGCCGATGTCGAACGTGGCGCCATCTCCGCCGATGGCGATGACCTTGGTGTTGCCCTTCCGGCCGGTCGCCCGCAGTGCCGCCTCGATGCCAGCGGCGACGGGGGCGTTGTTCTCGAACAGCGAGTGTATCCAGGGCACCTTCCAGGCGCTCTCCGGGTAGGGCGTGGAGACGACCTCCATGCAGCCCGTCGCGTTCGTGATGATGACGTCGGGCCCGGTGATGCGTGCCAGTGTCTTCAGGAACAAAGCGCAGGCGCAGCCTGCACAGGCCCTGTGGCCCGATGCGTACAGGTCTTCCAGTGCCGCCATTTATATCCCCTCCGGCAGTATGTTCCGGTCGAGCTGGTACCATTCGAACTCTGAGACCCGCTCGCCGCCGATCTTCTTGTAGCCCTTGTCTGCAATACCCTTGATATCGGGGACGGTGACGTCCCGGCCGCCGAGCCCGATGATGAAGCCCAGCATGGTCGGCGCGTCCGGGGCGTTGTAAAGCGCAGCTTTCATGTCGACATACAGGGCACCTTCCATGCCCAGGGAGATGTCGCGGTCAAGCACGCAGACGACCTTGACGCCTTTGACGGCCGCACGCAGTGCCTCGACCGGGAAGGGCCGGTAGGACCGGACCTTGATGATGCCGACCGGTACGCCCGCGTTGCGCATCTCGTCCACGGCGTCCTTCATCGTGCCCAGGATGGAGCCCATTGCGACGAGCGCCGATTTCGGCTCCTTCCATCTTGTACGTGTCAATCAGCCCGCCCTTGTACCGGCCGAACTTCTTGCCGAAGTCCCGGGCGACTTCCTCGATGACTGGCTTGGCCTTGATCTGGGCGTCGTGAACCATGTACCTGGCTTCCGTGTAGTACTCCGGCTGCGCCAGCGCGCCCATGGTGACCGGGTCCTTCGGGTCGAGCCTGAACAGCGGCTTGTATGGCGGCAGGAACTCGTCGACCATCTTCTGGTCGTAGACTTCCACCGGCTCGTACAGGTGGGTGACCTGGAAACCGTCGAGGTTCACCATCACCGGGAGTACCACCCTGTGGTCTTCGGCGATCTTGTACGCCTGAATGATAAGGTCCGCCGCTTCCTGGTTGTCCTCTGCCCAGAGCTGTATCCAGCCGTTATCCCGGGCCGAGATAGCGTCCTGGTGGTCGTTCCAGATGTTGATGGGCGAGGAAATCGCACGGTTTGCCATCGCCAGTACACAGGGCAGGCGCATGCCTGCAATGCTGAACAGCACCTCGTACATGAGGACTGCACCCTGGGACGACGTCGCGCTGAACGTCCGCACGCCCGCCGCCTGGGCGCCCTGGACTACGGATGCGGCCGAGAACTCGCTCTCGGTGCGCACGTATTCGCAGTTAGTCAGGTCACCGTTGGCGATCATCGTCGAGAGGTCCTCCACGATGTGTGTCTGGGGCGTGATCGGGTACGCCGACACGACCGACGGCCGGCAGGCCCGCGCGGCTTCCGCGACCGCGTGAGAGCCTTCCATGACTGCCATCTTTGCCATTATTTCTCCTCCACAGCCATGTCAATCGCATCCACAGGGCACTCGTAGGCACAGATGCCACAGCCCTTGCAGTAGTCGTAGTTAACGCAAAATTTTTTCTTCTTGCCATCGTGGGCGCACTCGAACGGCGCGCCGTCCGGACAGGAGTCGGCGCACCGCCGGCAGCCTATGCATTTCTCGTGGTTGATGACGGCACGGTACGTCCGCCAGCCGCCGGTATGATACTGCATCGTCGTCCCCGGCTTCGCGACGAGCCCGATGGTCAGCCTCATCTTCTCAGGCATGTCAGCCCTCCATCATCTGGTAGGCCCGCTTCACGGCCGCAATGTTCTTGTCTGCCACCTTGCCCGGGAACCGCTCTTTAATGGCCTTGTTGATCGACTCGATCCTTATGGCCTTCGTCGCGCCGGCAAAGGCGCCGAGCAGCGATGTGTTTACGATCGGCACCCCTATGACCTCCAGCGCCAGCGCCGTCGCGTCCAGCGTCTTGATGGTCGCATGGGTGTGTATCTTGAGTTCGGAGGGCTTTTTCTCCGTATTGATGATCAGTAATCCATCCTGTTTCATGCCGCTCGCCACGTCCACCGCAGGGATAAGCGAGGGGTCCTGCACGATCACGTAGTCCGGCTCGTAGACCTGGCTGCGGATGCGGATCGGATTGTCTGCGATGCGCGCGAACGCTGTGACGGGGGCGCCTCTGCGCTCCGTGCCGAAGTACGGGAACGCCTGGCTCCACTTCCCGTCCTCGAACGCGGCGATCGCGATCAGCTCCGCGGCCGTCACTGAACCCTGTCCGCCGCGGCCGTGAATGCGAATTTCCTTCAACTGGGTTTCCTCCAATAAAACCTGTTACCGTAGGTTCTTAATGATTTTACATGTTAAATAGCGGTGCTCCTAAATAAGCCTTATGAAACAATCGACGTCTATTTAACCTATATTGTTATCATTAGGTATATAATGTCCATTATATAAAAGTTGTTTAATGTTATATTTCAGCCAGCGTAAAAGGCGTCATGTAAAAATGTTGTAAAATCATTCATATTTTAAGGGCATAAAAAAAATTCGCTGATTGTCGTAATATTCTCGAATTTATTATTAAATGTCCTAACAGGCCGACATCTGTGCCTATATATTCTCAGAGCATCAAAACACTGGTTCATTTTCATAGCAATCGCGGTGCGACGCCCATGCGTTCTTGCAATACTAAAGATTTTTTAAACAACATGATATGGTCAATCCAATATTAATCGCGGTGCGACGCCCCTGCTTACTTCGTCGCATGGGCTACTCCGGGTTTTTCCGGTCTCATGAAAAATTTAATAAAATGAAGCCGACGCATGCCGATCTAACGATAAATGTAATAAACCATATAAATGGAGTTTAGACATAGCTATTTTTCATCACCTCTACTTGAAAATACCCTTTTTCATCCGTCGAGTGCTCCGCCGTCCGGGCCGCGTGCTTACAATATCAGAGATCAATAGCGCATGATATGGTCTTTCCAATATTAATCGCGGTGCGACGCCCATGCGCGCTGATGCTGCATGGGCTACTCCGGGTTTTTCCGGTGCTCCACCGTCCGGGCCGCGCTCGCACCCTCGCCGGACGTGCCCGGCTGCGCTTCGCTGCGCCGGACTCGACCGCTTCGCAAGCGCTAAGCAACGCGCCTATCGGCAGCGTTCATTGCCCGGCCGCCTCCGCACCCCTCGCACCGCATAGCGTGCGAGGGGCCTTCGGCCGAAAAAACCCTCCGCGGACCGCGAGAGCAGCATAGGCTACTCGTACAATGACTAGTATTGGCTTGTTGCCTGTACTAGTATTGGTATGGGTAGCCTGTGCTTCTCCGCGAAAGGCGGAGGGTTTTTTCGGCTTGCCCTCTCGCACGCGTAGCTGTGCGAGGGGTGTGGAGGTGTCGGGTGTGAAAAACGTTGCCGATAGGCGCGTTTTTCAGGGCTTGCAAAGGAGGCTCAACGCCGCCGAAGGCGCGTTGTGCCGACGAAGGTGCGAGCCCGTCGCCCGACACTGGAACACCGGAAAACCCGGAGTAGCACGTGCGGCAAAGCAAGCACGGGCGTCGCACCGCGATTAATATGGGAAGTATGGGTTATCTGCTATGATGCTTATGCAAGAAGCAAGCACGGGCGTCGCACTGCGATTAATAATGGAAGTAATGGATATTGGTCAATAGGTCTTTTTTACAAGAAGCAAGCACGGGCGTCGCGCCATGATAGGGATAAAAATGGAAACAAGATCGATTCAAGAATAATACACTTTTACACACTATTATGACGGCGACGGAAATCCTTATCGTTTGATTATACATATATAATAATTAACATTATTTTTGGTGTGGTGTGTCACATGCCTGATGACCGTGATGCCATAATAGACAGGCTGCGCAAGGAAGCAATCGAAAGGTGCCGGAAAAGGATAGAGGAAGCTGTGGCCGGCCGGCAGAAAGGCGTGAACGTGAGCACATACGCCCGGCAGGACTATGGCCTGATGACGGCGTATAAGAAAGCCCGCGGACTCTGAACGCCTGGCGTGCGGATGAAAAACTGAAATGTTTTTTCCATCGTGACCTATGGGAGGGGATGCCATCGTCTGCCAGTGTGCGCACGGGGAACACACTGTTACGGCACGAAGGCAGCCAGGGCTTGATCAGGATTCTTTCTCTGATTTCCGGAACGGCTTATAGAGCTGACCGCCGCCCTGGTAGAACTTGGAGAAGAACTCGACCATATGCAGACGCAACGCATGGATGGAGGGGCTGAACATCCCCATGGCCAGGTTGAGCAGGTGGAGCATCAGGGCAGCGGCAATGCCCACGGCTGCGATACCGAGAGCCCCCGCAAACTGGTTGGCCACTATGGCAAGCACGACCGACGCCATGCCGATGGCCATGAGCCTCGCGTAGGACATAATGTTCCCCATGGCGCTGATCAGCTCGATGGTCCCGAAGATGCCGCCCCCATAGAAGACCAGCGGGAACGAGACCAGTAGCAACACGACCCCAGCCAGCATGACGATGCCCGGCATGAAGCTGGCGGCGCCGGCGAGACAGACGATGAGGCCGACGATGAAGCCGGCTGTCGCGATCTTCTCGACCATATGCTTTTTACTCCTCACCACCCACGCATTATAAAGTCCCACGCCGAGGCCCAGGAACACATGTAACATCCCAATCACTATGGACACGGCCAGCATCGGGATCACGGCTTCCATACGGTTCCACGTGATGCCGAAGACGGTCATCGGGTGGAGCCAGCCCATGGTCTCGCCGAGGTCGCCGAAAAATTCGCCGAACAGGAACCCGAACAGGATGGTGGGTACCGCTGAGATCAGCATGATGTTCGCCAGGTCCTTGAGCCACAGCGCCTTCGTGCGGGCCTTTACCGCGATGGAGAGTGCCGCGATGACCAGCCCGTAGCCGATGTCGCCGACCATGATCCCGAAGAATACCGGGAAGAAGAATGCCATAAAGGGGCTGGGATCGACCTCCTGGTACTTCGGCGGCCGCATGAGCTTCATGAAAAATTCAAACGGCTTCACAAGCCGGGGATTATCGTAGAAGGTCGGCGCGTTCTCCAGCTCGGCCGGCGTTACCGGGAGCATTTCGAGGACGACGCGTGCGCCGAACGCCTCTTTCAGCGCTCCCGCGGTCTTCCGGACGGACTTCTGAGGCACCCATCCCTGGATCACGAACGTGTACTCCGATTCCCCGAACTTGCCGAAGGTATCCATCTCCTCGTTGATGTCCTCGAGGTACCGCTTCAGCACTGACAGCTCCCAGTACCAGCGTCCGGAAAGTTCCTCGAGATTCCGGTTGATCTCCGCGATCTCCCGGGATGCCGCGGCCCGGCGCTCCTCAATCATTTCCAGCATTTCCTGGAAGCTATGGCCGTAAAAGTCAGGAGGCAGGCGCACCTCGTTGACGTTCGTAGAAAAGACGAACGCGTGGACCTTCTCCGAATACTTCTTGTTGAAGACGGCGATCCCGGCCAGGGATTCCTCATCAACGCCCGTGTAGATGAACTCGAACTTGTTACCCGTGATCTCGGCCAGTTCGGTCTGGATGAGCTTCAGTACCTCCAGAAATTCCTTCTGGATGATCAGGATGTTGACCTCGTAGCCGGCCAGCGTGGGCAGCTCAGGCTCGATGTGCTGGATGCGCCGGATCACCTTTTCATAGCGATTGAGGGCTGTGATGGCCATCTCATGGTCACTCTTGCGTAATGCCAGGTCCTTCGTGGTCCACTCGAGATCGGCGATCACCTGGCGGGCTCGTTCGATGATCCGGTCGTGCTCCCGGGCGTCCAGCTCCTGCTCGAAGCGGGCCTGCAGCCCCTGTTCATCGGCAGTCCGGGGCAAGGTAAAAAAGATGCCGTTGATCTTGACCAGTATGCCGGGCACGTCGCCCAGCCCTTCCATTTTGACCTTTTTCAGGCTAATCTCGTCCTCGGGTATGCACTGGCTGACGTCCTCGAGATGGACGGTTCCGGCGCGGTACAGCACGTCCACGGCCTCGTGGAAGCTTCGCTTCGGGCCGATCACCTGTATGCGTCTCATCTTCTGTAGCATGATCCCATTCTACCGGAGCGTTACTGCATTCATGATATGTTCCACTGCACGGGACATCCGGGTCTGCGCGCTTTCCAGGACTGCAGCCTGCTGTTCCAGGCCATTCTCGTGGAGCACGGCGATCTCCAGGGCTGTCTGCTCCCGCGCCTTCCGCAGGTACTCTTCGGCGGCGGCAGACCCCGACTGCTCCGATTCCCCGAGGATAGCCGCGGCTTCACGCTGTGCATTCTCCACGATCATGCGGGAGTCCGTTATCGCCTGGTCCAGCTCCCGGTCGAGGTCAGACTCCTTGTCCCGGATCTGGCGAAGCAACGACTTTGCTGCCATGCGATCGCCAGCCTATCCTTTGAAAATGACGCACAGGGTCGAGTCGATTCGGTTGAGCTCCATCGCAAGGTCCGCCTGCTTTTCAATCGGCAGCGCCTTGTTGATGAGCAGCGTCAGGTATGGGACGCCTCGCCGCTCCTCCGAGTGGTACACGTTCATCTCGACCTCGTAGTCGCCCTCTTTGATCCCGTACTGCCGTAGCTGTGAGACCACGGCCGGGTCGTCGTATTTTCGTATCTTTTTCACCACCTCGTCAAGGTGGCTGTGTTTCTTTTGCTTCATTGTCTCTGTCGTCATAAGATCACCTCGCATATTCGCTGTCATTCATAGTACTCTCCGGGAGCGCCGTCGTCCTCCTCGCGCGCCTGCTTGCGCTGCAGGAGCTTCTTGACCTTCTTCAGCCGGAACAGGTCCTCCCGCTCCCGCTCCTCGATGGAGAGCTTGATGTACCTGGCCTGCCGGTTCAGTTCCGGTATCAGTACCTGCTCCAGCGCATTCACGCGACGGCGGCTCATCTGGATCTCGGCGCCCAGCCGTCTCATGGCTGTCTCTTTCTCGGCCAGGTCCATGATGATGTTGAGCTCGATCTCGAACTTTTCGGCCGTCTCGTCGATACGGCCGCTCGTGCCCACGATGCCATAGCCGCGCTCCAGCACGTTGCGGGCCAGACGCTTCTTCCCGATGACCGGCACCGGCACGCCCATGATGTTCCGGCTACGCACGTCCAGGGTGACATCCTTCCGGGCCACGAAGGCGGCGGACTTAAGGGCGATCGAGTCGTCCACGGCCTGGGCGATGAGCAGCGAGCGGTACGCTTCGTTTGCTGCCGCCTCCAGCTCCTCCCTGGACAGGGTGAAGGACGCGGTGAGCAGGAAGAACTCGCGGATCAGCACGTCCATCTTCTGCCGCAGCAGGTCCCGGCCCTGCTCAGCCATCCTGATCTGCCCTTTCTTTTTTATCAGCTCCATGCGCGTCGGGTTGACCTGCTCCATACATGCCTCCGGCCTATTTCGCCTGCTTTGCCTGCCGGTATAACGGGTGGTACTTCCGGATGAAGTCCACTTTGATCCGCTTCAGTTCCGCCTCGGGCAGCATGGCCAGCAGGTCCCATGCGATGGAGATCGTCCGCTCGAAGCTCCGGTCCTCGTTCCCCTGGGAGATGAACTTCTGCTCGAAGGCGTCGGCGAACTTCAGGTACTCGCGGTCCAGGTCGGTCAACGCCTCCTCGCCCACGATGGCGACCAGCCGACGCAGGTCCCGACCGTAAGCATACGAGGCGTATAGCTGGTCGGCCACGTTACGGTGGTCCTCCCGGGTCTTTCCCGGCCCGATGCCCAGGTTCATGAGCCGGGACAGGCAGGGAAGCGCGTCGATCGGAGGATCTGCCCCCCGCCGGTGAAGGTCCCGGCTCATGACGATCTGGCCTTCGGTAATGTAACCGGTCAGATCGGGTACGGGGTGGGTGATATCATCATCGGGCATGGTGAGGATAGGGATCTGGGTGATCGAGCCCTTCTTGCCGCGGATGCGGCCGGCGCGCTCATAGATCGTGGCCAGGTCAGTGTACATGTAGCCAGGGTATCCCCGGCGTCCGGGCACTTCCTCGCGGGCCGTGGAAATCTCACGCAGCGCCTCGCAATAGTTGATCATGTCGGTCAGGATGACCAGCACATGCAGGTCATGCTCGAAGGCGAGGTACTCGGCGGTCGCCAGCGCGCAACGGGGCGTGGCCACCCGTTCGATCGTGGGGTCGTCGGCCAGGTTCATGAAGAACACAACGCGCTCCAGCGCCCCGGTCCGCTCGAAGTCCTTCATGAAGAAGGACGCCTCCTTGTACGTAATCCCCATCGCGCAGAACACGACGGCGAACTTCTCGCCTTCCCCGACCACCTTCGCCTGCCGGGCAATCTGTGCCGCCAGCTTGTTGGCCGGGAGGCCCGAGCCGGTGAAGATGGGCAGCTTCTGCCCCCGGACCAGCGTGTTCAGCCCGTCGATGGCCGACATGCCCGTCTGGATGAACTCGGCGGGCTTGTCCCTTGCGAACGGGTTGATCGCCGTGCCCGCGATGTCCAGGCTCGCCTCGGGGATCACCGCGGGGCCGCCGTCCCGGGGTCGGCCGACGCCGTTGAAGATCCGGCCGAGCATGTCCCGGGACACGTCGATCCGGAACGGCTTCCCGGTAAAGCGTACCCGGGTCTTCAGGTTGTCGACCCAGATAGTGCCTTCGAAGACCTGGATGACCGTGACCCGGTCCGAGACGTCCAGTACCTGTCCCGTCCTGTGTTCGCCGTTGGGGAGATCGATCTCCACGATCTCGCCGTAGGAGACGCCCTTGACCCGCTGGACGAAGATCAGTGGCCCCGAGACGTTGTTGACCGTGGTGCACTCTTTGGTCGCCAGGCTCCCGATCATTTCTCCACCTCCAGCGCCGTCATTTTTTTATCGACCTCTGCGATGAGGTTCTTGATCTTCGTCACGTCCTGTGCCTCCTTCATGCGTCCGATCTCCTCTTTAACGGGCAGGCCCGTGATCTGCCTGACCATGATGCCGCGGTTTATGGCCGTGCTCATGCTGTCGTAGAACGCGATGATTGTCTTCAGCATCCAGTACTGCTTCTCCAGCGGGCAGAACGAGTCCGTATCGCTGTAGGCGCTCTGCTGCAGGAAGTCCTCGCGGATCATGCGCGTCGCCTCCAGGATGGCCTTCTCGCCCTCCGGCAGCGCGTCGGGGCCTACCAGCTGCACGATCTCCTGGAGCTCGACCTCCTTCTGCAGCAGGTACATCGTCCGGTCGCGCAGCGTCCGCCACCCGTCTGACACGTTCTGCAGGTACCAGTCCTGGATCCCGTCCAGATACAGCGAGTAGCTCTTGATCCAGTTGACCGACGGGAAATGTCTCCGATACGCCAGGCTGGTGTCCAGCGCCCAGAAGGTGCCGACGATGCGTAACGTATTTTGCGTGATCGGCTCCGAGAAGTCGCCGCCCGGCGGGCTGACGGCGCCGACTACGGTCACCGAGCCCGTGCGCTCGCCCCTGCCCTGGCATACGACGCGGCCCGCACGCTCATAGAAGGCGGACAACCGGGTCGGCAGATAGGCGGGATAACCTTCCTCGCCAGGCATCTCTTCCAGCCTTCCGGACACCTCACGCAGTGCCTCGCCCCAGCGGGACGTCGAGTCGGCCATCAGCGCCACGTCGTAGCCCATGTCGCGGAAATACTCGGCCATGGTGATGCCCGTGTAGATCGACGCCTCGCGGGCGGCGACCGGCATGTTGGAGGTGTTGGCAATCATGATCGTCCGCTGGATCAGCGGCAGCTTCGTCCGCGGGTCGACCAGCTCGGGGAACTCGGTCAGCACGTCGGTCATCTCGTTGCCCCGCTCACCACAGCCTATGTAGACGACAATCTGGGTATCCGACCACTTGGCCAGCGTCTGCTCCGAGACAGTCTTGCCCGTTCCGAAGCCGCCCGGGATCATGGCAGTCCCGCCCTTGGCTACCGGGAAGATGAGGTCGAACACCCGCTGCCCGGTGATCAGCGGCAGCGCCGAGTCCATCTTGGCCCGGTACGGCCGCCCCTTGCGGACCGGCCAGGTCTGCATGAGGGGTATTTGCGTGCCATCCTCGAGCGTGCAGGCTATATCCTCTACACGAAGATCTGCCTGGCCGATCTCTTTGATCGTCCCGGCGACGCCCGGGGGCACCATTATCCGGTGCTCGATGTGGTATTCCATCACCGAGCCAATAACGTCCCCGGCGCTGACCTTATCGCCAGCCTTTGCCGTCGGCCTGAAGGCCCATCGTTTATCCCGGTCCAGCCCCGGCACCGAGATGCCGCGGGAGATGAAGTTGCCGCTCTTTGCGAACAGCGATGTCAGCGGGCGCTGGATGCCGTCGTAGATGGACGATATCAGCCCGGGGCCCAGCTCCACGCTGAGCGGCCGCTCCGTGTTGACGACCCGTTCCCCGATCTTCAGGCCGGTGGTGTCCTCGTACATCTGGACGACAGCCGTTTCGCCTTCCAGCCGGATGATCTCGCCGCGCAGCTCGTCGTCGCCCACGTGCACGACATCGTACATCTTTGAGCCTTTGATCCCTCGCGCCAGTAGCACCGGGCCCGAGATGCGCGAGACTGTTCCTGTAATCATGCTTTAGACCTCATCCTCTCATCACGATGTTGTATCCGATCGCTTTTCGCAGGAGCCGTTCGATGTAGAGCCGCCGGTCCACGTTCTTCAGCCGGGAGGGGATGGCGATGACGATCGGCATCCGTAACCGCTCTATCCGGTCCCGGAACTTCTCATCCAGCCCGTCGAGCAGCTCTTCGCTGACGGCGACGATGCCTATGCCCTCCTTTGCGCTGAGCGAGGCAAGCAGCTCTTTCGCCTGCCCCGGCCCGGCTGCGTCATATGCCTCCACGCCGGCCAGCCGGAATCCCGGCGACGTGTCCGGGTCGGTGACGACCACGAACTTATACATAGAACATTTCCCCCCTGACGGTCTCATCAGGCACGTCCGCCGTCTTGCACCTGGCAATGATGCGGAGGTTGGTGATTTCGTTGTATTTGGCCCAGTAGTACCCGATGGCGACGGCGATGCTCAGCGGGTCCCGGTTGAAGGCGTCCAGCCCGCGGGCGATCAGGTAACGGTCGAGCCGCTTCTCGAACTCCGAGACCTTTTCGTCCTTGAAGAATTCCGCCGGGACGTCGGCCAGGAACCCGTAGCGCGTTCCCTTCAGCATGTTTACGGCCGTCTCCAGCGATTTAGCATCGAGCATCGCAATCAGGAATCTCCTGCGGAGGAGCCGCCCGCCGTCGATCAGGTATCTTTCCGCGTCCGACGGCTCCGATCTTGTCGCGGATCAGCCGCAGGACCGTCTTGACATTCACCACGTCGATCTCGGTGCTCAACATGTCGCGGACCAGCAACTGGTCATAGTCGTCGTCCTTCAGGGCATCCAGCCCGCTACTGTAGTAGTACCGGTCCAGCGCGCTCTCCAGCATGATCAGGTTACGCTCGCCGGCATAGTCCCGGAAGTGCCGGGTCAGCGGCTTCGCGTAGGGAACCCGCCAGGTGGCCAGCAGGTCAATGACGGCCTTGACGTCCGGCTGCCGGATCATCTCGCCCAGTGTGACATCGTCCAGGTCGCCGGCAGGCACAAGGCACTCGAAGATCTCTTCCTGGGGAATGTGGAAACTTTTGCCCCGGAGGATGGTCTTGACGTTCTGAATGTCCCAGCGATGCAGGAAAATCCGGATGTAGACCTCGGCCGGCTTGCCACGTACGATATCGGTGATTTTCCTGAACGTGCGGGTGTAGTTCCTGCGCAGGGCGTACTCGACGCAATAGATGCCTGCGTACCGGGTACTGGCGTCGGCTATGTCTTCCTTGTAGGGCGTTTTTTCCAGCTCCACGATCAGGGAGTCCACGTCGGGCTTCCGGGCCAGCTCGTCCATTGTCCGCCGGTCCAGCAGGCGGCTCTTCATCCCCCGTATGCGCGCGTTGGCGTAGCCGTAGTCCACGTCAGTCACCCTGCCGCTCGCCGTAGAGGAGTGTGAAGACGTCCAGCTTCAGGCGGTCTTTCGCCTGTTCCAGGCGTGACTCGATGGTATTGGAGACGACGACCTTACCGTCACTGGTACTGGCGATCAAGCCGCCTGCCGTCTGCAGGTCGGGGGAAACCTCGCATTGGAGGCCCAGTGCCGCCAGCAAGGCCCGGCAGAGCGATTCGTCCCGGGGATCGATGTGCACCACAGGGTCGCCGTCGCCCAGTTCGCTCAGCGCTTCGGATAAGAGCTGCCGGTAGCAGCCGGCGTATCCTTCATTGCCCCTGAAGTCTCGGAGCGATTGTCCTGCTCCGGTGAACGCCCTGTCGAACAGCCGGTATTTGAGCGCTGACATCTCCTTGTTCATCTCGTTTTTTACCGAGTAGAGCGTGCGGTTGTGCTCGTCGCCTGCCGCCAGCATAGCTGCGTCCATGCGGGATTTCCTCATTTCAGCGGCCCGGGTCCGGGCATCGCACCTGATCGCCTTCGCCGCTTCCTCGGCTTTCCGACGGATCTCGGCCTTTTTTTCCTCGACGCCCTCGTCCATCGACCGCATCAGGTCAGTGCGCTCCGCGACATCGTCGCCTTGCTTCCCGATCCATGTAAGCTCGTCTGTCACGATCATCACCTGCCAGCGTTTCATGCCTGCAAGGGCCGCCGGGACTATTTGATCATGATGATGATCATGGCAGCGACTACGAAGCCAAGGATCGCCAGCGTCTCGGGAATCGCTTCCATGATGAAGATAGTGCCCGTTGCCTCGGGCCGCTCCGCCACGGTCCCCGCGCCTGCTGCGCCGATCCGCGCCTGGGCCATCCCGGTGCCCAGGGCACCGAGGCCGAACGCGATCGCCGCTCCGATTGGTATTTCCCAGCCTGTCATTGAAGTTTCCTCCGTCTGAAATCCAGTACGTTTGTCTGATAGCACTAATATAGTTATCGTGAAATTTATATGCAGTAATGAATCTGGAGACCACTAATGTCATCGTTGCGTGTTGCGAACGTTGACCGAGAAGTAACGGTTCGTTAACCGAAAGTGGCGATAAAGGCGGTGCCATCCGCTAATGGCACGTGAGCGATAATGAGCGTGGCACTATAGCCGGTTTTTATAAGCGTGGTGCGCGGGCACCGGTGGGTGTATAGCTGGAAGTCTCTTCTCTCCCCGATTGCAGTAGATTATGCCCAGATGGCTTGTGAGTATTTTATACACCTCCATAATATGTTATTGTTTTTTATTAAGCTTAAATTTTATCATTATTAACCATAATAATTTTCTTGACAATATCGACATTAATGTAAATTAGCACTTTACACTAATAAATAAAAAAATTTATATTATAGCAGGGAATGCCATTGCCTATTTCATCCGGAGCACTTTAAGGATAAAACCGGCGATCGCCCCCTGGCGGGCGTATCATGGATCGCATGCCCGAATACGGACTATCATTATCCGCCCTGCCCGAACGTATGCCTCCTGCCCTAACGTGCGTTCGCGCGCGCGACCGAGCCGCGGGCTCCCTTGTTAAAGCTTTGTCATCAGAGGCCTTGACAGTGTCGTACGGCATCTTCCTCCTCTGTCAGCATTCCCATGACGGCGGCCGATTACAAGGCTTTCTTCAGGTAAATCATGTCCATCAGCCTGACTTCGCCGTCGAAGATCGGATGGTCGTAGTTATCTGTGAAGAAGTCTTTGACCCTGTGGGAATATGTGAAGCCGCAGCTTTCGTAGAAACGGATTATCCACGGGCTGTCTCCCGTACCTACAATCAGGGTCTCGCACCTGCCTTTATAATAATCTAGTATGTACTTGACAAGGCATCTTCCGTAGCCGTGTCGCTGGTATCTCTCGCAGGTGGCCAGGCTCTTGATCTCGCCTGTGGCCCTATCTCCTACGGTGACCACGCAGATGCTTTTCAGGTCCCCGTCGTACAGGGCGAACAGCTCCCCTTGATCCAGGTACCTGTCGATCATGCTCTCCTGCTCGTCTGCAAGGAGCAACAGGTCTAAGAATTGCTTCTTGTTTTCCCTTATGACCCTGACTTCCATGACTTCGCCTCCAAAAAGGAGTACTTCCGGCTTATTCCGGCTATTTCATCCGGAGCACTTTGAGGATGCCCTCGATAATGGCTTCGGGCTTCGGCGGACAGCCAGGTATCTTGACGTCCACCGGGATGATGCGGTCTACCGGCCCGGCGACCGAGTAGTTCTCCTCATCGATGAACACGCCGCACGAGCACCCGCAGGCGCCCATGGCGATCACACGCTTGGGCTCCGGTGTCTGGGCGTACACGCGCTCCAGGAACGGCTTGGTGTGCAGCGGCACGGGGCCGGTCACTAGTAATATATCTGCATACCTTGGCGAGGCCACCCACTTGACGCCCAGCCGTTCTAAATCGTAGCGCGGGCCCATGCAGGCGAGCAGCTCCACGTCGCAGCCGACGCAGCCGCCGGCGTGGGCGTGGTAAATCCAGGGGGACTTCTTTATCCGGCTGCTCATTTTCCCACCCACTTCCGGGGGTGCGTGCCCCAGATCAGGCTGTATTTCTGCCGGCATGAGATACACGCGGTCAGGTATTTTTCCATGTCCTTGTCGATGACCTTGGCCGTGTCCGGCTGCAGGTGTTCCAGCGTCCGCTGGCGGACGACCTTCAGGTACTTCTCGGTCGCGGGCATGATCTCGCCGCAGACACTACATTTCTGAAGCACCAGCGTCGTGTCCTCGTGGGGCGCGTCCTCGCCGGCGTACCGGTTCAGGTCAATCCGGTCGAGCAGTTCGCGTTCGTCTTTCGGAGCCGGTTTGCCCTCGAAGTTCAGCGCGAGCGCCTTCTCTGGACAGACGTCGGCACAGCGGCCGCAGTAGATACAGTTGTAACCGTCGACGCTCACGGTCCGCTTATCACCGATATCGTGCAGCTTCGTCGCCCCGCTGGAGCACCGCTCGTAGCAGGCGCCGCAGCCGGTACACTTTTCCGCGTCCCGGCGGGGCAGGCTGCGATAGGTCTCAGGCAGGAAGCCATACGACTCGTCGACCGTGACCGGCTTCCTGAACAGGTTGAGGAATAGCTCGAACATCGTCCTGATGCGGCTCATAGCGCGTACCTCGCAATGAGCGCGAAGGCGATGGCGGTCAGCGACAGGAGCGTGGAGAACCGGAACAGCCACTTCGTCGCCTGGTCGATGCGGAACCTCGCGAACAGCGCGTTGACCAGCCCGATGGCGCCGCCGACCAGCAGCACTTCGACGAGGAACTCTGCCCATGCCCACACGCCAGTCGCCGGGATCCAGAGGAACAGGTCGACGAACAATGCCGAAAGCGAGAACAGCATGAGCACTTTCGTGATCTCCAGGACGCCCAGCAGCTTCCCGCTGTACTCGGTGGTCAGCCCGCCGACGATCTCTGCGTCGGCCTCCGGTATGTCAAAGGGCTTGATGTGCAGTTTCACAAGGATAGCAATGAACACGGCCATAGCTGCGAACGGGTTGTAGAGCAGGTTGAAGCCCATCATATCGTGGATGGACAGCGAGCCGGTGCCCGCGGGGCCTGCGGTGATCGCCAGCGCGAACGTCCCGAGAATGAACGGTATCTCGTTGGCCAGCATCAGCTCGATCTCCCTCACGCCGCCAATAGCCGCGAACAGCGACGCGCTGGCCGTGCCGCCGATGATGATCGACATGGTGACGCCTATCAGCAGGTAGAACACGATCACCAGGCTGAACGAGAAGTCGATGGCGCCCATGGCCACAGGTATGAACAGTGTCAACAGTATGGCAAACGACAGCGCCATGATGGGGCCTGCAGTGAAGAACGGCGTGGCCGTATGGGGAATGATCGTCTTCTTGGAGAGCAGCTTCTCGATGTCGTACAGCGGCTGCAGCAGCTTGGAACGGTTGATGTCTTTCCAGCGTGCGGGCAGCCAGAGCAGCGGGCCCCGCCGGGACTGTACCCGGGCGAAGACCTTCCGCAGGTTGAACATCAGGATGATGCCGACCACGAAGGCGATGACCGGGTTGAGCAGCCAGACCAGGTCGATTACGATTTGCATTCGCCCCTCCTGGTGACCTTGAAGTCCTTGTGGACAGTCACGCGGTCGGTGCACGAGTAGCAGGGGTCGACGCTGCCCATGATCGCCGGTACGTCGCCCACGTAGGAGCCCTGGATGAGCTTGAGCATGATGTAGCCGTTCATGAAGGTCGGCACCCGGATGCGGACGTATTCCGGGGTATTGGTCCCGTTGGATGAGACGTGATAGAGCAGCTCGCCGCGCGGGGGCTCGGTCTTGGCGATGGCCTCGGAACATGGTAATTCGCCGACCTTCGCCAGGATGCCCTGCGGGGCGGTCTTGAGCAGGTCGAGGCACTGCTCGGCGATGTGCAGCGACATCATGGTCTCCCGCATCTTGACCTTGATCCTTGCCAGAGAATCGCAGCCGTTCTCCGTTATTATGTCCCAGTCGACGTCCTCGTAGGCCGCGTACGGCGAGTTCTTCCGCACGTCGAGCCGCCTGCCTGTCGCCCTCGCCGTGGGGCCGACCGCGCCGAGGCGGATGGCCTCGTCGGGCTTGAGCACGCCCACGTTGCGCAGCCTGCCCACCCAGACGTCGCTGGACTCGAGCTGGTCGTACAGCTCGGGCATTCCGGTTTTCATGGACTTGAGCTTGCCCCGCACGAAGTCGGCCTGGCTCTCGGTGACGTCGCGCCGGACGCCGCCGATGGTCACGAACCCATGGGTGATACGCTGGCCGGTGATCAGTTCCAGGCTGTCCTGTATGTCTTCCCTGACCCGCAGCGAGTGCATGAGCATGGTCTTGAAGCCGACCAGGTCGCTGGCGATGCCGATGGCCATCAGGTGACTCTGGATACGCTCCATCTCGCAGGCCAGCGTGCGTAAGATCTTCGCCCGCTTCGGTATCTGGATGTCGCCGATCTTCTCGGCCGTCATGCAGAAGTTCAGGGCGTGGTGGACCTTGCACAGACCGCACACCCGCTCCGCGAGGAAGACGTCCTTGAAGTAGTCGCGGCGCTCCATCAGCTTGATGATGCTGCGGTGGTTGAAGCCCAGCTTCAGGTCGGCCTTCTTGACCACCTCGTCCTCCACGGACATCTTGAAGTAGTTGCTCTCGATGAACGCCGGGTGATAGGGGCCGTACGGTACGGCCGTCACCGGCAGCGCGATGATGTTGTCATGCACCTGATTGCTCAGCGGCTTCGGCTGGATGGCGCCTTTGTCCTCGGTGCCCTCGCTGTACATCTGCTCCCAGTTCACCGGCAGCCACAGGTGCGTCGGGTTCGGGTGCTCCTCGGCTTTCACGCCCAGGAACTCGATCATCTCCCGCTCGGCCCAGTCGGCCTGCGGCGTGAGCGGCGTCACCGACTTGATCGCCGGGTTCTCCCGGTCCAGGAACATGCGCAATATCGTATGACGGCTGCGGTCGAGGTGGTCGAAGCTGAAGTAATAGTCCACCTTGATGCCCTTGACGCCCATGTCCACGCCCGTGGCATACATGAGCCGGCCGTCCCTGTCGAGGATATCCTGCACGGCTGGCCGCAGCTCCTGCGGCTTGATCTGCAGCACCGAGAGGTTCAGGTCGTCACTTATTGTTCATCCCCCCGAACGGTGTCTTCGGCTCATACATCTCGCCTGCGTCGAGGTATATCTCGGAGGCCCCGCAGTTGAAGTTCTCGTCCACGTCATGGTATTCGGGGAACAGCGACGGGATGATCACCGAGAAGAACATGTAGAAGGACACCAGCGAGGCCAGCTCGGCGAACATGAACAGCATCACGAACGAGCTTCCGGACACCAGCGCGCCGATCACGCTGATCACAAGTATGAACAGCGCGATGACGAAGTAGGGCTTCATTGCGGTTGTTTCTCCGTTATTGCGACCGGCTTCGCGACGGCGTCAGCCGGCCCCGTGTTTTTTTCCAGCTTCTCGATGAGACGGTCCACCGGCGCCGTCCGCATGTAGCGCATGCCGAACTCGTCGGGCGTCATCCCGATCGAGACGGCGACGAGCTCTGCCAGGTGGATGACCGGCACCTTGAAGTCGTAGTTGTCCTTCTTCCGCAGCGTGGTGATGACACGCTCGAACTGGTCGTAGCAGCCGGCGCAGACGAGGACCAGCGCGTCGACGTCCGTCTCCTGTATCGCGTCCAGCTTCTTCTTGGCCCGCTCGTAGGTGGCGAAGTCCTTGTCGGCGAGGTTGGCCTGCAGGCCGCAGCACATCTGCTCCAGGCCGTAGGGTACGATAGTGACGCCCAGCGCCTCGAGTATCTCGGTGAAATAGCGCACGAGATGGCCGTCCGGCCAGATTCGCATGTGGCATCCCGGATGGATGGCAACGCGAATGTTACTGAGCTTCCTGCCTGCCCTGATACGCTCGATGCCTACGTCCTCGTATAAGACTTCCAGGTAGTGACGGATCTTCAGGTTGCCGTGGTACGACTTGCCTGCCGCCGCGAGGTATTTGTTGACTTCCTCAAGCGCCTTCGGGTCGGCGTTAAGCGTCTTGTTGGCCTCGAACAGCGTCACGTAGCAGCCGTTGCAGGATACCATCACGTCCCGGCCCTGCTGTTCCGCCTGCAACAGGTTGTATGACGCCAGCGTGAGCCATACCCGGCGGTCCACCGATATCCAGACGCCTGCCCTGGGACAGCAGGTCGACTTCTCCAGGTAGACCACGTCGACACCCATCCGTGGGAGCGACTTCATGATGGCTGACTCGGCCCACGGCAT
The DNA here is from genome assembly GCA_963769045.1 of uncultured Methanocellaceae archaeon. Classification (GTDB taxonomy): domain Archaea; phylum Halobacteriota; class Methanocellia; order Methanocellales; family Methanocellaceae; genus Methanocella_A. The sequence goes on from CAVYKK010000014.1 coordinate 137,208, forward strand.
CTTGGCGGGCATCACGCAGCCGAGGAAATGCGAGTATTTTGGCGACTTTTGAGTCTCTGACTTCATTTAAACCTGTACTCCATGCTTTTGAGGTCCAGGCCCACGTTCTTGTCCACGCCCATGGCCGCGACGATCTTCTGTATATCCTCCACGGCCTCCTTGTAACGATGGGCTGTCGGCGGTATGGGGTCCAGCCCCGCCTTCTCCCGAGCCTCCTTCAGCTCGTCGGTCACCGGATAGAGCAGGCCGATCGAGAAGTGTCGGATGAGCTGGGGCTTGACTGTGGGCGGCAGCGGTATTTTGACCGCCTTGCGCCAGGGGTAGAGTTCCTTCATGTCTTACCAGTCTCCCTGATCGGCTTCGTCGCCGGCACGAACGGCCGGGCTTCCATCTCGCAGACGAGCTTCTCCGCCTGCTCCCGGCTCATAATCTTGATCGCCTTCGAAGAGCAGACCTTGATGCACTCCGGGTCGCCCTTGCACATATCGCACTTGACCATGATCTTCAGGCCCCTGCCCATCTGTGGTATTGAGATGGGACAGGCGAAGGTACAGGCCTTGCATCCGACACACAGCATCTGGTCGATGGTCACGATGCCGGTCTTCTCATCCTTGAGAACGGCCCCCGTCGGGCATGCGGCCTTGCACATGGGGTCTTTGCAGTGGTGACAGTGCACCCGGACAAAGCCTCCACGCGGGTCCTCCAGCACCTTGCACAGCGACAGGTTATAGTTATAGGTACCGTATTTTTTAAAAGAACACGCCGTCATGCACTGCCGGCAACCGGTGCACAGCGCGGGATCATGTACTATAACGTCGGCCATATATACCCAGGGTTTATTAGAACCACTATTTTCCCGCCGTACATCATATATTTTCCCATAGACATTTGCCGGATGGCGACTTAACGGTGTTAAATTTTAGAGGGTACGGAGGTTACAAGAGGTCTCAGAGGTTTGCGAGAGGTCACAGAGCTCAGCACAGAGGTCACAGAGGTCACAGAGGCATGCACAGAGGACGTTTTTGGAGAAGGGCTCAGGAAGCCATTTCGTTAAATAAACCTCTGTGCCGTCCTCTGTGCCCTCTGTGACCTCTGTGCTGAGCTCTGTGACCTCTTGAGACCTCCCGAAACCTTTGAGGACTCTAATCACAAATATGTATTACAAAAAATGTAAGTAACCGGCAAACATCGAAATAATTTTTCTTTTGTAAGGATAATTATATAAGCAATTGATTGTTAACAAGTGAAGGTAGTGTTGCTTGTGGAGCTTACGGCAGCGGTATAGCTTTGGGGGTATAAGGCTGTAAAACGGGCGAGAGGGTTATATTAGCATGGTGAAAATCATTGTCGACAAAGACGTGTGCATCGGCTGTGGCCTGTGTGCTCACGACTGCCCTATGAAGGTCTACGAGATCCGGGACGGGCGGTCTACGGTTGTAAACCCGGACGATTGCATGCAGTGCCTGTCATGCCACGAGATCTGTCCTTCGAATGCCATCGAGCACCAGGACATCTACTTATCGCGGCGGCTGTACGTCGATCTCGAAGTATGCTCAATGCTGAGGAGGTTCGTTTGATGATGCCGACATCACAGATGTTGGCGACATCTGCATCAACCTCCGTAAGGAGGTTCGTCTAATGTCCCAGGCATCGATCGTCAAGCCGGAGGAGCTTCCGCTCCACTGCGAGGGCAACATCACGGACTACGAGGAAGCGTTACATGGTCTCATGGTGCTCAATGCCATGATCATCCGTTCCTTGGAGGAGATTGCGAGAGGCGGAGCCAACGCGGTCGTATACCGTGCGGGCATGAAGATGGGCCACGAGACGGCCAAGTACTTCCCTAAAACGGACAACGTCGAGAAGGCGCTAAAGGAATTGTCGGACATCCTCGGCCGACAATATAACTTCGAGCTGTACAAGCCCAAGGGCAAGGACAGCTACATTATCACCGAGAACGGGGAGACATTCATCTACCTTGTCTTCCGGGACTGTCTGGTGCGGCAGACGCTGCGCCGGGAAGGCATGTCTCAGAAGGGGCCGCTCTGCCAGAGCCTGTACGGGTATATGGTGGGTGCGGTCGAGGAGATCACCGGCAAGCGCGGCAAGCTGGAGATCGTCCACGTCGGGCCGAACACCTGCCTGAAAAAGCTCATCCTGAGGTGATCGCGCATGCTCAAGCTTGCAACTGAACCGCTGGCCTCCTGCTGCGGCTGTCACATGTCGCTCCTTGATATCCACGAGGACATGCTGGAACTGCTCAAGAAAGTAGAGCTGGTCTATTCTCCGGTCCTCATGGACGTGAAGGAGCCGCCCGAGGGCATCGACATCGCCATCGTCGGGGGCGCGGTCCGTAACAAAGAGAACATGGAGAAGCTGAGGAAGCTCAGGCAACGCTCGAAGATCGTGATTGCGTTCGGGACGTGTGCCTGCTACGGCGGAATTTCTGGACTGTCAATCATTCACAGCCGTGACGAAATCCTGAACGGCGTGTACACCGACTCGCCTACGACTGTCACCAAGACCTTACCCTCTCAGGACGTCCCGGAACTGCTGTATCGCGGATACGCAGTCGGCGACGTCGTCAAGGTCGACTACTATATCACCGGGTGCCCGCCCAAAGAGGTCTTCCTGCGGAAAATCCTGATGCCGCTCATCGACGGCCATGTGCCCGAGCTGTCCAAAAAATCGGTCTGCTCCGAGTGTGACCGGGAAATGGGCCAGGTCAAAGGCTGGAAGGTCAAGAGACGTGGCGAGGGCATGCCCGAGGAGAAGACGTGTCTGCTCGGCCAGGGCTATATCTGCCTGGGCTCGGTCACGTTCGGCCGGTGCGGCGCACTGTGTACGCACCACGGCATCCCGTGCCACGGCTGCGGCGGCCCGTCGCTCGACGTGCTGCGCGAGCCATCGCGTGACATCTACAACACGCTGGTCACCCGTATCCAGCATCTGACCGATCTGCCCCAGCAGGAGATCGAGAAAGAGCTGTACGACGTGACACACACGATCTACCCGTTCGTCATGGGCAGCAAGATCATGGAGAACAAGTCTGTCTCTAAAATCCCCGACATCATCAAGGAGCGGCACCTATGAAGAAGATCACTATTTCACCGATCACCCGCATTGAGGGCCACGCCCAGGTGACGATAAGCCTGGACGATAAGGGCGAGGTCGCCGACGCGCACTTCGGGGCTACCGAGCTCCGGGGCTTCGAGAAGTTCCTGGAAGGCGCGGCCGTCGAGGAGGCGCCGAGGATCACCCCGAGGATTTGCGGCATCTGCCCGACCGTCCACCATCTCGCGGCTGCCAAGGCCGTGGACGAGATCTACGGGGCGACGATACCGCCGACCGCCTACAAGATGCGCGAGCTGCTGATCGCCGGACAGATGATCAGTTCGCATGCGCTGCACCTGTTCTTCCTGGGAATGCCCGACTTCCTGCTGGATGGCGCGACGCCGGCCACGAGGAACGTCGTCGGCCTGGTGCAGGCCAACGAAAGCCTGGCCAGGACGGCCATCGAGGCCCGGAAGATCGGCCAGCGGATCACGGAAGAGTCGGGCGGCAAGCCGATTCACGCGGTCTCTGCGGTACCGGGCGGCATGTCATTCGCGCTTCCCGAGCAGAAGCGCGCCGAGCTGGAAGCCTACGCGAAGAAAGCCGTGGGCATCGGCCAGGCCGCATGGCAGCTCGTCAACGCAGAGTTCGAGAAAAAGAAAGACATAATCGCTCTCGGCACGGTAACCACCGACTTCCTGGCCATGACCAATGGCGGGAAGTTCGAGACCTACGACGGCATGTTCCGCATGGTTGCGGCAGACGGCAGCCAGCTGGGCGAATTCGCGGCAAAGCAGTATGCCGACTATATCGAGGAGAGCGCCGAGGCGTACTCCTACATGAAGTTCACGAAGCTCAAGAGAGGCAGCGGGTTCTACCGCGTCGGGCCGCTGGCCAGGATTAATGCCGTGGACGCTATGGGCATGCCTGAAGCGGATAAGATGCTGGGCGAGTTCCGGGCGAAGTTCGGCCGGATCGCGCAGCACCCGTTCCTGTACCATGCGGCCAGGGTGATCGAGTTCACCGCAGCGTCCGAGCGGGCGCTGGCACTGCTGCAGGATAAGGCGATTACCGACAGGAACGTGAGGACCGAGACCGGCGGGGTGAAGAACACCCGCGGCATCGGCATCGTCGAGGCGCCGAGGGGCACGCTGATACACGACTATACGGTCAACGACAAAGGGTTCATCACGAGGGCTAACTTCATCGTCGCCACCGGCCATAACAACAGGGCCATCGATCGGGGCGTACTGAGCGCCGCGAAGCAGCTCATCCACGGCGAGAATGTGGAAGAGAAGGTGCTCAACCGGATAGAGATGGTCGTACGGGCCTACGACCCGTGCGTCTCGTGCGCGACACACACGGTCGGCCGTATGCCGATCATGCTTAAGATCATAGACAGTGAGGGTAACATCATCCGAGAGGCAGTGAGGTAAAACGATGGAAGCAATGCTGAAGAGAATATTAGGCGACCTGGTGAAGGTCGAGGGAGTAAGCGCGGCGGCCGTCGTCGGCCGCGACGGGTTCGTCATCGAGCACATCAGTAATATACAGATGGACGTCGACGCGCTGGGCGCCATGGCGTCGACGAGCGTGGGCACGTCGGAAGCCATGGGCATCGAGCTGAACAAGGGCGCCTTCGAGCAGGTGCTCATCGAGATGGAAAAGGGGCCGGTCATGCTCTCGCTGGTGTCAGCCAGCGAGATCCTCGCCGTCGTAGCCGAGCCCGGCTCCAACGTGGGCCGGATCAGGTACGAGGTCAAGAAGAACAAGGACAGGATAGCGGCCGCACTTTAAGTGCAGCATAGCACTGAAAGGAGCGTGCCCCCATGAATCTCGCCGACGGGAGGCCGGTGGCTGAGTCTACGGCCACTGTCGCCGACCTGCTGAAAGATTACAGCCAGCAGTTCAAAGGCTGCGTCTACGTATACCGGCATGAGCAGGGCCCGGGCAGCGCAGGCTATATCCTGCTGGACAACGGCACTGTGCTGGCGGCTTCGCTGTCCAGCCAGGGCATCAACCTCCATCAGCTTAACGCTTTACACCGGATGATGGCGCTGGAGGATGTCCGGTCGAAGATCGTCGAGCTGTCTGACGACGAGATCAGGACTATCATCCAGGAAAACCCGGAATCGGCCATCAATGCCGCACCGGCGGCCCCGAAGAGGCAGACTCCTTCCATCGCCAAAGAGAAAGCCGAATATGACCAGATACTCTCGCTCCTGACCTCACTGCCCGGGGTCGTGGCGGCCGCGCTTGTCGCCGACGGCCTCCCCGTCTTCCAGCACGGCGATGCGGACTTCGAACACATCGCCGCAGCCACCGAGGACATGATACGCGCCGGCTCCCGAATTACGGGGGAATTGCAGCTTGGCGCCGCGGACGAGATCATCCTCGAGACGCCGGGCTACAAAGCGATCATAGCGCCGGTCAGCGACATGCTCCTGTGCGTCCTGACGAAGGGCGAGGCAAACCTGGGACTGATCCGGCTGAACATCAGGAACACGCAAATGGCGCACAAGACATAGAAGTGAAACGACATGCAGCTCCCGCACGGAACGCTCGTCAACAGCCATCGGAGCCCGCTGGGCCTGAAGGAGCTGGGCGAATCCATCGCCAGGGACGGACTGACTGGCTACCTGCGTGTCTCGGTGTTCGACAAAAGCTCGGTCCGTGAGAGCGTAGTGGTGTATATAGCCGGGAAACCGGCGATGGCGTTTGCCTCCGAAGGCTCGTCGGACCGGACTGACCCCGATCTAAAGCTGATGGAAGAGGCCATCAGGAAGGATAATGCCATCGTCGAGGTCTGTAAGCTCGCAGATAAGCAGGTAAAGCTGTTGCAGGACCTGTACCGGGACTTTGCTATTGCTGCTCCCGCCGCAGCCCCCGTAAAGCCGGTGCCGAAGGAGGCCCCGAAAGAGCCCCTCGCAGCTACTGTTACCATAGCGACCCGGCATGAGGAAAAGCCGCGGTCCATGCCGATGCCCGAAATCCGCGGACGGTTCGTCAGGGCGGAAAGCATCGCCAGCCTGGACGAGTACGTGCAGAAGTATCCGGGCGAGACCGGCCACCTGCTGTTCCTGGCGCAGCGGGACGGAAAGGTCGAAGAGGAACACGTCATTATCATTAAAGGAAAGACGGAAACGGCGTACAATGACCACGCGTCCGGGCACGGGCTGCTGGAGAACCTCCGGAACGCATCGGGGCATGCCGAGTTCTATGCGATCAACGAGGGGCTGCTGACCTCGATCATCGGCCGGCAGGCGAAAGTGCCACCGGCGGCTGTGCCTGCGGCGAAACCGGAAAAGCCGGCTTCAGGCATCGGGATACCCGCGAAGGACTTGCTTGAGAGCGCCCGGACTCCCGCCATTCCGGTCCGGGATGACATCAGCAGGACGATGGATGAGATCAGCGGGGGCATGGAAGATGACCTTGCCATGGTAAGGAAAGTCGAACGTGATTTCGCCAGTCATGTGGACGAGCTTTTGTGCAAGCTCGAGCTGTCTCACCTGCGGACGAGGAAGAAGAGGTAAGTGGGTATGAGCGACGTGATCAGCGTTATCAGGGAAGCTATCCTCGGTACATGCGGGCTGGGCGGAGTGCTGAAGTTCAACGCACTCTACGCAGGCAGCTTTGAGACTAAAGACGGCGGGGCGGACCTGCCTGCCATCAACGAGGCGATCTGCAAGACGTTCCCGCCCGATCAGGCGTTGGCGATCATGGTGGCAGTGACAAAGAAGCTCGGCATTCTGCCGTCGTTGCCGGTTCTCGGTGCGGCTACACCAGCCGCCGGAAGCCCGCAGGGCAACGGCACGGACGGGACGGCCGCCCTGGTGAAATATTTCAACGCTGACCCCAACAGCGTCCGGGACATCGTCGCCGAAGGGCGGCGAATGAGGATGGCCATGGGCAAGCCGATGACTGCGCTGCCGGGACGGCCGTCGGATAATGGTGTTACCGCTGGCAAGGCTGCGACAGAGACCGGAGCCGAAAAGAAGACAGAAAAAGGCGTAGAGATACTCTGGAAGGCACCGGGCGTGACGATAGCGGACAGCCCGGCGATACCCGAAGCCCGATAAAACGCCTGACCGGGCCACTCTGATCAAGCCACGGCCTGTTACGGGACCGGTCCCGGAAATCGACCGGGAGATCGAGCAGTTCGCCTACAGGCAGACGGCTTATACCAGCATCGATATCATAGATTTCATAAGGTATTTGAAGGATAAAGGATATAGCTTTGAGGAATGTATAGTATTAGAGAAAATATACGTAAAAATTGAGGATAGGAAGAAAGAAGCCCGATCTACCATAGAGAAGGAGGTAGAGGGCATTTTTGATGGCGCCCGGGCGCCAGCGGAGCCGGATATCAGCAGGCTCATAGGACGCCTGAGAGAAAACGGACTCGTCTTCGAAGAAGAGGACGTCCGGCGACTGGCGCGCGTCGCCGCCCTGCGGAGGGCGTCGCCCTAAGAGGGCGCAATCGCTTTGATCTATTAATGGCTGGGAAGGAGCACCAACGGGTGATTTAATGACAAAGGTTTACACAATAGCTTCCGGAAAGGGCGGGACGGGGAAGACGATGACAACCGTTAACCTCGGCACTGCCCTCGCGCTTCTGGGCAAGCAGACGATAGTACTGGATGCCGATATCGGCATGGCTAACCTGGGGCTGGTACTGGGCCTCGAGAAGAGCAAGATCACGCTGCACGAAGTGCTGGCAGGCAAGGCGGACATCTCGCAGGCCATCTACGAGCTCCCGACCGGCCTGAAGGTAGTACCCAGCGGCATCTCGCTGCAGGGCTTCCAGAACGCCGACCCCGACAGGCTGCAGGACGTCATGAGCAAGCTTGTGGCCGGCGCGGACTTCATCCTGATCGATGCCCCGGCAGGCATCAGCAAGGACGGCGTGATACCGCTCGCCATCGCCGACGAAGTCCTGCTCGTGGTCAACCCCGAGCTGTCGTCCATGGCCGACGCGGTAAAGACGAAGGTCCTGACCGAGATGGTGGGCGGTTCGGTCGGAGGCATCGTCCTCAACCGGGCGTCCGCGGAGAAGACTGAGCTGACAAGCCAGAAGATCGGCGACATCATGGGTGTCAGGGTGCTCGAAGTCATCCCCGAGGACCCGAGCGTCCGCAGGGCGGCCGCGTTCAAGACGCCCGTCGTCGTCAAGTACCCGGACAGCCAGGCCGCTCAGGCGTACAAGCGACTGGCTGCAAAGCTCTCAGGTTCCAGGAAGGAAGACCCGGCAGCCACCGGCAAGGGCGAAGGCTTCATCGACAGGCTGGCAAGGTCCCTCTTCAAGGGGGGATAAGGACTGGATGAGATGTTTTTCGAACTGATCATCGCGGTGCTCGGTGTTAGTATCGTCGGCTGCACGGGCATCATGTACGTGATGTATGCCCGGATCAAGCAGCTCGTCGCCGAACTTCGCCTGCTTAAGAGCCGCGTGGAAATCACCGACGAAGAGCTGGGAAAGCTCGCCGACGACATAGAGGAATTCAAGAAGCTGAAGTTTTAGAGGAAAATATCCCGCCCGCTTTTTATAATGGCCTGGCTGGCACCAGTCAGGCTATGCGTTTGCCCCGGGTTCACCAGGTGCTCCGAAGCCCGGGCCGCGTTTTTTCAATTTTCAAGGACTATAACAAGCAGAGTGTGGTCTTTCTATTATTGATCGTGGTGCGACGTCCATGTGTTCTTGCAATACTAAAGACTTATAGAACAGCATGATATGGTCAATCTAATAATAATCGCGGTGCGACGCCCATGCGCGCTGATGCTGCATGGGCTACTCCGGGTTTTTCCGGTGCTGCGCCGTCCGGGCCGCGCTCGCACCCCCGGAGACACGACCCGGCGGCGCCTCGCTTCGCTCGGCTGCGCCAGGCCGAGTCCCTTCGCAAGCGCTAAGCAACGCGCCCTTCGGGCAGCGTTCATTGCCCGGCCGCCTCCGCACCCCTCGCACAGCTGCGCGTGCGAGGGGCCTTCAGCCAGAAAAACCCTCCGCCTTCCGCGGAGCAGCAAAGGCTAAGCGTACAATGACTAGTGTTGGCTCGTTGCCTATACCGGTGTTGGTATGGGTAGCGTATGCTTCTCCGCGGAAGGCGGAGGGTTTTTTCGGCTTGCCCCTTCGCACGCATCAGCTGTGCGAGGGGTGTGGAGGTGGCGGGTGTGAAAAACGCTGCCGCATGGCGCGTTTTTCAGGGCTTGCAAAGGAGGCTCAACGCCGCCGAAGGCGCGTTGGGCCGACGAAGGTGCGAGCCCGTCGCCCGACACCGGAACACCGGAAAAACCCGTAGTAGCACGTGCGGCGAAGCAAGCACGGGCGTCGCACCGCGATTAAAATGGGGAGTAATGGATATTGGCCTATAGGTCTTTTCAATAAGAAGCAAGCACGGGCGTCGCACCGCGATTTGTATTGGAAGCATTGGTTATCTATTAGCCATTTATACAATAAGCAAGCACCAGCGTCGCACCGCGATTGATATTGGAAACATTGGTTATCTGCTATGTCGTTTATGCAAGAAGCAAGCATAGACGTCGCACCGCGATGAATCCAGAAAACATTAGAGAATAATAGTAAATCGATTACCGCAATAACGACAACCTGTATATAGACGTCCTGCCAATTAATTTCAAGTAGATGCCTGATTACTGCCGCTTGTTCTCTCGCAACCTTCGTGGTGCTGCACAACCAGGTGAGCAGGCAGAAAGGTAAAGTCGCCTGATGGTCCCGTGCCGATCGGTATCGGCCGCCGGCGCCTGATCAATCGAGTTATAACAGCCGAAACAGGACAAAGATAATATAGGCCGCACAAATATACGGCCAACAATAAGATAATGTCATTATAATTTGCCGGGATGCTTTTTATGTTATACCCTGGCAGCCTCACGGAAGCGGTACAATGTCAGAACAAAAAGAGGAAAACAACAGCAAGAACATCGCAATGCTCATCGACGGCGATAACGCGCAGCCGTCGCTCATCGAAGAGATCCTGTCCGAAGCCGGCAAGTACGGCAACGTCACAGTCAGGCGGATATACGGCGACTGGACCCAGTCCAGCATGAACAGCTGGAAAGAGTACCTCCACAAGCACGCCATCCAGCCCATCCAGCAGTTCCGCTACACCCGGGGCAAGAACGCCACGGACAGCGCGCTGATTATCGACGCGATGGACGTCCTTTACGCAGGTCACATCGACGGCTTCTGTATCGTGTCGAGCGACAGCGACTACACCAAGCTGGCCACCCGCATCCGGGAATCGGGACTGTTCGTCATGGGCATCGGCCGCAAGGACACGCCCGAGTCGTTCGTGAAGGCGTGTGTGATCTTTACGTTCACCGAGAACCTGGGTCCCGACGAGGATGAGGAAGAAGAGGAGAAGACCAGCGCTAAGTCCCCCCAGGACCAGCGACGCGCCCAGAGCGGCGGCGGCCACCGGCAGAAAAAGAAGATCGACAAGCGCGCTACGACGCTATTGGCCCGGGCCTACGAGATGGCCTCGGCCAAGGAAGGCGACTGGGTGGACATGTCCAGCATGGCCAACAACCTGTACAAGATCGAGCCCAGCTTCGACTCGCGCGAGTACGGGTTCAAGCAGCTTTCGGCGCTCATCAAGGCTGCGAACCTCTTCGACATCGAGAAGTCGCGTCTGAAAGAACCTGGCCCGAGCTATATCAGGTTAAAGTAATAATATCAAGGCGCTTCGGCGCCATCTTCTTTTTAGCTTCCGGTTGCATTCAGCCCGGTCTTTCGCTCTTGCCGGGTCGCCGCTTCGCGCGCGTGGCATTCACCGTTCCTGTGTTTGCGATCTGGAACGCCAGGAACAGTTTATGGCCGCAGAGATCGCATCGATAAGGCTTACTTGGGAAGACAGGGATGATAAAAAAGATGACAGGCACAGGGTTGGCAATGGTGCCCCCGGTGCCCTACGTATCAAATGCTTACGTCACAATGTCTTCGAGCCGGTTCTGCTTGAGCGCTTCCTTCAGCTCGAGGCAATAGCGCCTTCCCATGCTCATGCCCTCTCCGTACTTGAGATACGAGTACGGGGAGCCGTTCATGAACGTGTTGGTGCCGCCGTCCTGTCTGGCGGATATCTCGAAGGCGACGAACTCGAGGTTGTCCGTGCACATGGTCTGGATGCAGAACGCACCCAGCAGTCCGGGCGGGACCATCTTCTCGGCCACCTCGGCCAGCCTGTCGCCCATGCCGAAGGCCTGGTCGAGCAGCGACTCGCGGACGACCACCGGGAAGTTACCAGTGACCACGTAGGTGGGCTGCATGTTAGCTTCGATCTGGTCTTTGGCCGGAATCCTTACCAGGCCATCGATGTTCGCCTCGTGGCGCCGGTCGATGCCCAGCATTTCGACAGTCTTCGTCAGCGGGGAATAGAAGTAGTGCATACAGTATATGTCGCCTGCCACGTATTCCTCGATGTGAGCCTTCGCCCGGTCGGATTCCTCAAGCCAGCCCTTTTTGACCATGATCTTTATCTTCTCGTCGAAGCCCGCCGGAGAGTCCGTGACGAAATAGCCTCTGCCGCCGCGGGCGCCGGGGAACTTGACCATGCATGGCCGGTCGATCTTGTCGGGGCCGAAGATCTTCTGGGGCTTCCGGATGTTCGAAGCCTCGAACAATTTCGTGACCCTTTCCCGCTCGGCTTCCCACCGGAGGATGTTCCTGTTGCCGATCATGGGCACCAGGAAGTCATTCTCGATCTTCTCGAGCCCGACGTAGGCTACGAAGGAGCCGTGGGGTATAATGATGGCGTTCATATCCCTGAGCTGCTGCTGAATCTTCGGGTCGTTGACGTCGGCGAACTTGTCGACGACGATGTACTCGTTCGCCGATTCGTAGCGCTGGTACGGTACTTCCCTGCCCTTGGCGCATATAGCACAGCGCCGGAAGCCCTCGTCCTTCGCGCCCCGGAAAACGTGAAGCGAAGAGTGGCTCGCAATGGTGCAGACCGTTATTTTCTTCTTATCATATTTCTTGACTACCTGTTTAATGTCATCCTTAGAAATGACCAAAGAACCTCACCATTAATTAGACATGGGTACAGGGATTATATAACTGTTACTTAAATGAATTTTAATGATATAGCCGGGGCATGCCGAAAACTAATATATAGTAAGACGGGGTATAGTATAGGAAAATGCTATATGAACGCGGGGAGAGCAACCGTCTGGCAACCGGTACATGAGATACTGCCTTTTTATTTTGCATCAAATCTTATCCCGGTTGATGCAGCTGAGCACCCGGTGAACCTTGTACCAGAAATCCGGGACCAGATCATCCAGGATACGGAAAAGCAATGACCAGCCATTGGTGAAATGTTGATTATGCTGAGAAGGTATTCAACACAGAGTACACAGAGTTCACAGGGTACACAGAGTACGTTTAAAGAACGGGCTACCGCAGCCTCTTCCGATCAAAACTTTGTGTACTCTGTGGCCTCTGTGTACTCTGTGTTGAATACCTTATCAGTATACAAAAAGTAACCCAAATGACTAACATAGAGCCCATCTTTGTAAGCCCTGGCTTCGATGGGATCGCGCTTATTTTCCTATCCTCTCAATGATGCCTTCGGCGCAGGCGATGCCCATGGCGGCTGCGGGCACGATGCCGCGGGTCACGCCGGCGCCGTCGCCGGCGACAAAGAGGTTATCGACGACTGCGGTCTCGAAGTGCTCCCTTGTCTCCGGCCTTACGGCCGCGAACTTGATCTCGGGAGCGTAAAGCAGCGTCGTGTCGGAAGCCACGCCCGGGACTACGCGGTCGAGCATGTCCAGTCCTTCGAGGAGGTCGGTGACGACGCGGTGCGGTAAAGCCATCGAGATGTCGGCAGGCGTTACGAACCGGAGTGTGGGTTCCACGTAGCTCCGCTTGAGGCGCTCCCAGGTAGAGCGCCGGCCCTTTTTCAGGTCGCCCAGACGCTGCAGCAGCGGTTTGCCGCCGCCGATGGTCATTGCCTGCTCCGCTATGGTACTCCCGTACTCGTTCGTATTTTCCAGGGGCTCGGTCAGCCCGATCTTCGTCAGAAAAGCGAAGTTCGTGTTGTGCGAGCGGCAGTTACGCTGGGAATGACCGTTGGCGCCCACACCGGACTCATAGGTATCCTGCACGACGAAGCCGTAGGGGCACGTGCAGAACGTGCGGACCAGGTCATCGTAGGTGGACGTATGCATGCGGAACTTCGGGTCCCAGTTCGTCTTGACGGCCTCCTCGTAGACGACCGCAGGCACCTCGACACGGACGCCCACGTCGATGGGCATGTACTTGATGGGGACTGCGAATTTTTTCATTTGTTCCGCGAGCCAGGAGCTGCCGGAGCGGCCGGGCGCCAGCAGAACGTAGTCGGCCGGGAGCTGCTTGCCTTTGACGATGACGCCACTCGCCTTTTTGTTGCGGGCGGTGATGCTGTCCACCGTCGTATTCAGCAGGAATTTAACGCCCCGCTTTTCCATATCCGTCTTCATGGAGCCGATGACCTTCGGCAGCATGTCGCTGCCGATGTGCTTCTGCCTGATAGGGATGAACTCGATGCCATTGGCGGCCGCGCATTGCTGCAGGCCATCCGAGGGCACGTGGGGGACCTCGCCGGGCGCTCCATGCTCTACGAAATAGGCGTCCACCAGGTCAAAAAGCTCCTGCGTCTTTTTCATGCCGATAAAATCGACCAGGTCGCCGCCGATCACCGGGTTAAGGTTGAGCTTGCCATCGGACATGCCGCCGGCCCCGCCGACGCCCGCCGTCACGTTGCACGCATTACAATAAATACAGTCCTTGCCTTTCATGACCTCGCAGTTGCGCCGGTCGATATTCTTGCCCTTCTCGATGATCGTTACGTCCGCGTGGTCGGCCAGTTGCCATGCAGCTAAAAGCCCTGCAGGGCCTGCTCCGACTATAATGACCTTTGCCCTGCTCCCTGCACCGCGTTTCATCCTTATCACTTCGTCCCTTAAGGAGTAAGCGGGATGCGATATTAATAATTTCTCTAATAATTTCCCGGAAGATAAAAACGGTCAGAGCATCGTCTTCTCAATGGCAAACCGACCACAGCAGATGCCACGGCCGGGACGGCCTTGCGCGCGTCTGCAGGCCGGGCAGGCAACGGAATCTACGAACCACAAATAGGACTACGTGATGGGAATTTTTTATGCGAGAACCTCGTGGAGTCTCCCCTGTTCAAGGGCTTCCTTTATTTCAAGGGCGATGCGTCTTCCCATGTACATGTTTTCGCCATATTTCAGATAAGCATAAGGCGAAGTGCCTATGCCGGCGTTGGTTCCCGCCACGATGCGGGCAGATATTTCGAACGTATAGATCTGCAGGTCGTCCGTTATCACGGTCTCCAGGCAGAAAGGCCCGATAATTCCCGGCGGCGCCAGTTTCTTTGCTGTTTCGTGGACCCTGTCGCCCATACGCATCAGCTCCGGCAGCAACGACTCCCTGACTACGATCGGGATGTTACCCACGATCGTATAGGACGGATTCACCTGTATTTCGAGCTGTTCGCTCGCGGGGACCCGGCCTATCGCGTCGACGGCAGACTCGTAACGTCTGTCAATCCCCAGAATTTCCACGTCATTGTTAATGATCGAGGAGAAATAGCTGGGGTAAACGTTCACTCCCAGCAGGTACTCCTGCAAATGAATCTTGTCCTTATCTTCTTCTTTAAGGAGCCCGCGCCTGACCATATCACTGAACTTTTTATGGAATGATTCCGGTGATGCCGCCAGGAAGTAGCCACGTCCGCCCCTCGCGCCCGGCAGTTTCGCTATGACCAGTCGATCAATGTCTTCGGGCGACTTCAATGTGCAGGGGAGCCTGAGACCTGCCTTGCGTAGCCATTCCGCCTGCGCTTTACGGTCGGCTTCCAGGTGGAGCAGCTCCTTGTTCCCGAACATGGGCACGTGGAGGCTGCCGGTCAGGTCTTCCGTGCTCAAAAATGCCGTGAATGAGCCATGAGGGATCAGGATGACGTTGAGCTGCCGGAGCTTCTCCTGGAGCCGTTCGTCCATCAGCTCGCTAAAGTCCCGGACGATGATCATTTCGTCTACGAGGCCGAACTTCCTGTAGACTATGGCATCGTTTTCCCTGCAGATGCAAACGGTCCTGAAGCCTTCCTCTTTTGCGCCTTTGAAGATGTTCAGGGCCGAATGGGAACCCAGCGTGCCGATGGCTATGTTTTTCAGGTCATACTTGTCCAGTATATCGCGCATCCCGTGGATGCGGCACATATCTTGATTCACGTTAACACATCAGCAAGCCTGCCCTCTTTCATGGCGCTTTTTATCTCCATGGCCACACGCCTTCCCGGGCCGACTTCTATGCCGTATTTGTACTTCATGTAAGGCGATGTCGGCTCGACACACGGGCAGCCCGGGATGCGCGGGCTTACGTCGAACACGTAAAATTTCAGGTCCTTCGTCACCGCACCCTGTAAAGCGAAGAGGCCCAGCATGCCAGGCGGGTACTCCTTTTTGCAGGTGTTCACGAAGCGTTCTGCGGCGTCGAAGATCTTTTCCAGCTGGCTTTCCCGCATGGTTGCGCCAATATGGCCGATCTCGATGTTCTGCGTCGGGATATTAAGCTCAAGCTGCTCCTGGGCGGGCAAATCCAGCACGCCATCCAGGTCTGTCTGGATCCGCCGGTCAAAGCCGAGCAGGTCTATATCGCCGGTCAGCGGTGACCAGAAATAGTTGGCGTTAAACTTTGCGCCGACCACGTACTCTTCGATGATCGCGTTCTTAAGGGCTTCCTTACTGATGATGCCCTTCTTTATGCGTTCTTTGGATTGTTTCTCGTATTCTTCAGGCGAAGCAGCATAGAAAAAGGCACGCTCCAGCGTGCGTTCCTTTTCCGTTACTTTAACGATCGACAGGCGGTCTATCTCATCAGGCGATTTGAAAATTTTAGGCGTCAGTATTCCGGCTTTCTTGAGCAGGTAGAGCTGATTCCTGGGCGTGTTGCGCTCTTCAGTCCTGAGCATGGACCGGTTGCCCATCAGGGGGACCATGAATTTTTTCTCGATGTTTTCGTAGCCGGCATACACGGAGAAAGAGCGGCTGGGCACGAATATCGTGTTAAGGGAATTCAGTTTTTTCTGGACATCTTCGTTGATGATGTCGGCGAATTTATCCACGAGGATGATGTAGTCGAAACAGTTCTTGTAGTATTTGGCGTAGGTCTGTTCTCTGCCTTTCTCGCATACCACTACGGTCTCGAAGCTTTTCCTGCTTGGCGCCCGAAGCTATTTCAAGAGCCGAATGTGAGCCTAAAACACCTATTCTCACTTTTTTAGGGTTGAATTCCTTGATCATTTCTTTCATTTTGTCGGTCATCGTTTCTCCCCGCCTGCATAATTAGTATTTACTGATAATTACCGCTGTTTGCGGTATATAATAATTTGCGGTCTACAAAAATATTGATAATCATACAGGCCTTCCTTGCCCGGCAATAGTGACGTGGAACGAGATTGCAGGAGCTGGCGCCTGGCATAGCAAGGTCAGGGAAATCATATTTTGCCACGGAATCGTTGAGGGCGCTGCTTAAGATTAAATATTAATTGCCGGAATAAAATATGTTGGGAAGTGTTTTAATTGTCTGAACCGATCACAGATGTCCACGCGCGAGAAATCCTTGACTCGCGGGGTAACCCGACCGTAGAAGTCGAAGTGCATACCGCTTTTAGCATGGGCGTCGCCTGCGTGCCCTCCGGGGCGTCCACGGGCACGCATGAGGCGCTGGAGCTCAGGGACAAGGGTAAGCGCTTTGGCGGCAAGGGCGTCGAGAAGGCCGTCGGGAACGTCAACGGGAAGATCGCGGAGACGGTGATCGGCATGGACGTGACCGCACAGCGGGAACTCGACATGGCCATGATCAAGCTGGACGGAAGCCCGACCAAGTCGAAGCTGGGCGCGAACGCGATCCTTGGCGTTTCAATGGCGGCGGCCAGAGCATCGGCGGCGCTTCTGGACATACCCCTGTATCAGTACCTGGGCGGTGCGAACGCGTACCGGCTGCCCGTGCCTATGATGAACGTGATCAACGGCGGCAAGCACGCGGGCAGCGGCCTCGCGATACAGGAGTTCCTCATCCTTCCCGCGGGAGCGGATACCTATCGCGAGGGTCTGCGTATGGGCGTGGAGACCTACCACACCCTGGGTAAAATTTTGAAAGAGAAGTACGGCAGCACGGCAACGAACGTAGGCGACGAGGGCGGATTTGCCCCCGCTATCAAGACCACCCGGGACGCGCTGGATGCCATAACAGAGGCCATCAATAAAGCAGGGTACAAGGGAAAGGTGAAGCTGGGCATGGATGCGGCGGCTTCCGAATTCTACAAGGACGGCAAGTACAGCATCGACGGCAAGTCGCTTTCGACCGATAAGCTGATCGACTACTACCTGGATATCCTGGGCGATTACCCGATCATAAGCTTCGAGGACCCGCTGGCCGAAGACGACTGGAAGGGATACGTCAGCCTGACGAAGAAGGCAGGGGATAAGATCACCATCATCGGCGATGACCTGTTCGTGACCAACGTGCAGCGCCTCAAGAAAGGCATTGACATGGGCGCGTGTAACGGCCTGCTGCTGAAGCTCAACCAGATCGGCACCGTCTCCGAGGCGTTCGATGCGGCCCAAATGGCGTTCCGGAACAGGTACAAGGTGGCGGTCAGCCATCGGTCGGGCGAGACCTGCGACAGCATCATCGCCGACGTCTCCGTAGCGCTCGGCGCCGAGTTCCTCAAGACAGGCGCGCCGGCCCGTAGCGAGCGGACGTCCAAGTACAACCAGCTGCTCCGGATCGAGGAGAACCTGGGCAGCGTGGCGCAATACACGAAGCTGTAATCATAAAAAACCGGCATGGCCTTCACGCACGCGCGCGAATGCCTGCCCTTTTCACTTTTACCCGATGGCGCGATAGTTCTTCTGCCAGGGGATAGCTGCAATGTTCCTCTCGGGGTCCCGGACGACACGCACTCTGCCCTTACTGGCGTCTATCGCGGTGAACGAGCGAAGGAACTTTGCCGACTCGCCCTTGCCGTGGATGTAAAGCTCCACGAGGTCGTAGGTCTCGTCGATGTCAGTGGATACGTTAAAAGAGTCAAATGTCTCCACCTTCAGGCCGTTTTCCTCCGCGATCCTGACGTGGTCGAGATAGCTGGCACCATAATAGTCAACATGGTACCTGTCAGGCCTGCGGATGAACTGCGCGTTGGTGCCGCCGCCCCTGCCCGGGCTGATGACGAGATCGGCCGGGCTGGCCAGCATGTCCCTGATGTTCTTCTCCGTGATCAGCGGCATGTCGCCCATGACGATCATCACGGGCTCGTCGTGCGTCGAGAGATAGTCATTCAGCGCCTCATTCAGCTCTTTGTCGCTGATAACGATCTCCGCGTCCTCCCACTCGAAGGGCCCGGTCGTCAACAGTGAGATGCGAAGACCGGCCGCCGACAACGCGCCGGTGATGTCATAAAGCATCAGCCGGGCCAGCTCTGTGCGTTCCTCCGGAGTGAGGAGCGGCGACAACCGCGACTTGGCGTTAGCGACCTTAAAGGGGACTATTGCCTTCATTGATTTATATGGAAGGCAGTTAAATCTTATATACTTTAGTAATTTTGGGAGGGGCTGTCGGGGAGCCTTTTCCAAAAAGGCTCTCCTGACTCGCGACGCCCGCACATGTGCCGAAGGCACCAGCGGAAAGATCGTTTTTGAAGGGGTGCAAGGGGGAACTTTTTCGTAAACTATTGTTCCCCCTGTACACCTGCCTATACAACAAAATATAATTCCCTAAAAGGTTCCCCTGTATGCTTGCCACAATAAAAAACGTCGCCCGTCCGGCGGCCTTCGCGCGCGCACGAACGAAAGACCGAGGGCGATATCGTTAAAACAGTCATACAGAGCTTCAGTGCCCGTTCTGTTCACTTGTTGATATACTTAAAGTACACAATAGCCCACGCGACGAAGAATGCCAGCCCTGCCGCTAAAGCGATCCATATGTTGAGCCCCATGAGCGGCTTTCCCGAGTCGGGCACGGCCTCACCCGCGCCCTCGTCGTCGTCAGACCCGTTAATGACCTGCGCCGGTCGCGTTGTCGCCGGGTTTAAGCGTTACGGCGGGAAGGCCGGAAATGCCATCGGTGCTATTGCCTGGCGTCGGGTTGCCTGCGGTGCCGGGTGCCGGGCCTTCATATTTCAGGTTGGATATGGTGCCTCGCAAATAGCTGTTTTCGTCCCCCACCATGAGGTGCACCATCAGGTATTGCTGCCATGAATAGTAATTGAAGGCCGTGATGTTCCCGTCAACCCGCATGTAAAGCATGCTGTCGGACGGGAAGACCTCGATGTGGTGAGCGTCCTGCGCAAATGGCTTCAGGCCGCTGATGCTGCCGATATTATAGCCCATGTTCGTCCATGTGCCCATGCCGACTACGGAGCGATCGGCTATGCCGCCCTTCTTCACCCCGGTCTTCGGTGTGCCGTTGTAGAAATCGATGAGCAACACGTTCGATTTTTCGCCCGCCGACAGGTCGTAGTCGAACGAAAAGCTCTGGAAACCTGCAGGCAGACGGTACAGCAGGTAGACGTCACGGTAATCCATCCGCGGCGCTTCGCCAAGGTCGACGGCCAGCCGGTCGCCATTGATCGTCGCGTTGGCCCCGCCCGAGACATACACCGTCGCGTTCTCGAACACCCCGATCTTCGTCAGGCCGACCATTGAAGCGCTGGGCACCGAGATCGTAGCGTTCTGCGAAATGCTGACGGGGGTAAGATTTGTATTCGTCCCGTTCTCTGCCGCCAGAGCCATGGCTGGCAGCAGCATGGCAAAGAGAAGGACAACAATCGCGGCGGAGAGGAGCTTCATGTACATGAGGCCTTTCCCCTGGTAACTATAAATCTTTGTGCATTGGGCACGGAGGGCACCAGGGACACAATGAGATTTTGTTCAAGCTGTGACAGAGGCTCATTGTATCCATCGTGCCCATAGTGTCCATCGTGTTAACAGAATGTAGATATAATAGCCGCGACCATTAAAAGACATTCGAAGATGGCGTGTGGAACGATGTTCTCTAAGCCTGTCACGTACACAAAAAATGTTTTTATCCCGGTAACCAACATGTGCCGGAACAACTGCGCCTACTGCGGCTTCCGCCGGGACATCGGCTCCGGGGAGGACTACCTGACGTCGTCTGCAGAGGCGAAGTCGCTGATAGCGAAGGCTGCAGGCACGGGATGCGTAGAGGCTCTTTTCACCTACGGGGATGCACCCGTGGACCAGAAATTTTCCGGGCGGCTGCAGGAGATCGGCTACCGGTCGCTGACGGCCTATGTGCGCGACCTGAGCCTTTATGCCATAAGCGCCGGCATGCTGCCTCACACCAACGGAGGCGTGTTGCCCGTCGAAGACCTGCGGGAGCTGGCCGACCTCAACGCCAGCATGGGCCTGATGCTCGAGACTACGGCGAAGCGCCTCCCGGCGCACAGCCTGAGCCCGATGAAGGACCCTGAGGTGCGGATACGCTTCATCGAGGAAGCGGGGAAGCTGCGCATGCCGTTTACGACCGGTATCCTGGTCGGCATCGGGGAGACGTGGCAGGACCGGAAGGAGTCGCTGGAGACCATCCGGGACATCCACCGGCGTTATGACCACATCCAGGAGGTCATCGTCCAGAACTTCGTCCCGAAGCCCCACATTCGCATGGCAAAGATCGAGCCGCCGACGCCCGCCGATATGGTGCGCGTGATACGGATGGCCCGGGAAATTCTGCCCGAAGACATCTCCATCCAGGCGCCGCCAAACCTGACGGACCATCTCGACGAGTTCCTGGAGGCAGGGGCGGAAGACATCGGGGGCATATCGCCGGTGACGCAGGACTATATCAACCCGGAGTGCGCCTGGCCGTCGATCGACGGGCTGAAGGCAAAGGGGCTGCGGCTGCGGGAAAGGCTGCCGGTCTACCCGAAATACGTGAAACGCGGATGGTACGGGAAAGCGGTGAAACCGCTAATCGAAAAATATGCAGATGGAGAGGGGTATCGTGCTTAAGGATGTATACGAGCGATCGCTCGCCGGGGAAATCACGAAGAAGGACGCGAGGGCGCTGCTAAAGGCCAGCCCGTTCGAGCTGTTCGAGACAGCGGATGCGCTGCGAAATGAGATCGTCGGCGACGTGGCGACCTACGTGGTGAACAGGAATATCAACTTTACCGACCAGTGCACCGGCACCTGCCGGTTTTGCTCATTCCGGAACAGTATCGGCTTCAAGCTGACTATCCCGCAGATCCTGAAGAAGGTGGACGAGGCAAAGCAGCTCGGGGCTACGGAGGTCTGTATCCAGGGCGGCCTGCAGGACGACATGGGCCTGCAGGGCTACGTGGACATAATCAAGGCGATCAAGGCAAAATACGATATCCACACCCACGCTTTCTCGCCGATGGAAGTCTACCATATGAGCAAGGTCTCCGGCGTGACGGTGGAGGAATCGCTGAAGGCCCTGAAGGCTGCCGGGCTCAACTCCATGCCGGGTACGGCGGCGGAAATCCTCTCCGACGACATCCGGGAACAGATATGCCCGGACAAGCTGACGACCGCCGAGTGGGTGGACGTGGTGACGAAGGCCCACCGGACGGGCATACCCACGACCGCCACGATCATGTACGGCCACATCGAGACCTGGGAGCACCGGCTAGACCACCTGTTCATTATCCGGGACATCCAGCGGAAGACCGGCGGCATCACCGAGTTCGTGCCGCTCTCGTTTATGTACGAGAACAATTCGCTCACCGCGAAGTCCATGGGAGCCAGCGGCATCGATGACATGCGCATGTACGCCATCGCCAGGGTCATCTTCGGCCGGGACCTGCCGAACGTGCAGGCGAGCTGGGTGAAGCTGGGCGTGAAGCTGGCGCAGGTGGCCCTGTGGTGCGGCGCCAACGACCTCGGGGGCACGATCATGGAGGAGAACATCTCCAAGTCGGCCGGGGCGAAGTCGGGCGAGTACCTGTCCCCGCAGGCGTTGCAGACGATCATCCGTGCTGCCGGGCGCACCCCGCGCGAGCGGAATACGCTATACAAGCTCCTCGACGAAAACCATGCATAGACACGCGTAGCAAGCCGTTTCTATGCCGTGAGCGGCGGAATGCCGGGCGGAGTTTCGAGCCGCAGAGTACGCAGAGGGGCGCAGAGGGGCGCAGTTACTTTTAGGTTTTACGGCCCCCCTCCCCGCAATCTTTTTAAAAAACTGCGGCCTCTGCGCCCCTCTGCGTACTCTGCGGCTTTTAACTGATCCTTGCGTTAGGGATCACACGCCAGGACTGGCATCGAAGGCAGATTTATTATTGATGAACGAGTACGGATGATACCATGCTGAAGGACGTCTACCGGCGGTCAATGGCCGGGGAGATCACTAAGGACGACGCGATGCGACTTCTCAACGGCAACCCGTTCGAGTTGTTCGAGACGGCTGATGCACTGCGAAAGGAGATTGTCGGCGACGCGGTAACATTTGTCGCCAACCGGCTCGTCGAAATCACGGACCGCTGCGTAGTCGGCTGTGAGTTCTGTTCGTTCCGAAACAACATCGGGTTCGAGATGACGACCGAAGACGTCCTGAAGAGCATCGGCGAGGCAAAGGAGATCGGAGCGACAGAGGTCTGCCTGATCTCGGGTGTGCTCCCGAAGCTGAACGTCGGGTACTATTGTGACCTGTTTCGTGCTATCAAGGGCAAATACGATATCATGATCCACGCGCTCTCGCCCATGGAAGTCTTTTACGCGGCGAAGTCCTCCGGGGTCAGCACCGCCGAGGCGCTTAAGGCTTTTAAAGAAGCCGGAATGGACACGATGACCGGCGCATCAGCAGAAATACTGGTGGACTCGGTGAGAGCCCGGATCTGCCCGAGAAAGGTTTCCACGGCCGACTGGGTCCGCATCACGACAGAAGCCCATGAACTCGGCATCCGCACGACGTCCACGATCATGCACGGCACGGTCGAAACGTGGGAAGACCGCATCGACCACATGTTGCTGCTGCGGGACATCCAGCGGAAGACGCACGGCTTCACCGAGTTCATACCCCTCACGTTCATGCACGAGAACAACCGGCTCACCGACGTCTCGCAGGGCGCGAGCGGCATGGAAGACCTGATGGTACACGCCATCGCAAGAGTTATCTTCGGCCGGGACATCCCCAACATCCAGGTATCGTGGCCAAAGATGGGCGTGAAGCTGTCCCAGGTGGCGCTGAACTGTGGCGCCAACGACTTCGGCGGCACCATGATGGAAGACAAGATCACTACTGCGGGCGGCTCCAGGTATGGCGAATACATGTCCCGGGAGCAGATCGCGCAGATCATCCGGGCGATCGGCCGTGTGCCGCGCGAGCGCAACACACTCTACGAGTACGTTTCCGGTAACTGATTTATATGAGCAATGACAAGAGAGCAATCAGGTGGAATTGGCAATGACGAAGGGCGAGCAGCTCTACAGCGGCAAGGCAAAAACGGTTTACGCGACGAACGACCCGAAACGCTACATCGTGAAGTTCCGGGACGACGTCACCGCGGGCGACGGGGCAAAGAAGGCCAACATGAAGGGCAAGGGCTACTACAACGCCCAGATATCGGCGCGGCTGTTCAAGCTGCTGGCCGACAACGGCATCAGCACCCATTACATCAGGATGGTCTCCGAGGACGAGATGCTGGTGCACGCCTGCGACATGATCAAGATCGAAGTGATACCCCGCAACCTCGCTGCCGGCTCGATCGTGAGGAAGTACGAGTTCAAGCAGGGCTATGTCTTCGAGAAGCCCGTCCTGGTCATGGACTATAAGAACGACGCCGCCCACGATCCCATGCTGAACGACGACATCGCCATTGCGCTGGGCCTGGTCACCGAGAAGGAGCTGCGCAAGATTCGCAAGATATCGCTGCGCGTCAACGAAATCCTGCAGCAGTACCTGGGCGAGCGCGGGCTGGACCTCCCTGACTTCAAGCTGGAGTTCGGCAAGGTCGACAAGAAAATCGTCGTCGCCGACGAGATATCCCCGGACACGATGCGCATGTGGAGAAAGGGCACCATGGAAAGCCTCGATAAGGACGTGTTCCGCCAGGACAAGGGCGATCTGATGACCACTTATAAAGAAGTGGCTAAGATCATCGTTCCGGAAATTTTTAAATAAGAGGCCTCTGAGGTTTCGAGAGGCCAAACGCCGCTTTTTTAAGGTCGCAGAGGTTTGCGAGAGGTCACAGAGCTCAGCACAGAGGACACAGAGGACACAGAGGGCGTTTTTAGAAGATGGCTGATTGGAAGGCTCTTTTATTAAGCATACCTCTGTGTCGTCCTCTGTGGCCTCTGTGACCTCTGTGCTGAGCTCTGTGGCCTCTTGAAACCTCCGTGCCCTCCCGAAGCCAGAAGCCTTATATTCTAACGCGTCTTCATGAAATGGATAGACAGGGAGGCCGTCGGGTGAAGCAGAAGTTCGCGATCGCGTTGAGGGCCGGCTTATCGTGCGGGCTGGTACTGGCCGTCGCCGAGATAGCGTTCGGCGTAGCACTCATTTTCCTGCGGCCGGCGATGAACGAGTTCATCAGCGGCGGCTATATGGACTTCGGGGTGCTGATGCCGCTGGCCACCGCGTGGGTCGTCTTCCTGTTCATGCTCCTGGCCGTCTATTTCGCCTGTGGCATGATCGTCGCGAAATGGCTCGCACCGCTGCCGATCCGGTCGAGGGAGATCGCTATGGTCGGGGCAGTAGCAGGGGCTATTGCGGAGGTCGTTCGCAGTATTGTCTCGGTTGCAATTAGCTTCGCGCTCAGCCTGATATCACCGCTGGTATCCATAAGCCCCTCTGACGCACTCGGTGTCGCGCTCGAAAACGCCGGGCTCCGGCTTGTCTGCGGCCTGCCTGCGTTCATCATCCTCGCGGCTGTCGTCGCCGGTGTCAGCGCATACCTGTTCTCCATCATCTTCTTCCGCGAAAACGCGCCGCAATAAGCCACAAAGACTCCAAGAAGATGCCGAGACGCCACTATAGCACCGAAAGGGCGCCTTGGCGGCTTAGAGTATTGAGCGGAGGAAGGCTTTGCCTTCGTCAGACCCGAACACCGGCGGGTCCCAGTCCTCGACAATCTCCGTCCGGTCCACCAGCACCACTTTCCCGGTCAGAGGGTTCAACCCTTCCTTCTCGTAAGGCTTCCTGTAAATGAAAACGCCTTTGCGCTGCCATCCCGGGGTCTCGTTCAGGTTCACGCCGCGCTGCCACATCATCTCGTGGATGTCCTCGAATTTCATACCTTTCATTTTCGTGGCTGCCTCGCGTTCGCCCATGCCCTCGGAGACCAGAGTGTAGAAGCCATGGGACTGCATGTGGTTGCGCCATGCCTCGGACTGCCGGTTGATCAAGTAATCGATGATCTCCTCACGGTGCACCGGGATGACGCGCGCATCGAAGGCGAGCGGCGAGGGCTGTTTGAGGGAAAGGGTCAGCGCGCTCGACATGTAGGACGGCACAACGGAATCCAGCTTTTCCACCCGGCCGTCGAAGGGCAACTCCTCGAACAGCACGCTGATCTCGTCGGAAAAGGTGAACGCCCATGCCGGTGCCAGGCCGCTGTCCGCGAGCAGGCTCCGGGCGGCTGAGACCATCCCGCGTGCGAAGGCGATATCATACGGCCGCAGGAAGCCCAGCCGTGCCAGCGACTCCTTGAAGTTACGCCCGTCCATGCGCATGATCACGGGCGGCGCAGCCCTTATCCCGCTGAACACTTCCTTTCGCTTCACGGCACCTGACCTCTTTTTAGCTGTTAAAGCTTATAACGGGGAATGCTATATTATCCTTTTTCCCGACGGGGACGACGAGGATGAATAGAATGAAACGAGAGCAATTATAACGGCAGTGCAATACCAGAGAAACGATTAAACAACAAAAAGAGATGAAGGGTTTAGTGCCCTTCGGGGACCTCGTCTATCGGGCTGCCGGTGGTCCGGCCGGAGCTCCAGAGCTCGATAGGCTGGTGCTTTATGATAACGATGTCCTTGGCTGCGGTCACGATGCGGTAAGGCACCAGTATGGTCTTGGACTCTATGGTGAACAGGTCCTTATTGTAGTTAGACAGGGCCAGCATCGATATCCTTCGCTCGGATGCGTCGATCTGGACGTCGGCCACCTTTCCTGCGTAAACACCCTTGTCCGTATAGACGTTCAGGTCAAACAGAGACGTTATGTCATCGATCATCAGGAATCCTCGATTATCCTATTACGCTACTTTCTTTTATTTTTTGTGCTATTGTGGCTATAGTGATATATACTTTGTTAAATAATTATCAGCTATGAAGTCGTCGCTGAAGATCGGCAGTGTGCTCGGCATACCTATCAGATTGCACATCACTTTTCTACTCATTCTGCCCCTGATCGCCTACACTTTTGCCATGGGACCGACCAGTCCGGGCTATCCCTTCGGGCCACTGGGATTCTCGGCACTCAGCGATAATGCTCTCCTGCAGTACGGCCTCGGCACACTGGCCGCCATTCTCCTGTTCGCCTGTGTACTGGTCCATGAGGTCGCCCACTCGTACGTGGCAAAGCGGAACGGCATCAAGATCAGCGACATTACACTATACCTGTTCGGCGGAGTGTCCGCCATGGAAGAAGTCCCGCGCAACCCGGCGGTCGAGCTGGTGATGGCGTTCGTCGGGCCGCTGACCAGCATCGTGATCGGCGTCATCTTCGGCGCGCTATGGTTCGGGCTGCCGAACCTGTTATGGGACAGCAGCACGATCGGGCCGCTCGTGTACCTGATGTTCTACCTGAACATCGCGCTGGGCATCTTCAACATCATCCCCGCGTTCCCCATGGACGGCGGCCGGGTGCTGCGCGCGTTCCTGGCCATGCGCATGCCGTACATCGACGCGACCCGCATCGCCGTGGGAATCGGCAAGCTGTTCGCGTATATGATGGGTATCCTCGGCCTGCTGATGGGGTTAAACGGGATCTGGTTTATCATCATTGCCTTTTTCATATACATAGCGGCAGGCGAGGAAGAGCGGGCGACGATTACCTCGTTAGTGCTCGAGGGCGTGAAGGTCAGCGACATCATGACGAAGGACGTCGACACAGTCGACGCTAATGCCAGCGTCGCCGACCTGCTGAAGCTGATGTTCGAGAAGAAACATCTTGGGTACCCCGTGGTCGAGAACGGGCGCCTGACCGGCATCGTGTCCCTCAGCGACGCGGTCAAAGTGCCGGAAGACCGCCGTAACGTCACGCGGGTCCGCGACATTATGACCAGAAACGTTATAACGCTGAAACCGGATGATGATGCATCCGAAGCGCTGCAGCGGATCTCCCGGTTCAAGATAGGGAGGCTCGTGGTCATGAACGGCGAACGGATTGCCGGCATCGTCTCGCGCTCCGACCTGGTCAGAGACCTGGAGCTCTACGGCACATTAAGGGGAAGAAATGCGAAACCGCAGCGGTAGTGTATACATTGACTGAAGATAATCACCAGCAGCAGGAAGCGATTACCGACGCGACGGCGTCGGCTGACGCCAGTGCGTCCGTCAGCTTCAACGTCACCATGGGCCTGCCCCTGTCGCCGAACCCGAAGGACAACATCATCCTGGTCGGCACGGCTCACGTGTCCGAGAAGAGCATCCGCGAGGTCGAGGAGGCGATCGACCGATACCGGCCGGATGTCGTCGCGGTCGAACTCGACGAGCGACGCTTCCAGGCACTGCAGCAGCCCGAGTCCGCTAAGAAGGACATCCAGATCAAGGAGCTGCTGAAAGGCAACAACCTGTTCGTGTTCATGCTCCAGTGGCTGCTGGCCTATGTCCAGCGCAAGGTCGGCGTGCAGGCCGGCGTCAAGCCCGGCGCGGAAATGCTGGCCGCCATCGACGTGGCAAAGCGCCATAATATGGCGATCGCACTCATCGACCGGGACATCGGCATCACCCTGAACCGGGTGTGGGCCAAGATGTCGCTGCGGGAAAAGTTCCGCATTTTCTCATCGCTCGTCCTGGCCATGCTCGGCTTCGGCAAAGAGGAGATCAACATCGACGAGATCACCAAAGAGGACGTCGTCGAAGGCCTGCTGGAGGAGCTGAAGGAATACGCGCCCTCGATGTCTACCGTGCTCGTGGAGGAGCGGAACGCGTACCTCGCGCATAACCTGCTGGAGATCGGCAAGACCAGACGAGTGGTCGCCGCGATCGGCGCCGGTCACCGGGAAGGCATCCGGAAGTACCTGGAGCACCCGGAGACGATCCCGCCCATGGCAAGCCTCACCGAAGTGCCGAAGAAGCGGAAGATCAACCTGCTGAAGATCTTCAGCGCGCTGGTCGTGCTGTCGGTCGTCGTCATTTTCGGGCTGCTGCTGCTGTCGGGACTGCCGTTGACGGAACTGCTGCTGGCCATCCTCATCCTGTTCATCGCACAGGGCCTGATCTCGGGGCTGTTCGTAGCGCTGATCGGCGGCCACTGGAAGTCGATCGCCACCGCCTTCGCGCTGGCCTGGTACGGTTTCCTGAACCCCGTGCTCGCGATCGGATGGCTGGCCGGCGTCGTCGAGGCGACGCAGCGTCCGCCCACGATGAACGACCTGAACACGCTGCTGGGCAAGGACGATGACAGCATGCTGGACACGATCAAGGGCATGTTCAAAAACCGGCTGTTCAAGGCCATCATGGTCGCCGCCATGGCGAACATCGGCAGCATGATCGGCACCGTGATCGGCGCGGCCGTCCTGGTGTACTACTTCCACCTGACAGACCCGGTCACGCTACTGCAGCACGGCCTGTCCAACGGCTGGAACGCGGTCTCGTCATTCATCGGCTCGATGTTCTGATACAGTAAAAGCTGTGATTAAAAAGCGCTGGCCGGGGGGTTCGCGCGCGTGCGACCGACGGGCCGTACGCGTACCTTTTTAAGGATTTATCAGTGCGTCCCTTGCACCGGCACTCGAATCTTCCGTGATGCAGTCTCGATAGCCTGGGTGACACTGTTGGAGGGCATGATCGTCGCCACCGGGATGCGTACGATACGCTCGATGGTATAGCTGACAATCGGGGCACAGACCAGCGCCTGCGCGCCGTCCCGTTCCGCACGGACCGCCGCGACGATGGCGTCTTCCATGTTCATGGCCGAGTACTCCCGGACCACGACACGCCGGTTGTCGATCACCATGTCCCGTTCGCTGATGCGGTCCAGTACAGGCCGCGCAGCGATGACGGCAATGAACTTCTCCTTGCTCAGGCCTTCGATCTCACGGACGGCGTTCACGATGTCGCGAAGCGTGTTCAGGTTCGGGTCCCGGTCGCCGCTCAGGATCTTGTAGAGCGTGCTCTGGGATATCTTCGAGCGCTCGCCGAACTCGGTGATGCTCAACCCCAGGTCCTTCTTGATCACCTTGTCCATGACCCGCCTGAATTCCTCGTCGGACTGGAAGGCGGCCATGGCAATATCGTCAGCAAGCGTCA
The DNA here is from genome assembly GCA_963769045.1 of uncultured Methanocellaceae archaeon. Taxonomy (GTDB): domain Archaea; phylum Halobacteriota; class Methanocellia; order Methanocellales; family Methanocellaceae; genus Methanocella_A. The sequence continues at coordinate 166,749 of CAVYKK010000014.1, forward strand.
TTTGACATACCTCATTGTATAATTTACGTGGTAATATTAGTACTTTTAGGTTAAGTAATCCTTTAAAACGGAAAAATATATGTAAACAGGCAGAAGTTTACCAAGTAGTTAAAAGCGGATGGCTTTATATGGCTCTCGACGAATTCATAGAAAAAATACAGGAAGACAAGATATCGCGCAGGGGAATTCTGAAGGCGGGCGCTGCAGTTGGCATTGGCCTGGCTGGCGCTACGCTGGCAGGCTGCACTTCACCAACGCCTACGCCGTCGGCATCGGTTACTCCGACGCCGACAGGCATTGCGACGATAGCGGACCTGAAAGGCAAAAACATCGCGGTCCCCAGCAGGGGCTCGATCCAGGACATCCTGCTCCGCGAGCAGATTAAGAAGGCAGGTCTGGACTACGAAAAGGACTTTAGCATTAAGACGCCGATGGCCGGCGGCGACATGATCACTGCCATGACCAGCGGCACTGTCGACGCGGCGCTCATGTGGGAGCCGTTCGTCACTATGGCCCAGCAGCAGGGCGTGGCGGACGTCCTGTTGTGGTCCGAGGACATGATGCCCGGACACCCGTGTGACACCATCGCTACGACGACCGGGTTCATCCGGGACTACCCGGACTCGCTCAAGGCATTCTTCCTCGCCCACCAGGACGGCGTGGACTACATCAAGAACAGCTTCGACGACGCGGCAGCCATCGTGGGCAGCAAGGACTGGCTCAACTCCGGCGCCGACGTGGAGAAAGTGGCCCTCACACACATGGAGTTCATGACCGTACCGACCGAGTCGTTCATAGCGGGCGCGGAGACTTTTGCGACGGAGATGAGAAACCTCGGCGGCATACTGACCAAAGACCACACCCGGAGCGACATGTTTGACCTGAGCATCGTGAACAAGATGAACGAGGCCACGACCGGCACGCCCAGGGTCAAGGACACGGTGAAGGTGGGATGGATGCCGTCCGATCACCATGCCCCGGCGTTCATCGCATCGACGAAGAAGTTCTTCGAGGCCCGGAACATCAAGGTGGAGATGGTCAAGTTCACCGCGGGACCGGCAGTTATGACCGCTCTCGTCTCAGGTGCCATCGACATCGGCATGGCCGGGGTACCTCCGGTCCTGTCGGCGATCGATAAGGACGAGACGATCAAGATCGCGGGCGCAGTCCATACCAACGGCTCCGCACTATTCTACAGGAAGGGACTCACCCCCTGATCATGACGGGGCCCGGGCCCCGTCCAACAAACTTATTTTACTTAAACGTGCAATAGGTCATGCATGCCCCGTCTCAATAAAATATTAATGCAGATTTCCGGCATACTGGCCGTCATTGTCATCTGGGAGTTAGCCACGGCTTACCTGCACATGTTTAAGCCGGTCATCCTGCCCCCGCCGTCCACCGTGCTGATGACTATGATCGGCATGATCGGGGACGGAACACTGTTCATGCATGCGGGGTACAGCCTGATGCGGGTACTCCTGGGATTCCTGGCCGCGGCGTTTGTCGCCATCCCGCTGGGTATCGCCATGGGCTGGGTAAAGGAAATCTCCTACATCGTCAATCCCATAACGGAAGTGCTGCGTCCGATTCCCCCCATCGCATGGATAGGCGTCGCAATCCTCTGGTTCGGCCTGACCCTTACCACCGCAGTCTTCCTCGTGTTCATGGGCGCGTTTTTCCCCATCCTGCTCAACACTATCTCTGGCGTGCGGAGCGTGGACAAGAAGCTGATCGAAGTAGCCTATACGTTTGGGGCTAAGGACCTGGAGGTCCTGCGCAAGGTGGTCATTCCCGCCGCACTGCCTACGATCTTCACGGGCATGCGCGTGGGCATGGGCATCGGCTGGATGTGCGTGGTGGCCGCCGAAATGGTAGCGGTGGAGTATGGGCTGGGGAACCTGATCATCCAGGCGAAAGATTTCCTGCAGACAGACCGGGTCTTCGTGGGCATGATCACCATCGGCATCCTGGGGCTGATCATTAACGTGATCTTCCAGCTGGCGGGCGATCGTATCTTCGCCTGGCAGAAAGGCGTCAGCAAGGGTGAGTGACATGGCAGGGGACATCAGGCTCGATCAAGTGACCAAGGAATATCAGTCACAGAAAAGCTCGCTGCTGGCGATAGACGACGTCTCTTTCGACGTCACGGACAACGAGTTCCTCTGCATCGTGGGGCCGTCGGGCTGCGGCAAGTCGACGCTGCTGCGGATGATCGCCGGGCTGGACACGGTCAGTCACGGCCGGATACTGATCGACGGCAAACAGGTGGCCGGGGCATCACCGAAGGTGGGCTTCGTGTTCCAGGAATACACCCTGTTCCCCTGGCGCACGGTGCAGAAGAACGTGGAGTTCGGCCTGGAGCTGAAGAAAATCCCGGCGGCAGAGCGCCGAAAGATTGCGGACAAGTACATCGACATGGTGGGCCTCTCGAACTTCAGAGACTCGTATCCCCATCAGCTATCAGGCGGCATGAAGCAGCGCACGGCCATCGCGAGGACGCTGGCGGTCGGGCCTGAAATCCTGCTGATGGACGAGCCCTTCGGGGCGCTGGACGCCCAGACCCGCAACATCCTGCAGGCTCAGCTGCTGGAGATATGGCAGAAAGAAAAGATCAAGATCATCTTCGTCACCCACAGCGTCGACGAGGCGGTGTTCCTGGCGGACAAGGTGGCAGTCATGACCGCGAGGCCGGGCCGTATCAAGGAGATCGTGGACATTGGCATTCCCCGGCCGAGGGTGCGTACCGACCCGGAGGTCAACCAGGTCAGGGACGCCATCCTGAAATCGCTGTTCGCGGAAGTAAAGAAGCTGTCGGACCATTGAGCACGTGCCCTGGCTGTGGTCGCAAACCCTGCGGTGCCGGCAATTGCGCGCGCGAAGTCGGCCTGACCGACTGCGGCTTGAATGATATTATTTACACAGGTGATCGAAAAATTCCGCATAAAAGCCATGAACAGGAAAAATTTGGCTATTATGAGGCCCTTGCCGGGACCTGACGGAGAAAAGTTATTTAGGCTTGAAACGGCTAATATATATTTGGGAAGCAATTATATTGGGTGGGATAGTATGGCAGAAAGGCTGAGCACGGGCATTCCCGGGCTGGACGAGATGACCGGCGGCGGGTTCGTTAAAGGCGACACTATCCTGGTGACCGGCCCTCCGGGCACCGGCAAGACCACCTTCGGGCTCCAGTTTTTAATCAGCGGCTTCCGGAAGAATGAGAACGGCGTGTTTGTCACCGTCGAGGAGACGCCGGAGAAGATTGCCGCCGACGCGCTCAACTTCGGGTGGGACCTCCGGCAGATGGAGGCCGACGGCCGTCTCAAGGTGCAGCAGCTCCAGTCCGATATGCTGCAGACGGGCGGCTCGCCGATCCTGCAGTGCATCAAGACCATACGCGACACAGGCGCAAAGCGCATTGTCGTCGACCCGATCTCCCTCTATTCGGTGAACGTGCTCGGGCAGAACGAGCTGCGCCGGGAGCTGTACGCATTCGTCAACTTCATGAAGGCCAACGGCGTCACGCTGTTGCTCACGCACGAGGTGCCGGACATTTTCAACCGTGTCTCCCGCATCTCCGACTACGGCCTCGAGTTCATCGTGGACAGCATCATCATGCTCCAGTACGTGGAAATGGAGTCGGAGATCAACAGGTCCGTGAACATACTTAAGATGCGCGGCAGCAACCATGACCGGTCTATCCGGCGCTACGAGATCGGGCGGGGCGGGTTCGAGCTGAAAGCCCGCTTCGAGGGCTACGAAGGCATCATGAGCGGTACCGCCCGCAAGTCCGGTGCACAGGCGTTCGTCGAGGCGTTCAGGAGATAACAGGAGACAGGGCCGTGAACAATCCGGAACTCAGCCTGGCGCTGCTGATGATGGCAATGGCTTGCGAGATGCTTTTGCTGGCGTTCATGTTTTTCATCAGCCGCTTCTACGAGCAGAAGTTCAGGCAGGCGACCTACTCCCGGGTGTTCGCCGCCTCTGCCGTCGCGTTCCTGGCCCTGATGGCATGCGCCGTGGCGGGCATCTACCGGTACGAGGCGCTGGCGCTGGCGAGCCTGCAGGCCCTGGTCGTGCTGGCCGTCTTCGGCCTGCGCCTGTACCGGATGATGACGGGGGTGACCAAGTGACCCCGATGTCGCCGCTGGATGCCGTCAACTGGTTCATCATGTTCTTTGCGCTATCCGTGGTCTGGTACTTTATGCGGGACATCAGCCGCCGCCTGGGCACGGCGCTGCGGATGCGGAACTATTACGTACTGTACGATCTGTGCGAGGCCCTGATGATCACTGCGATCGTCTTACTCTTTGCCCATTTCGTGCTGGGCGTCCGGGTCCCCGGACTGGGCATGGACCTGCTGCCCCTGGCCGCAAAGTTCATTTTCGCGGCCGCGGCCGTGATCGAGCTGGCGGTCACAATCAAGTACTGGGGCTGGATCGTGCCCGAGGTACTTGCGCTACGTAAGAAATGACGCTGAAATAATTTCCCAAACTTTATCACATCGAAAGCAAAATAATGAAGGGAGAGCGTGAATGGCAAACAAAATCATGGTCGTGGACGATGAGCCGGACGTAGTTGACTTAGTGAAGCTGGTCCTGGAGAGCGACGGCTTCAGCGTCGTTACGGCGTACAGTGGCAAGGAGGCCCTCGAGAAGATAGACAACGAGATGCCCGACCTGGTCCTCCTCGACATCATGATGCCGCAGATGGACGGCTGGGAAGTGTACAGCCGCATCAAGGCTAACCCGAGGACGAAGGATATCCCTGTCGCCATGCTGACCGCGAAATCGCAATCCATCGACAAGATGATCGGGCTGCACGTGGTGAAAGTGGACGATTATATAACGAAGCCGTTCGGACGTTCCGAGCTGCTGGAGCGCGTCAAGCGTATTTTGAAAGAGAAGGGAAAGCTGCAGACGCCTGCAAAGTAATACTATTATTGATAAATGGCCGGACAGTCATCAACGCGCGCGAAGGCCGCAGCGTCGGCCTGTCATATGGTCTCGTATTGGATTTTCACCGATGAGCAGCCCCGATATGGCGCGAGTGTCACAGCCTCGGCCTCGATCTCCGGGCGCTTTTTCTGCGAGATATCCGCGAATGTCTCGACGGTCACGTTCATTACCCTGCCCTTTTTCTGGCTTCGCCAGGCAGCGGCCGGCTTCCCGTCGACGAGGACAATGCCGGGGTTGCCGACGGCGCGCCACAGCTTGCGGTGAAGCGATTTGTCCGGTATTAGCGTAGTACGGTCGCGCATTTGCAGCAACGGCTCGTGCGGCGGGAGGAAACGTACGCCTGTGGCAGCATCAGGCGACTGAATGCGTGGGACATCACTTGATAGCAGCCACGTTTTTTTCCCGTCATAGTCGACATCAGACAGTTCGTCCTTGATCAATGACCACGCGTGATCGGCCTGGGCCGGAGCTATGCCAGCCCATTCAGCAAAGTGGCCGGGCGTGGAAGGGCCGTAGCAGTGCAGGTAGCGACGTGTCAGATCAGCCCGGGCCTTTTCAGTCCCGGTCGATGAGAGCGGCGAGCTAAACCACCTGTCGGTGCGAACGAAGCGGGCTTTGTTCTCTTGCCGGGGAGCATAGCAGAACAGCCCTTGCAGTGAGACGACGTACAGGGCGAAGCGGACCAGAGACTCGCCGAGATACTGGCCGGCTAACCAGGAAGGTGATTGCCATATCTTACGCCGTTCCGGGTTAAGACCACCGGATATCCGGGCGGCGATTTCGATGCCGAGCTCGTCTTTCGTCATTTCCCGTGCGTCCATTATGGCGGACAGCGCTTCAGAAGTAAGCCTGACCAGTTCTATCGCGCTCATGCCGACCCTGTCGAGCCCATCCCCGGCACCAGGGATGAAAAAACGGAGCGATGCCTCGTCTTCCGGCAGCAGCCCCGTGGTATAAATAGCCGCATCGGATATCGGGAAAACCAGCGGTGCGCCCCGCAGGCTCATGACCTGCAGCAGCGTCTTATCCTCAGCGAGGGCCCAGTCTATGTCCTCCGGTTTGAGTCCTTCGACGCGGGCATGGAGTGCGAGCGCGGCCGAACCCGGCGGCGTATTCTGGATGCCGCAGGCGCCGGCTGCTTTCAGGAGCGAGCCGGGCGGCAGTCGTCTGGCCAGATGGTGGCTGTCGAGACGAAAAGCGAGCGCCTTGTCTCGATCGCAAGTTATCGTCCCGATAATTGCCATATGACTGACATTTCCATATGCTTAAATAAATGTGATGCTGGCCTGCACCACGCTTTGCGACCCCGGTCAGGCTCGCCAGGAGTCGGCTGATGACCGGAGTCCTGGTCAGGTATAAGACGATGAAAACCAGGTCGTTGTCCTACAATGCGTGAAGGAACGGCAGCGAAGTCTGGGGCCGCTGAGACCGCGGAGGGGCGCAGAGACCGCAGCTACTTTTTAAAAGGTGGCAGCCCGAATCAGAAATGAAACTGCGGTCTCTGCGGCCTCTAACTTCGCCCTGCGTACCGTTACGCGCAGCCGGGAAACAGCCAGCGACCCAACCCACGGAAATTTTCATGAGAGCGCCAGGGTTTATAGCAAAAATCCGGCGTATGTTGATGAGTTGGCCAGGCCATCATTGCAAAGTGGGCTGAGCAGACGTTCGCGCGCGCGAGGGCTGCCATGGCTGCCTGTTTTTTACATACAAAAAATCACCGGTAAACAGCCCGGATATAGCGCGCACCAGTATTTACAGAGCAATATCTCGTCTTCCTGGCAATTTATGCCCTGATCAACCATTATTTACACATTCTATCTTTTGATTTGCCTTTATTACGATACATATGGCAGGTTATATCATTATATATTAAGAATATTTATATTTACAGGCCGGCAACCTGTGCTTATTGGGGTTGATCAGGCGCTGACAGCGCCTGCCCCCGACGGATTGAGGAGGTGAATGGGATAGTCAGCCCGGGAGAAGCCCTCGGCAGGTTCATCAAGGGTAACAGCTACTTTATCATCCTCGCGGCAGTCCTGCTGATGCTGATGGCGATCACCTCCGCGCAGGGCGTTCATATGGCCACCGGCATCGAGACGATGGTGTTCAAGGACACGCAGCTCTACCGGGACATCGACTATTATAACGATAATTTCCAGGCGACCACCTTCCTGATCCTGATTACGTCAGATGACGTCCTCAACCCGCAGGTCATCGAGGCGATGCAGCTGCTCGACAGTCAGATCAGGACTAATCCGAAAGTGGAGAGCGTTTCCGGGACATATTCAATGGCGGATCGGTCGGATACTGTCGGCCTGCTTAGCAACGCGGCCAACATCAGGAAGCTTTTCTCGGCGCTCCCGGAAGAGCTGTCAAAGTTTCTGGTGCTGGACCGTCACCATACAATCATGACGGTCACGCTGCGCGGCCGCGTCGAGGAGACGGAAGAGCCGGCGATACTGGAAGACATCGGGAAGACTATCGAGTGGGTGCCCATGCCGCCGGGCACTTCGGCGCAGCTCACCGGCAGCACGGCCATGATGCTGGAAGTACAAAAAGAGATGATGACCAACCTCGCGACCATGCTGGCGACTGCGGTGCTACTCATGGTGCTCGCTCTCTGGTTTACCTTCTCCCACTCGAAGTGGAGGCTTTTGCCTTTGCCGATCGTGCTCGTCGGCGTCATGTTTACGACGGGCGTTATGGGCGCGACAGGGGTGCCGCTGACCATGGTCTCCATGGCTGTGTTCCCCATCCTGATCGGGCTGGGCGTTGAGTACGCCATCCAGTTCCAGAACCGCATGATGGAAGAACTGGGCTCGGGAAAGGAGCCGGGCGATGCAGTAGTAGCGACTGTGAAGCACATCGGCCCGCCGGTGTTCTTCTCGGTCATGACCACCTGCCTCGGGTTCGCCTCGATCCTGATGTCGCCGGTGCCTATGATCTACGACTTCGGGCTGATGTGCCTGATCGGGGTGATCGTCTGTTTCCTGACCGCGCTGTTCCTGCTGCTGTCCATCCTGGTCTTCCTGGCCCGCCACAGGAACTTCAAGGTGAAAGAGCAGAAGCCGGGCATCATAGAGAAGGTCATCGAGCGCATCGCAGAGACGACCACCAGGCACCCGGAAGTGATCATCGTCGCGCTCATAGCCATGATCGCGGGCTACGCGCTGGACCCTACCATCGGCGTAGAGATCGACCAGTCGACGTTCGCTCCGCAGGACCTGCCGTCAGTGATCCTGTTCCGCAGCCTCAGCAATGCCATCGGGTACAAGACTGCCGATATGGTCATTCAGGTCAAGGCACAGGATGTGACCAGTCCGGAAGTGGTTCGCTGGATGAAGGACTTCTCGGACTACGAGCAGAGCAACAACCCTGAGGTGCTGGCGGTCAGCAGCATCGTGACGGCGGTGGAAGCACGCAACAACGGCACCCTCCCGGATACCGGGCCTGCCCTGAGAGAGGCGATCGATAAAATTCCTGAGAGCGAGTTGAAGACCTACGTGGATGACTTCCGCGGGATGGGAGTGATCCGTATGACTATTAACAGCCTGCCTACCGAACAGCAGATGAGTATGTTGCGCCGTGTCCAGGATGACCTGCAGTTCCTCCGGCCCCCTGCAGGGATAGAAGCGGACCTGAGCGGCGAATTGCGGGTTTCGATGACGACCCTCGGCTCGCTCACCGGCGACCGGCTGTCCATGACACTGGGGAGCGGGCTGCTGGTGCTGATCGGGCTGCTGATCGTCTTCAAGGGGGACTGGGTGCGGGCGGTGGTACCGGTGATCGCGGTGGTCATCGTCACCGGGCTTTCCTGCATCGTAATGATCCTGCTGCACATGAAGTACACGCCGCTGTCCGTGACGCTCGGGGCGCTGACCATCGGCATCGGCATCGACTTCTCCATCCTCCACATGGAGCGGTACTACGAGGAAAAGGCGAAAGGCCATGCCCCGAAGGACGCCATGCGCATCGCTACGGCCAAGATCGGCAACGCCATCTTTTCGAGCGCGAGCACGGTGATCGCCGGTTTCGGCGCGCTGGTCATGTCCGACTTTTCCATCCTGAGCAACTTCGGCATCGTGACGATCATCGACTTCATCCTTGCGCTGTGCAGCGCATTCGTGATCATGCCCCCGCTGCTGGTGACGCTGGATACCTGGTGGTCGAAGGTCAGAGGGGAGGTGAAAGCATCTCCCGCCTGAAGACCTTAGCGCTGGCCCTGTGCCTGCTCGCGCTGCTCGCCCTGGCCTCGGTGCCCCCTGCCCACGCCGCGCTGACGGGCGGGCCGATCATCGACGCTGCCATCTACGGCAACGTGGAGTTCTACCCAGGGCAGACCGCGCCGCTGCTCGTGGTGGTGCAGAACGAAGGGTACCTGCAGTCGCTGTCCGGCGTAAAGACGCAGGAGACGCTGCTCAGCCAGAGCAATCTCGCGCTCTCCGCCAGCCAGGCGGCTTCTTCGGCGAGCTCCGGCACCCGGTCGTCCCAGGTCCAGGCTTCGGAGAGCGCCAGCAACCAGTCGCCGGGATACGTGGCTTCCGCCGGGGCGAGCGGGCTCGCGGACCTGACGACAAGCGCCGACACGTCGATCTCGGCGAGCGCCAGCCGCTCGTACAGCGACGATTACCAGACGAGCACCTTCGGCGGCGTGGAGATCAACACGCAGGAGAACGTGCCGCTGGAGGCCACCACGGCGTTGGGGATGGTCTGTCAGCTGACCACAGGTACGGCGCCGGTATCGGTGATCACAGAGGACCGGGCGCTGCTCGGCTCGCTGCTGCCCGGCGAGGTCGGCGGCGGCCCGAGCGCGTACAGCGCCTTTTCCGGCCTGTACCAACCCATCCAGTACTGGATCCAGGTCAACCCCGGCGCGAAACCGGGCCGTTACTTCCTCCCGCTGGTCTGCACGTACAAGCACCTGGTCGACGACTACGGCCTGGCCTCCATCGATGGCACGGTACTCCGGAACAAGAACTATGTGGAAACGACAACGGTCGTTATGCTGGAGATCGTGATCATGGAGCGGTTCGACCTGGTGCTCTCCGAGACGGTATGTAACAACATGGTGCCGGGCACCGACGGTATCATATGCATGAAGGTGACCAATCTCGGCAACCTGTCGGTGGAGCACGCGGTCGCCTACCTGATGACCCCGACGCTGGGCGCCCCGCAGGACGAGATCAACTACCCCCTGAACTACCAGCTGCTGAGCTACCAGGCGTACACTGCCGGACAGCCCCGGCCGGTGGAGCAGAACATGCTGGTGCCGGTGCAGAACACCCAGTACCTGGGCCACATGGAGCCGGGCGAGTCCCGTACGATCAAGTTCAAGGTCAGCGTATCGGACGACGCCGAGTCGAGCGATATCCCGCTCAGCGCCGTGGTCTCGTACAACGACCCCTGGGACGAGCAAAAATCGTCGAACGTGGAGACGTTCGGCGTCAGCGTGGAGCCTGAGATGCGGTTCGACGTCAACGCGGAGCCCATCGAGATCAAATGCGGCCGCTCCTGCGTATCCAATCTCACACTGGTCAACAACGGCTCGCAGCTGGCCCGGGACGCCATCGTGCGCATGAACGCCCTCGACCCGTTCACCGTCAGCTACGATACGATGTACCTGGGTGACGTGGCACCCGGCGAGAATGTGACCACGCGCTATGGCATCAAGGTAAAGCCGGACGCAGTGCCCGGCGATTACTACGTCACGCTTGAGGTCAAGTACTACGATAGCCAGGACGACCCGCACGTGACCAAAATCATCCGCAAGGCCATCGTGGTGCTGCCTCCGCCAACGCTGCTGGAGACACTGATGGAAAACTGGCCGCTTGTATTGGGACTGGCCGCCCTCGTCGCCCTCGGCCTGCTCTATATGGGATACAAGTGGCTGGCGAAAAAGAAGAAGCCGCCTGCAGCAAAACAGGTGCTGCCCGCACAGGAGGACATGCTGATCACCGAGGGCAACGGAGAGCGATTAAACGATATAGACAATAAGAATATGTAGGTGATTTACCGCATTTATCCGGAAGGCTGGAAAGCCGGAAGGATAAATAGCCCGAATGGCCCGTTTCCCCCGGCTTGCATGTTTAAAGGCAAAATCGGCCAATTAAATTAAAAACCGTACGAACCAGAAAGTTTTAAAGCTCAGGCTATATAAAAAGTATATGGAACGCTGATATCGCATTAAATTTTTAAAACCATCGTATAATGCATGAAGATAGCGCGCTAGAGATAAGTTATCAGGGCTGCAAGACTATAATGGGGCTGCTGTTAATCCAATCTCTAAAAGTATTTATCCTATGTAAATGATTATGCAATTCGACAGATCCGGTGATCAAAGTGAGTGACGAGATAATAACGGAACCGAGGCAAGAAGACCTGTGCGGCGGCCTTGAGTTCAAGACAACCGCCGACATCGAGGTGCCTACCAAGCTCATCGATCAGGTCATCGGCCAGGAGCATGCCGTCGAGGTCATCAAGAAAGCGGCCAGTCAGCGCCGCCACGTGATGATGATCGGCACGCCGGGTACCGGCAAGTCCATGCTTGCCAAGGCGATGGCCGAGCTGCTGCCCAAGGAAGAGCTGCAGGACGTGCTCATCTACCATAACCCCGAGGACTCCAACAACCCCAAGGTGCGGGTAGTGCCCGCGGGAAAAGGCAAGCAGATCGTCAATGCGCACAAGATGGAAGCGCAGAAGAATGCCCAGCTGAGAAACCTTATTATCGTCGTGGCAATGCTCGCGATACTCGGCTTCGCATGGGTTTACATGCGAGACCAGTTCATGTGGGCGATCATAGCCGTGCTGCTGTTACTACTGCTCATCAGGTACGTCACTCCCAAAGAGACAGCCATTACCCCCAAGCTGCTGGTCACCAACCAGGGCAAGACCAATGCGCCGTTCGTAGACGCCACGGGCGCCCACGCCGGTGCGCTGCTTGGCGATGTCCGCCACGACCCGTTCCAGTCGGGCGGCCTGGAGACGCCGGCACACGACCGTGTAGAGGCTGGCGCGATCCACAAGTCGCACAAAGGCGTACTGTTCATCGACGAGATCAACACGCTCCGCATGGAGAGCCAGCAGCACCTGCTGACGGCCATCCAGGAGGGCAAGTTCCCGATCACGGGCCAGTCCGAGCGCTCCTCGGGCGCAATGGTCAAGACGGACCCGGTGCCCTGCGACTTCATCATGGTGCTCGCGGGCAACCTTGACGCCATGGAAGGCATGCATCCCGCGCTCCGGTCCCGTATCAAGGGATACGGCTACGAGCTGTTCATGCAGGACACCATGGAGGATAACCAGGAGACCCGCAGGAGGCTGGTGCGGTTCGTCGCGCAGGAAGTCATCCGCGACGGCAAGATTCCGCACTTCGACCGCAGCGCAGTTGAAGAGATCATTCGCGAAGGCATGCGCAGGGCAGGCCGGAAGGGCCACTTCACCCTCAAGCTGCGAGACCTCGGCGGCCTCGTACGCGTGTCGGGCGACATCGCGCGTGCCGAAGCGGCACCGTTCACCACGGCAGAGCACGTGCTGAAGGCGAAGAAGATCTCCCGCTCCGTCGAGCAGCAGCTCGCGGACACATACCTGGACCGCAAGAAGGACTACCGCCTGTTCGCGGCGGCCGGCGAAGAGATCGGCCGTGTCAACGGGCTTGCAGTCATCGGCGGAGACTCGGGCGTCATGCTGCCCATCGTGGCAGAAGTCACCCCGGCCATGTCCAAGTCCGAGGGACACGTGTATGCGACGGGCAAGCTGCAGGAGATCGCCAAAGAGGCGGTCCAGAACGTCAGCGCGATCATCAAGAAGTTCACCGGCCAGGACATCGCCGGCATGGACGTCCACATACAGTTCGTGGGCACCTACGACGGCGTGGAGGGCGACAGCGCCTCCGTGTCCATCGCGACGGCCGTGATTTCGGCTATCTCGGGAATACCGGTCGACCAGAGCGTGGCCATGACCGGCTCGCTGTCGGTCCGGGGCGACGTGCTGCCCATCGGCGGCGTTACCTACAAGATCGAGGCGGCGGCGAACGCGGGCATCACGACGGTGCTCATACCGAAGTCCAACATGGGCGACGTGCTCATAGAAGATGCGTACAAGGACCGGATCAAGATCATCCCGGTCTCGAACATCAGCGAAGTGCTCGAGCATGCCCTGTCCGGCGGAAAGAAGAAGGAGAGCTTCATCGACAAGATCAAGAACTTCTCCGTGGACAAGATGGGCATCGGCATCTTCGACAAGGCGCTGCCGCATTAAAACATTGGACACAGAGGGCACGGAGGCCACCAAGGCCACGGAGGCCCTCGCAATTCTTTTTTCTTAACTAACGTTTTTTCTCTTGCAGTATCTGCCGGGCGGCCTTGCGCGCGTGCATACCGAAGAAGGACTGCAGGTTATTTCACACTGATAGTCTTGTGAAGAGTCCCTACTGACCGGTTCTCGATAACGATATCGGCCTTCAGCTCGTAGGTGCCTTTTCGCCAGGCTGTATTGGGGATTAAACGGCGAACACCTCGAACCGCCGGCTATTCCCGGGCGAATATGTTGAACCCCGGCACCAACTCTGAAGGTCTTTATGCGCCTGATCTTTTATCAGTGTATATAGCCCCTATGGGCGTTTTTCTGGTAACGGTCAGCTTCACCACCAGCATCTTTGGGATGGGCATGGCTGCTCGTGTTCCTGATCTCTATGAAAAGCGGCTGGCCGGTCCCCGGCCCGGTAAACATCTCGGTCAGTGCCCCATTCGACAATCTCTGTCGATGACAGGACCTCCTGCCATGCGGATCATGCGAGACTCATCAGTGATAAGCATGTGATTTAGATGAGACGACTATACTTGCGTTGGCCATTATGACACCGGGAAGGCTGCTCGTGCATGCCGGGACGTTAAACAGCCCGGCGAATGTCGGGCAGGTCCTCAGTCCCGATCACAGGAATGCCCCAGGTACAGAGCAATCCCCATGCCTACGATTAGGAATAAAGTAGCCGCAACCTGGACGAGAATTTTCTTGCTTAACATAATATTTGCATCAAATCACCTTACCCGGGATTTCACTTTCGACTTCAGTGAAATTGCGACGGCCGTCAGGCACGAGATCAGCGCCGAGCTGACGTACGGCAGGCTCATGCTGATCACGTAGGCGAACCCGCTGCGGCGGGGCCGAGGACCCGGCCCAGGCTGTTGAATGCACCCAGCATTCCCATGGCTTCGCCCTGTGATCGTCGTCGGTCCTGTTGGAGACCACGTGTTTATGCCCGTGTTGATCAGGCAGCCGCCCAAGATCATGAGACAGATGTAGAATGTCAGCGACGCCAGCCCGGTAGTGAGCTGGAGCAGCAGCAATCCTGCGGCCAGCAGGAGCAGGCCGGCGATCACGACCTTTTCCTCGCCGAACCGCCTGATCGCCCTGCCGGCGAGCAATGCCTGGCAGACGATGCCGGTCAGGCCGGCGAATATGAAGATCACACCGACCACCTGGGGGCCGGTGATCAGGACATTCCCGCCAAGCAGCGGCATGGAGGATGGCACGTCGGACAGGCTGAACCGGTCCATGATAAAGAACGCCATGGTGCCGTCGATGCAGGCGATGGCGAAGCTGATGAACAACATGAGGAGCAGCAGCCCGCCGAAAGGCGTTTTGATGGTGGCGAACAGCGGCATCTTCTCGCGCTTTTCCAGACTGGACCCGGCCATCCGGGACTCGGGCAGCAGCATGACCACGAACGCCATGGTGACGAAAGCGAGGGCAGCGGCCGCGAAGAACGGCAATGGAGGCTCAAGGTGGCCAGGATACAGGACACGACCGGCCCGACGATCATGCCCATGCCGGAGGCGGCACCCAGGATGCCGATGAGGTGGCCGCGCTCTTTCTGCGGGGCGATGTCAGCCACATATGCCAGCGCCGCCGGCCAGATGCCCGCCGAGAGCACGCCGCCGACGACCTGCGACACGTACAGCATCCACAGCTCAGTCGAAAGGCCGACTAGGACAAAGGATATGCCGAAGCCGCAGAGCCCGGCGAGCAGCACGGGCTTCCGGCCGAACCGGTCCGAGAGTCGTCCCCAGACGGGCGCGAACACGAACTGCATAGCCGAGGAAGTGGCAAGCAGTAAGCCCAGGTCGAGCGCCGTCGCGCCCATGTCCTTGATGACATAGCTCATGATCGGCGCGATGATGCCGAACCCCAGTGTGAAGATGAACATCGAGACCATGAGTACGATCAGCCGCTGCGCTCTGAGCTCCATGAAAACCACCGTCTTTGATAACAATTGTCAGATAAAAT